>CAWGEY010000007.1:0-191011 GCA_963821695.1 uncultured Actinomycetota bacterium
AGTCACGATGGACCTGCTGGACCGCACGACTCGGGCGCTGACCCGCGCTCTGGGCGGCGTGGACCGGCTCGGCGTTGCGTTCTCCGGCGGGGTCGATTCATCGGTGCTGCTCGCCCTGTCCGTCCGGGTCCTCGGCGTCGAGCAGTCCTCGCGCTGCTCGGGGTCTCCCCCAGCCTCGCCGCCCGCGAGCGGACCGCGGCCCACGATGTCGCCCGCAGATCGGCGCTCGGCTGGTCGAGATCCCCACGTTCGAGGGCGACGACCCGGCGTATCGCGCCAACGGGGTCGACCGGTGCTTCCATTGCAAGAGCGAACTGTTCGACGGATCGATAACGAGGTCGTCCGCGAGCACGGGCTGACCGCGATCGCGTACGGCGAGAACGCCGACGACGCCGTCCGGATCGACCGGCCGGGGGCTCGCGCCGCCACCGAGCACCGGGTGCTGCGGCCGCTGGCCGAACTCGGACTGACCAAGTCCGACGTGCGTGAGCTGGCCCGCGCCCTGGACCTGGCCTGCGCGGACAAGCCCGCCGCGCCCTGTCTGGCGTCGAGGATCCCGCACTTCTCGGAGGTGACGCCCGAGAAGCTGCGCCAGATCGACCAGGCGGAGGCGGATCTGGCGGCCCTCGGGCTCAACGACTTCCGGGTCCGCCACCACGGAGGACTCGCCCGGGTCGAACTCGCGGCCGACGATCTTGCCGCCGCGGAGCGGATCCCTGATCTGGTCCGGGCCGCGGTGCGCGACGCGGGCTTCGGCGAGGTGATGATCGACCCGGCCGGACTCCGTTCCGGAGTGTTCACCCTCACGGCCCTGCGGGAGCAGCATGCCTGATCCCGATCTGTGCAGATCGCCGATCTGGACCTGTCCCGCGCCGCGCGGCGGGCTTCCCCGAGGCGGTCTACTGCGCCGGCAAGACCACCGAGCAACTCGCCGCGATCGCTGCCACCGTGCGCGATCGAGCCGACATCGTCACCCTCTTCACCCGGGCGGGTGCGGAGCAGGCCAAGGCCGTACTGAGCGAACTGCCAGGCGCGTTCCATGATCAGGAAGCTGGCCTACTGGCCTGGCCCGCGGAACGACCGGAGCCCACCGGCGGTCTCGTCGTCGTGGTCACGGCCGGTACCTCCGATCTGCCCATGGCTCGCGAGGCGTGGCTGACCGCGCAGTACCTCGGCCGGCCCTGCGAGCTGGTGGTCGACGTCGGGGTCGCGGGTCTACACCGGGTGCTCGCCCGACTTCCCCTGCTCCGTGAGGCGAAGGTGATCATCGTCGCGGCCGGGATGGACGGTGCCCTGCCGAGCGTGGTGGCCGGTCTGGTGTCGGCGCCCGTGGTCGCGCTGCCGACCTCCGTCGGGTACGGGGCCGCCTTCGGCGGGCTCGCCCCGCTGCTCGCCATGCTCAATGCGTGCGCGCCCGGAGTCGCGGTGGTCAACATCGACAACGGGTACGGCGCCGGCCACCTCGCCGCACAGATCGCCGCCCCGTGACGCCATCGCTCCACGCCTGGATCGACGCTTCGGCGGGGATCGCGGGCGACATGCTGCTGGGCGCACTGCTGGACGCCGGAGCGTCGCTCGCAACCGTCCAGGCGGCCGTCGATGCCGTCATCCCCCACACGGTCGTGATCACCGTCGCGCCGGTGACCCGGGCCGGGCTCCGGGCGATCAAGGCCGACGTCGATCTGCGGGCCGACGATCAGCCGCACCGCCGCTGGCGCGAGATCCACGATCGGCTCATCGGCGCCGCGCTGGCGCCAGCTGTCCTCGACCGGGCGGTGGCGGTCTTCGAGCGCCTCGCCCACGCCGAAGGCGAGGTGCACGGGATCCCCGCCGAGGAGGTGGAATTCCACGAGGTGGGGGCCTGGGACTCGATCGCCGACGTGGTCGGGGTCTGCGCCGCGCTGGATGACCTCGGGGTGTCCACGGTGAGTGCCGGAGTGGTCGCCGTCGGTTCGGGCCGGGTCACGATGGCGCACGGCGAGGTCGGCGTACCGGTGCCCGCCGTGGTCGCGCTCTCAGCCGGCTGGCGGGTCCGCGCCGGCGGCGAGGGCGAGTTGGCCACCCCGACCGGGATGGCGCTGCTGGTGGCCCTGAGCGAGCGCTGCGAGAACCTCCCCGATCTGCTCGTCACCCACACCGGGACCGGGGCGGGCAGCCGAGACCGACCGGGCCGGGCGAATGTCACCCGGGTGCTGATCGGCGACCGCGCCCAGGCAACCCCGGCCGGTGATCTCGACGCCGCCGTGCTGCTCGAGGCGAACGTCGACGACCTCGACCCGCGCCTGTGGCCGGGGGTACTCGACGCGCTGATGCTGGCTGGCGCCTCCGACGCGTGGCTGACCCCGATCCTCATGAAGAAGGGCCGGCCGGCCCACCAGCTATCCGTGCTCGCCCCGACGAGCACGGTCGACGCGCTCCGCGACCTCGTCCTCGAGCAGACGTCGACCCTCGGGATCCGGCAGCATCCGGTGGCGAAGTACGCCCTTCCCCGCGGCTGGGTGGACCTCGACGTCGAAGGCACTGCGGTCGCGGTCAAGATCGCCCACCGGGCCGGCGTGATCGTCCAGGCCACCGCAGAATTCGCCTCCGTGACCGCGGCTGCGGCGAAGCTGGACCGCACGCCGTCCGCGACCCTCGCCGCCGCAGAGCGGGCCACCGCCGAGCGAGGTCTGGTCCCGGGACAACCGGTACCCGCCGACCTCCGACCCCTACGGTAGAGACGTGTTGCGCATCGGATTGTTGGGTTGTGGCCGGATCGGAAGGGTGCACGCGGACTCGATCACTGTCCATCCGCGGGCCGAGCTGGCCCGGGTGTACGACCCGTTCGAGACGGCAGCCAAAGAGGTCGGCGGTCTGTTCGAGGCGGACTGGACCACCGACCTCGACGCCGTCATCGCCGATCCGTCGATCGACGCCGTCGTGGTCGCCTCCCCCACCGCCACGCACGTCGACCTGCTGACCCGCGCCGTCCGCGCCGGCAAGGCCGTGCTGTGTGAGAAGCCGATCGATCTCGACCTGGCCCAGGTCGACGCGTGCCAGGCCGAGATCGGTGAGCTCACCGGACGGGTGATGGTGGGTTTCAACCGCCGCTTCGACCCGACGTTCGCCGATATCCGGGCCCGGGTGGCGTCCGGGGAGATCGGCACCCTGGAGCAGTTGATCATCGTCAGTCGCGACCCGGCCCCGCCGCCACCTGGTTACGTCGAGAACTCCGGTGGACTGTTTCGCGACATGAGCATCCACGACCTCGACATGGCCCGGTTCTTCCTCGGCGAGGTCGCGGCGGTCACCGCCACGGGCGCGAACGTCGTCTCACCCGAGATCGCCGCCGCGGGCGACATCGACAGCGCGGTGCTGGTGCTGCGCGGTGGGAACGGGGAGCTCTGCACGATCACCAACAGTCGTCGCTGTGCGTTCGGCTACGACCAGCGGCTGGAGGCGTTCGGCGAACTCGGCATGCTGTCCGCCGCGAATCAGTTGCCCACCAGCGTGCGCTTCTCCGGCGCCACCCAGACCGAGGTCGCGCCCCCGTACGTCAACTTCTTCCTGGACCGCTACACCCCGGCCTACCGCGCGGAGCTGGACCACTTCGTCACCGCCATCGAAACCGGTACGCCGTTCTCTCCCGGCTTCGTCGACGGCCGGTCCGCCCTCGTGCTGGCCGATGCCGCTAACGAGAGCCTGCGGACCGGTGCCACGGTCGAGGTCACCAGATCAGCGTCTACTGCGTGATCGGTTCGACGCTTTGTCCGCTGCGAGAGCTTTCCCGGGCAGCGTCCAGGACGGCCAGGACCTCGACGGCGTCTCGGGCGCTGACCGGCGGATCTCCGCCCGTACGGACGGCTTCGGCGAACAGTTCGTAGTAGCGGGTGTAGTTGCCCTGTTCCGCGGGAACGCGCCGAGAGCCGGCCGCGGTGCCGAGGCTGCCCCAGGCGGACTCGGGCTCTCGGCCCCAGTCGTCGGGCATCGCAGCAGGCCGCAGTCCGGCGAAGATGGCCTGGGCCTGGACGTCGGTACCGCGAGCCAGGTAACTGCCCTGCTCTCCGTAGACCCGGAGCTCGCGTTCGGCGAGGTGGTTGATCTTGGTTGCTGACAACTCGCTGGTGGTGCCGTTGCGGTGACTGAGCACGACGAGGAAGGAGCCGTCGGTGGGCCCGGCCGGCGTCGGTACCTCGTCCAACCGGGCGTAGACGCGCTCGACCGGCCCGAACAGCCACAGCGCCTGATCGACGAGGTGGCTGCCGAGGTCGCGAAGGAGTCCGCCGTGCTCACCACCCTCGAGAGTTCCTGGGTCGTCGGCGTCAAAGCGGGAATGGAATCGCGTGATCCGGCCGAGCACGCGGGAGTCGATCAGGGCCTGGAGAGTGCGGATGTCGGAATCCCACCGGCGGTTGTGATACACCCCGAGGACCAGGCCGGCGTCTTTGGCGGCACGGTCGAGCACGACCGCTGCGGGCGCGGTCGGGGCGAACGGCTTGTCCGCCACGACGTGCACGCCCAGCTGGAGCGCCTCGAGGACGAGGTCGTGTCGCGTCTGCGGCGGGGTCGTGATGGTGACAGCGTCCAGCCCCCCGGCGGCTCGCTCGGTTGTCACCAGATCGTGGAGGGAGTCGTAGGCCGGCACGCCGGGAAAGCGTTCGGACAGAATCCTTCGACGGTCCGGATTGCGGGTGACGACGCCGGCGAGCTCGACGCCGTCGGCGGCCTCGATGAAGGGGGCGTGGAAGTGCAACCCACCCGTCCCGAACCCGACGACGCCGATCCGCACCGGTCGTCCAACTTCGGTGGTCACGGGCTGAGGACGACGAGCCGCTGGTCGAGCAGTTCGGCGATGGCGTACTTCACGCCCTCGCGACCCTGACCGCTGTCCTTGACGCCGCCGTACGGCATGTGGTCGGCCCGGAACGCCGGGGTGATGTTGATCAACACGCTGCCTGCCTCGGCGGTCTTGGCGAAGGCCAGCGCCGACGCCAGATCGCTGGTGAACAAGGCCGTGTTGAGCCCGTAGCGAGCGGAGTTGACCTCCGCGATCCCCTCCGCGACCGACGCGACGGTCCGGATCGAGACGACCGGTCCGAACACCTCCTCACAGACCACCCGCGCGCTGGCCGGTACATCCGCCAGCACGGTGGGACGCAGACAGCTGCCGTCCAGGGTGCCGCCGCTGACGAGCCGGGCACCGCCGTCGACGGCCTCGCCGATCCAGGCCACCACGCGCTCCCGCGCCTGCTCGCTGATCACCGGGCCGATCACGGTCGCCGGGTCGGAGGTGTCGCCCACGGGTAGCTTCTCGACCGCCTCGGCGAGCATCGCCGTGAAGTCCTCCGCCACCGCGTCGGCCACGTACACCCGTTGCACGGACACACACGCCTGCCCGCTGAACGTGTAGCCGCCGGCCACCGCGGCACTGACGGCCCGTTGCAGATCGGCATCGGCGGCGACCACCATCGCGGTGTTGGAGCCGAGTTCGAGGACGTGCCGCTTGCGCGGCGAATCGGCTTTGAGCTGCCAGCCCACCGCGGCCGAGCCGGTGAAGGTGACGACGGCGACGTCCGGGTGGTCGTTCCAGGCGGGCACGATCTCGGCCGGGCGCCCGGTGACGACGTTGAGCCAGCCGGCCGGCAGGCCGACCTCGGCCAGCGTTTCGGCGAGCAGTCCGGCCGACAGCGGCGTCCGCTCCGACGGTTTGAGCACGATCGCACAGCCGGCCGCGAGCGCCGGGGCGACCTTGTGCATGACCAGGTTCAGCGGGAAGTTGAACGGAGTGATCGCCGCGACCACCCCGTACGGCTGCGGGATGGTGAAGCCGAGCGGGGTCACGCCGGGGCTGATCTCGTCGAACTGGACGGTCTCCGACGGGAGGCGCCGGGCTTCCTCGGAAGCGATTCGCAGCGTGGTCACGGCTCGTGAGACCTCCACCCGGGCGGCCGAGATCGGCTTGCCGGCCTCGGCGCGGAGCAGCTCGGCGAAGTCGGCCGACCGGGCCGCGATGGTACGGCTGGCCTCGAGCAGCAGGTCGGCCCGCTCCGCCGCCGGCCAGCCCGCGAGCATGGCGTTCTTGGCCGCGGTGACGGCTTCGACGGCCTGCGCCGGACTCGCGACGGCGACCCGGCCGACCAGTTCGTCGTCGTACGGATCGCGCACCTCGAAGGTGTCGACGCCCTGTTCCCAACGACCGTTCAGGAACAACAACTGATCACGCATGTACGGCCTCCACATCCATGCGGCAGCGCCGCAAGACTTCATCGGTGAATTCGGCGGTACCCGCCTGCCCGCCCAGATCTCTGGTCCGGACGCCGGCGGCGAGCGCAGACTCGAAGGCGGCGCTCAGCCGGGCCGCGGCCTCGGGCTCGCCGAGGTGGTCCAGCATCATCGCGGCCGCCCACATCTGCCCAACGGGGTTGGCGAGGCCCTGACCGGCGATGTCCGGTGCCGATCCGTGTACGGGTTCGAACATGGACGGGTGGTCCTTCGGCGGATTGATGTTGGCGCTCGGCGCCACCCCGATGGAGCCGGCCACGGCCGCGGCCAGGTCGGAGATGATGTCGCCGAACAGGTTCGAGGCCACGATCACGTCGAGGCTGCGGGGTTTCAGTACCACTCGGGCCGCGAGGGCGTCGATCAACATCTTGTCGACCTCGAGTCCGCCGCGGGTGGCGACCTCCGCCACGACCTCGTCCCAGAACGGCATGGTGTGGATGATCCCGTTGGATTTGGTGGCCGACGTCAGCAGTCCGCGCCGCGCCTTCGCCTGGGCGACGGCGAACTCCGCGATCCGGGTGACACCGGTCCGGGTGAACACCGCCTCCTGGACGGCCATCTCCTCGGGCTGGCCGCGATACAGCCGGCCGCCCACCTCGGAGTACTCCCCTTCGACGTTCTCCCGGACGATCACCATGTCGAGCCCATCGGCATCCCGCAGCGGCGAGGTGACTCCCGGCAGGATCCGGACCGGGCGCAGGTTGACGTACTGCAGGAACTCGCGGCGGATCGGGATCAGCAGACCCCACAGGGTGACGTCGTCGGGGATGTCGGGCGCACCCACCGCACCGAGCAGGATCGCGTCCCCGTCGGACAGCTGCTCGATGCCGTCGACCGGCATCATCCGGCCGTGCGTCCGGTAGTGGTCGGAGCCCCAGTTCCGGTCCCGCCAGGAGACGGAGAAGCCACCCGCCTCAGCGACCACGTCGACACACGCCGTCGCGGCCGGCATCACCTCCTGGCCGATGCCGTCACCGGCGATGACGTCGACCCGATAGTTCCTGCTCATCGGCGCGGAGCCGGCAGCTGGGCCGCCACCCGATCGGCGATGCGTGCCGCCGACAGGCCGTGCTTCTCCAGCATGAAGGCGTTGTCGGCCGACTCGCCCCAGACGTCGTCCAGCCCGAACCGCTCGATCCGCGCGCCGGTCCCGGCGGAGGCGAGGGTTTCCGCGACCAGCCCGCCGAGGCCACCGGCCACGGTGTGCTCCTCGACGGTGACCACGAGCGGGGCCGCCCCGACGGCGGTCACCAGCCCGGCACCGTCGAACGGCTTGAGGCAGGGCGCGTGGATCACGGTGGCCCGCACGCCTGACGCGGCCAGTAGTTGCGCCGCCTCGACGACCCGGCTGGTCTGTGCGCCGGTCGAGACGAACGCGACCCGGCCTGTCGGCTCGTGGACGACGTGGATCGCGCCCGGCGTGAAGGTGTAGTCCGCGCCCGAACAGGTCGGGTACGGCGTCGCGGACGAGCCGCAGGTAGACCGGGCCGTCGAAGGCCTGGGCCCAATCCATCATGGCCAACAGCTCGGTCCCGTCGCCCGGGGCAAGCACCGTCATATCGGGCATCGCCCGCATGATCGCCAGGTCCTGGATGTCGAGGTGGGTCTTGCCGACCGCGCCGATCAGCAGACCGGAGTACGAGCCGACGATCTTGACGTTCGCGTGACTCTGCGCCACCAGCATCCGGATCGGGTCGAGCGCCCGGTGCGTGAAGAACACCGTGAACGAGGAGGTCCACGGCACATACCCGACCGCGGCCAGCCCGGCCGCCGCACCGACCAGGTTCTGCTCGGCGATACCCATCTGAAAGAACCGATCCGGATGCGCCTTGGCGAACTTGTCCGCCTTCGTCGAGTTGGCCAGATCCCCGTCGAGAACCACCGTACGCGGATCGGCGTCGCCGAACTCGACCAACTTCTCGCCCCACACGTCGCGCATGGCCTGGCCGTTGTCATGATCATGGTGGCGCTCATCCGGGGCTCCCGTTGTCAATGCGATCTGCGTAGGAATCCAGGAGCTCGAGCTCATCGAGCTCGAGTTCGTGCCGGGCTCTCTCGAAGTCCTCCTTCGAGGGAACGATGCTGTGCCAGGTGTGCACGCCCTCGGCCAGCGACAGACCCTTGCCCTTCACGGTGTGCGCGATCATCACCGTCGGGCCGCGTGCCGGAGTCGCCGGCCCGGGCCAGCTGGTAGGCGTTGGCGATCTGGTCGTAGTCGTGCCCGTCGAACTCCAGCACCCGCCAACCGAAGGCCTGGAAGACCGCCGACAGGTCGACGCCGAACCAGGGGTCACGCCGGTCACCACGATCGGTGAATGTGGTCTCTTCGCTCGAGGGCAGGCCGAACTGCTGCAGCCCGTTGCGGTCCACGATCGCGGTCAGATTGGTGAGCTTGTAGCGGGCCGCGACCTGGACCGCCTCCCAGACCATGCCCTCCTGGATCTCCCCGTCACCCAACAGCACCCAGGTGTGGAAGTCCTTATTGCCCAGGCTGGCTCCCAGCGCCATCCCCACGCCGACCGAAAGCCCTGACCCAGCGAGCCGGTCGAGGCGTCCAAGCCGGGCAGCCGGGTCACATCAGGGTGACCCTGCAGCCGCGAATCACCCTTGTCGAACGTCGCCAACTCGTCTACGGGCAGGAAACCCCGCAGCGCCAGCACCGCGTACAGGCCGATCGACGCATGGCCCTTGGACAGGATGAACCGGTCCCGGTCGGGCCAATCCGGCTCCTCGGCCGAATCCGGAACTCGTCGAAGTACAGGCTCACCAGCAGATCCATCATCGACAGCGGGCCGCCGATATGGCCGGCCTTGGCGGCCGTCACGGTCTTGATCACCTCCCAGCGCGCCCGCCGAGCCAGAGCCGGCAGATCCGGGGCGTCGAGACCGTTCGGGGTGGGGTCGGTCGTCATGCGTCTCACCTGATTCTCCGCGATGTGCTGAAATATGTCCTTATGTTATTACAAAGTCCCTAGACGTTGCAACAGGCAAAGTCACGGACCACGACGGCGTTCAGACGCGCTGGCGTTCGCCCTTCACGACGAGGACGGGCATCTCGGCCTGCAGGATGAGTGTCTGGGTCACGCTGCCGAGCAACGCCTTTCCCACCGGAGATCGCCGCCGAGCGCCGATGACGAGCAGCGAGGCATTCGCCTCACCCGCCAGCGTCAATATCGTCTCCGCGACATCCTCCGGCGCGGTGGCCAGGTGGAGGTTCCAGGACACGCCCTGGGCCGGGGTTCCCGCCAGTGCCTTGTCGATCTCGTCGCTCAGGCCGCTGCGGTATGCGTCTTCCAGATCCTGGTCGAGCGACTCGACCACGTGCAGGACGGCCAATTCGGTGCCCCGGTCGGTGGCCTCCCGCGCCGCCTCGCGCAGGGCGAGCAGGCGCGCCGAGGATGCGGCTTGGTGGGCGACGGCAACGGTCATGGTCAGGTGCTCCGATCGATCAGGGGTTGGTGAAGTGTTCGGCGATCAGCGCCTCGGCCTGCTCGCGCTGCCGGGCGTTGACGCCGTCGGCGTCTTCTTCCCAGCCGAACACGCAGCTGCTGATGCACGCCGTCGAAGCCGACCGACGGCGAGCGCGGCGAAGACCTCGTCGTAGTCCACCTCGCCGCGGCCCATCTCCATGTGCTGGTGGACCCGGGCGGTGTTGCCCGGCGGGTTGGAGATGTAGCGCAGTCCGTTGGACGTCAGGTGGTTCCAGGCGTCGGCGAGGTGCACGTAGCGGACCTTCTCGGCGCCGCGGCTGATGATCGTCGGTCGCCGTGTGACCCTGGTGGAAGGCGTGCGGGGTGCAGTAGAGGAAGCCGATCCAGTCCCGGTTGAGACCGCGGATCATCTCCACCGCCTCGATGCCGTCCTCGATGAAGTCGTCGGGGTGCGGCTCCAGGATCAACTGCACCCCCTCCCGCTCGAAGATCGGCAGCAGCTCGTCCATCGACCTCAGGAACATGGCCTCGGCGGTCTCCGCCGCCTCCGGCCGGCCGTTGAACTCGGAGTTCATCACGTCACGCCGAGATCGACGGCGATCTGGATGGCCCGCTTCCAGGCCCGGACCGCGGCCTGCCGCTGGTCCTCGTCCGGTCCCGACCAGCGCAGCACCGGCAGCAGCGACGCGATGCCGACCCCGGCGTCGGCGGCGACCTTCTTCAGCTTGCGGACCCCGGCGTCGTCGATCCGGGGGTACTTGAAGAACGGCACCAGATCGGCCTTCGGCGACAGCTCCATCCACTCATAACCCAGCCGGGCCACGTGATCGGGCAGCTCGTAGACCGTGCTGGTGGCGAAGTACATCTGCGGGTCGAGCGCGAGCTTCACTGGCCGGGCCGCCTCCAGATCCGGGGCGGTGATGCCGCCGGTGAGCTCGACGCTCGGGCCGGGGATGCAGCTCGACGGTGACCTTCTGCACCGGTACGGACCGCCTCCACGCCGGCCTCGCAGACCGCGACCGCGGCGTAGCCGTCCCAGGCCCCGGGACCGTCGATGGTGCCGCGCCGGGCGGCGTCGACCCAGCGCTGCAGCTCGATGCTGGTACGCGGCGCCGAACCGCTCCACGAAGCCCGGGGTGATCTGCCCGCCCCAGCGCCCGTCGGTGGTCTTCGGCCTGCAGGTTCTGGTCCAGCCCGATGATGGCGCTACCCCGCTCGCCCACGGCCTCGGTCCGCACCTCGTACGCGATCCCGGTGCGGACGAAGATCTCGTCGGTGACCAGCCGGCCGGACGCGGTCTCGAAGACCACCAGCATCGGGTCGTGGGTGCCGCTCGGCGCGCTGCTCGGTGGCGACGCCCGGCCAGCACCTGGACGCTGGTGATCTCCTCGTCCAGCAGGAAGCGGGCGACGTCGACCTCGTGCACGACCGAGTCCCTGATCATGAACTCGGAGTTGAAGTGGTCCGGCACAGCCGGGATTGCGGTGGGTGCAGTGCAGCTGCAGCACGTTGCCCGAGCCCGCCGGACGACGATCAGGTTCTGCTGAGCGCGACGTACTCGGCGTCGAAGCGCCGCATGAACCCGACCTGGATCAGACTCCGGCCCAGCGCCGCCTCCTTCTGCACCAATCGGTACGACGATCGCGACGTCGGTGGTCAGCGGCTTCTCGCACAGCACCGGCATGCCGCGATCCAGGCAGGCGGCCACCTGCTCGAAGTGCGTGCTCCCCGGGGTGGCCAGCAGCACGGCGTCGACCTCGGGGTCGTTGATCGCCGCGATCGGGTCGGCCACCACCCGGGCGCCGACTCGGCCGCCGACCTCGGCGCCTTCTCCGCCACGAAGTCGTTGACCACCGTGACGGTGGCGCCCTTGATCGCGCGATGAGCAGGTCGACGTGGAAGGCGCCCATCATGCCGAGGCCGAGAACGGCGATCCGCAGGTCCTGCCGTCACTCATCGGATCCCCCCATGTCGATCGTCGACGTCGCTGCACGAGCTGAGATAGGCCTTGGTCCGTTTGGCGATCGGCAGTGGAACCTCTGGGGTGCAGGGGTAGAGGTCGTGCTCGATGATGCCCTGGATGTCGCGGTTCAGATCTCTCAGCGCTTCGAGCAGGGGTGGCATGTCCGGTACGCCGAGCGGTGGTTCGATCATGGCGCCCATCCGGACCGCCTCGGGAAACGAGAGGTTCTGGTCGAGGACCCGGCTCACGATCTCGGCGTTGACCTGCTTGAGATGGACGTAGCCGATCCGGTCCGGGTACTTGGTGATCAGTCCAGGCAGTCCCCGCCGTAGTAGGCCACGTGCCCGGTGTCCAGACACAGATTGACGTACGCCGGATCGGTCGACTCGAGGAACCGCTCGATCTCCGGTTGGTAGCCGACGTGGCTGTCGGCGTGGGAGTGGAACTGGACGCGCAGCCCGTACTCGTCGAGGATCCGCCGGCCCAACTCGTCGGTCTGGGTCGTGAACAGCCGCCACTGGTCGTCGGTCAGCGTCGGTTCCTCCCGCGACTCGCCGGACTTGTGGTCCCGCCACGGCTCCGGGATGACACGATGTGCTCCCCGCCCAGGGCCCGGGTCAGCGCCGCGACGTCGGTCACCTGCTTCCAGGTGTAGTCCCAGGCGCCCGGCTGATGCAGGTGGGAGAACACCGTGCCGGCCAGCACCGACAGGTTGTGCTGGTCCAGCGCCTCGCGAAGCTCGCCCGGATCGGTCGGCAGGTAGCCGTAGGGGCCGAGCTCGATCGCCTCGTACCCCGCCGCCGCCACCTCCTCGAGGAAGGTGGTGGCCGGCACCTGGTCGGGATCGCTGGGAAACCAGACTCCCCAGGAGTCCGGGGCGGTACCGATGGTGATGGTGGACACGACTCTCCTTTCAGGGTTGGCGGCGGCGGCCCGATCAGCTCAGCTCAGTGTCCTTGGAGTTCGTGGCTGAGTTCGGTGAGCTCGTCGCCGCCGGCCATCTGGCGGGTGAGCTCGTCGAGTCTGACCTCGTCTCGTTTCTTGTCCAGCACGGCTTGGCCGAGCTTCAGAATGATGAAGTGGTTGCCGACCATGTAGGCGTGGTGCGGATTGTGGGTGATGAAGACGACACCAAGGCCGGCGTCGCGGGCCGCGGCGGTGTATTTCAACACCACACCGGACTGCTTGACGCCGAGCGCGGCGGTGGGCTCGTCCAGGATGAGTACCCGGGCGCCGAAATACACGGCCCGGGCGATGGCGACACATTGCCGCTGACCGCCGGAGAGGGTGCCGATGGGCTGGTCGATGTCCTTGACCACGATGCCCATCTTGCGGAGTTCCTCGTCGGCGATCCGCTTCATCTCCCGGATCTTCAACGGCGCCAGCGGTGCTTTGGAGCCGACCAGTTCGGAACCGAGGAAGAAGTTCCGCCACACCTCCATCAACGAGACCACGGCTAGGTCTTGGTAGACGGTGGCGATGCCGTGGGACAGGGATTCCCGGGGGGAGCCGAAGTGGACCTCGGCGCCGTCGACCTTCAGGTGGCCCTCGTTGTGCGGGTGCAGCCCGGAGATGATCTTGATCAGCGTCGACTTGCCGGCCCCGTTGTCGCCCAACACACAGGTGACCTCGCCGGCGTTCACCGTCATGTTGATGCCCCTCAACGCCCGGATGGCACCGTAGGTTTTGCCGACCTCGGTCATCTCGACCAGGGCTTCGCCCTTGTGCAGGCTGGCGTCGGCGTGTTCGGCAATCGTGTCCGTCATGGCAGTTAACCCACCTTTCGGGTGGTGGAGAGCTTCTTGACGTACAGGTTGACCATCACCGCGAGCAGCAGCATGACGCCGAGGAAGGCGTGGAACCAGTTGGGGTCCCAGCCGGCGTAGACGATGCACAGGCTGGTCATGCCGAAGATGAAGGCGCCGATCGCGACCCCGATCGCGTTGCCGTAGCCGCCGGTCAACAGCGTCCCGCCGACCACGGCGGCGATGATGTAGAGGAACTCCTTGCCGACGCCGTTGCCGGCCTGCAAGGTGTTGAACCGGTACAGCGGGTGCATGCCGACGAACCAAGCCAGGAACGAGACGGCCATGAACAGCCCGACCTTCACCGCGGTCACCGGGACCCCGACCGCCCGGGCGGAGGCGGCGTTGCCGCCGACGGCGTAGATCCAGTTGCCGATTTTGGTGCGCTGCAGAATGCAGGCGGAGAGGGCGACGAAGACGAACCAGTAGATGACGGTGTTCCACACCGTCACGCGGCCCGATCTTGAAACTGCCCGCGAAGATCGTCGACATCAACCCGTAGCCGTCCATCTGGTTGATGTTCGGCGTCGACACCGCACCCGTGATCAGCTTCGTCACGCCCAAGTTCGCGCCCTGCAGGATGAAGAACGTACCCAAGGTGATCAGGAAGGAGGGGATGCCGGTTCGCTGAACCAGATACCCGTTGATGAAACCGATGGCCAGGCAGAACACCAGCGATACCACGGCCCCGATGATCAGGTTCACGCCCAGGTAGTAGCAGAACATGGCGTTGACCAAGCCGGCGGTCGTGACGATCACCCCGGCGGACAGGTCGAACTCGCCGCCGATCATCAACATGCCCACCGCCACCGCCACGATGCCGATCGTGGAGGCCGCATACAACACGGTGAAGAACGACTCCGGCGTCCGAAACGCCGGCGCCACAATCAGGAAGAACACGAACAGCACGATCGCCGCGACCGCCGCCCCGACCTCGGGACGGGCCAGCAGCCGATTCGACAAACCGAGCTTCACCCGGTTCGACGCCTCAGCAGGCGCGCCAACCGGTGCCGGCGTTTGGGTGGTTGAACTCATGGAACTCTCCGATCAGGTGAGAGCGAGCCGTGGAGCTGCCCGACCGGCCGGTTGGGCAGCTCTACGTGCTCGACTACCGGGTGTTGTTCTTCGTGAACGGGAGGATTTTGTCGATGTTGGCCGAATCGACGAAGGACGGCCCGGTCAGCACGGCCTTGCCACCACCGATGTCGTTTCCGTTCTTGATGTTCAGGTACAGCGACGTCACCGACATGTAGCCCTGCACGTAGGGCTGCTGGTCGACCGAGAACTGGATCTTCCCGTCCTTGATCGCCTGCGCCGCGTCCTGGTTCAGGTCGAAGGTGGCCAGCTTGGCCGTGCTGTTGGACTGCTCCATCGCCTTCATGGCGTCCAAAGCTATCGGCGCACCGAGGGTGACGATGGCGTCGATCGACTTGTCCTGCGACAACTTCGCCTGCAGGCTCGACACCACCGCCGAATCATCGGCACCGTTGACCTGAATGTTCTCCGTAGCCGCGATCGCGCTCTTCACACCCGCGCACCGCGCCTCCAGCGCCACCGACCCGGCCGCCTGAATTACGCACAACGGCTTCTTCGCCCCACCCCCGGCGAGCCGCTTACCCGCTTCCTCACCCGCCAACGTCTCGTCGGAGCCGAAGTACATCAAAGCCCCCAGCTTCTTGTACTCGTTGATACCGGAGTTGAAGCCGACCAACGGAATCCCCGCGTCGGTGGCCGACTTCACGGACCCAGCCAACGCGTCAGGGGTCACCAGCGTGGTGGCAATGCCGTCCACCTTGGAGTCCACCGCGGTCTGGATCAGTCCGGCCTGCTTGTCGGCGGCCGGGTCGTTGGAGTACTGCAGCTTCGAGCCTGTGTCCTTGGCCGCCTGCTCGGCGCCGGCGCGGATCTTGTCCCAGAAAGAGTCACCGGGCGTTTCGTGGGTCACCATGGCGATGGTGTAACCGGAGTCGCCGCCGCCTCCACCCTGATCCTGGTTGTTGGCCGGTGGCGCGCCGCCACCGCTACAGCCGGCGACGGCCAGGACGGTGGCCGAGGCGAGCGCGACCAGGGCAATACCCGCGCGCGAGCGACGAGGGATCATCGATGATTCCTTTCGTTGGGGTCCGGGACTGTGGCCGCAGACTCATGGGGTTTGGGTTGTCGCGGGCTCGGCCCGCAGGTACAACGACGGGGATTCACGAGGGCACCGGATCAGTGGCGCCGACCCCGGCCCGGCGCGCGGCGTCGAGCAGGACCGACGAGGCAATCTCGAGGCCCTCGATCCGGCCGAGGCTGACGTCCTCGTGCTCGATGTTGACCCACATGTCGGGGTCGACCGCGTACAGCGCGGCGAGCCAGGTCGACCAGTAGACGGCGTCGTGGCCGCGGCCGAGGGCGACGAAGTCCCAGGCGGCGTCCTTCGGCCACTCGTTGGCCCACTCGTCGCCGCCGAGGTTCGTCCGGGGCTCGTCCGGCGCCGAGCTTGCGGAAGCGGTTGTCGAGCACGCCGTAGACCGCCGCGGCCGGATTGATCTTGACGTCCTTGGCGGCGGCGTGGACGACCAGCGGACCGAGGTCCTGGACCACGGCGACCGGATCCATCCACTGCCAGAACAGGTGCGAGGCGTCCAGCTCGACCCCGACGTGGGTGGCGCCGGTCCGCTCGACGAGCTCGCGGATCCCGGCCGGGTTGAAGACCAGGTTCTGCGGGTGCAGCTCGAGCGCGACCTTGACGCCGAGATCGGCCGCCTCGCGGTCGATCTCGCGCCAGAACTCCTCGGCGACCCCCCACTGGTACTCCAGCACGTCCAGCGCCGCGGAGTTCCAGGCGTTGACGATCCAGTTGGGTCGGGTGGCGCCCGGCTCGCCGCCCGGCAGACCCGACATGGTGACCACCCGGGTCTGGCCCAGCCGGTGCGCCAGCCGGATGCTGCGCCGGATGTCGTCGGCGTGCTGGTCGCCGATGACCCGGTCGGGGTGCAGCGGGTTGCCGTTGCAGTTCAGCCCGGCGATCTCGACGCCCGGTGCCCTCGAACAGCCCGAGGAAGTCGTCCCGGGCGGTGTCGGAGGTCAGGATGTCGTCGAAGGTGGGGATGTGCACGGCCGGCAGGAAGCCGCCGGAGTTGAGCTCGATGCCGCTGAGGCCGAGCCCGGCGATGACCTTGATCGCCTCGGGCAGGGCGCGGTCGTGCAGGATCGCGTTGTAGACGCCGAACTTCATCGGGTCACCCCTGGGACGCCAGGTCTCGGACCGCTGGGCCGGGACCGCGACCGAGGCCCCACCTTGGCGGCGGACTCGGCGACCGCCGCGAGCACCTCCATGTTGTGCACGCCCTCGTCGAACGAGGCGCAGCGCGGCAGCGAGTCCGCCTCGTCGATGCCGGCGACCTCCTCCAGGAAGGCGCGCGCCTGGTAGGCGAAGCCCTCGTTCTGACCGAGGCCGACGCCGGGGGCGTCCATCGGCAGTCCGCCGGCGACGTAGGGGTGGTCGGGGCCGATGATCACGCGGCGGTATCCGCGCTGCCCGACGGGTCCCTCGTTGAGCATCAGCTGGAACTCGGCGGGCCGCTCCTGCGCCCACTTCGCCGCGCCCTGGTCGCCGAAGACCTCCAGCGCGAGCCCGTTCGGGTGGCCGGCGGCGACCCGGGAGACCTGGACGACGCCGACGCCGCCGTCGGCGAACGGGCGCTGAACGCGGCGTAGTCGTCGTTCTCCACCGGCTCGTACGCTGTCGCTGACCTCGACCTTGCCGTGGCCGATCGACGCCCCCAGCGGCACCGGCCGCTCGGTGATCGCGGTGGCGAACCGCCCGCCGCTCACCTCGGTGATGTCCCCGGCGAGGAACTCGGCCAGGTAGGCGGCGTGGCTGCCGATGTCGGCCAGGGCACCCGAACCCGGGGCACCCTTGTACCGCCAGCTGATCGGGCCCTGCGGGTCGCTGGCGTAGTCGCACCAGTAGCGGGCGTCGACGTGCAGGACCCTGCCGAGCGCACCCGAGGTGACCAGTTCGCGCAGCGCGGCCACGCCGGGCGCCCGGCGGAAGGTGAAGCCGATGCGCGACGACGGTGTCGGCGTGCCGGGCGCGTCGGCCATGGCCCGGGCGTCGTCGAGGGTGTCGCTCAGCGGCTTCTCGCACAGCACGTGCTTGCCGGCCGCCAGCAGACCCTCGACCATCTCGCGGTGCAGGCGGTTGGCGACCACGACGCTGACGACGTGGATGTCGGGGTCGTTCGCGATGGCCTGCCAGGACGTGTCGGAACGCTCGTAGCCGAACCGCCGGGCCGCGAGCGCCCCGAACTCGGGGCTGACGTCGCCGATGGAGACGTACCGCAGCGGCGGCAGCGTCGAGGCGTACAGCGTCGGTGCGGTCCGGTAGGCGGCGGCGTGGGCCCGGCCCGCCATGCCCGCCCCGATCACGGCAATACCCAGCGTCATAGCGATCCTCTCCGTTGAGCGGCGGCCTGTCACCGACGTGGTTTGCCGACTAGACCGCTCTAGACGATCGATAAGCTATTCCTGAGAACGTCCTTATGTCAAGACATGATCGGAGGATGTTTTCGGCGAGTCGCTGAGTGCTCTTCCGCACCTGCAGATCGGGCTGGAGCACGATCTCCCGGTCCTCGACCGCGTGGCCCTCGATCCGGGCCACGGCACGCGCGACCGCGGCCAACGCCATCGCACCGGTGTCCTGGACGACGCTGGTCAGATCCACGGTCGGCGCCGACGCCGCCTCGCTGTCGTCCCAGCCGATCACCGAGATCTCCTCCGGGACCCGGATCCCCTGGTGGGCCAGCACGCCCATCGCCGCCAGTGCGGTGTCGTCGTTGTAGGCGATGATCGCGGTCGGCAGGTCTCGTCCTTCGTCGAGCAGCAGGCGGGCCGCGCGCTGCCCGTCGAGCTGGCTCTGCCCGGCCGCACGACATGCGCCTCCGCCCCCAGCCCGTGCGCCGCCATGGCCGCCAGGTAGGCGTCTCGTCGAGAGGCGCCGATGATCGTCTGCCCGCCGTCGAAGTGGGTGATCCGACGATGCCCCAGTCCCACCAGATGATCCACCGCCAGCGCCAACCCGTGCTCGTCGGAGGTCCGGACCACGTCGACGTCGGGATGGTCGACATGCCAGCCGACCACGACGATCGGGACCGTGCCGGCCAGCAGCGGTTCCGCCGTCTGGGTCGAGCATGATCAGCGCGTCGAACCGGAAGTCGTTCAGGGACTGCGCGGCGCGCTGCTCGTCGCGACCCGGACGTGAGCGCGCTCAGGATCAGGTTGTGGCCGTGCGCCTCGGCCGCGGCGTACAGGCCCTCGAGCAGGTCGAAGTGGAACTCCCCCACCCCGACGCCGAACATCACTCCGATGAGCCGCGACTTCTGACCGGCCAAGGCGCGGGCCCGCAGGTCCGGGCGGTAGCCCAGCTCCTGGGCGGCGGCCAGACCCGGGCTCGGGTGGCCGCGCTCGCCCCAGGAGCATCGCGCATCACGATCGAGACCAGAGCCCGGGAGACCTCGGCGTGACGCGCCACATCGTCCAGGGTGACGCGGCGCTGCCGCTTGGGGTGCTTGCCCTCGGTCATGGTTTCCTCGCCGGCGTTGGGGCTCGGCGAGAATGGTAAGCCCAGCAGTTCTTCAAAAGGACAGTGAGCGCCTCTCCACCAGGAGCATCGTGGCTTCGAAGTCGACGTCGGCGCCGTAGCGAGCCGCCAACGCCGGGAGGCTGGCCGGGTCGTACTCGCCGCCGGGCTCGGCCAGCTTGCGGAACAGCTCCTCTATCCCGCCCGGGGTGATCAACTCGAGGATCCGCAGCGGATGATCGCCGGCGTTGAAGAAGGTGTGCCAGTGTCCCCGCGGCTTGCAGACCAGCTCGCCCACGCCGGCGAAGGCTTCTTCTCCATCCTGGACGACACCCAGCCGGCCCTCGAGGACGAAGCTGTATTCGTCCTCCCGATGGTGCCGATGCATCGGCGCGGCCAGCACGTGGGGAGCCAGCACGTGCTCGACGACGGCCAACGCTCCGCCCGACTCGACGCTGTCGAGGACATAGCGATCGAGGGCCACGGTGGGATCGCCCGTGGCGCCGATGTTTGCGTCGGTCTTGACGACGATCCCGCCCTCGTGAAGTGCCATGTGGCGACCCTAGGGCGGTCTCGCAGCATCGGAAATCCCAGAAATCTGTTACTCGCCGACCGTGTGGGACGGGTGAGATCTCCCTAGGCTGGTCCGGTGGACCAGCACCGACGGCTGACGTCGGCCGCGGACAAGATCATTCGACTCTCGAGCCGCGGCCACGACGTCGTGACGTTCTGGCGGGCCTGTACGCCGGTGCTCTCCGACGCGGTGCCCCACTATCTCGCGCCCTGCCACTTCACCCTCGACCCGGCGTCTCGACTGGTCACCAGCCATTACCAGGAAGGGCTGCCGGAGTTTCCGCCCGAATGGCTGGCCGAGGAGTACGCCGGCGATGACGTCAACAAGCTCATCGACGTGGCCCTGATGCCGGCCGGGATCTCGACGCTGCACGAGGCGACCGCCGGTGACCCGAGCAGCAGCCCGCGCTGGCACGCCAACATGAGTTACGGCGCAGACCAGGAGATGATCGTCGCGCTGCGCAGCCGCGGCGGCGATACGTGGGGTGCGATCGGCCTCTACCGGGAGCCCGACCGCCCCCTCTTCGATCGGGCCGAGCAGGTGTTCCTGGAGTCGGTCAGTGCGGCGATGGCGGACGGCGTCCGTCGCGGACTGCTGGTGGGGGAAGCGGTTGAGCCCGACCGGCCAGAGGCTCCTGGACTCGTTGTGCTCGACGAGCGATTCCGGCCTGAGTCGTTGTCGCCGAACGCCGCCGAGTGGCTCGACGCGCTACCGGACGGTGACCGGTCGACCGGGAGACTGCCGCCCGCGGTGCTGGCGGTCGCCGGCCGCACCGCGGCGGCGGCCGCCGCCCACCAGGCGGATCCCGTCGAGGTCGCTCGGATCCGCACGAGTTCGGGACGATGGCTGATCCTGCACGGCGTGCCGCTGCAGAGCGGACCGCAGCGATCCGTCGCCGTCATCATCGAGCCGGCCAGTCCCTCCCGGATCGCTCCGTTGTTGATGGCGGCGTACGGGCTGACGGAGCGGGAGCAGGAGGTGACCCGGCTGGTGCTGCAGGGCTACGCCACCCGCGACATCGCTGAGCAGCTCCAGATCTCACCGTTGACGGTGCAGCGACACCTGCAGCACGTGTTCGACAAGACCGCGGTGCGCAGCCGACGCGATCTGGTCGGCAAGGTCTTCTTCACCCACTACGAACCACGATTCCGGGAGAACGAGCAGCGCGCCGCACTCTCAATCCCGCTCCGGGGTGGCCCGAAAGAGTTGCGAATGTCGGGTGTCCCAGCCGCGGCTGTTGACTGACGACGCGGAGCCGCAGCCCCGGCGAGCGTCGTTAGCGCAGCGCCGGCTCGGTCTGGACGACTGAGGGAGCAGACACGCTTTCCCGTCTGCGAGCGAGGGAGGAAGACCGAGTCTCAAGGCGCGAAGCGTGCGCGAGCCGGACAACACAGAGAGGCAGTGGCGACCGCCTGATGCCCCGCCCGATGACGGAACCGGTCATAGTCGCCACTGCCTCAGTCTGTGGTGGGCGTACTCCCTGAGGTCAGCCCTTCTTCAGGGTCGTCGCACCGGTCATCACCGCGACGGCTTCGGTCGGGGTGTGGGACTTCGGGGTGATGACGCCGGCGCAGCCGCCCAGCCGGGCGATGTGGATCCGGTTGGCCACCTCGAAGACGTTCGGCATGTTGTGACTGATCAGGATCACCGGTAGACCCTTGTCCCTGATCTGGTGGATCAGATTCAGCACCTGGCCGGTTTCCTTCACCCCCAGCGCCGCGGTGGGCTCGTCGAGCACCACGAACTTGGTCGCGAACGTCGCCGCCCGAGCCACGGCCACCGCTTGGCGCTGACCGCCGGACAGAGTTTCCACGGCCTGGGACATGTTCTGCACGGTGGCGATGCCGAGGTTGGCCATCGACTTCCCGGCGGCCTCCGACATGCCCTTCTTGTCCAGCATCCGGAAGATCGAGCCCAGCGGACCCGGTCGAAGCCGTTCCCGACCGAGGAACATGTTGGCCGCGATGTCCAACGCCGGCGCCACCGCGAGGGTCTGGTAGACCGTCTCGATACCGGCGCTGCGGGCATCCTGCGGGGTCTTGAAGTTGACCTCGCGACCATCCAGGAACACCTGGCCCGAATCGGGGATCAACGCACCGGTGAGTGCCTTGATCAACGTCGACTTGCCGGCGCCGTTGTCCCCGATCACCGCCAGCACCTCGCCGGGGAACAGGTCCACGTCCACGCCGTCCAGACCGACGACCTTGCCGAACGTCTTGATCAGTCCACGGGCCGACAACACGGTGGTCTGCGGATCGGCCAGCAACGGCGGAGCGCCGAGCCCGACCGTCCCCGACTCCTCCGCCGACAGCTCACTGACATCACTGATGCCGGAATCGAAATTGCTGCTCATGCCTTCACCTTCCGAATCCACTGGTCGATCGAGACCGCCGCGATGATCAACACGCCGATGGTGAGAATCCGCAACTGATCATCGACACCGGCCAGCGCCAGACCGATATTGAACGCGTACACGATCAAGGCACCGAGAATGGTGCCGATGATGCCGCCCCGGCCACCGAACAAGCTGGTGCCGCCGATCACGACGGCGGTGATCGTCTCCAGATTGGCGCCGACGATGGCGTTCGGGCTGGCGGTACCGGCCCGGCCGATCAGCACCCAAGCGGTGAAACCGTAGATCAAACCGGCCACCGTGTACACGCTGAGCAGCAACCGGTCCACCCGGATCCCGACCAGTCGGGCCGCCTCCGGATCGTCCCCCACGGCGTAGACATGGCGGCCCCAGGCCGTCTGACTCAAGACGAACGCCACGACCAGCGCCAGCAAGATCACCACAATCACGCCCAGGGTGAGATTGAACGGCCCGATCGAAAACCGGGTGCCCATCACGTTGAGGATGTCCGGCATCTGGTTCCGGCCCACGCTGGCGCCACCGGAGTACAGCAAACCGATCGCCGTGAAAATGCTCAACGTTCCCAAGGTCACGATGAACGGGGGCAGGTTCAGTCGGGTGACCAAGATGCCGTTGAGGAATCCGGCCGCCGTACCGACGCCGATGCCGATGAGCAGGGCCAGAATTCCCGGCACGCCGTTCTCGGCGGCCAACTTGGCCATCACCAACATCGACAAGATGGAGACCGCCCCGACGGCCAGGTCGATACCGGCGGTCAAGACGATGAGAGTCTGGCCGATGGCCAGCGCGGCGATCACCGCCGTCTGCTGCAGGATGAGGGAGATCGTGCCCGGCTGGGCGAATCTCGGGTTGATGATGGTGAAGACGATGCAGGCCACGATCAACACCATCAACGGGCTGAGGGCCGGGTGCGAGTGCAACAGGTGTTGGACCCGCTGCAACGGGGACTGGCGGCGCATAGCGAACTGCTCGGCCGCGGTGGCTGGTGCGTGAGTTTCGACGCTCATTGGGCTTCCTTGCCGTAGGGAGGTACTTGATAGATGACCGGCACCGTGGTCTCGGTCAATCGGGTCGGGCCGCCGGCACGCTGCTCGAGATCGCGAGCGGACCGGCGGCCACGACTTATCTGACTATCAGCCCCAGCAGATCTTGGCAGCTTCGGTGGTGTCGATGCTCTCCAGGCCCGTAACCGGCTTGTCGGTCACCAGCGCGACGCCGGTGTCGAAGAAGTCCAGACCAGGGCTGACGGCCGGCTTCGTGCCGTCCCGCTTGAACTTGGCGATGGCTTCGACGCCGAGTTCGGCCATCTTGACCGGGTACTGCTGGGAGGTGGCCCCGATCGTGCCGGCCTTCACCGCTGCGATGCCTGGGTCGCAACCGCCGTCCACAGAGACGATGGTGGCCTTCACCCCGGCTGCCTCCAAGGCCTCCGAGGCGCCGACGCCCGCCGGCTCGTTGATCGAGTAGACGAGGTTGATGTCCTTGGACTTGGCCAGGCACGTCTCCATGGCGGTACGGCCCGTGTCCTGGGCGCCCTGGGTGGGCTCGTTGCAGACGATGTTGTAGTCGCCGCCCTTGCCGCCGGTGTACTTGCCCGACTTGTCCTCGTCACCGTTCTTCATCTTGTCCTTGGTGTCGATGCCCATGCCGGTCAAGAAGCCCTGGTCGCGGTTGTAGTCGACCGAGATCACCTTGTCGTTGAACAGATCGAGCAGCGCGATGTTGGCCTTCTCGCCGTTGAGGGTCCCAGCGGCCCACTTGCCGATCAGCTCACCGGCCTTGAAGTTGTCGGTGGCAAAGGTGATGTCGACCGCGCTCGCCGGATTCGGCGGAGTATCCAGAGCGATCACGTACAACCCTGCGGAGCGGGCTTGCTCGATGGCCGGAACCACTCCGTCCGTAGCCGGCGTGATCAAGATGCCGGCGTCACCGCGAGCCGTGGCGGCCTCGATCGCCTGGATCTGGGTCGCCTCGTCGCCGTCGGCCTTGCCGGCCACGGCCGTGATGGTCACGTTGTTGGCCTTGCCGGCGGTCTCGGCACCCTTTTTCATGGCGATGAAGAACGGGTTGGTATCCGTCTTCGTGATGAGGGTGACCGCAATCGGCTTGTCCCCACCGCCGCTGGCCTCGCCCGAGGGTGCGGCACCGCCGCCACAGGCGGACAGGGTGAGGGCGACTGCGCCTAGCACTGCGACCGGAACGATCGCCCGCCGGGCGAACTTGCTGCGTGCTTGCATAAATGCCTCCGATAGTGGACTACGTCGTCCGCTGCCGTGTTGACAACGGTGTCATAGGAGATTTCTAAGGCATTCTCAGATATTCGTCAAGTAGGCTTACCGAAGCGTTGCACAAGCGGTATGGTCGGCGGCGACCGTAGAGGAGACATCGTTGTCAACCGCGTCCGCCCCCAGCAAGCCTCGACCCCGCGCCACGATCCGTGATGTGGCCGCATTGGCCCAGGTCGGCATCAAGACCGTATCGCGGGTCATCAACGACGAGGCGAATGTGTCGCCGCAAACCCGGGAGCGTGTCGAGCGAGCCATCCGGGCCCTCAACTTCCAGCCGCACCAAGGCGCCGGGGCGCTGCGCCGCAGCGACCGCAAGACCCTGACCGTCGGACTGCTGCTCGATGCGGTCGACAATCCCTTCTCGGCGACCATCAACCGCGCCGTGGAGGCGGTGGCCTCCCGCCACGAGACGGCCGTCTTCGCCGCCAGCTTCGACGATGATCCCGAGCGCGAACGGCGGTTGATCCAGGCCTTCACCCGGCGTCGGGTCGATGGGCTCATCCTCACCACCTACAGCCAAGACGTCGGCTACCTGCAGGGCGAGCGCGAGCAGGGCACGCCCATCGTCTTCGTCGACCGGATCCCGGCCGGCATGGTCGCCGACGCCGTGGTGAGCGACAACTACGAGTCCGCGGCCGCGGCCACCCGGCACCTGCTGAGCGGCGGCCACCGCCGGATCGCGCATCTCGGCGACGACCTGCAGATCTCCACGGCCCGCGATCGGCGGCGCGGATTCGACGACGCGATGGCCCAGGCGGGTCTCGAAGCCCTCACCCTGGACGTCGCCAACCTGCGCACCCAGCACGAGGCCGCCGAGGTGGTCCATGACCTGTTGGCCACTGCCTCGCCACCGACGGCCCTGTTCACCAGCCAGAACATGATCACTATCGGCGCCATCCGAGCCCTGCACGCCCTCGGTCGACAGCACGAGATCGCGATGATCGGCTTCGACGACGTCATGCTCGCCGACGTGATCGAGCCGGGCCTCACCGTCATGGCCCAGGACCCGACCAGCATCGGCACGCTGGCCGCGGAACGCCTCTTCGCCCGGCTCGACGGCGATGTCTCCCCCGCGTCGACCACCGTCGTCCCGACCCGGCTGATCACCCGCGGCTCCGGAGAGATTCCGCCCAGGGACCCCCGCTAGACCAGCAGGGATCTCAGATGGGCGTTGACCCGGTCCGGGGTCAGAGCCCGCCGGACCGCGAGGAAGGCGGCCCCGGTGACCCCGCTGTGGTGGTCGCCTCGGCCGCTGACGATCGCGAGGTCGCGGGTCGCGAGCGGTAGTGAGCACTGGTACACGGTCTCGCGCACCCCGCTGATCAAGTGGTCGCTGCCCTGGGTGAGGCTGCCACTCACGATGATCAGCCGCGGGTTCAGGAGGCTGACGCCACAGGCGATCGCCCGGCCGAGGGCGCGACCCGCCTGCCTCACCAGGTGAATTGCGTCCGGATTTCCCGTCGCCACCAGGGCCATGGCCGAGGCCGTGTCGCTCACCTCGAAACCGGCCGCGCGGAGGTCGCGGACGATGCTCCAGCCGGCCGCGTACGCCTCGACACATCCCATCGAGCCGCAGCGACAGAGCCGGCCTCCTTCGGGTTCGAGCCGGATGTGCCCGATGTCCCCCGCGGCACCGTTCGCGCCCCGGAAGATCGATCCGGCGCTGATGATCGCACTGCCGATGCCGGTGCCGGCCTTGACGTACAAGATCTCGTCGTGGTCGCGCCAATGCGCCTGGTACTCACCGAACCCACGGGCGTTCACGTCGTTCTCGACGACCACCGGCACGTCGATCGTCCGTCGGACGAGTGGCTCGAGCGCGATCCCCTCCCAACCCGCCATCACCGACGGTCCGGTCACCTCGCCGTGCTCGAAGTCGACGGGCGCCGGTACCGACAGCGCAGCTCCGATGAGTTTGGTCGGGGGATGACCGAGACCAGCCAGCAGCTCCAACCCGGACGTCACGATCCAGCCGATGGTGCGTTCCGCGCCGCCGCTCACCGGCATCGCGCCGACCCGCTCGTCGAGGATGGTGCCGGCCAGATTCGTCACCACGGCCCGGGTATGGTCCTCGCCGATGTCGGCGGCCAGGATGAGGCGGCTGTCGTCGTTCAGGGTGATGATCTTCGACGGCCGGCCGCGAGCCGAGGTCGTGGCGGTCCCTTCTCGGATCAGATCAGCGTTGAAGAGGGCGTCGAGACGCTCGGTCACCGTGGAGCGGGACAGTCCGGTCAGCCGCGCGATCGAGGTCCGGGTCTGGGCCGTGCCCGTGGCGATCAGGTCGAGCACCTCCCCGACGCTGACCCCGCCGGTGACGACGGCCATCCGATCACCTCCGTTCCGACATGGCCGAGGTGTGGCCGTGGCCATATTACGACGATTGTGACTCTTTACTAGCCTCTTTTTGCTTGACAATCGGCATTAAGTTGCTAGCGTCCGTCTCAGGGGCCCGCTGCCCCGACGCCTTATTTCGGAAGGACATCTGATGCAACGACGCATGACTCGGCTCCGCCAGGGCATCCTAGCGTTGACCGTGCTCAGCACGGCGGCCCTCGGCCTGACCGCGTGCGGCCAGGCCGCGACTCCCTCGGGACAGGCCGGCTCGTCCGCCGCCACCGACGAAAAGGTCAAGATCACGTTGATCACCAAGGACTCGATCAACCCCTTCTGGATCGCCATGCAGAACGGCGCGAAGAAGGCCGCCGAGGTCAATAACGTCGAGCTCACCATTGCCGCGGGCAAGGAGGACGGTGACGAGGCGGGCCAGGTACGCGAGATCGAATCTGCCGTGGCGCGCGGCGACAAGGGCATCCTCATCGCGCTGAACGGCGAGGGTGTGAACCCGGCGCTGGAGAGTGCCAAGAGCGCCGGCCTGTTCATCATCGCTCTCGACACGCCGCCCACGCCGCCGGAAGTCGCCGACATCACGTTCGCCACCGACAACTTCAAGGCCGGCGAGGCCATCGGTAAGTGGGCGGCCGGCACGCTGAAGGGCGAGAAGGCGACGATCGCCCTGCTCGACGCGTTCACCGACAAGGTGATCTCGGTCGACTACAACCGTGACCAGGGCTTCCTGACCGGGATGGGCATCGACACCAAGAGCAAGACCAAGAACGGCGACGAGGACAAGACCGGCAAGTACACCGGCGGTCAGGGCGGCGACTACGAGATCGTCTGCAACGAGCCAACCAGCGGCAGCCAGGACAAGGGCAAGATCGCGATGGAGAACTGCCTGGCCAAGAACCCCGGCATCAACGTCGTCTACACGATCAACGAGCCGGCGGCGGCGGGCGCCGCCGATGCGCTCAAGGACGCGAACACGAAGAACGTGATCATCACCTCGGTCGACGGCGGCTGCGCGGGCGTCAAGGACGTGCAGAACGGCACCATCGGCGCGACTTCGCAGCAGTACCCGCTGAAGATGGCCGAACTCGGCGTCGAGGCGATCGCCAAGATCGCTCGTGGCGGCGAGAAGCCGGCCGTCAGCCCCGGCCTGGACTTCTTCGACACCGGCGTCGCGCTGGTGACGGACAAGCCGGTCGACGGACTGGAGAGCATCACGACCGCGGAGGCGCTGAAGATCTGCTGGGGCTGAGCAGTACGATCCTGCATCCAGAGATGATGATGACGCCTGCTTCGACACCCGGGCCGGGAACCGAGCCTCAGGACGTGACCATCGAGGACCTGATCGAGGCGGCCCGTGGCCTCGTCGTTCCGTCCTCGCGTCGCTTCCTCGGCATCACGGGCGCTCCCGGCGCGGGCAAGTCGACGGTCGCCGAGGCGCTCGTCGCCGCCCTGGCTCCCGACGCGGTACTGGTCGGCATGGACGGGTTCCACCTGCGCGACGCCGAGCTGAGGCGACTCGGGCGGTACGAACGCAAGGGGGCGCACGACACCTTCGACGCCGCGGGGTACATCAACCTGTTGCGCCGACTCCGGACCGCCGAGGAAGCGGTGGTGTACGCCCCGCTGTTCGACCGCGGTCTAGAGGAGTCCATCGGGTCCGCCGTGCCGATCGCCCGCGAGGTGCCGCTGATCATCACGGAGGGCAACTACCTGCTCGTCGACGATCCGGTCTGGGGCCACGTCGCGGAGTTGCTCGACCAGTGCTGGTACGTCGACCCCGGCGAGGACGCGCGGGTCGGTCGCCTTGTCGCCCGGCACGTACGGTTCGGCCGCTCCGAGGTCGAGGCGCTGGACAGGTCTCGCGGCTCCGACGGCCGCAACGCCGAGCTGACCACGGCCTTCCGGAGCCGGGCGAGTTGGATCGTGCGACTTCCCGTGTCTGGATGAGCACGCTCGGCGTCGACCTGGGCACCAGTGGCGTCCGCGCCGTCAGTTATGACGACGCAGGGCGGGAGCTGGCCGCCGCGCGCCGGAACACGGCCCTCCGGCGGCCCGCGCCCGGCCTGGTGGTGGTCGACGCCGAGTCGATGTTGCGCGTCGTCGAGGACCTGGTCGCAGAGGTGGCCGCCGCCACGACCCGGGCCGGAGCGGATCCCATCCGCGCCGTCTCGTTCTCGAGCATGGGTGAGGCCGTCGTGCCGGTCGACCGGCAGGGACGGGCGGTCGACCTCGCGCCCGTGGGCCTGGACGCGCGGGGCGAGAACGCGGCCCGGGCCGTCGCCGCGCGGATCGGCCCGGAGCGGGTGCAGCAGATCACGGGGCAGCCGCTGCACCGGATGTTCTCGGTCTATCTCGCCGCCGGAAGCGGGCCGGCCTGGCGACCGCCGGTCGCGGTCGCCTACCGCACCTGCGCCGACTTCGTCGCCACCCGCTGGGGCGCCGAGCCGGTCACCGACTGGAGCGCCGCAGCGCGGACCGGCATGTTCGACGTCGGTCGGGGCCACTGGTCGACCGAGGTCCTCGACGCCGTGAGCGAATTCGTCCCGTGGCTGAGCGACGTGACCTTCTCCAGGCCCGTACCGTGCGGAACAGCCGTGGGTGAGATGTCAGCCGCCGCGGCCGAGCGGCTCGGCTTGGCGGTCAGGTCGGTGCTCGTCGCCGGCGCCCACGACCAGGTCGCCTCCGCGATCGGGGCCGGCGGCCATCCGGGGCGAGTGTCCACCTTCGCGCTGGGTTCCAGCGACTGCCTCACCGTCTGTACCCGGGAACGCCCGCCGGGCCTGACCGGCACCGGCTTCGCGACCTACCCCTGGCGGCCCGGTCGGTGGGTCACCCTCGCCGGCACGGCGGCCGGCGGCTGGAGTCTGGATTGGTACGCCCGGCTGACCGGAACCAGCGAGCCCGAGGCCGTGTTGTCCGCACCGTCAGCCGAGCCGCCCCGCGTCATCGTCCTGCCGTATCTGGCCGGCTCGGGCACCCTCGACAACGACCCCGATGGGCGCGGCGCGATCGTCGGACTCACGCTTGATTCGACCCGCGATGAGCTCACCCGGGCGTTCCTCGAGTCGGCCGGGTACGAGCTCGGCAGCATCGTGGCCGCGTTCCGGGCCGCGGACCTGGACGTCGGTGACGTGCGGGCCGTCGGCAGCGGAGCAGGCGCCGGAACCCTGCCGCTGCGGGCGTCCGCCGCCGGCATCCCGCTCACCCCAGGTCCCCGGCACGCCTCGGCACGGGGCGCCGCCCTACTGGCCGGCGTCGCGGTCGGTCGCTACCCACTCGGCGAGCTCCCCCCACCCGAACTCGGTCGCCGCATCGAGCCGGATCCGACGAGCCGGGACTGGTACACGTCTCAGCGGCGGGCCTACCGCGAGCTCTATGCGGCCCTGCGGCCGTTCGACCGGCACCTCGCCGGTCTACTCACCGAAGGAAGCCGAACCTGATGACCTTGATCAGCCTGGCCGACAACCTGGCCGCCGCCGAGCGGGGCGGTTACGCCGTCGGCGCCTTCAATGTGTCCGACCTCAACCAGGCCGTCGCCGTGTTGGACGCGGCCCGGGCCGAGCGGTCGCCGGTGATCGTGCAGACCATCGCCGGGGCGAGCGCGTACACCGACGAGAGCTGGTGGTGGCGCGCGCTGCGCCGCACCGTCGAGGACTACACCGACGTACCCGCCACCCTGCACCTCGACCACGGCCGGACCCTGGACGACTGCGTGCGGGCCATGGACCACGGCTTCACGAGCGTGATGATCGACGCCAGCCGCTCCGTCGACGACGACGAGCCGAACGACATCGAGACCAACGTGGCGCTCACCCGGGCCGTGGTCGATCTCGCCCATCCTCGCGGGATCAGCGTCGAGGGTGAACTCGGCACCATCGGCGGCGCCGAGGCCGCAGTGACCGGCATCGTCGAAGAGATCGTCTACGCCGACCCCGACCAGGCTGCCGATTTCGTCTCCCGGACCGGGGTCGACGCCCTTGCGGTCGCGGTCGGGACCAGCCATGGTTCGGTCAAGTTCACCGACTCCGAAGGCGGTCAGCGGCTGCGGATCGGCCTGATCGCCGAGATCAAGGGACGACTCCCCCGGACCGCACTGGTGCTGCACGGCAGTTCGTCCATTCCGGCCGACGCGGTGGCGGCGATCAACGCTCACGGCGGGGACGTCCGGCCCTCGTACGGCATCGACACGGCCCAGAAGCAGGCCGGCATCGCCCACGGCATCCGCAAGATCAACCAGGGCACCGACTCGCACCTGGCCTGGACCGCGGCCCTGCGCACCCACCTCGCGGAGCAGCCGGGCGTGGTCGAACCGAGTGCGGCCATCGCCGCGAGCGCGAGCGCCATGTCGGCCATCGCCAGGCAACGGATGCGGGAGTTCGGGTCGAGCAACCGGGCTGGGTAGCGGGGCTGTCGGTCGTGGCTGCTTGAGTTGGGGCATGAGCGAACCCACGAGAGAACCTCACCGGTACCCGGCCGGCGTGCCGTGCTGGGTGGACACCGAGCGCGCCGATCCCGAGGCCGCGACCCGGTTCTACACCGAGCTCTTCGGCTGGGAGTTCGCCGACGCGGTGCCGGCCGAGGTGCCGGTGCACTACTTCATCGCCCAGCTGGCGGGACAGGACGTCGCCGCCGTCGGATCGTCGCCGGCGGAGGCGCCGAGCGCACCCCCGAGTTGGATCAGCTACATCGCCTGCGACGACCTCGAGGCTGCGATGGCGGCCGTCACCGACGCGGGCGGCGACGTGCTGAGCGGACCGCAGGTGCCGGGTCCGGCCGGCCGCTGGGCGGCCTGCGCGGATCCGCACGGCGCCACGTTCCGGCTCTGGGAGGCGGGTCGCCGACTCGGTTCGCAGTACGTCAACCAGCCCGGGGGATGGAACTTCAGCGTCCTGCTGAGTCCCGACCCGGAGGCCGTACTGCCCTTCTACGAGCAGGTTTTCGGCTGGCAGGTGTCCGCCGACCTGGGCGCCGGCATGATCCGGCTGCCGGGGTACGGGGACCACCTCGCGAGCACGATCGACCCTGACATCCACGAACGGCAGCAGTTCGCCCCGCCCGGATTCGCGGACGTGGTGGCCGGCATCGAGCGCCGCGAGAGTGCGACGCCGCTGTGGGAGGTCCGCTTCACCGTGGCGGACCGCGACGCCAGCGCAGCTCTGGCCACCCGGGCCGGCGGCACGGTGCTGCACACCGACGAGACCGAATGGGTCCGGGAGGCGCTGATCGCCGATCCCGAGGGCGTGCAGTTCGTGGTCAGTCAGCTTGCGCCCCAGTGAGGCCGAGCCGCGAGTAGATTTGCTCACGCTCGTGGGACTGACGTGGACGTGAGGAGAAGTTGATGACCGAGGCCAACCTGCCCGGAGCCGCCGCAGCGGCCCCCAGCCCGCTGGCTCCCCCGGATGGCAACGCCCTCACCCTCACGGCACCGCCACCGCCACAGCCGGTCGCCACCACCCAAGCGCCGTCGATCGCGCCGCAGATCGACCCGACCGCCGTACCGGCGCTGGACGCCCGGGTGGACGGCTTCATGCAGGCCCTGACCAGCACCCAGACCCGGTCACCAGAGTTCTCCACGCAGGCCAACAACGTGCGGACCATGGGAGACGCCGACATCCGCAAGGCCGCCGAGACCTCGAACCGGCTGCTGCAGACGCCGGTCCGCGCGCTCAAGGAGGGCGGCATCGCCGAGGGTTCCAAGGTCGGCAACACGCTGCTGGAACTGCGCCGGACGGTCGAGGACCTCGATCCCAGCCAGGCCACCGGAGCCCGCAAGCTGCTGGGCTTCCTGCCGTTCGGGGACAAGGTCACCGATTACTTCCGCAAGTACCAGAGCGCCCAGTCTCATCTGAACGGCATCTTGCACAGCCTGCGCAACGGCCAGGACGAACTGACCAAGGACAACGTCGCTCTCAACATGGAGAAGCAGAATCTGTGGGCGGCGATGGGCCGGCTGAACCAGTACGTGTACGTGGCCGAGAAGCTCGACACCAAACTCTCGGCCACCATCGCCGAACTCGAGCTGTCCGACCCGGACCGGGCCAAGGCGCTCAGCCAGGACGTGTTGTTCTACGTCCGGCAGAAGCACCAAGATCTACTGACCCAGCTGGCGGTTTCGATCCAGAGCTACCTCGCGATCGACATCATCATCAAGAACAACATCGAATTGATCAAGGGCGTGGACCGGGCCTCGACGACCACCGTGTCGGCGCTGCGAACTGCGGTGATCGTGGCTCAGGCGCTGGGCAACCAGAAGCTGGTGCTCGACCAGATCACGGCCCTCAACACCACGACCTCGGACCTGATCCAGCGGACCTCGGAGATGATGCGGGACAACTCGGCCAAGATCCAGCAGCAGGCGGCGTCGGCGACGATCGGGATGCCGCAGCTGCAGGCCGCGTTCCAGAACATCTACGCCACCATGGACTCCATCGACACCTTCAAACTGCAGGCGCTGGACAACATGGCCGCCACCATCGGCGTGCTCGAGACCGAGGTGACCAAGTCGCGCGAATACCTCGACCGGGTGAACCGGAGCGACTCCCGGCTGGCCTCGGGCCAGTTGGACCTCGAGGGCGGCACCCCCGGCGGGTTGCGCTGAGTTCGAACACGGTCGCGACGGGAACGGCTAGATCCTCGATGGGGTTCAAAGACTGGGTCGCCAAGATCACCGGTCGGCGCGAGCCCGAGCCGGAGGTCGTAGAAGCGGCGCCCGCGGCTCCCACCGAGGATGACATCGTGAACGCGCTCGACCGGGCCGAGGCGATGGTGACGGGCGGGGTCGTACCCGCGCCCGTTCAGTCGCGCGTCAAGCGGGTCACCAACACGGTGCGGCAGACGATGCCACGACTCCGCAACCTCGGTCTCGGCAGCCCGCAGGCGTACTCGGTGATGGCGACCGCCACCGACTACCTGCCGGAGGCGATCGGCGGGTATCTCCGGTTGCCCCGCGACTGGGCCGACTCCCGACCGATCGAGGGCGGCAAGACGTCCCTGATGCTGCTGATCGACCAGCTCGATCTGCTGTCGGCGACGATGGACCGCATCTTCGACGCGGTGGTCCGGGTCGACGCCGACGCCCTGATCGCCCACGGGCGGTTCCTGCAGGACAAGTTCGGCCACGCGCCGGCTCCCCCGCCCCGGCCGAACCCGTACGAGTCGCCGCCCAGCGGTCCCCGCAGCAGTCTGGACCTGCCATGAGTGGGGACTGGGCCCGGAACGCGATGCAGGCGCTCTCCGACGCCATGGACAAGGTGGTCCACCAACGGGAGCAGATCGACGGCATCACCCACGCCGACCCCCGCGTCTCCGACGTCCTCGATCTCGGCCAGCTCGATCCGACCGCCCCCGGGCGGTTCCCGGGGATCGGCAACGCGATGAACGATCCGACCTCGACTACCAAGCAGGATCGTTCACAGTCCGTGGAAGCGGAGCCGGCTGCGGTCGAGCCCAGCGAGAAGCCCAGCGCGAAGCCCGAGGAGCCGCCGAAGACCCTGGCCGAACTCCTCGCCGAGTTGGACGCGCTGATCGGGCTGACCGAGGTGAAGGCGGAGATCCACCGCCAGGTGGCGGTGCTGCGGATCGACGCGCTGCGGACCAAGGCCGGACTCAGCTCGCCCACCATCACCCGGCATCTGGTCTTCGTCGGCAACCCCGGCACCGGCAAGACCACCGTCGCCCGGCTGGTCGGCGGGATCTACCGGGCGCTCGGGCTGCTGAGCAAGGGCCAACTCGTCGAGGTCGACCGGTCCGAGCTCGTCGCCGGCTACCTCGGCCAGACGGCCATGAAGACCGCGGAGGTGGTGGCCAAGGCCGCGGGTGGCGTGCTGTTCATCGACGAGGCGTACAGCCTGGCCGGCGACCAGTACGGCACGGAGGCGACGGACACCCTGGTCAAGGAGATGGAGGATCGCCGCGACGACCTCGTGCTGATCGTGGCCGGCTACCCCGACCCGATGGCGATGTTCATCGCCCAGAACCCCGGTCTGGCCAGCCGGTTCCGGACCACGATCGAGTTCGCCGACTACACCGACGAGGAGCTGGTCCAGATCTTCTTGACCTTGGCCGCCGCTGCCGACTACGACGTCACCGAGGACTGCCGGCGCCGGTTCGAGACGGTCCTGGCCGTCACGCCGCGGGGCGGGACGTTCGGCAACGGGCGGTTCGCCCGCAACCAGCTCGAGGCCGCGATCGGCCGGCACGCGTGGCGGCTCCGCGACGTGGCGGAGCCCACCGTGGAACAGCTGCGGGAGCTCACCGCCGAGGATCTCGATACCGAACCGGCGGAGCCTAAGGAGATCGAGTCGTGAGTCAGCAGGTCGCGGCCCCAGCTCCGCCCGCCACGACATCGGCGCCGACGGCGGGCGCTCCCGGCTCGGCGGATCTGGCCGCTCGCGGATCGCAGGGCGCCGCCGTGCGATCCACGCCCGCTCGGCTGCGCCGGTGGTCGCTGGCTCTGATCGTGGTCTGCGTCGCGTTCGGCGTGCTGGCCTCGCTCACGTTCGTCCTGCTGGCCTCCGCCCTCGGCCGCGCCAGCGGGTCGACGGCCCAACTCATCCGGGTCCAACAGATCCAGACCAACCTGCTCGCCGCCGACGCCACCGCCACGAACTCGTTCCTGGTCGGCGGCTTGGAACCCCCGGCCCAGCGGGCGGCGTACGACGACGCAATCACCGCCGCGACCGTCGGTATTGCCGCCGCGGCCGCGGCCGAGCCCGCCGACGAGGAAGCTCTGGCCGCGCTGAACGAGCAGCTCGTGACCTACGTCGCGCTGGTCGAGGACGCCCGATCGAACAACCGGCAGGGGTTCCCGGTCGGCGCGCAGTACCAGCGCATCGCCAGCGGCGGCCTGCGGGCCGACGCGCTGCCGCTGCTCGACAATCTCGTCGCGGCCAACGCCGGCCGGGCCGAATCGCAGATGGTGACCTGGCAGATCGCCGTTCTCGGTGTCGCGGGGATCGCGGCCTTGGGAGCCTTGTTCTTGGTGCAGACGCGACTCTCGAGGCAGTTCCGACGCCGACTCAATCCAGCCGTCGTGGCCGCGACGGGAGTGGTCGCCGTCGCCTGGATCATCGGGCTGATCGCCGTCGGGGCGACCGGGGCTGCGGTGCGGGGCATCCAGGACGGGTCCTTCGCCGACGTCAATGCCGTCGCCACCGCCCGGATCGAAGGCTTCAACGCCAAGTCCAACGAAAGCCTGACCCTGATCGCGCGGGGGTCCGGCACCGCGTTCGAGAAGTCCTGGCAGCAGTCGGCAGTCACGGTGGGCGACAATCTCGCCGGACTGCCGGCGCCGCTGCGGACCGCGTGGGGGTCCTACACCAAGGTCCACCAGCAGATCCGCGCGCTCGACGACTCCGGCAAGTGGGACCAGGCCGTGGCCCTGGCCACCGGTACCGGACCCGACTCCTCCAACGCCACGTTCGGGTCGTACGACCAGGCCACCGCGCAGTTCCTCGGCCAGGTCACCAGGCAGACCGAGCAGGGTCTGGGTGGCTCCCGGGTCGGCCTCGTGATCGGCGCCATCCTGAGCCTGCTGGCCGGTCTGGCCGCCGCCGTATTGGCCCGGCGTGGCCTCGAGGCCCGACTGCGGGAGTACCGATGAGGCGCACCCGGGCGGTACCCGCGGCCCTGCTGATCGCGTTGTTCTGGGTGCTGGCGGGGTGCTCGCTGCTGCCGTACGCATCCACCCCGCTGCCGACCCCGCCGGCGGCGGCTCCGACGACGCCGGCCCCGGCGCCGACCGGGCCCGCCTGCGACAACAAGACGGCGTTGCGGTCGTACGCCCCCGACGGCCCGCTGCCCGACGCGGGCAAGATGCCGGCCGGATCCACCATGGCGAAGATCGCCCAGCGCGGCCGGCTGATCGCCGGGGTGTCGGCGGACACCTATCTGCTCGGGTCCCGCAACCCGTTCAACGGCCGCATCGAGGGCTTCGACATCGACCTGGTCAAGGCCATGGCCAAAGCCATCTTCGGCGACGAGAACCGTTACGAGCTGCGCGTCATCACCGCCGCCCAGCGCATTCCGTCGTTGCAGAACGGATCGGTGGACATGGTCGCGCGGAACATGACGATCAACTGCACCCGCTGGGAGCAGATCGCCTTCTCCAGCGAGTACTACCGCTCGGGGCAGAAGATCCTCGTCCGCCGCGGCTCGAAGGTGACCACCATCGCCGGGCTGGCGGGCCAGCGGGTCTGCGCACCCAACGGGACCTCGAGCATGGACAACCTCAAGAAGCTGTCCCCCAAGGCCATCGCAGTCGGGGCCGACAGCCACACCGGCTGCCTGGTGCTGTTCCAGCAGGGTGACGTCGACGCCATCACCGGCGACGACACGGTGCTGGCGGGACTGGCCGCGCAGGACCCGTACGCGATCGTGCCCGATTCCGAGGCCTTCACCGACGAGCCGTACGGCCTCGGCTTCAATGCGCGTCAGGTCGACCTCGTCCGGTTCGCGAACGCCCGGCTGGCCGAGATGCGGGCGAACGGCGAATGGACCGCCATCTACGACCGGTGGCTGCGTGCCGCCCTCGGCCCGGCTCCGGAACCGCCGCGGGCGGAGTACGGCCGGGGACGGGCGTGAACGGGGTGGCGGGCACCATCACCGCACCCCCGGCACCGGGACGGCTCGGCCAACCGGTCGACCCGACGGCCTGTTTGGTCTACCTGACCGCTCTCGGTGACTGGCGCGTCGGGCGGCGAAGCGAGCTCGACCTGCTCGACCGGACCGCTCTCGAGGCCAAGGACGGCGCCAGCCTGACGGGCGACATCGCGTTGTCCATGACGTTGTGGAAGGCCGCGTCGGATCGCTACGAGCAGCTGCTGGTGGTCTGGGACTCCGGCCGGGTCGGGCAGAGCGAGCGGGAGCGGCTGGCGACCCTGATCTGGGGCCGGCTGGACTCCTCCACCCTGCACGCCTCCGGCCTCAGCATGTCGCTGCCCGAGGCGTGCCGACTCTCCGACGCGCTGGCCGGCCAGCTCCGGGTCCGCCTCGGGTTGGAGCTCTCCGGCGCGGAGATCACGACCCGGATCAAGGAGTTGCGCGCCCAACTCGAGCGGATCCGGGACCAGATCGACACCGAGCCGGCCGGGCTCCGGCAGCAGCAGGCGGCGGAACGCCAATCCCGGCTCGCCCGGCGGCTGCGGGAGATCACCGAGAAGGCCGACCGTGGTGGGGACGTGGGCGGCCTGCTGGAGCCGCTGGAGATCGAGGCCACCACCTTCGAGCGGGACCTGATCGTCGGCGGTGCGCAGCGCCGTGAGGCCGGGGTCAAGGTCGCCCAGGCCCGCCGCCAACGGGGCGAGCTGCAGGCACGGGAGAGCGAGCTCCGGGCCTTGGTCGAGCGCTGTCTGGCCACGGTCGATCCGGCTCCCCGGTACGCGGTGCCGGATGTGAACGCCCTGGGCCCGGTGCCCAACACGCTGGCGACCCTGGAGGAGTACCTGGTCCGACTCGATCGGGTCGGCCGGGCGATGGCGAGGGTGCAGGAGGCGTACTCCGACGCGCTGGCCCGGCGCACCGAGCTCGGTGACCGGCTCGAGGCGTATCGGGCGAAGGCCGAGGCCACCCGAGTCGCCAGCCAGCCTGACGTGGCCCGTGCGTACGAGATGGCGGCCGAGACGCTCCGCCGGCGGCCGACCCCGATGGCGATCGCCGAACAACTGGTGACCCTCTACCAGACCTATCTGCGTACGGTTTCCCCGACCACGGAGGTGGGCCGATGAGGTGTACCCAGCCGGGCTGCACCGGCACCATCGTCGACGGTTACTGCGACGTCTGCGGCAGTCCAGCCCAGTCCAGCGCCCCCGCGGCAGACGGCTTGCGCTGCGCCCAGCCCGGCTGCACCGGCACCATCGTCGACGGCTACTGCGACGTCTGCGGCACCCCGGGCGGACCCCCCGCTGAGGACGACGGCGGCCCGCCCACGCTCGGGGAAGCGGACGCGGCTCCCCTGTCCCCGCTCTCCACCATCACCCGCGGCTCGAGTCAACTCGGCTCGACGGCGTTCGGCTCGGCCCGGCTGGCGAGCGGGTCCAAGATCACTCAGCGAGTCCACTCGGGTTCGGTCCGGCTGCGGGCGGCTCGGTTGGGAGCCGGTCTCACCCGGGTACCACCCGCGCCGATGGTCGACGCCGAGAACGCGATCATGCAGAACCCGGAGGTGCCGGAGAACAAGCGGAACTGCCCCGTCTGCGGCTCTCCAGTCGGCCGGTCGCGGGACGGTCGGCCCGGCCGCGCCGAGGGCTTCTGCCCGAAATGCGGGAACAAGTTCTCTTTCACCCCGAAGCTCCAGCCCGGCGAACTCGTGGCGAACCAGTACGAGGTCGCGGGCTGCCTGGCCCACGGTGGCCTCGGCTGGATCTACCTCGCCCGGGACAAGAACGTGTCCGACCGCTGGGTGGTGCTGAAGGGCCTGCTGAACACCGGCGACGCCGACGCGTTGGCGGTGGCCATCGCGGAGCGACAGTTCCTCGCCCAGGTCGAGCACCCGCTGATCGTCGAGATCTACAACTTCGTCAGCCACGACAGCGGCGACGGGGTCCAGGCCGGTTACATCGTGATGGAATACGTCGGCGGCACCTCCTTGAAGCAGATCCTGAAGCAACGGATGCGGGAGGTCGGGGGCGACTACAACCCGCTGCCGGTGGATCAGGCGCTGGCGTACATCCTGGAGGTGTTGCCGGCGTTCACGTACCTGCACGATCTCGGTCTGGTCTACTGCGATTTCAAGCCGGACAACCTGATCCAGATCGGTGACGGGGTGAAGCTCATCGACCTCGGCGGCGTCCGGCGGCTGGACGACGACGAATCCGCGATCTACGGCACGGTCGGCTATCAAGCCCCCGAGGTCGCTCAGGTCGGCACCAGCGTGGCGTCGGACATCTACACCATCGGCCGGACGCTGGTGGTGTTGATGATGGAGTTCCGCGGCTACCAGACCCGCTACGTTGCCAGCCTGCCGAGCGTGCCGGAGACCCCACTGTTCGCCGAGCACGACTCGCTGTACCGGCTGATCGCCAAGGCCTGCGCGCCGGACCCGGCCGATCGGTTCGCCTCCGTGGACGAGCTGCGGGTGCAACTGCTCGGTGTCCTCCGCGAGGTGGTGGCCGAACGGACCTCCGGGACCGCGCTCACCTCCGCGGCGTCGGTGTTGTTCGAAGCCCCGGCGATCAGCAGCGACGCGTTGACCTGGGACGAGTTGCCGGTACTGCGCCCCGACACCAGTGACGCCCAGTACGCCTGGCTGAGCAACGTCTCCGCGGACGACCCCCGGGAGCGGCTGCAGGCCCTGGAGTCCGCGCCCGAGGTGACCCCCGAGGTCGCGCTCACCCGGGCCCGTGCCGCGCTGCAACTCGGCGATTTCGCCGGCGTCGACGACGCGGTCCGGCAGATGCTCGCCGCCGACCCGTGGGAGTGGCGGGCGGTCTGGATGAGCGGTCTCGCCGCCATGCAGAAGCGCGATTTCCGGGGGGCGCAGCAGGCCTTCAACGCCGTCTACGGCCAGGTGCCGGGCGAGCTCGCGCCGAAGCTGGCCCTCGGGCTGGCGTGCGAGTTGGGTGGGGAGCCGCAGCTGGCCGAGCGGCTGTACCAGACCTGCGCGAGCACCGACGCGAACTACGTGGCGCCGGCCGCGTTCGGCATGGCACGGGTGCGGGCGGGCCGCGGTGACGTGCACGGCGCGGTCCAGGCACTCGATCTCGTACCCACGACCTCGCGCGCGTTCACCGAGGCGCGCCGGCTGCGGTCCCGGCACCTGTACGAATCGGCGAACAATCTGCCGGTCCTCGCGCAGGCGATGAGCAGCATCGACGGGGTACGCCTCGATCCGCAGGAGCGCGCAGAACTGACCGGGGAGATCCTGGAACGTGCCCTGAAACTCGTCCAGACCGGGGGGCCGAACACCCAGGTCAAGATCGGCACGTACCCCGCCGACGACGGATCCCTGCGCGACGGCCTCGAGGCGACGTACCGGACGCTCGCGGGCACCGCGGACACGGAGACCGAACGCTACGCGATGGTCGATCGCGCGAACGGCGTGCGAAGGTGGACCCTGACATGACCATCCCGCCGCCCTCGGCTCCCATCGGTGCTGCCCCGACGGTGATCACCTGTCCGAACTGCGGGGCCGAGGTGGCGGCCAGCGAATCGTTCTGCGAGGCCTGCGGCACGAGTCTGCAGGCGGCGGACCAGGCTCCCGCTACCGCGCCCGCGGACGGCACCACCGAAAGCCCGCTGGAGGACACCCCGATCGAGTTGTCGGAACCCGTTCGCCCCAGTGACGAGCCCACGCTGCCAATGCGGCGGCCCTGCCTGTCCTGCGGCGGCGTGGTCGGGGCGGACGGCTACTGCGAGACCTGCGGCACCAAGGCGCCGAGCGAGCGCGACCACTACGTCGAGCAGCCCGCATCCTGGGTCGCCGCATCGTGCGACCGCGGTATCCGACACCACCGCAATGAGGACGCCACCGCCATCGCCGCCGACCGGACTCCGGGAACCCGCGCCGTGCTGATCGTCTGCGACGGGGTGTCGACCTCGGAGGACTCCGACGTGGCCAGTCTCGCCGCGGCTCGCGCGGCCCGCGACCTGCTCGTGGCGTCGCAGCCGAGTGGGCTCGGCGTGCCGGAGAGCCGGGCGTCGGCGATCGCCGGGTCATTCGCGCAGGCGGTCGATGCGGCGAACGACGCCGTGGTGGCGAACACCGCGGCGAGCAGCAGGAACGCCGCCGCCGCGACCTTCGCCGGGGCGGTGCTGGAGGGCGAGCTCTGCGTGTTCGCCAACGTCGGCGACAGCCGCGTCTACTGGATCCCCGACACCGACAACGGCGACCCCGTCCAGTTGTCGCGGGACGACTCGGTGGCGCAACTGCGGATCGACTCCGGGATCCCACGCGAGGAGGCCGAGAACGGTCCGCAGGCCCACGCGATCACCAAGTGGCTCGGGCGTGACTCCGCCGACCACTCGCCCCGGACCGGCTCCACAACGCTGCGAGGGCCGGGGTGGCTGCTGGTCTGCTCCGACGGGCTGTGGAACTACGCCTCCGAGCCCGCGCACCTGCAGAACCTGATCGCCCGACTGAGTGGGACCGTCGGGGCCGGGCCGTTGAGCCTGGCCGAGGCCCTCGTCCGCTGGGCCAACGACCAGGGTGGCAAGGACAACATCTCGGCGGCGCTGGCCCGAGTCTCCTGATCGCGACGGCGTACCCTAACGATCACCGAGCCCCCGGGCGAGCAGAGCAGCATCGAGAAGGATCGAGGACATGGCCGAGTTCACCGCCGCCGTCTACCAGAACGAGTTCCTGCCCGAGGGTGGCACCGACGTCAACGCCATCGTGACCGTGACCTGTCGAGGTGCCGGCGCCGCCGGCCAGAGTGGGGCGGGCGATGCGGGCGAGATCATCATCGTGGACACGTCCGGCTCCATGGGCCGGACGAAACTCGAAGCCGCCAAGCAGGCCGCGTCGGCCGCCATCGAGCAGATCATCGACGGCACCTGGTTCGCCGTGGTCGCCGGCACCCACACCGCCTATCTGGCCTATCCGCCTGCCCGGGCCGGCGCCGGCATGGTGCGGATGGATCGGCAGACCCGGTTCGAGGCCCAGCAAGCCGTCCAGATGTTCCGGTCCGACGGCGGGACGGCGATGGGGACGTGGCTGGTGCTCGCCGGGCGCCTCTTCGACTCGGTACCGATGCTGGCCCAAAAGCACGCGATCCTGCTCACCGACGGGGAGAACCACAACGAGACCCCCGAGCAGCTCACCAACTCCATCCGATCGGTCACCGGCAAGTTCCAGTGCGACTGTCGCGGCGTCGGCGTCGACTGGCAGGTCGCCGAGGTCCGTCGGATCGCCCAGGCACTGCTCGGTACGGTCGACATCATCCCGTCGGCAGAGGTGATGGCGGAGGTGTTCTCGGCGCTGATGCAGGAGTCGATGAGCCGCGGCGTGGCCAACGCCGAACTGCGGGTCTGGGCGCCGCAGGGTGCCCAGGTGACGTTCGTCCGCCAGGTTGCCCCGACCGTGGAGGACCTCACCCAGCGGCGCACCGACGTCAACCCGCTGACCGGCGCGTACCCCACCGGCTCCTGGGCCGATGAGTCCCGCGACTACCACGTGAGCATTCGTTTGTCGGCCAAGGCGATCGGCCAGGAGCAGTTGGCGGCCCGGGTCCAGATGGCGGTCGGCGGCGCGGTCTTGGCGCAGGCGCTGGTCAAGGCGAAGTGGTCCAGCGACGAGGGCCTCACCACCCGGATCAACCCCGAGGTCGCGCACTACACCGGACAGACCGAACTGGCCGAGGCCATCCAGGAGGGCTTGGCCGCCAAGGCGGCGGGCGACGATGCCGGAGCCACCAGCAAACTCGGCCGGGCGGTCCAGTTGGCCGCGCAGACCGGCAACGAGGAGGCGACCACTCGGCTGCGGAAGGTGGTCGACATCGACAACGAGGAGACCGGTACGGTGCGGCTCAAGCGCTCGGTCGACAAGGCCGACGAGATGGCGCTGGACACCGCGTCCACCAAGACCACCCGAGTGCGTAACTCCTGAACCGCGAGAGGCTCCGCTCATGACGGCGATCTGCCCCGCCGGCCACACCTCCTCCGCCGACGACTACTGCGACGTCTGCGGGATGCCGATCGAAGCCGTCCCCGCTGGTGCTTCGGCGCCGGGGCCGACGCCGGGACCGCCGCCGGCACCCGATGTGCCGGCGGACGCCGCGAGCGGGGCTGGGGGGGCGCAGGGTCAGCCGTGCCCCCACTGCGGCGCGCCGAACGCCGCCGAGGCGTTGTTCTGCGAGAACTGTGGGTACGACTTCACCACGGGCAGCATGCCCCGGGCGGCCGAGACGGAGAATCCGCTGGAGGCGCCGGCCGCCGATGCAGGGAATCCGCCGGCCGCGGAGGTCGCCGCTGAAACGCCGGACACCGGTGGCCCGGCCGAAATGCCCGCCGCCCAGCCCGAGACTCCCGCCGTCGAGACTCCGGCCGGATTCGACTGGGTCGTGGAGATGTGGATCGATCCTGACTGGTACGAGGCGCAGGACAGTCCTGATCAGCTGCCCTCGCCTGGATTGCCCGAGGTGCTGCCCCTGCGCCAGCCGTCGATCCTGGTCGGTCGGAAGTCGGTCAGCCGCAACATCAACCCGGAGCTCGATTGTGGCAACGACTCGGGCGTGAGTCGGCGCCAGGCGCAACTGACCACCGACGGCCGCCGCTGGTTCGTCGAGGACCTCGACTCCGCCAACGGGACCTTCGTCGGCTCGGCGGCGGGCGCCCTGCCGACCGATCCGATCGCGGTCGGCACCAAGTACGAGTTGGACGCCGACGACCGGATCTACGTCGGAGCCTGGACCCGATTGGTCATCCGCGAGGCCACCGCCGAGGAGAAGTCCGACCTGGGTTGACGGGGTCGTCAGTTGAGTGGCGGCTAGGTCATCCTGCGAGGGCGGACTCAGGTAGCCAGTTCAGCGGGAACCCGGCCGCGGCGTCGGGGTCGGCGGCCTCCCAGATGGCGTGGGCGAAGGCCCCGGAGCCGAGCGGGTGGGTGCCGGACTGGTTGACCAGGTAGATCCGGCCGTGCGGGGTTCGCCACAGCAGGGTTCCCGCCTCGGGTTGTCGGACCGGCCAGCCGCCGTGGGTGCGGACCCGGTGGTGGAACCGGGCCAACGGACCGAGTTGGTCGACCCGGGTCTGGCCGGGTGGGCCACCGTCGGCCATGGCCCGGTAGGGGATGGTGTGGTCGAGGTCGCAGGTCCGGTCGGGGTTGCGGGCCATCCCGGCGGCGTAGGGGAACCGGTCGGCCGGGTTGGCCAGGATCAGGTGTTCCCGCATCCGGTCCGGGATTTCGTAGCAGTCCACCGCCGCCGGTTGATGGTTCAGGTCGATGACTGGTTGCACCCGGATCCGGGTGTGTTCCCCGAGCAGTCGGCGCAGCTGGGACAGCAGCACCGGTCCGATCCCTTCCATCCGCGCCACCCCCGCACCCGCGGTCAGGGCTTCGGCGGACAGGTGCACGATAGATGACGGTGCTCGGCCGGGCCCGGGCCGGGTCGAACGGCGGCGGCACGATCTTCACCGACCGGTACTCCCCGTCCGGCTCAGACTCGGGATCCGGCTGCTCGGGCCCGGAATCAAGATCCACATCCGCCCTACGGTCTGGGTCTGGGTCACGGTCCAGGTCCTCGTGAGCGTGCTCAGCAGACTCAGCCGGCTCAGCGGGATCGGCAGGCTCAGCGGGATCGGCAGGCTCTGCGGGATCGGCGATCGGATCGGCGGGATCGGCGGGTTCGGCTGGATCGGCGGGTTCGGCAGGCTGGTCGGGTTGGGCGTGTTCGTACAGCAGCCGCATGGCTTCGGCGGGTTGGGCGAGGATGCCGAGCGCTTTGGACTTCCGGACGTCGAGCGGGTCCCGGTCGCCCCGTTCGCGCAGGATGTCGGCCAACCGGGTGATCATGGCGTGGAAATACAGGGCGTCCCCGGCGGCGGCCCGGGCGACGATCAGCTTCAACCCGAACCGGGAGGTGCGGCCCAACCGGACGAACCGGTCCCGCAACGCCAACTCCGCCTCCGCTTCGGCGGCGGCCGGATCGGCCTGGTACACCGCCGCCTCCAAACAGGAGTCCAACCGGCCGAACGACAGCGACGACAGTTTCGCTGCGATTTCATGGTCGACGCGGGCGGCTGCTTGTTGGGACAGGTGCCGGGTCGCGGCGGCGACCCGCCGGGCATGATGGCCCGGGATCTCCGCGTTCAGCACCCGGGCCCAACACCGCGGCAACCGGTGCCGCAAATCCAGGGCGTCCCCGATCAACCGCGACGCCGCCCATGCCGTCGTCCCCAACGCCACACCCAACTCCGCCGGAGCGAACCCGGCCACCTTCGGGGTGCCGTCGCCACCGGGCTGCCGACGGCCGCTCCCCGCCGGGCGGGCCGTGCGGGTCGATCGCATCCGCCGGATGCAGATCCGCCCACTGCGCCGCCAACACCAGGTGCGACACGACTCTTCGACCAGGACCCGCTGGTTGACCTCGACCGCGGCGATTGTCGCCGCCGGATCGAGCTCCCGAACGTCGGAATCGAACATATGTACACTTTACCGCCGATCGGTGACAACTCGGCGGGCGAACGTGTTGTCCGTAACGCTGCTGGTGTTGTCCACTTGGACCGGCCCTTCGACAAGCTCAGGGCACACCCGCCCACGGCTCGTCGCCGTTGGCGACGGCCTCGATCCGGCCACCGCGTCTCGGATGAGTCGACGGTCTATGCCGCGGGTTTGCTCGTGCGTTCGGGGATGCAGATCAAGGTCTGCTGATCGACAGCTACAAGAGTTCGCGGTGGCCGGCGATCGGCTCGCGTCGGTCGTCGATCCAGCAAGCGAATTCGAGCGACCGTCTCCGCGTCAGCTTCCCTCGGGACGGCGCGCCACCACGACTGTGGCGTCGAGGTCGTCGGAGCGGACGATCCGGGTGTGGCCGAAGCCGGCGGCGGCCAGGATGTCGCGGGTCCTCCCCGCCTGCCGGCGGCTCGTCTCGATCAGCAACGCACCCTCGGGCGTCAGCCAGTCGGTCGCTCCCGCGGCCACGAGGCGGTGCCAATCCAGGCCATCCGCACCGCCGTCGAGCGCGGCCCGCGGCTCGTACAGCCGGGCCTCCCGGGGCATGAAGGCGACCTCCTCACTCGGCACGTACGGCGCGTTGACGACCAGCACGTCGATGCGGTGTCGCAACTCAGCCGGCAGCGCTGCGTACAGATCGCCCTCGAACACCCGCTCGGGCGCCAGATTCCGCCGGGCGCAGGCGACAGCCTGCGGATCGACGTCGGCGGCGTAGACCTGCGCCCCCGGGGTCTGGGAGGCAACCGCGCCCGCGATGGCGCCCGAACCGCAGCAGAGGTCGAGTACGGTCGCGGCCCGTGAGATGGAACCGAGCAGCGCGGTGGCCTCCTGCACGAGCAGCTCCGAGCGCCGCCGCGGAACGAACACGCCCCGCGCGACCAGCACCCGGAGGCCGGCGAATTCGGCCCAGCCGAGTACCTGTTCCAGCGGCTCGCCCGCGATCCGTCGCGCGACTCTCCCCTCGAGACCCTCGGCACCGGCCTCGACCAGCAGGGCCGCCTCCTCCTCCGCGAACACGCAGCCGGCCGCTCGCAACCGCACGACGATCTCGCCCAGATCCGGCCCCGGCCCGGTCAATCGGTCCGCCCCTCGCGAACACGGTGCCGATTCGTCGATCCGGTGTGGCACGGTTGGCCCCGAGAACCAGTTCCCTGACCAACCCCCTGATCGAGAATGAGGAATTCGTGGACATCAAGGTCGGTATCCAGCACGTGAGCCGCGAGATCACCGTGGACAGCGCCGAGTCCTCCGACGCGATCGAGAAGGCCTTCCTCAAGGCGAAGGCCGACGACGGCCTGCTCACCCTGATCGACCAGCGCGGCCGCAGGGTGCTCATCCCGGCCACCTCGATCGGCTACCTCGATCTCGGCGAGGAGAACGCTCGGCACGTCGGCTTCGGCTCGGTCTGACTCTGCTGACTCGCCGAGAGGTCAGGCCTGGAGCCCGAGCCGGGCCATCCGAGCCGTGTGGTTGGCCACCAGCCGGGAGAACATCCGGCTGATTGCGGGGAGATCCATTCCGGGCCGGTCGACCGTCCCCGTCAACAGGCTGGTCAGGGCGTCCCGGTCCGCGGCCACCCGCTGCGCCTGGCTGAGCGCCTCGCCCACCAGCCGGCGGCCCCACAGGGCCAGTCGGCCGCCCACCTTCGGGTCGGCGGCGGTGGCGGCGCGGACCCGGTCCACGACGTACGCATCGTGGCCCTCGTCGGCAAGCACCTCGTGCACCAGATCACGAGTGTCGGCGTCCACGAAAGCTGCCACCTCGCGGTAGAAGTCCGCCGCGAACCCGTCCCCCACGTACGCCTTCACCAAACCCTCCAGCCAGTCCTTCGGCTTGGTGTAGGTGTGGAACGCGTCGAACGGACCGTGGAAGGGCCGCATCGCCACCAGCACGTCGGTGTCGTAGCGCACCAAGAACCGCTGTACCCGTTCGAAATGGTCCATCTGTCTGGCCGCCAGGGTCGACATCTGCACCCGGTCCGCCAGGCTCGGCGCCCCACCGGCGTCCTCGGCCAGCCGCTCGAAGGCGGTCAAGGCGCCGTACGCGAGGATTCCCAACAGGTCGACCGCACCGGCCTCGTAGTCCGCGTCGGCGGGATCTGCTGCCGGCTCGGCGGGCTCGCTCATGATGGTCAGCCTAGTCAGAGGGCCGTCGATGACGCGGTCGACGGTGGCGGACTCGGCTAGACTCGGCCGAGACTACAAAGCGAAGCCATACAACGACACCCGCAGAGCAAGGCAAAAACGCTGAACGAAACGCTGAACGACGTGCTGGAGCCGACGACCGACGACCCGTCCGACCAGACCGAAAGTGCACCACCCGACACGTTCCGCGACCTCGGGGTCCTCCCCGACATCGCCGACGCGTTGGCCGATGTTGGCATCGTCCACCCCTTCCCGATCCAGGCGATGGCGATCCCGATCGCCCTGACCGGCATCGACATGATCGGGCAGGCCCGCACCGGCACCGGCAAGACCCTCGCATTCGGCATCACCTTGCTGCAGCGCGTCGTGATACCTGACGACCGCGACTACGAGGAACTGGCCAAGCCCGGAGCCCCGCAGGCCCTGGTGGTCACCCCGACCCGCGAGCTGGCCAGTCAGGTCAGCAAGGACCTCAGCACCGCCTCGACGCGGCGCCAGGCCCGGGTGCTGACGGTGTACGGCGGGGTCGGGTACGAGACCCAGCTCGAGCAACTCAAAGCCGGCGTCGACGTGGTGGTCGGTACGCCCGGACGGCTGTTGGATCTCGCCGACCGCCGGGTGCTCGATCTCAGCCACATCAAGGTGCTCGTGCTGGACGAGGCCGACGAGATGCTCGACCTCGGCTTCCTGCCCGACGTCGAGCGGATCCTCGCCAAGACCCCAGAGCTGCGCCAGACGATGCTGTTCTCGGCCACCATGCCGTCGGCGATCGTGAATCTGGCCCGGCGCCATCTGCGCCACCCCGTCAATATCCGCGCCGAGTCAGGTCACGAGACCATGACGGTGCCGGCCACGGCGCAGTTCGTCTACCAGGCGCACGACCTGGACAAGCCCGAGGTCGTGGCCCGCATCCTGCAGGCGGAGAACCGCAACCGGGTGATGATCTTCTGCCGGACCAAGCGCGCCGCGCAGCGGGTCTCCGACGATCTGGCCGAACGCGGCTTCTCCGCCACCGCCATCCACGGCGATCTCAACCAGCTGGCGCGGGAGAAGGCGCTGCGTCGGTTCCGAGCCGGCACCATCGATGTGCTGGTCGCCACCGACGTCGCCGCTCGCGGCATCGACGTCGAGGGTGTCACCCACGTGATCAACTACGAGTGCCCGGACGACGAGAAGAACTACGTGCACCGGATCGGCCGGACCGGCCGGGCCGGTGCCTCCGGCGTGGCCATCACCTTTGTCGACTGGCCCGACCGGACCCGGTGGAAGGTGATCAACAACGTCCTCGGACTGCCGTTCGAGGAGCCGCAGGAGACCTATTCCACGTCCGCGCACCTCTACCACGACCTCGGCATCGACCCGGCCGCGAAGGGCCGGATCGTCCCGCCGAGGCCGGTTGAACCGCGGGAGGACCGGCCACGGGAGCGGAGCAAGGACCGCGATCGGGAGCGACCCAAGGATCGAGACCGGCGCAAGCGCGACCGGAAGCGCACCCGCAACGGCGTGCCCCTCGACCGGGACGCCACGACGCCGAACCCCGAGATCCCTACCAACGCACCGACCGAGGACATCCCCGACGCCGAGTTCCGCACCGCCGACGAGGCCCCGGCCAAGCGCCGTCGGCGCCGTCGTGGTGGCCGCGGCTCCGGCGACCCAGTTCAGTCCGGCGAGGTCGCCGGCGACCCGGCTGCCACCGAAGACTGACCTGCCGCCGCTGGTGAGAGCAGCGACCGGCGGCCGGCGGGTGGCGGCGCGCACGCTGAGCGTGATCGGCGCCCTCGCGCTGATCATCGGCGTGGCGGCAACCGTCGCCCGCTCCGTCCCCGGCGGGACCGGCGGCGACGTCTGGGCGATGCTCACCACCTTCACCGACTTCGGCCTGTCGGGCTACGTCGTCGCGGTGGTCTGCTTCGGGGTCGCCCTGGCGCTGAGGTTCCGGCCCGCGGCCCTGGTCGCCCTCGTGCTGAGCGTCGTCCTCGGCGCCCTGCACGCATCCTGGATCGTGCCGCGATACGTCGGTGACGGCGAGTCGGCGGTCGGCACCGGACGGGTCAGCGTCTTGTCCGAAAACCTGATGCTCGGCGAGGCCGACCCGGAGGCGGTCGTGGCCAACGCCCAGGCGGCCGACGTCCTGGTGGTCGTCGAGGTCACCCAAGCGGCTGCCGACGGGTTGCAGCAATACGGCATCGGGCGGCGGTTCCCGTACGAGGCCGGGGGCACGTTGCCGGACCACGGTGCGCACGGTACCCGGATCTACAGCCGGTTCCCCATCTCCTCGAGCGGCCCGCTGACCCCGGCCGCCGAGAACAACTGGCTCGCCCGCGTCGACGTCCCGGACCTAGGGCCGGTGGCCGTCGTCGCGGTGCATCCGGTCCGACCGATCGTCGGCGATTCTCGCTGGTGGACCGAGCAGGAGATGCTGGTGGCGGCCCTGCCGCAGCAGCGCGCGATCGCGGCGGGCGACTTCAACGCCGTGGACAGTCATCCGAGTCTGCGACAGCTGCGGGAGTCGGGCGTGCGCGGCGCCGACGAGATCGTCGGCGCCGGCTGGCAGCCGACCTTTCCGGCGCAGGGCGGGGTACCGCCACTGATCATGATCGACCACATTCTGCTCAGTCCCGACCTCACGGCGACGGCGTTCCGCACGGTCGTCATCGACGGCAGCGACCATCGCGGCGTGCTGGCCACGATTGCGTTGCGGGGTTGAGTTTCCCGGCCTTGGGAAGGGCTCAGGTCGCGGCGCCGATCGGCTTCGCGTAGATCACCAGATTGCTGTCGTAGCCGCCGCGGTCGGCGTCGTAGTCGCCCGTACAGGTGATCAACACGAGCCGGTGATCACCCGTCTGGTCGAAGGCTTCGCTGTCGGCGGCCAGCGCGAGCTTGGTCACGGTCGTCACCGACGCCACCCGGTAGCGGAGTTGGTGACCGTCGCCGCGAAGGGTGATCTCGTCACCCTTCTCCGCTCGCAGCAACCGGACGAAGAAGCCCAGCCCCTGCGTCTTGGAGTCCACGTGCCCCGCGATGACGGTGGAGCCGAACGGGTCGTTGGCGTACGCTCCGCCGTCCCACCAGCCGAGGTGCCGGACGTTCTCCGGCACCTGGAGTTCGCCGTCGACCGTCGTAGCGATGTCCACGGCCGCCTTCCCGCCCCGCCGCAGAATCAGCTCCTGGGGCCGGAACCGGATCCGCTCACTGGCGGCGGTCCGACCCTCCCGGGCCCGGGAGACGGGCGGGTCCGGGGTGGCGGGGCGGGAACGGGCATCGGGTGCGCCCGGCGAAGCCTGCGGGATGGCCGGCGGCCCGCCCACGATGGGTGCACCGCTGGCCGCGCTCGCGGCGCAGCCACTGGCGAACACCGCCACCAACGTGACGGGCAGCACCCACCGCCGGACGAGCTGTTTCACCGAGCCAGATCACCGGACCAGGTCGACCTGCAAGCCCTCGTCAGCGCCCGGCTCGAGGGCGGCCGCCTGGCCGCCGGTGCCGGTGTTGACCTTCTTCGGCTTGTCGGAGCCCGTGTTCTTGACCTTGATCACGTGGACGGCCACGTTCATCGTCTTCTTCGTCGGATCGCCCACGGCGTAGACCCGGTTCAAGGACCCACCCGCGGTGGTCAGCTTCAGCGGACCGAGGTAGATCGGCGTCTTCTTGCCGGTGGGCACGATGTCCACGCCGTACGTGGCGACGGGGACCATGAGGTTGAGGGCCTCACCGTTGGCAATGTCCTTGAACAGCACCTGGCCGTTGACGCGGACGTCGGCCGGCGGCACCGAAGCCGTGTGGGCGACGGTGAGCGAGGACTTGTCCTTCGGCACCGCGGTCAGGTCGTTGCGGTAGGCCGTCATGGTCGGCCGGACGTCGTTCGGGGCGGGCAGGTGGGCGACGACGTCCCAGCTGCTGCCGGCCGCGACCTTCACCTTGCGCTGGGACAGCGTCTTGCCGGCCGAACTGACGGTGATGGTGTGATCACCGGGCTTGACCTTGTACGGGCCCGCGACCTTGGTCGCCTTCAGCCCGCTGACGACCTGCATGCCGTCGACTTTCACGTCGACGCTGACGGTCGGCAGGCCCTGGACGAAATAGACCTCGGCGGAGTCCGCCGCTTGACTGGGAGCGGCGATCAAACCTGCTCCGACCAGGGCCGTTGCCGACAGCCCAACAATGACGCGAACAGTACGTCCCGACAAACCAACCACCCCCGAGGTGATAGTGAGAGCTACATCGCTTTCGTGTGGCGTCACTATAGGCACAGACGCCTCGACCCTGTGGCCGCTAACGAACATCCGTAGCCGACGCCTCGCTGGATTGGTCGTTTTCGATCGGATTGGTCACGGCCGCAGGGCCAGCAGGTGCCCGGCCACCGCCCGGTACGCGGTCGCTCCCTTGGACCGCCCGGCGGTCGCGAGCACCGAACGGCCGAGCGCCGGTGCCTCCGCGAATCGCACCGATTTGGGGATCGGTGGCTCGAGGACGGTCACGCCGTAGTCGTCGCCGATCCGCTGCAACACGAGTCGACCATGGTTGGTCCGAGCGTCGTACAGGGTCGGCAGCACCCCGAGCACTCTCAGTCGGCGGTTGATCATCCGCTTGACGTCGTGGATGGTGTCGAGCAGCTGCCCGACGCCACGGTGGCTGAGGGTTTCGCACTGCAAGGGGATGAGCACGCCGTTTGCGGCGGTGAGCGCGCTGGTGGTGAGCACCCCGAGCGAAGGCGGGCAGTCGAGCATGATCACGTCGTAGCGGCGCAGCAGCGGCGCCAGTCCGGTCTTCAGGAGTTTCTCCCGGCCCGTCCGCAGCAGCAGCAACTGCTCGGCCGTGGCGAGTTCGATGGTGGCCGGCAGCAGGTCCACCCCGTCATCGGTGGCCACCACCACGTCGGCCGCCGGCACCTCGCCGAGCAGCACCTGGTGCACCGACTGCTCGATCGTCTCGGGGTCGAGGCCGAGCGAGAACGTCAGGCAGGCCTGCGGGTCGAGATCGACGAGGAGCACCCGCTGCCCCCGTTCGGCCAGGGCGGCCCCGAGCGAGCCGACCGTCGTGGTCTTGGCCACCCCGCCCTTCTGGTTCGCGACCGCGATCACCCAGGCACGGTGCCGCGGTTCGCTCACGCCCGGGCGCCGATTCGGTTGGACAACTCGAGGTACACCTCTTCGGCCGTGGTGTTGCAGCCGAGTCCGTGGTCCTGCTTCCCGGTGCCGTGGTAGTCGCTGGAGCCGGTGATGAGCACCCCGAGATTCTGCGCGAGCACCCGCAGCCGGGCCCGGGTCTCGGCGTCGTGGTCTTGATGATCGACCTCGATCCCGTCGAGACCGTGCTCGGCCACCAAACCGGCGAGCGCGTCCGGCGGCAGCGTGCGTTCCCGCCCGCGACCCCAGGGATGCGCAATGACCGCGACACCGCCCGCGGCGTGCACCAGGTCGATGCCGCGGCCGATGTCGATCGCGTACCGCGGCACGTGAGCCGGTCCGCCGTCGGCCAGGAACCGATCGAATGCCTCCCGACGGTCGTGGACGTGTCCCGCCTCCACCATCGCGTCGGCGATGTGTGGCCGCCCCACCGACGGGCTGTCCCCCACCTTGGCCAGCACCGCGGCCTCGGTCACCGGTACGCCCATCTCCGCCAGCTTCGCCAGCACCGGCAACAACCGGTCGCTACGCCCCCCGCGGACCCGTGTCATCTCGCGGGCGAGCGGCGCATCGTCAGGATTGGCGCCGTAGGCCAGCAGGTGGACGCTCTGACCGACCCTGGAGCAGGACAATTCCATGCCGCGCATGACGGCGATGCCCTCGCGGTCCCCGGCAGCGGACGCCTCGTCCAGCCCGTCGAACGCGTCGTGGTCGGTCAGCGCCACCACGTCCAGACCCGCCGCGACGGCAGCCCGGACCAGGTCGGTCGGGGTGTCGGTCCCGTCGGACACGTTGGAGTGGGTGTGCAGATCGATCCGCATGCAACCACCATTTCATGGTGCTGCTCGTGCGTCTCAGGCGCTCAAGACCGGCCTCTTCCTCCTCGATCGCCGACGGAAAAGCGTTGTCGGCTCCTCGTCGTCAGAGCCCGGCCGCGCCTGCGACACCCGACACTCGCAGCACGCGCATTCATGGTGCTGCTCGTGCGTCTCAGGCGCTCAAGACCGGCCTCTTCCTCCTCGATCGCCGACGGAAAAGCGTTGTCGGCTCCTCGTCGTCAGAGCCCGGCCGCGCCTGCGACACCCGACACTCGCAGCACTCTCTATCCTCCGCGGGAGAGCAGGGCGCGGGCCACCCGGAGGCCGACCGAGACCCGGGCGAGGTCCGGCTTGGCCTCGCAGATCTGGCGCATGGTCCGGATGGCGTCGCTGACCCCGGGCGTCGCCTTCTCCCAGGCCGCGACCTGCTCCTTGGCCGTCCCGTCGCCACCCGTCGTGGCCATCACCTCCGCGACCAGACGCGAGTGCACGGTGTGCAGGTCGTCCCGCAGCGCAGCCCGGGCCATGGTCTGCCAGCGGTCGTCACGGGGCAGTTCCACGATCCGGTTCAGCAGCCGATCCAGCCCGAGCCGGTGGCCCAGGGCGAAGTGCACCGCCGCGACATCGTTGATCTGGAGCTCGTCGGCGCGGGCGGTCTGCACGATCGTCAACCCTGCGTACGCCGCCGACAGGGCTGCCGTGGTCCGGGCCAGATCCTCCGGCACGCCGGCGGCAAGATAGCCCTTCAGCTTCTTCTCATACATCTCCAGATCGCGCCCGGTCATCAACTCCGGCAGGTCCTGCTGGACGGCCTGGACCCCGTCGCGGTACTGCTCGACGGCGGACGTGATGTCGACCGGTCGGCGCCGGTTGTTCACCAGCCAGCGGGTGGCCCGCTCGATGAGCGTGCGGACCTCCATCCGCAGCGCGGTCTGCACCTGCGCGTCGACCTGGTGGTCCAGCCCGATGATCGCCGCCTCGTGGTCGTGCGCCCCGAAGATCTCCCGCGCCGCGATGTGGGCCCGGATCACGTCGGCCGCCCCGGCGCCGGTCTCGCTGGAGATCCGGTGGTAGCAGGTGATGCCGGACGCGTTCACGAACCGGTTGACCACGACCGTGGTGATGATCTCCCGGGACAGCCGGTGCTCGGTGATCGCGTCGGCGTAACGCTCGCGCAGCGCGGTCGGGAAGTAGTTGATCAACCGATTCGCCAGGTACGGATCGTCCGGGAGCGGCGAGCCGAGCACCTCTACGGCCAGCACGATCTTGGTGTAGGCCATCAGCACCGCGAGCTCGGGCGCCGTCAGCCCGCGGCGGTCGGCGCGCCGACTCTCCATCTCCTCCGTACTGGGCATGAATTCGATGTCGCGGTCCAGCAGCTTGCGGTCGACCAGCCGTTCCATCCAGTCCTCATGGACGCCGGCCATCGAGGCGGCCTGGAAGACCCCGTTCGCCAGCGCCAGGTTCTGGTCGTAGTTGTGGGCCAGCACCAGGTCGGCGACCTCGTCGGTCATCGAGGCGAGCAGCTCGTCCCGCGCCTCGTCGGAGAGCCGGCCGGCGGCCACCTCGCCGGAGAGCAGGATCTTGATGTTGACCTCGTAGTCGGAGGTGTCGACCCCGGCGGAGTTGTCGATGAAGTCGGTGTTGATCCGCCCGCCCGCCGCGGCGTACTCGATCCGGCCCCTCTGGGTCAGTCCCAGGTTCCCGCCCTCGCCCACGCACTTGGCCCGCAATTGCACCCCGTTGATCCGCAACCCGTCGTTGGCCTTGTCGCCCACCTCGGCGTTGCTCTCCGAACTGGCCTTGACGTAGGTCCCGATGCCGCCGTTCCACAGCAGGTCCACCGGCGCGCAGAGGCACGCGGTGATCAACTCCGCCGGCGACAGTGCGGTCACCGACCCCGCGATGCCCAGCGCGGTACGCAGCTGCGGGGTGATCGGGATGGACTTCAGCGTCCGCGGGAAGATGCCGCCGCCTTCGGAGATCAGACTCTCGTCGTAGTTGGCCCAACTCGACCGGGGCAGCTTGAACAACCGCTCCCGCTCCTCAAAACTCACGCCCGGATCGGGATCGGGGTCGAGAAAAACGTGCCGGTGGTCGAAGGCCGCGACGAGCTTGATGTGCTTGCTCAGCAGCATTCCGTTGCCGAAGACGTCACCACTCATGTCCCCGACCCCGACACACGTGATGTCTTGTTCCTGGCAGTCCACCCCCAGCTCCCGGAAGTGCCGTTGCACCGACACCCAGGCGCCGCGGGCGGTGATGCCCATGGCCTTGTGGTCGTAGCCGACGGAGCCGCCGGAGGCGAAGGCGTCGCCGAGCCAGAAGCCGGCCTCGACCGAGATCGAGTTGGCGATGTCGGAGAAGGTCGCGGTGCCCTTGTCGGCCGCCACCACCAGGTACGGGTCGTCGGAGTCGTAACGCACCACGTGCTGCGGCGGGACCACCGAGCCGTCGACGATGTTGTCCGTCACGTCGAGCAGGCTGGCGATGAACAGTCGGTAGCAGGCCACGCCCTCGGCGAGCCACGCCTCCCGGTCCTCGGCGGGATCGGGCAGCAACTTCCCGTAGAAGCCGCCCTTGGCCCCGACGGGAACGATCACGGTGTTCTTGACCATCTGGGCCTTGACCAGGCCGAGGATCTCGGTGCGGAAGTCCTCGGCGCGGTCCGACCAGCGCAGGCCGCCGCGAGCGACCGCGCCGAAGCGCAGGTGCACGCCTTCGACTCGGGGCGAGTAGACGAAGATCTCGTACGCCGGCCGGGGCTCAGGCAGCTCGGGAATCTTTCGCGGCAGCAACTTGAAAGCGGCGGTTTCCCGGCCCGGCTGGTAGACGTTGGTGCGGACGATCGCATCCATCACCCGCAGGTACGAGCGGATGATCCGGTCGTGATCGAGACTGGCGACGTCGTCCAGGCCCGTCTTGATCTGCTCCCGCAGATCCTCGACCGCGTCGCTGCGAACCTTCATGCTGCCTGAGCGCTCAGGGTCGAACTTGGTGTCGAACAGGGTCACCAGCTGCCGGGCCAGATCGACGTTGGCCTTCAACGCGTTCGCGATGTAGGTCTGGGAGTAGGTGGCGCCGCCTTGGCGCAGGTAGCGGCCGATCGCCCGCAGGATGGTGACCTGCCGCCAGTCCAGCTCGGCCGCCATCACCAAGGCGTTGAAGCCGTCGGGCTCGCTCCATCCGCGGTAGGAGGCGGAGAACGCTTCGATGAACCGCTGCCGGGCCTCCGCCGACCAGTGCCGATCGACCGCGGCCCCGCCGCCGGGCACCGTGACCCCGAAGTCGTAGATGAAGGCGCGCCGGTCGCCGCCCAGGTGCAGGTCGTACGGTCGCTCGTCGACGACGTCCACCCCGAGCAGGGACAGGTGCGGCATGATCTTGGACAGCGACAAGGGCTCGCTGCGGCGGAAGATCTTGAGCCGGAGGTCCGCTTCGTCGTCGGCCCGGTCGGGCCGGTACATCGCCATCGACATGTCCGACTCGTCGCTGACCTCGGTCAATGCCTTCAGGTCGAGCATCCCCTGCTTGGCGGTGTAGTCCTCCTTGTACCCCTCGGGCAGCGCGCCGACCAGGCTCGCCAGGTACTCCGGATTGTCCGCGGTGGCAACGATCTCGGCGAACTCGTCGTTCCAGGACCGCGTCGCCGCCGTGAGCTCGCGCTCCAGGCCGCGGACGTCGATGGTGCCCATCGACTCCCCGACCGGCATCCGCACCACGAAGTGCAGCCGGGCCAGCACCGACTCGCTCACCCGGGCGGTGTAGTCGATCGACGCACCTCCCAGTCGGCGCATCAAGATGTCTTGCATCTTGTTGCGGACGCCGGTGGTATACCGGTCGCGCGGCAGGTAGACCAGACAGCTCAAGAAGCGCCCGTACGGGTCCTGGCGGACGAACAGCCGCACTTGCCGGCGTTCCTTGAGATGAGCGATCTTCTCCACCGTCATGGCCAGGTCGTCCAGCCGGGCCTGGAACAATTCATCCCGCGGCAAGGTGTCCAGCACGTCCATGATCGCCTTGCCACCGTGGCTGCTCTCTGCGTAGCCGGAGCGCCGCAGAATCGCCTGCGCCTTGTCCCGCAGCAGCGGGATCCGAACGACCGCCTCGGAGTACGCCGACGACGCGAACAGCCCGAGGAACCGACGCTCGCCGCTCACTTGGCCCTGGTCGTCGAACTGCCGGAAGCCCAGGTAGTCCAGGTAGGCGGGCCGGTGGATCCGGGACTTGTAGTTGTCCTTGCTGATCACCAACAGGTCTTCTCGATCCCCTTCGTGACCCAGCTGCGGCAGGGCATGGAAGGCGCCGGGAGCGTCCTGGTCGCCGCGCAGCAAGCCGAGTCCGGTGCCCGGGACCGGGGCGTAGCTCGGCGCATCACCGTCCTCGACCACCGCGTACTCGCGGTAGCCGAGGAAGGTGAAGTGATGGTCGATCAGCCACTCCAGCAGTGCCCGGGCCCGGGCAGCCTCCTCGGTGTGGCCGCCGTTGAGGCTCGGGTCGTTGAGCAGTCCGATCGTCTCGTGGGCCCGGGTACGCATCTTGGCCCAGTCCGACACCGCCTCCTCGGCGAATTGGAGCACCTCGCGCAGACCGGTCTGCAATTGCGTGGCGAGCTCGTCGGCGCTGGGACCCTCGGGCGTGACCGGCGGCAGCACCTCCAGATACATCCAGGACTCCGGGATCACGTCGCGATCGTGCTGGGCGTCGGCCGCCGTCAGGATGGACTGCAGGTTGCCGTTCAAGTCGCGCCGGACGAGGTACTGGGGGTGGAAGATCTCTCGGATGCTCCAGCCCTGCCGGAGGGTCTCCATGGTCACCGAGTCGACGAGGAACGGACGGTCGTCGGTGACAACCTGGACCACGCTGGCACCGCCCGCGGACCAGCCGTCCTGGCCGGCCGTCGGCGTCCGGATCTCGATGATCGCCCGGGCCGGCGGACGCTGCAGGGCGAGCCGGTAGTGGCTCTCGACGAGGCCGAGCAGGTCCTCGATGCTGCGCTCGTCGACGTCGATGGCGTCGACGTGGCGGAAGTAGTGACGGAGGAACTGCTGGACCCGCTCCGACTCCTGGCCCAGTTCCTCTGCGATCGCCGCACCCCGTGCCGCGACCTGGGCGATCTTCTCCGATTTTTCGTGTTCGAGTTCGGCCTCGAATATCGTCACGTCGCTACCCATCTGATCCGCGCATCTCATCAGCGCCGGGCGCACCCCGTCGTGCCCCGTACGACCGACCTTAGCCCTCTCGCGGCCACCCACCCCGGCTCTGGGCCGGCTCGGTTCTGACTGACTCGCCGCCCCGCCGGCGCCGCCACCGCCCGTGAAATGATGACCGCCATGGACATCTCCACGCGGGCAGAGTTCGCGGCCCCGGTCGAGACGGTTTACGCGATGATGACCGACCAGGTGTTTCTCGACGAGGTCTGCCAGGCGAGCCATGCGATCAACTACGAGGCGACCGTCACCGGGACCACGACGAGGACCTCCCGCCGGCTGCCGTCGCCGGAGGCCGCGGCGCGCTTCACCGGACCCGAACTGACCGTTGTCGAGGAGATCGACTGGAGCGCGCCGGCCGCCGCCGACGGGTCCCGGACCGGGCGGCTCGAGCTCACCATCCCGGGGCAGCCGGTGTCCATGCGCGGGCAGATGAAGCTCGTGGCCGGTGGTCCCGGCACCGTGGCCGAGATGACCGGCGACCTCAAGGTGGCCATCCCGCTGCTGGGCCGCAAACTCGAACAGGCCTCGGCCCCGGCGGTGCTGGCCGGCTTCAAGACCCAGCAGAAGGTGGGCAACGACTGGCTGGCGAGGAGCTAGCCGTGGCGGAATTGGCGGTGCTCGGCACCGGCCGGGTCGGTCAGGCGATCGTGGGCCGGGCCGCAGAGGTGGGGTACGACGTGACGGTCGGGGCCCGCAGTGCCGACTCGGAGTCGTTGCAGGTGTTCACCGGCCGGGAGCGGATCTCGACCGGATCCTTCGCCGATGCCGTCGGCGCGGCCTCGTTGATCGTCAACGCGACCAACGGCAACGTCTCCCTCGACGCCCTGGCGATGGTGGGCGCCGAGCCGTTGCGCGGCAAGGTCCTGCTCGACCTCGCGAACGAGTTGCAGCCGGTCGGAGAAGGTTTTCCGGTACCGGTGGCCTCGATGGAGAACTCGCTGGGCCGCAGGATCCAGCAGGCGTACCCGGAGCTGCGAGTGGTCAAGGCCCTCAACACCATGAACAACCAGGTGATGATCCATCCGGAATCGATTCCTGGCGACCACCTGGTCTTCCTGTCCGGGGACGACGAGACGGCGAAGGAATCCGTACGCGAACTGCTCCGGGCCTTCGGCTGGCGCGACACCCAGATGTTGGACCTCGGCGGCATCGACACGGCCGCCGCGACCGAGATGATGATGGCGGTGTGGATGCGGGTCGTGATGGCCCGCGGTTTCGACGCGCCGCCGTTCAACTGGGCGATCTTCTCCGCCGGCTGATTCCTCCTTCGAGGCGCAGGCTGCTCGGGTTCGCCCATGCCGAGAGGGCGGGGATCAACGCCTCGATCTCGGGTGGCAGTTGTTCGAGGTGATCGACGGTTTCCCCGGTGTGCTCGAGATAGTCGGGGTAGCTGCCGCGGAGCCCGCACAGACGGGCGATCGGAGCGAGCACCGCGAACAGGAGCCGCTGGATGGCCCGGGGCGGGTTGGTGAAGCGGATTGTGTCGTCGAACTCGCGGGCGAGCAGGGCGGCCTGCAAGATGCCGGGGCGGCCCAAGCGGTCGGTGCGACCGTTGCGAGCCAAACCGAACAGGTTGCGGATCATGGCCTCGAAGCGACGGCCGGGGTCGACCTCGACGATCACCCAGGCGGTTTCGTCTCCGGCGTTCCACCAGTCGTGTGGGGTGCCCGGCGGGATGACCACGCGGGTGCCGGGTTCGGCGCGTCGCTCGACCCCGTCGAGCCGAAAGTCGATGGTGCCGCGGACGATGGTGAACGCCTCCGTGCTGTACGGATGCACGTGCTCGCCGGTGACGGCGGCGCCCGGGTAGGCGTACAGGTCGGCGACCAGCGGCGCTCGGTCGGAGTCGGGGGCGCGGCGTACGATCCCGCGCTCTTTGGTGACGGGGTTCTCGATGACGGGGTATTGCATGGGACGCTCCTTCGACGTTGGTGACACCGACCAGATCTGGCCGGATAGATGGTCACCGAGAGGCGCCGAAGCCGAACTCCCGATGTACCATTTTTGCGGGTTGAGAACTGTACCTAACAGTTCATCACTGTATGATAGTAGTCAACCGTTTGTAAAGGGGATCATGCCTCCAGCCAAGTATTCGTCCAATCTGAGAGCCGAACAGGCCGCCCAGACCCGACAGCGGGTGCTCGCGGCGGCAGCCGAACGCTTCGCCGCAGACGGCTTCGCCCGTACGACACTGGCGCGGCTGGCCGAGGCGGCTGGCGTGTCGGTGGAAACGGTTCAGGCCCAGGGGTCCAAGCGGAGTCTGCTGACCGCCGCTGTTCATCAGCTCAGCTTCGGCACGGCGGACGAAGACTTCTTCTCCGCCCCGCAGGCGCGCGCCATCATCGAGGCGCCTGACGCCGCGGAGTTCTGCCGACTCGGAGCCGAACTCTCGGGCGGTTTCAATGCTCAGACGTTCCGACTCTGGCGTGCTTTCTCCTCGGCGGCGGCGGACGATCCGGCGGTCGATGAAGAGTTCACCGAACTTTCGGGGTTCATCCGCGCACAGTGCCGCCAGATCGTGACCATGCTGGACGGCCGGGGCTGGCTCCGTGACGACGTCGGCGTCGACGAACTCGGGGACAGCTTGTGGGTGCTGGTCGGCAGTGAGAACTACGACAAGCTCACCGTTCGCCTCGGCTGGAGCCACGAGCGCTACCTCGATTGGCTGGCCCGGTCGCTGCGTGATCTGCTGTTTCGCTCTGTGTAGCGGGCTCCTGCGAGGCGCACCGTCGCGTAGCGTGCGGGCATGAGTGACCGCGTACGGGCGGCGGTGCTGATCGCCCCTGGACACTACGAGGTGCAGGAGTTCCCGCGGCCAGTCCTCGCCGACGGCGCTTTGCTGCTGCAGGTCGAGATGTCCGGCATCTGCGGAACCGACAAGCACACCTACGCCGGAGAAACGAAGCAGTACGCCGGCACGCCCGCCGAGACCGACACCCCGTTCCCGATCATCCAGGGCCACGAGAACGTCGGGGTCATCGCCGAGATCACCTCGACCGCAGCGGCCGGGATCGAGTTCTACGGCCGGCCGCTGCGGGTCGGCGATCGAATCACCATGTGCCCCGACGTCGTCTGCGGTCGCTGCTACCCGTGCACGCACGTGCTGGGCTACGTGTGGTGCGACCAGTCGCAGTGCTACGGCAACTCCTTCACCAGCGCCGAGCCACCGCACCTGCTCGGCGGCTGGTCGGAGTTCATGTACCTGCGGCCGGACACCTTCGTGTACAAGGTCCCCGACGGGCTGTCACCGCGGGTGGCCGTGTTGGCCGAGCTGATGGCGTGCGCGGCCAGTCTGGACAAGGTGAAGGAGTTCTCCTCCTACGCGATGGAGGGCTTCAATTCCGGGGACACGGTGGTGGTGATCGGCGCCGGTCCGCTGGGACTGCTGCACGTGGCCAAGGCGGACATGATGGGTGCGGGCCGGATCATTGCGACCGACCTGAGCCCGTACCGCTTGGAGTGGGCCCGCCGCTGCGGCGCCGACGAGGTCATCGACGTGTCGACGACCACCCCGGAGGAAAGACTCGACCAGGTCCGGGCCCTGACGGGCGGCCGCGGCGCCGACGTCGTTCTGCACATGGCGAACACCCCCCGCTCGTTCGTCGAGGGCATCGAGATGCTGAAGCGCGGCGGGATGATGCTGGAGATGGGCAACTTCGCCGACACCGGCGACATCAGCATCAACGTGCACCGTCACGTCTGCAGCAAGAACCTGCGACTCATCGGGCTCACCAACCATCCGAGCACCGGGTACGGCCCCGCGCTGCGACTGCTCGAGCGGTACGCCGACCGGTACCCGTTCGACGAGATGGTCACGCACGAGTTCGGTCTGGCCGACGCCGAGACCGCCATGCGGACGAGCATGAGCCCGGAGTCGATGAAGGTCGCTATCGTTCCTGGGCTCGGTGCAGTTGTCTGAACCGCCGGCGTACCAGTCGTGCCTGACCGAAGGGATTGCGTGTGAGTGAGGGTCGTCGGACGCTGAGTCATCTACTGGCGTTGGAGTCGGAGTCGGTCCACATCATCCGCGAGGTGGTGGCCGAGATGCAGCGGCCGTGCCTGTTGTTCTCGGGAGGCAAGGATTCGGCGGTGCTGTTGCATCTGGCGGCGCAGGCGTTCGCGCCCGCGCGGCTGCCGTTCCCGGTGATGCATGTGGACACCGGATTGAACTTTCCCGAGATCCTCACGTTCCGGGATGCGTGGGTGGACAAGCTCGGGGCCGAGTTGGTGGTGGCGTCGGTGCCGGACGCGATAGCGGCCGGGCTGGTGCGGGAAGAACCGAACGGGTCGCGGAACCGGATCCAATCCCCGGTGCTGCTCGCGGCGGTGGAGGAGCACGGATTCGACGCGCTGTTCGGCGGCGCCCGCCGCGACGAGGAGAAGGCCCGGGCGAAGGAGCGGATCTTCTCGTTCCGGGACGGTTTCGGGCAGTGGGATCCGAAGAACCAGCGCCCCGAGATCTGGAACCTGTACAACGGCCGGATCTTCCCCGGAGAACAGATGCGAGTGTTCCCGTTGTCGAACTGGACCGAACTCGACATCTGGCGCTACATCCAACTCCGCGACATCCCGCTCCCGGAGTTGTACTTCGCCGCCGAACGGCCCGTGATCGAACGCGGTGGCATGTTGTACGCCGTCAACGAGTTCACCCCCGCCCGCGACATTGACGAGGTCCAGACCGTGACGGTGCGCTACCGCACCGTCGGCGACGCGAACCTCACCGCCTGCGTGCCCTCGGAGGCGGCCAGCATCGCCGACATCATCGCCGAAATCGAAGCCACCCGACTCACCGAACGCGGCGCCACCCGCGGCGACGACAAGGTGTCCGACACAGCCATGGAAGACCGCAAGAAGGAGGGCTACTTCTGATGAGCGATCATGACCGGGCGGATCTGACTCGGATCGCGACCGCTGGGTCGGTCGATGACGGGAAGTCGACGTTGATCGGCCGGCTGTTGTTCGATTCCAAGGCCTTGTTCAGCGACCAGTTGGCGTCGGTGGAGGCGACCTCCAAGCGCCGCGGCAACGACTACACCGACCTCTCATTGCTCACCGACGGCCTCCGGGCCGAACGCGAACAGGGCATCACCATCGACGTCGCCTACCGCTACTTCTCCACCCCCCGCCGCAAGTTCATCCTCGCCGACACCCCTGGTCACATCCAGTACACCCGGAACATGGTCACCGGGGCATCCAACGCCGACATCGCACTCATCGTCGTCGACGCTCGCAACGGGATCACCGAACAATCCCGCCGCCACTCCTTCCTCACCACCCTGCTCGGCGTCCCGCACCTCGTGCTCTGCGTCAACAAGATGGACCTCGTCGACTACTCCCAGGACGTGTTCGACCGGATCCACGACGAGTTCACCGATTTCGCCGCCCGACTCCGCGTCAGCGATCTGACCTTCATCCCCATCTCGGCGCTGCACGGCGACAATGTCGTCGACCCCTCCACGCGGATGCCCTGGTACACCGGCGGCCCCGTCCTCAACCGCCTCGAAAACCTCCACGTCGCCTCCGACCGGAACCTCGTCGACGTCCGTTTTCCCGTTCAGTACGTCATCCGCCCCCAGACCAGCAGCCACCCCGACTACCGGGGATACGCCGGACAGGTCGCCTCCGGCCTGATCCGGATCGGGGACCCGGTGATGGCCCTGCCGAGCGGGCTGACCTCGACGATCACCGGCATCGACACCCCCGACGGACCGGCGACCGAGATCGTCCCGCAGACCTCGGCCACCTTGCTGCTCGCCGACGACATCGACATCAGCCGCGGCGACATGCTCTGTCGCCCGCACAATGTGCCCGACACCACCCAGGAGATCGACGCGAAGATCTGCTGGATGGACGAGTCGAGCGTGTTGCAGGCCGGCCGGAAGTACGCGATCAAACACACCACCCGCTGGGGCCGCGCCCTGGTCCGCGATGTCCGCTACCGGATCGACGTCAATACCCTGCACCGCGACGAGGACGCGACTCAGCTGAGTCTGAACGAGATCGGCCGGGTGCTGTTACGCACCACGGTCCCGTTCTTCACCGACAACTACACGAGCAACCGCGCCACCGGGTCGTTCATCCTGGTCGACGAGTCCACCAACCGCACCGTCGCGGCGGGCGTGATCGATCCGCACTGACTATTTGTAGGCTGCTCGTGCGTCTCGAACGCTCCAGACCCGCTTCTTCCTCCTCAGCGTCGACGCCGTAGTTGATCAGCCGAGTCATCTCACCGCCAGCGGCGCCGACACTTCGTCGTGCAGAACCGGGCCGCGTTCGAGACACCCGACACTCGCAGCCTGAACTCGAGTAGCCGCTCGAGGACCCTCGCCCACGCGTACAGCCGCTCGAGTTCCCCCCGCTCAAACCCCGATCCGCTCGGGTTTCACCGATCCGCTCTATGCCCACCCAGTGCAGATCAGCCAAACTCGAGCGGATCGCCCGGAGAGGCCGGAGCGGTCAGCCCTGGTGCGGGTAGCCGTGGGTCTTGGGGGGGACCAGGGTCTCCTTGATCGAGCGGGGGCTCGTCCAGCGGATCAGGTTCCATAGCGATCCGGCCTTGTCGTTGGTACCGGAGGCGCGGGCGCCGCCGAAGGGCTGCTGGCCCACCACCGCGCCGGTCGGCTTGTCGTTGAGGTAGAAGTTGCCCGCCGCGAACCGGAGCGCCGCCGACGCCTGGGCCAGCGCGGCCCGGTCCTCGGCCAGCACGGCGCCAGTCAGCCCGTACGGGGTCGCGGCGTCGACCTCCATGAGCATGTCGTCGAAGCCGTTGTCGTCGTAGACGTACACGCCGAGGATCGGACCGAAGTACTCGGTGGTGAGCACCTCGTCGCGCGGATCGGTGCTGGTGATGATCGTGGGTCGCACGTACCAGCCCTCGCCGTCTTCGGTCCGTCCGCCGGCCACGACCTCGGTCGCACTGGACGCCTGCGCCCGGGCGATCGCGTCGCGGTGCTTGGTGAACGCGCGGCGGTCGATCACCGCGGAGGTGAAGTTCCCGAAGTCGCGCACGTCGCCGACCGCGAGCGCATCGGTCTGGGTGATCAGGTCGTCGCGGATCAGGTCCCACAGCCGGCGCGGCACATACGCTCGGGACGACGCCGAGCACTTCTGGCCCGAGTACTCGAACGAGCCCCGGATCAGCGCGGTCCGTAGCACGTCCGGGTCGGCACTCGGGTGCGCGAGCACGAAGTCTTTGCCTCCGGTCTCCCCCACCAGGCGCGGGTAGCCCCGATAGCGACTCAGGTTGGTGCCCACCTCATGCCACAGGTGCTGGAACGTCGCGGTCGAGCCGGTGAAATGGATCCCAGCCAGGCTGGGATGCTGCAGGACCACGTCGGACACGGCGATCCCGTCTCCGGGCAGCATGGTGATCACGCCCGGCGGGAGGCCGGCGGCGAGCAGCAACTCGTACGTGAAGTGGGCTGCGAACTGCTGGGTCGGACTGGGCTTCCAGATCACCGGATTGCCCAGCAGGGCGGGGGCGGACGGCAGGTTGGCCGCGATAGCGGTGAAGTTGAACGGGGTGACCGCGTAGACGAAGCCGTCCAGCGGCCGATAGTCGGTTCGGTTCCAGACCCCGGGCGAGGAGATCGGCTGGTTTTCCAGCAGGTCACGGGCGAACGCGACGTTGAACCGCCAGAAGTCGATCAGCTCACACGCCGCGTCGATCTCGGCCTGCTGGACGGTCTTGGCCTGGCCGAGCATCGTGGCGGCGTTGAGGGTGTCGCGCCACGGCCCGGCCAGCAGGTCCGCGGCGCGAAGGAAGATAGCCGCCCGATCGTCGAAGTCCATCGCCGCCCATCCGGGAGCGGCGGCCACCGCGGCCTCGACCGCAGCCTCGGCCTCGGCGGGTCGTGGTGGTTGGTCGCGCGACCCAGGACGTGCGCGTGGTCGGACGGCATGGTGACGTCGAACGGTTCCCCGCCACCCAGCTCCTGCCGGTCGCCGATCGCACTGGTCAACTCGACCGGCTCGGCGCCGGCCAGCTCCTTCAGCCGCGCCTCGAGGGTGGCCCGCTCCGCACTCCCCGGGGCGTAGGTCTTGACGGGTTCGTTGACCGGCGTCGGTACGGAGGTGATGGCATCCACCCGGCTGAGGCTAGTCGACCGCGAACCGGACTAACCAGTCGCGGCGGAGGTCTTCTCGGCTTCGGCGCGGCGCTTCTTCGCCGCCTCGACGGAGGCGCGGAGGGCGGCGACGAGGTCGACGACCTCGGCCTCCTTCGGCGCCTCGGGCTCCTCGGCGAGCGGTACCCCCTCGGCCTTGGACTGGACCAGCGTCTCCAGGGCCTCCCGGTAGGAGTCGGTGAACTCCTCCGGGGTGGAAGTCGCCCGACAACGCTTCGATGAAGGACTGCGCCATGGTCACCTCGGCGTCGGAGACCTTGACCTCCTCCGGCGGCGCGGCGAAGGACCCGTCCCGCAACTCGTCTGGCCACAGCATGGTGTGCAGCCGCAGCACGCCGTCCACCGGGCGGATCAGCGCCAGCGCCTCGCGGGATCGCAGCGCGACCTTCACCACCGCGGACTGCCCGCTCTTGATCAGGGCGTCGCGCAGCAGCACGTACGGCTTCACCCCCGGCCCGTCGGCCTGCAGGAAGTAGGTCTTCGCGAAGTACGTCGGATCGACGTCGTCCTCCGCGACGAACTGGACGACCTCCACCGCCTTCGTGGTGGCCAACGGCAGCTGCTCGAAGTCCTCGGCCTCCAAGATCACCATCCGGCCGTCGGGCATCTCGTACCCCTTGGCGATCTCCGCGTACGGGATCTCCTTGCCGCACTTCTCGCAGGTCCGCTTGTACTTGATCCGGCCGCCGTCCTCGGGATGGACCTGGCGGAAACTGATGTCCTTCTCCTCGGTGGCCGAGAAGAGTTTCACCGGGATCGTCACCAGGCCGAAGGAGATGGCGCCCTTCCAGATTGAGCGAGGCATGAGGACAAGTGTGCCCGAACCCTCCGACAAGCTCAGGACAGGAGGGTCGAGTTCCTCGGGAGCGAACCAGAGCAGGTCGTACTGCTCGTGCAGCAGCTGCCACCTCCGCCACGGCCAACGGATGGATCCCGGCCGCTCCCGGAGCGCCGCTCGGGCGGCGGCGACCGCGTCCGCCGCCGCGTCCTCGTCGGCGAACACCGCCGTCACCTGCCGCCAGCGCAGGTCGGTCACGGTCGTCGTACCAGGTCCGGCGGAGTCGAGATCACTCATCTGCGCTTCGTCAACCTCCGCCGCCAGCACGAGCCGGGGGTCGACCGCTCGGGGGTCCGACAGAGTGGGCCAGGGCCGCGGCGTTCAGGGCTGCGTACTCGCATTCTTCGTCGCTTGGGGTGCTCGGTCCCGTCGGCGAGCTGACTCGCGCAACCCCGCGCTGACCGTGAACCCGAGCCACGGGACCGCCCGCGCCGCCGCTCTCGCAGGGCGGTGGCCAGCGCGACGCCGGTGGGCAGGTAGACCAGACGACTCACGGTGAGTCGCCCGGCGGACGCCTTCTTCGCCGCAGGCGCCTTTTTCGCTGTCGGTCTTCTTCGCCGTCGTCGTCTTCTTCGCCGCCGGCGTGTCTTCTTCGCCGCGTCGTCTTCTTCGCCGCGTGTCTTCTTCGCCGCCGTCTTCTTCGCCGTCGTCGTCTTCTTCGCCGTCGCGGTCTTCTTCGCCGGCGCGGGGGGCGGCGTCACGGCGTCCTTGGCAGCCTGTTGGGCGGCGATCCGCAGCTCGGCCGCGCGACTGGCGAGATGGCGCACGGCCGCCCGCCGCTGGCCTGCGGCCCGGCGTACCGCGTCTTCGCGTGCGGCCGCCTTCTTCGCCGCGGCCCGCTTCGCGGCGGCGGAGGCCTTGCGGGTCGGCTGCCGGAACCCGCCCCGCCGCGCAGTCGTGTCGCGCAGCTCCTCGACCGCGTCTCGGACGCAGTTGGCGAGAACGTCGAGGTCGCTCAACGCATCCCGGTCGCCGGTCAGACCGACGAAGACCTCCCCGTGGTACGACGTGACCCCGATCGCGAGCAGGTGACCGGGCTCCAGCGGGAGCACCGGGTAGCTGGCCACCAGCTCCTCGCCCGGCCGCGTACACCGGCTGCTGCGGACCCGGCACGTTGGTGATCACGATGTCGTGCTGCCTGCGCATCACGTCGCTGGAGACCCGCATCCCCAGCGCGTGCAGCGTGGTGGGAGCGAAGCCGGCGATGTCGGACAGGGTCCGGGCCCCGACCGCGCGGCCGGTGTCCTTGTGGGCCTGGGTCCCGTACGCGACCTGGTGCAGCCGCATCAGCGCGCTCGGCTCGCCGATCGGCAGCGCCTGCAGGTGCGGGGCCACCTGGCTGCCGAGCGAGGTCGGCTCACCGTCGTCCTCGGTGACACTCATCGGCACCAGCGCGATCAGGCCACTGCTCGGCGAGACCGACTCCCCCCGGGTCAGCAGCCAGGCCCGCAGCGCGCCGGTGAGGACGGCCAGGATCACGTCGTTGACGGTGTGGTGGTGCTCATCGCGGATGGCCTTGAGATCACCGAGTGGGATGGACAGCGTCTCGACCCGGCGCTGCTCCGACACCGGGCCGTTGACCGCGGTCCGCGCGCGCGGCCGGCCGCCCCGGAGCGCATCCCCGGCCAGTTCTCCGAGCGCGCCCCCGACCCCGCCGACCACCTCGCCGACGGCCACCGCCACGCCGAGGGCGCCGGTCAGGACGCCACGGACGTTCTGGACCGCCTGGACCGGATCCTGCGCACTCTCCCAGAGCGCACCCACGACGAGTTCGACGTCGGTGGGCTCGGGCGCCGGATGCCAGGCCTGATTTGCTTCCGAGGACCCTTCGCCGAGGAGGTCGTTGTCGAACAGGACCTGCCCGATCTCCACGGTGTCGATCCCGTCGACCAGGCTGAGATGGGACTTCGTGACCAGGGCGAACCGGTGGGGCTCCAGGCCCTCGACCACGTACATCTCCCAGAGCGGCCGGGAGCGGTCGAGCCGGCGACTGATGACCCGGCCGACGAACTCCCGCAATTGCTCCATCGTGCCGGGCCGAGGCAGCGCCGAGCGCCGGACGTGGTAGGTCAGGTCGAAGTTCTCGTCGTCCACCCAGACCGGACCAGCCAGCCGGGCGGGGACCCCGCGGATCCGTTGCCGGTAGCGCGGCACGTAGGAGATCCGCTCCCGGATCAGACCGAGCAGTCGCTCGTAGTCCCAGCCGTCCGGGCCGGCGTCGAAGATGTCGACGGTGCCGATGTGGGCGGGCGTGTGCGCGGTGTCCAGCACCAACAACGACACCTCGAGCGGCGTCAGTCGTTGCGGCAACATGTCCTCCCGAATCCGGTGCGACCGCCCCTGCCGACTCCCGGACCGACCCCGGGTCGGCGGCGCGTCTACCGTACTACCGCATGGATCGCAGCCGTCCGGTCGTCACGGGAACGACCCGGCCCCGCGGTTCGTGCCCATCTGTGGTGACGGAGAGCGCGGCGCAGTGGCGCGAGGCGGTCGGCGAGACGGAAGGTTGTGCGGTGATCAGGAGTACGAGGCTGCGGCTGCGACTGGAAGCATCGGCCGCCGTCCTGGCCGCCGTCCTGGCCGTCGTCCTGGCCGCGGCGCTGGCGGCCTGCAGCGCCGCTCCGGCGGCCGGTCCGTCCGCCTCCCCCGAAACCCCAGGTCCGTCCAGCAGCGCGCCGAGTGCGTCCCCGACGGCCTCGCCCCGCAAGCCCGTCACCTCGCCCAGCACCCAGCCGCCGGCCGCCGACCGAATCGAGATCGACGTCACCATCAAGGACGGCAAGGTCGATCCGAGCGGCAAGAAGCTCGACGTCGCGCTCGGGACGACGGTGGTCCTCAACGTGACCAGTGACGAAGACGACGAGATCCATGCCCACATCGGGAGCGGCGACGGCTACAGCCTGGAGGTCAAGGCCGGCCAGCCCGCCCGAGGACAGTTCACCATGAAGGACTCCGGTAGCTTCGATGTCGAGTCCCATCACCTCGAGAAGATCATCGTCATCCTCAACGTTCGGTGAGCACCATTCCGCAACGCCGATGACGAGCGGCCGATGACGAGCATGGCCTTGATGCCGCTGCACGGGATCGCGTCGCGGCACGATCTGCCGTTGCCGTTCTCCTTCGTCGTCGCCGGCGCCGCGGTGGCGTTGGTCGTCTCCTTCGTCGTGCTCTTGTTCGCCTGGCGGCAGCCGCGGTTCACGTCCGTGGGCGGCCGGGCCGTGCCGGTTGTCCAGCGCATCGTCGACCACCGCGGCGTCCGGACTGTGGCTTCGCTGCTGGTACTGGTCCTGTTCGGCTGGGTGGGGCTGGCCATGCTCGGCGGCCAGGATCGGCTGACCAACCCGGTGTTCGGGTTCGTCTTCGTCTGGGTCTGGGTCGGACTCGTCCCGGTGTCGCTGCTGTTCGGGCAGATCTGGCGGGCCACCAACCCGTTGCGCACCATCCACGGCGCGCTGACTCGGATCGCCCGGATCGATCCGGACGAGGGCCTGCTCAAACTGCCTTCGCGGCTGGGCGTCTGGCCCGCGGCGGTCGGGCTGTTCGCGTTCGCCTGGTTGGAACTGGTGCAGCCCGACCGGACCACACTGGCCGTCCTGCGGGTGTGGGTGCTCGCGTGGTTGGTGCTGCTGGTGCTCGGTGCCGTGATCTTCGGGCGCCGCTGGATCGGCGCCGCGGACCCGTTCGAGGCGTACGCGTCCACGGTGGCGCAACTCTCGCCTTGGCGCCGGGTCGATGGTCAGCTGCGTCTGGTGAACCCGCTGGCCGGAGTGTCCGCGTGGTCACCGCCGCCGGGTATCGCAGCCGTGGTGGCGGTCCTGCTGGGCAGCACGGCGTACGACAGTTTCGCCAACACGAGTTGGTGGATCTCCACCGTCCAGGGCTCCGATGTCAGTCCGGTGGTCTGGGAGACCGGCGGGCTGTTGGTGCTGATCGCCATCGTGTTCGGCACGTTCTGCGCGGCGGCCGCTTGGACTGCTCGCTACGCCGACGCCGACCGTGGCCTCCGGGCGGCGGGCCTGCCGCGGATGCTGGGCGGGTCGCTGGTGCCCATCGTCATCGGGTACGCGATCGCCCACTACCTCACACTGCTGATCGTGGAGGGCCAGCGGACCGGCCTCGGGATGTCGGATCCCCTGGGGCTCGGCTGGAACGTGTTCGGCACCGCCGAGCGCGGGGTGGCCGACGGCATCTTCGCCTACCCGACGCTGATCGCAGTGATCCAGGTGGGGGCCATCCTGACGGGCCACATCCTCGGCATCGTCGTCGCGCACGAGAAGGCGGTCTCGCTGCTGCCCCGCGAGCACGCCCTCGCCGGCCAGTGGCCGATGCTCGTGGTCATGGTGTGCTACACCTGCGCCGGCCTGCTGTTGCTGTTCTCGCCCTGACGCTCCAGCAGCGCCCCAGCTGAACAGGCCCTTCGACAAGCTCAGGGCACGATCCGGAGCGACCTTGCACCAGGCTGCGAGTGTCGTGTGTCTCAGATGCGGCCGGATTCTGCACGACGAGGAGTCGGCGCCTCCGACGATAGGGCCGAGTTGCATGACCAACGACGGCGCCGACGACCGAGGAGGAAGAAGCCGGTCTTAAGCATCTGAGACGCACGAGCAGCCTCTAGGAAGACGCCTGCGGATCCTCCAGGCGGAACCCGATCTTCAGCCCGACCTGGAAATGCTCGATCTGCCCGTCCTCGAGGTGGCCGCGGATCTCGGTGACCTCGAACCAGTCCAGGTCCCGCACTGTGGCCGCCGCGCGGGCGACCCCGTTCCTGATGGCGTCGTCCAGACCCTCGGTGGACGTACCGACGATCTCGCTGATCCCGTACACGTGGTTCATGAGCAGATCCTCTCGCCTCGAGTCGATTTTCTGCATGTCCGTACATTCGGATCTAGCATGATCCTATGACTGAGCCGGCGGCCGCCGCCCGCGAGCTGGATTTCAGCGTCGACCGGAACTCCCCCGTGCCGCTGTACTACCAACTCGCCCAGGCGATCGAGAACGCGATCCACTCCGGAGCGCTGGCCCCCGGCGACCGGCTCGAGAACGAGCTGTCGCTCACCATGCGGCTGGGGCTCTCCCGTCCGACGGCCCGCCAAGCCATCCAGGAGCTGGTGAAGAAAGGTCTGCTGGTACGCAAGCGCGGCGTCGGCACCCAGGTCGTGCGATCCCAGTTCAGCCGGGACGAGCGGCTGACGAGCCTGAACGATGACCTGATCAAGGCGGGCCGGACCCCGAGCACGCAGGTGCTCGCCTACAGCATCGGTCCGCTCGATCCCGAAGTCGCCGAGGCGCTCGATTCGACAGAGGTGACCCGGACCGACTTCATCAAGATCCGCCGGCTCCGGCTCGCCGACGATATCCCGCTGGCCGTGCTCACCAACTTCTTGCCCGCCCGCTTCGAGGTGACGGAGGAGGAGCTGAGTCGCCGGAGTCTGTACGGCTGCCTGCGCGCGCTCGGGGTCAACCTCAAGATCGCGCACCAGCGGATCTCGGCCCGGATGCTGACCGCGGAGGAGGCGGCCTGGCTGGACGAGGAGACCCCGGCTGCCTGCCTGACCGTCGACCGGATCGCGTACGACGACACCGGGCAGTTCGTCGAATTCGGCCGCCACATCTACCGCTCCGCGCACTACAGCATCCAGTCGAACCTGATGGTCTGATCCGCGCAAGACGCAGTGTTGTCCGATCTGCAGGTTGTCCACAGATCGGCCTCGCGGGCCTAGCGGCGGCCGCGCTCGGTGACCCACAGTGGGGCTATGGGCGTGCTCGAGGTCAGGGTGGGACCCCCGCTGCTGCGGACGGTGCCGGAGAGTCGGCCGCCGGCCCAGCGTTGGGGCGCCTCGGGCACCGCGGTCGGCGAGACAGCGTCGGGGCGCGACCAGCCGTCCCTGCTGGATGCGTTGCAGGAGTTGCTCGACGACGCGACCGCACCGCCTCGCCCACGTGGCGTCCGGGTCCACGCCGACACCGGACCGGGCTCGCTTCGACCCGCCCTCGGCCTGCCCGACCCCGCCGGTTGGGCGGCCGTCCTCGGACTGGCTGTCGGCCAGGCGCTGGTCGGTGCCCGCCCGGTCAGGCAGCTGGAGACCTGGCTGGCCGCAAGCGTGCTGGCCGATCTGCGCTGTGCGCTGCACCGGCTCGCCCGGACCCGGGCCGGTGGGCCGGCGGCCGCACCCCCGGTCAGGGTCGTCTCGGTCCGAGTCCAGTGCCCGACGGCGATCTCGGTGGAGGCGGCGATGGTTGTGCGGGTCGGCCTAGGGTCGATGGTGCTTGCGGTCCGATTGGAGGCGTACGGTCAGCGCTGGCTGTGTACGGCGCTGGCGCGGCCGGAGGCGCCTGGTCTGGTCACCGGGCTCCGGCCCGCCCGTGACACAGCTTGAACTTCTTGCCCGACCCGCACGGGCAGGGGGCATTGCGGCCCACGCCGGCATAGTCGTCCTTGTCCCCGGCGGTCCGCGTCGTCGTGGCCGATCCGTCCTCTCCCGGGGCCGAGTACGCCATCGCCCGCGGCGAGCTGCCGCTCAGTCCCTTGGCCCTGACCTGGGGCCGGTGGAACGCGGTGTCGGCCTCGACCGCCGGCTCCTCGGGCTCGAACTCGTCGTCGGATTCGGCGTCGGCCTCCTCATGCACGCGCGGATCCTCCACCACGTGGGCGTCCACACCGGGACCGTCCGGGTCAGGCCCGGACTCGATCAGCCGTGAGGCCCGCCGCCCGTTGCGCCGCTCCGCGGTCGACTCGGCCGGCGACTCTCCGTTCGCACTGCCGTTGCTGCTGCCGTTCACGCCGATCGTGAGCGGCGCGCCCGCCCCGTCGGTGACGACCCCTACGCTCGGAGCCCGCTCGACCTCCACTTCCAGATGGAAGACGAAGCCGACGACCTCCTCCATGAACGCCTCCATCATGGCGTTGAACATGTCGCCGCCTTCCCGCTGGTACTCCACCAGCGGATCGCGCTGCGCCATGGCCCGCAGGCCGATGCCCTCGCGGAGGTAGTCCATCTCGTACAGGTGCTCGCGCCACTTCCGGTCCAGCACGGTGAGCAGCACCCGCCGCTCCAATTCGCGCATCACCTCAGCACCAAGGGCCTCTTCGCGCTTGTCGTACGCGGCTTCGGCGTCGGCGACGAAGTCGTCGGCCAACTGGCCGGGGTCGAGATCGTCACGCTCCTCGTAGTCCGCGCGCTTCAGGCCCACCGGGTACAGGGTGTTCATCGTGGTCCAGAGCTGCTCGAGGTCCCAGTCCTCGGCGAACCCCTCGGTGGCACCGGAGACGTACTGCCGGACCACCGTCTCGACCGCGGTGCGGAGTTGCTGCTCGACGTCGGCCCCCTCGAGCACCTTGCGCCGGTCGCCGTAAATGGCGTGCCGCTGGCGGTTCATCACATCGTCGTACTTGAGGATGTTCTTGCGGATCTCGAAGTTCTGCGCCTCGACCTGTCCCTGGGCGCTGGCGATCGAGGAGGAGACCCGCTTGTTCTCGATCGGCTGGTCGTCGGGCACCTTGAGCGCCTGCAGCACCCACTCGACGATGTCGGACTTGAACAGCCGCATCAGGTCGTCGCCGAGGGAGAGGTAAAAGCGGCTCTCGCCAGGGTCGCCTTGGCGGCCCGAGCGGCCGCGAAGCTGGTTGTCGATCCGGCGTGACTCGTGCCGCTCCGAGCCGACCACGTACAGGCCGCCGAGCTTGACGACCTCCTTGTGCTCGGTGGCGGTCATCTCCTCGAACTCCTTGAGCAGCTCCGGGTACTGCTGCTCGTACTCCTCCGACTGCTCCAGTGCGTCGATGCCGGAGTCGTGCAGCTTCTTGTCGGCGAGGAACTCGGGGTTGCCGCCGAGAATGATGTCGGTGCCACGGCCCGCCATGTTGGTGGCCACCGTGACGGCGGCCTTGGCGCCGGCCATGGCGATGATCGCGGCCTCGCGCTCATGTTGCTTGGCGTTCAGCACCTCGTGCCGGACGCCCGCCTGCTTGAGCATCTTGGACAAGATCTCGCTCTTGGCCACCGAGGCGGTGCCGATCAGCACCGGCTGACCTTTCTCGTGCCGCTCCTTGACGTCCTCGACCACCGCGGCGAACTTCGCCTCCTCGGTGCGGTAGATCAGGTCGCGCTGGTCGGCGCGGATCATGTCCATGTTGGTCGGGATCGGGACCACGCCGAGGCCGTAGATCTTCTGGAACTCGCTGGCCTCGGTCATGGCCGTGCCGGTCATCCCGGACAGCTTCTCGTACATCCGGAAGTAGTTCTGCAGCGTGATGGTGGCGAGGGTCTGGTACTCCTCGCGGATCTGCACCTTCTCCTTGGCCTCGATGGCCTGGTGCAGACCCTCGTTGTAGCGGCGGCCGATCAGCGTGCGGCCGGTGTGCTCGTCGACGATCAGGATCTCGCCGTCCAGGTTGACGTAGTCGCGGTCGAGCTTGAAGAGTTCCTTGGCCTTGATGGCGTTGTTCAGATACGAGATCAGCGGGGTGTTCGCCGATTCGTACAGGTTGTCGATGCCCAGCCGATCCTCGACGACATCGATGCCGTGCTCCAGGATCGCGACGGTCTTCTTCTTCTCGTCGACCTCGTAGTGCTGGTCCCGCTGCAACCGGTCGACGAGCTTGGCGAACGTCGGGTACCAGGCGTGGGAGTCCTCGGCCGGACCGGAGATGATCAGCGGCGTCCGGGCCTCGTCGACCAGGATGGAGTCGACCTCGTCCACGATCGCGAAGTTGTGCTCGCGCTGGACGCAGTCCTCCAAGGCGAGCGCCATGTTGTCGCGCAGGTAGTCGAAGCCGAACTCGTTGTTGGTGCCGTAGGTGATGTCGGCGTTGTACGCCACCCGCCGCTCCGCCGGCGACATCTGGCTGAGGATCGCGCCGACGTCGAGCCCGAGGAAGTGGTGCACCCGGCCCATCCACTCCGAGTCCCGCTTGGCCAGGTAGTCGTTCACCGTGACGACGTGGACACCGCGACCCGTGAGCGCGTTGAGGTAGCAGGGCAAGAGGGCCACCTGGGTCTTGCCCTCACCGGTCTTCATCTCGGCGATGTTGCCGAGGTGCAGCGCCGCACCGCCCATGATCTGGACGTCGTAGTGTCGCTTGTCCAGGACCCGCTTGGTGGCCTCGCGCACGGTGGCAAACGCCTCGGGGAGCAGCGACTCCAGCGTCTCGCCCTTCTCAAAGCGAGCCTTGAAGTCGGCGGTCTGACCGATGAGCTCGTCGTCGCTCATGGCGACGAAGTCCTCTTCGATCGAGTTGACCTGTTTGGTGATGCCCTTGAGCTGCTTGAGGATCTTGCCCTCGCCGAACCGCAGCAGCCTGTCCATCAAAGCCACGAGAACTGGCTCCCTTACCTAGTCGTCGTCCGCTGGCACGCGAACGGGTGGGCACGCCGCGGCAGTGGCCTGGCGCGCCTCCCCATCGTAGGCCAGCGACCAACGCCGGTCATGCGACCGCGGACAGCACCGGCGCGAGATCGCCGCGCGGGAGCACCTGGACGCCGGACAGCCCGAGCCAGCTGGCCATCCGAGCCAACTCGACGGCCAGATTCGCCGCCACCTCTCCCGGCTCGATCCCGGGCGCGTGCTCCAGCCAAGCGGCATTGACCCGGAGCACATCCGCCGAGCGGTCGGCCTTGAGGTCGACCCGGGCGACGAACCGATCCCCGAGCAGGAACGGGTAGACGTAGTAGCCGTACACCCGCCTGGGCTCCGGTACGTAGATCTCGATCCGGTAGTTGAAGCCGAACAGCTTCTCCAGCCGGGCTCGCTCGAAGACCATCGAGTCGAACGGGCTGAGCAGCGCCCGGGCCTCGACCGACCGCGGGTGCCGGGCATCGTGCCACAGATAGGTCGCCTTGTTCTCCCAGCCCTCGATCCGGACCGGCACCAGTTCCCCCGTCTCGACCAGATCGGCGATGGCAGATCGCGTGGCGTCCGGCCCGGTCCGGAAGTAGTCCCGCAGGCAGAACTCGCTGGCCACCCCGAGCGCCGCGCCGGCGCGCCGGACGAGTTCGCGGACCGACTCCTCCGGACTCGGCGTCGGCTGCTCGAGCACCGCGCGGGGCAGCACTCGCTCCGGCAGGTCGTAGACGCGCTCGAACTGCGCGTTCCGGTACGCCGACGTCACCTCGCCGAGGTAGAACAGCCACTCCAACACGGTCTTCACACTCGACCAGTTCCAGCCCCAGTTGCTGCGGTCGCGGACCTCGTCGATCTCGAGCTGGCGGGAACTGATCGGTCCGCGAGCGGCGACCTGAGCGCGCACCTCCTCCACCAACGCCGGATTGTCGCGGGCCACCCGCTCGACGCCGCCCCAGATGTGGGCGCCGGCCTGCATCCGGAACCGCATCGCGGGCTGCAGCTGCACGTCGATGAGGCTGGCCGCGTGACCCCAGTACTCGAACACCCGGCGCGGCGCCCGGTGCGCGGCCCGCTCCAGCAGGCCGACGTCGTACGGTCCCAGCCGGGAGAACGCCGGCATGAAGTGGGCGCGGGTGACGACGTTGATCGAGTCGATCTGGAACTGGCCGAGCCGGGTGATCACGCTCTGCAGATCGCGCATCGTGGGGACGCGATCCGGCCTGGGCCGCCCGAAACCCTGGGCGGCCAGCGCCACCCGCCGCGCCTGGGCCCGACTGAGCCGCTCCCGCGGGCGGCGGGTCGTCACAGCTACCGACATGTTCGTCACGGTAGTGGCCGCCTCCGACAGTATTCGGGCCTAACCGTGGACAACCCGAACGACGTGGCTTGGTAGTCCAAGCCGATTCGTTCAGGTTGTCGACGGCCGACCGTCAGACGCTGACGGAAGAGGCCTCGAGTCGGATGACGCCGTAGTCGTAGGCCTGCCGGCGGTACACAACGCTCGGCGCGCCGCCATGTTCGGAGTCCATGAAGAGGAAGAAGTCGTGGCCGACGAGTTCCATCTCGTACAGGGCCTGGTCGAGCGTCATCGGGGTGGCGGCGTGGGTCTTCTCCCGCACGACGAGCGGGCCGTCGCCCACCACCTCCATCCCGGCGACCTGGTGCCGAGACGTCCCGTTCAGGGAGGCGGCCGGTTGGTCGGCGGCCGGCTGCTCGGCCGCGGCGGCATGCAGCGACATCGGCGTCCGCGACCCGTGGTGGACCCGCTTGCGATCCGCAGCCTTGCGTAACTGGGCCATCAACCGGTCCAACGCCAGGTCGAAGGCGGCCGCCTTGTCCTCCGCCGCCGCTTCCGCGCGCACGACTGGGCCCTTGCTGCGCAGGGTGATCTCGACCCGACTGGCCTGATCGTGTTGTCGCTTGTTCCGCTCGGCCGTGACCTCTACCTCGACCCGGATCGCGCGGTCGTCCAGTTTCGCCAACCGGGTGATCTTCTCGTCGACGTAGCTACGGAACTGATCCGACACCGTGCAGTGCCGGGCTTTGACGACAACATCCATCACTGCCCTCCAGAGCTAGGGAACATGGGCTTGACCGCAACCTCGATCAAAACGGCGCCGGGCCGGGTTCCGGCCAAATATCGACCAGTTCGCTCGGCGAGGGCGCCATGTTGTGACGCTAGTCCTCCGACTCCTCGATTACTACGGCAACCACGGATCCTTCACCCAGTTCTCAGCCCCCGCCGTCGCTGGGTCGCGGCCACCGTGGCCGCGCCGAGCAGGGGCACTCCACCCGACCGCAACACCCGGGCCGCCTCGCTCAGCGACGCGCCCGTCGTCACCAGGTCGTCGATCACGATCACGTACGCCTCCCGCCCGAGCCGCCGCCCGGGATGGCGACTCGGCCGCAGTCCACCGCGCAGGTTGGCCGCCCGCTCGGCCGCGTCGAGGCCGGCCTGGTCGCGCCGGCCGCGACGTTGTGCCAGCGCGTCGACCACCCGCAACCGCGGATGGCGGGACCGCAGCAGGCGGGCCGCACTCCGAGCGAGGGCATCGGTCGCGTCGAAGCCCCGGCGACGCAGCGCCGCCTGCGCGGAGGGCACCGGGACCAGAATCAGCGGCGCGGTGCGGTCGAGTCCGGCGAGGGCAGCCAGTTCGGCAACACTGCCCGCCAGCAATCGGCCGAGCAGCCGCGTGAGTTGCAGCGCCTGTTCCTCCTTGTGGGCGGTGATCAGGCCGCGTAGCACGTCGTCGTACGGTCCTGCGGTGACCGTCGGCGGGTACCCGTCCGGCGCCGGATCGGGCCGCGTCGGATACGGCTGGCGGGCGGTCACCAGCGCGCGGCAGTCCGGGCAGGCTCCCCACCAGGACCGGCCGCAGCCGGCACAGCGGGCGCCGAGCAGCAGGTCGCCCGCAGCGGCGGCGACCTGCCGCAAGCCCCCGGCTCCGTGAGCCGCCCCACGCCCCATGATCGACATTGTCCAGGCTCACAGCCCGGCCGACCCCTGGTCACGGCTCGATCTGTGGACAACCCGTCAGCCGGGGAAGGCGATCGCCCGGACCCGATCGAGGTATTCCACCCACTGCGTCCCGGCATCGCGCCAGGTCTGCCCGTTCCGGCCGATCACGATGGCGGACTGGTTCTGCACCGAGACGGTGAGGCCGACGGCGTCCCAGTTGGTGGCCTCACCCTCGGCGCTGACCTGGAAGGCGTCCTCGCTGACCCGGTAGGGCGCCAGCGGCGCGGTCCCCCGCGGACCCGCGAGCACCAACAGGTTGGTGCCGTCGGCCCAACCCACATCGGCGAACCGGGTCAGGCTCGCGGTCGTCGCCCGGTCGAGTTGCAGCGGCCGCCACCCGTCGACGGTGATCCGCTCGGACCGGACAATCCGCATCAGGCCCACCTCGGTCCGCCCCGCCCGCTCCAGTACCACCGCGATGCGGGCCGCATCCGGGCCCAGCCGGAACGCTACGATCCGGGCCCCGCCGGGAAGCACCGGCTCGACCTCGAGCTGCTTGCCGCCACCGATCACCCAGAACCGTTGCCCGGCACCCCGGTTCCCGACCGCCCAGATCTCACCGAAGCGGCTGTACTGCGGTCGTAGCAGGCCCTCGACTCCGGCCAACACCTTGGTCACCGGACCCCCGTTCGTGGCGCCGGTCTGCAGGATCGAGCCCCTGCCGGAGACGGCGGCCAGGTCGGTGCCGCTCGGTGAGACGGCCAGGCTCTCCACCTCGACCGCGCCCTGGCCAAAGGGCCCAGCCATCGGCTTTGCCTCCGCCGCGGCCGCCCCGGTGTTGATGACTTCCACGCCGCGCGTCCGCATCGCGTACACCTGATCGGCGGCGATCGCCGGCACCGGATTCAGGTCCGGAAAGTTGATGTCGCGGCGGACGACATAGGTGTCGGGATCGCCGCCCGGCACCCGGAACGGTTGGCCGTCGACGGTGAACCGGACACCGGTGATACCGACCTGCGGCTGACCCAAGGTGTAGACGACCTGGGCGGCGAGCAGACTGCGCTGGGAGTCGTTCAGGGCCGACACGACCCCGTTGAGCGGCACCTCGGCGATTCCGTCAACGATTGTCACGGTGTCGCCGGTCAGCGCCGCCCCGGGCGGCAGCGCCGTGCCGACGGCCGGTTTGAGCCACGCCGACGGACCGGCGATCAGCGCCCGCATCAGCACCGATGCCAGCCCGGCCTGGTTGCGCAGGTTCGGCAGGTAGATCGGGTTCGGCACCAGGCTGCGGCCGCTGCCGATGAAGTACAGGCTGAACGGCTGGTAGAACGAGTCGAAGGCGAATTCTGCCACCAGCAATCCCTGCGGCGGAGTGTTGATCCGCCACTCGCCGGGCCGCTCCTGCACGAGGCCGAAGTCGATGCTGAGTCGCCGCTGCTGCGGGGTGTAGGTCCGATCCGGCGCCAGCCGCCCGACCAGGTCACCGGACAGCACCACCCGGTTCCCGGTCGCCTGCGGGCCCCCGGAGTAGATCTGCACCCCGGCCTCCGGGCTCCATTTCTCGGCAGCCGCGGTGCTCAAGAACTGCCGGGCCACCGCATAGGCCGGCTGGAAATTGGAGTTCGCCCGCAGGAAACCCTCCACGATCTCCTTCGGGCTGTCCCCGAGGGCCGGCGGCGCGACGTCGACGTTGATGCAGTTGGTGCACTGGGGCGGCTGCCCGGCGATCTTCTCTACCGGACCCGCGGTTGGCACGTTCACGCAACCGGACGTCACCAGGAGCGCGACCAACCAGACGACCGATACCACCCACGGACGGCGGAGGCCTCCACTCATCGGGTCGCGCTTGCGGTATCGGTGCCGGTCGGGGCGGGGAGCGAGAGCGACTGCTCGCCCGGGGCCGCCGGCAGCGGCGCGGCCACCAGATCGCGCGGCACCATCGGCAGCGGCGAAGCCTGCAGGATCTGCCCGGAGCGGCGAGGCACGGTCAACCGGAACTGAGCGCCCATCCCCGGTCGGCCCCAAGCCCCGAGCCAGCCGTGATGCAGATTCGCGTCCTCCATCGAGATCGCGAGACCCAGACCGGTGCCACCGATCGTCCGCGCCCGCGCCGGGTCGGCCCGCCAGAATCGGTGGAACACCTGCTTGGCCTGGTTGGCCTGGAAGCCCACGCCGTGGTCGCGGACCGCCACCGCCACCGCGTTCTCGTCGCCCTCGACGTAGATGTCGATGGGGTGGCCCTCGCCGTGCTCGATGGCGTTGATGAGCAGGTTCCGCACGATCCGCTCGATCCGCCGGCCGTCGACCTCGGCCAGGCAGGACCCGGCCACGTGCACCCGGACCTCCGAACCGGAGGCGTCGGCGAAGACGGCGTGCACCTCGACCACTCGGTCGACGAGTTCCGCCAGATCGACCTCGCTGAGCGACAGCACCGCGGCGCCGGCATCGAAGCGGGAGATCTCCAACAGGTCGGTGAGCAGGGCCTCGAACCGGTCCAGTTCGTTCTGCAGTAGCTCAGCCGACCGGGCGGCTACCGGGTCGAAGTCCGCCCGCGCCTCGTGCAGCACCTCCGCGGCCATCCGTACGGTCGTCAGCGGGGTCCGCAGTTCGTGCGACACGTCGGAGACGAAGCGCTGCTGGACCGCCGACAGGTCCTCCAACTGGTTGATCTGTTTCTGCAGCTCCGAGGCCATGTAGTTCATCGACGCCGCCATCCGGGCGATGTCGTCCTGGCCGCGGACCTGCATGCGGTCGTCGAGGTTGCCCGAAGCCAGCCGTTCCGCCGCCCGCCGGGCAGCCCGGACCGGAGTCACGACCTGCCGGGCCACCATGGCGGCGATGAAGGTCAGCAAGATCACCAGGACCGAGCCCGTGGTGATCACCGCCGTTTGCAGCACGTTGAGCGTCACGACCTGCTGGGTCAGCGGAAAGATGAAGTAGATCTCGTACGGTCCGGTGGTGCCCGGCAGGATCAGGCCCGAGCCCGCGGCGATCCCGGCCACCGGTTCGGTTCCGTCGCGGTAGAAGACCTGCGTCGGCGTCATCAGCAGTTCGGGCCGGTCGGGCGGACTCTCCGCCACCCGGGCCCGCAGCACCGGCGGGATGCTGGAGGCGGCGACGCCACCGGTGATCGTCTGCCCCCGGGAGATGATGATCACGTCGAACCGATCACCGCCGCCGGACTCGTTGGCGAGCCGCAGCGCCAGCTCGTTGAGGGTCTTGTCCGGGTTGGGGTCGCCGGTGAGGTCGGCGGAGATCAGCTGCTGCTGGGCGGTGTTGAGGGCTTGCCGGGCCTCACTGCGGACCGAGGCCTCCTTGCCGGCCAGCACCCCGTTGGTTGCCTGCTGCATCAGCAGGAAGCCGCCGAGCACCAGGACCAGCACGGACGCGCCGAACACCGATGCGATCACCCGCAGCGGCAGCGACCGCCACCACCAGTCGAGCCCGAATCGCCACCACGGGCGTCGGCGAGTACCGGTCGTACCCGGCGGGGCCGGACACCGACATGGGTATCGAGGGAGACATCGGCTAGCTGCTACGCCGGGGCCGGCGCGGGCCCGGTGCTCACGGGCTGATCTCGCCCGCCTTGTACCCGATGCCGCGCACGGTGACCACGATCTCGGGACGCTCCGGGTCGCGTTCGATCTTGGACCGGAGGCGCTGCACGTGCACGTTCACCAGCCGGGTGTCGGCCGCGTGCCGGTAGCCCCAGACCTCCTCCAGCAGCACCTCGCGGCTGAAGACCTGCCAGGGCCGGCGGGCCAGGGCGAGCAGCAGGTCGAACTCCAGCGGGGTCAACTGGATCGGCACACCGTTCCGCTTCACCGAGTGCCCGTCGACGCTGATCGTGAGATCACCGATCCGCAGCGTCTCGAGATCGCTCTCCTCCGGGGTGCGGCGCAGCCGCGTCCGAATCCGGGCGACCAGTTCCTTGGCCTTGAACGGCTTCGCCACGTAGTCGTCGGCGCCCGCCTCCAAGCCGGCCACGACATCGATGGTGTCGGACTTGGCGGTCAGCATCACGATGGGCACGACCGACTCGGCCCGGATCTCGCGGCAGACGTCCACCCCGTTCATCCCGGGCAGCATGACGTCCAGCAGCACCAGGTCGGGCCGAGAGTCACGAAAGGCTCCGAGCGCCTTGTCCCCGTGCCCGCACCAGATCGCCTCGAACCCCTCGTTGCGAAGGACCAGAGACAACATCTCGGCGAGGGCGGCGTCGTCATCGACCACGAGCACCTTGCCCCGACCTGCTGCGCTCTTGGAGGCTTCAGACACCCTCGATCCCCTTCGCTCGGTCACGAGCCGCTGTGACCCCAACCCTGCCGATCATCTTATGCGGGTCGGCAACGTCGACGTGGGAACCGATGCGGCCCGGGCCAGGTTGGACTCCCGCCTTTGGCACACTGTCGCAGGTGTCCGTCCAGGGAAGCCGGCGCCCGTCTGGAGGGCCCGCTTCGTTTCGCTCCGCACTGCACCCTGCCTGGTCGGGTTCGGCGACCCGGTCCCGACGGCGACCCGGCGTGTTCCAGGCCGGACAGACCGCCCTCATCCCGCTGCGACCGCTGACCATCGGGGAGATCCTCGACGGGGCCTTTTTGATCCTGCGGCGCAATGTCTCTCTCATGCTCGGCCTGCCGCTGGTGGTGGCCGGCGGCACGGCCGTCTACCTGCTGGTCGGCATCGGCGGCTGGATCCTGCTCGGCAACACGACGATCGAGGGCGTGCAGATCGCGCTGGCGGTGTTGATGGGACTGTTCGGCCTGCTGTTGCTGGTGCAATGCCTCTCCTGGATGACCGCGATCTTGTCCCGGGTCAGTCTGCAGACCGTCCTCGGCGAGGGTTTCGCGCCGGCCGAGACGCGGCTCAAACTGCGCTCCGCCGGATCCCTGTTCTGGCCGATCCTCGGCCTGTCGTGCCTGCAGTACCTCGCCACCTCGGCCATCCAGACCGTGACCGGCATCCTCTACTACATCCTCCTCGGTGTCTTCGCCCTGGTCGGCACCGACGAATTCACCAGCATCGTGATGATCGTGATCGTCAACCTGGTGAGCCTGTTGATCTTGAGCGGCGCGTACGGCTACATCTCCCTCACCGTGCCGGCCTATGCCGTCGAGTCGCAGCGGGCGCCTGGCTGGATCGGCAAGCCGGTCAAGGCGACGACGGTGATCTCGAGCTTCGAGCGCTCGATCAGGCTGGTCGGACTGCGGAACCTGGCGCGGGTCGCGCTGGTCTACCTCGGCGCGGCCGCCATCTGCGTGACCGTCATCTCGGTGCTGGCCTTCGGTATGTACCTGGTGTTGCTGCTTTTCGCCACCTCGATCAACATCGACGTCTTCACGGTGCTCACCAGCCCGTGGACGACGGTCGGGGTGGTTGGGTTCGCCGTCGTGGTGGCCATGTCGGCGTTGCTGGCCTACGTCGCTGCGGTACAGGTACTGCTCTATCTCGATCTGCGGATGCGTCGGGAGGCGCTCGACCTCGCGCTGCGGTTCGACTGCGTACCCGTCCCGCAGCCGTCGGCCCCGCCCGCGGTCTGGGCCCCGTACCCGCCGGGCTGGCGGCCGCCACCCGCGGTCGCCCCGCCGGGTCCGGGGCCGCGCCCGTGACCGGCCTGGTGCCCCTGCACATCCCGATGGACATCCCGATCGACATCGACCGGGTCGAGGCGCAACGGCGGGCGCTGGCCGAACTCGCCAAAGCCAAGTACGGCGGGATCCCGGGTTGGGTCCAGGACGGGTTCCGCCGCCTGCTGGACTTCCTCGAAAGTTTCGCCGACTTCTTGTCCGGACTCGGCGGAGTGCGCGGCGGCGGCGTCGGACCCGGTTTCGTCATCGGCGTCGTCGTCCTGCTGGCTGCGATCGGCTTGGTCATCTGGAGAGTCGGCGTCCCGCGCTGGACCAAGCGGTCCCGACGCGCTGAAGAACTCGCAATGGACTCGACCCGGGCCGCCACCGACTACCGGGCGGACGCCGAGGCGGCGGCGGCCGCCGGGGAATGGCAGGTTGCCGTCCGGGAACGGTTCCGCGCGATGGTCCGCGAACTCGAGGTGCGTACGGTGCTCGACGTCCGACCCGCCCGGACCGCCTGGGAGGCCGCGATCGCGGCGAACCGCGTGTTGCAGGACTGCGGTCCGGACCTGTTCGCGGGAGCCGACCTGTTCTCCGGGGTGAGTTACGGCGACCGGCCCGCCCAAGCGAGTGACTACGAGGCCATGGTCGGGATCGACCAGCGGGTCACCGCTGCCGCCGAATCGGCCGACCTGACCACGGAACCGGTGCCGCCCCAGCCGAGCGGGGTCCGGTGAGCGCGGCGATCCACGAGCCCGACGCTCGCGTGGACGAGGCAATCGAGTCTGAGTCGTCGGCGAAGCCAGCCGGAAAGCGACGGCTCGCGAAGCGGTGGCTGTGGTTGGTCGGTGTTGTCGTGGTGGCCCTGCTGATCGCCGTGACCGTCGGATTGTTCAGTACCGCTGCGTCGAGCAACCGGGCCGACGACCCGGGCTCGGTGCTGCCGGCCGGGACCGCGGCGCTCGCCCAGCTACTCACCGACGAGGGCGTCCGCGTCGTCACCGTCAACCAGGTCGACCGGGCCGTTGAACTGTCCGGACCGGGCACCACCCTGGTCGTGGCCAACGCCGACCGACTGCGGGCGGAGGAGGCCCGCTCGCTGTCGGCGACCCGGCCCGGGCGGCTGATCCTGCTGCGGCCCACCCTGCTCGGCCTGCGGGCGTTCGGGACGGCCGCCAGCACCGCCACGGCGGAGCCGGGCGTGATCGATCCGGCCTGCGAGGAGCCCGCCGCCGTGCGCGCCGGAGCGATCCTGCTGGACGATGCCCGCGCGGTCTATGCGAGCAGCGCCCAGCCGGCGTCGCGGTGCTACCCCGTGGGCACCGGCGCCGCCTGGCTGCGCACTGGCGGCGTGACCGGATCGGTCGACCTGGTGGCCGGCGGGGTGTCGAATGCCCATCTGGGAACTGAGGGCAACGCCGCATTCGGCATGAACGTCTTCGGCTCCCAGCCCATCGTGGTGTGGTTGATGGCCGAACGGCAGGGCTGGGGAGCAACCCGAGCGGCCGACCCTGCTGCCCCCGTGGTGGGCGATCGGCATCGTCCAACTGGTCGTCGCCCTGGTCGTGATCGGAATCTGGCAGGGCCGCCGACTCGGACCGATCATGGTCGAACCGCTGCCCGTTCGGGTCCGCTCGTCGGAGACCGTGGTCGGGCACGGCCGGCTCTACTTCCGGATCGGCGCCCGGGAGCGGGCCGCCGAAGCGCTCCGCGCGGGCGCCCGCGACCGGCTCGGCCGCCGGTTCGGCCATCGCCACAACCCGGACGCGCTGACCGCGACCCTCGCGGAGCAGACCGGAGTAGGTGCGCAGCAGGTCTGGACCCTGCTGTCCGGTCCCCCACCGGCCACCGACGACGAACTCGCCGCTCTCGCGCGCGCTCTCGACGAACTCGAACAGAAAGCCAGGAGATAAACGTGTCTGTGTCCCTACCCAACGCGAGCCCGGCGCAGCACGCCCTCGGCGCGCTGCGCTACGAGGTGAGCAAGGCCGTCGTCGGCCAGGAGTCCGCGGTCACGTCCTTGATCATCGCGCTGCTCTGCCGGGGACACGTGCTGTTGGAGGGCGTACCGGGCACGGCGAAGACGCTGCTCGTCCGGACGTTCGCGCAGGCGCTGCGGCTGACCACCACCCGAGTGCAGTTCACCCCCGACCTGATGCCCGGCGACATCACCGGTTCGCTGATCTATGACTCCCGCACCACCGAGTTCACCTTCCGCGAGGGACCGGTGTTCACCAACCTGCTGCTGGCCGACGAGATCAACCGGACTCCGCCCAAGACCCAGGCCGCACTGTTGGAAGCGATGGAGGAACGGCAGGTGACGGTCGACGGCAAGCCCCGGCCGCTGCCCACCCCGTTCGTGGTGGCCGCCACCCAGAATCCGGTGGAGTACGAGGGCACCTATCCGCTGCCGGAGGCCCAACTCGACCGGTTCTTGATGAAGGTCCGGATCGACCTGCCCGAGCGCGACGCCGAGATCGAGGTGATCAGTCGGCACGCCCGCGGCTTCGACCCGCGCGATCTGGTCGCCGCCGGGGTGCAGGTGGTGGCCGGACCCGAGGAGCTGGCTCAGGGCCGGCGTGAGGTGTCGACAGTCGTGGTCCACCCGCAGGTGCTCGCCTACATCGTGGACGTGGTGCGAGCGACCCGGTTCTCGCCGTCGCTGTCCCTCGGGGTGTCTCCACGCGGGGCAACGGCGATCCTGAACACCGCGCGGGCCTGGGCCTGGCTGTCGGGCCGCGACTACGTCTCCCCAGACGACGTAAAAGCCCTGGCCTTCCCGACCCTGCGGCACCGGGTGGCACTGCGGCCCGAGGCGGAGCTCGAAGGCGTCACAGCCGACGCGGTGATCGAATCCATCCTCGCCAGCGTGCCCGTCCCGCGCTGAGCGACTGCCGACCCCCGGAAGCGCTCGAATCCCATGATCATCACCCGGCGCGCGGCGTTGCTGGCTCTGGCCGGGGCCGTGCTCGCGGCCGTGATCAACTCGTGGTGGGCGGTGTTGATCATCACCGCAGTCCTGGTCGCGGTGATCGCCGCCGACGTCATCGCCTGCCCGTCCCCGAAGGGATTGCGAGTCGTCCGCTCCGGCGACCGATCGGTCCGGTTGGGCGAGGGCGCGGAGACCGAACTGATGATCGCGAACCCGCTACCCCGCCGGGTTCGGGCGACCGTCCGCAACGCCTGGGTGCCGTCCGCCGGCGCCCGCGGCGGCATCGACCGGGTGGACATTCCGCCGCGGCAACGTCGGCGGCTGAGGCTGACCCTGCGGCCCACCCGGCGCGGCGATCGCGACGCCGGTCCGGTGGTGATCAGGATTCTCGGGCCGCTCGGGCTTGCGGGCCGCCAGGCCGAACAGGCCGCGCCGTGGACGGTACGGGCGCTCCCCCCGTTCAACGCCCGCAAACACCTGCCGAGCCGACTGGCCCGGCTTCGCGAGCTGGACGGCCGGTCGAGCATCCTGCAACGCGGCCAGGGCACCGAGTTCGACAGCCTGCGCGAGTACGTACCAGGCGACGACGTGCGCTCCATCGACTGGCGCGGGACCGCGCGCTCGAACACGGTGGTGATCAGGACCTGGCGGCCGGAACGGGACCGGCACGTACTGATCGTGCTCGACTCGGGCCGGACCTCGGCGGGTCGGGTCGGCGACCAGCCGAAACTGGACCACGGAATGGACGCCGCCCTGCTGCTCGCGGCGCTGGCGAGCCGGGCCGGCGACCGGGTTGATCTGCTCGTGGTCGACCGGGAGATTCGAGCTCGGGTGCTGCGGGCCTCGGCCGCGGAGGTGCTGTCGGCGTTCGTGGACGCCATGGCCGACATCGAGCCCGTGCTCGCCGAGACCGATCACGAACTCCTCGTCACCGAGAGTCTGCAGCTGGTGTCGCAGCGCTCGCTCGTGGTGGTGATCACCGGACTCGATCCCGCCGCCTTGACCGAGGGACTGATTCCGACCCTGGGGCCACTGCGTCGGCGGCACTCGATCGTGATCGCGTCGGTGTCGGATCCGGCCGTCGACGAACTGGCCACCGGTCGAGAAGACGTCGGCGCCGTCTACTCCGCCGCCGCCGCCGAGTTCGATCGGGCCCGCCGGGCGAGCGTGGCCGCGGACCTCCGTCGCCTCGGGCTCTCGGTGATCGAATCGCCGCCGGAGACCTTCGCCCCCGACCTGGCCGACCACTACCTGTCGATGAAGAAGGCCGGCCGGCTGTGACCGGCGGCGCGAGCGGCGGCCTTATTGATCGACGGCCTCCCGGCCCTTGACCGCCCCCCACTGAGGGGGCAAGTGTGGGACACCTGCAGACGAGAGGTTGTCGGATGACTGAATGGAAGATGGTCCTGGTCGGAGTCGACGGGTCACCAGCCAGCCGCGCGGCCCTCCGGTGGGCTGCCGCCGAAGCCGAGGAGCACAGGTGCGAACTGGTCGCAGTCTGCGCGTGGGGGCCGACCGTGCCGCTCATCTCGGGTGGGGCCAGTGCGCCCCGAGACCTCCCCGATCCGGCCGAAACCGCAACGACTCAGCTGCTGGAGACCATCACCGAAGAACTCGGCGAGAACCCACCGATCAAGGTTCAGCCGAGGGTCCTGTCCGGAAACCCGGCCCAGCTGCTGATCGGGCTGTCGGCGGATGCCGACCTGCTCGTGGTCGGCAACCGAGGCCATGGCGGCTTCATCGGATTGCTTCTCGGCTCGGTGAGTCAGCAGGTGGTTTCGCACTCTCATTGCACGGTCTCGGTCGTCCGCTGAATCACGCGCCCGAACGCGGGAGCAGCGCCCTGGGTCAGCCAACCGACCTACGATCCGGGGGGCGGTGCTGAGTCGTCGAGTTGCAGCAGCCGCGCGACCTCCGTGCGGGCCGCCGGAGTCAAGCGGTGCGCCGCGACCGAGAGGCTGGCGAGCACCAGGACGAAATCGCCGAAGCCTTCCCAGGAGCGGAGGTTGATGGTGATCGAGTCCGGCCCGAGGTCGAGCCGGAACTGCCCATGTGGACTGTCGTCGTCGACGTCGATGACCACCTCGCTCCAGGGGACGTCAACAGTCTGCTTGAGGCTGATGCGGCCCATGATCCGCTCGCCGTCCACGTTCAGTTGCGGAGCAAGGATCAAAAGTCCGAACCATCCGACGAGCGTGGTGATACCGAGCCCGATAGTCATGAGCACGACCGCAAAAAGAAATTCTCTCCGGCTGACATTCGTGACGACAGCGGAGACGGCAATGAGCCCCACCACGACGGCAATCGCTACATAAATCACTCCAGGACCACGGTGCAGGTGCAGATGTGCTGTCATCACGCTGTTGTGCTGCTTCCCGTCGTACACAGACGCCATCTTCCTCCAACTGTCGGGCCGCGGACTCACAATGGACCGCCGCGGCGGCGCAGGATAGGGGCCCGCTGCCGAGTGATTCTTGGCGATTATGATTCGCCGGGCCGCGTTGTCGGTATTGCACCCTGGACCATTGCACGTGGCAAATTGCCCGTGTAGCGTCCGTCGCGACGTGTGACGTCAGTCACGCAAACCGGGAGCAACGATGACGTCCACGGAATCCACCGCCACGACCATCGACGTCGAGCAGCAACGCGAGCACAAGCCGCCGCTGACCCGGACGAACATCCTGGTGATGACCTTGGGGTTCTTCGGGAACTCCTTCGGTTTCGGGATCGTGTTCTCGGCGGTGAACCCGCTCTTCCTGTTCATCGGGGCCAACCCGCACGATCTGCCGATCCTCAACATCGCCGGCCCGATCACCGGTCTGATCATCCAGCCGTTGATCGGCGCGATCAGCGACAAGACGTGGAGCGATCGCTGGGGTCGCCGCAAGCCGTTCATCGTCGGCGGCGCGCTGCTGGCGGCCGTGATCTTGTTCGTCTTCCCGTTCGTGGGCGTGCTGTGGCTGGCCGTGGTGTGCCTCTGGCTGCTCGACATCGGCAACAACACCACGATCGAGCCCTACCGGGCGCTTCCTCTCGGACCGGCTGCCCAAGTCCAGCTTGCGCGCGGGTTCCTGACCCAGAGCATGTTCACCGGCGCCGGCGCGGTGCTGGCCAACCTGTCCCTGTTCGTCTTCCAGAAGTTCATCACCGGCGAGGGCCGGCAACGGCGTGCCGTACTGGATGTACGTGTGCTTCTTGATCGGCACGGTCTGCATCCTGGTCACGGTCTTCATCGCGATGGGCTCGGGCACCAAGGAACTTCGGCCCGACGAGGAGGAGCTCGCGGAGATCCGGGCGGCGCCGAAGGGCCTGGGCGCGGCGGTCAAGGACATCGCCGGTGCGGTCCGGACGATGCCGGTCGCCATGCACAAGATCGGCCTGGCCTTCCTCTTCCAGTGGTACGCGATGTTCATCTACTGGCAGTTCGTGGCGGTCAGCATCGGCGAGACGGTCTTCAACGCCGACCCGGAGACCGGCGGCGAGGCCTGGGACAACGGCGGTGTCGTGGAGCGGCCTGAAGAACGCCGCCTACAACTTCGTCACCATGATCTCCGCGCTGTTCCTGATCGCCTGGTGTCCAGCGGATCGGGGCCAAGCGGGTGCATGCGCGGCCACCCTCGGCCTGGCCGGCGCTCTCGCTCTGGCCTGTCGCAGATCAGCAACCAGTACCTCGCCCTGGTGCCGATGATCGGTCTCGGGCATCTGCTGGGCGAGCCATGGTCGGCGTGCCGTCGCTGATGGTGCGAGCATGGTGCCCGCAAGCGCACCGGCGTCTACATGGGCATCCTGAACATGATGATCGTCGTGCCGATGCTGATCCAGACGGTCACCTTCGGCTGGATCTTCGAGAACCTGCTCGGCAGCAGCGGCACCAACGCGATCCTGCTGGCCGGTGTCTTGCTGGGTCTCGCCGCGATCAGCATGCTCTGGGTCAACCCGCCGCCGGAGGACGAGGAGTCCCCGCTCGATCCCGCTGGGTGCGCCGCGGCAGATCCAGCGGTCTACAACCAGGTCATCGTCGGCTCCGACGGCACCCCCACGTCGCTGGTTACGGTCGGCCACGCAGCCGGGGTCGCCCACGCCGCCGAGGCGAAGCTGGTCGTCGTCACCGCGTACGACGAGGGCACCAAGCAGGAAGCGGTGACGACCGAGGGCAAGCACCAGATGCTCTACGGGAGATCGGCGGCCGAGGCGGCCATGAGCGCGTCCCTGAAGGCCATCACCGAGTCGGACAACCATCACATCAAGACATTCGAGGAGCGGATCGTCGCGGCCGGGCCGGCCCAGGCCCTGCTGTCGGTGGCCGGCGACAACCCCAAGAACCTCATCGTCGTCGGCAACCGTGGGGTCGGTGCGGAGAAGGGCCAGCTGCTCGGGTCCGTCCCGGCGGAGGTGGTCAAGAACGCCGTCTGCAACGTGATGATCGTCCAGACCACGCGGCACGCCGAGGACCTCGAAGCCATGACCGCGGCTCATGGAGATCCCTGCCCGGGCAGCCCGCAGCTCTGATCTCTAATTCAGGTCCGGGTCTTCGACCCACGTGGAGAACCAGGCCAGCCCGCTGGACTGGCGGCGCAGCACCGTCGCGCCACAGGGTCGTGCGGACGCCGGCCGAAGACGTCGTCGTAGTCCGCCGGCACCACGTGCCACATCCCCTCGGCCAATTCACCCTGGAGCTGACCGGCCGCCCAGCCCGCGTAGCCGGCGAAGATCCGCAGATCCCGGTACGCGCCCGCGACGATCTCGATCGGGGTGTCCAGGTGGAGCAGGCCGACCGTGTCGAACAGCGGCCGCCAGCCCGGAGGCTCCTCCCCGTTCGCCGCCACGCTGGCTAGGCAGATGGCGCCGTTCGGCGAGACCGGGCCGCCGTGGAACAGCAGCCGAGGCTCCGACACGGTGCCGACCCAATCGGGCAGCACCGCGTCCAGCGGGGTCTGCGACACCTCGTTCAAGATCACTCCGAGCGCGCCGTCCTCATCCGCATCGAGCACCAGCACCACGGTCTGGTTGAAGACGCCGTCGATCAGCCGCACGCTCGCCACCAGCAGGTCGCCGGCCACGGGATCGGGTTCGATTCTCACGGCGATCCACTTCGATGCCGCCGCGAGAGCGCCAGCTGGTGCCCCAGCCGGCGGCCGACCAGGACGCCCAACCCGATGCCCAGTCCGTCGGCGACCAGGTCGGCGAGGTCTCCGGCGCGGTTCGGGAGGAGGTAGGCCTGGACGAGCTCGCTCAACACCGCCTGGCCGGCGAAGGCCGCGACCACCGCGATCATCACCGGCCGCGACGGTACGCGGGCGAACCACGCGACGCTGAGCAGCACCAGCGCCACCGGGACGGCGAAGCCGAGCAGGTGAGCGATCTTGTCGGCGTACGGCAACCAGTCCGGTTGCGGCGGGCCGACGGGTCGGTACAGGCCGTAGCACTGGACGGCGATCGCCACGACGCTGAGTCCGATCAGCACGACCCCGGGTCCGGTGGCCCGGCCGCCCGTGGGCCACGAAGCGGAAGTCGGTGGAGGCGCCGACATGACCTCAGGACGGTGCGTCGGGATCGACCGGCGGCTCGGCCGGGCCACCGGCGGCCGTACGGACGGCGGCCGCGACCCGGGTGTGGACGTCCGGATTGAAGACACTCGGCGTGATGTAGGCGGCGTTGAGTTCGTCGTCGGTGACCACGCCGGCGAGCGCCTTCGCCGCCGCCAGCAACATCGCGGGCGTGATGTCGGAGGAATGGGCGTCGAGCAAACCGCGGAAGACCCCCGGGAAGGCGAGCACGTTGTTGATCTGGTTCGGGAAGTCCGACCGACCGGTGGCCACCACCGCAGCGTGCTTGAGGGCATCCGCCGGGTCGATCTCCGGCTCGGGGTTGGCGAGGGCGAACACGATCGCCTGGTCTGCCATTCCCGCCACGTCGGCCTCGTCGAGCACGCCGGGGGCGGAGACGCCGACGAAGACGTCCGCCCCTCGGACGGCCTCCTTCAGCGATCCGGTGAAGCCGAGTTCGTTGGTGTTCTCCGCCAGCCACAGCAATTGCCCGGCCATTCCCACGCGGCCGCGGTGGACGACACCTTCGATGTCGGCCACCACGACGTGCTTCGCGCCGGCCGCCAGCAGCAGTTGGATGATCGCGGTACCGGCGGCGCCCGCCCCGGACATGACGATCCGGACATCCGCCAGGTTCTTGTCCACCACCCGCAGCGCGTTGTACAGGGCGGCGAGGACGACGATCGCCGTGCCGTGCTGGTCGTCGTGAAACACCGGGATGTCCAGTTGTTCGCGCAGCCGGGCCTCGATCTCGAAGCATCGGGGGGCGGAGATGTCCTCGAGGTTGATCCCGGCGAAGCCGGGCGCGACCGCCTTCACCACGGTGATGATCTCGTCCACGTCCTGGGTGTCCAGGCACAGCGGCCAGGCGTCGATGCCGGCGAACCGCTTGAACAGTGCGGCCTTGCCCTCCATCACCGGCAGCGCCGCCTCGGGGCCGATGTTGCCCAGGCCGAGGACCGCCGAACCGTCCGTCACGACCGCGATCGAGTTGCGCTTGATCGTGAGCCGGCGGGCGTCGTCGGGGTTGGCGGCGATGGCGAGACAGACCCTGGCCACGCCGGGGGTGTAGATCATCGAGAGGTCGTCCCGGTTGCGGATCGGGTGTTTCGACGTCATCTCGATCTTCCCGCCGAGGTGCATCAGGAACGTCCGGTCCGACACCCGGCCGATCGTCACCCCCGGGACGGCACGCATCCGGGTCACGAGGAGGTCGGCGTGTTCGGTGTCGCGGGCCGCACAGGTGACGTCGATTCGGAGCCGTTCGTGCCCCGAGGCGGTCACGTCGAGCGCGGTCACCGCGCCTCCAGCCTTCTCGACGGCGGCGGTCAACTCGCTGACCGCCGCACCCCCCGCGGGTACCTCGAGACGAACGGTGATCGAATACGAAACCGACGGCACGGCGCTCACGGGGGCGATCATCTCACGTCACCGACGTGGCGGTCCGGCTCGCCGCCCACGCGGCCACGTCACCGCGACCGAGGGCAACCGCGATCAGCTCGGGAAAGGCGTCGGGGGTGCAGGCGAAGGCCGGTACGCCCAGTTCGGCGAGGGCAGCGGCGTGCTCCCGGTCGTACGCCGGGGCGCCGGCGTCAGAGAGTGCGAGCAGCACGATCACCTGGACGCCGCTGCGGAGGAGTTCGGCGACCCGGCGCAGCAGATCGTCGGCGATGCCCCCCTCGTACAGGTCGGAGATCAGCACGAACACCGTCTCGGCGGGGCGGCGGACCAGGCCGGCACAGTACGCCACCGCGGCGTTGATATCGGTGCCGCCGCCGAGCTGGCAGCCGAACAACACCTCCACCGGGTCGTCGAGCAGGTCGGACAGATCAGCGACCGCGGTGTCGAATGCGACCAGGGAGGTGTGAACCGTGTTCAGCGAGGCGAGAACGGCGGCGAACACGGCGGCGTAGACGAGCGACTCCGCCATCGAACCGGACTGGTCGATGGCGACGATCACGTCCGCCGCGAAGGTCCGGCGGGAGCGGGCCCGGCCGACCAGTCGTTCGGGGATGATCGTGCCGTAGTCCGGCTGGTAGTGATCGAGGTTGCGGCCGATGGTGGCGATCCAGTCGATGTCGCCGGGTCGCGGTCGCCGGGTTCGGGCCGCCCGGTTCACCGCGCCGCTGACCGCGGAACGCAACTGCTGCGCGATCCGCCGCTCGATCTCCTCGACCACGGTGCGGACCACGGCTCGGGCGGTGGCGCGAGTGGTCTCGGGCATCACCTTGTTGAGGCCCACCAGGGTGGCGACCAGGTGGACGTCGGGCCGGATGGCGGTCAGCAGCTCGGGCTCGAGCAACATCGAGGTGAGGTTCAGCCGCTCGATCGCATCGCGCTGCATGACCTGCACCACGCTGGTCGGGAAGTAGCTGCGGATGTCGCCGAGCCAGCGTGCGACCTGCGGGGCAGAGGAGCCGAGCCCACCCGCCCGCGGCAGCCGGAGCGGGTTCGCCGCTCGGCCCGGGTCGGCGTCGTACAGCGCGGCGAGGGCGGCGTCCATGTCGAGCTCGACCTCGTCCAGCTGCGGGTCGAGCGGCTCGTGCGCCGGTTCGCCGAGCACCAGCCGCCAGCGCCGGCGCCGATCACCGGTCGTCGTCGTCGCCGCGCGGACTGGACTCGCTCATCAACCGCGCCACCCGAGGATCGCGTCGACCCGGGCCAGGGCGGGCGCTGCGAGGTCGAGGTCGGCGGCGGCGACCGTGTCGACCGGGGTGGCCGGGTTCTGGCCGGCCCCGCCGAATGCTCCTCGGTCGTGCAGGCGTTCGGCGATCATCCGGCGTTCGGCGGGACTGAAGCTGCCGAACGTCCGCCGGACCAGCGGGAGCACGTCGACGAACTCGTCGGCGGTCAGTTCCGCCAGCCATTGGTCGACCAGGGTGCGCAACTCGGCGTCGTGGATCAACAGCAGCGCTCCGTCGGCGAAGAAGCCCTCGATCCACGCGGCCTTCTCGGCGGCCGGGGCGCCATAGGAGAGCGCCCGGTGCAGCCGGCTGCCCGGATCACTCAGCCGCTCGGCGTCGAACAAGATCCGCAGCACCCGGCCGGCGATCTCGGCGTGCACGCCCGCCGTCTCGAGCACGCCACCCAGGGTGTCGAGCCAGCGGTCCATCGCGGAGGAGTCGCTCGAGGCCGTACCCGTGACGAGCAGGTCGACCGCCCCGTGCACGCCGTCGATCCGCTGCCGCAGTTCCCGGGCGTGCTCGGCATCGAGGCCGATCAGCGCCGGTTTCAGCGCCGCGCAAATGCGGACGACCAGGGTGTCGGCCACCCGCGTGAGGGCGGCGGTGTCGGTGCCGCGGACATCGCCGTACCGCTGCGCCCGGGCGAGCGGCGGCAGCGCCTCCATCAGGTGCACGACGTCGGCGTCGAGGGCCGCCCGGCGGGCGACGGCGGTCAGCAACTGTGTCAGCGCGTCGGGCAGGTCGGCGAACAGGCACCGCTCCACCGCCCCGGTCTGCTCGACGAGGCCCGCCGCCACGGCGACGTCGACGATCTTGGCGGTGGCCGCCGCGGCCACCGTGGTGCCCCAGGTGGCCGCCTCCACGATCGACACCGCGTACTCCGGGCGCCACTGGGACTGCCAACTCTCCCGGAACGTGCCGCGGTTGGCCACCTCGCTCTCGGCGGGCCGGATCCAATCCAGGCCCAGCACCCGCAACCGATGGAACAGCACCGAACGGGCCCGGTCCCCCGGCCGGCGCAGGTCCAGGTCGTGCCGGCGGACGCCCGCGTCGCGCTTGATCCGCAGGGTCCGGCACTGCTTGAGCAGGTCCGCTTCCAGCGGCACCGTCGGCACGTCCGGATCGACCGTGCCGAGCGCCTGCCCGACGACGAGCTCGGAGGTGACGAAGCCGAGCAGCACGGCGCTGCCGTCACAGAGCACCGCCTGGGTGGCGTCCTGCACCTCGGTGAGTCCGGCCAGCGGCCGGCCGCGCAGCGAGGCCAGGGTCTCGGCCAGCCGGACCGACTCGATCACGTGGGCGCTGGAGGTGGCCAGGTCCCGGCCGCGCAGCGCGCCGGCGACCTTCGTGAGCCACCGCGTCACCGGCTGATCGGGTGCGCTCCACAGGTGCGCGTACCAGCCGGGCGAGGTGATGCCGGCCCCGTATCCGCTGGCGGTACTCAGCCGCGAGTGGGTCCACGGCACCCAGGTGGTGCGCACCTTCTGTTTCGCCAGCCCGCGGAGCAGCCGCGCGTCGTGGCTGGCGGGCGGCAGCGGCGTGGTCAGCACGGGTGCGTGCCAGGCGCCGCAAACCACGGCGACCCGGCGATGGCCCACTTTGAGTACGCCGCGGATGGTCTGCCGCATGTACGCCTCGCGCCGCGCTTCCTCACTCGCCTCGCCCGGATCGACCGGGGGGAGTTCGAGGCGCAGTTCCGCCATGGCCTCGATCAGCTCGGCGAAGATCGTGGTCTCGTCGCGACGGGACTCGACGACGTCGTCCCACCAACGTTCGGGATCGTCGTAGCCCGCTGCCTCCGCCAGTCGGGCCAGCGGGTCGCGCCGGACGTGGCGCCGGCCCGAGCGCGCCGGCGGCTCGGGCTCGTCGGTGGGCAGGGTCAGCTGCGCGTCGGATCGCCGGGCCAGGCTGACGGCCGCGGGAAGATCGCAGAACCGGGCGGGTACGTCGTGCCGGGCCGCCCAGCGCAACGCCTGCCATTCGGGTGAGAAGACGGCGAACGGCCAGAACGCCGCTCGGCTGGGTTCGTCCACCACGTACGCCAGCAGGGCCACCGGGGGGCGGGTGCGTTCCGAATGGGCCCAGCGGACCAGCGGGTCGGCGTCCGCCGGCCCCTCGATCACGACGACGTCCGGCTCGTAGTCGTCCAACGCCGCCACCAGCGATCGCGCCGAACCCGGTCCGTGGTGGCGGATCCCGAAAACCTGGACGGTGCCAGTCCGGCTCGCGCTCGCGTCAGCTCTCACGTGACCTCCCGGCAGGCGTTGTAGAACGCCTCCCAGTCGGCACGCTCGCGGACCACGACCTCGAGGTACTCCGTCCAGGCGATCCGGTCCGCGGTCGGGTCCTTGATCACGGCGCCGACGATCCCGGCGGCGAGATCGTCCGGCCGCAGGGTGCCGTCCCCGAAGTGCGCCGCCAGCGCCATCCCGCTGGTGATCACCGAGATGGCCTCCGCCGCCGACAAGGTGCTGGAGGGCGTCTTCACCGTGGTCCGGCCGTCCTCGGTCAGTCCGGACCGCAGCTCGCGGAAGATCGTCACCACCCGGCGGATTTCTTCCACCGCCGTCGGCACCACCGGCAACTCCAACGCCGACGCCAGCTCGGCCACTCGGGTCGATACGATCCGGACCTCGTCGTCGGGGTCCTGCGGCAGGGGCAGCACGACGGTGTTGAAGCGCCGGCGCAGGGCCGAGGACAACTCGTTGACGCCCTTGTCCCGGTCGTTGGCGGTGGCGATCAGGTTGAAGCCCTTGGCAGCCTGCACCTCGTCGCCCAGTTCGGGGATCGGCAGCGTCTTCTCCGACAGCACCGTGATGAGCGCGTCCTGGACGTCGCTCGGGATGCGGGTCAGCTCCTCGACCCGGACGATGCTGCCCTGCCGCATCGCGGTGAGGACCGGCGACGGCACCAAGGCGTTCAGAGTCGGCCCCTCCGAGAGCAGCCGGGCGTAGTTCCAGCCGTACCGGATCGCCTCCTCCGGCGTTCCGGACGTCCCTTGGACGAGCAACGTCGAGCGGCCCGAGATCGCCGCGGCGAGGTGCTCGGAGACCCAGGACTTCGCGGTACCGGGTACACCGAGCAGCAACAAGGCCCGGTCGGTGGCGAGGGTGGCGACCGCCACCTCGATCAGCCGCCGCGAGCCGATGTACTTCGGCCGCACGACGGTGCCGTCGTCCAGCGTGCCGCCCATCAGGTACGTGACCACCGCCCAGGGCGACAATCGCCACTGCGGCGGCCGCGGCAGCGTGTCCAGAGCGGCCAGCGCCACGAGTTCCGCCGTGTCGGCGACTTCCGCGTGCGGGCGCAGGACCGAGACGCCAGCACGTGCTGCACCCCCCGCCTCAGCCCCCTGCTCAGACATCCGGGACCTCCACCCGGCTCAGTCCTGCGGCGGCCGGAACGGGTGCGAAGGCCCGCTCGATCTGCACCCGGGCGAAGGCCGCCTGTTCCATGATCACGAAGCTCTCCTTGATCAACCGGCGCTGGGCCGGGGTCGCCTCCGGCGCCAACAGGTAGTACTCGGCGGCCGCCGCGATACTGCGATACCGCTCGACGGGCAGCCGGCCGCCGAACCGGCCGCCGAACTCGCGACCCTTGCGCCCGAGCGCCGCCGACCCGACGACCGCGAAGCCGGCCGCGACCACGTCGTCGGGCCAGGGATCCGGGTGATTGAAGATCGTCATCGGCTTCGCCCGGACGGTCTCCGGACTCGGTGGTGCGGCCGGCGTCGCTGAGCGCCGCGGAGAGTCGCCGTCGACAGGCTCGGGCGAGTCGACGTCACGAGGGGCACAGTCCGCGGCGAGCCGCCGCCAGTCCGGATTCTGGTCCAGGAACCAGCGGCCGCGAGCGCCGAGCGCCCGCCCCAGCCGCCGCCGGTCGTACGCCGTCGCGTGGGCCGCCAGCCTCGCCAGCCGGGTCCAGAAGACGGCCGGCACTGCGCAGCCGGCGATGTCGGCCCGGGCCAGCCACGCGTTGATCAGGTCCGGATTCGGCCGGACCAGGAGGTCTCCGAGAATCTCGACCGCGGCATCGGGGGGCTGCGTCCGGTCGGCCGGTGGCGCCGGAGTCTGGGCGCCGGCGGCCGGCCCGGCGAACGATGCCGGGCTCGCCCGGCGAACGGCCCGGTGCCGGGCGGCGAGGTCGAGCACCCGCACGGCTGGATCGACGGGTCCGGCATCGACGGGCACGCCGGTTCCCCAGCCCTCCGGTAGCCACCCAGGCAGGGGCCGCCGACCGGTGCCGAGCAGGGCCGTGGTGAGTAGATCCGACCAGTCGTTCATCCGCAGATACCCGTACTGAACGGTCGGCCGCGACCGTCGGGGAGCACGCTCAGCGGCATCAGCCCGGCCGCACTCCATTCGCCGAACAGGGTCAGCGGCTCGCCGCCGGACTGGGCCAGCAGCGGCCAGGGCTGACCGCTCAGTTCGAGCAGGGGGCAGCACTCTCCCGCGCTGTCGCGCAACCACCAGCCGCGTTCGTCGCGGACCGGCTCGCCCTGCAGCGCCGTCCCCATCCGGGCCGTCCACGGGTCCGCCGCCACCAGGCCCGCGAACCGGGCCCGGGTCTGCGCGAGCGTCTCTCCCGCCCAGCGCAGCGGAGCCGGCGGATGATCGCTCGCCTCGCCGAGCAGCAGCCTGGGCTGCCCGACCCCCGGGTAGGCATGCAGCGTGGCGGCCAGCCCCAGGCCCGGCACTATCGATTCGTCGAAGGACATTCCTGGGGGCGCGAACGTCAGCCAGACGCCGGTCAGCCCGCTGGTCACGCCATGCAGCCAGACCCGACGGCGCCGCAGCTGCTGGTCGGACACGTCGACCGCGCCGACCGCCCACCAGGAGTCGCTGACGCCCGGGCTGGCGAGCACGTCGGCCTTCGCCGTCGGGTAGCCGATCCGACTCCGCACCGTGGCCGCCAGGTCCGCAGGCAGCTCGTCCAACCGGGCGTGGGCACGACTCAGCAGGTGCAGGCCGGCGAACTCGTGCAGCACCCGGTCCGGCCAGTCCGCCGCAGCCAGGTCGACCGGGATGCCGCGGAGGATTCCGGCCACGCCGGGAGCCTGGGCGTCGACCATCCGGGCGGCGATCGCGTCGAAGTGCGGATAGCCCGCCTTCGGCAGGCCGGCCAGTCCGGTCCGGACCTGGTCGGCGAGCCAGCGATCAAGCTCCTGGAGTCCACCCGCCACGCGCCGGCGGCGCTGCTCCGCCCGGGTCGCGGCCGGGGTGGCCGCGGTGACGGAGGCAGGCATGAGCAGCACCCTAGTTGCCGGTCCTGACGGACCGGTCCGCCGCGACTCCGGCGGCTCGCGAGCCCACGGATACCTCGGCGGCCCTGAACTCTGTACGCACGGGGGCAGGAGTGCTTTGCTATGCGCGTGACCACCGCACCGCCTTCCCCAGCCACGGAATCGGCCAGGCCCCACAAGACGTTCCTCGGCCAGCCCCCGGAGCTCGCCACCATCTTCTCGGTGGAGATGTGGGAGCGTTTCTCCTTCTACGGGATGCAGGGCATCCTGTTGATCTACCTCTACTACAGCGCGGCCGAGGGCGGCCTCGGCATCAACGTGGTCGAGGCGACCAGCATCGTCGGCGCGTACGGCGGCTTCGTCTATCTGTCGACCATCATCTTCGCCTGGCTGGCCGACCGGGTGCTGGGCGCGGAGCGAACCCTCTTCATCTCCGCGATCCTGGTCATGTGCGGGCACATCGCGCTGTCCGCGATTCCCGGTCTGCTCGGAGTCGGTGTGGGCCTGGTGCTGATCTCGCTGGGCAGCGGCGGCGTCAAGGCCAACGCCACCTCCATCGTCGGCACCCTGTATGCGCCCGACGACCTGCGCCGAGACGCCGGCTTCTCCATCTACTACCTGGGCATCAATCTCGGCGCCTTCTTGGGGCCGATCTTCACCGGGCTGCTGCAGACCAGCCTGGGCTTCCACTGGGGCTTCGCCCTGGCTGCGGTCGGGATGGCGTTCGGACTGGTGATCTACACCCTCGGTCGCAAGAACCTGCCGGAGGAGGCCAACCTGGTCCCCAACCCGCTGCCCGCATCACAGCGGATGCGGATGATCCTCATCGCCGCGGCGGTGGTGGTGCTGGTGGTGATCTTGGCCGTCACGGGGGTGCTCAACGCCGATCGGCTGGCGACCAGCGTGGTGTTCATCGTCATCGTCGCGGCGATCGCGTACTTCGCGGTGATCCTGTCGAGCAAACAGATCACGCCTGTCGAGCGCAAGCGGGTGCTGTCCTTCATCCCGATGTTCATCACCAGCGCGGTGTTCTGGTCCCTGTACCAGCAGCAGTTCACCGTACTCACGGTGTATTCCGACAAGCAGCTGAACCGTGACCTCTTCGGCTGGGAGATGCCGGTCTCCTGGGTGCAGTCGATCAACCCGGTCTTCATCATGATCTTGTCCCTGGTGTTCGCCGCGCTGTGGACCAAACTCGGCGAGCGCCAGCCGAGCACGCCGATCAAGTTCGCCCTCGGCACCATCGTGATGGGTGTCGCCTTCTTGTTGTTCATCCCGATGGCCAGCACCGTGCCGAACAGCGCGCCGCTCCTCGGTCTGGTCGGCGTGATCTTCGTCTTCACCATTGCCGAACTGCTGCTGTCCCCGGTCAGCCTGTCGCTGTCGACGAAACTGGCCCCCGCGGTCTACAAGACTCAGATGGTGGCGCTGCTGTTCCTCTCCATCGCCTTGGGCACGGCCATGGCGGGCGTGCTGGCGGAGTTCTACAGCGACACCAACCAGGTGCCGTACTTCGGCATCCTGGGGGCGATCGCCATTGCGGTCGGCGTGGCGTTGATCTTCTTCACCCCGAAGGTCAAGCGGCTGATGAGTGGCGTGCACTAATCCCCCGATGACGCCTCCACCCCGAGCAGCTGTACAGACCGCGAACGGCAGTGCGGGCTAGAGCCTCACCACATCGAAGTACGCCTTGTAGGCACCCTCGCCGGTCAGCAGGCCGGTGACAAGATGGAAGTCCACGTCCCGTTCGCGCTGCCGATCCAGACCGGCCAGCCGGATCAACTCCTTGGGCGCCAAGGGGAAGACGTCGGTGCCGATGAGGTCGTCGCCGGTGTCGAGCGCGGAGTTGACGGCGTCGGCGATCGGGCCGGACCCGGCGTTGATCACGAACAGCGCGATGGCGCTGACCGGTAGGCCCACCCCCGAGGCCGCGATCGCGCCGGCCGCGGCGTTGGCCGCCACCCGGACGCCGGCCTGGATCTGCGCCCGGAAGGCGTTGGGGTCGCCCTCGTCCTCCTCGACCATGGTGACGGCCAGGGCGCCGATGCCGGCCGGCGGGCCGGCGTAGACGACTCGCGAATCCGGGTAGGAGCCACCGGCGTCGGCGCTGACCGCGGGTGAGCTGGTGGCGAGGATGCTGTCCTGATGGGGCCCGACCACGGTGCTCACCACGTACGGCTCGTCGGAGCCGCTGAATTCGTCCGACTCGGCGAAGCAGTTGAGTCCGCGGTAGCGGACCTGGACACCCCGGAGATCGATCACGCCCGTGTCGGCCCAGAAGTAGACGTCACCGTGCTCGAAGGTGTTGACCCGGCCGCCGTTGGCCAGTTCGGCGAGTTCGCTGCTCGTCGGGTAGCCGAGGTAGCTGCCGGGCCCGCCCAGTTCCAGCCACCGGGTGCGGATCAGCCCGTGCACCTCGTGCGCCCCGGTCTGGTCCGTGGCGTACATCGAACCACCGGCGAACTCCTGCTTGCGGCCCCGGCCGTCGGGCACCCGCATGGTGTCGCCGAGCGCCCGCCCGAGGTGGCCGTCGATCCCGCTCAGCGCCTGCCAGCCGGCGTAGATCGGGGCGTCTACGGCGACCGCGACGTCGAGCGGCCGCTCCAGGTAGATCGCGCGGTCCCCCGCCCACTCCTGCCAGTACAGCCGGCCGCCGTTCCCGATGGACCGGGAATGCACAGGACCCGCCGGTTCGTCGAAGTTCTCGGTGGCCGATGCCTTGTCGTCGATCAGCTCGCGTACGTCCTGGCCGTAGCGGAAGCCGTCGTCACGGCCCTGCCGCCAGGCCGCGATGTGCTCCGGCGGCGTGTCGGTCGGGAACGGGGGCAGGCTCGGATCGAACGGCCGTCCCTCCAGCGCCCGGTTGATCCCGACGGCGAATCCCTTCTTGTACTTGGCGAAGCGCTCCATCCCGTGGTCGAAACCGTCGCTGTAGGCATCCGCCTCGGGCCCCGGCCCGAAGGGCAACGGCTCGTCGAGTACGTGATCACCGAAGGCGCCGTCGGTGTAGCCCGTCCGGAATGCCGCGGCGAGCAACGGATCATCCCCGTGCGGATTGTCGAACGTGAACACCTCGCTGTCGACGGTGACGGTGTCTTCGAAGCTGACCTGGGTGTCGGGCATCTCTTCCTCCGGCTCGAAACGCGTCGGGCGCACCGGGCGGTGCAACCGTTGCGAATCAGTGGCGGAGGCCGGCCGCCAGATACCTGTGAGAATGTCGCGCACCTGACAGCGCGCGGAGCGAGGCTGAGGGACGCTACGCCCGGAAGCACATCGGACATGGATCGGAGACTCGATGATCAAGCAGTCACAGGCGCGCGGCGGGTGGGCCCGATCCGCGCTGATCACCGCCGCGCTGACCGTCGTGCTCGTGTCCTGCGGAATGCCGGCACCACCGCAGCGGCCCGCAGCGAGCGGCGGAGCGGAGACGGGCGGCCGCTCGGTAGTCATCGGGAACGGTCGCACCCTGTTCCTGGAGTGCAAGGGCGAGGGCAGCCCAACCGTCATCCTCGAATCGGGAATCCACGACTCCTCTGAGTACTGGGTGAACATCCAGCCCAATCCGCCGGCCATCGGGCCCGACGTCTTCGCGGCGGTCGCCGAGCACACCAGGGTCTGCCGCTACGACCGGCCGGGCACGCTCATTCCCGGTGAGAAGGCCGAGCTGACCGATCGCTCCACCCCGGTGCGAAACCCACGCACGCTCGATCAGGTCGCCACAGACCTCGACGCCCTCATCCGAGTGGCCGAGCTCGAGGGCCCGTTCCTGCTGGTCGGCCACTCGTTCGGCGGCTGGTTGCAGACCTACTACGCCCAGACCCACCGCGATGAGGTCGCCGGCCTGGTGCTCGTCGACGCCTTCTCGGCCCGGATGCCGGAGTTCATGGGAGACAAGTGGACCCCCTACGAGAAGGTGCTCAACTCCTTGTCGGGAAACGCGCTGGAGAACGACCCCGGGTCGGAGAAGTACGACGTGTTGGCCAGCGTGCAACTCGCCGACGCCGCACCGAAGCTGCGGAACGGATCTGCCGATGGCGGTGCTCAGCAAGACCGAGCCGTTCCCGTTGCCGGCGGGCCAGAAGGGATTCAGCTCCGCCGACCTCGAATCCGCCTGGACCAGGGTGCAGGCCGCCCTTCCGCTGTTGGTACCCAACACCCCGCACATCATCGCGACCGGGAGCGACCACTACATCCAGGTACGCGAACCCGACCTCGTGACCAGCACCATCGTGTTGGTGCTCGAGCGGATCCGGGCGCAGTGATGACCCGCACGGGTCAGGAGTCACCGCCAGTGGTCCCCGTGGTGCCGGCCGTCACATCGAGCAGCCGGTACTTCTCCGCGGCCTGACGGGGCACGTCGGCGTCGACCTCACCGCGGTCGGCCAGCAGCTGCAGAGCCCGGACCACCATCGAATGCGCGTCGATGTGGAAGAAGCGCCGCGCCGCCGCCCGGGTGTCGGAGAACCCGTGGTCGTTGGCGCCGAGCGTGGCGAAGTCGTTCGGCACGAACTGCCGGATGAGGTCCGGCAGCTCCGAGACGTAGTCGGTCGTGGCCACGATCGGACCCGAGGCCTCGGCCAGCTTGGTCGTCACGTACGGAACCCGAGCCTCCTCCTCCGGATGCAGGAAGTTGTGTTCCAGAGCCGCGAGCCCGTCCCGCCGCAGCTCGATCCAGGAGGTGACCGACCAGACGTCGGCACTCACCCCCCACTCCGAACCCAGGATCATCGCGGCCTCCTGCGTCCACGGCACCGAGACGCCCGAGCCGAGCAGCTGCACCTTCGGCCCGTCGCCACCGGTGCTGATCCGGTGCAGTCCCCGGACGATGCCCTCGGCGTCGGTGCCGTCGGGCTCGGCCGGTTGCTGCATCGGCTCGTTGTAGACGGTGATGTAGTACATGACGTTGGGGTCCGCAGAGTCCGGCCCGTACATCTGCTCCACGCCGGCCTTGACGATGTAGGCGATCTCGTACCCGAACGCGGGATCGTAGATCTTCATGGCCGGGTTGGTCGAGCCCAGCAACGGTGAGTGCCCATCGGCGTGCTGCAGACCCTCGCCGGTCAACGTGGTCCGCCCCGCGGTCGCCCCGATGATGAAGCCCCGGGCCATCTGGTCCATGGCGGCCCACATCGAGTCGCCGGTGCGCTGGAAGCCGAACATCGAGTAGAAGACGTAGACCGGGATCATCGGCTCGCGCTGGGTGGCGTAACTGGTGCCGGCCGCGGTGAAGGCCGCCATCGATCCGGCCTCGTTGATCCCGGCGTGCAGGATCTGGCCGTGCTCGGATTCCTTGTAGGCCAGGAACAACTCCCGATCCACCGCGGTGTACTTCTGACCCTTCGGGTTGTAGATCTTCGCCGTCGGGAAGAAGGAGTCCATGCCGAACGTACGCGCCTCGTCCGGGATGATCGGGACGATCCGGTTCCCGATTCCCTTGTCGCGCATCAGGTCCCGCAGGATCCGGACGAACGCCATCGTGGTGGCCGCCATCTGCTTGCCCGAGCCCTTCTTGGCCCCGGCGTAGACCGAGTCCTCCGGCAACGGCAACTTGACCGGCGTGTTCCGACGCTCCGGGGTGAAGCCACCGAGCTTGCGCCGGCGCTCGAGGATGTAGGAGATCTCCGGTGAGTCCGCGCCGGGGTGGTAGTACGGCACCTCGTAGGCGCTCTTCTCGATCTGGTCGTCGGTGACCGGGATGTCCAGGTGGTCGCGGAAGTTCTTGAGGTCCTCGACCGTGAGCTTCTTCATCTGGTGGGTGGCGTTGCGGGCCTCGAAGTTGGCCCCGAGTCCGTACCCCTTCACCGTCTTGGCCAGCACCACTGTCGGCCGGCCGTCGGTCAGCGTGGCGGCGTGGTAGGCCGCGTACACCTTGCGGTAGTCGTGGCCGCCGCGCTTCATCCGCCAGATGTCGTCGTCGCTCATGTCCTTGACCATCAGCTTCGTGGCGGCGGTCTTGCCGAAGAAATTGGCCCGGACGTAACTGCCCGATTCACCCTTGTAGGTCTGGAAATCCCCGTCCGGGGTCTCGTTCATGATCCGGACGAGGTCGCCGGTGTTGTCCCGCGCGAACAGCGGATCCCACTCCCGGCCCCACAAGACCTTGATCACGTTCCAGCCGGCGCCGCGGAAGAACGCCTCGAGTTCCTGCACGATCTTGCCGTTGCCGCGGACCGGTCCGTCGAGCCGCTGCAGGTTGCAGTTGATCACGAAGGTGAGATTGTCCAGACCGTCGTTGGCGGCCAGTTGCAGCAGGCCGCGCGACTCCGGCTCGTCCATCTCCCCGTCGCCGAGGAAGGCCCACACGTGCTGGTCGGTGGTGTCCTTGATGCCGCGGCCGCGCAGGTAGCGGTTGAACTGGGCCTGGTAGATGGCGTTCATCGGCCCGATGCCCATCGAGACCGTGGGGAACTGCCAGAACTTCGGCATCAACCGCGGGTGCGGGTAGGAAGAGAGGCCGTGCGGCGCCTTCGACTTCTCCTGCCGGAACCCGTTGAGGTCCTGCTCGCTCAGCCTGCCCTCGAGGAACGCGCGGGCGTACATGCCGGGCGACGCGTGGCCCTGGTAGAACACCTGGTCGCCGCCGCCGGGGTGGTCCGGCCCGCGGAAGAAGTGGTTCAGGCCGACCTCGTACAGCGTCGCCGCGCCGGCGTAGGTCGAGATGTGGCCGCCGACCCCGATGTCGGAGCGCTGCGCCCGGTGCACCAAGACGGCGGCGTTCCAGCGCACGTAGCGGCGGAACCGGCGTTCGATCTCCTCGTCGCCGGCGAAGTCGGGCTCCGAACCCACCGGGATCGTGTTGACGTAGTCCGTCACCAGTCGGCCGGGGGTGGCCACCCCGGCCACGCCGGCCCGGGCCTGCAGGGTGCGCAGGATCTCGCCGGCGCGGTCAGGCCCGCGCTGCGCCACCAGGGCGTCGAAGGACTCGATCCACTCGTTGGTCTCCTCCGGATCGGCCGAGTGGTCGGTGGACCGATTGCTGATGGTGTCGGTCATATCGGACACGCCCTCCTTCGGGTGTAGCTGGCGCAAACCTCGTGGGTCGCACCGTCGAAACTATCTCATCGGCCCGCACCGAGACGGCGTGCGTCACCCGCGCGCGCGAGCGACGGCCGAAGGAGAGAAGTGTGCACTTCCGGCCCATTTTCCTCGGAGGACGGGGCCAGATGTGCACACTTCACGCGACCACGCCGCTCAGCAGAAGCCGGCGACCCCGACCCAGGCGGCGTCGGCGGTCGGGCTGCCCTTGCGTTGGATGGTCGCCTCGATCAGCCCGTACGGCCGGTCGGCGGCGTAGAACACCTCACCCGGGTTCTCCAGGCCGAACGGCGACAGGTCCTGGAGGAAGTGGTGCTTGTTCGGGCAGGAGAACTTGATCTCGTCGATCGCCGGGTGCTTGTCGATCACGGCCTCGGCCATCTCGAACAGGGTCTGCTGGAGAGCCTTGGAATACCCCTGGGTGAACTGCGTCATGATCGTGCTCTTGACGCTCTCGTAGGTGGCGTTGAAGTCCAACTCGGCGAGCGCGTCGGCGCGGTAGCGCCAGCGGGTGGCGATGTCGGTGGCCAGAATCCGGTCCTCGGTCTCCTTCAGCGTGGTGTAGCGGTCCTTCGGGTAGCCGACGAAGCCCGACTGGGTCGACTTCAACACGGTGAGGCCGTGGAAGCCGGCGAGCATGGTGTCGGTGCCCTCGTCGCGGACGAGCAGGGCGGTCCGGACCTCCGGCGACGCCCGGTAGAAGGCGTGGTCGTGGTCGTCGATCCGGGCCCAGCCGTACTGCTCGGCGGCCCAGCGCCCACCGCTCACCCAGTCGAAGTCGCCGGTGAAGTGGTCGGCCAGTCGGAGCAGGAACGCCTCCGGGGAGGAGATCCCGTCCTTGGCGAAGGCGAAGATCGTGTTCTTCTGCGTGTCGGTCGCGACCACGTGGGCGTTGTCGCCGTCGGTGTGCGCGGCGGCGAAGTCACCGCGCAGCTGGGAGGAGACGTTCAAGTCGACGATCTCGTGGCGGTCGGTGTCGCGGACGATCCGGACGACGCGGTTCTCGGCCTTGCCGTACTGGTTGGCGGCGAGGATGACCTCAGTCATGTGGGTCCTTTCGTTGGATTCGACGGTGAATCTGTGTTGGCCGTGGTGGCTGGTCAGGCGTTCCGGTGGTCGTCGTGCTCGGTCAGCCGCGCCTCGTCGGCGTCGGAGATGGCTCCCCGGGCCGGCGCTTCAGCGAAGATCGGGGCTTCGTCCTCTGCCGAGCGGCCGACGATGTTGAAGATGATGTTCAAGGTCACGGCCATGATGGCGGCGGAGGTGATGCCCGAGTCGAAGATCACCTGGAACCAACCGGGGAACTTGTGCCAGAAGAGCGGCACGGCGATCGGGATGACGCCGACGGCGATCGACAGCGCGACGATGACCAGATTCTGGTTCCCGGCGTAGTTGACCTGCGACAGGGTGCGGATGCCGCTGGCGGCCACGGTGCCGAACAGCACCAGACCGGCGCCGCCGAGCACCGGGAACGGCACCAGAGCCACCAGGGCACCGATGATCGGGAAGAGCCCGAGGAAGACCAGGATGCCGCCACCCACGGCCACCACGAAACGGCTCTTGATGCCGGTGATTGCGACCAGGCCGACGTTCTGGGCGAAGGCGCTGACCGTGAAGCCGTTGAACACCGCCGAGACCGAGGACGACAACATGTCGGCCCGCAGACCGTTGGTGACCTGCTGGCGGGTGGCGGGCTGGTCGATCACCTTGCCGATGGCGAGGATGTCGGCGGTGGTCTCCACCATCGTCACCAACATCACCACGAACATCGACACGATGGCGCCGACCGCGAAGGTCGGGAGTCCGAAGTGGAACGGCAAAGTCAGCTGGAAGATGTTGGCGTCACCGATCCGGCTGAAATTGGTCATCCCGAACGGGATGGCGACGATCGTGCCGATGACGAGGCCCAGCAGGATCGCGACCCGGCCGAAGCCGCCCGGCAGGAATCGGTAGATCAACACGATGATCAACACCGTGGCGAAGGCGAGCGCGATGTTCTGGCGGCGACGCGAAGCTCTCGGCCGCTGGATTGCCGCCGCCGGCCCAGCGCATGGCGACCGGGAGCAGCGAGATGCCGATGACCGTGATCACCGTGCCGGTCACCACTTCGGGGAAGAAGCGCAGCAGCATGGTGAAGAACGGGGCGATCAGGAACGCGACGATGCCGGCGACGATGATCGCGCCGTACACCTCGCGCAGCGCGGTGGTGCCGCCGCCCGAGGCCGCGCCGACCGCCAGGATCGTCGACACCGCGGCGAAGGAGGTGCCCTGCACGATCGGCTGCCGGGCCCCGAGCTTCCAGAAGCCGATGGTCTGCAGGATCGTGGCCAGACCCGACATGAGCAGGCCCGCGGAGATGAGGAACGTGATGTCGCCCTGGGGCAGCTTGTAGGCGTTGCCGACGATCAGCGGCACGGCCACCACGCCGGCGTACATGCTCATCACGTGCTGCAGGCCGTAGACGAACATCTGGGGGAATGGCAGCACCTGGTCGACCGGATGCTTCTCCGTCGTCACGTCCGCTGTCGTCGCCTGCGGGGAATCGGCCATGCCGAAGACCTCCTGAAAGATTCCGTTGGATGGAATGAAGTTTTCGTAGAATGGAAGATATCTTCCACAAACTCGATGTGTCAACCCAATCTGGGGTTGGTCTCGTTCGGCTTACAGCCCTGTTACGCGTCGGAGATGATTCGCAACATCGCGGGGGCGCAAGGGTCGCTCGAGCGACCACCGAGCAGGTGGCCGCCGAGGTTGTCGAAGGGACTACAGGAACGAGCGGGTGAGCTTGGCGTGCCGGTTGACGTCCTTGTAGAGCAGGTACCGGAAGCGCTCCGGACCGCCGGCGTAGCAGGCCTGCGGGCAGAAGGCGCGGAGCCACATGAAGTCGCCCTCCTGGACCTCGACCCAGTCCTGGTTAAGCCGGTAGACGGCCTTGCCCTCCAACACGTAGAGACCGTGCTCCATGACGTGGGTCTCGGCGAACGGGATCACCGCGCCGGGCTGGAAGGTGACGATGTTGACGTGCATGTCGTGTCGCAGGTCCTCGGAATCCACGAACCGGGTCGTCACCCAGCGGCCGTCGGTGCCGGGCATCGGGGTCGGCACGATGTCGGTCTCGTTGGCCACGAAGGGCTCGGGTACGTCCAGTCCGTCGACCGCCTCGTACGCCTTGCGGATCCAGTGGAAGGTGGCGGAGGACGTGCCGTGGTTGTGCAGGGTCCAGGTGGTGCCGGGCGGCAGGAACGCGTACCCGCCGGTCTCCAGTTTGTGCTCCTCGTCGTCGATCGTGATCCGGAGTTCGCCCTCGACGACGAAGACCACGCCCTCGGCGCCCGGATCGAGTTCGGGTCGGTCGCTGCCGCCGTCGGGGCCGACCTCGACGATGTACTGCGAGAAGGTCTCGGCGAAGCCGGACAGCGGCCGGGCGATGACCCAGAGCCGGGTCTCGGTCCAGAACGGCAGCGAACTGGTGACGATGTCACGCATCGTGCCGCGGGGGATGACCGCGTACGCCTCGGTGAACATGGCGCGGTCGGTGAGCAGGTCGCTCTGCGGGGGCAGCCCGCCGTGTGGTGCGTAATAGGTGGTCACTCGCCACTCACTCCTTCGTGAGGCTCGGAACAACAGATTGGGTATCGGATCTCGGTCGGGCCAGGAGTTCGATCTGAGCGGCGTCCAGCCCGGTGGCGGCCTTCAGTTCGGCGCCGTCGACCGCTCCGCAGGCGTAGCCGCGGTACAGGTAGCGAGACAGCGCGCGAGCCGTGGCAGGTTCGTCGAGGATGCCGGAGGCGGAGCGGTGGACGTAGGCCGACAGTCGCTCCGCCGCGCGCTCGAAGCCCTCGCGGTAGAAGGCGAAGTTGGCGATGAAGCGGGTCGGCAGATGACCGGGATGCATGTCCCAGCCCTGGTAGTAGGCCCGTTCCAGGCAGCGCCGCACGAGGCTGTGGTGCAGCGCTCCACGCCGCGCCCACGTCGGCGGCCGAGCCGACCGGCAAGACGTTCGTGGAGCCGTCGGCCAACATGACGCCGGTGCCGGCGACGGCGACCTGCATGACCTCCTTGGCGAAGTCCGCGGCGGGATGCGCCAGGGACTGGTAGGCCGCGGAGACGCCGAGGGAGGCGCTGTAGTCGTAGGTGCCGTAGTGCAGCGCGGTGACCCGGCCCGCGCCGGCCGCGACGGCGGCCGCCACCGGCAGCCGCCCGTCGTTGCCGACGATGAGCTGCGGTGTCTCCACCTGGATCTCGAAGCGCAGCCGGCCGGTGGGCAGCCCGGCCGCGGCCTCGTAGGCCGCGCAGACCTCGACCATCGCCTCGACCTGGCTGACCGTGCTGACCTTCGGGAAGGTGATCACCAGCGAGTCCGGCAGGCCACCGCAGTCCAGCAGAGTCGACAAGAAGAGATCGAGGGTGCGGACGCCGCGGCGCCGGGTGGGCGCCTCGAAGCACTTGAACCGCAGGCCCACGAACGCCGGAGCGACGCCCAGCGCGACGGCCTCGGCCACCGTCCGCGCGGCGCGGACCGCCTCGGCGTCCTCCGCCTCGTCGCCGCGGTCGCCGTAGCCGTCCTCGAAGTCCAGGCGGAGATCCTCGATCGGCTCCCGCTCGAGCTTCGCGTCGACCCGCGGGGCGACCTCGGCGGCGAGCCCGTCGTCGATCCCGAGCTCCGCGCACAGGGCGGCCGTGCCGCCGTGGCCGGCGACCAGGTCGCGGGCGGCTCGACCCCACTCGGCGGGCAGTCCGACGGTGTAGAGGTCGGCCGGTACGTACACGGTGTGGACGGGCTGGCGGCGGCCGTCCTCGCCCGGGTAGGTCGACGGCCAAGAAGGCGTCTGTCTCGGCCAGCCGGTCGTCGAGCTGCCGCACCGTCGCGGCGGATAGCCGGGTCTGGGCGTCGAGGTCCGTCGTCATTCGGCGATCACCAGCTCGTACGCGGGCAGGGTCAGGAAGTCGGTGAACTCGTCGCCGAGGCAGAGGTCGGCGATCAGCCTCTGAGCGGGCGCGTAGTAGCGCTCGAACCGCTCCGGGTCGACCTCGCCGCGGAGTCGTTCGGCCTCCTCATCGATCAGCCGGGCCACGAGCTCGCGGGTGACGGGCTCGCCCGTGTCGGACAGAACCACGGCGTTGCGGATCTCCTGCCAGGCCTGGGAGCGGGAGATCTCGGCGGTCGCCGCATCCTCCATCAGATTGTGGATGCCGACCGCGCCGTTGCCCGACAGCCAGACCGCGGTGTACGCGATCGCGACGTAGAGGTTGTTGCGCAGCCCGGTCTCGGTGTTCCCGCCGCGAGCGGAGGCGATGTCGAGCAGCTCAGAGCCGCTGACCTGCACCTCGTCGCGCTGCTTGTCGACCTGGTTCGGCCGCTCCCCCAGGTACTCATCGAAGACCGACCCGGCAGACCGGCACCAGGTCGGGATGGGCCACCCAGGAGCCGTCGAAGCCGTCCTGCGCCTCCCGGGTCTTGTCGGCCGTCACCTTGGCGAAGGCCTCCCGGTTGATCTCGGCGTCCTTGCGACTCGGGATGAAGGCCGCCATCCCACCCATCGCGAACGCCCCCCGCCGGTGGCAGGTCTTGACCAGCAGTTCGGTGTAGGCCCGCATGAACGGCGCGGTCATGGTGATGTCGGCCCGGTCGACCAGCACGAACTCGGGGCCGGCGTCGCGGAAGTACTTGATGATGCTGAACAGGTAGTCCCAGCGGCCGGCGTTGAGCCCGGACGCGTGGTCGCGGAGTTCGTAGAGGATCTCCTCCATCTCGAACGCCGCCGGGATGGTCTCGATCAGCACCGTGGCCCGGATCGTGCCGGGCTCGATGCCCGAGCCGCTCCTCGGCGTAGCTGAACACGTCGTTCCAGAGCCGGGCCTCGAGGTGGCTCTCCATCTTGGGCAGGTAGTAGTAGGGGCCGTGTCCGTTGTCGAGCAGTTGCCGGGCCAGGTGGTAGACGTGCAGCCCGAAGTCGACCAGCCCGCCGACGGCGCGTTCCCCGTCGATCAGCAGGTGGGCCTCCGACAGGTGCCAGCCACGCGGCCGCATCACGACCACCGCCAACGGCTGATCGGTGCGCAGCGCGTACTCCCGGCCGTCGGCCTGGGTGAAGGACAAGGTGCCGCGAGCGGCGTCGCGCAGATTGAGGAGTGCATCGAGAACGTTGCCCCAGGTCGGGCAGCTCGCGTCCTCCAAGTCGGCAAGCCAGACCTTGGCGCCGGAGTTGAGCGCGTTGATCGCCATCTTGGCCGGGGTGGCGGGACCGGTCATCTCCACCCGGCGGTCCCGCAGCGCGGGCGGGGCCGGGGCGACGGTCCAATCGGACTCGCGGAGATCTCCGGGTCTCGGCCAGGAAGTCGAGGGTCTTGCGCCGCCGCCGCCTGCTCCCGCCGGGCACCGCGGGCGGCGAGGAGCTCGTTGCGGCGGCCGGCGAACCGCGTGTGCAGCTCCTCGACGAAGGCCAGGGCGTCGTCGGTGAGGATCTCCTCGGCGCGCTCGACCGGGTGGCGGTCGGTGACTTCGATGGTCATGGGCGCAGCCTCTCGGGAGTGAGGAAGGATTCCGGACGACGCGCCGTCTCCGGTGGCTCAGGCGTGTGTCGTCCGGAATCGTGACGAACGACCGAGACGAGGCGAAGCTCATGACCGGGAGCGCGGAGCGCGACATCGGATTCGGTCATGACTTGACGCTCGCCTCGACGGCAGCGGCCACCGCGGGCGCGACCCGGGCGTCGAAGACGCTGGGCACGATGTAGCTCGCGTTGAGTTCGTCGCGCGGACACGCAGTCGGCGATCGCCTCCGCCGCCGCCACCAGCATCTCGTTGGTGATCTCCCGGGCGGCGGCGTCGAGCAGGCCGCGGAACAGACCGGGGAAGGCCAGCACGTTGTTGATCTGGTTGGGGAAATCACTCCGCCCGGTGGCGACCACCGCGGCGTGCTTGGCCGCCTCGGCCGGATGGATCTCGGGGTCGGGGTTGGCCAACGCCAAGACGATGCTGGAGTCCTGGGCCATGGTGGCCACGTCGTCGGCGGTGATCAGATCGGGCGCGGAGACGCCGATGAACACGTCGGCCCCCGCCAGCGCCTCGACCAGCGAGCCGGAGAACCCCTCGGGGTTGGTGTTCTCGGCGATCCACTGCCGGTGCTCGTCGGTGTAGGTCTCGCCGGAGTGGATGGCGCCCTTGCGGGAGCAGGCGACGATGTGGCTCGCGCCCTGGGCACGGAGTAGCTGGATGATCGCGTGGCCGGCCGCGCCCACTCCCGAGATGACGATCCGTACGTCGGCGATCAACTTGTCCACGACCCGGAGCGCGTTGATCAACGCCGCGAGGACGACGATCGCGGTGCCGTGCTGATCGTCGTGGAAGACCGGGATATCGAGTTCGTCGCGCAGCCGGCGCTCGATCTCGAAGCAGCGTGGGGCGGCGATGTCCTCGAGGTTCACCCCGCCGTAGACCAGGCGCCAGCGCCTTGACGATGGAGATGATCTCCTCGGTGTCCTTGGTGTCCAGGCAGACGGGCCAGGCGTCGACGCCGCCGAACTGCTTGAACAGGGCGGCCTTGCCCTCCATCACCGGCAGCGCGGCGGCCGGACCGATGTCGCCGAGTCCGAGTACGGCCGTGCCGTCGGTGACCACGGCGACCGTGTTGCGCTTGATGGTGAGCCGGCGCGCGTCCTCGGGGTTGGCGGCGATGGCGAGGCAGACCCGCGCCACGCCGGGCGTGTAGGCCCGGGACAGGTCGTCGCGGTTGCGAAGCTGCACCTTCGGCTCGACCGACAACTTGCCGCCCAGGTGGAGCAGGAACGTCCGGTCGCTGGTCTTGCGGACGGTCACCCCGTCCCTGGCGTTCAGGGCGTCGGTGATCTCCACGGCGTGCTGTTCGCCGGTGGTGTTGCAGGTGACGTCGACGACGATCGCGTCGTGCCGGGACTCCACGATGTCCAGCGCCGTCACGGCCGCACCGGTGGCGGCGACGGCCGACGCGAGTTCGGTGGTGGCGCTGTAGCTGGAACTGACCTCCACCCGCAGCGTGATCGCATAACCCGGGCTGGGACTCGCCATCAAAGCTCCTTCACGGTTACCGACTGGGGTGTGATCTGAGCGTAACGTTTCGAGGAGGATTCCGTCAAGCGGAGTATTGATTTCGTATCGTGAAAGATTACTCGCTCAACGCGGAGCCGATGCTGGTCGCAATCGCCGTCAGCACCGGGACCGCCCGGTCTCCGAACGCCTCGTCGACCCGGCTCAGCGGTCCCGAGACCGAGAGCGCCATCGGCGAGGGGGCACCGGGCACCGCCACGGCATAGCAGCGGACGCCGAGCTCCTGCTCCTCGTCGTCGATGGAATAGCCGCGCAGCCGGATCGCTGCGATGTCGGCGAGCAGCGAGTCGACGGTGCCGTGACTTTTTGCCGTCGGAGTCGGCATGCCGACCCGGCCGACGATCCCGCGGATGTCGGCGTCGCTCAGGGTGGCGAGGATCGCCTTGCCCACCCCGGTGTCGTGCAGGTTCGCCCGCCGGCCCACCTCGGTGAACATCCGCATCGCGTGCGGCGAGGGCTGCTGGGCCACGTAGACGACCTGGTCGCCTTCGAGCAGCGCCATGTTGGCCGTCTCGCCGAGCTGGCGGACCAGGGACTGCAGATAGGGCTGGGCGACCCGGCCGAGCTGCTGACCGGCCAGCTCGCCGAGGGGGATCAGCCGGGCACCGAGGGCGTAGCGCCGCGACGGCAGCTGGCGCGCGTAGCCCAGGGTCACGCAGGTGCGCAGCAACCGGTGGATCGTCGGCATCGGCAGCTGCGAGACCGCGGCCAGGTCGCTGAGCGAGATCTCCCCACCTGCGTCGGCGATCGCCTCGAGCAACTCGAAGACGCGCTCGATGGATTGCACGGTGCCCGAACGGGGTTCGCCGCTCACCTGCGTCGTCGTCATCCGTGCTCCTCGTGCTGGTCCCCGGCGAAGGCCGGCCGCCCCGATCGGGGAGGCGCCCTCTCGACAATAAGGGAGTTTCCGCTATACAGAAGGGAAACTCCGCGCCGCGCTGGACACGCGGCCCCGCAGCGGTTGACTGACTCCCCGTCCGACGGCTAATGTTTCCGCATCACAGTAACTTAATTCCAACATACGGAAGTGAGTCCGCTACTTCATGACGCGCTACACGGTCAACGCCTCGATCCTGCTGACGGATCTCCCCCTGCTGGAGCGGCCCGCCGCCGTGCACCAGGCCGGTTTCGGGGCGGTGGAGTTCTGGTGGCCGTGGAGCGTCGCGGTGCCGACCGACGCCGAGGTCGATGCCTTCGTCGGGGCCGTGCAAGACGCCGGGGTCCAGCTCACCGGGTTGAACTTCTTCGCCGGTGACATGGCCGGCGGCGACCGGGGCCTGGTCAGCTGGCCGAGCCGCGAGAGTGAGTTCGTGGACAACATCGACGTCGTCGCCGGGATCGGAGACCGACTGGGCTGCCGCGCCTTCAACGCCTTGTACGGCCTGCGCAGCGACGAGTGCTCGCCCGCCGAGGCGGACGAACTGGGCGCCGAGAACCTGGCCCGGGCCGGGAAGGCCGTCCAGGCCATCGGCGGTACGGTGCTGCTGGAACCGGTGTCGGGCGCCGACGCGTACCCGTTGAAGACCGCCGCCGACGCACTCGCCGTGATCGACCGGGTCAGCGCCGCCGGCACCGACAACGTCAGGCTGCTGGCCGACTTCTACCATCTGGCGGTCAACGGCGACAATGTCGCCGCCGCCATCGCCGCGCACGCGGCCGACTTCGGCCACATCCAGATCGCCGACGATCCCGGCCGCGGCCAGCCGGGCAGCGGTTCCCTCCCCCTCGCGGAGTGGCTCGCCGCGGCCCGAGCCGGCGGCTACGACGGCTACGTCGGCCTGGAGTACAAGGACGCCTCGTCGGATCCGTTCGGCTGGCTGCCCCGCGACCAGCGCGCCTGAAGCGACCCCTCGATTCGACCCGATTCAAAAGGACCTCTGACACATGACTGACAACTTGCCCTCCATCGCCTTCATCGGCCTCGGCATCATGGGCGGCCCGATGGCGGCCAACCTGGTCAAGGCCGGGTACGACGTGACCGGCTACAACCGCAGCCGCGGCAAGGTCGACGCCCTCGTCGAGGCCGGCGGCCGCGGTGCGGACAGCGTCGCCGACGCCGCCCGCGAGGCGGACGTGATCATCACCATGGTCCCGGACTCCCCCGACGTCGAAGGCGTCGCGCTCGGTGAGGACGGTCTGATCGCCAACGCCAAGTCCGGTGCCATCTGGGTGGACTGCTCCACCATCCGCCCCGATGTCGCCGTGGCCGTGGCCGAGGCCGCCCGAGAAGCCGGCGTCAAAGCCGTCGACGCGCCGGTCTCCGGCGGTGAGGCCGGCGCGATCGAGGCCACGCTGTCGATCATGGTCGGCGGAGACGCCGAGGACGTCGAGGCCGTTACGCCCGGTGCTGGAGGCCATCGGCAAGACCATCGTGCACGTCGGCCCGAGCGGCTCCGGACAGACCGTCAAGGCCGCCAACCAGCTGATCGTCGCCGGCAACTACGAACTGGTCGCCGAAGCGATCGTCTTCCTCCGCGCGTACGGAGTGGACACCGAGGCCGCCCTGAAGGTGCTGGCCGGCGGTCTCGCCGGCAGCACGGTGCTGAACCGCAAGGGAGCCAGCATGCTGGCCGGCGAGTTCGCGCCGGGCTTCCGGATCGACCTGCACCACAAGGACATGGGCATCGTCCTCGAGGCGGCCCGGGCGAAGGGAGTCACCATCCCGCTGGGAGCGGTGACCGCCCAGTTGATCAACGCGCTGCGCGCGCAGGGCGACGGTGGTCTCGACCACTCGGCCCTGCTGCGTGGCGTCGAACGGCTCTCGGGCCAGGAAGTGAGCGGACAGTGAGCAAGATGCGGGCCGTCGACGCGGCCGTGAAGATCCTGGAGCTGGAAGGCGCCACCCAGACGTTCGGTCTGCCCGGTGCGGCGATCAACCCGTTCTACGACGCGATGCGCAAACACGGCGGAATCTCCCACATTCTCGCCCGGCACGTCGAAGGCGCCTCCCACATGGCCGAGGGCTACACCCGGGCCAAGGCCGGCAACATCGGCATCTGCATCGGCACCTCCGGTCCGGCCGGCACCGACATGATCACCGGGCTGTACTCGGCCGCCGCCGACTCCATCCCGATCCTGTGCATCACCGGCCAGGCGCCGGTGGCCAAGCTGCACAAGGAGGACTTCCAGGCCGTCGACATCGCGTCGATCGCCAAGCCGCTGACCAAATGGGCCACCACGGTGCTGGAGCCCGCCCAGGTGCCGGGAGCATTCCAGCAGGCCTTTCACCTGATGCGCTCGGGTCGGCCCGGACCGGTGCTGATCGACCTGCCGTTCGACGTGCAGATGGCCGAGATCGACTTCGATCCCGACACCTACACCCCGCTGCCGGTCTACCGCCCGATCGCCAGCCGGCCCCAGATCGACCGCGCTCTCGACCTGCTGGTCACCGCCGAGCGGCCACTGATCGTGGCCGGGGGCGGCATCATCAACGCCGACGCTGCCGACCTGCTGGTCGAACTGGCGGAGACGTTGCAGATCCCGGTGGTCCCGACGCTGATGGGCTGGGGCGCGATCCCGGACGATCATCCGCTGATGGCCGGCATGGTCGGTCTGCAGACGTCCCACCGGTACGGCAACGCCACCATGCTCGAGTCCGACTTCGTGCTCGGGATCGGTAACCGATGGGCCAACCGGCACACCGGCGGGCTCGACGTCTACCGTCGGGGCCGGCGGTTCGTGCACGTCGACATCGAACCGACCCAGATCGGCCGCGTCTTCGCTCCGGACTACGGCATCGTCTCCGACGCCGGGGTCGCGCTGCAGTTGTTCGTCGAGGCGGCCAAGGAGCGGGCGGAGCATCACGACCTGCCCGACTACGGCGTCTGGGTGAAGGACTGCCAGCAGCGCAAACAGACCCTGCAGCGGCGAACCCATTTCACCGACACCCCGATCAAGCCCCAACGGGTGTACGAGGAGATGAACAAGGCCTTCGGGCGCGACGTCCGCTACGTCTCCACGATCGGCCTGTCGCAGATCGCCGGCGGCCAGTTCCTGCACGTGTACAAACCGCGGCACTGGATCAACGCCGGCCAGGCGGGGCCGCTGGGCTGGACGCTGCCCGCCGCCCTCGGCGTCGCCGTGGCCGACCCGGAGGCCGAGGTCGTGGCCCTGTCGGGTGACTACGACTTCCAGTTCATGATCGAAGAGCTGGCCGTCGGGGCGCAGTTCCGGCTGCCGTACGTGCACGTGGTGGTGAACAACGCCTATCTCGGCCTGATCCGCCAGTCTCAACGCGGATTCGAGATGGACTACCACGTGCAGCTGGCCTTCGACAACATCAACGCCAGCGAGGATCTCGTGCAGGGCGCCAAGGGTTACGGCGTCGATCACGTGAAGGTGGCCGAGGGCCTGGGCTGCAAGGCGCTGCGGGTGTTCGATCCCGAGGAACTGGGCAACGCCTTCGTCGAGGCCCGCAAGTTGGCCGCGGAGTACCGGGTGCCGGTGGTGGTCGAGGTGATCTTGGAGCGGGTGACCAACGTCTCGATGGGGACCGAGATCGACAAGGTCACCGAATTCGAGGAGCTGGCCCTGTCCGGGGCCGATGCTCCGACCGCGATCTCGATGCTGGACTGAACGTGGTGGACTGACAGCGTGCGCATCCTCATCGCTCCGGACAAGTTCAAGGGGTCGCTCGAGGCAGCCGAGGTGGCCGCCGCGGTGGCCGCCGGGATCGAGCGCGAGCAGCCCGGGGCGCGGATCGACGTCGCACCCGTTGCCGACGGCGGCGAGGGCACCGTGGCCGCTGCCTTGGGCGCCGGGTTCCGGGCCGTCACCGTCTCGGTGCGGGGACCACTCGGTGATCCCGTACCGGCCACCTTCGCCTGCCGCGACGACCTCGCGGTGATCGAGATGGCGGCCGCGTCCGGCCTGGGCGTCCTGCCGTTGGACGCCGACGGGTCGCCGCGCCGGGACGCGCTGGCCGCCTCCAGCACCGGGACCGGAGAGTTGATCATGGCCGCCCTCGACGCCGGCTGCCGCGAGATCGTGTTGGGGGTCGGCGGCAGCGCCGGCACCGACGGCGGGGCGGGTTTGCTGACCGCGCTCGGCGCCCGTCTGGTCGACGCCGACGGGCACCCGATCGGTCCCGGAGGTGGCGGGTTGCGCGACCTCGCCCGGGTGGATCTCACCGCTCTCGATCCACGCTTGTCCGGCACCCGCTTCACCCTCGCGGCTGACGTGACCAATCCCCTCCTCGGCCACCGCGGGGCGGCTGCGGTGTTCGGTCCGCAGAAGGGGGCCACCCCGGCTGACGTCGAACTTCTCGACCACGCCCTGGCCGCGTACGCCGATCGGGTGGCCGAGGCCCTTTGTGGCGACTCGGCCGAGCTGGCGGGCCGCCCCGGAGCCGGTGCCGCCGGCGGTGTCGGCTACGCCGCGTCCGCCGTGCTCGGCGCCGATCAGCGACCCGGGATCGACGTGGTGCTGGACTTCGTCGGCTTCGACGAGCGCCTCCAGGGCGTCGACGTGGTGATCACCGGTGAGGGCAGCCTCGACGCCCAAAGTCTCGGAGGCAAAACCCCGATCGGCGTGGCCCGCCGCGCGCGGGCCCATGACGTCGGGGTGGTGTTGGCGGTCTGCGGTCGCTCCCAGCTCAGCCCGGCCCAGGCCGAGGAGGCCGGCTTCGACGCCGTGTTCGCCCTGGCCGACCGCGAACCGGATCCACGCCGCAGCATGCGCGAGGCGGCCACCTTGCTGCAGCGGGTCGGGGCCGAGATCGGCAGCCGGCTGACGGGCCCGCCGACGACTGATCGCCCGACGCTGACGAAGCTGGTGCCATGACGGAACTCGCGGCGGTCAACGAACCGGATCTCATCCGCCGGCAGATCGCCGAGTGGCGGTCCGCGCACGGCAATGCGGCCGCGGAGCCGCCCTCACCGTCAGCGACCGCCGACCACGGATTCGACCTGGTCGTCCGCGGAGCCAAGATCATGACCACCGCCGGGATCGCCGCACGCGAGATCGCCGTCGGAGGCGGCAAGATCCTCGCGATGGAGCCGCTGGGCGCCGGACTGGAGGCACCGGTGGTCGTCGAACTGGCCGACGACGAGGTGCTGATCCCGGGTCTGGTGGACGCGCACGTCCACGTGAACGAACCCGGGCGGACCGAGTGGGAGGGGTTCGCCACGGCGACCCGGGCCGCGGCCGCCGGCGGGGTGACCACCATCGTCGACATGCCGCTGAACTCGATCCCCTCGACCGTCAACGCCGCAGCCCTGGAACTGAAGCAGCTCATCGCGGCGCCGCAGGCCTTTGTCGACGTCGGGTTCTGGGGGGGCGCGGTGCCGGGCAACAAGGCGTACCTCCGCGAGCTGCATGACTTCGGCGCTTTCGGTTTCAAGTGCTTCCTGCTGCACTCCGGCGTCGACGAGTTCCCGCCGCTGGACGGCGATCAACTCGAGGAGTATCTCGACCTGCTGGCGTCCTACGACGCCTTGATGATCGTGCACGCCGAGGACTCCCGGGCGATCGACCGGGCGCCGAACCCCGCAGGCGACGTCTACCAGCGGTTCCTCGCCTCCCGGCCTCGGGGGGCAGAGAACCTGGCCATCGCCGAGGTGATCGAACGCACCCGTTGGACCAAGGCCCGCACCCACATCCTGCACCTGTCCTCCTCCGATGCCCTGCCGATGCTGCGCAGCGCCAAGTCGGACGGCCTCGACCTCAGTGCGGAGACCTGTCCGCACTACCTGACGCTGATGGCGGAGTCGATCCCGAACGGTGCCACGGCGTACAAGTGCTGTCCGCCGATCCGCGAGGTCGGCAATCGGGAACTGCTCTGGGAAGGGCTGCTGGACGGCACGATCGACTACATCGCCTCCGACCACTCCCCCTGCACCGTGGACCTGAAGGACCTGGAGAACGGGGACTTCTCGGTCGCCTGGGGCGGCATCGCCTCGGTGCAACTCGGGCTGTCGCTGGTCTGGACCGAGGCCCGGCGGCGCGGACTCGGTCTCGATCGGGTGATCGACTGGATGGCCACCCGGCCCGCCGACCGACTTCGGCTGCGCTCCAAGGGACGCATCTCACTGGGCTACGACGCCGATCTGGCGGTCTTCGCCCCCGACGACGCGTACGTGATCGACGCCGGCAAGCTCCGGCACCGCAACGCCATCACCCCGTACCAGGGTCAGGTCGTCTCCGGGCTGGTCCGCCGCACCTTCGTCCGCGGCACCGAGGTCGACTACGAGAACCCGGGCGGGCGGTTGCTGCGTCGCGGGATCGACTAGACCGTTGGGTCAGGCGGACGACACGCTGCGAGTCTCGACGGATGTCGTCGCCTCGATGTCGCCGGAGGCAGTGCAGGACCTCGGCAGACCGAACTGACCAGCGTCAAGCCTCGGCGACGACGCTCGGCGCGTCGGACGAGCGGCGCTCAGCCAGCCGCGCCATGGCGTCCTCGAGCAACTTGCGCCGTTGCTCCACCTGCTGGCCGAGCTCCCGGGCCAGCCGGAAGTTCGTCCGCAACAGATCGTCGACGACATCCTGCGGCAGCAGCAGCACCTGGACCTCGGTCAGGGCGACGCTGCTCTTGATCGTGGGGGTCCGGGTCAGCGCCGACTCGCCGAGAATGTCGCCGACCGAGAGCTGCAACACCGTGTACTCCCCGCCGAAGTTGTCGACCTTGATCCGAATCGCCACCTGGCCCGAGGTGATGTAGCGCAGGGCCGTGGGGATCGTTCCGACCGGCTGGATCACCTCACCGACGGCGTACCGCTCGATGTCCATCCGCTTGGCCAGGTCCGGGATCTGCTCCGCCGGGATGTTGAGGTGCCGGACGACCTCGGTGAGCAGCCGCTCCACGTCGGCCGTGCTCTCCCCCTTCGAGATGTCGGCTCCGTTGAGGGCGAGATTGTGCCGGCGGGCCGCGTACCAGAGTCTGGTCTGGAACTGGGCCCGGGCGGGCCCGGCATCGGCGATGGTGTCCAGCGGGATCGACGTGACGTAGCTGCCCGACCCGGTGCGGACGCTGCTGGGCTCGTTGCCGGGCGGCACCAAGGCGATGCCGGCGGCGACCTCGTTCAACACGGCGATGACCTGGAGCGGCTCCTCCTCCTCGGCGAAGCTGGTCTCGACAGACTCGGTGAAGGCCAGACTGGGCTTGCTGAGGTTGGTGAACGACGCGCTGGCCAGCGACGAGTTGGGCACGATGGCCACCCCGCTACCGGTGTCGATGTGCACCGCGCGCCAGTTGACCTCGATCACCCGGCCGGTACCGGCCGCCGTCTTCAGCCAGTCCCCGAGCTTGAACGGCTGCTCGAACAACAGCAGCAGTCCAGAGATGATCGAGCCGATGGCGTTCTGCAGGGCCAGGCCGATGACGATCGAGGTCACGCCGAGGGCGGTGAACAAGGCCCCCACGTCGGCGCCCCAGACCCAGGACAGCAAGATCGCCAGGCCGATGCCGATCAGGATGATCCGGCCGATGTCGACGAAGATCGACGGCATCCGGCTGCGCCAGGAGTCCTCCGTGGCGTTGATGAACAGCGCGGTGTTGATGGCCGACAGCGTGAACATCACGACGAGAAGGCCGAAGACGGTGGCGGTGATCTTGACCCAGTAGCCGTCGTTGCTGACCACGTCGTTGGGGATCTGGGTCAGCAGCACCAGCAGCGCACCGAGGGGGAGGACGTAGCTGCGCAGCATCTGCACCGGTTTGGCCATGGAGCTCCGGCGACGCACCAGTCGCGCGTGCACCTCCGTCAGCACGATCGTCAGGACGGGAAGCCCGATGATGACCAGCAGGGCCCAGAAGAACCAGTCCGAATAGACCCAGCTAGGCATGCCGACCGCCGGACGTCATCCGGAAGACCTGCTGCTGGCCCTGCTTGGTCGGCACCTCGCCGGCCGGCTCGAAGGTCGCGGCGTCACGCACCTTGTCGTACACGTTGTCGGTGACGTAGATCCCGCTGCCGCCCTCCAGCGCTTGCACCCGGTACGCGAGGGTGACGCTGTCGCCCCACAGGTCGTAGACGGCGGCCGGGCCGACCAGTCCGCTGGTCGCCGACCCGCTGTCGATGCCGATCCGGACCCCCAGATTGCCGCCGTACTGATTGCGGAAGCGCTCGACGATCCCCACCATGTCCCGGGCAAAGTCCAGGGCTCGGATGGCGTGGTCCACCCGCGGCACCTGGAGCCCACAGCTGGCGATGTAGCCCGACCGCAACACGCGCACCTTCTCGACGCCGTTGCGCTCGGCCGCGGCGTCGAATCCGCGGACCAGTTCGTTCAGCAACGAGATGGCCTCGGTCGGACTTCGACCGGCGGTGAGGTCGTCGAAGCCGTCCAGCGTGGCGTAGAGCACGGACACGTCGTTGTGTTCCTCGACGATGTTCTGCTCACCGCCCTTGAACCGCTTGGCCACGGCCTCCGGCATCAGGTTCCGCAGCATGCGGTCGTTGACCGCCATCTGGGTGTCCAGCAGGTCCTGCTTGACCCGCAGGCTGTCACTCATGTCGTTGAACGCAGCGGCCAAGTCGGCGAACTCGTCGGTCCCCCGCAGATTCACCCGGGCGCCGAGCTCCCCGCCGGCCACCCGGCGGACTCCCGTCAGCAGGTTCTGGATCGGTCGGCTGAAGGCGCGGGCCAGCAGGATCGAGGCCAGCGTCACCGCCAGCACCACCGCGAGCACCGACAGGCCCAGGGTGCGGAGGAAGTCGGTGACCGGCTGCAGCGCCTCGTCCTGGTCGATCTGGGCGACCACCGCCCAGGTGGCCTTGCCGAGGGTGATCGGTGCGTATGAGCTGAGGACCGTGTGACCCAGATAGTCGGTCTCCACGCTGGTCCCCGACTCGCCGCGCAACGCGGCCTCGACCGAGGGCGAACTCACGTTCTGCAGCAGGATGGGGTTGTTCTGGGCCACGATCTGGTCGGCGACGGCCGGGGGCGTACCGGTGCTGACGACGGCTTTCCGGTAGGCCTCGGGATCCTCGATCAGCAACCGGGAGGTCGAGCGGAGGGTGCGGTCGGGACCGACCAGGAAGGCCTCGCCGGTCTTTCCCAGGCCGGTCTGAGCCCACTCCTGGTTGGTGGTCATGACGTTGTTGATGCCCCCGACGGGCAGCTGCAGACGCCAGGACGCCGGCGAGTTTCCCGTCGACCCCGATAGGTGAGAACCCGAAGGCTGTCGGCACGTTGTAGGACGGCGCGTACGGCTCGAAGTCGGTGAAGGTCACAGCGTTCACGGCGTTCGTGCGCAGTACCGCACGGAAGCCGGTCTCCAACGCCGACTCGTTGTAGGGGCCGCTCAGCAGGTTCACGCCCAGGTCGGCACCCTTGTACGTGGTGTAGACGACATTGCCGTTCAGGTCCAGGAGCATCGCGTCCTCGAAGCCGTTGCGTTCGACGACCTCACGGAAGTAGGGGTGGTACTTCGCGTGGGTCGCCGACCACGCGCTCCCGTCCCCGGCGTCGTCGACCTTGATCGCCTCGTCGAAGTCGGTGAAGGGCGTCGTGTACTTGCTCTGCAGATAGCGAGCGGCGTTGGTCGTCGGCACGAAGCTGTCCGCCGTCACCTCGCCGTCCGTGTTCTTCTTGAGCTCCGGCAGGAAGGTCTTCGCGTAGTACGACTCGAGGGCCGCCTGGTCGCCGGGGGTCACCTTGGCGGAGTTGAGATCGGCGAAGTCCTTGGTGAATCCTGCCATGGCCTGGGTCGCGGTGGCGTTCGCGCTGTTCAGGATCGCGGAGCGCTGCAACCCGATGAAGAAGGAGTTGACCGCGCGGGCCCGGGCGTCACGGACCGAGGTCAGCTGGTTGTACGCGGCTTCGGTGAGCGCCTGGCTGCCGGAGCGGTAGCCGAAGAACCCACCCACCAGGATGGACAAGATGCTGACGGCCAGCAGCATGGACAAGAGCTTGGACTGGACACTCAGCCGACCCCAGAGGAACCCTCGCCGTGGTGCCGGCCGCGGGGCCGGTATGGAGGGTGGCGGCGGTGTGGTCGGCGGGGATGCGTCGATCGGTGGTTCGCCGTCCGACTCGCTGACGGCGGGGGTTTGCACGGATGTGGCCACGGCGTGGGTCCTTGAGTCGGGGGAACTCGGGAGCGAGACAGCAGCATCTTTCGCGAAACGAACTTTCGGAAAACGCGTGCTCCACGGCGAGATCGCGGGCCAGTCAGTGGGTCAGGGCAGGTTGTGCCGGAGCCAGGCGGGCTCTCGGAGCGCGAGCACGTTCTCGACCATCGTTGCCGCCTGGACGGCCGCCGAAACGTCATGCATCCGCAGGATCCGGGCGCCCTGCAGGGCACAGACGGAGGCGGCCGCGATCGAGGCCGGACCCCGCTCCGCCTTCGGCAGGCCGGTCGCCTCGCCGATGAAATCCTTGTTGGACACCGCCGCCAGCAGGGGCAGGCCCAGGGCGGCGATCTCGTCCAGCCGCCGGGTCAACTCCAGCGAGTGCCGGGTGTTCTTGTTCAGGTCATGGCCGGGGTCCACGATGATCCGATCTTCCGGGACGCCACGGGCGACGGCGTGCTCGATCCGGGCTCGGAGCCGATCGCGGACCTCCACGACGACGTCGCGGTACGCGGGCGCTGGCCAGTGTTCTCCGGGCGCAGCGAGACTGTGGGTGATCACCAGCGTCGCCGCCGAATCCGCCACCACCCGTCCGAGGTCGGGATCGTGCAGTCCGCTCGTGTCGTTGATCACCGCGGCGCCCGCCGTCAACGCGGCGGCCGCCACGGCCGCCCGGGTGGTGTCGACCGAGATCACGACGTCGGAGGCGCCCACCACCTGCTCCACCACCGGCAGCAGGCGGTCGATCTCCTCCGCTTCGCTGACCGGTACGGCGTCCGGGGAGAACGGCACCGCCCCGATGTCCACGAATCCGGCGCCGGCCTCGGCAGCGGCCAGTGCCGCCGCGATCGCACGTGTCCAGCGCGAACGTACGGCCCTGGTCGTAGAACGAATCCGTCGTCCGGTTGACGATCCCCATCACGACGATCTGCCGGGAGAAGTCGAACGTCCTGCGACCGATGGTGCGGACCGGATCACCCAGCGGAGGCAGGAATGGCACGAGCCCAGTCTGGCTCACGCGAATCGGTGCCGACCGACAAGAGCTCAGGGTTGGGCGGGGAGTACGTGGTCCTTCAGCTTGTCGGTGCTGAGGCAGAGGGAGCAGACCACCGCGTCGTGGGTCTGGCATGCGGTCATGTCGGGACGCTCGTACTCCTGCCGGCACGCGTGGCAGGTCAACACGTGGTCGGACGGATTCCCGTGCTCGTCGTACATGGGGAGATCGATGCCGTCGTCGGTGCGGCGGAGGTAGTACCTCCCCTTGGTCGCCAGGGCCAGGATCGGCGGCAGCACGAGGGCCAGCCCGATGGCGACGAGCGGCGAGAAGGGCTGGATGGCCGGGCCGAGCGCCCCGAAGAAGGCCAGGATCGAGACACCCGCGGCGATCAGCATGGAGCCGAAGCCGACCGGGTTGATCGCGTACAGCATGCCTCGGCGGAACTCCGGCTTGAGTGGCGAGATCTTGAGCAGGTACTTGTTGAAGGTGATGTCGGAGGCGACGGTGACCACCCAGGCCATCCCGCAGTTCGCGTAGAAGCCGAGGATCGTGTTGAGGAAGTCGAACATGTTGGCTTCCATCAGCACCAGGGCGATCAACAGGTTGACGGCCAGGAAGACGATGCGACCCGGGTAGTGCTTGGTGATCCGGGTGAACGAATTGGTCCAGGCCAGCGAGCCCGAGTACGCGTTGGTGACGTTGATCTTGATCTGGCTGATCACCACCAAGATCACCGCCAGCGCCACCGCCAGCCAGGCCGGCATCATGTCGCGGTAGATCTCCAGGAACTGATACACCGGCTGATTCGCGGTCTCCGCGCCGCCGGCGAAGGCGGCGATGATGTAGACCGCGAGGAACAGGCCGATGACCTGCTTGGCGGCCCCGAAAATCACCCAACCCGGCCCAGCCAGGATCATGGCTGCCCACCAGCGGCGCTTGTTCTCCGGCGTTCGCGGCGGCATGAAGCGGAGGTAGTCGATCTGCTCGGCGATCTGGGCGATCAGGGAAAGGCAGACGCCAGCGGCCAGCATGACCGAGCCGAGACTCGGCTGGCCGTTGCCTTGCTCGCCCTGGTAGGCGAAGAACGTCTCGACCGACTCCGGATGAGTGATCAACAGGTACGCGAACGGGATGACCATCAGCAGCAACCACAGCGGCGTCGTCCAGAGCTGGAGCTTCGACAGGACCTTCATGCCGTAGATCACCAGCGGAAAGATGATGATCGTCGAGACGGCGTAACCCGCCCAGAGTGGAACCCCGAGGCCGAGCAGCAGGCCCTGGGCCATGATCGAGCCCTCGAGGGCAAAGAAGATGAACGTGAACGTGGCGAAGATGATGTTGGTCACCACCGACCCGTAGTACCCGAAGCCGCTGCCGCGGGTGATCAGGTCGAGGTCGATGTTGTACCGCGCGGCGTAGTAGGCGACGGGGAACCCGGTCAGGAAGATCACCACCGCGAAGACCGCGATGCCCCAGAGGGCGTTCGTCGTCCCGTAGGCGATGCCGATGTTGGCCCCGATCGCGAAGTCGGCCAGATAGGCGATCCCGCCGAGCGCGGAGATGGCGACGACCCCGGGAGACCAACGGCGGTAGTGGCGTGGGGCGAACCGGAGGGTGTAGTCCTCCAGGGTTTCCTTCGTGGCGTCGCTACCGAGCAGCGCGTGATGTTCCTGCGTGACTTCGGTGGACATCTCCTGCGCCATGGTGATCTTCCTTCTGGAGATGGGTTGCCAGCCGTGGGAGCCCGTACTCCCGAACCCGACTCTGCTCCAGGTCCACTACGCACAGGTTCCGGTCGCGTATCGGATGAGTTCCGAAAACCTTGCTCCCGTGGCATCCGGTGTGTGGAGTCCCGGCGAAAGATCGATTAGGGTCAGACTGCTCGGACCCCGAACCCCCTGACCTTGGCCCCGAAGGTGACGATGGCCGAACCCCGACGGCAACGTGCGCGAGCCTCCCGGCGACTGGCAAGTGTCGCCGCTGTCTTTGCGCTGGCCGTCACGTCGACGGTGATCACCGCAACGCCGGCTTTCGCTGCCACGGTGGGCTTGGACAAGACGTCGTCGGTCGAGACCGCACAACCCGGGGACGAGTTCACTCTACACCCTGGTGCCGCGCTGTTGGGACTGTCGGAGGCTGCATCGACGCGGTTGTCACCGACATTGCCGCCCGAAATCGAGGTAGGCGGTGCCGGGAGCACGCCGAGCGACACGTCGCTTTCGACGCCGGCGACCCGGGAGCTGCGGATCGGAGTTCCGGATTCCGCTGCCCGCGCCCAGCCCGGCCGGCTCCGGCGGCCTGCCGGCCGGCTCCTCGCAGCAACATCCAGATCGGCGTGCGCGTCCCGGCCGAGCAGCCAGCTACTCGACGGAACCGTGATCACCAACACGGCCAGGATCAACGCGGACAACGCCCCCGCCGTCGACGGCAGCGACGACGTCACGGTCGAGGTGCCGCGCGTGGTGCGCCCGGTCGCGACCAAGTCGTGGACCGACGGCAGCGCCGTGGCCGGCTCCGATGAGGCAAGCACCATCACCCTCGGCGTGCGCAACGCCTCGTCCATCGACGGCTCGGGTGACGCGCTTTGGCGCTCGAGGAAGCGACGCCGGACGGTGTTCGACCGATTCAACGTGACCGCCATCGGACCCGTCAGTTTTCCAACGGGAGCGAACCGGGTCACGGTCCTGGCCTGCACCGAGATCCTGTCGGCTTGCGCGGATGGACGACTACGCGGCCTCGCCCGCCCAAACCGGACCGGATCTCACCCTCCCATCGGGGTCTCGCCTGCCCAGGTCACCGGCCTGCGCTTCGTCTTCACCAATGCCGCCGGAACCTTCATCCCGAACAGCCCGAACGGCGGCACGGTCGAGATCGACACCGTGCTCCGCGACACCTTGCGCAGCACCGGGCAACCTACAGCCCCACCGAGTCGGGACGACGTCGACAACTGTGCGGTCGCCGGCGGCGACGATCCCGAACTCGGCCTGGTGACCGAGCGCTCCGGTGTGCGTGACCTACGCCGTGCAGCCTGCGCTTGCCACCATGACGGTCGCCAAGACTTTCTTCGCCGACTCCAACGCCGATTACCAGCCGAACGGGCAGGCGGTTGACGGTCAGAACTCGCCGGTCTCCGGCCGGATTCAGGCCACCAACACGTCGCCGTTTCCGGTCGCCGAGATCACCATCAGCGAACCGTCGACCACCGGCGGCGGTGAGTTCGCCAAGTTCGACCTCAGCAATACCCGGATCGTCTTTCCGGACGGCGCCAGCAGCGCGTCGGTGGTCTTCGACTGCGCCGGCACCACGATCACCCGGCAGTTCGTCCCGCCCGCGCCGGCGGTGATCCCCGTCCCCTGCCAGAGTGGTCTGGCCGACAGTGTCACCGCGACCTTCTCCGGCACCGACACCGCCGGGAACGGGACCATCGCCACCGGCGCCACGGCCGAACTCGGCGTCCAGGGCAAGCTGAACGGCAGCGTCACCGCCGACGACCTTCCCGGTGGGCCCTCGGCCGGGGTCCAGAACTGCGCCTCGGGCACGGCCACGAGTTCGATCAACGGCGTGGGCTCTGCCGCAGCCGCGAACTGCGCCTCGGTCAGGGTGGAACCGGCCTTCGAGGACGTTCAGGGCACCAAGAGTGCCGAGCGCCCCATCATCCTGCCCGACCTCCCCCGCCGGCTTCGACCTCTCCTTCACCAACCGCGGGACGATCGCCGCAACCGGAGTGACCCTGCTCGACCCGGTCGACCCAACCGCCAGCCCGAATCCGTTCGACACCGTCCGCCTGGTCTCCCTCCGCTGCCCGGCGCACCCGCGGCCACCGCCGAGGTGTACGACCCGCGACGCCGAGGCGAGTACGTGGCCTACGTGGCCGGCGACGCGGCGCTGTTGGCCCGATCCCGTGGCTTCCGGGTCGTGCTCGCCGGTCCGCTCGCCCCCGGTCAGCGGTACGCGCTCGTCGGCGTCGAGGTGATCCTCCGCGACGGGGTGCCGATCGGCACCCAGCTTCCAGAACTGCGGCGGCGGTGCGGCTTCGATGGCCAGCCGCTGACCACCTTCTGCTCGCCAGAACATCACCGCCACCGAGCCCAGCGAAGGTGCGTCGGTGCAGAAGGCGATCAGCCCGGCCACCTCCGTGCGGCCGCAGCCCGGCCTGCCGGGTCAGATCGTCCAGGTCAAACTGGCGGCGCAGAACACCGGCACCCTGTGGCTCAAGCGTCTGGTCGTCGAGGACACCGACGAGGATTCTTCGACGCGGTCGACGTCACCGGCACCGTACGGGTCAACTTCCCGCCGCCACGCCAACCGGGTCCGGGTCGACGTCTGTACCACCGACTGCGCGGCTGGCGACTTCGTCGACGGCACCGCCACGGCGAGCGACACTCCGACCTCCCGCCGGGGTCGATCCGGCCGACGTCCGCGGCTTCCGGGTCAACTTCAGTACCGCCGACGGAGCTTCACCATCCGGCCCGGCGGCAACTTGCCGGCCCGCGGGCCGTGCACCGCGGCCAGCATCTGCATCGACGTGCCCCGCGTGCGACCCTGCACTCCGACCCGGGCCAAGCCGTGCCCGGCACCTCTCGGACACGGTTCGGCCGGCTACGAGACCACCCGGCAGAACGGCGCCCTGGCCGATCCGGACAGCACGGCTACCCACGAGCTGAACGCGGGCACCGCTCGACTCCGCTTCGACAAGTCCTCCGACATCGCCGCCGGGCCGGGCGATCGATCCCGTTCACGCTCACGCTGACCAACGCCGGCACCGGGCCGCTGCCGGACCGGTGATCGCCGAGCCGCTGCCCGATCAGCTGGAGTTCAGGCCGAGCGACCCGCCGCAGCCGTACAGCTACACGATCACCCAGCCCGCCGGGTGCGCCCGCGTCCACCCGAGCTGGACTTCGTCGCACCGAGGACACGGCACCGGCCGGGTCACGGACTTGCGCTGGGACGTTCGAAGGGCCTGACCCTGCTGCCGGGTGGCACCGTCAGCGTGACGTTCCCGGCCCAGCTGGCACCCGGAGTCGCGGGCCGGAGCGACCATCGAGAACCGAGCCGGAGGACCGCCGACCGGCCGACCGGCGCTGCGCCGACGGTGGCCGCCGAGGCCGGACACGGCGACCGACGACGCCGAGTACGGCGACGGCTCACCGCACGTCCGCCGGCCCAGGTCACCACGCTGGCCGGCAACGCGATCCGAACCGAGAAGTGGGTGGCCGGTGACGACCGCTCGGCTGGTCAACAGCGTCACCGGTGAACAGCTGCCGATCGCCGACCCCGCCTGCCCGCGCCTGGTCGGTGGACGGCAAGGAGTTCACCCGGTACCCGTGCGTGGCGCGCGTGGCTCCCGGGCCGGGCCTTCGACTTCAACCGCGGCTGACCAACGCCGGCACGAACCCGGCCACCGAGATCCGCGTGGACGACGTGTTCCCTGCGCCCGGTGACACCGGCGTGATCCTCACCGAGGAGCACGCGGGACCGAGTGGGACAGCCGGCGAACCTGGCGCCGGGGACGTAGAGGGTACGGGGTGCTGGAGCTCCAAGACCCCGACGACAACCCGGCTGCACCACCGACCAACGGCGACGGTGACTGGTGTCCCGGTGGGTCGACGGCGTCAACCCGGCGGCGACGGCGGTCCGAGTCGTCGATTTCCCCGGCAGCGGCTCGCACCTGGGCGGCTCGACGGCGCTGCGCTTCCGGATGAGTCGCCCGAGGTTCCCGATCGACCCGACGCAGAACGAGCTGGCCTGGAACTCCTTCGCGCACACGGAGTTCTTCGACGACAACGGGCAGACGGTGCAGCTGCCGGCGACGGAGCCGATCAAGACCGGTGTGGCCTGGTGTACGGCGATCGACGGTGACAAGGGTGGTCACGGGATCGGGCGGGACGGGCCGTTCGGGTTCGCCTACCGCTGCACGGTGACGCCGGAGGACGCCTGAGGTGAGACGCCGGGCCCGGTGGTGGTCCCCGAGGAGCTTTCAGCTCGACGCCGGCGCAGTCGCTCACGCATTACGACCCGTCCGGCCCGGGCGAACCTGTCGGTGTTTGGGAGACCGATACGGCCGGACTGATCAGCGATGCCGACGGTGAGGCGAACGCGAAGTGGGTGACCGTACCCGTCGGTGGACTGCCGACGTGCCGACCGCCGATCACGAACCGTGCGGCACCGCCGACCCCGACCCCGACACCGACCCCAAGCCCGAGCCCCACGTCCACACTGACGCCGACACCCACGCCCACGAGCCCGCCCTCCTCGGGTCCGGGTACGCACCGATCCGCCGGTAGGGCAACGACGGCAATCGTGGCCGACGGCTGCAGTGATCTGCCGGTACGGGCATGTCGGCCTTGATGACGTTGGCGCTGCGGCGGCGGTCGCCCTGGTCGTCACCGGCGGGGCCTGCTCGCCGCGAGCCGGCTGCGGCGCGGGCTGAGCGGACGGCACGGCTGAGGGGTCCGGCCGTACTGACGTCGCACCCACCGGGTCCTGACCTATAACGAGGAGCCGCCCGATACGGGTGGCTTCTCGGACAGCTCTGACAGTGGAGGTGGCGGGAATCGAACCCGCGTCCTCGAGCGACGAACCAGGACTTCTCCGGGCGCAGCTGGCTAGTCGTTCTCTCGGCTCCTGCACTCGCGCCAGCACGTTGCAGACAGGCCCAGTCTCAGTTCATGTCCCCGTTAGGCCCTAAGACCAGTCCTCAGCAGGTAAGCCTCCTTGATGAGGCCAGGGTCCGGGACGGAGGCACGCCCGGTCTGACCCTTCGATCACTGCTTAGGCAGCGAGAGCGAAGTTGCTGCGCTTAGAATCGGCACTTATTGGTTTCCAAGGGACATTAACGAGTTGACCTTGGATTCTCGGCCCGCTTCTCCTGGGACTATCGACCCAAGTCGAAACCGATCACCCCCTGTTGAGTTGTGCAGCCTCACAGCCTACCCGTGCGAACGCCGGCGGCACGCGCATACTCTCACGCCCAGCCGCACCGCCGGCAGTCGCCGCGGGGTCGTCGAGGTCAGCGGCGCGTTCGCGCTCCGACAGCACCTCGAGCTTGACCACGTTCTTGACCGGGTTCTTCCAGTCGTCGCCCTGCAGCGCCTTGGCGCCGCCGACGATGGTCAGCACCACCCAGCCGATGAACATCAGGCCCAGCAGCCAGCCGAAGATGCTCGAGGCCGGTGATCGCCGCCGACGATGCCGAGACGATCAGCACGGCGATGCGCCGCGATCAGCTGGAAGTTGAAGGCCTTGGCGGCCTCCCGCCGCGCGTACGTGCCGGGCGTGCACAGGGCGAAGACCAGCGCGGGCCGAAGATCCAGATGAAGAACGCCGAGAAGTGGGCGACGCCGGCGGCTCCGCGACCGGCCTGCTGCTGGTCTCCGGCCGGACCAGCGGCTGGTACGCCGGGTGCACGCCCGAGCGCCCGCGAGCGGGGCGGGCACCTGGACCAGACCGTAGAAGGCCTCGTTGAGGTCCTTCGGGTGACCGGCCGTGAGCACCTGGCCGATCCGGCGGTCGAACTCCGGCTCGCTGATCCGGCCGTCGGCGTACGCCTCCTTCAGCCAGTGCTCGGCGCGGTCGCGTTGCTCGTCGGTGACCGGTTGATCTGCAGGCTGGGATGCTCGTAGATGCGCGATCATGCGCCAAGCATGGTCGCTGCATCGGCTCGTGCACCATCAGGCACGCCCCCGGTGTCCCCCGGAGCCGCGGCCCCGGACCCAGGCCGCGTACTGGATCGGTAGGCCTAGGTTGGTGGTCCATGACCGAGAAACCAGAGATCGATTTTCCCGACCCGGCACCCGCCGGAGACCTGGAGATCACCGACATCACCGACGGCGACGGCGCCGAGGCGACGGCCGGCGACCAGGTCCGCGTGCACTACGTCGGCGTGGCCTACAGCACCGGCGAGGAGTTCGACGCCTCGCTACAACCGCGGCGACGCCGCTGGACTTCCCGCTCGGCGCCGGCCGGGTCATCCCGGGCTGGGACACCGGGCGTCACCGGCATGAAGGTCGGCGGCCGTCGCAAGCTGGTCATCCCGCCGCACCTCGGGTACGGCGACCGCGGCGCCGGCGGCGTGATCAAGCCCGGCGAGACGCTGATCTTCGTGGTCGACCTGATCGACGTCGCGCTGAGCTAGCTCAGGGCGCGCTCACCAGCTGCCGCCGCCACCGCCGCCGCCGCCGCCGCCGGAGAAGCCGCCGCCGCCGAACGAGCTGCCGCCGCCGAAGCCGGTGCCGCTGCTGCCCGCCGACGGGGCCGGGGGTGGCGGCGCTGGTCAGGCTGCTGGTCAGGAAGCCGGTGTTGAAGCCGGCCATGTTGTAGTTGCCGACGTACCAGTAGGGCGTCGCGTTGGGGAGCCGGCCCATGGCCACCAGGTCGCCGCAGATCTTGGCCCACCGATCGGCCAGCTCGAAGACGATCGCCCAGGGCAGGTACTTGGAGAAGATGTCCTCGCCCTCCTCGAACCGGAGCTGGTCGGCCTCGGCGGTGGCGAGATAGGTCTGGAAACCCTCGACCTGGTCGCAGACCGCGCGGCCGTCGGCGGTCCGCTGACCGCGGCGCAGCTTGAAGCGGATCACCGCGAAGGTGATGATGATCGGCAGCAGCGGGACCAGGATCCACAGCACCCAGGCGCCGAGGGCGAAGACGCCGAAGACCGCGAACGCGATGACGCCGAAGCCGAAGCTGCCGGTCGCGGTGGCCGACGGCACCTTGCGGAACCAGCCGCGGCTCGCCACCTGGTTGCGGACCGAGGTCTGCATCGCCTGGTGGGCGGCCGAGCATGCTGCCCTGCGCGGACAGGTCCTCGACCGCGCCGGGCGGCTGGCCGCCGAACAGGCTGGTCAGCAGCACCATCTCGTGCGGTGCGGCGGCCCGGCTCGGGATCGACCAGGGTGACCTGGAAGTCGTCCTTGCCGCTGCTCTGCACGGTCAGCGCGCCGCGGACGGCGAGGTCGATGATGGTCGCCGCGGTCTCCCGGGTGTCCACCTGGCCGTCGATCAGCAGGCCCGCCTCGGCGACCGGGATCCGCGGTGGCGAGAAGGCCACCGGGATCGGCGAGGTCGGGGTCGTTCGCCACGACGTGCGCCGGTCTGGCCCGCGCAGCGGGATCGTGCCGGGGGCGAGACCGGCGTAGCGCTGGTCGCGGCCGTTCTTGCGCCACCAGAGCACGCCGACGATCGGCGAGCCGATCACGAGTGCCGCGGCACGCCGAGCCGAGACGACCAGCCCGATCCGCGCGGCCGGACTGAGCTTGGAGCCGTCGGGTTCGAGGTGCGGCGTGTTGTCGGCGATCAGACCGGACTTGATCTTGACGCCGATGGTGACGCCCGTCGCCCGGCGGTGAGGTTGCTCGGGCTGAACGTGGCCGATCCCGTCGGCGTTGATCGTGCCGCGGCAGGTCTCCTTGCTGCCAGGCCGGGCCGTCGAAGCAGCTGATCTCCTGGGCGCCGCCGGGCACCTGCGCGGTGATGCTCAACTGCTTGATCGTGGCCTTCCAGTCGAAGCCCGGTGGCGTCCCAGTAGAACTCGTCGTAGCCGGTGGAAGGTGCGCATCGCGCCGCGTGACGTCGTAGGTGATCACGTACGTCGCGGTCGGCGGCGATGGTCTCGTCCGGATCGCCGATCCGGAGCCGGAGCTGCTCCTCCCGGCCGCCCTTGGCCTCGTAGGTGTTCTCGCGTGAACTGGGTGGCGACCCCGGAGTCGGGCTGGTGACCTTGATGTTGGCGATCGTGTAGACCGCGTCCTGGTTGTCGTCGTACGGCTCGCGGGTGACGAAGTAGCGCTCGATCCCGTGCCGGCCGGAGTCGTCGCCGAACCGGTAGACGATCGTCTCCTTGGCCTGCAGCACCCCGCTCGGTCTGCATCGTCGTAGTCGATGGCGAACGAGTCGATCTGGTCACTCGCCGCGTACGCGGTCCCGGTCGCGCCGGGCAGCGAGCGCGGCCGAGCAGCCAACAGCGCCAGCACAGCCAGGACGCCGGAGGAGCCGCGCAGCACCGCGGATCGCGCTGATCCGCGCGCGACCCGCGCGATCATCGGCACGTCGGCTCACCACGCCGGTTCCGGGCGGCCAGGGCCCGCTCCGCCTCCCGCTTGCCTTCGCGTTCGGCGATGCGTCTGGCGCTTGTCGTACTCCCGCTTGCCGGTGGCCACGGCGATCTCGACCTTGGCGTACCCGTCGGAGAAGTAGATCGACAGCGGCACCAGCGTGGTGCCCTTCGTGTCCAGCTCGCGCTCGATCTTGTTGATCTCCTGGCGGTTCAGCAGCAGCTTGCGGGTGCGCCGGGCGGTGTGGTTGGTCCAGGTGCCGTGGCTGTACTCCGGGATGTGCGCGGACCGCAGCCAGACCTCGCCGTCGTCGACGGTCGCGAACGCGTCGGTCAGGGTGGCCCGACCCTCCCGCAGGGACTTCACCTCGGTGCCGCTGAGCGCGATGCCCGGCCTCGTAGGTGTCGTGGATGTGATAGTCGTGCCGAGCCTTGCGGTTCTGCGCCACGAACTTGCGGCCCTTCTCCTTCGCCATGCCCCCTATCCTGCCCGGTCGCAGGTCGAATCGGGGTCGGCGGGTCGGCGGAAAGCGAAGCAAGAACGCGTTCAGAACCAGGTCATCGGGTTCCGGCGCTTGCCGTCGAGCCAGACCATCAGGTGCAGGTGGCAGCCGGTGGAGTAGCCGGTGGTGCCGACGTAGCCGATGACCTCGCCCTTGCTGACGTGGTCGCCGACCCAGACCGTGTAGCGGATGGCGTGGTTGTAGCCGGTGGTCACGAAGCGGCCGTCGACCGTGCCGTGGTCGATCATCAGCCGGTTGCCGTAGCCGGCGTTGTAGTACCGCTCCGCGACCCTGCCGGAGTAGGGGGCCCGGATGGGGGTGCCGCAGCCGGCGCCGAAGTCGGTGCCGTCGTGCAGCTTCCAGTACCGCAGGATCGGGTGGAACCGCATCCCGTACGGGGAGGTGATGTTGGCGTTCACCGGGTAGATGAAGCCGTGCGACGCGCTCTGGCCACCACCGCTGGAGGAACCGGAGTTCTTCTTCTTGGCCTTCGCCTTCTGCTTGCCGCCACTGTTGGAGTTGCTCGAGTTGTCGTCGTCGTTCGACCGGTCCGCCGGTCCTCGGCCCGGTCAGCCTTGGCTTCCGCGCGCCGGGCCTCGGCTCGGGCCTGCCGCTCCTCACGCTCCGCCCTGATCCGGGCCGCCCTCGCCTTGGCCGCCTTCGCGGCCCTGGCCTTCGCTCTCGCCCGCTCGGCGGCCTTGGCCGCTGCGATCCGCGCCCGCTCTGCCGCGGCCCGTTCGGCCGCCGCCTTGCGGGCGGCCGCGGCCTTGGCCGCGGCGATCCGGGCCGCGATCCGGCGCTCGACCGAGGCCGCCTCGGAGGTCAGGTCGCTGTAGCGACGCTTGTCCGCGGCTACGTCGGCCGCGGCCGCGGCGTGGATCGAGCGGCGCTGGGCCAGCAGCCGGGCGACGTTCGCCTCCTGGGTCGCGGCTTGGCGTTCCAGGGCGGCCTTGGCGCGCAGGTTGGCGGCCGCCTGCTTGCGGTCCGCGGTCACCTGACGCTCCAGCGTCGCTGCTTTAGCCCGCGCCAGTTCGAGTTGCTTCCTCAGCACGACGAGGCGGTCGATCTCGCTCGCCGTGGTGTCGAACAGGGTGGTCGACCACTGCAGTCGGGTCTGGAGTTCGGCCGTGGATCCGCCCTGCAGGATGGCGGCGATCGGCATCAGGTCGCTGCGTTGCTGGTACTGGTCGCGGACGATCTCGCCGGCCTTCAGCTTCTGGGCGTCGAGTTTGCGCTGGCCTTCGACGACCGCGGCCCTGGCCTTGGCCAACGCGGCTTGCGCGGTGGCGAGCTTCGCCGCCATCGCCCGGTCGGCGACTGCCGCGGCCGCCAGTTGGCTCTTGGTCTTCGCCAAAGCCGCCTTGGCGCCGGCCAGCGCCGACTCGGTACGGTCGACGTTCAGCGCGGCCCGGGACAGATCGCCCGAGGACTCGCTCAGGTCGGCCTTGGTCCTCGCCAGCTGCGACTTCAGTTCGCCGCGCCGGTCGGTGAGGTCGTCGGCGGCGGCCGTCGACACGGCCATGGTCAAGCACACCGCCGTACTTACCGAAACGGCCACCACGACCCGCAGCGCGCGCCGCCCGGCGACCCGAGCTGGACCACCGTCCGGCCGGGCTACGGGCATGCGCCCACGATGGAGGGCCGACCGGCGCAGAAGTGACGCACTTCTGAGCACCGTTGCGAAGCGACCCTGTGTCTCAGGTCCTTCGCTGTCGCCCGGAACGACCTGTCGGTCGTAGGGAAGATCCGGAACCACAGCTTTCCCCAATCCAATTGTTGCCTCGAACGACGTGCCGAGACCTCAACATGCGATCGAGATTCACACCTCTCGCATCACACCCTCAGGTACTTCCTGGTCGTTATCAGCGTTGGAATGATAGACAGAATCAGACCGACGACGGCAACCCCCAGCATGGCCAGGAGGGTCTGATTCCACCCAATCCACGGTAAAGCCTGAATAGAGACTTCAGCCTTTCGCTTGATAACGAAGTAAACCCCTGAGGCCAATGTGGCGCATGCGAGAGCTACGCCGATGAGCGCGGCAGATGACCGCTTCAAACAGGAACGGCAACGTGATATAGAGGTTGCTCGCTCCGACCAGGCGCATGATGCCGATCTCTCGACGGCGGGCGAAGGCCGCCAGCCGGATGGTGTTGCCGATCTGCAGCGCCGCCGCGAGGAGCAGCAGCACCGAGGCGACGATCGTGCCCCACTGCACGAAGCTCAGCGCGCTGAAGAACGGGTCGAGGAGTTGCCGGAGGTCCTGGACCTTCTGGACCCCTTTGAGCCCGACGACCGAGCTGACCACGCCCTCGTACTCCTCCGGGTTCTTCAGCTTGACCCGGAACGACTCCTGCATCTGGTCGACCGTCAGGGAGTCCTGGATGGGGTTGCCCTCGTAGGCCTTCTGGAACTCCTCCCACGCCTCCTGCTTGGTCTCGAAGTAGACCCCGCCAGGGGCCACCTCGGGATTGGCCTCCAGGGTCGCTCGGATCGTGTCCTTCTGAGCCTGAGTCACGGCCTGTCCGGGATCGCACTGCTCCCCGCCGACGTCCTTGGTGCACAGGAAGACCGAGATCTCGATCTTGTCGTACCAGCGGCCCTTCATCAGGTCGACCTGCTGGTTGGCCAGCAGGCCGGCGCCGAACAGCGACAGCGAGACCCACATGGTCATCACGACGGCCAGGGTCATGGTCAGGTTCTGCCGCAGCCCGCTGAAGGTCTCGGAGAAGATGTGACGGAAACGCATTGCTCTAGCCGTCCCTCAGATATGCCGTGGTCATGGTCATCGTCGCCGGCCCGATCACTGGTACCCGTAGACGCCGCGGCTCTGGTCGCGGACCACGAGACCGTCGTCGAGCTCGATCACGCGCTTGCGCATCTGGTCGACGATCGTCGAGTCGTGGGTGGCCATCAGCACCGTGGTGTCGGCCCGGTTGATCCGGTCGAGCAGCTTCATGATGCCGACGCTCGTGGCCGGGTCGAGGTTCCCGGTCGGCTCGTCGGCGATCAGGATCATCGGCCGGTTGACGAACGCCCGGGCGATCGCCACCCGCTGCTGCTCGCCGCCGCTCAGCTCCTCCGGCAGTCGGCTGCCCTTGCCGTCCAGTCCGACGAGGTCCAGGACCTCGGGCACGACGCGCTTGATGGTCGCGGCCGGCTTGCCGATCACCTGCAGCGCGAAGGCCACGTTCTCGGTCACGGTCTTGTTCGGCAGCAGCCGGAAGTCCTGGAACACGGTGCCGATCTGGCGGCGCATGCTGGGCATCTTCCAGCTGTGCATCTTGTTCAGCTCCCGGCCGGCGACGAAGACCTTGCCCTTGGTCGGGCGCTGTTCGCGCAGGATCAGCCGGAGGAACGTCGACTTGCCGGAGCCCGAAGCCCCGACCAGGAAGACGAACTCGCCCTTCTCGATCTCGACGTCAACGTCAGCGAGAGCGGCGCGACGCTGCCCGTCGTAGACCTTGGACACATCTTCGAATCGGATCACTTCTCGAGCCTCGGCCGGGTAGACGTCAGGGTTCTTACGGGCGGGGCCCGGGCGGCCTTGACCGAGTGTAGGTGAGGTGCCGAACGATTCTCGGCGTCTGGAATTCCCCGCGCGTGGCGTGAGTGACGGGTGTGAAACGTGGGATCCGATGGGCCCGAGCTTGCGAGGGTCCTCGAGTGAGCGGAGGATCGGCCGGCGCAGGGCTGACGACGATCGAGGTCGACATGCCCCCAAGCGGAGCGAGCCCGACAACACCGTCGTCGGCCGAGGAGGACGAAGCACTGCGTCTGGAGGCGGATCAGGAGCGAACGGAAGACACAGGATCAGGAGCGAGCAGAAGACGCAGTCTTGCGCCAGCGGATGCCGGAGTCGATGAACCCATCCAGGTCGCCGTCGAACACCGCGTCCGGGCTGGAGGTCTCGAATTCGGTTCGCAGATCCTTCACCATCTGGTACGGGTGCAGCACGTACGAGCGCATCTGGGAGCCCCAGCTGTTGCCGCCGTCGCCCTTCAGCGCACTCATCTCCGCCTCGCGGTCCTGGCGGGCCTTCTCCAGCAGCCGGGACTGCAGCACCCGCAGCGCCGCCGCCTTGTTCTGCAGCTGGGACTTCTCGTTCTGGCAGGAGACGACGATGCCGGTCGGTAGGTGGGTGATGCGGACCGCAGAGTCGGTGGTGTTGACGCTCTGCCCACCCGGTCCGGAGGAGCGGAAGACGTCGATCCGGAGGTCGGACTCAGGCAGGTCGATGTGGTCGGCCTCTTCGGTCACCGGCAGTACCTCGACCCCGGCGAACGAGGTCTGCCGGCGGCCCTGGTTGTCGAACGGGGAGATGCGCACCAGCCGGTGGGTGCCTTGTTCGACCGACAGTGTCCCGTACGCGAACGGCGCCTTGACCTGGAAGGTGGCCGACTTGATGCCGGCCTCCTCGGCGTAGGAGGTGTCGTAGACCTCGGTGGGGTAGCCGTGCCGCTCGGCCCAGCGCAGGTACATCCGCAGCAGCATGGCGGCGAAGTCGGCCGCGTCCACGCCACCGGCCTCGGACCGGATCGTGACGAGGGCCTCCCGGGGGTCGTACTCCCCCGACAACAGCGTTCGGACCTCGAGGGCGTCGATCGCCCGCTGCAGCGCAGCCAGCTCGGCCTCCGCCTCGGCCTGCCCGGCGGCGTCGGACTCCTCCTGGGCCAACTCGACCAGGATCCCGAGATCGTCCAACCGGGAACGCAGCCCGGTCACCCGGTCCAGATCGGCCTGCAGGACAGAGAGCCGCGAGGTCACTCGCTGCGCGTTCTCGGGGTCGTCCCACAGGTCCGGCGCCGAGACCTGGTCGGACAGCTCGGCGATCTCGACCTCGCTCCGCTCGGGATCGATGACGGCCGTGATCGAGCTCAACGCCTTGTCGAGCGCCGCCAGCGCAGAGGGGAAATCGGGACCAGCCACAAGGGGTGAGTCTAGTCCGCGGAGGCTATTGCCGTCCGTGCACCGCGGCGCCCAGGCAGGGGGCCAGCGGGTAGCGCGGCAGCAAGGTCGCCTGGACCGCGTGGTACAGGTCGGGTTTGCCGGGCCAAACGGTGTCGGTCTCGACGTTGTGGTCGTCGAGTTGGTGGATCCACGATCCGCGGGTCCGGTCGATCAGGTACTCCTCGATGTAGGCCCACCACTCGCCGGCCCGATCCGCGAAGCGCTGCTCGCCGGTCCGCCGGTGCAGGGCCGCCGCCGCGGCGACCGCTTCCGCGGCGACCCAGTGCAGCCGGTCGGCCACGACCGGGGTGCCGTCCCAATCGGTGGTGTAGACGAAGCCCGGTCGGCCGTCGGCGGCCCAGCCGTCCGCCGCGGCCCGGTCGAACAACGCCACCGCCGCCGGCACCAGCCACGTCGGCGCGCCGTCCGGAGCCGTGGCCAGGGACGCGTCGAGGTGCAGCAGCAGCCGGGACCACTCCAGCCCGTGTCCGACCGTCGCCCCGTACGGCTGGAACGGGTGGTCGGGCTGGTCCCGGTGGTGATCCAGCAGTGGCTCCCAGCCCGGCGTGAAGTGTTCGGGGATCCGCCAGCCCTGCGGCTCGGCGAACTCGACGATGATCCGCCGGGCCACCTCCAACGCCTGACCGTGCAGGGCCACGTCGCCGGTGGCGTCGCCGGCCGCGAGCAGCGCCTCGACCGCGTGCATGTTGGCGTTCGCGCCACGGTAGGGGTCGACGGTGGTGAAGGCCCGGTCCCACGCGTCGGCGAACAGTCCGGCGTCGGGATCGAAGAACCGTTCCTGCCACAGCGACAGCGCGTCGTCGAGCAGTTCGCGGGCGCCCGGTCGGCCGGCCAGCGAGCCGGTGGCACCGGCCAACACCACGAAGGCGTGCGCGTAACAGGCCTTCGTACCGTCGACCGACCCGTCCGGGTTCAGCGCGGCGAACCAACCGCCGTGCTCGGCGTCCCGCAGCGGACCGGTGAGGCCACGCAAGGCCGCATCGGCCAGCCGGGCGTCGTCGGCGCGACCCAGCCCGAGGCCAATCGCGTACACGTGGGCCATCCGGCCGGTGATCCAGGTGTACACCGGTCGGGTCGGGTCGGGTTGGCCGACGCTGTCCAGCCAGTACGACCCGCCGTCGGGGTGCGGGAAGGCGTGGCCGAACTCCAACAGACGCTCGGTCTCCGCCGCCAGGACCGCCGGATCCAGTGCCATGGCGCCAACCTATCCGGCCGGAGCGAGGCGCCCGTCGACGAGTCGTAGGTGCTGGTCGGCGAGTTCGGCGACATCGCTCTCGTGATGGCTGACCAGCACGGTGGCAACGTCGGTCTGCTTCAGCAGCTGCCGCAACTCCGTCCGGAATCGGGCCCGGGTGGCCGGGTCGAAGGCGTAGAAGGGCTCGTCGAGCAACAGCACGGCCGGCCGGCTGACCAGCGCGCGGGCCAGGGCGACGCGCTGCCGCTCGCTGACCGACAGCTGCGGCGGGAGCCGGTCCGCAACCGGGGTGTCGAGACCGACCAGGTCGAACATCTCCGCGACCCGAGCCGCCCCTTCCCGCCGGCTCCGCAATCGGCGCGGCAGGCCGAGGGCGATGTTGGCGCCGACGTTGCGTTCGTCGCGCAGGCCGCCACCTTGCGGCACGGCAGCCACGGGCCGCCGTTCCGTACCGAGATCGACGTGCTCGTCGGCCACCACCTGGCCGGCGACCCGGATCGCGCCCGCGTCGATGGCGTCATCGCCTGAGATCAGCCGCAGCAGCGTGGTCTTGCCCGAGCCCGACGGGCCCGTGACCGCGACCACGAAGCCCGCCGCGACCTCCAGGTCGACCCCGCGCAGCACCCTCTCGTCGCCGAAGCTCTTCCAGACGGCGCGGACCGACAGGGCCGGATCGGCCCGGCCGGGGTCCGACGGGTCAGGCAGCCGTGGTCTTCGGAGTCTCAGACGCCAACTCCTGCGGCTGGCCAACCGGCTGGTCGATCGGCTGGCCGACCGGCTGGTCCGGGTACGGCTCGGCGGTCAGTTCCTCGACCCCGACGTACTGCGACTCGCGGCGCTCCCGCAGTTGCGGCCAGTCGTGCACCCAGATGATCACGAAGGCCAACAGCGAACAGGCCAGCGCGATGACCGGACCGAGGGTGAACAACCAGACGCTGATCAGTCCGAGCACGGCCAGACCGAACACCCCCAGAGCGGCGCGGGGGCGCAACCGTCCGTGCCGGGCACGCCAGATGCAGTAGCCGGTCCACGGCAGCATCGCGGCGAGCAGGAAGACCCAGGCGAACATGGAGGTGAAACCCGCCCCGGCGATCAGCCGCATCATCGCGATCAGGCCGACGAGGCCGGTCAGGGCCCCGAGGGCCGACGTCAGGCCCTTGTTCACACCCGCATCCGCTGCCATCCATCACTCCTGCCGGCGCCGAGCTGCCAAGAGGTCAAACGTAACCCAGATACTCCTGTAACCGGTGGAGCTGGTGCAGGTCGTCGGCGAAGCCGTCCGGACTGCGCAGATCGGGCTCGTCGTCCTCGTCGTTGACGAGGTACTCGATGGTCTTGACGACCATGCGTTGCTCGCTGGCGCTGTAGTCCGACCACCGGGTCAGGATGGCACCGAGACCGGCGTGCACCTCCAACGCGCGATACAGATCCAACTCGGGGTTGGTCTCGTTCGCCCCCAGTAGCATCTGCCGGTGGGCGGCCAGGGTCGCGTTCAGCAGAGCCAACTCGTCATCCGACATCGAGCCAGGGTAGTTGGGGATTGGAGCAGGCACCGCCAGCCGCTAACGTGGTCGGCTGCGCCGCCGCGGGAGCATAGCTCAGTTGGTTAGAGCACTTGCCTTACAAGCAAGGGGTCGGGGGTTCGAGTCCCTCTGCTCCCACTCGCCCGAGATCGGGCTCAGCCGGCCTCGGTCGCCGTGAGCCGGAGGGCGGTGGACGCCTCCTGCCACAACTCCACGAACGCGAGGGCAGCCGGGCTGCGCGGGGCGAACTCCACCAGTGGTGACCGGCGAACGGCCATCTGCTCGACGGCACTCGCCGCCGGGATCGCCGTCGAACTCATCCGTCGGCGCGAGACCGGCAGGTCGGCCAGCACCTCCCGGTGCAGTTTGCGCCGCCGGTCCAGCATCGAGAAGTAGCCGCGCAGCTTCGGCTTGCGCTTGCCCATGCCGTCCACGAACTCGCTCAACTGATCGAAGGTGCGTACCGACAACACCGTCGGAATGAGCGGCACCAGGACCAGATCCGACGCGTACAGCACGTTCTCCGACACCAGGGACAGACTCGGTGGCGTATCCAGCACGACCAGGTCGTACTCCCGGGCCAGCGGGCGCAGCAGCCGACGGAGCGTTTGGTCCGGCTTGGGCCGCGCATTGAGGTCGATGTCCATGTGCCGGTAGGTGAAGTCGGCGGGCAGCACGTCGAGCCGGTCGAAGTCGCTGGCCTTCACCGCATCGAGGATCGGCCGCTTGCCGCGCACCAGCTTGGGGCCGCCACCCTTGACCTTCGGCTTGACCCGGAACATGTACGTCGCCGCGGCCTGGGGGTCGAGATCCCACAGCAGGGTCCGATGACCGTCCCGCGCCGCCAGGTAGGCGAGGTTGACCGCCGCCGTGGTCTTGCCGACGCCGCCCTTCAGGTTGTAGCTGGCGAGGATCTTCATCCGGCTCCCGTCATCCCACGACCCTCATCCGACTGGGCGGTCGGCGACGACGTGGTCGATGTGGCGCGCGACGCTGCGCCCCAGGTGGGTCATGTGGTGATCCAGCAACTTCGCCCGAGCGGCCCGCTGCCGTTCGTCGAACCGGGCGGCCAGCTCGCCCATCGTGAGCAGGGTGCCGGCGCTGGCGCTGCGTTCCCGCATCATCTCCTCGGCGAACTCACGCAGGGCGGCGGCCTGCACCTCGCCGTCCTGGAAGTCGCCGAGTACGTCCTGGAGGCCCTTGAAGTCCGCCGTCACCGCCTTGTACGTCGGCGGGTCACACAGCGGGCGGAACATCTCCAGCAGGTAGCGCAACTCCTTGCAGGCCTTGCGCAGGTCGTGGATGTCCCCCGTCTCCGACGCCGGCCCGATGGCCTTGGCCCGGCGGGCGACCTTGCGAAACGTGCGGTGCAGCCGCTGGTCGGCCAGGGCCCCCGCGGTCAGGGCGTCGGCCGGCGGCGTCGCAACGACGGACTCCAGCGCCACCCGCCAATCCCGGTGCAACGTCGTGAACCGACGCGACCGGAGGGCACGGCGCAGGTCCGCGTACGCGCTGGTCCGCTTCGCCCGGACGTGCCGGGCGAACTCGTCGAGGTCCCCCGGCCGGACCAGGGCGCGGGCCAACTCGGGCAACTCCTCGACGTAGACATCGAGGTCCCGGCCCGGGGTCGTGATCTGCCCCAGCCACCGGAACTCCGGAACCGCGCGCTCACCGATTCCGTCCGGCAGCACGTCGCCGAGCAGTTTCAGCACGGACCGGCTGCGGCGGACGGCGACCCGGAAGTCGTGCAGGTACTCGATGTCGAGGTCGCGGCGGATGCCATCCACGGCGGCCTCCATCTCCGCGAGGTTGTCCAGCAGGGCGCCGGCCACCGCGACGGCGGCGGGCTCGGCGGCCGTCATCCGCCGGCTGCGACGTTCGGGCTGGCCGGGCACCGGGTACGCCCGGATCGTGTCCGACCAGATCCGGCCGGCAGTCGGCATCGTCGTCAGCCCGAGCCGTTTCTCCACCCACTTCGCCTCGGCGTCGTAGCCGCGGAGCCGTTCGACGTCGATCCGGTCCGGCAACGACTGCGCAGACCCGGCCAGCCGGCCGCGGGAGCGATGGATACGGGCCACGGTCTTGCCGTCGTCGTCGAGCACCGCGTACGTCGTGGTGCTCACCCTCAACTCCACGTACGGGAGCAGCGCCCGGACGCCGACGGGCTTGACGATCCCCCGCCGCACCGGACCGTCCGGCACCGCGTCCAGCCGGGCGGGCCAGGCGTTGCCGACCTGCTCCTGGATCAGCTGGGCACCGGCACGTTCGAGCACCAGACGGCGACCGGCGCGCTCCGTCCAGAGCAGCAGATCGGCATTCGACAGCCGCCGGTCGGAGGTGTCGAGATAGGAGCGCAGCCGATGTTCCTCGCGACCGCCGCGGACCTCGAACCTGCCCTCGAGGGAGGTCGACACAACGGGGTTGCTCATGGTTGCCCGGAAGTTATCAGTTGGACATGAACACGCTAGCGGGCACCCACGGCGGCAAGATGGGCCTCGACGTCGCGGGGTTCCCCGATGCCCTGAACCACCTGCCAGGTGATCCGGCCGTCGGCGTCGAGGACGAAGGAGCCGCGCAGCGAGCAACCGGCCTGCTCGTCGAAGATCCCGTACCGCCGGGCGATGGCGCCGTGCGGCCAGTGGTCGCTCAGCAGGTCGAACGGCAGGTCCTCGGCCTCGGCGAAAGCCCGGAGCGAGAACATCGCGTCACACGAGATGGCGAGCAGCCGGGCGCCGGCATCGGCGAACTCGTCGGCGGCGGAACGGAATCCGGCCAGTTCCGGAGTGCAGATGCCACTGAAGGCCCACGGGAAGAAGATCAGCACCGCGGACCGGCCCCGCAGGGAGGCGGAGTCGATGGTCTCGCCGTGCTGGTTGCGGGTCGCGAAGTCGGGCGCCAGGTCTGCGATCTGCGGGGTCACGTCTGCCGGCCTCAACGCCGGGAGCCCTTGGGCCGCACCAGCTTGTTGGCCGCCCAGTCGGGGGAGATGGCGAGTCCGTTGGTGAGGGAGAGGCCGGCCGTCACGGCGGCTTCGGCGATGTCGGCGGCATCGATGAAGCCCTCCCGGCCGATCTTCGGCGTCAACAACCAGATGTGGCCACCGGCGGCGAGATCGGTCATCGCCTCCACCAGTCCGTCGACCAGGTCTCCGTCGTCGTCGCGCCACCAGAGCACGACCAGATCGACGGCCTCCACCGCGTCCTCGATGAGCTCACCGTCGATGGCGTCTTCGATGGCGACGCGCAGGTCGTCGTCGACGTCGGTGTCCCAGCCCAATTCCTGCACGACCGAGCCTGAGCTGAGTCCCAATCTGACGCCTACCGAAGCAGACTGCTCCGGTCCTTCCGTGGCCATCACGCCTCTCCTCCTGTACTCAAGACCTGTGACCCGTCGCCACTCGTGGGGAAAGCCTGCCAGAGGGTTCCGGATGGCGGAACCCCACCCGGCATCATGGGCGGATCATCGCGTGGGCGCCGAAAGAATCGCCTCGGCCGCCTCGGCCACGGACCGAGCGTTACCGGCGATCTGCCACCGGTTGCCGCAGTGCTCGACGACCTCCGCCACCCCGCCGGCGCCGCGGACCAGGGCCGCGCCGGGGTACCAGTCCCACGGATGCAGATTGGCCTGCAGGAAGACACCGAGGCGGCCACTGGCCACGCTCGCCAAGTCGATGGAGGCCGATCCCAGCATTCGTACGGTCGCCGCCCCGGACGTGACCGCCCACCAGGCCGCCAGGTGTTCGGTGTCGCGCCGCTTGCGGGGGTGGAAGTAGGTCGCCACCGAGGTCTCCGCCAGCGGCATGTCGACCAGCGGGGCCACCGGCTCGCCGTTCAGCGTGGTCGCCACGTCCCGGCCGCCGATCCAGAGCAGATCGTGGGCCGGGTAGTACACGGCACCGAGGACGGGACCGTCGGCGTCCGTCAGCCCGACCGCCGAGCACCAGTACGGGATCTTGGACAAGAAGTTGTAGGTGCCGTCGACCGGATCGATGTACCAGGTCCGCTCACCGGGGCGGGCGGCCCCCTCCTCGCCGACCAGACCGTCGTCGGGTCGGTGCTCGCGCAACCGGCTCACCACCAGGTCCTCGGCCGCGTGGTCCGCGGCGGACACCACGTCCGACACGGAGGTCTTGTACTGCGTCTCGAGCCCTTCGGCGAGCATCCGGGCCGCCAGCGTGCCGGCTGCTCGGACCAGGCTCGAGGCCAACGCGTGGTCGTCCACACTCGACCCTAACCCGGGTCGCTGGCGGAGTGTGGTCCCGTCAGCCCTTGGCACACCAGTCCAGCAGCCGTTCCACGGGCCAGGTGTTGATCACCCGTTCCGGATCGAGACCCACGGCCTCGGCCCGTTCGCACCCGTACGCCTGGAACTCCAGCTGTCCCGGGGCGTGCGCATCGGTGTCGATCGAGAACAGACAACCCATCTCGATGGCCAGCCGCAACAACGCGGTCGGCGGATCGCGGCGTTCGGGCCGGGAGTTGATCTCCACCGCCACATCGAAGCTGCGGCAGGCTTCGAAGACCACCTCGGGGTCGAAGGTGGACGGCGGCCGGACCCCGCGTTCGCCGGTGATCAGCCGGCCGGTGCAGTGCCCCAGCACGTTCGTCCGCGGATTGGCGATGGCGGCCACCATCCGGTGCGTCATGGTTTCCGAATCCGAGCGCAGCTTCGAATGCACGCTCGACACGACGACGTCCAACTCGGCCAGCAGACCGTCCTCTTGATCAAGTCCGCCGTCCTCGAGGATGTCGACCTCGATCCCCCGGAGCACCCGGAAGGGCGCCGCCGGATCGTCGAGGGCGGCATTGAGATCGGTGATCACCTCCTGCTGCTCCCGGAGCCGTTCGGCACTGAGGCCGCGGGCCACGGTCAGCCGCGGCGAGTGATCGGTGATCGCGCAATAGGAGTGTCCCAAGGCCTGCGCGCTGATCATCATCTCCTCCAGCGGGCTGCCACCGTCGGACCAGGTGGAGTGAGTGTGCAGGTCGCCCTTGATCGCCGCCCGCATCGCAGCCCCGCCCTCGACCAGGGGCTCCTTCTCCTCGCGGAGCTGGCGCAGGTACTCCGGAACGTCACCGGCCGTCGCCTGCGTGATCACCAGCGCGGTCTTGGGTCCGATGCCGGTGACCGTGGCCCAACTGCGCTGCCGCTGGTGATCGTCGCGTTCCTCCGCGGTCATGGCCGCGACCACGTCGGCGGCGTTGCGGTACGCCTTGACCCGATGGGTCTGCGAGCGGACCCGCTCCAGCAGGAAGCCGATCTCGCGTAGGGCGGTCACCGGATTCACAGCCGTCCTCCTCCGTTCCCTCGCCTGCTCGCCCAGTCCTGGCAGCACTACGCTCAGCCTATGGCGGCGACCGCACGCGGGATCAGCAAGTCGCTGCTCCCCTCGGCCAAGACCCGGGCCACCATCGCCCGGCGGCTCGGCGCGAAGACCAGTGAGATGACGACGGCCACCATCGCCGAGATGGAATCCCGGCACCACTGGTTCCGCCGCCTCGACGCCGAGGACCGATCGTGGATCACGCTGGTCGCGCGGGCCGGCATCGACGGTTTCGTCACCTGGTTCGCCGACCCGGAGGCCGCTCCGCCGGCCACGGTCGAGGTCTTCGGTTCGGCGCCGCGGGAGCTCGCCCGCAAGATCTCGTTGCATCAGACGGTGGAACTGGTCCGCACCACCATCGACGTGGTGGAGAGTCAGATCGAGGAGGTCATGCCGCGGGCCGACCGGCCGATCCTGCACGCCGCCATCGTGCAGTACAGCCGGGAGGTCGCCTTCGGGGCCGCCGAGATCTACGCCCGGGCGGCGGAACTGCGCGGGTCCTGGGACGCCAGGCTGGAGGCACTGGTCGTCGACGCCGTCCTCCGTGGCGACACCGACGAGACGGTCCTGTCCCGAGCCTCCACCCTGGGTTGGACCTCCACGACGACGGTGGTCGTCGTCGTCGGCGGCGCCCCGGAGCCGGACGCCGGGGCGGAGCTGGAGGCAATCCGGCACACCGCGGCCATCGCCGGGGTCGACATGCTGGGCGCCGCGCAGGGCGACCGGCTGGTGGTGCTCCTCGGTGGCGCCGACCTGGCGTCGGCCGCCTGGACGGCGAATCTGGTGAGTCGTTTCGTTCGCTGCTTCGCTCCCGGTCCGGTGGTGATCGGCCCCCCGGTGGAACATCTGATGGACGCCGCCGCGAGCACCCGCGCGGCGCTGTCGGGGTACCGCGCCGCGGAGGCCTGGCCGGAAGCCCCACGACCGGTGAGCTCGCACGATCTGCTGCCCGAGCGGGCGCTGGCCGGGGACGGGCACGCTCGGCGGGCGCTGGCCCGCGAACTCTACGACCCGATCCGGGATGCCGGCGGAGGCCTGCTGGATACGCTGGTGATGTTCCTGGACTCCGGGTCATCGGTCGAGGCGACCGCCCGAGCCCTGTTCGTGCACGCCAACACGGTGCGCTACCGGCTCCGCCGGATCCACGAGGTCAGTGGCTACTCCCCGACCGACGCCCGGGATGCGTACGCGCTGCGGCTGGCCCTCACCCTCGGACGGCTGCTGAAGGTCCGCCCGACCGAGCCCGACTGAGCAGTTCCCGCGCCGCCCGGGTGGGCATCGCCACAGCCGTTTGCGGGAAATCACCGACCCGTACGCGAAGGAGTGATCCACCGGTCGCTGATGACCAGTTGTAGGGAACTGACAAAACCGACCCCGGAGTTTCGTCGTGTCGTCGCGCGACGGATGCCGGTAGGTCACGAAATAGTAAAGGTGTGCTCGCCATCGTCGCTCCTGGTCAAGGGGCGCAAACTCCCGGCTTCTTGACCCCGTGGTTGACCGAGCAGACTTTCTCCGATCGCCTCACCTGGCTGTCGGCGGTCGCCGCCCTCGATCTGCGGCACTACGGCACGGAGGCGGATGCCGAGACGATCCGCGACACCGCGATCGCCCAGCCCCTGCTGGTCGCGTCCGGCCTGCTCGCCGCCCTCGAGCTGTTTCCCCATCCGGCGGACGCGTTCCCCTTCATCGGGGTGGCGGCCGGCCACTCTGTCGGTGAGATCACGGCGGCTGCCGGCGTCGGTGTCTTGTCGGCCGAGCAGGCCATGGTCTTCGTCCGGGAACGGGGACGCGCCATGGCCGCCGCCAGTGCCGCGACCCCGACGTCGATGACGGCCGTCATCGGCGGCCAGACCGACGACGTACTCGCCGCGATCGAGGCCCAGGGGCTGACCGCGGCCAACAACAACGGATCGGGCCAGATCGTCGCGGCCGGTACGACAGAGCAACTGGCCGCCTTCGCCGCCGCGCCACCGGCCAGGGCGCGGCTGATCGAGCTGAGTGTGGCGGGCGCCTTCCACACCGTGCACATGGCCCCGGCGGTGACCGACCTGGCCGCGCTGGCCCGCTCGATCTCCACCCACGATCCACGAACCCGGTTGCTCTCCAACGCCGACGGCCAGGTCGTCCACGACGGCCGCGACGTGCTGCGCCGGCTGGTCGGCCAGGTGGCCTCGCCGGTCCGCTGGGACCTGTGCCTGGCGGCGATGGACGATCTCGGCGTCACCGGCCTGCTCGAGATGCCACCCGCCGGCACCCTGACCGGCATCGCCAAGCGGAACCTCAAGGGAGTCGAGTTGTTCGCGCTCAACACCCCCGACCAGGTGCCGGACGCGATGGAGTTCGTCCGCAAGCACGGCGGCCAGGCGGGATCGATGCCCATCTCCGGCAACCCGACGTGGCGTCTCGTGGTGTCGCCGGGGAAGGGCCAGTTCCACCGCACCGATGACATCGAGGCGGACTCGGTGCTCCCCGCCAACAGCACCGTCGGCGTGGTCAAGAATCTGCGCGACGAGATTGACGTTGCGGCGCCGCACGGCGGAATCGTCGTGGAGTGGCTGGTCGAGAACGGCGACCCCGTCGCTCCGGGCCAGCCGCTCCTCCGCCTCCACCCAACGGTGGAGAACGCCGACGCGACCGAGGTGACCCGTTGAGTACAGGACTGAAGCTGCAGACCGAGTCCGGAGCCGAGTTCTCCGCCATCTTGGGGATCGGCGGCTATCGCCCCCGCCGGGTGGTCGACAACGCCGAGATCTGCACCATGATCGACTCCACGGACGAGTGGATCCAGACCCGCTCCGGCATCCGCGAGCGCCGCTGGGCGTCGGCCGACGAGACCGTGGAGATGATGTCGGTCGCCGCCGCCCGCAAGGCGATCGAGCGGGCCGGGCTCGACGTCGGCCAGATCGACACCGTGATCGTGTCCACCGTGACGCACCTGTATCAGACCCCGGCCATCGCGACCACGATCGCCAGCACCCTGGGAGCCAAGAGCGCGGCGGCGTTCGACATCTCGGCCGCCTGCGCGGGCTTCTGCTACGCCACCGCGATGGCCGACTCGTTCATCCGGTCCGGGGCGTCCAGGTACGTGCTGATCATCGGTGTCGAGCGACTCAGCGACATGACCAACACCGCCGACCGCTCCACCGCTTTCCTGTTCGCCGACGGCGCCGGTGCGGCCGTGCTCGGTCCGAGTGCGGAATCGGGGGTCGGACCGGTGGTCTGGGGCTCCGACGGTGATCAGGCCGGGCTGATCGGTCAGACCGAGCCGTGGGACCGCGCGTTCAACGAGGCCGAGACGCCGACCTTCCCCGTCCTCCGGATGGAGGGCAACCCCGTCTTCAAGTGGGCGTCGTACACGATGGCGAAGACCGCCGCCGAGGCGCTGGACCGCGCCGGCGTCCGTCCCGAGGAACTGGACGTCTTCGCCCCGCACCAGGCCAACATGCGCATCACCGACGCCATGTTCCGCGCGCTGAAGCTGCCGCCGTCGGTGGTTGTCGCGCGCGACATCGCGACCCAGGGCAACACCTCCGCGGCCTCCATCCCGCTGGCCATCGAGGCCTTGCTGGAATCCGGAGAGGCCACCTCGGGGCAGACCTGCCTGATCATCGGCTTCGGCGCTGGATTGGTGTACGCGGGGCAGGTGATCGTATTGCCCTGAGGCGCCGACCCGCCCACCATCCACGACGCACACCCAGCTGAACCACCCTGAAACCTGGAGGAAACCCATGCCCACCACCGAAGAAGTCCGCGCCGACCTGGCCGAGATCGTCAACGAGGTCGCCGGCGTACCCGCCGACGACGTCCAACTCGACAAGTCCTTCACCGACGACCTGGACGTCGACTCGCTGTCGATGGTCGAGATCATCTACGCCGCCGAGGAGAAGTTCGGCGTCAGCATCCCCGACGAAGAGGCCAAGAACCTGAAGACCGTCGGCGACGCGGTCGCCTACATCGAGCGCGCCGCGTCCTGATCGTTCCCAGCTGACCATTCCCACCTGACCATTCCCACCTGACCATTCCCAACAGCCGGGAGTAGCACAGATGAGCAGGACCCCGATCGTCGTCACCGGCCTCGGCGCCACTACTCCCCTCGGGGGTGACGTGGCGAGCACCTGGGCGGCCATGCTCGCCGGCCGCTCCGGCGTGGTCCGGATCGAGGAGGACTGGGCCGCGGAGCTGCCGTGCCAGATCGCCGCGATCGCGGCGGTCGACCCGGGCACGGTGCTCGCGCGGGTCGAGGCCCGGCGGCTCGACCGGGTCTCGCAGTTGGCGCTCGTGGCGGCGGGCGAGGCGTGGTCCGACGCGGGTTTCGGCCTGGGCGAGGAAAATCCGGTCGACCGGGAGCGGCTGGCGGCGATCGTCTCCACCGGGATCGGCGGGCTACACACCCTGCTCGGCCAGTGGGACATCCAGAAGGAGAAGGGTGTCCGCCGGGTCTCGCCGCTGACCGTACCGATGTTGATGGCCAACGCGGCCGCCGCCAACGTCGGACTGCGGATCGGGGCCAAGGCCGGGGTGCACACCTCGGTGTCGGCCTGCGCCTCCAGCAACGAGGCACTCTCGCTCGCCATCGACATCATCGAGTTGGGTCGGGCCGACGTCGTCGTGGTCGGCGGCTCCGAGGCCTGCATCCACCCGCTCACCGTCGGATCGTTCGGCCAGATGCAGGCGATGAGCCGGCGCAACGACGAGCCCGAGCGGGCCTCCCGTCCGTGGGACGTCGGCCGCGACGGTTTCGTGATGGGCGAGGGCGCGGCCATCTTCGTGGTCGAGACCCTCGAACACGCCGAGGCCCGCGGAGCCCGGATCTACGGCCAGCTTGCCGGAGCCGGGATCACCGCCGACGCCCACGACATGGTCCAGCCCGAGCCGAGCGGGGCACCGCAGGCCCGCGCGATGACGCTGGCCCTGCGCTCCGCCGGGCTCGACGCCGCCGACGTCGTCCACGTCAACGCCCACGCGACGTCCACCCCGCAGGGCGACACCACCGAGGCCGGTTCCATCCGCCAGGCGCTCGGCGAGCACACCAAGGCGATCGTCACCTCCACCAAGTCGATGACCGGCCACCTGCTCGGCGGCGCCGGGGCGCTGGAGTCGTTGGCCACGCTGCTGGCCTTGGCCAATCGTCAGGTACCACCCACCATCAATCTGGACGACCCCGAACCCGATCTCGGCATCGACATCGCCACCACCGTGCGCGAATTGCCCGCCGGCGATCTCGCCGGCATCAACAACTCGTTCGGCTTCGGCGGTCACAACGTTGCCGTCGCGTTCACCAACCAGTACGCGACCTCCTGAGGAGCCGCTCATGACTGCCACCGTTGCACCGGCCACACCCGCCACTTCCGCCGCGGGTCCGGCCAAGAAAGAGAAGCTGCCCCGCGAACTCGATCCGCGGAACCCGAACTTCCGACTCCAGAGCCTGCTCGACGAGGGCTCGTTGGAGCTCATCACGCCCGACGACGACTCCGGGATGCTCGCCGCCGTCGGCACCATCGACGGCTGCCGGGTGGTCGCGTTCTGCTCCGATGCGACCGTGATGGGCGGGGCCATGGGGGTGCAGGGCTGCGACGTCGTGGTCCGGGCGTACGAGCGGGCGATGGCCGACCGGGTACCTGTGCTCGGGATCTGGCACTCCGGCGGCGCGCGGCTGGCCGAAGGGGTGCTGTCGCTGCACGCCGTGGGCCGGATCTTCCACTCCATGACGCAGGCGTCGGGCAAGATCCCGCAGATCTCGATCGTGCTGGGTTTCGCGGCAGGCGGCGCGGCGTACGGGCCCGCCCTCACCGATCTCGTCATCCTGGCTCCCGAGGGTCGGATCTTCGTCACCGGTCCGGACGTGGTGCGTTCGGTGACCGGTGAGGACGTCGACATGCTGCGGCTCGGCGGTCCCGACACGCACGGGCGGCGTTCCGGGGTCGTGCACGTCGTGGCCGACAGCGAGACCGACGCGATCCGCCGCGGTCAACAACTCACCGCCCTGTTGGCTTCGCAGGCGACCATCGGTGAGGTGGCCGACACCGATCTGGCGTCGTTGCTGCCCGAGTCGCCCAGGCGGGCCTACGACGTGCACCCGTTGATCAACGGCGTGCTCGACGAGGGGTCCGTGGTCGAGCTGCATGCCCGCTGGGCGCCCAACGTGACCATCGCCCTCGGGCGGCTGGGCGGGCGGACGGTGGGCGTGATCGCCAACAACCCGCTGCGGCTCGGCGGCTGCCTGGATTCGCTCAGCGCCGAGAAGGCGGCCCGGTTCGTGCGGATGTGCGACGCGTTCGGGGTGCCGCTCGTGGTGCTGGTGGATGTACCGGGCTACCTGCCTGGCGTCGGCCAGGAGTGGGACGGTGTGGTCCGGCGCGGCGCGAAGCTGCTGCACGCCTTCGGCGAGGCCGTGGTGCCGCGGGTCACGTTGGTGACCCGCAAGGCGTACGGGGGCGCGTACATCGCCATGAACTCCCGCTCGCTGGGGGCCACGAAGGTGTTCGCGTGGCCGGGGGCCGAGGTGGCCGTGATGGGTCCAGTCGCCGCGGTCCGGATCCTGCACCGACGGAAGCTGGCCGCGGTGGCCGACGACGTCCGGCCCCAACTCGAGGCCGAACTCGCGGCGGAGCACGAGCGGATCGCCGGCGGGGTGGAGAAGGCCGTCGAGATCGGCGTGGTGGACGAGATCGTCACCCCGACGACGACCCGCACCGCGCTCGCCAACGCCATTCGCGAGGCCGACAGCGGCCAACGCGGGGCCCACACCAACATTCCGCTCTAATAGGCTCGCGCCCGCAAGCGGGTCCTGGCTTCGATCGGATCCCGTTTCCCGGCTGCCCTCTAACTGTTGGGAAACCGCAGCGACACCCCGAGGTCGGTCCCGGTTTCTCGGAAACTGTCAACAGTTTCCGTTCTTCGGCGACCCACTAGTGGCGGCCGACTACACGACTTGGTGGAGCCAGCGGACGGGGGTGCCGTCGCCGGCGTACCGGAAGGGTTCGAGCTCGGAGTCCCAGGCGCGGCCGAGGAGGTCGTCGATGCCCTCGTCGAGGTCGCGGACGCCGAGGGCCGCCGACACCACGGCCTGCTTCAGGCGTTCTTCGCCCACGAGGATGTCGCCGTTGCGACCCGTCAGGGCGTGGAAGACGCCGAGGGTGGGGGTGTAGCAGTAGCGGTGGGAGTCGGTGGCCGCGGTCGCGTCCTCGGTCACCTCGAACCGCAGCCGCTGCCAGCCCTTCAACGCGCTGGCCAGCTTGGCGGCGGTGCCGACCGGGCCGGACCAGGGGTACTCGAACCGATAGGTCGACCGTTCGACCGGCTGTGGGGTCCACTCGACACGTACGGGCGCGCCGAACACGCCGCCGACCGCCCACTCGACGTGTGGGCACAGTGCCGACGGCGCGGAGTGGACGTACAGGACGCCCGTCGTTGCGTGGGTCGTGCTCATCGATCCTCCTGGTGACCAAGACAGCAGAAGCGTGCCTTCCCCGACAGCTTCGATACCGGTCACGAAGAGGTACCGCGATCCATTGTGCACCATCCGCCACAGCAGCACCATGTGGCGATCAGCACATGGAGCAGCTCGACAGTGTGTGGCCTGACTCCGGATACACCCGGCACGCCGCTACACGGTGAACACGGCGAGGCCGCGCCGCTCGCGTGAATCGCCGGCCTCTCGGCCTCTGGATTCCGGCGCCGACGGCTGCCACGCTGGTCGGATGGCCGACGATCCGAAGACCCTGCCCACCGACGCCGACGTCGCCGCGTACCTCGCCGGGGTCGACAACTCCCAGCGGCGGGCCGATGCGCAGGTGTTGTGCGCCCGACTGGCCGAGTGGACCGGCGAGCCGGCGGTCATGTGGGGCCCGAGCATCGTCGGCTTCGGGTCGCACCACTACCGCTACGCCACCGGCCGCGAGGGAGACACGTTCGCGGTCGGCTTCGCGCCGCGCAAGCAGCAACTGGTGGTTTATCTCGACGGGTACGACGACGAGGAATCCGCCGCCCTGCTCGCAAAGCTGGGGCGGCACTCGACCGGGAAGGGTTGCCTCTACGTCAAACGGCTGGCCGATGTCGACTCCGATGTGCTGCGGCAGCTGGTCCAGCAGTCCCAGGCGAGACGGGCCGCGCGGGAGCAGGCCAGTCCCGAGACGGGCTGACGTTCCCGATCAACCGGGCCAGTAGTCCTGCGGCCGGAGCCGGGCGCCGAAGATCGCTTCGCCGACCCGGACGGTGGTCGCGCCATACCCGATCGCGAGTTCGAAGTCGTTCGACATTCCCATCGACAACTCGTCGTAGCTGCCCGGGGCGGTGTCGAGGTTGCGGAGTCGCTCCTGGAGTTCCTGCATCCGAACGAAGCACGCCCGGACCCGCTCCGTGTCGTCGGAGAACACCGCGAGTGTCATCAGGCCCCGGACCCGGAGGAGATCGTGGCCGCGTAGCTCGCGGACGAAAGACTCGACCTCCGCCGGCGGCAGCCCGAACTTGGAGTCCTCGCCCGAAGAGTTCACCTGGACGAACACATCGAGCCGGCGTCCGACGTCGTGCAGCCGCCGGTCCAGAGCATTCGCGATCTTCAGCGAGTCGAGCGCATGGAACTCCGCCGCGAACCCGGCCACGACCTTGGCCTTGTTGCTCTGCAGGTGCCCGATGATCGCCCAGCGCAGGTCGGTCACGTCGGCGAAGATCTCGGCCTTCTCGGCCGCTTCCTGCACCTTGTTCTCGCCGAACAGCCGGCTGCCGGCGTCGTACGCCTCGCGGATCCGCTCCGGCCCGTGGGTCTTGCTGACCGGCAGCAGACGGACGTCCGCCGGATCGCGGCCCGCCGCCTGACAGGCCGTCGCGATCCGGTCCCGCACCGCCGCCAGGTTCTCCGCCACCCCCACGGGCTCAGCGTAGACGTCGGCCGCGGGTGAAGATGGAGGCGTGGAGTTGATCGTCGCGCGCAACCTGCTCTGGGTACCGGTCGAGGGTGGCCTGGTCTTCCGGGCCAAGGAAACCTGGCCGCTGACGTCGGCAGTGTTCTGCTTTCCGGTCTCACGCGAGGAGTGGCCAGCGGCAACCCGAGGTCGTCGAGCGCGTGGCCTCCGGTCGTGTCAGCGGCGCGGGGCCGCGATCGACGTGGCCGATCGCGGGCGGGAACAGCGGTCCCCGATCGTTTCACCAAGGGCCGGGGCCGCGACATGGTCTTCTGGCTGGCGCCACGGACGCGCAAGCAGGCCCGGCCCAACGTTCGGGTGCCGACCGCCCGAGGACAGCCCTCGCCCACACCCTCGACGACCGGGCGATGACCGACCGACTCCCCGACTAACCCCGCACCCGTTCCTAGGTGCTGTAATGCCTGCGGGACGGGAGCTGGGGAGCTCGTGATCCTCGCGGCACCTCGGCCCTGTGAACCACCTCGGCCCCAACACACCTCTCTTCGGCCCCTCAGCGGAGGGGCCAAAGAGCGCTGAAGGGGCCGAGGATTTCAAAGGGGGCCGAACAGCATCAGGGCCGAATTCTGGGGGCTGGCGAGGCGTGGCGGGTCTGGCGGAAGCCCGAGCTTGCGAAAGCGGCTCGTTTTCCAACCGACCCCAGGACTGGAGGTTCGGTGCTGGGGGCTCCGAGTGAGGCGTGGCGGGTCTGGCGGGAGCCCGAGCTTGCGAGGGCGGATGGTAGCCGAGCTCGGAGCCCCCAGCACCGAACCGACGCCACACTCACGAACCTACGGCCAGCGGGCGCCCAGCGAGATCATCCCCACGGCCGCAAGAATCGCGAAGCCGAGACCGAAGCCGGCGTACCGCTCGGTCACCTCCCGGTCGACCATTTCGGTCCCGACCGAGGCACCGATGTCGCGGTAGACGTCCTTGAGTTCGCCGGCGGTGGTGGCGGTGTACGCCTGACCGCCGGAGATCTTCGACACCCGTTGCAGCTCGGCCCGGTCGACCGGTACGGGTTCGCGGCGACCGCTGACCTCGATGTAGCCGTCGGCGGTGCCGTACGCGATGGTGTAGATCGGCACCTTCTGGTCGCGCGCCTGCCGGGCGGCCTGGTCCGACGGCCGGCCCACCTGGGTCTTGCCGTCACTGAGCAGCACGATCCGGGCGGGTACGACGGCCTTCGGGTCGTCGGGGTCGGGCGGCACCTGGGTCAGGGCGGCCAACGAGGTGTAGATGCCCTCCCCGATGGCGGTGGAGGGTTGGGGTTGCAGCGCGGCGATGGCCGCGGTCACGGCACCCCGGTCGAGGGTGGGCGGCACCAGCGTGGTGGCGGTGCCCGCGAACGTCACCAGGGCCACGTTGAACCGGGGTGGCAGCGAGGTGACGAACTGGGCGGCGGCGGTCTTGGCCGCCTCGAGCCGGTTGGGCGCGACGTCCTCGGCCTCCATCGACAACGACACGTCGATGGTGACCACGACCGTGGCCCGTTCGCGCTGGACGGCCACCTGGTCCTTGGGCATCGCGAACGCCAGGGTCAGGGTGCACAGGCTGAGGATCGACAGACCCACCGCCACGTGCCGGAGCCACGTCCGGTCCCGCGGGATGACGAGATCGAACATGGTTTTGCCCGCCGACCGGCTGCGATTGCGCCGGCGCCGGACGAGCAGCAGATAGCCCAGGACGAGGACCGGGATGACGGCGAGCAGCCACAGTCGCTGGGGCTCAAGAAAAGCGAGCATCGGGATCACGGCCACTTCGCTCCCAACGAGATGGCGCCGAGGGCGGCCAGCACCGCGAAGGCGAGGCCGTAGCCGGCGAACTGGGCGGTGATCTCCCGGTCGGCCTTCTCGAAGCCGACCTCGGAGCGGATGTTGTTGTAGACCGTGGCCAGCTCCTCCGGCGTGGCGGCGGCGAAGTAGCGACCCTGGCTGATCGTGGCGATCTGTTTCATCGCCTCGTGATCGACCGGTACGGGTTCGCGCTTGCCCTCGAGGTCCACGTAGCCGTTCTCGGTCCCGTACGCGATCGTGTAGATCGGCACCTTCGCCTGGCGCGCCTCCGCGGCACCTTGCTGAGGCGCCCGGCCGACGGTGTTGGAGCCGTCACTGAGCAGCACGATCGCGCCGGGAGCGATCGAATCCGGATTGTTGGGATCCTTCGGCGCCTGCTGCAGAGCGCGCAGCGCGGTGTAGATGCCTTCGCCGATCGCGGTCGAGTCCTGCAGCTGGATGCCGTTGATCGCGTTCTCGACCGTGTTGTGGGCCAGCGTGGGGGGCACCAGGATCGAAGCGTTACCGGCCATCGAGACGACGGCGACGTTGTACTTGTCCGGGAGGGCCTCGACGAACGCGATGGCGGCCTTCTTCGCGGCGTCGAAGCGGTTCGGCTGCACGTCGGTGGCCTGCATCGACAGCGAGGCGTCGATCACGATGACGACGGTGGCCCGTTCCCGCGGGACGTCGACCTGGTCCTTGGGCTGGGCGAACGCCGCGGTCAGGGTGATCAGGCTCAACAAAGAGAGCACGACCGCGAGGTGGCGCCGCCACTGCGACTGCTTGGGCACCACGACGTCCAGCATCGAGGTGTTGGTGAAGCGCATGCCGCGGCGGTTCTTCCTGGTCGTGGCCCAGATGTAGGCGGCCACGAGGACGGGGATCACGAGCAGGATCCACAACCGGTCAGGACTGAGAAACGCCAGCTGCGGCAGCAGCAGCTTCGGGGCGATCACTTGGCAACCCCCTGGGGCGGAGCGTGCAGCATGCTGGCCACTCGCCGATAGGCAAGGACGAAGCGGGCGATGTCGTGCACCCAATCCCGGTCGGTCCGCAACTGGATGTGTCCGACACCAGCACGACGAAGGGCGATCCGGATTCGTTCCCGCTGGGCTGCGCTGGCGGCGTCCATCCGGCTGCGGGCCGCCGGGTCGCCGGTGTTCACATACCGCTCGAAATCGGTCTCGGGATCCCGGATCAACATGTCTCCGACGTCGGGGAACTCGACCTCGCGCCGGTCGACGACCTCGATCGCGAGCACCTGGTTCTTCACCCCGAGCCGGCGCATGGCGCGCTCCCATTCGGGCTCGACGTTCGGGTCGAGTTCGTGGTCACCGGGGGTGAGAAAGTCCGACACGACCACCCGGACGCCGCGCCGCCGCTGGGTCCGGGACATCTGCTCGACGGCCGACGCCAGCGTCATCGAGCCGGTTGCGTGATCAGGGACGAACGGCTCGGTCAACATCTTGCGCAGCAGCCCGTACAGGGAGGAGCGGCCGGAAAGCGCCGGCAGCCGGCGGAGCGAGTTCGGGCGCAGGATGTAGCCGCCGAACCGGTCCCCCATCTTCTGGCTGAGGAACCCGATGGTCGCGATGGCGGCGATCCCGAGGTCGCGCTTGGTCACGCCCTCGGTGCCCCAGTTCATGGACGGAGTCACGTCGAGCAGCGCCCAGACCTCGAGTTCGCGGTCCGCCACCGTGTCGCGGACGTGCGGTACCTGGGTCCGGGCGGTCACCGCCCAGTCGATCCGGCGTACGTCGTCCTCACCGGGCTGGTAGACCCGCGCCTCGTTGATCTCCGAGCCGGGACCGGGCAGCAGACCCAGATGATCACCGTGCAGGAACCCCTCCAGCCGGCGCACGATCGCCAGCTCCAGCCGCCGCAGCGCCGCCTCGGGCGCCAGCTTGTTCAGCGGGATGGTGATCCGGGGCGCCTGGCCGACGACGGAGCCGGCCGCACTCGATCCGCCGCCTCCGTCCGGCGGGGCGAACTGCATCGGCGGGCCCGACGGCGGCGGGAACCCGGGACCCGAGACCGGCGGTCCCGAGGGGGGCGGGAAGGAAGGTGGATACGACACGGGAAGGTCCTCGCAGGCTTCAGGAGAAGTCCGGCTGCGCCGCCTGCCGCTGGGCAGGAAGCTGGGCGTTCCCGCCCGGCTGCGGCGCGTTCCAGACCGGCGTCGGCGGCGGGACCATGGCGACGATCCGCTCCACGACCTGGGCGGGGGCGATGTTGTCCGCAACCGCGTCGAAGCCGAGGACCATCCGGTGCGACATGACGTCGCGGGCGACGGCCTGGACATCGGTCGGCAGCACGTAGTCCCGGCCGTGGATGAGGGCCAGGGCCCGGGCGGCGGCGACCAGGCCGAGGGTGGCCCGCGGGCTGCAACCGATCTGGATCACCGAGGTCAGGTCCGGCAGGTTGAACTCCGCCGGGGTCCGAGTGGCGAGCACGAGCCGGACGATGTACTCCGCCACCAGATTGTGCACGAAGACGTCGTCCGCCAGCCGCTGCAACTGCAGGATCCGCTGCGGGTCCAGCACCGGCTGCGAACTCGGCGGATCCACACTCATCCGGCGCAGGATCTCGAACTCCTCGTTTCCCCGCGGGTACGGCACGTCGACCTTGAGCAGGAACCGGTCCCGCTGCGCCTCGGGCAGCGGGTAGACGCCTTCGGACTCCACCGGGTTCTGGGTGGCGATGACGATGAACGGCTGCGGCATCGGGTACGTCCGGCCGCCGATCGAGACCTGCTTCTCCGCCATCAGTTCCAGCATCGCTGCCTGCACCTTGGCGGGGGCGCGGTTGATCTCGTCGGCGAGGATGAAGTTGACGAAGACGGGGCCCAGTTCGACGTCGAAACTCTCGGTCGTGGCCTTGTAGATCCGGGTGCCGACGATGTCGGAGGGCACCAGGTCGGGGGTGAACTGGATCCGGGCGAAGTCGCCGCCGACCACCGTCGCGAAGGAGCGTACGGCGAGCGTCTTGGCCACCCCCGGAACACCTTCGAGCAGGATGTGGCCCTTGGCCAACAGGCCGACCATCAGTTGCTCGACCATGTGCTCCTGGCCGACGATGACCCGCTGGACCTGCTGGATCGCCTCACCGAGCAAGCGGGCTGCCTGTTGGGTGGGGGACCCACCGCCGGGCTGCTGGGCGGCGGTCGCCGTACCCGACTGGCCGTAGCTCGAACTGCTCACTCACCACTCCTGTGCCGATTTTCCTGTATTGATCGCGCGATCCGGGCCACTCTCCCCAAGAGTCGACCTGCCCGCCTCGCCAACGTTCTCGCCAGTGTTCGTGCTCGTTGATCCTGCTCGTTCGGACCCGGCGCCCGCGGACGCACGGCATTCCATCGACGGTACCTGCCCCCGGTGGCAGCCGGACCTCATTCTCGCAGACCTGCCCAAAGCGGCCCCTTGGCGCAGCAGCCGGCTCGCGAGCGACGCCGCACGCTCCCCGCGGCCGAATAGACTTCCCCCGCCTGCGCGGCCCCGTGGGGCTGCCGACCCGCCGAGTCAGAGAGAAGTGCGCTTGTCCACCCCGCCGACCGATCCGCCCAACGATGGACCGGGCCAGGAGTTCGGATACGTACCGGTGAGCCCGCTGCTCGATGCCGATCCGCCGAAGATCGGCGACTTCTGGCTGGACGCCCGCCTCGGGGCCACGCGATCGGGTGTGGCCTTCGTCGGTCACGACGCGCAGGATCGCAGCGCCATGATCATCTTGTTGTCCGAGGGTGCCGCGGCCGACCCGGCCGCCCGGGACCGGCTGGCCGGGGTGGTCGACCGGATGCACATCGACACCGTGCTGGCCCGCGGCGGCGCCGGTCAGGATTCCGGCCGGATGGCCCGCAAGTTCCGGACCGAGGACGACGACCCGGTCTCCCCCGACGGGCGGCTGCTCGCGCCCTGGGTGGCGATGACCTACGACGGCTCGCCGGCGGCGGCCGCGGAGTCGAAACGGATCCTCGACCAGGTCGAGCTGGCCGGGCTGAGCCCGCAGGGTGCACCGTCGGGACCGGACTACAACCACTACTGGAGCGACAAGGTCCGACCCGGGCTCGCCCGGCTCTGGCCGCTGCCTTGGCCAGGCCGCTACGACCGGGCCGGCTGGCGCACGATCCTGGTCTCCTGGTTGTTGATGTTGTTGATCGGCGCACTGGCGGTGTTGATCGCGATCCTCATCTTCCGCAACCAACCGCCGCAGACCCCACCGCCGCCGACGGGCGGATCCGGAACTCCGCCGCCCTCGGCCTCCTCATCGCCCCAATCCGGGTCGCCCCAGTCCGGCTCGCCGCAGTCGGGTTCGCCCTCGGGATCGCCGTCGGGTTCGCCGTCCGGTTCGCAGTCGGGATCGCCGTCGGGGTCGCAGACGGGCTCGCCGTCGCAGTCCCCGTCGGGATCGGGCTCGGGCTCTCCGTCGCCCAGCGGCACCGAGTCCGGTGGCGGTCAGCCGACCCCGTCGACCAGCGGTGAGCCGGGTAATCCGTCGCCAGGTTCGCGCCTGTGAGTCGTACCCCACGGTTGGTCGCCACCGATTTGGACGGCACCTTCCTGTCCCCCGACGGCACGGTGAGCGAGGAGAACCGGGCCGGCGTGCTGGCGGCGCAGCGAGCGGGGGCGTACGTCGTCTTCGTCACGGGCCGCCCGGTGCGCTGGCTGGACGTCGTCCAGGATCTGCCGGGCGTCCATCCGACCGTCATCGCCAGCAACGGTGCGGTGCTGTACGACCTCGGCGCCGGCCAGGTGCTGGACCGGATCTGCCTGCAGACGGCGGCGGCCCTGGAGGCGGTCGGGCAACTCCGCCGCGCGGTGCCGGGCGTCAGCTTTGCCTTCGAGTCGGGCACCCGGTTCGGGTACGAGCCCAGCTACACCACCTGGGCCCCCGACGACGGGGACGACCCGGCCATCTTCTCCGGGCCGGTGGAGGAAATCGCCGTCGGTGAGGACTTCGTCAAGCTCTTGGTGCAGAGCAGGACCGTGTCCGCCGACGAACTGCTGGACCGGGTCCGCGCCACGCTGGGCGACCGGCTGAACGCCACCCACTCGGCGACCCGCGACTACGGGCTGGTCGAGGTGAGCGCCCCCGGTGTCCACAAGGGCGCGATGCTGGCCCGACTGTGTGAGCGGCTGGAGATCCCGGCGCGGGACGTTGCCGCCTTCGGGGACATGCCCAATGATGTCGACATGCTGCACTGGGCCGGCCGGCCGCACGTCGTGGCAAACGCACACGTGCAGCTTCGCGGGCTGGGCTATCCGGTGGTGCCGAGCAACGCTGACTCCGGGGTCGGGCGCACCCTCAGCCACTGGTACGGGTGAGCGAACTCTCGGTCGCAGCCCGGCGGATCGGCCAGGGCTCGGCGATCTGCGTACTGCCCGTACTCGTCGGGCTCTTCGTCGCCTCCACCACCTTCCCGGGTGGCACCTTCAACCCGTGGCGGCCGGTGATGGTCGACCTCGACGTCTATCTCGCGGCGGCCCGGGTGCTGGTGGACGGCGGGGACTTCTACTCCCTGCCCGGACCGCTGCAGTTCCTCTACCCGCCGTTCGCGGCCTTGCTGGCGGTGCCGCTGACGTTCCTCCCCGTGACCGCGGTCCAGATCGGCTGGTCCGCAGCCGGAGCGCTGATGATCGTGGCGATGATGCACCGGTTCGGTCTGACCGGGTGGGTGTTGTCGCTGAGCTCCGCCGGCGTGGTGTACGTGACCGGGCCGGTGACCCAGACCCTGGCGTTCGGCCAGTTGGGCATCGTGCTGGTCGCCCTGGTGGTGCTGGACCTGGCACCGGGACCGCGGGCCCTGCCGGGACGACGGCTGCTGCCCGAGGGCGTGCTGACCGCGGTCGCCGCGGCGATCAAACTGACGCCGGCCATCTTCGTGGTCTACCTCTTCGCGGTCGGCAAGCGACGGGCCGCGGTGACGGCGGTCATCAGTGGGGCCGCGTTCACCCTGCTGGCGTTCGCGGTGCTGCCCGGGCCGTCGTGGCAGTTCTGGACCCGGCTGGCCGCGGGTGACACCGGTCTGGGCCACAGTCTCATCTACTTCACGAACCAGTCGGTGTACGCCGACGTGGTCCGGGCGTTTGCGGCTGGCGCCGCCGGGATCGCTGATCGGGCTCGCGGCGTGCGCTCTGGTCGCGGCACTCGGGGTGTGGGCCGCAGTGCTTTGGCATCGGCTCGGCCAGGTCCGGTTCGCGGTGACGTTGTGCGGCGTGGCCGGACTCCTGGCCTCGCCCGTGTCCTGGCTGCACCATTTCGTCTGGATCGTGCCACTGGGGTTGTGCCTGATCGAGCTGCGGCGGAGCCGGCTGCCAGCCGCTCCGACCTGGTTCGTGGTCCTCGGCTGGCTCTTCGTCGGTTGGGTGGTCGTGTCGCCGTACCGGGTGCTACCCAACGGCGGCGACCTCGAGTTGTTGTGGACGCCAGACCAGCATGTGCTGGCGTCCGTCACCGCGTTCCTGGGGGTCGCGTTCTTGGTCAGCGCCGTCGTGCTGGCCCGGCGAGCCGGACGCGCGGTCCGCGCCGGGGGTCACCGTCAGCGCGTGGTGGGATAACGGGCGGCCCGGAAGTTGACTCGCAGGGTGTAGAGCGAAGTGGTCGCGGTCAGGTAGAGATGGTTCGCCTGCGGGCCGCCGAAGCAGAGGTTGGCGGTGATCTCCGGCACCAGCAGCTTGCCGCTCAGGGTGCCGTCGGTCTCGAAGCAATGCAGCCCGTCGTGCGCGGCCGCCCAGAGCCGGCCTTGGGCGTCGAAGCGGATCCCGTCGTAGCCGAGGGCGTCGGCAGCGAACAGCGTCCCAGGACCCAGGACGACCGTGGTGGCGTCCTCTTCGAGGTCATAGACCCAGATCTCGTGCCGCTGGCTGTCCACGACGAACAGGCGCGTCTCGTCGGCGCTGAACGCCAAACCGTTGGGCTGCTCCAGGTCCCGCAGCACCGGCACCGGTTCGCCGCCGGGCGCCACCCGATAGACGTAGCGGCCGCCGATCTGCTCTTCGGCCTGGTGGCCTTCGTAGTCGCTGCGGATGCCGTAGCTCGGATCGGTGAACCAGACGGCGCCGTCACCGGACACGACCACGTCGTTGGGGCTGTTGAAGCGCTTGCCCTCATAGGCGTCGGCGATGACGGAGATACTGCCGTCGTGTTCTCGCCGGGTGACCCGCCGCGCGCCGTGCTCGCAGCTGATGAACCGACCCTGCCGATCGACCGTACGGCCGTTGGCGAAGTTCGCGGGCGCGGTGAACACGTCGGTCCGACCGCTGATCTCGTCGTAGCGGTGCACCCGGTCGTTCGGGATGTCGCTGAACAGGACGAATCGCCCGGCGGCGGAATAGGCCGGACCCTCCAGCCAACGACCGCCGGCGAAGACCCGTGCCAGCCAGCGGTCACCGCCGGTACCGCGGAAGCGCTCGTCGAGGGCGACGAACTCGGCGGGGATCACTTCTTGGGCGCTCACGGCGTTTGACTCGATTCGTCGCGGGTCTGCTCGGGCTGATCGGTCCGCCGGTCGGACTCGGCCAGGATCGCCTCGGCCTGGGCCTCCGGGTCCGCACTCCCGGCAACGAGTTCCTCGGGCAGCAGGTCGGCCCGCTCGGCGACCCGCTCCTGCTCGTGGTCCGGTCGGCTGTCTTCGCTCACGGCTGGACCTTACCGAGCCGCCGACGGCGCGCGCATTCAGTCCAGGACGGCGTGCAGCCGGGCGGCGAATCCGTCGGGATCGCCTTGTTGACCGAACTCGCCGTCGAGGAACCCGACGTGGTGACTGGGGAAGTCGGTGACCGGCAGGCTGAGTGTCGCTGCGACCGACCGGCCGCCACGGGCCGCCATCGTCTCACCTGACTCGACCCCGACGGCGACCACCAGCCGGTCCCCCAGTGCGCCGAGCCGGGCCGGATCGACCGCGAACTCGTTGCACGCCGGGCCGTTGCGGAACAGCGGGCTGGTGCGGGATCCGTCGTCGTCGGCCGACATCCCGAAAGCGGCTGGATCAGGCGCCGGGCGGTCGAGATAGTCGGCAGGCAGTGGGCCCTCGTGCATCACCAGGGCGATGAACTTCGCCATCGCGGCGCCCTCCCCCGACGCCTGATACGTCTGGGCGAGATCTCGACAGGCGGCAAGCATCAGGTCCTGATCCGGTAGGCCCTGCGCGATCGGAGGCTCATGGGCCACGACCCGGCGAACGTCATCGGGGTACGCGGTCGCCAGCGCCAATGCGTTCACCGCCCCGCCGCTGGTGCCCATCAGGTCGACGGGTCCGGCGCCCAGGTCGGTGATCACCCGGTGCAGGTCCTCGGCGTGTTGTTCCGGGGTCACCGGCGTGGTCCCGGTCGGGTTCCGGCCGGTTCCCCGCGGATCGAAGGTCACCACCGGCCGGTCGGTGAACCGGGCCGCCAGGGTGTGGAAGCCGCCGGCGTCCATCGGCGAGCCGAACATGATCAACACGGGCCGGTCGGGCGTCGCGTCGGTGAGCTCACCGCGGACGTCGTACGTGATCAGGTCGTCGCCCTCGCCGACGGTACGGGTCTGCAGGCTCGGCCCCTGCGGGTTGGTCTCGGTCATGCTTGGTCGACTTCCCTCGGGCACGAAACTCAGCGGGTGGGGCGGGCGGGGCTCGAACCCGCGACCCAGGGATTATGAGTCCCCTGCTCTGACCGGCTGAGCTACCGCCCCGTGGCTCGCAGGATGCTATCCCAGCCGTTGCTACCCATGCTCGGGCCCAAGACGACGAAGTGTGCAGTCCGTGTGCCTTTTCGCCCAGACCGGAGCCCGAACCGCGCAGTTCGTTCCGCGACCGCGCGACGTACTCAGGACCGAGTGTCCGCGACCTGCGCCAGGCTCCCGGCCAACCGGGTGAGCCAATCAGCCACCCCCGCGGGTCCGTCGAGGATCAGGTCGGAGATCGCGGTCAAGGCGTCTTCCTCGTGCGAGGCGGAGCAGATGAGCAGGCCGTCGATCCCCTCGTTCCGCAACTCCTGCACCGCCCGAAAGGCCGGCAGATCGCCCAGGTCGTCGCCGGCGAAGATCACCTGCCGGGCGCCCCTCTCGGCCACGATCGCGCGCAGCGCGTCACCCTTGTCGAAGCCGTGCGGCCGGATCTCCAGCACGTTCTTGCCCTGCTCGAGTTGCAGGTCGTTGCGCTCAGCCAGTTCGGTGAGTGGCTGGACCAGGGTGCCGAAGGCCCCGCTGGGATCGGGCAGCTCCCGGGTGTGGACGCCGATCGCGCGGCCTTTGTGCTCGACCCGGGCGGCGCTGAGCCCGAGCGAGGAGAGCAGGCCGGGCAGTTCCTCGTCGACCCGGGTGATGCCCGCCGGCTCGGGCGGCATCGTGAACTCACCGGATGCGGCGTCCCAGCGCTCCACCCCGTACTGCCCCAGCACCACCATCGACTCCAGCCCGGCCCGACCGGCGAAACCTCCCAGCCGTACCGCCGTCTCGGCCGGTCGGCCGGTGATGACCACGATCGAGTCGACCAGCGGACCCAGCGCAGCGAGGGCGCTGACGGCGGCCTCGTCGGCGTACGCCCGCTCGGGGTCGTCGATGATCGGGGCCAGCGTGCCGTCGAAGTCCAGTCCGAGCATGGTCTGCCGGGGGTGGGCCAGGATGGCCCGCATCGCCGCGATGCCCGCGTCCGAGATGGGTTCGGTGGCCCTCATAGGCCCGAGCCTTCCAGATGGTGTCGAACCCCGCGAACGGGGTATCCCACGCAGGGGACGACGTTCCGGATGGCCGACCCGTTAAGGTCGGTACGCATGCCGTAGGGAGGCACGACGTTGAGTTCGGACACACCGAGGAAGGCACCACTTCGAGGCCGGCCGAGGAAGTTGACCGCCTCGTTCGTCGTGGTGGCCAACCGGCTGCCCGTTGACCGGGTCGAGAATCCGGACGGATCGGTGGACTGGCGGACCTCCCCCGGCGGCCTGGTCACCGCCTTCGAACCGGTCATGCGGAACCACAGCGGAGCCTGGGTCGGTTGGCACGGCGCACCTGACGAGGAACTCACGCCGTTCGAGCACAACGGGATCGAGCTCGTGCCCGTCCCGGTCTCCAGCACCGAGGTCGAGGAGTACTACGAGGGCTTCTCGAACGCCACCCTCTGGCCGCTATACCACGATGTGGTCGTCGCCCCCGTCTACCACCGTGAGTGGTGGGACGCCTACGTCCGAGTCAACCAGCGCTTCGCCGAAGCCACCGCAAAGGTGGCAGAGCAGGGCGCGGTGGTGTGGGTCCAGGACTACCAGCTCCAGTTGGTGCCGCAGATGTTGCGGACCCTGCGACCGGACCTGCTGATCGGATTCTTCCTGCACATCCCGTTTCCGCCCACCGAGTTGTACGCCCAGTTGCCCTGGCGCAATCGGATCCTCGAAGGGCTGCTGGGGGCGGACCTGGTGGGCTTCCAGCTCCCGGGTGGCGCGCAGAACTTCGTCCGGCTGGTGCGCTCTCGGCTCAATCTGGAAACCCGCCGCGACCAGATCGTCACCCCGGACGGCCGGACCGTGCTGGCGCGGGCGTACGCGATCTCGATCGACGGCCAGGAACTGCACGACCTGGCCATGACCGAGGAGACCAAGGCCCGCGGCAAGCAGATCCGGCACGACCTCGGCGACCCCACGTATCTGTTCCTCGGGGTGGACCGGCTCGACTACACCAAGGGCCTGCCCGAACGCATCCGGGCGTTCGGCGAGCTCATCGAGGAAGGCTCGATCGACGCCGAAGAAGCCGTCTTCGTCCAGGTCGCCACCCCGTCGCGGGAGCGGGTCGACCAGTACCGGATCCTGCGCGACGACATCGACCGGCTGGTCGGGCGGATCAACGGCGACATCGGGCGGCTCGGCCGGCCGCCGATCACCTACCTGCACAGTTCGTACCCGCGGGAGGAGATGGCGGCGCTCTACCGTGAGGCGGACGTCATGGTCGTCACACCCCTGCGAGACGGGATGAACCTGGTGGCCAAGGAGTTCATCGCCAGCCGTGACGGCGACACGGGCGCGCTCGTGCTGAGCGAGTTCGCGGGGGCGGCCAAGGAGTTGCGGCAGGCTTACCTGGTGAATCCGCACGACATCAACGGCCTCAAGGACGCGCTGCTGCTGGCCATGCACGACTCCGATCGCAACAAGGCGCGACGGATGCGGCTGATGCGCAAGCACGTGTTCGAGCACGACATCGACCGGTGGGCCGAGGAGTTCCTCAGCGACCTGAGCGGCGTCGGAAGGGACGACCGGTGAGGCGCGAGAGGCAACGCCGGTGAGTTTGCGGCTCGGCAGTGTGGTGATCAACTGCGCCAACCTCGACGTGATGACCGCCTTCTGGTCCGCGGCGCTCGACCTCCAGGTGGGTCCGGTCTCCCCCGCAGGCGACTTCCGGATCCTCGCGGGCGACATCGTCCAGTTGTCCCTGCAGGTGGCCGCGGAACCGGTGACCGCACGCGACCAGATGCATCTGGACCTGTACACCCGGGAGCAGTCCGAGGAGGTGTCGCGACTACTTGCCCTGGGTGCGACCCTGGTCCGCCACCACGACGATCCCGACGACGACTACGTCGTGCTCACCGACCCCGAAGGCAACGAGTTCTGCGTCTGCGCGCTGCCCCCGGACTGAGCCGGGACAATGGGGCGGTGGCCCGGACCCGGTGGTGGAGCAAGTCGCGCGGCCTGCCCGACGTGACGTACGACGCCTGGCTGGCCTCGATGAGGTCCGAGCCGGACCGGCCCGTCCGGATGCTGGCGTGGGGGGAGACCGCGGAGGGCTACGTCGTAGCCAGTCCCGCCGTGCTCTCCACGACCGATCCCGACGGGGGCTGGCAGCACGTCGGCTGGCACGACATCGAGAGTGGGCACTGGAACGCCGAGACTCGCCGGCTCAGCTGGACCCGGTACGGCGGTCGCCGCGGCTGGGTGAGCCTCACGGCGGCGGGTCGGATGCCCGAGCTGTTCCGGGAGCGAATCGCCGCCAGCATCGTGGTCGAACGCTTCCTGCCGGTTTCCGGAGACCGCGGCGTCGTGCTCAACGGGCGGCGCGACCTGGCCCAGGCCAACCCGGTCTTCGCCTGGCACGCCACCCTCGGCCGCGGCCTCAGCTGGCGCACCCCCGGACTGCGCCAGGTCGTCGACGAGGCCCTGGCCGAGCTCCGATCGGAGTACGACCCCGGTCAGGTTCCTTGATAAAGTCTCACTTCGCGTGATGCGATCCCCTGTAGCTCAATTGGCAGAGCGTTCGGCTGTTAACCGGAATGTTGTTGGTTCGAGTCCAACCGGGGGAGCTTCCACGGCCGGCTGCATCCGGCGCACCTCACCACCCCTCCGCGAGGTCGTACGGGCAGATGGCCCGGAGTTCTTCCAGCGCCGCCTCCTCGATGCGCCGGACGCGGTTCACCGGCAGCTCCAGCCGACGGGCGACCGCGGCGTAGGAGAGCGGCCGGCCCGTCGCGAATCCGAGCCGCAACTCCAGCACTTGCCGGGAGGCTCCGCCGAGCCGGCCGAGGAGTTCGGCGGCCGCACCGCCGTCGCGTCGCTCTTCGGTGGACCGCAGGCGGGTCACGGCGGCGTCGACGAGGTCGGGTTCCAGGCTGTTCAGCGATCGCGGTGGCAGGTGCCCCAGCAGATCGGCGATCCACCCGTCCGGCCGGCCGAGCACGCCGCCGAGGTCCTGGGGGGTCGCCGGCCGCCCCAGAGTCTGGGTCAGCTCTGCCTCGACCCCGCGGACCGAGCGCAACTGAGCGGCCCGGCTGGTCGGCAGGTTGAGATCGCCGAGCATCCGGGCGGTCGCGGCGCCGGCAAAGGCGCGGATCCAGAACAACGCGTACGTCGCGAACCGGAACCCGCGCCGGCAGTCGAAGCGCCGTACGGCGAGCAGCAGACCCAGGCATGCCTCCTGGAAGACGTCCTCCTCCGCGACCCCGCTGCGGGTGGCCAGCTGCCGCGACACCATCCTGACCAAGCCGAGGTTCGCCTCGGTGAAGCGCAGTCGGGCCCGCTCTCCTTCGCGTACCAGCTGCTCTAGCTCCGGCTCGGTGGCCGACCCCCGGGAGCCCCCGCTGTCGAGCGACTCCTGCGCGAACACGCCCGCCTCGATGGTCAGGGCGAGGCTGCGTTCCTCCGCCGGGGTCAGCAGCGCCGTCGTCGATTCGTACCGACCCCTGTCCCTCAAGATCCGACTCATGGTCCAGCCTGACCAACCCGAGGCCACCAACGGAACGGGCCACCGCAAACGGTGCACACCTTCGCCGATCGGACAACACCCGGTCGCGATTCGTGAACGTGAACGTCTCTCGCAGTCCACCGCCGCTCGGGCTTGCGCTGCCTACGCGCGCAGCCGCTCGGGTTTGACGCAGGTTTCAGTCGTATCCGCTCGGGTTACCCTCAACGGCGCTAAGACCACCTAGCGCGGATGAATGAAACCCGAGCGGATAGGGCAGAAAAGCGGCTGCAGCTCGCGGCAAAAGTGGCTGTAGGTCGCGGCAAGAGTGGCTGTAGGTCGCGGCAGGAGCGGCTGCAGCTCGCGGCAGGAGCGGCTGCAGGTCGCGGCAGGAGCGGCTGCAAGTCGCGGCAGGGCGGCAACGCACCGGACCCACATGGCCAGGTGACACGATGGCGTCGATGCCCGCCCAACCCGGACCGCCGTTCGCCGTCGCCCTGGCCGTCCTGCTCGGGATCGCTCTGGTCGCCGCCTGGCTGGGCCAGTTGCCCGTACGCCGCGATCTGGCCACCGCCGCCCTGCGTGCCCTGGTCCAACTCGCGCTGGTGTCGCTCGTCATCGCCGCCGTGCTGTCCGACGTGGGTTGGTCCGCGCTCTTCGCCGTGGTCATGCTCGGCGTCGCGACCGGCACCTCCGCCCACCGGATCGGGGCGGGCCGATGCTGGCCTTGGGCCGGCCTGGCCATCGCGGCCGGGGTGCTGCCGACCTTGGCCGTGGTGTTCGCCTCCGGGGCCGTTCCGCTGACCGGAGCCGCCCTGGTGCCGATCGCCGGCATCATCATCGGCGGTGGGATGACCGCCTGCTCGTTGACCGGCCGGCGAGCCTTCACCGCCCTCCGGGACGAGCACGGGACGTACGAGGCGGGGTTGGCGATCGGGCTGTCGCGCAGCGACGCCATTGCCGAGGTGATCCAGCGGCACCTGCCCGAGTCCCTGGTCCCCGGCCTGGATCAGACCCGCACCGTCGGCCTGGTCACGCTGCCCGGCGCCTTCGTCGGGGTGCTGCTCGGCGGTGGCAGCCCCGCCCAGGCGGGCGCCGCTCAGTTGCTGGTACTGATCGGGCTGCTCGCCACCCAGACCATCACCGTGGTCGTCGCCGCCCAGCTCATCCGCCGTTCGCTGCTCGTGCCCGCCGACCTGCGATCGGCGCTCCCGGACTGACCGGACTGACCGGACTGACCGGACTGACCGGACCGACCGGACTGACCGAAGTTACTCCCCGCCCTGACTGCGCGCCTGAAGCTGCGTCCGCCTGGCCTCCAGCACGACGAGCTCGGAGAACATCTGGTTGTACTTCGTCGGCTGCTCGACCGGATTGGTGCGCTGCAACTTCGACTTGAGCTTGGCAAGTTCGCCGCTGACGATCAGCAATTGGAGCTTCGCGGAATTGACCCGTGCATAGCGCTTGTCTGCGGCCCGATTGAGGACCAAGGGCTCGACGGCGAGCGACGCAATGAGGGCCTTGACCAGGTCACTCTCCGCGGCGGACGCAACTCGGTGCACCCATCCGGTCGCTCCCCCCTCGCGCTGAGCGGCCTTCTCCACGCTGGCAAACACGGCGGCGTAGGCCGGATGGGTGAAGTCCTGAACGGTGAGTCCATCCCAGGCGGACTCGAACAACTGCGGCGCCTGGATCAGCAGCTTGCTGGTCTCTCGCTCGGTGGCGAGCAGCCGGTCGTGCGGATCCGGCATGGAGCGTCCTGATCGGAGGCCGGCTCCGTCGCGACCGCCGCCGGCTGGCGCCTTCGGCGGGCCGCACGCGTCCGCTTCACGTCGGACGTACCTCCTCGTTGTCCATCCGAGCATGACCCGAGTCGCAGCGTGAGTTGCCGGATGTATTCGACACCATTGCTCCGTCGCGAATGCTCGCCACCAGCGGCGCGGCCTCACGCAGTGCCGCGAGTCGGGCGTCCGGTCGATCGAGGTCGTAGCGGCGCAACACGTTGGTCATCACGAACTCGTACAGCGGGATGCGGCGGCCGATCAGTTCTCGGACGGCCGCGTCGCCGCCTTGCAGCCGCAAGTCGCAGGGATCGAGCCACTGGGCTCGACGGCGACATAGGTCTGCCCGACAAAACTGGCGTCGAGTGCGAACACCTTCTGCGCCGCCGCCTGGCCCGCGGCGTCGCCATCGAAGCAGAAGATGACCTCCGTCGGGAGCGCGTCGTGATCGCCCATCAGCCGGCGCAGCAACCGGGCATGATCGTCACCGAACGCAGTGCCGCACGACGCCACCGCCGTGTCCACCCCCGCCAGGTGGGCCGCCATCACGTCGGTGTAGCCCTCGACCACCACGGCCTGGGACTTCTTCCCGATCTGCTGCCGAGCCAGATCGAGTCCGTAGAGCACGTGGGACTTCTTGTAAAGCGCTGTTTCCGGGGTGTTGAGGTACTTGGCCGGCATCCGGTCGTCGTCGCGCAGCCGGCGCGCGCCAAAGCCCACGACCTGCCGCCCGGAATCTCGGATCGGCCACAGCAACCGGCCCTGGAAGTAGTCCCAACCGGACTCGCGCACCAATCCCCCGGCCGCCAGTTCGGCGTCGGCGAAGCCGCGGCCGTTGAGGTGCCGGCGCAGCGCCCGCCCGTCCTGTGGGGCGTAGCCGACCGCGAATCGTTCGGCGGCATCGCGATCGAAGCCCCGCTCGTTCAGGAACTGCCGCCCGATGATCGCCTCCGGGCTAGCGAGTTGTTCGCCGTAGAACTCCGCCGCCGCCTGGTGCGCTTCCATCAGCCGCATCCGGCGTCCCGGCTCCGGCCGCCCACCGCCCCCGTCTTCGGTGTAGCGCAGCTGCACCCCGACCCGGTCGGCAAGGCGCTCGACCGCCTCCGCGAACGACAGGTTGTCGACCTTCTGCTGGAAGGTGATGACGTCACCGCCCTCACCGCAGCCGAAGCAGTAGAAGAACCCGCGGGCCGGCGTCACCTGAAAACTGGGCGTCTTCTCGTCGTGGAACGGACACAGTCCCTTCATCGACCCGCCGCCGGCGTTGCGGAGCGCCACGTAGGACCCGATGATCTCGTCGATCCGAGCCCGCTCCCGCACTGTGGCGATGTCCTCGTCGAGAATCCGGCCCGCCACGCCGCCGATTGTAGGTCCGCCCACCGCCGGTCAACGTCGGCCCCGCCCGCCAGCTGGTCTACTGCTGTAGAACTCCACGTAACGAAGTGGTATCGAACTTCAACATAGGAGGCTGCTGAGGCTTGCCAAAGAAAAAGTTACCCCTGTAGAGTCCGAATTGTTGGCGCCCCACCAAGGCTCACGGAACGGACGACGTTGTCTCACCTGGAAGCTTTGCTGCCCCCCCGGTGGCGAACAGGTTGCTCGGACTCCTCGACCCTTCCACGGTGATCGGCTCCACCGGCCCACGCCGGTCCTGCCCTCCGCGACGAAAGGCTTCGCCGCTCAGCCTGGCCACCGCAGCCCGGCTCTGATCGATCTGCTCCCGCTCGGACTGTCGTCCGGGCTGTCCCGCTACCCAGAGGTGATGCCATGAGTACCTCCGACTCCGTCGCGCTCGCGGCGGCCGAGGCCCCGGCCGCGGTCGGCCGAAACCGGCCGCTGCGGACCAAGCCGCCCGGCAAGGGAGACCTGGGCTTCGCCCTGCTCTTCATCCTGCCGGCGGCGATCGGCTTCCTGACCTTCTATCTCTACCCGACGATCCGGGGCATCTACTTCAGCCTCACCCGGTACAGCCTGTTGGGACAGCCGACGTTCATCGGTTTCAGCAATTACGCCCGGTTGTTCAAGGACCCGCTGTTCTACAATTCGCTGGTCGTCACGGTGCAATACGTGTTGATCAACATCGTGTTCCAGACCGTTCTCGCCGTCGGCATCGCGGTACTGATGCACCGGTTGACCAAGTCCACGCTGATCCGCGGGCTGATCTTGTTGCCGTTCCTCATCTCCAACGTGATCGCGGCCCTGGTCTGGTTCTGGCTGCTCGACTACCAGATCGGCCTGGTCAACGAGGTCATGAACGCCATCGGGTTGAACAGGGTGGCCTTCTTCGGCGACGCCAACACCGCCATCCCAACCATCGCCATGGTGAACGTGTGGCGGCACATGGGCTACACGGCCCTGCTGGTGTTCGCCGGACTGCAGACCATCCCTGAGTACGTGTACGAGGCGGCCTCGGTCGACGGCAGCACCGAGTGGAAGTCGTTCTGGCGGATCACCCTGCCGCTGCTGCGGCCGATCCTGGCCCTGGTGCTGGTGATCACCGTCACCGGTTCGTTCCAGGTGTTCGACACCGTCGCGGTCACGACCCGGGGCGGACCGGTCAACGCCACCCGGGTGATCCAGGTCTACATAGTCCAGAAAGGGTTCACCCAGAACGAGTTCGGCTATGCCAGTGCCATATCCGTGATCTTGTTCATCATCCTCGCCGCCGTCGCGTTGTTCCAGCTCAAAGTGCTGAACGCCGGCGAATCCGATCTGGCCTGAAAGGAGGAGAGTCATGGCTGTTTCCACCCAAGATTCCACCGTCGAACCGACCAATGCGGACCTCGCGGCTCCCGTTCGTCACAAGAAACCGGTCAGCATCGGCCGGATTGCCGCCTGGGCCTGCATGATCATCATCATCTTGATCACCCTGTTCCCCTTCTACTGGATCCTGCGCACGGCCTTCTCCAACGGCAAATCACTCTTCACCGACCCCACCTCGCTCCTGCCCACGGACTTCACGCTCGGCGCGTTCGGTCGGGTGCTGGGTCTGGTCTCCCAGGAACAGGCCGTCGCCGAAGGCGGCTCCGGGGCCTCGGTGAACTTCTTCCTCTACCTGCGCAACTCGGTGGTCTTCGCCACGGTGGCCACCGTGGGCCAGGTCTTCTTCAGCGCGCTCGCGGCGTATGCGTTCGCCCGGTTGAAGTGGCCCGGTCGCGACATCGTCTTCGCCATCTTCTTGACCGCGCTGATGGTGCCGCCGATCTTCACCGCGCTGCCGAACTTCATCCTGATGCGCAGTCTCGGCCTGATCAACACCTTCCCCGGCATGATCCTGCCGTACTTCTTGATGACCCCGTTCGCGATCTTCTTCCTGCGGCAGTTCTTCCTCGGCATCAACAAGGAGATCGAGGAAGCGGCCAAGCTGGACGGCGCCGGGCACGCCCGGATCTTCTTCCAGATCATCCTGCCGATGAGTGTCTCGCCCATCACCACCCTCTCGATCCTCACCTTCATCAACATGTGGAACGAGTACCTGTGGCCGTTGCTGATCGCCAACGGGGAGAACGTCCGCGTGCTCACCGTGGCGCTCGGTGTGTTCCGTTCCCAGACGCCGGCCGGCAGTCCCGACTGGGCCGGTCTGATGGCGGCGGTGCTGATCGCGGCTCTCCCGTTGCTCATCCTCTTCTTCGCCTTCGCGAAGAAGGTCGTCAACTCGATCGGGTTCTCCGGCATGAAGTGATGCTCGCCGGACAACCAGCTGCCAGTCCCACCAACCCGCCTCACCCGAGGTGGCATGAGAAAGGAATCTGCCAACCATGGCAAAGCTGCACAAGAGATTGGCCGCCGCACTCGTCGGTGTGGCCGCGCTCAGCCTGACCCTGACCGCCTGCGTCGGTGACTCCACCGGCGGTGGCACCGGCGGCGGTGGCGGTGAGGGCGGGGAGGTCATCGACACCGCGAACGCAACCGGTGAGATCAACTATTGGTTGTGGGACAACAACCAGTTGCCGGCCTATCAGGCATGTGCGGACGCGTTCAAGAAGGCGAACCCGAACGCCTCGGTCAAGATCAGCCAGTTCGGCTGGGACGACTACTGGGCCAAGCTGACCAACGGCTTCGTCGCCGGTGACGCGCCCGACGTGTTCACCAACCACCTGGCCAAGTACCCGGAGTTCGTCACCCAGCAGCAGCTGGTGCCGCTCGACGGGACGCTGGCGAAGGACGGCTTCAACGTCGACCAGTACCAGCCGGGTCTGGCCGACCTGTGGAAGGGACCGGACGGCAAGCGCTACGGCCTGCCCAAGGACTTCGACACGGTCGCGATCTTCTACAACAAGAAGCTAGTCACCGACGGCGGGATCAACGAGGACTCGCTGAAGACCCTCGCCTGGAACCCGCAGGACGGTGGCACGTACGAGAAGGCCATCGCCCACCTGACCGTCGACAACAACGGCAAGCGGGGCGACGAGGCGGGCTTCGACAAGACCAAGATCAAGGTCTACGGGCTCGGCCTCGACGGTAGCGCCGGCGCGGGCGTGGGCCAGACGCAGTGGAGCATGTACACCGCCTCCAACGGCTGGACCTACACCGACAAGAACCCCTGGGGCACCAAGTACAACTACAACGACCCCAAGTTCCAGGAGACCATCGGCTGGTTCCACACCCTGATCGAGAAGGGCTACATGCCGTCGATCCCGGCCATCACCGGGCAGAGCTCCTCGGACATCTTCGCCGCCGGCAAGTACGCGATGATCACCAACGGCTCGTGGATGACGAACTCCATGTTCAAAACCAAGGGCATCGAGACCGGTCTCGCCCCTACCCCCACCGGCCCGAACGGCAAGCGGGCCAGCATGTACAACGGCCTCGCCGACTCCATCTGGGTGGGCGCGAAGAACAAGCCGGTCGCGGCCAAGTGGGTCGAGTTCACCGGCTCGCCAGAATGCCAGAACATCGTGGGCGAGAAGGCGGTCGTCTTCCCGGCCATCCCGGAGGCGACCGACAAGGCCGAGGCGGCCTGGAAGGCCAAGGACATCGACACGACGTCGTTCACCATGCAGGTCAAGGACAAGACGACGTTCCTGTTCCCGATCACCGACTTCGCCAGCCAGATCGAGGGCATCATGCAACCCGCGATGGATTCGGTGATGACCGGTAAGGCCAAGCCCGACTCGTTCACCGCGGCCAACGAGCAGGTGAACCAGCTGTTCGGCTGATCCTACGGATCGTACGAGCAGCTGGCTGACTCCGATGAGCTGAACGAAGGCCGTCGGTCGTGCCATCCGGGCACGATCGGCGGCGTCGGGGCGTCGCCAGAATCAGCATGAACCGAACAGAGCGACGACAAGAAATAGCTAGGCTTCCAGTCCAGCGAGAACGGGGCGGGCGACAGTAGGGAGAAGCAGATGCGCAGTCGGGCCGTGACCCGGGCCGACGTCGCCCGCTACGCCGGAGTGAGCACCGCCGTGGTCAGCTACGTGGTGAACAACGGACCCAAGCCGGTGGCGGCCCACACCGCCGCGCGGGTGCGTGAAGCGATCGATCTGCTGAAGTACCGGCCCAACGTCAACGCCCAGGCGCTCCGCCGGGGCACCACCGAGATGCTGGGCCTGATTCTCTCCGATGCCACGAACCCCTTCTTCGTCGAACTCGCCACGGCCGTCGGCAGTGCTGCCCACGCCCGCGGCTACGCCATGATGATGGGCGCCAGCAACGGTAACGGAGCCACCGAGGGTCGCCTCATCGACGACCTGATCCGCCGGCAGGTCGACGGTCTGCTCGTGGCCAGCGTCTACCAGCGACCCACCTTGGAGCACGGGCTGGCGTCGAACGTACCGGTCGTCTGGCTGGACAACTTCCACGACGTCCCGGGTTTCCCCAGCATCGGGCCGGACAGTCGGCAGGGTGCGCGACTCGCGGTGTCACACCTGTACGACCACGGGCACCGCAACATCGGCCTGATCATCGGGATCTCCCAGGGCGCGCCGATCGACCCCCGGGAGTATGGCTTCCTCGACGCGCTGCACGCCGAGGGCGTGCCGGGCGGACCGATCGCCCGGGTCGAGTGGTCGCGTGAAGGTGGGTACCTGGCCGGACTGGACCTGCTCTCGCGGCCGGACCCGCCCACGGCCATCCTCGCCTCCTCCGACCTGCAGGCGATCGGTCTGCTGCGAGCCGCCCACGAGCGGGGTCTCCGGATCCCGCAGGACGTCGCGATCGTCGCCTTCGACGGCACCAAGGAGTCGGAGTTCTCCTGGCCCCCGTTGACCGTGGTCGCGCAGCCGATCGAGCGGCTCGCGGAGGCGGCCGTCGCGCTGCTCGTCGACGGACCGCTCGACCGGCCTCACCAACGCTTCCCGCTGGACCTGGTGATCCGGGAGTCGTGCGGTTGTCCCGACCAGGATCGATCCGATCCGATCGCCGGGAGCGCCGTGCAGGACCGACCGCGACGTCGAACGAAGCGCTCGCCGACGCTCCCTGCCCCCAGGTGATCCCACCCTCACCGCCCACCAAACCCCGAACTCGAATGCGGAGTGCACTTACCCATGGCCAACCTGACCGCCACGACGACCGACCTCGCCGCCGAGCGGTTCGCGGGGGCCGCCGGCATCGACTGCCTGATTCACCTTCGCGCGAACGACGTCAGCGTGCTATTGGATCTCACCGCGGGTCGGATCCCGGCCATCACCCACTGGGGAGCCGACCTCGGCGGCCTGAGCGCCGCCGAAGCGTCGGGGCTCGTGCGGGCCGGCATCGCTCCCGTCGGGGAGAACACCGCAGACGAGCCGATCCGGCTCTCGGTCCTGCCTGAACACTGGACGGGCTGGGTGGGCCGGCCCGGGCTGAGCGGATCACGGTCCGGTCGCAACTGGTCCACCAGATTCACCACCACGGAGGTCCGGATCGACCGCGAGGCCGTCGTTGCCGAGCCGATGGCCGGCGACCCGGGTCTGCTGGAGGTCGGGGCGGCGGTGGTCGAGGTCGACGCCCGAGACGATGTCGCCGACCTCGATCTGAGGTTCGAGATCGAACTCCTGGAGAGCGGACTGCTGCGGCTGCGGGCCGCGCTGACCAACACGGGTCCGGATCCGTACCAGGTCGACGACGTCGTGCTGGCGCTGCCGGTGCCTTCGCGGGCGCGCGAGATCCTGGACTTCGCCGGACGCTGGGGCAAAGAGCGCTTCCCCCAGCGCCGCGAGCTGGTCACCGGCACCCACGTCCGGGAGGGCCGCAAGGGTCGCACCGGAGCGGACGCGGCCACGGTGCTGCATGTCGGCGTACCGGGTTTTGGTTTCGCGGAAGGCGAGATCTGGTCTGTCCACACCGCGTGGAGCGGCAACCACACCCACTACGCGGAGCGGGTGTTCAGCGGCGAGCAGGTGATCGGCGGCGGCGAGCTGCTGTTGCCCGGGGAGGTCCGGCTGCAGGCCGGGGAGTCGTACGCGACGCCGTGGTTGTACGCGAACTACGGGCACGGGCTCGACGACGTCGCCCGCCGGTTCCATCGCTACCTGCGTTCCCGGCCCGATCATCCGGGGCCGGACCGGCCCGTCACCTTGAACGTCTGGGAGGCGGTCTACTTCGACCACAAGCTGGATCGGCTGCTGGAACTCGCGGACCGGGCGGCGGAACTCGGCATCGAGCGCTACGTGCTGGACGACGGCTGGTTCGGCAGTCGCCGCGACGACACCTCCGGCCTCGGCGACTGGACGGTGTCCGGCGACGCCTGGCCGCAGGGCCTGCACCCGCTGATCAACCACGTCCGGGGGCTGGGGATGGAGTTCGGTCTCTGGTTCGAACCGGAGATGATCAACGAGGACTCCGACGTCGCGCGCGCTCACCCCGAGTGGATCATGGCCACCGGCCACCGGCTGCCGATCGAGGCCCGCTCCCAGCAGGTGATCAACCTCGGTGTCCCCGCGTGCTACGCCTACATCCGCGATGCGATCTTCGCCCTGCTCGACGAGTACGAGATCGGCTACATCAAGTGGGACCACAATCGCGACCTGGTCGACGCGGGCACTCAACCGGACGGGCAACCGGGCGTGCACGCCCATACCGCCGCGCTGTACCGGCTGCTGGCCGAGATCCGCGCCGCCCATCCCGGACTGGAGATCGAGTCGTGCTCCTCCGGTGGAGGCCGGGTCGACCTCGGCATCCTGGCGGAGACCCAGCGGGTCTGGGTGTCGGACTGCATCGATCCGCTCGAGCGGCAGCAGATGCACCGTTGGACCACCCAGTTGGTTCCGCCCGAGATGATGGGCTCTCACGTCGCTTCCGGCCGGTCGCACACCACGGGCCGGGTCCACGACGTGCGCTTCCGGGCCGCGACGGCGTTCTTCGGCCACTTCGGGATCGAGTGGGACGTGAGCAAGGCCTCACCCGCGGAACTGGAGGAACTGTCGGCGTGGATCGCGCTCTTCAAGGAGCACCGGACGCTGCTGCTGACCGGTGATCTGGTCCGGATCGACACCCCGGATCGCTTCTGGAACGCTCACGGTGTGGTCGCGTCCGACCGCGGCCAGGCGATCTTCTCCTACGCCTACCTCGACCGGGCCGACGTGGGCTCGCCGGGCCGGCTGCTGCTGCCGGGCCTCGATCCCGACCGCCGGTACCGGGTCGAGCCACTCCTGGTCGGTGGTGGCGCTCCCCACGGTCTGCGGCCACCGCATTGGTGGGGGCTGCGCCGCGATGACCTGTACGGCTACGGGAGCAGCACGGTCACGCTCGCGCCGACCGGCGATCCTGAACTCGTCGTGTCCGGCCGGGCGCTCGCCGCAGCCGGCCTGATGGCCCCCATGATCGACCCCGAGCAGGCGGTCCTCTACCTGGTCACCGCGGTATAGGGCTTCACTCGCGGCTCATCGCGGACAGTCGGTTCGCCAGGTCGTCGACGACCCGGCGACTGACGGCCGTGCGCGTTTCGTCGTCGCTGTACGTCCAGGTCAGGGTGTTGCCCCAGCGGCGGACGTAAAACCCGTAGGCGTCCTCGCCCGAGACCAGGCGGTAGCCGACCTGATCCGGCGGCAACAGCGCACCGACCCCGTACCCGACGTCGAACGTCTGGGTGCCCTTGTCGTAGGGCGGGAAGGTGAGCCGCACCGTCCGGCAGCGCAGCAGTGTGAGCTGCTTCTCCCGCACGGCGGCCCGGGCCGCGTCGGCGTCGGCGTACCGCACGGTCAGGGTCGTGACCGGTTGTCGTGGGTCGCCGCTCACCCCGGTCCAGGACGCCCCACCGATCGCAGAACCGGTGCTGAGCAGGGTCAGCGGCGCGCAGCCGGCCGGCTCGCTGCGGACCGAGCGGGCGGGGTCGAGGTCGACGAGCGGGACCTCCCGTTCCCGGCCGGCGGTCTCCGACGGGCGGAAGGTCTGCAGGGCGGCCAACAGTCGCTGGTTGCTGACCTGCTCCAGGGAGTCCACGTGTCGCTGCACCAGCAGCACCGAGGCGATCTCGAGCAGCAGCAGCCCGATTCCGAGCGACAGGGCCGCGACGACGATCGCACGGGTGCGTCGGGTTGCGGCCGGGGTCATTGCGCTGACGGGGTCATAGCACGGACGGGGTCATCGCACGGACGGAGTCATAGCACGGACTGCGGGAGTCGGGCGGGATCCCAGCCGAGGTCGCGGACTGCGGTTTCGAAGGCGTACCGGTCGGTCATGCCCGCCACGTAGCCGACCGCGGCGCGGACCGCCTCGTCACTGCTGGGCGCGGTACCCGCCGGCGCGCCGGTCAGCTCCGGTTGGGCGACGAAGTGCTCGACGAGGGCCTGCAGCACCTCCACCACCGCGCGGGACTGGGCGAGCGAGGTCGGCCGGACGTAGATCCGGTCGTAGTTGAAGGCCCGCATCGCCGCCAGCGCGCCGGCCGGCTCCTCGCCCATCCCGACCTCGCCGTACGTCATGATCGCCGCCACCACGGCGCGGACGAACGTACCCAGCTGCTCGCGCCGGGTCCGACCGGCAACCTCCACCACCTCGGCCGGGACATCGCCGGGCGGCACGATGCCGGCGTGGATGGCGTCCTCCAGATCGTGGGCACAGTACGCGATCCGGTCCGCCCAGCTGACGATCTCACCCTCGACCGTCGCGGGCGCGGGTCGCGACCAGGAGTGGTTGCGGATCCCGTCCAGCGTCTCGGCACAGAGATTCAGCGGAGCCAGCACGACGTCGCTGCCCCACGGCCCGTGCTCGTAGCCACCGGGGAGGAACGCATCGAACGCGTCCTCGCTCGCGTGCCCTTTTTCGGGTAGCAATTGTTCTGTCCTCAGCACCCGCCCAAACCACTGCTCCTACCCGTCAGCATCCACTCACATAACAAGGATCACACAACCACCGACCAGCACAGTAACACCAGTCAGCCCAAAACGACGACACAACAACCCAGATCATGACACAGCTCGACAAATTACTCGAAAGAGACATACGAACCTCTCCCAACCGCGACACGACCATACAACGACCACCAAACGAAAACCGTCCGAGTAACAGAGCACACGAAGATCAGCAAGGCCGCCCTCATCAGTCATCCATCTCACCACCCAAATAGGGCACAAGACATAACTTCTTCGTTCCGACAGCACGAGAACTCCCACCACCTCAAAGGCACCACCACAACCATACACACCATGGATAACAATCTTCACACATCAAAAGCAGGGTACAGTACAAAAATCGTCACACAAGAAACACCAAATTCACTAGTTGAGGCGTTAGATGATACCGCCTCCAGATCTACTAAACAAAACCATACACACACATTCTCTCTCTCTCTCTCTCTCGCTGCAAAAAATCCACACACGGGACGAGAGCTGTTACAAGCCAAAAAACCCATGCCGGCAAGATCACGGTGTAGGGAGAAACTGAAAACACAGTGCAGCAGGAGACCAGCACGAAAATCAGCATCCAAAAACCCTCAATTCGGCACCCCACAGGGATCTGGCTGAGTGTCCCAGACATAAAAAGCAGTGCCAGACAGGAACAAGAACAGGATACTTCAGACAGTGCAGGCGGCGTCCGGTGCCATCTATACCCAATGTAGCAGCAGGCGGCACCCACCACAGATGGAGAAACTTACACAAACAGACAGGCTACGCCAGGGTGGATTCGTCTGCTGCTCAGATCAGCATGGCGAGGATGATCGTCGGCGTGGGTGGGGTCACTGTGCCGTGCCAGATCTGGGTGGAGGCGTCCGTGGCCGCCGCAGATGTCATCGGGCAATGGCACACGGGGATACTCCTCATGGAAGAGCTACAGGAAAAATCATCTCGACCTACACAGGGGCTGCCGGCATTTCAACCAGCAGCCATGTCTCGCTCTCCGGTTCACACAACCCAGCAGGCCCTCCACCCCCACAGGAATTCCTTGTGCTGATGGATCTGGCTCCGTCGGCGACAAGGACAATGACCAGAAACCCCAAAATTTCACGGGTTCCCTCCTTTATGACTTCAAACTATGTGGCTGTTCTGTTCTGCAACGCCTGATTCCTCCAATCCAAGGACAAGGAGACAGATCATTTGGAACCCAGTGAAACACATAGTAGTGACCCAAAATATAGGTGAAACACTGGGATGAGCTCCACGGAAGTGGTGGTCGCGAGCTTTCCGGAAGATCTCACAGGAGTGATCATGGACAGGTGCTCACCCTCTGATGAACAGGACGCAGGCGGGGACCCGCAATCTGACGGCATTGCTGGCGTGGCACCCTCCACACAGGGCAGACCAGAGATGCTGCTGCTCCTCCGGGGTGGGCCAGCCAGTCACCACCATCTCCAACTCAACAGACTGAGGCATGTCACCCAGTAGCCCAGGATTGCCTATCACCACCCACAACAGGCAGCATCATCTTCCTCAGAACAGCCCAGGCGAGGTGCACCAACTGCTCAGCGGGCACTGTCACAGTTCAGCTGCCCGCCAGCACAGCAGCCCATAAAAAGCAGCTGGCAGAGCGGGAGCCAGAAATTGCCCTGTCAGGGTGGAGGTTGGGTCCTGGAACAGCAGAGAGAGAGCAATGAAGACTCAGCTCAGTCACATGCCCAAGGATCCCCTCCCCAACTACACCCAAGCAAGCCAAACTCCTCCCAGGGGTGCCCACTCCCAGTGGCCGACGTCGGGTGCACAGCAGCAGTACAGACCACCCCGGTCACCAAGCGGACAGCCACCCTCGACACAGCTGGGGAAGGATCAGCACCGGGAGTGCCCAGGGCACCGTCAGTGTCCACACGGTGGTGGGCAGTGCCAGCATCAGCATTCCACCTGCCCCAAAGTGCCCAGATAGCAAGGCAGTCAGGGCAATGGAGAAGCTCCACCAGGCACCAGAGCACCGTGGCCAGGCCTCATCAGCAGCACAGGTCACATCAGTTGCATCACCAGCATGCCCAGCAAGCAGCTCTGGGGACCGTCAGATGATTACCCACATCTCAGAGGTCCCCGATCACAGCCAGATCTGAGTGGCCCTGACCCAGCTCCATCCTCAGCAGCAGCCAGGATCCCAATGCTGCTCACTGCATGGACCCAGATCCCAGAGATGTTCCAATCAGCG
>CAWGEY010000008.1:0-442940 GCA_963821695.1 uncultured Actinomycetota bacterium
GGTCGAAGTTCGACACCCGCTGGCGCGGGGTCTCCCTCGACCGGCTGCTGACCGAGATCGACACCAGTGCCCAGTACGCGATGGTCCACTCCCACGGCGGCTACACCACCAACGTCCCGGTCGCCGATCTGACCGGCGGCAAAGCCTGGATCGCCTTCGAGTTCGACGGCCGACCGCTGCGACCGGAGCACGGTGGACCGGCCCGGATGCTGATCCCGCACCTCTACTTCTGGAAGTCGGCCAAGTGGGTCCGCGGCTTGACTCTGATGGTGGCCGACCGGCCGGGCTTCTGGGAGCGCAACGGCTACAGCTTGTACGGCGACCCGTGGACGGAGGACCGGTACTCCTGATGGTCGGGGTGTCCACCTGGCTGCCGGCCGCCGTGCTCAGCTCCGAGCCGGCGACCAGTCACGGCCGGCTTCTCACGCTCGAGGTGCCCGGCTGGCCCGGCAGCAGTCCCGGCCAGCACCTGGACCTGCGCCTGACGGCAGAGGACGGCTACCAGGCGGTCCGCTCGTACTCCATGTCCTCCTTCGGGGACGGACCGCGCGTCGAGATCGGGGTGGACGAGTTCCCGGACGGCGAGGTCTCGCCCTACCTGGTTCGCGAGGCGCGGCCAGGGGACCAGCTGGAGGTCCGGGGACCGATCGGGCGCTACTTCGTCTGGTCCGCCGAGCAGACCACCCCGGTCCAACTCATCGCCGGCGGCTCCGGGGTCGTGCCGCTGGTGGCGATCCTGCGAGCCCACCACGACTCCGGCAGCACGGCCCCGTTCCGGATGCTCTACTCGGTCCGTACCGAGGCCGACGCGATGTTCGCCACGACCCTCATCGGACTGGTCGACGCCCACTTCACCCTCGACTGGATCCACACCCGGGAAGCGCCGGCGGGCGAGCCCCGACCACCCGGCCGGATCAGTGCCGCCGACATCCTCGACCGGGCGTTCCCGCCGTCCGACGAGCCCTTGGTATACGTCTGCGGACCGACCGGCTTCGTGGAGACGGTCGCAGAAGTCCTCGTCGGACTGGGCCACCAGCCCGCGCGGATCCGTACCGAACGATTCGGAGGAGCGTGAGCCGATGGTGACCCGACTGGACGGCAACGCGGCCGGTGGTGCGCTGAGTGAGATCTTCGGCGTCGACGTCACGGATGCGGTCATCTCCTGCCGGCACTGCAAAGCCACCGGCATGCTCGCCGAGGCCGTGGTCGAGCTGGATTCCGACGGTCTGCTCATGCTCTGCCGGCCCTGCGGACGGCTGCTGCTCGCCTACGTCTGGTCGGGTCCGCGGCGCGCCCTGCGGTTCCCGGGCCTGGCCGAGTTGATCATGCCGGGCGAGTAGCGGCCGGAGCGCGCCTCAGTCGTGGGCGCCGGGCACGTTCTGGTCCCAGTCGATGATCGAACCGGTGACCACCCCGCTGGCGTCGGACAGCAGGAGCACGGCCAACCGCGCGACGTCGTCCACCTGCCCCAGCTTGCCCATCGGCAGCGCGGCGGCGGCCTGCGCCGCCCAGTCGTCGTCGGCGTCGTGGAAGGTCTTCTGGACCACGGCCTCGCCCTCGGTCTCGGTCCAGCCGATGTTGATGCCGTTGATCCGGATCCGGTCCCAGCGGTGGGCGTGGGCCGCGTTCTTGGTCAGACCGACCAGTCCGGCCTTGGCCGCCACGTAGGGCGCCAGGTACGGCTGACCACCGTGCGCCGACATCGTGATCACGTTGACGATCGAACCCGGGGCGCCGCGTCGGCGCAGGTCCGCCACGGCGGCCTGCATCAGGAAGAACGGCGCCTTGAGGTTGATCGCGATGTGTTCGTCGAACAGCTCGGGTGACGTGTCGAGCAGCGTCCCCCGGGAGGTGAGGCCGGCGGCGTTGACCAGGCCGTCGATCCGGCCGTAGCGGTCGACGACGGCGGTCACCGTGCCCTGGGCCGCCGGCACGTCGGTCACGTCGGCCTGGAGGAAGCTCGCCTCGGCTCCGGTCGCGGCGAGTTCGTCGACGAAGGCGGCGCCCACGTCCGGCCGTCGCCCGGTGACCACCACGACCGCACCCGCGTCGGCGGCGGCGCGGGCGATACCGGCGCCGACGCCCTGGGTGCCGCCGCTGACCAGGATGATCTTGTCGCTCAGCATGCATCAGATCTCCGTCGTCGCGCGCCGCACGGTCGTACGCCGCCAGTTCCTCCGACAGCTGGTCCGGAGGCCAGCCTTCGTCCAGCGCGAGTTGGACCAGCTGGGCCTGGGAACGCGGGGTCAGGCCGTCGACGTTGGAGTCCAGATCGAGGTTGGTGGGGAAGGGGTACCCCTCCGCGGCGCAGGCGATGGCGTTGGCCAGCTGGGCCGCGTCCACGCCGGCCTCTCGGCGGGCCCGCAGCACCGGGTAGACCGCCCGGGAGACCTTGGTCCGGTCGACGGTCTCCATCGCCCGGCCGAACGCCGACGACACCTGCAGCAGATTGGCCATCCGCTGCACGTCGGCGGAGACGTTGTTGCCCGCTCCGTGGAACAGCGCCGGGTTGAAGAACACCGCATCGCCCTTTGCGCAGCGGCAGCTGGACGTAGCGCTGTCCGAACAACTCGCGGAACTCCGGCAGCCGATAGGCGAGGTAGCCGGGCTCGTACTGGTGGGAGTAGGGCAGGTACATGGTCGGGCCGCTCTCGACCGGCATGTCCGAGTGCGCCACCGCCCCCTGCAGCGTCAGCACGGGGGAGAGCAGGTGGACGTGCGCCGGGAAGCGGGCCGCGGCCTCGTTGGAGAGGAAACCGAGGTGGTAGTCGCGGTGCGGGTCCTGGGCCTGGCCGCCGGGTCGGACGACGTTGACCTGGGACGTCACCTGGTACGCCGGACCGAGCCAGGCCGTGCTGACCAGCGCGAGGATGTCGTTGCCGTAGTAGTCGACGAACGTCTCCGGGTCGCGCACGGCCAGCTTCTCCAGCGCGTTCCAGATCCGGTCGTTGGCGCCGGCCTTGGCGAAGTGGTCGTTGCGGCCGCCGCCCGCCGCGCGTTCGGCGGCGATGATGTCGTCGAACGCAGCCGTGGCCCGGTCGACCACCTCGTGATCGGCGAACGCGCCCTGGAAGGCGACCACTCCCGGGACCGCTGGTGAGCGCCCGGACGAGCTCGGCCTCGACCTCGGCCCGGCCGGCCTCGGTGGCGATCGCGGGGCGCAGGCTCGCGGCGTCGTAGACGAGCACGTTCTGTTCGACCGCGTCCGCGTGCGGGAAGTCGGCCAGCTCGGTCCGCTGGTCGATCAGGGCGAGCGAAGTCCGTCAGCGAGCAGTCGGCCTCGGTGAAGCGGCCGGGGGTACGGCGGGTGGTGGTCGTCATGCAGGAGACGCTAACGTCCGGCTACGCCGCGCCGGCGACCGCAAACCCATCAATAACCCCTCAGGAGCGTCACCGTGGGGCATCCGTACCGGATCCGGGAGATCGCCCAGCAGGCCGGTCTGAGCGAGGCGACGGTCGATCGGGTGCTGAACGGGCGCGCCGGGGTACGGGCGAGTACGGTCACCGAGGTCCGTCAAGCCATCGCCGATCTGGATCGGCAGCGGGACCAGGTGCGACTCGCCGGTCAGACGTTCCTCGTCGATCTGGTGATGCTCGCCCCCAGCCGATTCTCCGACGCCGTTCGGGCCGCCCTGGAGGCCGAGCTGCCCGATCTGCGACCGGCGCTGATCCGGGCCAGGTTCCACCTGCGCGAGGAGGGAGAGCCGGCCGAAGTCGTCGCCACGTTGGAGCGGATCCGGCGCCGTGGCTCCCACGGCGTGCTGCTCAAGGCCCCGGACCACCCGCTCGTCGCGCAGGCCATCGACGGCCTCGCCGAGGCCGGGATCCCGACCGTGACCTTGGCCACCGACGTGCCGGGCAGCAGGCGGGTCTCCTACGTCGGGATCGACAACCGCGCCGCCGGGGCCACGGCCGCGTACCTGATCACGCAGGATGAGCGCCCCGCGTCCCGGCACCGTGCTGATCTCGTTGTCCAGCAGCGCCTTCCACGGCGAGGAGGAGCGGGAGGCCGGCTTCCGGGCCGCAATGCGTGATCTTGCTCCGGGCCGCCCGCTGCTCGAGGTGACGGAGACCGACGGCCTGGACCGCACCACGTTGGCGGCGGTCCGTGCCGCGCTGACCGAGCACCCCGACATCGACGCCGTCTACTCCATCGGCGGCGGGAACGCGGCGATCCTGGAAGCCTTCCGGTCGAGCGGACGCCCGGTCGCCACCTTCGTCGCCCACGATCTGGACGGGGACAACGTCACCTTGCTGCGGCGCGGTCAGCTCACCGCCGTCCTGCACCACGACCTGCGCCGCGATCTGCGGGAGGCCGCCCGGCTGATCCTGCACGCCCGCGGGGTGCTGCCCGGCCGGCCCTGGTCGCGCACCTCGCAGATCCAGGTCATCACGCCGTTCAACGAGCCCGAGCGCTGATCGTCCGGCCCGCCCGCGCGGGGCCAGCGGATAGGCTGGCCGCCGATCATCAGCCGATCCATCCGCCGATCAAGAGAGGCCTCCGGAAGGGAGCGCAGTCACGTGTCCAGCATGTCGATCACCGTTGCCGGCAGCACTGAAGAGCCGCAGGTGAGCGACACCACCACCGGGCTGGATCTCTTCGGCGCCGACAAGACGGTGGTCGCGGTTCGGGTCAACGGTGAGGTCCGCGATCTGCACCGGCTGATCCTCGACCCCGCCGAGACGGCCGACGTGGCGATCGAACCCGTCCTGATCGGGTCCGACGAGGGACTGGCGATCCTCCGCCACTCGGCGGCGCACGTGGCGGCCCAGGCGGTGCAGTCGGCCCATCCCGACGCGAAGCTGGGCATCGGGCCGCCGATCACCGACGGCTTCTACTACGACTTCGACGTGGCCGAGCCGTTCACCCCCGAGGACCTCAAGGACCTCGAGAAGCGGATGGTGCGGATCATCAAGGAGCGGCAGCGGTTCGTCCGCCGCGAGGTGTCCGACGAGCAGGCCCGAGTGGAGCTGGCCGCCGAGCCGTACAAGCTGGAGTTGATCACCGACAAGGGCTCGGCGAGCGATGACGACGGCGCCAGTGCGGAAGTCGGCGCCGGTCAGCTGACCATCTACGACAACCTGCGCCGCGACGACTCGGTGGTCTGGAAGGACCTGTGCCGCGGTCCGCACGTGCCGCACACCGGCTACATTCCGGCTTTCGCCCTGACCCGCAGCTCGGCCGCCTACTGGCGCGGTGATCAAGCCAATCCGCAGCTGCAGCGGCTGTACGGCACCGCGTGGCCCAGTCGCGACGAGCTCAAGGCGTACCAGACCCGGATGGCGGAGGCGGCGCGCCGCGATCACCGCCGGCTCGGGCGCGAACTCGACCTGTTCTCGTTCCCGGACGAGATCGGCTCCGGGTTGGCGGTGTTTCATCCCAAGGGCGGCATCCTGCGCAAGGTGATGGAGGACTACTCCCGCGACCGCCACGTCGAGGCCGGGTACGAGTTCGTCTACTCCCCGCACATCACGAAGGCGGAGCTGTTCGAGATCTCCGGCCACCTCGGCTTCTACGCCGACGGCATGTTCCCCCCGATGCACGTGGACGCGGAGTACCACCCGGACGGCCAGCTCAAGCGCCAAGGCCAGGACTACTACCTGAAGCCGATGAACTGCCCGATGCACTGCCTGATCTTCCGATCCCGGGGTCGGTCGTATCGGGAGCTGCCCTTGCGGATGTTCGAGTTCGGCTCGGTCTACCGGTACGAGCTCTCCGGGGTGGTCCACGGCCTGACCCGGGTCCGCGGCATGACGCAGGACGACGCGCACATCTACTGCACCGTCGAGCAGATGCAGGACGAGCTGAAGTCGCTGCTCCGGTTCGTGCTCGACCTGCTCAAGGACTACGGCCTGGACGATTTCTACCTCGAGTTGTCGACCCGCGACCCGGAGAAGTCGATCGGCACCGACGAGGAGTGGGAACGGGCCACCCAGGCGCTCGAGGAGGCCGCCGCCGACTCGGGGCTGGACCTCGTCCTCGACCCCGGCGGCGCCGCCTTCTACGCGCCCAAGATCTCGGTCCAGGCTCGGGACGCCATCGGCCGCACCTGGCAGATGTCCACCATTCAGGTGGATCTGATGCTGCCAGAGCGCTTCGGTCTCGAGGTCACTGGCAGTGACGGCAGCCGGCAGCAGCCGGTGATGATCCACCGGGCCCTGTTCGGGTCGGTGGAGCGGTTCATCGGGGTGCTGACCGAGCACTACGCGGGCGCCTTTCCGCCCTGGCTGGCTCCGGTGCAGGTGATTGCCATCCCGGTGGCCTCGGAATTCGACGACTACCTGCGCGAGGTGGCCTCGAGACTGAAGGCCGCCGGCGTCCGGGTCGAGGTCGACACCGCCGACGAGCGGATGCAGAAGAAGATCCGCAACGCATCCCAGGCCAAGGTGCCCTACATGCTCATCGCGGGCGGTGAGGACCGGGCCGCGGGGGCCGTCTCCTTCCGCTACCGGGACGGCCGGCAGCGCAACGGGGTCCCGATCGACGAGGCGGTGGCCGAGATCTGCGACGCCATCGCCCGCCGCATCCAGGTGTGAACCACATGAACGACGACACGCTCGACCCTGTTCAGCACCCGGGCCCACCCGATCCCTTCGACCGGTTGTGGACCCCGCACCGGATGGTCTACATCCAGGGTGAGAACAAGCCGGCCAGCGATGCCGCGGGGGAGTGCCCGTTCTGCACGATCGTGGCGCAGGACGACGAGCCGGGGCTGATCGTGCATCGCGGCGAGCTGGGGTACGCGGTGCTCAACCTCTATCCGTACTCACCCGGACATCTCCTCGTCTGCCCGTACCGACACGTGGCCGACTACACCGAGCTGACCGAGGCCGAGACGCAGGAGGTCGGTCGGTTGACCCAGACCGCGATGACGGTGCTCCGCCGGGTCAGTGCCCCGCACGGTTTCAACCTGGGGATCAATCAGGGGGCGGTGGCGGGCGCCGGCATCGCCGCGCACCTGCATCAACACGTCGTGCCGCGCTGGTCCGGGGACGCCAACTTCCTGCCGGTGATCGGGCAGACCAAAGCCCTGCCCCAGCTGCTCGGTCAGACCTGGGAGATCGTGCACCGAGCCTGGGCCGCCGAGTTGACCGGCTGATGCTGGAGCGGTTCCGCGTGGGTGCGGCGCGGATCATCGCGCCCTTCGCCGCGCTGCTGAACCGACTCGGCGTCTCACCGGACCTGGTCACGGCCCTCGGCACGCTCGGCGTGATGCTCGCCGCCCTGATCTGCTTCCCGCAGGGCTGGTTGTGGCAGGGGGCGTTGATCGTCACGTTCTTCTGCCTCGCAGACATGCTCGACGGGCAGATGGCGAAGATGAGCGGGACGGCATCCGCGTGGGGCGCGTTCCTCGACTCGACTCTGGACCGGCTCGGCGATGCGGCGGTCTTCGGCGGCATCCTGCTCTACTTCGCGGGCCAACGCGGTGACCTCGGTTGGGCGGCCGTGTCCCTGGTGGCACTGATCTTCGGCCAACTCACCTCCTACGTCCGGGCGCGCGCCGAGAGCCTCGGGTATGCCGCCGACGGCGGGTTGGCGGCCCGCGCGGACCGGTTGCTGGTGATCCTCGCGGGCGCCTTGCTCGCGGGCTTCGGGGTGCCATGGGTGCTCGAGATCGCCATGATCTTCCTCGCCTTCGCGGGCGTGGTCACCGTGAGCCAGCGAATCGCCCACGTCCACCGACAAGCTAAGGGTCAACCAGAGGGTGGGACTCCCGCCCAGCGGATGGACGACGGCCCGACCGGGGTGGGCGATGCCGGTCCCACATGACCGGCTCGTCCGGAACCTCTACCGGCTGGGCTGGGCGGGCGCTGGGCGACTGCCGGCCGCCGCCGGCCGGCCGCTGTTCGCCGCGGCCAGCCGCTGGGCGGTCTGGCGCAATCCGCGGCCGATCCGCCGGCTCCGGCACAACCTGGCCGTGGCGACCGGGCAACCGGTCTCCGATGCGCTGGCCCGGGCGGCGGTGGCGTCCTACCTGCGAACGTTCCACGAGGTGCTGTCGCTGCCGCACTGGCCCGCCGGCCGGGCCGCCGAGCGGGTCCAGGTGGAGGGCGAGCCGCGGCTGCGGGCCGAGCACGCGGCCCGCGGGGTGGTGGTGGCGCTGCCGCACAGCGGCAACTGGGACCTGGCCGGGGCCTGGGCGTGCGGCACCGGACTCGCCGTCACCTCGGTGGCCGAGCAGCTCGGCGAGGCCGAGTACGCGGCGTTCGTGAAGTTCCGCGAGCAACTGGGTATGCAGATCCTGTCCCACCGGGACCCGACGGCCCTCGGGCAGCTGATCGAAGCGGTTGGGCAGGGCCGGGTGGTGTGCCTGCTGGCCGACCGGGATCTCGGCGGGACGGGTGTCCCCGTCACCTGGGCCGGGGTACCCATCACCATGCCCGCCGGACCGGCGCTGGTCGCCCGCCGGAGCGGAGCGGCATTGATCCCGGGCGTGTGTCGCTACGTTGGACCCGACATGTACATCGCGCTGGGGCCCACGATCGAGCCGGAGCCGGGTCGGGCGGGGCTGATCGCCATGACCCAGCAGGTGGCCGACTTCTTCGCCATGCAGATCGCTCGGCAACCGGAGGACTGGCACATGCTGCAGCGCTTCTTCCCGGGCGGAGCCTGATGGCGGGCACCTGTTGACGACGAGGGGACGGTTGCGGGTGGGGCTGGTCTGCCCGTACTCCTTCGACGGCTACGGCGGCGTCCAGAACCACGTCTTGGGCCTGGCCCGGCACCTGCGTGAGGCGGGCCACGACGCCCACATCTTCGCGCCGGGCCGGCCCGCACCGGATCTGCTCGGCGATCTGACTTTCACCTCGGCCGGCGCCTCCGTGCCGGTGCCGTACAACGGGTCGGTCGCCCGGGTGAACTTCGGGCCACGGACCGCCGGGCGGGTCCGGCGGTGGTTGCGGACGAACCGCTTCGACGTACTCCACATCCACGAACCGGTGACCCCCAGCGTCGGGCTGTTGGCGTTGTGGCTGGCCGAGGTGCCGATCGTGGCCACCTTCCACACCGCGACCCCACGCTCCCGGACGATGGCCTGGGCCGGCGGGGCCCTGAGCCCCTGGATCGCCAAGATCGGCGCCGGGATGGCGGTGTCGGAATCGGCCCGCGACGTGGTCGTGCGATACCTGAGCCGCGACGCCGCGCAATCCACCACCATCGTGCCCAACGGTGTCTCGCACGCCGAGTTCACGTCGTCGGATGCCCTCCGCGCGAGATGGCGGGGCGGGCAGCGGCCGCGAATTACGTTCCTGGGGCGCCTCGACGAGCGGCGCAAGGGGCTCGACGTCCTGCTCGCCGCGCTGCCCGCCATCCGGGCCGGGGTGCCCGAGGTCGAGGTGGCGGTGGCCGGGCGGGGCAGTCGCAGCCTGCCGCCGGGCGTACGCAGCCTCGGCGCCGTGACCAACGCCGAGAAGCGGCAGCTGCTCGCAACGACCGACGTCTTCGTGGCGCCGCACCGGGAGCGAGAGAGTTTCGGGGTCGTCTTGGTGGAGGCCCTCGCCAGCGGCGCGGACGTGATCGCCTCCGACCTGCCGGCGTTCACCGAGTTGCTACGCGCGAGCCAGCCCGAAGGCCGGGCGCTGGGTCGGTTGGTGCCGGTCGGGGACTCCGCGGCCTTGGCCGCCGCGGTGGTCGACCGGATCCACGGCCGGGCCCCGTCCGCTCAGCCGAGCGCGGCCGCGGCGGTCCGCCGTTACGACTGGTCGGTGGTGGGCGCGGAGATCACCGACGTCTACCACGGGGTGGTCGCCGACGCGTCCAGCGCCTCGCCGGAGTTCGAGTTGACGGCGCCGTCGGAATTACGCTGAAGCGATGTCTCGTGTCCTGCCGTCCCCTCCGATGCCGGCCGCCGCCCGGCCGGTGGACGCCAGCATGGACCTGCTCAACCAGATCGTGCGCAATCCGTACGATCCTGATTACGCCGTCGTGGCGGCTCGCGGCGACACGACCTCGAAAGGCCACTGGGTGCTGGTGGTGACAGCCGTGCTGATCGGCGCCCTGTTCGCCGTGGCCGCGCTGCAGACGACCCGGCGGGCTCCCGTCCTGGCCGGCGAACGGTCCGATCTGATCACCCGGATCCAACAGGGCGAGACCGCCCAGGACGACCTGCGACGACGGGCGACGGCGCTGTCCACCGAGATCAGCGCGTTGCGGACGGCGGAGGGCGGCGGCGACGCGGCGGTCGAGGCGCAGCAGGCGGGGATCGAACGACTGGAGCCGATCGTCGGGGCTGTCGCGGTCAGCGGCCCGGGCATCGAGATCACCGTCGACGACGGTCCACAGGGCAACGGCAGCCGCGCCGCGCGCGTCTACGACACCGACCTGCAGATCCTTGCGAATGGGCTGTGGCAGTCCGGCGCGGAGGCGGTCGCCATCAACGGCCACCGACTCTCCGCCCTCACCGCCATCCGCGGAGCGGGGGAGGCGATCACGGTCGACTACCGGTCGCTGACCCGGCCGTACGTGATCGAGGCCATCGGCGACAGCCGCACGATGCAGGCGCGATTCGCGGAGTCGGGCGCCGGCGTCTGGTGGAACGAGTTGGCGCAGAACCAGCAGATGCGCTACGACATCAGCCTTGCCAGCAGGCTGAACCTCGAGGCGGACGGCGGACTGAGTCTGCGTTACGCGACCCGGGACCGCTGATGTTGCCACTGCTGGGGCTGCTGGCCGGGATCGTGGTCGGACTGCTGCTGGAGCCGGCCATCCCGGTGGTGCTGCAGCCCTATCTGCCGATCGCCATCGTGGCTGCGATGGACGCCCTGTTCGGGGGCTTCCGGGCCTACCTGGAGGGCAACTTCTCCGACAAGGTCTTCGCGATCTCCTTTGTCTCCAACGTCTTGATCGCCGCGGCGATCGTGTTCATCGGCGACCAGATCGGAGTCGGGGCGCAGTTGTCCACGGCCGTCGTCGTGGTGCTCGGCATCCGGATCTTCACCAATGCCGCCGCGATCCGCCGGGTGCTGTTCCATGCCTGAGGAGACGCCCGGGACACCCGAGGCCTCGCCGGCACCGGCGGACAAGAAGCACCCGCCGCGGCTGGCCCAGCTTCGTCGGGCGGCGAAACCGGGCCGGGCCAAACCCCGCCGGGCAGCGCGACGGATGTTGCCGTCGCGGTCCCGCCGGCATCCGGAGCCCAAGCGCGACGAGGCCGACGCGCCGCCGGCCGCCGCTCCGGCACCGCCCCCGCGGCCGCCGAGCAGGCTGCGGACGCTGCTGCTGCGGCCCGGCCGCGGTCAGATCATCGCCGCGATCTTCCTCTTCGTGGTCGGGCTCGGAGCTGTGGTGCAGGTCCGGCTCAGCAGCGCCGACGACGCGTACACCAACGCCCGGCGCGAGGACCTGATCCAGATCCTCGACGGCCTCGGCGCGGAATCGCGGCGGCTGGAGAGCGAGGTTGCCGAACTGGAACAGACCAAGTCCGACCTGCAGTCCGGCGCGGACCGCCAGTCCGTGGCGCGCACCCAGACCGAGCGCCGGCTGACCCAACTCGCCATCCTCGCCGGTACCGCGCCCGCCGTCGGGCCCGGCATCCGGCTCACCATCACCGACCCGAAATCCCTGGTGACCGGCGAGGTGCTGCTCGACGCCGTGGAGGAGATGCGGGACGCGGGCGCGGAGGTGATCGAGATCAACGACCAGGTCCGGGTGGTCGCCTCGAGTTGGTTCGCGACCCGGAACTCGGCCCTGGTGGTCGACGGCCGCGTGATGACGCGCCCCCTGACGATCGAGGTCATCGGGGACCCGCACAGTCTGGAAGAGGCGGCGTCGTTCCGCGGCGGCCTGGTCAGCGAGATCACCGGCCCCAGGATCGGTGGTCAGGTCGGGATCCAGCAGATCCAGCGACTCGAGATCGATTCCTTGCACAGCGCGCCGGACAATCAGTACGCTCGCCCCGCGTCGCCTCCGCCCACCCCGCGCTGAATCATCAGGAGCCTCGAGTGCCCGACTTTCCCGAAGACCTGAAATACACCAGCGATCACGAGTGGGTCCGTGGTGGCAACGGCGAGACTCTCCGGGTGGGTATCACCGACTACGCCGCCGAGCAGCTCGGGGACATCGTCTTCGTCACGCTGCCGACAATTGGGGATTCGGTGTCCGCGGGCGACGCGTGCGGAGAACTCGAATCCACCAAGAGCGTGTCCGACATCTTCACACCGGTGACCGGTGTGGTCAGCGCCGTGAACGCCACCCTGGACGCCAATCCGGAGACGATCAACGCCGACCCGTACGGTGACGGCTGGCTGTTCGAGTTGGAGGTCGAGGGTGGCGCCGACCTCGACGACCTGTTGGACGCCGACGCGTACGCGGAACAAACCGGCGCCTGAAACGCCTAGACGCAGTATCCCGGTGGAGTCGGGATCTAAACTCTCCATGACACGTAGAGACCGCCGGCAGCGGTGCGTCTCGACCAGGGGGTGACACTTCATGCCGTTCTGCAACAACTGCGGGCACGACAATCCCGACGGCAGCAACTTCTGCGCCAACTGCGGCGCGGCGCTGCCGGGTGGGGAGACCAACCCGGACATCGGCGAGCGCCGACCGACCGGCGACACGACCAAGACGATGGCCCCGGTGCCCGAGTCCGAGACCGAGCTGCTGAGCGCGGAGGATGAGGCCGCGGTCAACGCGCTGCCGCGTGGCTCCGCCTTGCTGATCGTCCAGCGGGGCCCGAACGCGGGCAGCCGCTACCTGCTGAACACCGATCTGGTCACCGTCGGACGGCATCAGAAGTCCGACATCTTCTTCGACGACATCTCTGTGTCCCGGCGGCACGCGACCTTCCTGCGCACCCCGGAAGGCACCCTGGTCCGCGATTCCGGCAGTCTCAACGGCACCTATGTCAACCGCGAGCTGGTCGACGAGATAGTCCTGCAGCACGGCGACGAGGTCCAGATCGGCAAGTACCGACTCGTCTACTTCGCCAGCCCGCAGGGCGTCGAATAGTCGCGTGCCGATGGTCAACCCCAACTCGCGCAGCATCGGTCAGGTGCTCGCCGTGCTCAAGTCCGACTTCCCCGACATCTCGATCTCGAAGATCCGCTTCCTGGAGAGCGAGGGACTGATCACCCCCGAACGCGCGCCGTCGGGCTACCGCCGCTACGCGGCGACGGACGTGGAGCGGTTGCGCTACGTGCTCACCGTGCAGCGCGACCACTATCTGCCGCTCAAGGTAATCCGCGAGCATCTGGACAACATGGATCGCGGCCAGCCGACGCCGGGCCGGTCATCGGCCGGGCCGGCCGAACTCGGTCCGGCTACCGACGGATCCGCGGCTGGGGCCGCCGGCGCGGGCGCGGGTTCGGCGGCCCAGCCGCCCCGACCGCCCCTGCGGCTGACCCGGGCCGACCTGCTGGAGGCGAGTGGGCTGACCGACGCCGCGCTGACCGAGTTGGAGCGCAACCAGATCGTGCTGCCGCGCCGCGGCACGTCGCACTACGGCCGGGAGGCGCTGACGCTCGCGGTGGCCGCCCGGCGTCTGGCCGACTACGGCATCGACGGCCGACATCTGCGCGCGTTCAAGATGTCGGCGGACCGAGAAATCGGCCTGGTGGAGCAGGCGATCGCACCGTACGTACGGCGCGCCGCGGGCAGCAAGGACGTGTCGGGCGAGGTCACCCAACTCGTGATCAGCTTTCACGCCGCCCTCGTCCGGACAGCCATGGAGCGCTGACGGAGCGCGAAGTAGGGTGGGCGCCATGCGCGAAGTCGACGTGGTCGGTGTGCGGGTGGAGATGCCCTCGAACACGCCGATGGTTCTGCTCCGCGAGGTCGGCGGCACGCGATTCCTCCCGATCTGGATCGGGGCCAGCGAGGCCTCCGCGATCGCCAACGCCCAGGAGGGGGTCGTGCCGCCGCGGCCCATGACCCACGATCTGATGGTCGACGCCTTGACCACCCTGGGACACCGGCTGACCGAAGTGCACATCACCGAACTCACCGGCGGCACCTTCTATGCGGTGCTGCTGGTGGACGGGGTCGAGGTGAGTGCGCGACCGTCAGACGCGATCGCGCTGGCGCTGCGGGTCGGTTCCGACATCTATTGCGCGGAGGACGTGCTGGACGAGGCCGGGATCGAGATGCCCGAGGCGGAAGAGGACGAGGTCGAGAAGTTCCGCGAGTTCCTCGATCAGGTCAACCCGGACGACTTCGTCACCGGCGAGGAACCGAAGTCCGGCTGAGGGTCCGCTGCAGGGTCAGGCGATAGTTGAGGGTTAGACAATCCCGCCGCGGGGGCCCGGCGTGTCGTTGACCAGTCCCGGACCGGAGACGTAGCGTCGGTCGGGCGTAATCCCTCCGATGGAATTACGTACGGGGGATCTGCTGTTCGGCAGCGGATTCTCCCGGGATTGGCGACGCTCGATCCGCACCTGGAGGTTTCCGTGAGCAGCACCGAACTCCCTGCGCCCGCCACCGCGGGGACTGCGCCGGAGGTCGAGACCCAGGGCCTGCTCTTCGACGGAGACTTCTCCCCGTTGCCCGCCGACCAGGGCTTCCGTGGCCCGATCGCCTGCAGCGCGGCCGGCATCACGTACCGACAGCTGGACTACTGGGCCCGGACGGGCCTGGTGGCCCCAGAGATCCGGTCGGCGACCGGATCCGGGACCCAGCGGCTCTACAGCTTCCGCGACATCTTGTTGCTCAAGGTGATCAAGCGCCTCCTGGACGCCGGCATCTCGCTGCAGCAGATCCGGACCGCCATCGAGCACCTGCGCGCCCGGGGCGTGGCGGATCTGACCGAGGTGACTCTGATGAGCGACGGGGTCTCGGTCTTCGAATGCACCTCCGACGACCAGGTGATCGATCTGCTGCGGGGCGGGCAGGGCGTCTTCGGCATCGCCCTCGGCGGCGTCTGGCGCGACATCGAGGGCACCCTGGCCACCTTGCCGGCGGAGCCCGCGGTCGAGGCCCCGGCGACCAGCGACGAGCTGGCGCTCCGCCGCCGCACCCGCGCCGCCGGCTGAGCCGAGTACCGACCGCGCAAAGGTCAGCTGCGCAGGTACAACAGCACCGCCAGGACCCGCCGGGACTCACTCCCCGTGGACGGCAGATCGAGCTTGTCGAACACGCTCGAGACGTACTTCTCGACCGCCCGCTGGGTGATGACGAGTCGGGCGGCGATGCCCGCGTTGGAGGTGCCCGCGGCCATCAACGCCAACACCTCGCGCTCGCGCGGCGTCAATCGCTGCATCGGATCGTCACTGCGGCGGCGCCGCAACAAGGTGGAGACGATCTGCGGATCGATGGCGGAGCCACCGGCCGCCACCCGACGCACCGCGTCGAGGAACTCGGCGACGTCGCCGATGCGGTCCTTCAGCAGGTAGCCGACCCGCTCGGCGGAGTCGCTCAGCAGTTGCATGGCCAGGCCGAGCTCGACGTACTGGGAGAGCACGAGCACGGCGACCTCGGGCTGCTCGCCGGCGGATCTGCAGCGCCGCGCGCATGCCCTCGTCGCTGTGCGTCGGGGGCAGCCGGATGTCCACGATGACGATGTCCGGTGGCTCGACGCGGATCCGCGCGAGCAGGTCGTCGGCGTTGTCGTACGCGGCGACCACGTCCAGGCCGGCGCCGAGCTGAGGATGCGCTTCAGCCCCTCGCGGAGCAGCACGCTGTCCTCGGCGATGATGACGCGAGGCGCGGATCGGTTGGTGATGGCTGTGCCGGGGGCTGTGCCAGGGGCTGGGTCATGGGCTGGGTCGTTGGCTGGGTCATGGGTACGGCAGCTCTGCTCGAACCCGGACCCCGCCACCATCGGCCTCGGCGATCCCCAGGCGCCGCCGAGCGCCTCGACCCGGTCGGTGAGGCCGCGCAGCCCTGATCCGCGGCGCCGGCTCGGCGCCACCCGCCCGTCGTCGCTGACCTCCACCGACCAGCCAGCCGGCCGACTGCGCGACACAGACCGTGGCGTGACGTCGCGGCGGCGTGCTTGCCGATGTTGGCCAGCGCCTCGCTGATCACGTAGTAGGCGGCGACCTCGACCGCCTCCGGCGGCCGGTCCGTCGAGGTCGACACTCAGCTCGACGGGCACGGCGGCCCGCGCGACCAACGACTCCAGGGCCACGCTCCAGACCGTGCCCGCTCAGCACGGCGGGATAGATGCCGCGGGCCACGTCGCGAAGCTCGGTCAACGACGCCGCACACCTCCTCCTTGGCGTGCGCCAGCCGGGCTCGGAGCTCCGGGTCGGCCGCCGGCTCCTCGCCCAGCAGGCCCAGCTCCAGCGAGAGGGCGACCAGCCGTACCTGGGCGCCGTCGTGCAGGTCCCGTTCCAGCCGCTGACGTTCCTGCCGGCCGGCTTCGAGCACCCGGACCCGGGAGCCCTGCAGCTCCGGCAGCCGGGCGCGCAGCTCGGCGCGCAGCCGGCCGTTCTCGAGCGCGATGGCGGCGGTCGCCAGCGACCGCGTCGAGCAGTTCGGGCTCGTCCTCCAGCGACCGGTCGAAGGTGAGCGCCGCCATCGGCTCGCCGTCGCGGTAGAGGAGCGCGTACGGCGCGGTGCTCGTCCGCGGCCGGGGCAGGCGCCGGCCGCGCCGGCCTGGTCGGCCCAGCTGCCGAACTCGGGCAGCCAGTACGACAGCCGCAGCGACGGATCCCGCAGCGCCCGGGCGAGGGGCGCCTGCAGATCGGCGGTCGGGATCGGCCCGGAGTTCCACCAGCAGCGCGGCGACCTCACCCCGGGCCAGCCGCAGATCGAGCAGCGCGAACAGGAACGCGATCGGCGCCAGGCCGAGGGCGGCGAAGGTGATCAGCCGGATGATCTCGAGGCCGGCCAGGCGAACAGGCCGGCCACGTAGAGCAGCGCCAGCATGACCAGGGCGAAGCCGAACGCGTCGACCACCAGGGTCGCGGGCCGCCGGCGGATCGACCCGGGCCGGACGGCGTCGGTACAGGCGAGCACCGCGCCCAGCAGCAGACAGACCGGCGACCAGGCTGAGCTGGACGCCCTCGACGACGGTTCCGATCGCCGGCGCCGTCGAGGACGCTGAAGACGCTGTCGGGATTGACCCCCAGCACGATCTTGACCAGCTGCAGCCCGAGCGTGATGGCGTAGCGCCGACCCCACCAGCCCGCGTTCGACCGGCGTGCGTCAGCCGACCGGTCGGGAAGGCCAGGAAGACGTGCAGGAACATGGCCGCCGGCACCATGTCGAACAGGTGCCCGATGCTGTAGAGCAGCGGCTGGGTGGACCATTGCAGCGGGGTCAGCGCCATCGCGAAGCCGGTGAGCAGCATCAGCGGGCCGAGCCGGCTCGCCGGCCGCCGCCACCAGGCCACGACGCCGCTCACGACGTACGGGATCGACGATCCAGCCGACCAGGAACACCCGCAGCGCCGACGGCTCCAGCCGGGCGCTGGCCAAGCCGAGGATCATCGCGCCGGTCAGCACGGCGATGCCGGCGACCGCGATGGCCCAGAGCATCCAGGAGCGGGGCGCGGCGGGCTTGACTGGCCACTGGCGTGCGCCTTCCCGCCGAGGGCAACCTGCCCCCGTTCGGCTCGACTGCTCACCCTAACGGCGCTCTGCCGGCGTCAGGACATACCAGAAAACCGGCCTATTGCCGGCCAGTGCACCCGCTGCCGCCGGCGCTGCGCCGGCGACGAAGGTGAGGTCTGGACACGACCGGTCCGTCCGAAACGAGGTCGGAGATGTCGCTTCGTGCGGCGCCACCGCGTGGCCTTCTTCTTCGTCCTGGCCTACGTCCTCGCCTGGGGCGCCATCCCGTGGAACAGCTTCTTCGCTCCCGGCGCGCTGATCGCCGCGATCGTCGTGGTCCTGGTCACCGAGGGTCTGGCGGGGCTGCGCCGGGTGGGTGCCCGGCTGATCCGCTGGCGGGTCAGCTGGGTCTGGTACGCGCTCGCCATCGCGGTGCCGCTGGGCGTCCACGCGGTCGCGGTCGGCCTGAACGTCGCGCTCGGCGCCTCGGCTCCCAGCTGGGGGTTCATCTGACGCCCTGGTACGGCGCTGCCGCTGGCCCTCGGCATGCACATGGTCAGCCCGTTCGGCGGGCCGCTGATGGAGGAGCCGAGCTTCCGCGGGTTCGCCCAGCCCGAGCTGCAGCGGGACCGCTCCCGGCTGGCGGCGACCGCGATCATGGCCCTGGCCGGTCAGCGGCTGGCACGCGCCGCTGTTCTTGATGGGGGTGTTCGAGGCCCATCCGATCGGTTTCGTGACCACGGTGGCCGTCACGTTCTGGTACGCCTGGCTGTTCAACCACGCCTCGGGCAGCTCGCTGCTGACCCTGATCGCGCACGGCGTCGAGGGTGGGGTGGAGATCTCCAGCCTGTGGGGTGCCGGTGCCGATCTCGAGCGTCTGAACTGGACCTACGCCATCGCCTGGTGCCTGGTCGCGTTGGCCCTGCTGGTGTTCGACCGGCGGTTCTGGGTGCGGCAATCCGCTCCGGAACCTGCCGACTCGCCGGCCGCCCAGCCGTCGGATCCCGACGGCGGCCCGCTGAGCCTGAACACGGCGGTCAGGCACTAGACTCAGGCCTGCAGCAACCACGACGCGAGAGAGATCGGGCGCGCACGACCTTGGGCCGCCCGGCGCCGAAGGGGCAACCTCCCCGGAACCTCTCAGGCACCCAGGACCGCGTCCGTGGGCAACTCTGGAGCCGCCCGGTGACAGAGGGGGAGCGGGTGAGCCCGATCGGGCCTGCGCGCAGCCCTGCGATGCACCGGAGCGAGGCAAGAACCCCCGATGACCCGTCTGCCGTCAGCCGCCCACACCTTCGCCGAGCGTCACATCGGCCCGCAGTCCGACGAGCGCGACAAGATGCTGGTCGCCCTCGGTCTCGACGCGTCCGCGGCCGGGCTCGAGGAGCTCGTCGCGGAGGCGATGCCGGCCTCCATCCGACTCGACGGGGCGCTGGACCTGCCGGGCCCGCTGACCGAAGCCCAGGCACTGGTCGAGCTACGCCGGCTCGCCGACCAGAACGACCCGCTGATCGCGATGATCGGGCTCGGCTACCACGGCACGATCACCCCGTCGGTGATCCGCCGGAACGTGCTCGAGGATCCGGCCTGGTACACCGCCTACACCCCCTACCAGCCCGAGATCAGTCAGGGCCGGCTCGAGGCGCTGCTCAACTTCCAGACCGTGGTCGCCGACCTGACCGGGCTGCCGATCGCCGGCGCCAGCCTGCTCGACGAGGCGACCGCGGTGGCGGAGGCGATGACCCTGGCCCGCCGGGTCACCAAGACCGGCACCGTGCTGCTGGTCGACGCCGACACGCTGCCGCAGACCGTCGCGGTGGTGCAGACCCGGGCCGAGGCGCTCGGCCTGCCCGTGGAGATCGCTCGTGGTCCGTTAGGCGAAGCGATCGCGAACACCGATCCGTTCGCGGTCGTCGTCCAGACCCCCGGCGCCTCGGGGCGCCTCGCCGAATCCACCGAGCTGCGGGCCGTCGCCGAGGCCGCTCATGCGCAGGGCGCCCAGGTCATCGCGGCCTGCGACCTGCTGGCCTGTGCGCTGGTGACCCCGCCCGGAGAATGGGGCGCCGACATCGCCGTGGGGTCGTCCCAGCGGTTCGGGGTACCCCTCTTCTACGGCGGTCCGCACGCCGGCTTCATCGCGGTCCGCGAGTCGCTGGAACGCTCGTTGCCCGGCCGGCTGGTCGGGGTCTCGAAGGACGCCGACGGCGTGCAGGCGTACCGGTTGGCGCTGCAGACCCGCGAGCAGCACATCCGCCGGGAGAGGGCCACCTCCAACATCTGCACCGCGCAGGTCCTGCTGGCGGTGGTGGCCGGGATGTACGCGGTGTACCACGGCCCGCTCGGCATCCGCGCGATCGCCGGTTCCGTGCACGACACCGCGGCCGACCTGGCCGCCGCCCTCGCCGAGTCCGGGGTCGAGATCGTGCACGAGCGGTTCTTCGACACGGTGCTGGCCCGGGTACCGGCCCGCGCCATGCAGATCGTGGCTGCCGCCCGGGCGGGCGGGGTGCACCTGCGGCTGGTCGATGCCGACCACGTCGCCATCTCGGTGGGGGAGGACGTCACCCAGTCCGCACTCGGGGCGGTGCTCGACGCCTTCGGCGCCAGTCAGCTGCCATCGGCTCAGCCCGCGCCGGAAGCCTTCGGCGACCGGGAGACTCCGTACCTCACCCACCCGGTGTTCAACACCCACCACAGCGAAACCGCGATGCTGCGGTACCTGCGGGCGCTGTCGGACCGGGACTTCGCGCTCGACCGGGGCATGATCCCGCTCGGCTCCTGCACCATGAAGCTCAACGCCACCACCGAGATGGAGCCGATCTCCTACCCGGGGTTCGCCAATCTGCACCCGTTCGTGCCGGTGGACGCCGCGGCCGGGTACGTGACGCTGATCCGGACCTTGGAGTCCTGGCTGGCCGAGATCACCGGCTACGCCCGGGTCTCCATCCAGCCCAACGCCGGCAGCCAGGGTGAGTTGGCCGGACTGCTGGCCATCCGCGGCTATCACCGCGCGAACGGCGACACCGACCGCCGGGTCTGCCTGATCCCGTCCTCGGCGCACGGCACCAACGCGGCGTCCGCGGTGATGGCCGGGATGCAGGTGGTCGTGGTCAAGGCGGCCGCGGACGGCTCCGTCGACCTCGACGACCTGCGCGCCAAGATCGACACCCACCGGGAGCGGCTGGCCGCGATCATGGTCACCTACCCGTCGACGCACGGCGTCTTCGAGGAGACCATCACCGAGTTGTGCGAACTGGTGCACGCCGCCGGCGGCCAGGTGTACGTCGACGGGGCCAACCTGAACGCGCTGCTCGGCTTGGCCAAGCCTGGCCGGTTCGGCTCCGACGTCAGCCATCTCAACCTGCACAAGACGTTCTGCATCCCGCACGGCGGGGGCGGTCCGGGGGTGGGCCCGGTCGGCGTCGGCGCCCACCTGGCGCCGTATCTGCCCAACCATCCGCTACTCGCCGAGGCCGGGCCCGAGTCCGGCATCGGGCCGGTGTCGGCGGCCCCGTACGGTTCGGCGGGGATTCTGCCGATCAGCTACGCCTACATCGCGATGATGGGTGCCGAAGGTCTGACCGCGGCCACCGAGCACGCGCTGCTGGCGGCGAACTACGTCGCGACCCGCCTGGCCGACCACTACCCGGTGCTGTACGCCGGGGCGCGCGGGCGGGTCGCGCACGAGTGCATCCTCGACCTGCGGCCGATCACGAAGGCCAGCGGCGTCACTGTCGACGACGTCGCCAAGCGACTGGTCGACTACGGGTTCCACGCTCCGACGATGAGTTTCCCGGTGGCCGGAACGCTGATGGTGGAGCCGACCGAGTCGGAGAATCTCGAGGAACTCGACCGCTTCTGCGACGCGATGATCGCCATCCGGGCCGAGATCGCGAAGGTGCAGAGCGGCGAATGGCCGAAGGACGACAATCCGCTCGTCAACGCGCCGCACCCGCAGGTCCCGGGTGACCGCGGACGAGTGGGAGCACCCGTACAGCCGTCGGCTGGCCGCCTATCCGGCCGGTCTGCACGCCGGCCCGATCTCGGCGCAGGGCTTCGACAAGTACTGGCCGCCGGTCGCCCGCATCGACGGCGCCTTCGGCGACCGGAACTTGGTCTGCACCTGCCCGCCGGCCGAGGCCTTCGAGGAGTAACCCAGGAACTGTCGGCTCAGTCGATGCCGGCTTCGTCGTTGAAGCGGTGCGCGGCCTCGATGTCGAGCTGGGTCAGTCCGCCCTCGGAATGCGTGGACAGGACGAGGGTGACCTTGTTCCAGCGGATGTCGATATCGGGGTGGTGGTTCATCTGCTCCGCGGCGTCCCCGACTCGCTGCACCAGGTCCAGCGCGGCGCGGAAGTCGGCGACCTCGTACGTGGTGCTGATGGCCGCGTCGCCGTCGCTTTCCGCACGCCGCCACCGCCGCAGGGCGGATACCTGTTCCGTGATCTCGTCGTCGTTGAGCAGTCGTGGTCCACTGGTAGTCACGATCTCCACTCTTTGGAGCGCCGCTGGAGATGTCAAGGGGTGTGCGAGATAGCGTCGTCGTGTGATCGAGTGGCTCCAGCGGCTGCAACAGAGACCGACCGTCGCGCACCTGATGCGCGCCGCGGAGCGCTTCACCGGCCGGCTCGGCTCCCAGTTCAGCGCCGGGATCACGTACTTCTCCGTGCTCGCCCTGGTGCCGATCTTGATGGTGGCCTTCTCCATCGGCGGGTTCTTCCTGGTCCAGGTACGTCCCGATCTCATCGCCGTGGTGGCCGAGGCCCTGGTCGGGCAGCTGCGCGGCGTGGACTCCGGCACGGTCAGCCAGGTCGAGAGCTTCATCGTCGACACGCTGAGCAACTACACCGCGATCGGGGTGGCCGGCCTGATCTCCGCGCTGTACGCGGGCGCCGGCTGGATGAACAACCTGAAGGACGCCCTGAACGCCCAGTGGCGGAGCGACTTCGACGACCGGCGACCGCAGCCGAACATCGCGGTCAAGACCCTCACCAGCCTGCTCGCGCTGCTCGGCCTGATCGTGGCCATCGCCATCACGTTCGGGCTGGCGTCGATCTCGACGGCGCTGGCCGATACGGTGATCAACTGGCTGGGGCTGGCCACCATCCCCGGCATCTCGATCCTGGTGACGCTGGTGCCGATCGTGTTCTCGATCGGCGCCGGCTGGCTCACGTTCTGCTACATCTACACGGTGCTGCCCGAGCGTCGGGAGGCGTGGCGGGTGGTGCGCAAGGGTGCGCTGCTCGGGGCGATCGGGCTGGCCGTGCTGCAGTACCTGGCCAGCTTCCTGATCGGCGTCTTCGCCGGCAACCTCGCGGCCCGATTCTTCGGACCGATCATCGTGTTGATGCTGTTCTTCAACTTCTTCGCGACCCTGATCCTGTTCGTCGCGGCCTGGATCGCGACCGCGGAGAATCCCGCCTTCGCGCCGCAGGACGAGAAGATCAGGTTCGCCCTGACCCCGACCGATCAGCCCGAGTCCGAGCAGGAGCGGGTGGTGCCCGAGGCGGTCGCCGTGCGCTCCGTCAAGGCCGGGGCCGGCGTCGGCTACCTCACCGGAGCCGCCACCGGTGTCGGACTCGGGGCCCTGATCGCCTTTTTGGCTTCCCTGCTGGGCCGCCGCCGGCGGGGCTGAGCCGCAACCTGGATCTGCGCCTCCAGGCGCCGGGGAGGCGGGCCCGGATGCCGCGGAAGTCGCGGTTGGTTGGAAACCGCGGCCTCGGGTGCCGCGATCAGTGCGCCTCGGCGGCCTCGGTGGCCGGCTGGCCGATCTCGGCCAGCATCTCGGTGAACCAGGGCTGGGAGATGTCGAACGGCTTGCCGCCCTTGATCCGGGAGAACTCGATCGCCCGCAGGGTGTCGCCCTGCTCCTCGTCGTGCCCGATCACCCCCGGCTGGCCCTCCAGGGCGCAGTCCACGGCGAGGTCGGTCATGGACCGGATCAGGTCGAGGTCGCGCTGGTTGGCCGGCGGCGGAGCGGGAGAAGTAGCCGGACTTCTGCACCATCACCTTGCTCGCCCCGATCCGCTCGGCGAACTTGCTGGCGAACCAGTCGCCCGGGATTGATCTTGTCGATCCGGACGTGCCCGAACGGGTCCCGGGCGACCTCCTCGCCGGACCGCTCCAGCTCCGCGACGATGGTCGGCAGGCCGGCGCCCTCGGACAGGAACAGGTTGACCGAGCCGACTTCGTCCATGATCTTCTTCAGCCGGACCGACTCGCGGTCCAGATCGAAGACGGCCTCGGGCACGTACACGCCGTGCACGTCCCAGCCCGGGCGGCCCAGACCGATCTCGGGCAGCCACTCCCGGCTGTCCAGCCAGCCGCGGTACTCCCGCGGCCGTCGCGGCGGTCAGCCAGCCGCAGTGCCGACCCATGACCTCGTGCACGATCAGCATGCCGGAGCCGGAGTTGTGCTCGCCGACGATGTTCTGCGCGAACCGCGAGCCCTGTTCGGCGGCGGTCCAGGCGCCGAGCGACTGCTTGATCGGGATCACGTCGTTGTCGATGGTCTTGGGCAGCCCCACCACGGTGAGGGCGTAGTCGTTCTGCGGCCAGAAAGGCGGCCAGGTCGGCCGCGGTGGTGTTGGTGTCGTCGCCGCCGATGGTGTGCAGGACGTCCACGCCGTCGGCGGTGAGCCGGTCGGCGGCGGCCTGCAGCGGATCCTGACCCTCGGCGACCAGTCCCCGCTTGACCAGGTCGGCGGCGTTGGTCAGCTTGACCCGGGAGTTGCCGATCGGGGAGCCGCCGTAGGAGTGCAGCAACCCGGCTTTCGCCCGGACCTGCCGGGTCACCTTCAGCACGTCACCGGCGAGCAGGCCCTGGTAGCCGTACCGGTAGGCGATGATCTCGACGTCCGGGGCGACGGCGGTGTACCGCTCGATCAGCCCACCGATGGCGGAGGAGAGGCAGGGGGCGAACCCGCCTGCGGTCAGCAACGCGACTTTGGTTGGCATGGCAAGCATCCTAGGGTCAGGCGCTGGAGCGCTCCTCGGGTTCCAGATAGACCGCGCCCGGTCCCCGGTCGGCAAGCACGTCGTCTGGATTCTGCAGGCTGCAGCGGCCGAGACTCAGGCAGCCGCAGCCGATGCAGCCGTCGAGTCGGTCCCGGAGTCGCTCCAGCCGCTCGATCTGGGTCTCGATCCGCGGCCGCCAGGACTTCGACAGCCTGGTCCAGTCGGCTCGGGTCGGCGCCCGGCCGCCGGGCAGAGTTGCGAGCGCCTCGGAGATCTCCTCCAGCGTCAGCCCGACCCGTTGGGCGGCGCGGACGAACGCGATCCGGCGGAGTACGGCCCGCTGGTAGCGGCGCTGGTTCCCGGAGGTCCGGGTCGCGGTGATCAAACCCTGGGTCTCGTAGTAGCGCAGGGCCGACGGCGCGACCCCGGAGCGTTCGGCGAGTTGGCCGATGGTGAGCAGATCGTCGCGGTGCCGCACGAGCCCAGTGTAGTTAGACCTTAGGTGAGCTTCAGCTCTGCCGGCTCAGGGCCGACTCCTTGTGTGCGGCCCGTTTGCCGGTCTTCGCCGACTCCACGATCCAGTACGGATCGTCGTCGGTCGGTTTGAACGTCTGTCCGTCGAAGGTGAAGTCCGAGGTCTTCTTTTCGACGGTCTTGCCGTGGGTCTTGCCCTGGGAGGTGTTCCAGCTCACCGAGTTGCCCTTGCGCAGTGCCATGCCGACATCTTCGGATCGGAGTGGTCCACCGGATGCGGAGGCGGACCAACGGTAGCCTTCCGCTGTGAGTTCGGGCGGAACCGGACGAGAGGGGTGGGCGATGATCGCAATCGAAGACCTGCGGGACTGGCGGGGACTGGCTGTCGTCACGCCGGACGGCGCCAAGATCGGCTCGATGGAGTCGGTCTACTTCGACACCGCGACCCAGGAGCCTGCGTTCGTCTCGGTCAAGGTGGGCCTCCCCATGTCGGCCCGGCTCGTCTTCGTGCCGCTGACCGGGGCCACGGTGGCGCCGAAGTTCATCCGGGTGACGGTGGACAAGAAGCTGGCCCGCTCGGCCCCCTCCATCGACCCCGACGGCGAGCTCGAGGCCGATGCCGAGCCGGCCCTCTTCGTGCACTACGGAATGGAGTACAAGACCGGAGCCAGCGGCGAGCGCCGCCTGGGCCGCCGGTAGCCGACGAGGAACCGGTCAGCCATGCATCGGCACGCTCGGCTCGCTCGTCGGGCCAGTGTCTACTTCATCCTGGTCATCGCGCCGCTCGTCTTCAACCTCGTCAGCCTGGACCCCGGGCGTGGCTTCTGGGTCAACCTGTCGGTGAGCTTCGGCTTCGTCGGCCTGGCGCTGCTCGGCTTGCAGTTCGCCCTGGCGGCCCGCTCGATCCGGATCCACGGCGTCCTCGGGGCGGACGTGCTGCTGCAGTTCCACCGCCAGATCACCGTCCTGATCGCGGTGTTGATCTACGCCCACCCGATCATCTTGTTCTTCTGGGACCCGCGGTTCCTCGCGTTGTTGAACATCTTCACCTCTCCGCTGCGGGCGAAGCTGGCGGTGATCGCCTGCGTGCTGCTGCTGCTGTTGATCATCACCTCGGTGTGGCGACGGAAGCTGGGTCTGCGCTACCCCGTCTGGCAAGCCATGCATACCGTGTTGGCGCTGATCATCGTGATCACCGGGCTGCTGCACGTGCTGCTGATCGGCTACTACGTGAACGAACCGTGGGAGCAGGCGCTCTGGATCGTCTACTCCGCGGTCTTCATCTGGATCGGGATCTGGGTGCGGATCATCTCCCCGATCCGGCGTTGGCATCGGCGCTGGCGGGTGGCGGCGATCAGCGAGCAGCCGCAGCACTCCCACACCGTCACGCTGGAGGTGGTGAATCCGAAGTCATACGGGCCGAACGGCTTCCGGTTCGAGGCCGGCCAGTACGCCTGGATCCACACCGGACAGTCCCCGTTCGCGCTGACCTATCACCCGTTCTCGATCTCCTCCAGTGCCGAGTCGGCGAACCGGGTCGAGTTCACGATCAAGACCGAGCAGGGGATGACGACGACCATCCACGATCTTCCGGTCGGCCGTACGGTCTACCTCGACGGGCCTTGGGGTGACTTCTCGCTGGACCGGTACCCGGGACCGGGGTACGTCTTCGTGGCTGCCGGAGTCGGCGTCACGCCGATGCTGAGCATGCTGGCCACCCTCGCCGACCGCGGGGACACGCGGCCGTGCTATCTCATCCTCGGTAACCGCCGCCACCCCGAGATCATCGGCCGGCGTGAGGTCGACCGACTGGAGCAGCGGCTGGACCTGAGCGTGACCCACGTGATCAGCCAGCCGGACTCGGAATGGACCGGCGCGACGGGCCGGATCAACGCCGAGTTGCTCGATCAGGTGCTCCCGGTCAACCGGGCGGAACTGCAGTACTTCATGTGCGGTCCGGACCCGATGATGGACGCCGCCGAGGTGGCGCTCGACAAACTGGGCGTTCCGGCCGAGCACGTGCACGCCGAACGATTCACGATGGTCTGAGGAGGAGCCGAACAGATGCGTCGACTGGTGACCTGGCGGCTCGTAGTCATGATGACCGTGGCGATCATCTTCTGCTGCGTGGTCTGGTCGATCGCCGTGCAGTATCTGGTGCCGAACGCCTGCACCTACCAACCGCCGCCACCGAACGCGCAGTTTCTGCACTGCCCGTGATGCGACCCGCAACTCAGCGGAAGAGCAGGACGGCCGCGACGGCCATCGGGAGCAGGCCGATCAAGACCAGCGGTGAGTAGGGCCGCCGGCGATTGATGATCAGCACCGCAACGGCCGCGCCGAGACCGAGGATCCCGGTCATCACCCACAGACCCAGCGCATCCGAGCGAGACGTCGCGACCGTGGTCGAGTAGTAGACCAGAGCCGCCGTCGGCAGCCCCAGCACGACGATGACGAGCACCGAGATCACGACCCGCTGGACCAGGTCGAGACTCTTTTGCTCCTCGCCGTCAGATCGGCGGTCCTCGGTGGTCATGCCCCCATCGTGCTCCGTCGTGAGACGGCGGCGCCGGCGGCAGGTTCAGGCGGCGCGCCCGGGCACCCACACCGGCCGCCGAGGCCGGCTCGCGGGGGGACGGCCGGTGCACAACCCACGCAGGACCGAAGCGGCCTGGCTGCGGTCGACCAGCAGTTCCGGCGGCCCGTCCGCACTGCCCGGCCGGCCGAGCCGGTCGCGAACCTGCTGCCAGCGGTCCCAGTGCCGCTCGAAAGCCGCGGCCCGCTGCATCCGGCCACGGACGGACTGACCGGACCGCGCCGCCGCCCGATCGACGTCGACGTACACCAACGCGACCCGCCAGCCCCGGAATCCGGCCAGCCCGAGGAAGACCCGACGGCGACGGGGCCGGGTGCCAGGATCGTGCACCACGAGCCGGCTCCCGGTCGGGCCGAGCAGCAGCAGCCAGAGCACCGCGAGCGTGTGCCCGGAGTGGATCAGGGCCCGGTACGCGCGATAGGGCAGCCAGCCCGGAACCACGTCCCGGATCGCGTGCTGCAGCCGCTCGGGGTCGAGCACGGTGACCCCGGCGAGACCGGCCGTGGCCGCCGCGATCGCCGTGGTCTTACCGGCGCCGGGAACCCCGCCCACCACGATCAGGTCAGCGGCCGCGGGCAGGCGCAGTAGCGCCGACGAGGCGGGGGACGTGGCGATGCGCATCGCTCAAGCATTCCTGCCGGATCCCAGAAAGCCCCGTGTGGAACCTGTCCGTCGGGGTCGGGTCCGGGGTAACCCTGCTGGCCGACGTCCGAGCGAGGGTCGGATCAGGCCGGTCGCAGCCCCAGCAGCCGGGTCGGGTTCACCGCGTCGCTCACGCCGCCGTCCACCCGGCGCTGCTCGAAGTGCAGGTGACAACCGTCAGGGGAGCCGCGGGCGCCGGCCGTCGCGATCCGTTGGCCGGGGCGAATCGTCTCGCCGGGTCGGACGAACACCCGGGTGGCGTGGCCGATCAGCACGTCGTAGCGCTCGCCCCGGAACTCCACTCGGATTCGGAACGCCGTCGACCCGTACGCGGGGCCCGGGCGGCCGGGACGGTCCGGAGCGATCACCCGCCCGGCCACACCCGCTCGCAGCGTCGTCCGGCAGGGCAGCGCGACATCGATGCCGTGATGGAAGCCGGTTCCGTCGCAGCGCGGGTCGGGGGAGTAGAACGGCGCCGGAGTGCAGCCGTACCCGATCATGATCCGCTGGCTGCCCTCGAACCAGCCCGAGCGGTACCGGGTCTTGTCCCGGACGAAGAACTGCCAGCGCGGATCGGCCGGCCCGGTCCGCCCTGTTGGAGTGGGGGTCGGGGTCCGGGTCGGGCTCGAGGTCGGATTCGGCAGGGGTTTCGGCCGGGCACTCGGCGTGGGAGTCGCACTCGCGGCCGGGCTCGGAGTTTCGGCCGGGACCGGATCGGGCGCGACCGGATCGGGTGCGGGGGACGTACAGGCGCTGACCAGTGCGGCCACCAGCAACAGGCGGCCGCCGCGGGCCGGTCCGAACACCTGGCCAGCCTAGGGCCGCTGGCTCAAACCGGTCGCGATCTCGACCGCCTCCCGCAGATCCAGGGCGTAGACCTCGGGGCGCTCCCAGGCCGCGAAGTGGCCGCCGTCGCCGTGCTGGTGCCAGGCCCGGATGTCGAAGAAGCGCATCCCGAACGGGCGTGGGGCGGGCACGAGATCGTGCGGGAAGATCGACACGACGGTGGGTATCTCGAGCTTCCCCGTGAGCGGCTGTGGTGAGTCGATGTAGGGCGCGAACGACGTGCCGATGGTGCCGGTGACCCAGTACAGCGTGATCCAGACCAGCAGCTGGTCCCGGGGGAACGCGGATTCGACATCACCGCCACAGTCGCTCCAACTCCGGAGCTTCTCCACGATCCAGGCCGCGAGCCCGGCCGGGGAGTCACCCAGCGCCGCGGCGAGGGTGTGCGGCTTCGTCGCCTGCTGCAGCGCGTACGCCCCCTCCGCGAATCGCCAGCTCTGGCCGGCGGCCAGGTAGTCCTGCTCCTCCGGGCTCAGCTCCTGGGGGTCGACGGTGAACAGGTGGGTGTACGGGATGTCAGTCAGGTGCAGGGCCGCCACCCGGTCCGGGTGGGCTGCGGCGAGCTGTTCGGCGACCGAGCTCCCGACGTCACCGCCGCTGAGCACGTAGAACGAGTCCGGCGAGCCGTGGAGCAGCACCACGGTCGGTGCTGGCGGCTCGCTCGCGGTGGCGTGGATGGCACGGATCCGGGCCTCACCCGTACCGGTACTGACCCACGGCAGGTCGAGCAGCTCGGATTCGTGGGTCCGCCAGTCGAACTCGTCGGCCCAGTAGGCCACGAGATCGGCGAGGTAGTCCGGATCGGTCCCGCGGTCCCAGCCGGCGGCTGCGGGAGTGGCTGGCGTTGCCTCCATCGGCCCAGCTTCGCACCGGCTGTTCAGCGGACGATCAGGTGCCGCTCGCGCGCCTTGCCGAGCATCCGCTTCAGGGTGAGGACGAACGACGGCTCCCGCAGCCGTCGGCGCAGCGACTTGATCAGCGACGGCGTCAGGGTCAGGGTCGGGTCGGTCGGCGATTTGGCCGAGGCCAGCACGAACGTGTCGAGCTGATCGCCGGTGATCACCCCGGCGGACTGGCCGGTGGCCTCGTCGAGGAGAGTGTGCAGCCGCCGCCCCGGTTCGAGATCGACCGAGGCCACGCCCTGCTCACTGGCGGCCAGGATCGACTTCTGCGCGTCGTGGCTGATCCACAGCGGCGGCAGCGTCTCGCCCATCGCCGCCGTGGCGATCCGCGGTCCGGCCTGCGGCCGTCCGAGCCGGCGGGCGCTGGCGGCCATCTGCTCGATCCGCTCCGGGTCGGCGAGCAGCGTGTCGATCTTGTAGCCGACCGTCGTGTCGTAGTTGCAGCGGACCGCGGCCCCCTCCTCGAGCAGGAAGTCGCTGTTGCGCACCTCCTGGCCGGGGATCGGCTTGATCAAGATCATCGGCAGCCCGGACGCCATGCACTCCGACGAGGACAACCCGCCGGGCTTGCCGACGAACAAGGTGGCGGCCCGCATCAGATTGCCCATGTCGGTGGTGAAGCCGAGCACCTGGTACCGCTCCCGGCGGGGCCGGACGATGGCATCGATCTCGCGTTTGAGTTCGTCGTTGTGGCCGCACACGACGATGGCCTGGAAGCTGTTCTGCATCCGTAGGGTCTGTTGCACAATCGCGTGGGTGTAGCTGCCCCCGGCGGCTCCGGCGGAGATCAACAACGTCGGGATCTCGGGGTCCAGCCCGTAACCGCTGAGGATCTGGGCCCGGTCGACCGGATCACCCAGGTCGGGGTTGACCGGGATGCCGGAGACGGTGATCCGGTCCGTGGGCAGCCCGAGGTCGACCATGTGCGCCTTGGTCTCGTCCCGGGCGACGAAGAACTGGGTGAACGGACTACTGAGCCACAGACCCTGGAAGTCGTAGTCGGTCGTGACCACGTTCAGAGGGGAGCGGAGCAGGCCGCGGTTGAGCAGCAACGAGATCAGCCGGGTGGGCAGGAAGTGCGTACAGATCACCACGTCCGGCCGGTAGGACTTGATGGTCCGGACCGTGACGTGCGTGTTGAACCGGTCCCACAGCGAGAGCGAGTTGCCGAGCCGGAACGGGGCGTCTCCCTTGTCGTAGCCCCAGCCGACCAGCCACGGCACCGCCTCCACCATGGCGAAGTACGCATCGTCGTACACGGTCCGGTAGAGGTCGCTGGCGGTGTCGAGCACGTCGATGGTGAGGACCCGCGCCACGTCAGGATCGGCCTTCAGGGAGGCTTCGAGCACCGCGGCGGCGGTGTTGTGGCCCGACCCGATACCGGCCGACAGGACGAGTACGCGTTGGCCCATGGGCCGACAATCTATCTGCGCTCAGATCAAGAGGGCCACCAAGATGGTATGCATCGGGGATGACGCCTGCACACCCGAGGTCGAGATGAGTACGACCGGACCCGCGGCCGAACGCTCCGCGGTTCCCGTGTTCTTCTTGTCCGACTCCACCGGCATCAGCGCCGAGACGATGGGGAACGCGCTGTTGATCCAGTTCCCCGAGCTCCGCTTCGAGCGCCGGTTGATCCCGTTCATCACCACCGTCGAGGAAGCCCGCCGGGTGGTGGCGATCTTGGACCAGGCGATGGACGGGCCGGTCTCGCCGCTGGCGTTCTCCACCACGGCGGTGACCGAGATCCGTGATGAGTTGCACAGGTCGCGCTGCCCCCTGATCGACTTCTTCGACCTGCACATGGCCCGGGTCGAAGCCGTTCTCGGCAGTCCGGGGCTGCGGGTGGCGGCCCGGCTGCACGGACTCGGCGACGTCCAGCGCTACAACGCCCGGATGGCCGCGATCGAATACGCCATCGAGCACGACGACGGACAGAGCCTGCGAGCCCTGGACAAGGCGGACGTGATCCTGCTCGCCCCGTCGCGGTGCGGCAAGACCCCGACCACGATGTACCTCGCGCTGCAGCACGGGGTCTTCGTGGCGAACTACCCCCTGGTGCCTGAGGACCTGGATTCCTCCGACCTGCCCCGGCCGGTCAAGCAGTTGCGCGACCGGTGTTTCGGCATCACCACGACGCCGGCCCGGCTGTCCCAGGTGCGCAACGAACGACGGCCGAATTCCCGCTACGCCGCACTCGAGCAGTGCACGTTCGAGTTGCGGCAGGCCGAAGCCATGTACCGGCGGCACCGGATCCCGGTGATCAACTCCTCGGCCAAGTCGGTGGAGGAGATGTCGACGGTGATCCTGCAGTCGCTCGAGCGGAGCTGAGCCGGCGCCAATATGCTCCGCTCATGAGTGCGTCAGCTCCGGTCACGACGCCCGAGCCCAGCTTCCGCACGCCCGATTCAGGGCTCGACGCCGCGCAGGTGGCGGAACGGGTCGCGGCCGGCCGGGTGAACGCCGACCCGACCCCCACGAGTCGGACCCTCGGCCAGATCCTCCGGGCGAACATCCTCACCCCGTTCAACGCCCTGCTCGGCGTGCTGGCCGTCGTCACGCTGGCCACCGGCCGCTGGCAGAACGCGTTGTTCGGGCTGGTGATCATCGCCAACAGCGGCATCGGCGTCTTCCAGGAACTGCGGGCGAAGCGGACGCTCGACAAGCTCGCCGTGATCAACGCGCCGCATGCGGTGGTCATTCGCAGCGGCGGGTCCGCGACGATCTCGGTGGGGGAGGTGGTCGCCGACGATCTGGTGGAATTGCGGACCGGTGATCAGGTGGTGGCCGACGGTATCGTCCGCTCCTCGGCCGGGCTCGAGATCGACGAATCCCTGCTGACGGGAGAGTCCGATCCGATCTCCAAGCTGCCCGGAGCTCAGGTGCTCTCCGGTTCGATCGTGGTCGCCGGCACCGGCCAGTTCCAGGCCACCGCCGTGGGCCGGGAGTCGTACGCGACCCGGCTGACCAGCGAGGCGAAGAAGTTCACCAAGACGGCCTCGGAGTTGGTCCGGGGCACCAACCGGCTGCTCGTCTGGATCTCGATCATCCTGCTCGTGGTGGCCCCGCTGCTGGTGTGGAGCCAGTTCCGGGTCGACGCGGGCGACTGGCGGGACGCCGTCACCGGCACCGTGGCTGCCCTGGTGGGGATGATCCCCGAGGGTCTGGTGCTACTGACCAGCGTCGCGTTCATGCTGGCCATCGTCACGTTGGCCAAGAAGCAGACCCTCGTCCAGGAGCTGCCGGCGGTGGAGGTGCTGGCCCGGGTGGACGTGGTCTGCCTGGACAAGACCGGGACGCTGACCTACGGAGACATCGCGTTCGAGCGGATGGAGCTCCTCGAAGCGTCCGCTGGCGAGTCCGACGGAGATGTCCGGCGGGCCATCGCCTTGTGCGCGACGGCACCGGACGCGAACGCGACCGCCGGGGCGCTGGTCGAGCCGTTCGCCGGCCCGAACCTGCCGGCGCAACCGTGGACGCCGTCGGGCGGCATCCCGTTCTCCTCGGCCCGCAAGTGGTCGGCGGTCGGCACCGACGGCCATGGCACCTGGGTGCTGGGCGCGCCCGAGATGGTGCTGCTGGATGCGGCGCAGCCGGCCCGGGTTGCGGCCGACCGGATCGCCGCCGAGGGCAAGCGGGTGCTGGTCTTGGCCGTGGCCCCGAGCGAGCTGGTGGGGGAGCCCGAGGATCCGGCCCTGCCGCCCGGACTGCGGCCGCGCGCGTTGCTGGTCTTCGCCGAACGGGTCCGCGAAGACGCCGCGGACACACTGCGCTACTTCGCCGAGCAGGGGGTCGCACTCAAGGTGATCTCGGGCGACAACCCGCGCACCGTCGGGGCGATCGCCACCCGGGTGGGGCTGCCCGGGATCACCGATCCAGCCGAGGCGGTCGACGCCCGGACTCTGCCCGAGGACCTCGGCGGACTGGCCGACGTACTCGGCACCCACAGTGTCTTCGGTCGGGTCACACCACAGCAGAAGCGTGCGGTGGTGGCGGCGTTGCAGCAGCGCGGGCACGTGGTGGCGATGACCGGGGACGGGGTAAACGACGCGATGGCGCTCAAGGACGCCGACCTCGGCGTCGCGATGGGCAACGGGGCGGCGGCGACCCGGGCGGTGGCCCAGCTCGTCCTGCTGGACGGGAAGTTCTCGCACCTGCCGGACGTCGTCGCCGAGGGCCGCCGGGTGATCGCCAACATCGAACGGGCGGCCAACCTGTTCCTGGTCAAGAACGTCTATTCCTTGATCCTGGCCCTGATCGTCGTCGTCACCAGCGCCGCGTACCCGTTGGCGCCGATCCAGCTGACCCTGATCTCAGTGACGACAATCGGGATCCCGGGCTTCTTCCTGGCCCTCGGCCCGAACACCCGGCGCTACGTGCCCGGCTTTCTGGTCCGGGTGCTGCGGTTCTCGATACCCACCGGCTTGATCATCGCCGCCGGTGCGTACGCCGGGTTCCGGTTGGTCGTCTGGCTGGACCCCGCCGGCGGTGCCGCGGCCATCCGGACCACGGTGACGCTGGTGATCGCGGTCGCCGCGCTCTGGGTACTGATGATCATGGCCCGGCCGGTCGCCGGCTGGAAGCTCCTGCTGGTCGGGGCGATGGCCGCAGCGCTCGCGCTGGTCTTCGCCATCCCGCCGCTGGCCGCGCGGCTGTTCTTGATGGAGCCGACGCTGGCCCGGGTGCTGATCGGTGTCGCGGTCGGGGCGGTCTGCGCGCTCGCCATCGAGTTGACCACCCGCGGGGTGGCCGCGGTCGCCACCTTGGCCGAACCGCGGCCGGCGAAGCGGTCATGAGACCGGAGCGGGCTCCCGGACGAACGCCGCTGCGTGCGCGGAGAACCAGCCGGCGACCGATCGTGGATCGCGCCCGGTGACCCGGCGGACGGCGTCGGTGGTCTCCGACTGCACTCCGCGCCGCAGTTCGGCGAAGACGGCGACGATCTGCTGGGCCGCGAACGCCGGGACACCGGCGCCGGTCATCGCCGCGACGGCGGCGTCCGGCGGGATGTCGGCGTAGTCGACCCCTCGGCCTACTGCGGCGGAGGCTGCCTGTGCGATGCCGACGTAGCTGACCGCCTCCGGTCCGGTGAGGACGTAGTCGCGGCCGTCGTGACCATCCTCGATCAATGCCCGGGCGGCGACGGCGGCGACGTCCGCCGGATCGATCATGGAGATCCGGGCCGTACCGGCCGGAGCGAACAGCATGCCCTGCTCCCGGATCGGGACGGTCGCGGCGAACAGATTGCTCATCATGAAGCTCGGCCGGAGCAAGACGGCCGGGGTCGATGCGTGCCGCAGGTGCTGCTCGATCAGCGCGTGCCATTGCCAAAAGGCCACCGGCGCGTCGAGGTCGGCGCCGCGGGCGGACAGCTTGACGATCCGGCGTACCCCCGCCTGCACGGCGTGGTCGATCATCGCGCACTCGAACTCGACCTGCGCGGGCACGTTGCCGCAGGCCAGGAACAGCCGGTCGACGCCGTGGAACTGCTCGGCCAGCGGGCCCGGATCTCGCCGCAGGATGCGCACGCTGGCGCCGCTCGCGCGGAGCTGCGGGACGAGGTGGCGCCCGACGTTGCCGGAAGCTGCGGTGACGAGGATCGTGGTGGGATCGGTCATGACTGGTTCTCTTTCTCTTGTGGTATAGGAATGTTGCGGTTGAACCGGAAGATGTCGGCCGGGTCGTAGCGGGCCTTGAGCTCGCGAAGTCGGGCCCAGTCGGCGGGGGAGAAGGCGGCGCGGACGTCCTCGTCGCTGCTGCCCGGGTCGAGGAAGTTGACATACCGCTCGCCGGTGGCGTGCGGGCCCATGATCGCGGCGAGTCGTTCGAGGTGGACCTGGACGGCGATCGCCTGATCGGCGTCGAGGGTGGCGCCGATGGCGTTGAGCAGGTAGCCCGCGTTCGTGTGGGCCATCGGGCTGAGCGCGCCGGGCGGACCGCTGAGGGCACCGCCGAGTTGTCGGACCTCGGTCATGACCAACGGTGATCCGGACCCGGCCCCGGCGAGTGCCACGAGATCGTCGATGGCGGCCGCGGAGAGCTCGCCGAGGAACTCGTGGTGACTGCGGAAAGGCAGCGGGTCGACCGGGTCCGAGCTGATGCTCGCCAGTGCCGACGACGGCGTCGGGGCGAAGGTGTCGACCTCGGCCGGTCCGAGGGCGGCCCGAGCCCGGTCGATCTGCGTCGCACCATCCGCCGCTGGCCCGCTCCAACAGCCGCGCAGGGCGACCAGAGTGCGACCGCGGAGCGGTTCGGGTACGACCGGTGCCGGCGGGAAACGCCGGAAGGTGACGGCCGACGTCCATTCGGGCGTGGCGCCTGAGCTCCAGCCGGCGAAGAACTCCAACACGTCGCGGGATCGGTCGAGCGGGTAGTAGAGATTGCCGGCGTAGACCTCGGCGACCGGATGCAGCCGGAACTCCAGCGCGGTCACGATGCCGAAGTTGCCGGTGCCGCCTTGCAGCCCCCAGAACAGGTCGGGATGGTGGTCGGCGTCGACGGTGATCAGGTCGCCGGAGGCGGTGACGAGATCCGCGCGCGTGAGGGAGTGGGCGGCGAGGCCGTAGCGGCGGCCGAGCCAGCCGAATCCGCCGCCCAGGGTGTAGCCGATGACGCCGACGGTGGGACTGGAACCGGGCAGACCGGCGAGGCCGTGCGGCGCCGTCGCGGCCATCAGGTCGGCCCAGCGGTCGCCGGCCGCGACGCGAGCGGTACGGGCCACCGGGTCGATGTGGATGCTGCGCAGATCGCCGGTGTTGAGCAGCAGGCCGTCGACGGTCCGCTGCCCGGTTCCGTGACCGGTGGCCATGACCCCGACGCCGAGACCGGCCCCGGCGGCGTAGCGGACCGCCGCCTGGACGTCGGCGGTGTGCTGGGGCCGGACGACCAGGGCGGGACGGTGTTGCACGTTGCGATTCCACGCGCTCCGGGCGGCGTCGTATCCGCGGTCCTCGGGGGTGAAAGCGGCCCCCCGGATGCGGTGCCGCAGATGGTCGACGGATCCGGGGGTCTCACAGGTGGTGGTGATCATGGCGGTCCTACGGCAGGAGTCGGGATAATTGGTCCCTTTGGGATTAATGCACAGTAGTCCCAAAGGGAGTGTTGGTCAACTCCTGGATCATGGCCGGATGCGACTGCAGGACGACACCCCCGGTGAGGAACGGATCGGGCGGCGAGACCTGACCCAGTGGACCAGCCGTGCCGGTGACGGTCTGGCCCACCTCGCCGACCGGCTGGCGAACTACGTCACGGCGCACACGGTGCTGGTGATCACTGCGGTCATCGGGGTCGTGCTCGTGGTGGGCCTGACCGCCGCGGCCACCGAGATCTACGAGGCGGTCGAGGACGGCGCCGGGATCGCCGGTCTGGACCGGCCCGTGTTGGCGTTGATGATCGGCGGCCGCAGCGCCACGGCGAACGCTGTGATCACCGGTTTCACCCAACTCGGCGGTTCGATCGGGATGACGATCATCACCGTGGTGATCGTGACGATCATGACGGTGGTCTGGCGCTCGCGGACGCCGATCGTGCTGATGGTCATCGCCGTCGCCGGCTCGCTGGCCATGACGACGGTGGGCAAGGCCCTCGTGGGCCGGGTCCGACCGCCCACGTCCGAAGCGATCCCGCCGTTCGAAACGAGTCCGTCCTTCCCCAGTGGCCATACCCTGAACAGCACGGTGATCGCCGGCATGGTCGCGTACCTGCTGCTGCGCCGGCTGACCACTCAGCTCGCGCGGATCCTGACCGTCGTGGTGGCGGCCGGGTGGGCGATCGCGATGGGCCTGAGCCGGGTCTACCTCGGACATCACTGGCTGACCGACGTGGTGTGTGGCTGGGTACTGGGCCTGGCCTGGCTGAGCGTGGTGATCACGGCGCACCGGATGTTCTTGACGGCGCGCAAGACGCGCCGGGAGCGGGCCGCGCTGGAGACCGGAACGACGGCGGGCGAGAACCCCTAGATCTGCCGCCAAAGCGCTGACTTGCGGATCTCGAACTCGGCGTCGCTGATGGCGCCGCTGTCGCGCAAAGCCCGGAGTTCGGCCAGGACCTCGAGCGGGTCGCGCGCCGGTCGGGTGTCGCCGCGCATCGCCTCCCGCGCGTCGTTGGCGAGCATCTCGCCCTGGGTGCCGAGGATCTGATCGACGGTGAGTTGCCCACTGGTCGTGGTGAGGTGGACGGTGCCGGAAACTCGGCGCGTCATCGCCTCGACGGCCACGACCTCGGTGAGCGGCACGCTGAAGGCCGGTTGGTCGCTCCGATTGGGTCGGAACAGGATCCGTTCGCTGGTGAGGACGAAGAGTCCCATCACCCGCTCGTGCCGCGCATCCATGAGCCGCAGGACCGTCTCCGACTCGCGCAGGGAGTCTTCGAGCCGGGCCACGTAGATGTCGGACCGAGAGTCCGACGCCATGGCGGAGGCGGCCGCGATGAGGTCGGGGCGGAGCCGGTAGCGGGCCAGACGTTCATCCACTTTGGGGGTCCGGAACCAGCGGAGGAAGCCTGACACGTGCGGTTACTGCGCGTTCAGGCTGCGACGACCGAGGACGACGAGGGTGGCGGCCAGACCGGTGGTGGTGGCGATGACTGCCGCCAGCGGCACCGTGGTGCCGTTGCTGAGAAGACCGACCACAGGCGCGATCATGCCACCGATCCCGAACTGGGCGGCACCCAGCAGGGCCGCGGCCGTGCCGGCCGCCTCGCCGTGCCGGCTCAGCGCCACCGCGGGAGCATTGGGGAAGGACATGCCCATGGCGGCGATGACGACGCCGAGCGGGATCGCGAAGCCCAGCAGTCCGCCGAATCCGGTGAGGGCGAACACCAGCAGCACCAGTGCGGCCGCGAAGCCGACGCCGATGGCGACGGACAGGATCCGCATCGGGGTGTAGTGGCGCAGCAGCAGCGGGTTGACCTGGGTGGCGATGATCAGCCCGACCGCGTTGAGGCCGAAGGCCACGCCGAACTGCTGTGGGCTGAGCCCGAAGATCTCCTGCAGCACGAACGGTGAGCCGGCGATGTAGGCGAACAGCGTCGAGAACAGCAGGGCCGCGATGATCACGAGGAGGACGAACGTGCGGTCGCCAAGCAACCCCGCGTACGCGGTCCCGGTGGCGCGCAACGAGGGCTTCAGCCGCCGGTTCGGGGGCAGCGTCTCCGGGAGCGCGACGAACGCGACCACGATCAGCGCGACGGCGATGCCGGCGAGCACCACGAAGATCCCGCGCCACGAGGTGGCCGTCAGCAGGGCGCTGCCAAGCGACGGCGCCAGGATCGGCGCGACACCGAGGACCAGGATCAGCCGGGACAGCAGCTGAGCCGCCCGGTAGCCGGTGAACAGGTCGCGGACCATGGCCATGGCGACGACAGCCACGGCGGCACCCGCGAGACCCTGCAGCGTACGGGTGACCGCGAGCATGGTGATGCTCGGCGCGAGGGCGCAGAGCAGCGAGGCGAACGCGTGCAGACTGAGCCCGATCAGCAGCGGGCGGCGGCGGCCGAACGCATCGGACAGCGGTCCGACGATCAGCTGACCGAGACCGAGACCGATCAGCAGTCCGGTGATTGTGGTCTGGGCCTGCACGTCGGAGGCGCCGAGTTCCGCGCTCAGCGTGGGCAGGGCGGGCAGGTACATGTCGATGGTCAGTGGACCGATGGCACTCAGGGCGCCCAGCACCAAGACCAGTTGGAGGTAGCGACGGCCGACGAATTGCTCGCCGGCGACGGAGGACGTGCTCAACCGCACACTGGCGGGAGCGGGGGTGGTCGTCACGGCCATGCTTTCTGGGAGGTTCGGGAGGGGTCCGCGACGTCGCTGTTCCACGGGCTTGTCAGGGCCAACCGGGGGTCGGCGGGGTTCATTCCCGGATCGGAGGGCGATCTCGGCGGCAGCTGGGCCGCACGGCTGGAGTTGGCGCCTGAATCAGAGTCCGGAAACTGCTGGGATATCGCAGTCCGGAGACCCCCGTGTCGCCGATTTGGCGGAAACTGTTAACAGTTGCCCTATGCGGATCGGGAAGGCGGACGCGCCCGTCGTCGTCGTCGGAGCAGGGTTGGCCGGGCTGGCGTGTGCACAGCGGCTCGCCGGCGCCGGGCTCGAGGTCGTGGTGCTCGAGGCGTCCGACGTCGTCGGGGGACGGGTGCGGACCGACGTCGTCGACGGGTATCGCTGCGACCGCGGCTTCCAGCTGCTCAACCCGGCCTATCCGGTGTTGCGGCGGGTGCTCGACCTCGCCGCCCTCGATCTGCGGCCGTTCGGCGCCGGGATGGTGGTGGCGAGCGGGGACACCCGCTGGTTGCTGGCCGATCCGCGCCGGGCTCCGCAGCAGCTGCCGGCGACCGTACGGTCCGGGTTCGGGGCGCCGCTCGGGTCCGCGCCGGACAAGCTGCGAGCCGCGGCGTGGGCGGCGCGCACGCTCGGTCCCGTACGGGCGCTGCTCGCCCGCCCCGACCGGACCTGGGCGGCAGACCTCGACGCGCACCAGATCACGGGACCGCTGCGGGAAGGCATCCTCGAACCGTTCCTGGCCGGGGTCCTCGCCGAGTCCGACGGCTCGACGTCGGCCAACTTCGTCGCGCTGCTGGTCCGGTCGTTCCTGCTCGGGACTCCGGCGGTGCCGTCGCTGGGGATGGGCCGGCTGCCGGAACTGATCGCCGCCTCGTTGCCCGACGGCGCGGTGTGGCTCGACACCTCGGTGCACCGGGCAACCGAGCGTGCTGTGCAGACCGACGCGGGTGAGCTGGCGGCCGCCGCGGTCGTGGTGGCCACCGATCCCACCGCGGCCGCCCGGCTGACCGGCCGGCCGAGGCTGCGGATGAAGTCCCTGACGACGTTCTGGCACCGCACCCGGGAATTCCCCAGTGCCCAGCCGTACCTACACCTGGACGCCGATCGGCGTGGCCCGGTGGTCAACTCGGCGGTGTTGACCAGTGTCGCGCCGAGTTATGCGCCGGCCGGCCGGAGCCTGGTGGCGACCACGGTGCTGGGGGCCGACGGATCAACGGCAGTCGAGCGGATCGTCCGGCGACAGGCGGGCGATCTGTACGGCGTACCGACCGACGACTGGGAGCTGGTGCAGGCGCACGTGATCGCCGAGGCGCTGCCCGTCCAGGCGCCGCCGCTGCAGGTTCGGCAGCCGAACCTCACCGCGGACGGAGTCGTGCTGGCCGGTGACCACCTCGACACCGCTTCGATCCAGGGGGCCCTCGTCTCCGGCCGCCGAGCCGCGTCGACGGTTCTCCGGCGGCTCGGAATTCGCTGATGCCCATCGTCGGGTCATCTGTATCGTTCGGGCGAACGTGACGTCGATGAGTGCCCGTGACTTCAACCGCGACGTGAGTGCCGGAAAGCGGGCTGCCGATCATGGCCCGGTGATCATCACCGATCGGGGGCGGGCAGCCCATGTTCTGCTGTCAGCGGCGGCCTACGAGGATCTCATCGACAAGCGCAGCATCGTTGACTGGCTGCAGACCGACAGCGATGTCGAATTCGATCCGGCCCGGTTGGAATCGCTGCCTCGGGCGGCGGATCTTTGAGCTTCCTCCTCGACACCAACGTTGTCAGCGAGCTGCGCAAGCGTCCCGGCCTGGTTGACCCGGGGGTGCTGGAGTGGGCGCAGCGCCATCCTGCGCGGCGTCTCTACATCAGTGCGATCACGGTGCTGGAGATTGGTTGGGCGTGATCCGACTCGAGCGCCGGGATCGGCAACAGGGCGCTGCGTTGAGGGAGTGGATGGCGTCTGGCGTGTTGGCCGGGTTTGCCGGTCGCATCTTGGCGGTGGATACCGAGGTGGCCTTACCGGCAGCACATCTGCACCTGCCAGATCCTCGTCGCGAGCGTGATGCGTTCATCGCTGCGACCGCCGATGTCCACGGCTTGATCGTCGTGACGCGGAACATCAGGGATTTTGAGCCGACCGGGGTGGCAGCGTTGGACCCGTGGTCGCCCGACCGCCGAAATGCGCAGTAGTTGCTCCATCCGAGCGCCCGGAGCGACATGTTGCGCACAGGTCGTGCGGACTCGGCGCTACTCGGACCCGGCGTGCGCGGCGTACAACCGGCGCTCGGCCTCGTTGTCGGTGAGGTCGGCGGCCCGGGCGAACTCGACCTGTGCCTCCTCGACCCGCCCGAGTTCGGCGAGCAGCGTGGCCCGGACCGCGTACCACGGGGGATACCCGGCCAGGCTCGGCTCGTCTCGGAGCCCGTCGACCAGGGCGAGACCCGCGGCGGGGCCCTCGGCCCGGCCGACCGCGACGGCCCGGTTCAGCGCCACCACCGGCGACGGCGCCAGGTGGGCGAGCACCGTGTAGAGCGCCGCGATCCGAGTCCAGTCCGTCTCCGCCACGCTGGCCGCGCGGGCATGACACGTCGCGATCGCCGCCTGCAGGGTGTAGGCGCCCCAGCCGGTGGTCGCGCTCAGCTCCTCGGCGCGGGCGAGGGCGACCAATCCGCGGCGGATGCCCGCGTGGTCCCAGCGGCGGCGGTCCTGATCGGCGAGCAGGATCGGTTCGCCGGCTGGCCCGGTTCGGGCCGCGAAGCGGGAAGCCTGCAGCTCCATCAGCGCCAGCAGACCGTGGGTCTCCGGCTGCTCGGGCTGCAGGGCAGCCAGCAACCGGCCGAGGCGCAATGCGTCGGAACACAACGCGGGTCGTAGCCAGTCGTCGCCAGAACTCGCCGAGTATCCCTCGTTGAAGATCAGGTAGACCACCCCGAGCACGGCGTCCAGCCGGCCCGGGAGCTCGTCCGCGGGCGGCAGGGTGAACTCGACCTGGCGGTCGGTCAGGGTCTTCTTAGCCCGGGAGATCCGTTGTCCCATGGCGGATTCGCCGACCAGGAACGCCCGGGCGATCTCACCGGTCCGCAGGCCGCCGAGGGTGCGCAGGACGAGGGCGACCTGCGAGTCCACTGACAGGGCGGGATGGCAGGCCGTGAAGATCAACCGGAGCAGGTCGTCGTCGACACTCGCGTCGAGCGCCTCGTCCACGGCGGCCATGGGATCTCCCTGATCGGGCTCGCCGCCGTCGGTTCGGGCGATTACGGCGAGCTTGCGGTGGTAGGTCTGCTGCCGCCGGTGCCGGTCGACGGCGACGTGCTTGGCGGTGGCCATCAGCCAGGCGGCCGGCCGATCGGGGATCCCGTCGACCGGCCACTGCCGGAGGGCGATCTCGAGCGCGTCCTGAGCCAGGTCCTCTGCGGCCGGGAGGTCGCCGGTGATCCGGGCCAGTGCCGCGACGAGTCGGCCGGCTTCGATCCGCCAGACCGCCTCGATCGCGGCGACCGGGGTAGCCGGCGCACCCTCGGTCATCGTTGGTTTCCGCGTCCTAGGGACCGAAGACGGCGAGGACGTCGGCCTCACCCTCCCAGCCGACCCACAGGTCGCGGTGCAGTTTCAGGAAGCGGTTGGTCCACTCGATCGCGTCCTCCTTCGTGCGGACGTCGTACATGGCGTAGCTGATCAGTTCCTTGGACTCGGTGAACGGCCCGTCGGCAGCGCTCAACTCGCCGCCGGCCAGGATGACCCGGGTGCCGTTGGCGCTCGGTTGCAGGCCTTGGGTGTCGACCAGGACACCTGCGGTGCTGGCCTCCCCACCGAGGGTCATGATGGCGGACATCAACTCCGCCGGCGGCGGTCCCTCCGGAACCGTGGTGGCCTTGAGCAGGACGAGATAACGCATGGCGTGGTCCGACCTTTCAGATCTGGTGCTGGTGCTGGGCGATCGAGATGGAGAGCAGCCAACTCCAAGCCAACACCACGGCCCCGACGAAGCCCAGCACGATCGGCGGGGTCGAGGAGCCGGAGGCAATGCCGGCGAAAGCGGCGAAGAAGGCCACCCCGGTGATCACGCTGTACGCGGCCCAGCCCGGCTGTCCGGCCTGCGCGAAACGGCGGCCGAACACGAAGCAGGCGATGATCAGGCCGAGGAACCCGACTCCGCCGAGAGCCAGGTGCAGCAGCCCGAACACGGTGGGCGCGACGGGCGGCCCGTCCGGGGTACCGAGGGGGAAGCCCGCCATCGGATCGGCGCGGAAGATGCCGGCGCCGATCATCCCCGCGCCGAAGATCCCCAGCAGGATCGGGATGGCACGGTGCCCGGTTCCCATCGACACGGTGCGGCTGAATCCGACCGCGGTCACCACGACCAGCAGGCCGGTCACGATGAGATTCGTCATCTGGACCCAGCCGGCCGGTCCGTTGGCGAGCAGGCTCCAGGGGTGCCGGGTGAGGTCGAACCCGGGCCGGAGCAGGGCCTGGGTCAGACTCACCACCACGTACAGCGGTCCCGCGACCGCCCCGCAGATGAGCAGCGGGCTTGGCTTGGCGGTACCGGTCTCCGGCGGCCGAATGTCGAGTTCGGCCCTGTTCGTCCGGGTGTTCGTCTGGGTGTTCATGATTGTGTCCTCCCGTGGTTTGGGTGTCGTCACCACCTCCTCGAACGGGAGGACCGCATTTCGACATGGGGGCGCAGAAATCTCCGGCCGGTTCGGAAGCGCTGCGCTCTGCACTACCGCTAGATTCGGCGGAATCGAGCGAGGAGGCACCTGTGATCAGCGTGACGGTGATGTGGCGCAACGGTGAAGACGCCGCTTTCGACCATGACTACTACCTGGGAACCCACATTCCCATGCTGCGCGAACTTCTTGGTGAGCGGCTGAAGGGAATTCAGGTGGATCGAGGGCTGGGTGGGCTCGAGCCTGGAGCGCCGCCGCCTTACGTCGCCATCACCCGGCTGCAGTTCGATTCGATGGACGATTTTCAGGCCGCCTTCGGCCCGCACGTGGCCACCATCACTGGAGATGAACCTAACTTCACCAACATTGAAGTCCAGGTGCAGATCTCTGAGGTCGTCCTCTAGCGGCTCCGAGCGCAGGGTGGCCTGACCGCCTAGAGATCGAGCATCGCTTCGGCGACGCCCTGAGCGGCCGGAGCGGGGATCGCGGTGGCCGCGGATTCGAGCACGAGCAGCCGAGCGCCGGGGATCTCACGCGCGAGCGCCTGGCCGTTGCCAACCGGGAAGAAGCGGTCGCGACGACCGTGCACCACCAGCGTAGGTAGCGCGAGTTCGGGCAGGCGCTCGCGCCAGCGCGGCTGGCAGTCGAGCCTGGAGAACACCATGCCCAGCTGGTTCGCCAGCTGGACCGACGGCTGCGTACCCGGGGTGCGGTCGAAGATCCGTTCGGCGGTCGTCCGGGCGGTCACGGGGTCGTCGCCGAGGATCTCCGCTCCGGCGGCGGCGAATTCCGCCACGGCAGCACGGTCGGACCACTCCGGCATCGCGAGCTCGGACCAGCGGCCCATCGTCGCCTCGTCGTGGTCGGGCAGATCGTCGTCGACCGGGCCGGGTGCGACCGCTCTGGTGCCGACGAGGGTGAGCGCCGAGAACGCGTCCGGGTGGTCGAGTGCGGCGACCTGGGCCACCATGCCGCCGACGCCGATGCCCGCCAGGTGCGCCGGCCGGTGGTCGAGTCCGCGGGCGAGGACGGCGGCGTCGGTGACGAGGTCGCGCAGGGTGTACGCCGGCTCCTCCGGGTCGACGGTCGTGGACGCGCCGCTGTCCCGGAGGTCGTAGCGCACGACATGCCGGCCGCCCCGAGCCAGGGTCTCGCAGAGTTCGTCGGGCCAGGAGAGCATGGTCGTACCACCCACGAGCAGCACGAGCGGATCGGCGGCGTCGCCGAAGTGCTCGATCCCGAGCGTGACGCCGTCGGGGGTACGGAACGAATCGATGGTCGAGTGCATGCCAGTACCGACTCCGAGAACGACGACAACTGGTCGGGGTCCGAGCTTGTGCTAGCGCTTCCGTGCGACCTGGAGGACCGTGCCCCAGCCGCGGCGCACGGTGCCGGTGAGGCGCTCCGCCACCCGGCGACGGATCTCGCCGAACAGTCGCTCTCGGTTCGGTGGTGGCATGGCGATGTGACCCGAGAAGGTGCGGAGCAGATCGAGGTAGCTCTCGGCGGTGTAGTCGACCGTCCAGTCGAAGTGCTCGACGGCCACCAGGTCGAAGAGGCCGGACTCCTCGATCTCGGTCGTCTGCTCGGCCAGCTCGCCCGGGGCCGGCCGCGGCGCCCCCTCAGGCAGCCCCTCGCCGATTGCGTCGTACACCTCCTGGAGCTCGTCGAAGAACGGGTCGCCGTCGACAGGGAAGACGTGCTGGGCACCCCACACCGCCAGGTGCCCACCAGCGCGCAGTGCGTCACTGGCACGTGGGTACCGCTGAAGCGGATCGACCCAGTGCCAGGAGGTCGCGGCAACGATCGCGGCGAAACCGCCGGGCGGAGCCGCCCAGTCCTCGAATCGTGTTTCCACCACGTCCACCGGGTACCCGGCCAGGTTCTGCCGGGCTTGGGCGGCCAGCGCGGGACCCGGCTCCAGGGCGGTGATCCGAAGTCCGCGGCGCGCGAGCGGGAGGGTCGCCTTGCCGGGCCCGGCCCCGACCTCGAGAACCCGATCGCCCGGGCGCAGACCGGTGACGGCGATCAGCCGGTCGAAGAGGGCGTCGGGGTAGTCGGGCCGGGAGTCCTGATACAGCTCCGCGGCCTGATCGAACGTCGCACCGAGCCGCTCACGGTCGCTCACCTGCGCAAGCTACCGCCGGTCGCGAAGGTCCAGCGGATAGTCTCGCCAGCAGCGATCAGGGCGTGGGAGCGAGGAGGCTCGGCGTGGACAAATCGGTGGTCTCTGCGGCCGAGGCGGTCGCCGACGTGCCGAGTGGCGCCGCACTGGCGGTCGGCGGGTTCGGGTTGTGCGGCATCCCGTCGGTGCTGATCGAGGCGTTGCTCGACCTGGGCGCCGACGAGCTCGAGGTGTTCTCCAACAACTGCGGCGTCGGCGCCTGGGGTCTGGGTCGGCTGCTCGACGCCCACCGGATCCGCCGGATGGTGGCGTCGTACGTGGGTGAGAACAAGGAGTTCGAGCGGCAGTACCTCTCCGGCGAACTCGAGGTCGAGCTCACCCCGCAGGGGACCCTGGCCGAGCGAATGCGGGCCGGCGGCTCGGGCGTTCCGGCGTTCTTCACCGCCAGCGGGGTCGGCACCCAGGTCGCCGAGGGCGGGTTGCCCTGGAAGTACGGCCCGGACGGTTCCGTGACCGTCGCCTCGCCCGCCAAGGAGGTCCGCAGCTTCCCCACCGCGGAGGGGGAGCAGCGGTTCGTGCTGGAACGTGCGCTGATCGCCGACTTCGCGCTGGTGCGGGCATGGCGCGGGGACCGGCACGGCAACCTCGTCTACCGCCGGTCGGCCCGCAACTTCAATCCCCTGGTCGCGATCTGTGGCCGGGTCACGATCGCGGAAGTCGAGGAACTCGTCGAACCGGGGGAGTTGGATCCGGATTCGGTCCACACCCCGGGCGTGTTCGTCCACCGGGTGGTGGCCCTGACGCCGGAGCAGGTCGCCGACAAGCGGATCGAGAAGCGGACCGTACGGGAACGGGGGACCGAAGGGTGAGTGGCTGGACGCGTGAGCAGATGGCGGCCCGGGCGGCGGCAGAACTGACCGATGGGTCGTACGTCAATCTCGGCATCGGGCTGCCGACCCTGGTGCCCAACTACGTCGCCGACGGTGTCGAGCTGGTGTTGCAGTCCGAGAACGGGATCCTGGGCGTCGGCCCGTACCCGGACGAGGACGAGGTCGACCCCGATCTGATCAACGCGGGCAAGGAAACCGTCACCCTGCGGCGGGGGGCATCCTTCTTCGACTCGGCCACCTCGTTCGGGATGATCCGCGGCGGCAAGATCGACGCCGCCATCCTCGGGGCCATGCAGGTCTCGGCCCAGGGCGACATCGCCAACTGGATGATCCCCGGGAAGATGGTCAAAGGCATGGGCGGCGCGATGGACCTCGTGCACGGGGCCAAGCGGGTGATCGTCTTGATGGAGCACACCGCCAAGGACGGCTCGTACAAGATCGTGAACGAGTGCTCGCTGCCGTTGACCGGCGTCGGCGTGGTGCAGCGGATGATCACCAACCTGGCCGTCATCGACGTCCTCACCGAGGAGGAGGCCGCCGGGGGCCCGCGGCTGCGCCTGGTCGAGACGGCGCCGGGGGTCAGCGCCGATGACGTGGCGGCGCGCACCCAGCCCGCTCTGCTCGGTTAGCGCCGGACCGGATCGGCCAGGACGACGAACGTGTTGACCGGCGTCGTGGTGATCACCGGAGTCATGGCCTCGGGCAAGTCGAGCGTGGCCGAACTGCTGGCGCAGCGGTTGGCGCGAGCGGCGCACGTGCGCGGCGACTTTTTCCGGCGATGCATCGTGTCCGGTCGGGCCGAGCCGTCCAACCCGATAAGCCACGAGGCGTACGAGCAACTCCTGCTGCGGTACCGGCTGGCCATGTCGACCGCCGACACGTACGTCGACGCCGGCTTCGTGGCGGTGGTGCAGGACGTGATCGTGGGCCCCATCCTGGCCGACGCCGTCACCATGCTGAGGTCGAGACCGGTCCGCGTGATCGTCCTCGATCCCGATCCTGCGGTCGTCTCCGGGCGGGAATCCGAGCGATCGAAGGTCGGTTACCGCGGGGGCTGGGAGCCGTCTGATCTGGTCGACGCACTGCGAGGAGGCACACCACGGCTCGGCCTCTGGCTCGACACGAGTTCTGAATCCGTTGAGCAGACCGTGGACACGATCCTCGCCCGCTGCGATGAGGCGCTCATCGATCCCGAGTCGCCCGCACCGATTGCCGACAGCTGACCTGCCGACAGCTGACCTGCCGACAACCGCTTCAACCCCCAAAGATCAGGTCGTTGCGGACCAGGAAGCGGTCGTCGAAGCAGATCGGCACGCCCTCGCCGCGCAGTACCGTCCCTGACCCGGTCAAGATCGCGTGGACGTGCAGGTGCGGCTCGGAGGTGTTACCGGTGTTGCCCACCCGCCCGACGACGTCACCCACAGCCACCTGATCGCCCTGCCGGACCGCCAGACTGTCCTGCTGCAGATGGGCGATCGCGACGTCGACCGCTGGCTGGGTGGCGGTGCACCGCAGCACCACGTGGTTGCCGGCGATGTTCTCCCGATCCGTTGCGGGGGGCCGGAGATCGCTCAGGTCGCCGCGAGCCTCGAGGACTGTACCGGCACAGGGGCTGTGCACCGACCGGCCGAAGATCGCGTAGTCGCCCGGGTCGGCGGAAGCCAGGCCCGACGCATTGCGACCGGCGGCGTTCAACCCCACGATGTCGACGGCGTAGGCCTGAGACCGGCTGGTGTGGTGGTAGTTCACGAAGGTGCTGGATCCGCCCTGTCCCACGTAGGAGACGCCATCCCGGAGCGGGGAGGCCAGTTGGACCATGGACTGGTTCCGCGGAAGCAGTCCGGAAGCGGCGAACCCGACCAGCCCGACGAACAGCAGCGCGACGAGCGCGTTCCCGACGAGGCCGGCCCAGCCTCGCGCGGAGTCCGGCGTCGTCCACCACGGCGCCCGCCACACCCTGACCAGCGAGACGACCAACGCCACCAGCAGGCCGACGGCCACCAGGGGGCGGAGGTAGTAGGTCGCCAGGTCCCAGCGGCCGACCAGCAGCGCGTATCCGGTGAACGCCGTCGTGCCGACCACCGTGACCAGCCAATCGACCTTGGTCGTGAAGCGTTGCCGCACCAGGTTGATGATCAACAAGATCGGCAGCACGACGATGACGGCGACGAGGATCAGACCGACGACGATCATGCGGGGTCTCCTCGCTGGGCGAGGTCGTACACGGCGGCGATGATCGCCAGCACGGGGACGACGGTGTGGGGTGCGACCTCGTACCGGCCGCGGGACTTCTGCAACACGAGTCCGGCGGCCGTGAGTTCCTTCAGGTGGTGGTAGAGCTGCCCGGTCGACACCCCGCCGAGTGCGTCTTGCAATTCGTGGGTCTCCCGAGCGCCGCGGAGCACGGCCTTCAGCAGCCGCACGCGGGTCGGACTGGACACCGTCGCCAGCGTGCCGGCGATCAGGTCGTCGTCGACTCCCAGCAGGCCCGGCACCGGGCGTTCCATCTGCCAGACGTACGAACCGCCGGCCAACCGCGCCGCTCCTGCGTACAGCACCGCGCCGCTCTCGCCACCTTCCTCGAAGCCCGGGCCGGATCGCCCCTGCAGGCGCTGCAGCAGGTCGGGGTCCAGCTCGCCCGGCCCGATATCCGGCGAAGCTAGGGCGCCGGCGCCGTTCGGCCGGCGGTCGGCTTCCAACCGGCTGATGCGCTGGGTCAACTCAGCCACTTTGGCCTCGAGCTCGGACAGGCTGTCCATGTCGCGTCTCCGTAATTCTAGAAATCTAGAATAACAGACTCACGAACCTGTCAGAGGTCAGGTCGAAGATGGGGGAAGATCGACAGTCGGGCCGCTTGCTGGGCCCATCGCGGAAAGGAGGACGGGAGCAGATGACGCGCCGCGCCTGGCTGCTGTTCGCCGCGCTCAGCCTCTGTTGGGGGGTGCCGTACCTGTTCATCAAGGTCGCGGTGACCGACGTCGACCCGTTGATCGTGGCGTTCGGCCGAACGGTGCTGGGCGCCCTCCTGCTCCTCCCGCTGGCGCTGCGTCGCGACGCATTGCGGCCCGTGCTCCGGCACTGGAAGGTGCTACTGATCTACACCGGAATCGAGATCGTCGGTCCGTGGTTCCTGCTCGGTCACGCCGAGACCCGGCTGAACTCCTCGACCACCGGACTGTTCCTGGCGGTGGTGCCGATGATCGCGGCGGTGATCCTGGTGGTGCTCGGTGACGATCGGTTCGGTCGGCGTCGAATCGCGGGCCTGATCATCGGTTTCGTGGGAGCGGCCGCGCTGGTCGGTCTCGACGTGCGGCTGGACGACTTCGGGTCCATCGGCCTGCTGCTGTTGGTGACGATCGGCTACGCGATCGGGCCGATCATCATCAGCCGAAGATTGAGTGATCTCCCGCCGCTGGGGGTGGTGACCGCATCCCTCATCGTCGCGGCGGTCGGGTACGCCCCGTTCACACCGCTGGTGTGGCCCGCCCGATTCCCGGCGTCGGCCGTGGTGTCGATCGCGGTGCTGGCCGTTGTGTGTACGGCGGCCGCCTTCTTGCTGATGTTCGCGCTGATCGCGGAGGCCGGCCCGAGTCGGATGACCTTCGTGACCTACGTCAATCCGGCGATCGCGATCCTGCTCGGAGCGCTGATCCTGGGTGAGCCGGTCACCACCGGCCTCTTGATCGGCTTCCCGCTGGTGATCCTGGGCTCGATTCTCGGCACCTGGCGGAGCGCGCCCCCGCCGCCGGAGGCGACGGGGGCGGGCTGCCCGCCAACGGCCGAGGTCAGGGACGGCGGGTGGTCTCCTGCAGCTTCCGAAGACCGGCTTTGATCTTCGCCTGATTCTCCGGCTTGGACAGTTCGCGCTGGGCGACCTGAATGGCCTTGGCCAAGATCGCACCCTTGGCGAGGTTCTTGATGAGACTCACGTCGTGCTCCTCGTGCTTGGTTCGCATGTGGCTGGATGTTCGACGGTACCCAGCAGGTCGGAAGGCTCCGAGAAAGTTGGGGGTCAAGCCAGGGTTGCTCTTCCGCCGGACCGAAGCTAAGGATAGCCTTACCTTATGGTTTCGCTCCGACAGGCAGTCGTCGCCACCTTGAGCCCGGCCATCCGGGCGCGTACGGCCCTGGCCGCCTGCAGCTGGTTGTCCTGGTCGAGTCCCGACGATCATCCCGACCAGCTCAGCCGGGCCCCGTACTTCGACTCCAGCGGCTCTCCGGTGCTGCTCGTCGAGCGGCGGACCAGCGACGAGCTCCTCGATCTGGGTCACGCCGCGACCGACCTCGCGGCCCTGCCGGAACTCGGTCTGGTACGGCTGCAGGGCGAGTTGTGGCCGGTCGCCGGCAACGCGTACCTCAACGCGCTGCGGCAGTTCCGGCTCGAGCACGCCGAGTGCACCGACTGCTGCGGACCGCGTCGCTCGCACCTGATCGGGCTGCGGGTGGACCGGGTGCAGGTCACCGACCCGGGAGACGGCGAGGTGACGTCGATCGATCTCGACGAGTACGCAGCCGCGGAACCCGACCCGGTGATCACCCACAGTCTCAGCGTTCGCGGTCACCTCAACGCCATGCACGGCGACGATCTGATCCGGATGGCATCGCGGACGCTGGCGCTGCCCGTCGAGGGCATGCTCGCCGTCTCGGTGGACTGGATCGACGCCTGGGGCCTGGAGATCTCGGTGATCGACGAGGATGGCGCCGGTACCCACCGGCTGCCGTTCCGGATCCCACTCACCACGATGGACGACCTCGGCGGCCAGTTGCACGCGTTCCTGCGCAACACTGGTGGCGGCTGCTGAGCACCGCCGCGAGGGCCACCCTCCACGATGCCGCGCGGTAACGTCTTCGAGCGAGGCGCGGACGAGCGGGGAGTGAGGGTCCACATGCCGGATGAGTTGCTCGAGCCGGGAGTTCGCTGACGTGCTCGCGCAGCGCTACGACACCGTCGGCGGCCCCATCCGGCTGGTCGAGACCGAACCGCCGGACTGCCCGGCCGACGGCGCCGTGATCGCCGTCCGGGCGACGGGGGTGTGCCGTTCGGACTGGCACGCCTGGCGCGGGCACGAAGAGGTGTCGCTGCCGCAAATCCCGGGACACGAGTTCGCCGGCGTCGTCGCGGAGATCGGTCCGGCCGTCACGAGGTTAGCGGTGGGCGACCGGGTGACCGTGCCGTTCGTCAACGGCTGTGGCCGCTGCCCGTGGTGCCGCGAGGGGCACGCGCAGGTCTGCCCGGACCAGACCCAGCCTGGCTTCACCCATCCCGGGTCCTTCGCCGAACGGGTCGCGGTCCGGGCCGCCGACTTCAATCTGGTCCGGCTGCCGGCCGCGGTGGACTCGGTCACCGCCGCCGCGCTGGGCTGCCGGTTCGCGACGGCCTTCCACGCGCTCACCGCGCGGGCCCGGCTGCGGTCCGGCGAGTGGGTGGCCGTCTACGGCTGCGGCGGGGTCGGGCTCTCGACGATCATGATTGCGGTCGCGCTCGGCGCCCGGGTGGTCGCCGTCGATCCGTCCGGACCCGCGCTGAGATGGGCGAGCGAGCTGGGCGCGGAGGTGAGCGTCGGAGCCGAGGAGGCCGACCCGGCGTCGTTCGTCCGGGAGGCGACGTCCGGCGGCGCCCAGGTCGCGGTCGATGCGCTCGGCTCGGCGGCCACGGCGATGGCCGCGATCCGCAGCCTGCGACGGCGGGGGCGTCATCTCCAGGTCGGCCTGATGACCGGTGCCGCCGCGACCGCGGCGCTGCCGTGGGAACTCGTGGTCGGGCACGAGCTGCAGGTCATCGGGTCGCACGGGATGGCTGCGGCGGAGTACCCGGCGATGCTGGACCTGATCGCCGACGGGCGATTGCAACCGCAACGACTGATCGGATCGGTCGTCTCGCTGGCGGAGGCCGGCGCGGTCTTGATGGCCATGGACGAACCCGTCACCACCCGGCCCGGGATGGTGGTGGCCACGGTCTGACGGACCCGTCAGTTTGCCATGATCGGCAACAGCAGCCGCGAAGCCGCTGAGACGGAGTTGACCGTGCTGGTCCCCACCGGGGCGTGCCGGAACTCCATGATCGCGGGCACGTCGCGATCCCGGTCATCACTGGTCAGGATCAACCGGATCCGGTGTCCCGCGGCGAATCGGCGGGCGTTGGGGACGAGCGGGATCCGGTACTCCACGAACTCCCCCAGCGGGACGGCCCGCGGGTTGCGGCAAGGCAGCACCGGCGCGCCGACCCGGCTGCGTTCCTCGTCCACCTCGCGGAGACTTGCGCGCAGGTACCCGGCGGTGACGTCCGTGGTGCCACCGTCCGGGGCGACGTCCTGGACGAGTGCGATCCAGGCCGTGTCGAGCACCGTACAGCGCGCGACCAAGATCAACTCGAGTTCTCCGACGACGTCGACGGGGCCCGCGAGTGGCGCCGTCTGCCAGCTGAGCGCGGTGGGCAGCGGACTGGGGTTCGCGTTGGGCGTCCGGTTCAGCCCGTCGCCGTCGCAGCGGTAGCTCCGGATCGCGTCGGAGTCGCCGTTCTGCTGACTCAGCGAACCGTCGGCCGCCAGTGACCAGGCCGCGTGGGTGGCGCCCGGGGGCGGCCAGGTCTCGGCGGTCCGCCACTCGTCGGTGCCGGGCAGCACATACCGGATCGGGGGGCCGTCGAGGATGCCCGTGTCGCGGTCCTTGAGCCAGTGATCGAACCAGGCCAGCGCTTCGACGTGCAGACTCTCCCACGGCCAGGTCAGACCGAACTCGCCGAGCAAGGCCATCCGGACGTTGGGATTGTTCCCGAGCGCGGCCCAGCTGGAGAACGTGCCGGGCAGGTGCAGCGGGACGTTCTGCCAGTCGCAGCCGAGATAGACCGGGATGTCGACCGCGCCGAGCAGCTCCAACACGTTGCGTTCGTCCCAGAACTCGTCGCGGACCTGGTGCTCGTACGCGATCTGGCGCCACAGCGTGTCCCAGGGATCCGGGTCGTACCGCGCCCGCAGGACCGACCGCAGCGCGCCGACCGCGGCCTCGCCGTTCATCCGGGCGAACCTCTCGTGCAGGATCGGCTGGTTCAGGATCCGGCGGGCGGCGCCGAGCAGGGGCCCGCGCCAGAACTCGTCACTCCGGGCGGCGGTGACCCCCATCGCGGACAGGAAGGGAGCCATGAAGGTCGCGCTCAGCAGACCGTGGTGGTAGGCCGCCTCGTACAGATCGGGCGTCACCGCGACCGGGAAGATGGCCCGCAGCTGCGGTGGTCGCTCCACCGCGGCCTCGAGCTGGGCCATGGCGAAGTAGCTGATCCCGACCATCCCGACCATGCCGTCGCACCACGGCTGGGCCGCGACCCACTCGACCAGGTCGTACATGTCGCGGCGTTCCTGGCCGTCGAAGAAGCCGAAGGTGCCGTCCGACCCGCCGGTCGAGCGCAGATTCGCGATCACGTGGACGTAGCCCCGGGGGACGAAGAAGTCGCTGGCCCCGGCCTCGATGAAGCCCATCGGGGCGCCGAGATCTTGGATCTGCCGGGGGTACGGTGAGGCGGCGATCAACGCCGGGAAACGGGCCGGATCGTCCGGGCGGTGGACGTCGGCGAACAGCCGAACACCGTCTCGGAGCCGCACCTCGAGGTTGATGTCGCTCACCAGCCGGTACTTCGGCTCGGACAGGTCGCGGTACTCCCGCCCGGTGGTCTGCGGTCCGTTCAGTCGGCGTTCGCCGGCGCCGGTGCCTGCCGATCGATCAACTCTGCTCATGGGACATACGATCCCGGATCGGCTCAGCTTGCCGCGAGCAGCACCTTCGCCGATCGGCTCACCCCGAGTGATCTGGCGATTGCCTGGGCGGTGGCGGTCGCCGCCGAGAGGGTCGGCAGCCCGGTCCGGGCCTCGACGATCGGTACGACCGGCAGCGACGGCATCTGGACGCAGGCCGACACCACCACCGCCTCGGCGCGGGACCGGTCGAGCCGGTCGGCGATGCCGATCAGTTCCCACGGGTCCAACCGGCCGACCGCCGCGTTGTCGGTGACTCCGAGACTGACCGCGTCCACGACCTCGATGTCCTCCGCCGCCAGATAGTCCACGACCTTGGCGGTCAGCGCGGGGGCGTACGGGGTGATCATGGCGACCCGGCTCGCGCCGCTGGCCCGGATCCGCCTCACCAACGCCCCGGCGCTCGAGACCACCGGGATGCCGCCCGCAGCTTCACTCAGCCGCTGCTCGGCCACCCGGTGCGCTCCCGGGCCCTGGGCCATCACCGCGACCAGGCAGGCGTAGGCCAGCACGTCGCACTCGGCGTCGGCCAACTCGGCCGCACACCGCTCGGCCTGGCTGTCCATCGCGGCCAGCGCGTCCGGGGTGACCGCCGTCATCCGCATCCGGGCAGAGTGGAAGCTCGGCGCCTGCGAGCGGAGCAGCTTCGGCAGCTCGATCTCCATCGTCACGTTGGAGCTGGGCACCAGCAGCCCGATTCGGGGGTTCATCGATCACACATCCGCTCGGAGTAGTCGCGACTCAGCAGCCGCGTTTGAGCCTGGGGCCCGAGGACGAGGCCGTACCCGAATCCGGCCAGGACCGTCCGCACCCGCTCGGCGGGCAGCGAACCGTGCCGCTCGAGGACCAGGTGCGGCCGCGCGTCGCCTTGGACGTACACCACGCGGTGCAGGCCCAGGATCGTCGTCGACATCGGCGCGTACTCGGGGTAATCGGCCCGGGCGGCGACCTCGTCGGCGTGCTCGACGGTCATGAAGCCAGGATGGTCGCCGAACTCCGCGCGCAGCCCGTCGACACGCCAGTGCGCGGGTGAATCGTCGGCTCCGGTGAGGTGACGAGAGCGGTTGGCGGACGTGATGTAGAGCAGATCGTGGCCGACGGCCCGGCGCGCGGCGGCCAGAAAGGCGTTCGAGGGACACCGATACCCGGGCGCTATCACCTGCGCCGTCGCCAGCTCGCCGTCGGGGAAACTCAGGTGGTTCGGCACGCTCGCGGCCGCGGGACCGCGGAATCCGAACGGGCCGAGCGCGAAGAACGTGTCGAGCAGACTGTGCGCGACGCGGTAGGGCAGTTCCACTGGCAACAGGTCCAGGTTCCAGGTTTCCAGCAGGGCGGCCGGAGGTCCGGTGATGGAGCCGACCTGATCGGCCGGCCGGCCCTTCAGCAGATTGACGCGGCGGACCATGGCCTCGTCGGCCCGGGTGGTGATGACGTAGAAGTTGCCGAAGGCGTGGGCCACGACCGCGCCGTCGGCCAGCGCCGTGGCGGCCTTCGCAACGGCGCGGGGATCCGTGATCGTTGCCGAGGGTCCGGCCAGCGTGACGGTCATAGCCATGCGGAGCCTTCGGCGGCCATGCGTGATACGGCTGGCCACCGCTCCGGCCGGAATTGTCCCAACGCCGGGAGGCCGTCGTCCGGACCGGCGATCTTGGGCGTTTGGAAGCAATCGACCCAGTGGCTGATTAGAGTACGACCACCAATGCGCCCCCTCATCCGGAACGGTCGATATGTCAGGTAACTACCCGCCCGGCCCGCCGAACCAGCCCTACGGGCCGCAGCCGGGTCCCTACGGTCCGCCGCCTGGCCAGGGTGGTCCGCCGCCTGGTCAGGGCTACTCCTTCGGACCTTTCGCCGGTCAGCAACCACCACCGCAAGGTGGCGGACCCGCCGGCCCGGGTGGCCCGTACGGACCTGGGGGCCCGGGTGGCCCCGGTGGACCCGGTGGCCCGTACCAGCCGTACGGTCCGGGTCCGGGGGAGCCGCCGAAGAAGCGCAGCAAACTGCCGATCATCATCGCGGCGGCAGCCGTCGTGCTGGTGCTGTTGGTGACGGCGATCGTGTTCGCCGTCCGACGTAATACCGAGGTCATCGGCCAGCCGCCCAGCCCACCGCCGACGACCGAACCGGCCCCGCCGACCACGGAACCACCGACCGATCCACCGACCGATCCACCGACGCCCGGTCCGAGCGATCCTCCGTCCCCGGCTCCGCCGGCCGGTCCGACCGCCGCCGACGCGGTGACCGGCTACCTGCGGGCCCTGGCGGCCGGCAACGCCGATGCCGCGCTCCGCTACGCGGCCCGGCCGCAGCGGCGGGAGGCGACGTTGACCAACGCCGTGCTGGCCGACTCGCGCAAGCGCGCGCCGATGTCGCGGATCACCGTCACTCCCGTCACCGATCCCAACACCCGCCGGGTGCGGGCCAGCTACTACCTGGGCCGGACTCCGGTCAACACCGTCTACGACGTGCAGCAGGTCGGAGCCGCCTGGAAGCTGACCAAGGTGGTCAACGACATCTCCCTCGGCGCCGTCCGGCACAAGACGGTGCCGATGAAAGTGAACGGCGCCACCGTGACGGGCAACACCATCCGGGTGCTGCCGGGCTCGTACGCGGTCAGCGCCGGCTCCGGCTACCTGAGCTACGGCAACCGCAACGTCCTGACGGTTCGCTCACCCACGGACCTCGTCATCGGCGTCTACGGCCTGCGCCGGCAGCTGACCAGCAGCGGCATCAAGAAGGTCCGCGCGGAGGCGAGGGAGAGCTGGAACGACTGCCTGGACTCGGATTCCCCGCGACCGGCCAACTGCCCGTTCCGATGGACGAACTCCACCTACCGCTACATCAACGGTGGGGTGAACTGGACCCGGTCCGGCGCCGATCCGTTCAAGAAGGCCAAGGTCATCATGGACGCGAACCGCGGTCCGGCCCTCTCCATGAAGTTCAAGGTGCGGATCTCCGGTGACTGCCGCTTCAGCGGTCAGCGTGGAACGTGTCGGGGAACCGTGTCCGGTCTCGCCGTCGGAAAGATCGACTTGACCAGGTCACCGTTGAAGTTCGACTGGCTCTGACCCGGCGAGCACAATCTCGTCGTCCTTCCACCACCACGAGGCGTCAGGCGATTCGGCGCAGCCGCTGGATCACGAGGGAGACGGCGGCCGCGGCGTGGGCTAGATTCCGATCATGAGTGGAGCCGTCGAGCTCGAGGATGATCTTGCCGCCCGGCGCCGGGTGGCCGACACCATGGCCGGTGCGGCGCGGACCTGGTTGGAGCTGCTCGACGCCGAGCAGCGGGTCGGTCGCCGTCGGCGCCGGACCGGTCGACGGCGCGTCCGATGCGGAGCGGAGGCGCTGGTTCTACACCCCGACCGACCACGGCGGACTGACGGTGCACCAGCAGCGCCCGGCGCCAGCAGCGGGCGGCGATGCGGCTGGTCTCCTCGGGTCTGTCCGCGCCCGCGTACGTCACGGTGGCGACGATCATGGGCCTGGAGAACGTGCTCGATCAGGCCGAGGGCTTCGCCTCGTTGTTCGACCGGGAACGCGGCCGCGATCCGGGCATGTACTTCCTCCGGGTCTTCGGCGAGCCGGGCGAACCCCGCCCGTGGGGTTGGCGGTTCGGCGGTCACCACGTCTCGCTGAACAACCTCGTCGTCGACGGCGTGCTGGTGTCGTCGACGCCGCTGTTCCTGGGCGCTAATCCGGCCGTCGCGCCGCTGCTCGGCGGTGCGGTGAGCCGGCCGCTGGCGCTGGTGGAGGATCTTGCCCGCGAACTGGTCCGCTCGCTGCCCGCCGAACTGCGGCAGCGGGCGGTGCTGCTGGGCAAGGTGCCGTCGGACCTCGTCACCGGCAACCGGACCTCGCTGTCCGAGGGTGACCAGGTGGTCCCGATGACCGGTATCTGGCGTGCTCCGTTCTCCGATCCCACGCAGCAGGCCGCCTTGCGGGCAACGAGCGACGGCCTCGACAACTTGGCCGGGCTGAGCCCCGCCGATCACGAAGTCGTCGCCTACACCACCCGCCCGAAGGGCGTGCCCGCGGCCGACCTGGACGCCGAGCAGCGGGAACTGCTCCGGGCGGTCCTCGGGACCTATCTCGACCGGGCCCCCGAGGGCACCTCGCAGGCCGGTCGGTACCGCTCCGACGAGACCCTCGACCCGGTGCACATCGCGTGGGCCGGTTCGACCGAGGCGGGCCGGCCGCACTACTACCGGATCCAGGGACCGGAGCTGCTGATCGAATGGGACAACACCCAGGGCGGGGCCAACCACGCCCACTCGGTGTGGCGCAATCCCGGCTCCGACTTCGGCCTGGACGTCCTGGCCCGACACCGCGCCGTCCACCACTGAGTCCGCCGCGCCGACCACCTCAGGCGATCTGCTCGAGCAGCCGTTCCCGGGCACCGGCGACCGCCCGGGCCCGGGCACCGCGGTGCGCCGCGTCGGCGCCGAGCGACACGGGATGCACCGAGGCGTAGGTGGTCGGGTCGGCGTCGACCAGCTCGGCGATCCGCCGACTCAGCTTGCCGATGGTGCCCCAGGGTCCGCCGACGAGGATGATCTCAGGATCGAGGGCGTCGGCGAGTGAACACAGGGCCGACGCCACGGCCCGCGCGATCTCTTCGGAGAGCACCTCGTCCCCGCCGGTCAGCACCGCGGTGATCTTGGTCAGGTCGATCGCCTCGGTACCGGGCTCGCGCAGGTCCCAGTCGGCGAAGCAGTCCGCCAGCCGCCGGGTCCGACCGGATGGACCCACAGTCAGGACGTTGGCGATCTCTCCGGCCAGCCCGCGGTGACCGCGGACGAGATCGCCGCCCGCGTAGATTGCGCTGCCGATGCCGGGCCCGAGGTAGGCGTACAGGAAGTCGTCGAGGCCGACGGCCCGGCCCTCGGCGTGCTCGGCGGTGGCGGCCCAGTTGACGTCGTTGTCGATCCGGATCGTCCCGTCGACCTCGCCACGGAAGGCGCCCACGGGGTCGAAGTTGTCCAGGAAGTACGGCGAGTTGGGCAGCCGGACAAGTTGTTGGGTGCGCTGGTCGACCGGGCCGGCGACGTTGATGCAGCTGCTGATCGCGCGGCCCGGCAGGCCGCGGACGACGTCGTCGACCAGCCCCCGGAGCACCGGCACGAGGGCCGCGGCCGCGACCGGGCCGCGGACGAGGGAGTCCGCCCGGCGCAACGTCTCGCCCCGGAGGTCGCAGGTCTCGGCGATCACGCCGGCCGGCCCGATGCTGAGCGTGAGAGCGAACCCGGCGTCGGCGTGGAGCCGATAGATCGTGCCGCTCGGTCCGCGCTTCCCCGACTGCTTGCCGGATTCGGCCACCAGCCCCGCAGCCTCCAGCCGGCGGACGCTCTCGGACATGGTCGGCTTGGAGATCCCGGTACGTGAGGCCAGTTCCGCCCGGGTCAGCGCACCTTCGTGAATGAGTTGCCCGAGGACGTGCCGATCGGTGAGGCGGCGAACGAGATCGAGACTCGGCAGCGCCGCCTCAGGCTCGGCCATTCCTCGTCTCCTGCCTAGTCTCGGGTCATGTGACGCGGGTCACACCGGATGGCCCTTGCGATCAAATGGAAGGAGTCTTTACTATTACCTCAATCCGATACCAGATCCTAGTGAGAACGGAAGCTTCGATGACGACGACGGCCGCTGACAGCCCAACCGAAACCCAGACCGAGACCGGCGGGACGATCAGCGCCAGGACCGGGCTGCCGCACTGGGAGACCATCCCGGAAGACATCCCGTCGGCCATCGCCGCGATCAAGGCGGCGATCCGGGCGCGGATCGAGGCGCACGGTCGCACCGTCGAGGACGTGGTGGCCGAGATCGAGGACCACCTGCGGACCGAGGCGGCCGACATCGCCGCCACCAAGGCGCGCGGGGAAGAGGTCTGGCCGATCGTCGACTTCGCCGACATCGAAGCCGGGACGGTCTCATCGGAGACGCTGGCATTGGTCAAGCGGCGCGGTTGCGTGGTCGTCCGCGGGCATTTCCCCCGCGAGCAGGCTGAACAGTGGGACGCCGAGGTCGTGGACTACGTCGATTCCAATCGGTTCTTCGAGAACTACACCGGCCCGGCCGACGACTTCTTCGGCACCCTGAGCGCGGAGATGAGCAAGCCCGAGATCTATCCGATCTACTGGTCGGGCGCCCAGATGGAGGCCCGTCAGCACCCGCGGATGGCCGCGGTCCAGGGCTTCCTCAACTCACAATGGACCGCCGAGAGCGAAGGCCGGTCCTGGTTCGACCCGGACGCCGACTCGCTCTACCCCGACCGGATCCGCCGCCGTCCACCGGGCGCCAACTCCGGCGGTCTGGGCACCCATCTCGACCCGGGCACCCTCGACCTGTGGATGACGGAGGGGTACCAGCTGCACTTCCGGCACCTGTTCGACGGGGACTTCGCGTCGTACGACCCTTGGGACGCCGCTTATCGGACCGAGGCCGCGCAGTACCCCGGTTCGACCATGTGCTCGGCCTTCCGCACCTTCCAGGGCTGGACGGCGCTGAGCGAGATGCCGAACGACCAGGGCGTGCTGCACACGGTGCCGATCCCGCGGGCGATGGCCTATCTCATGCTGCGGCCGCTGCTCGCTGACGTGGCCGAGGACGACATGTGCTCGGTGCAGCCGAACCGGACCTTCCCGGCCAGCGAGAAGTGGCACCAGATCCTGGTCGACGCCGCATCCTCGATCCCGGACGTGCAGCCCGGCGACTCGGTCTGGTGGCACTGCGACATGATCCACTCGGTCGCACCGGTGAGCGACCAGCAGGGTTGGGGGAACGTGATCTACATCCCGGCTGCCCCGAAGTGTCAGAAGAACGACGAGTACGCCGCGCTGGTCCGCGAAGCCTTTTTGGCGGGCAAGAGCCCGTACGACTTCCCGCAGGAGGACTACGAGGTCGCGTGGTCGAACCGGTTCCAGCCCGAGCAGCTGAACGAGATCGGGCGCCGCGGGCTCGGACTCTGAGCCCCTCAGGCCGACAAAGACTCGTCCTCCGGCGCGACGCAGCCGAACCGCTGTCGGTAGGCCTGGGGCGCCAGCCCAACTCCACGCCGGAAGTGCTCGCGCAGCACGACGGCGGAGTTGAAGCCCACCCGGCCCGCGATCTGCTCGATGCCGAGGTCGCTCTCCTCGAGCAGGCTGCGGGCCGCCAGGATCCGCTGTTGGGTCAACCACTTGTGCGGCGTCGTACCGGTCTCGGCCACGAACCGGCGCGCGAAGGTCCGGTCGCTCATCATGGCCTTGCGGGCGAGCGAGGAAGCCGTGTGCTGCTGGTCGAGGTGCGCGAGCACCCAGGTCAACACCGGTGTCAGGCTGTCGGTCGTGCAGACCGGGATCGGCAGGTCCACGAACTGCTGCTGGCCGCCGTCGCGCTGCGGCGGCACGACCATCCGGCGAGCGATCTTCGTCGCGATCGCCGTGCCGAGTTCGCGGCGGACGAGGTGCAGGCTGGCGTCGATCCCGGCCGCAGTTCCCGCACTGGTGATGATCGTGCCGTCCTCGACGAACAGGGAGTTGGGCTCGAGCCGCGCGGTGGGGTAGCGCCGCTGCATCTCCTCGGCGTACATCCAGTGGGTTGTGCACCGACGGCCGTCGAGCAGGCCGGCGGCGCCGAGCACGAACGATCCCGAGCACAGGCTCAGCAGCGTGCTGCCCGACTCCGATGCCTCCCGGAGTACGTCCAGGATCTCGGCCGGGTACTCCTCGTCCTCACGGATCGGCGTCGCCGACACGATGACGAGGTCACTGCCCGCGACGGCGTCCAGGCCGCAGGTCGGTGAGATGGTGAAGTAGCCGGTGTCGTCGGTGGCCAGGGGACGGCCGGGCTCGAGCGCACAAACCCGGAAGTCGAGTCGGGGGACACCGTCGTCGGTCCGATCGATGCCGAACACCTCGACCGCCACCCCGAACTCGAAGACGGCGACCGGCTCCACCAACACGACACTGACTCGCTGCAGAGGCATCCGAACAGTCTAGTGGCAGGAATGTTGCGAACCAAGGCACATCAGCCACTGTTGGCAGCAATGAGATGACGGCAAGATTACTGCCATGATCGTTCTCATCGGTATTGCCGTCATCCTGCTGCTCCTGCTGGTGCTGAAGCCCGCCGAGCACGTTCCCTCCGCGCGGTCCTCCGACCGCGACGACATCCGAGCGGCCGGCGACCTGTATTCGCTCCGCTAGACCGTCCTCTGGGCCCCTCAGAGTGGACGGTGGCCGGTCAGCAGGCCACCGTCCACCGGCAGCGTGTGTCCGGTGATCCAGGCGGCATCCGCGGACGCGAGGAACGCGACGGCCGCGGCGACGTCGGCGGGTTCACCGACTCGGCCCAGCGGGTACAGGGCAGTCATCCGGTCGGCACCACCCTGCTGCTCATCCCACACCCGGGTCCGGACGGTGCCCGGCGCGACCGCGTTGACTCGGATCCCGGACGGGCCGAGTTCGGCGGCCAGGTTCCGGGACAGGCCGAGCACGCCGAGTTTGGCCGCCGAGTAGGGATCGCTGCCGAGGGCGAGCAGCGCGTTGACCGAACTGACCGAGACGATGGCTGGATGGTTCCGGCTGCTCCGCAGGTGCGGGACGGCAGCCCGGCAGCAGCGGACCACGCTCATCAGGTTCAGCTCCAGCATCGCGGTCCACACGTCGTCAGGGATGCTCTCGAAGCTGCCGTGCGGGGTGTCGCCCCCGGCAACGTTGATCAAGACGTCCAAGCCGCCTAGCTGCTGGACCGCCCGGCCCATCGCCGCCTCCACCGACGAGGTGTCCGTCACATCCAGCCTCAGCGACAGGTGACCATCATCGCCGTCTCGTTCCGCGAGCCCGGCGACAACCTCATCAGCGGCCGCCAGATCCAAGTCGGCGACCGCGACCCGCGCGCCCTCGGCCGCGAGCCGTTCGGCGCAGGCCCGTCCGATCCCGTGACCTGCTCCCGTGACCAGGGCAGCCACACCCGCGAAGCGATCATCCATCGCCAGCGTCACGGGAACCAATCCTTCCACCACGTTCCCCGCGGCGCGAGATCACCTGACGGGCCGGCGACGCTGCGCTGTATAGGTTGTTCTCCGTGGTCGACGAGCGGGGGAGGGTCGGGCAGCTGGTCCCCTTTCACCTCCGGGTACATGAGGCGGTAGCCGCCATGAGCGCCTCGCTTGAGGCGCATGACGACGTCGAGCGGGCCGTCGCCGTACTCGACGCCGAGCTGGGTGGGACCGACGCAGCCGACATCATCGACCGGCTCCCCGGTACTCGCTCCCAACTGCTCGAGTCGGTCCGGGAACAACTCGCCGACGCGCAACCCGGGCTGGCCTCGAATCCCCTCAGCAACGTCGGCCGGGTGCGCATCCTGCTGTTGCAGCAGATCGACGTGGCCTGGTGGTCCGACCTCGCCCCGTACGAGGATCAGGCTGCCGTCGACGGCGCACCGGAACTCCTGGGGTTGCTGGAGTTGCGGGAAGCCGGGGCGTTGCGCTTCACGTTCGCCGTCCAGCCCGTCGGCTGGTGGGGCCGAGGTCGCGACTACGTGCTGAAGCGCGCGATACCGCGGCGGCGACCGCGGGTGGCGGGGATGAAGTTCCTCGTCGCGCGGGCCGAGATCGTGGCGGTGCTCAACGAGATCGCGGACGTCTTGCGGGATCGGGCGCCGGTCGGCACTCCGCCGCTGTGGGTGAACAGCATGGTGCGCAGCGTCGAGCATCAGCGCCATCTCGCCGACCTCGGCTATTTTGCCCTGCTGCCCAGTTCCCACTGCTCCGGCTTCGCGGTCGATGTCGAGTCCACCTGGTACGAGACGTTCGGGGCCGCCGAGACGCTGCACGCCATTCTGTTGGAGTACCGGGACCGCGGGGTTCTGAACGTCATCGACGAGGGGCAGGCGTGGCACCTGTGCCTGAGCCCGGACCACGTGGCACGCTACGCCGCCGCGGCGAGCGACCTGAGGGGCTGACGCCGCCGGTGTGTGGAATAGCGCTGCTGACGGGGGCGGACGCGGGAGCGCACTACGCGAGCTTCGCCGCCATGATGGCGGCCGCCGCGCCGCGCGGTGAGGTCGAGGAGACCCTGGCCGACGGCGACCTGCTCATCGGCACCCACCGGTTGCGCATCGTCGACCGGGACCGGGCGGTGCAGCCGTGGTTGTCCGCGGACGGCCGGTGGGCGCTCACCTACAACGGGGAGGTCTTCAACTTCGCCGAGCTGCGCTCGCGGCTGATCGCCGAGGGCCGGACCCTGCGCTCCTCCAGCGACACCGAAGTAGTGCTCGAGGCCGTCCTGGCCTGGGGTGAGGATGCGCTGCTGCGGTTCCGGGGCGAGTTCGCCTTCGCCGTGGTCGACCGGCAGGTCGGCCGGGTGTTCCTGGCCCGGGACCCGGCCGGGGTCAAACCGTTGTACTGGTCGCTGTCGGACGGCCGGCTGGCCGTCACGTCGGAGATCAAGGCGCTGGTCGGGTCCAACGTGCTGCCGCCCGCCGGCACCGTGCACGAGCTGGCTCCGGGGCACTGCGGCTGGGCCGAGCCGGGGTCGGCTCCGCAACTGCATCCCTACGTGGACCTGCTGCGGCTGGGTGAGGGTCAACCGATGATCGAAGACCCGGAGGAGGCCCGCCGGCTCGTCCGCAGCACCTACCGGGAGGCGATCCGGATCCGCGTCGACACCGATCTGCCCGTGGGCGTTGTGCTGTCGGGTGGGCTGGACAGTTCCCTGACCCTGTTGCACGTCCGTGAGCTGCATCCCGACTGCGTGGCGTTCACGATCGGTACGGACGACAGCGAGGACGTCGCCTACGCCCGGCGGCTCACCGCCGACCTCGGGGTCCGGCACGAGATCGTCACGCTGCGTCCAGGCGACATCGGCAGAGCCGACGTTCGCGAGGCCATTCGCGTCAGCGAAGCAACCGAGTACGGCGACATCATCAACGCCGTGGTGTCACTGCGGCTCTTCCAGGAGGTGCGCCGCAGCGGCATCAAGATCGTCTTGACGGGCGACGGCTCGGACGAGTTGTTCGGCGGTTACAACATGTACAGTGCGATCGATCCCGAGCAGGCCCGAGCGCTGTTCTTGCACAAGATCAGGCACCTGAGCCGTACCGAGCTGCAGCGCGTCGATCGCACCAGCATGGGGAACCGGGTCGAGGCCCGGGTGCCGTACCTCGACCTCGACCTGCTGATGTTGGCGATGCGCATTCCGTTGTCGATGAAGGTCCGGGACGGCTACGAGAAGGCGATCCTGCGGGACGCGTTCTCCGACGTGCTCCCCGATTACATTGCTCGACGACACAAGAATCCCATGTCCCACTCCAGCGGCCTGCACGAACGGATCCGGCTCTACCGACCGCTCTTCGCAGGGATCTACCGCTCGTTCGGCTACGACGCGGCCGGGCCGATCCGGCGCAACTTCTCCGACGTGCTGGCCGACTGCCGGCACGACCTGCAGCGCGCCGTCGTCGTCGCCGAGTCCCCGCGCGACTACACCGCCGTCGAGCACGCCCGAGACTTCGCCGGCGCGCTGAAGTGGAACGCCCTCGGCGGTCTTCGTGCTGCCCGACGACGACTGAAGCAGCGTGTCTGACCTGGCGGCTGATTCGGCGGCTGAATCGGCGGCTGAATCGATGGCTGACTCAGCCAGCGACGAAGGGGCGTCCCGCCGGCTGATCTCGGCGAGCGCGATCATGGTCGTCGGCACGCTCATTTCGCGGGTGATGGGGTTCGGGCGGTTCGTGTTGCTCGCGTACCTCTTCGGGATCGGCACCCGTCAGGCCGACATGTTCGCGGTGGCGAACACCATCCCCAACAGCATGTACATCCTGCTGGCCGGAGGTGTGCTGATCACCGTCCTCGTCCCGCAGATCGTGCGAGCCGTCCGCAACGACCACGACGGCGGCGCGGCGTACACCAACCGCATCCTCACCGGCGGAGTGATCGTCCTCTTCGTGATCACTCTCGCGCTGACGCTGGCCGTTCCGCTGATCATCGACCTGTTCACCGCCGGCGGGTGGCGCGAACCGCAGCTCGGCGCACAGTACGCCTCGATGATCGCGCTGGCGTACTACTGCATGCCGCAGGTGTTCTTCTACGGCGTGTTCGTGCTGGTCGGCCAGGTACTGAACGCCCACGACCGGTTCGGACCGATGATGTGGGCCCCGATCGCCAACAACCTCGTGTCGATCGGGGTACTGCTGATGTTCTGGGCGGTGTTCGGCCAGACGAACTCGGGCGCACCGTTCACAACCGGCCAGGAGCTGCTGCTCGGCGTCGGGTCCACCCTCGGCATCGCGGTCCAGGCCGCCGTGCTCGTTCCGTATCTCCGCGCCGTCGGCTTCCGCTTCCGGCCGCGCCTCGACTTCCGACACAGCGGACTCGGCCAGACCGTCCGGCTCGCGAAGTGGGCCCTCGGTTTCGTGCTCGTCAATCAGGCCGGGTTCGTGATCATCAACAGGGTCGCGTCGGCCGCCACGGTGCAAGGCTCGGGCGGAGGCGTCGCGGCCTACACCTACGCGTACGCGCTGTGGATCGTCCCCCACTCCCTGATCACCGTGTCGCTGGCGACCGCGATGCTAACCAGCGCCTCCCGGCTGGCGCTCGCCGGCGACCGGGCCGGCACCGCGGCCGAGGTGACCCGGACGTTGCGGCTCGCGCTGACTGCGTTGCTGCCGGCATCGGTCGGCCTGGTGATTTTCGGCCTCCCGATCGCCCGCCTGGTGTTCGGATTCGGTGCCGGTCAGCGCGACGCCGACTACGCCGGCTGGGCGCTGATGGTGCTGGCCGTCGGCCTGGTGCCGTTCACCTGTCAGTACGTCTGCCAGAGCGCCTTTTACGCCATGGAGAACACGCGGACGCCGTTCTTCCTCCAGGTGCTGATCACCGTCCTCAACGTCGCGTTGGGCGTCACGCTGGCTGTCGTCGTCGACGTCGCCGCCCTCGTCGCCGCCTGTCTGGCCGGTGGCTACACGCTCGCCTACGCAGTCGGTGTCGTCGTCTCGCTGCGTCGCCTGCAGCGGGATCTCCGAGCCCTGGCTCTGCGGCCTTTGGCGCGGCTGTCGATGCGACTCGCCGTCGCCGTCCTACCGGGAGCGCTGGTCGTCGGAGGGGTTGTCTGGTGGGTCGAGTCGCTGATGCCGAGCCAACTGGTGCGCGCCGGCACTCTCGCGGTCGCCGCGGTGGTGGCGATCGGCGCCTTTTTCGTGCTCGCGCGAGCGCTCCGGATCGGTGAGGTGACCGAGATCGTGACCACACTGTGGCCCCGGCGGTCCAGGCGGCGGGTCGGCCGGACCGGGTGACGACCTCGGCCGTCAGACCACGAAGGCGGACAGCCGGGCAAAGAAGTCCCGGCGCCCGGTGGCGTCCTGAGCGCCGAGGCTCGATCGCTGCCGGTCGAGCCATTCCTTCCAGACCCGGCGGCGGGCGGGGTCGAGGGTGGCGTGGTACTCCTGCAGGCGGGTCAGCGCCTCGGCCTGCACGGCGGCGTCGGCCTGCTTCCAGGTGAAGAGCTTCCGGGTCTCGACCACGCCGAGCAGTTCGAAGAACGCCGGACCGGCGTCGGCGGCGGTGGCCGGGCGGCGATGGAAGTCGTTGGTGAAGCCCTCGACGTAGCCGAGGACCTCGGTGTTGGCGGCGCCGTTCTTCGCTCCGAGTCGGATGAGCGCGACATCCAGGGCCGACATCGGTCCGACCTTCTTCTTCGCCTGCTGGGTCAGCCAGCTGTCGAAGTCGGGACGCCGGCCCGCCGGCACCGTCTGCCAGGCGCGCACGGCGTCGAGCACCTTCAGCTTGTGCCGGGCGTGGACCATCTCGTGCCGGGTCGTCTGCAGCGAGAGGCCCTTGTCCTCTTTCAGGGCCCCCGCCGTCAAGACGATCCCGACAGACACGTTCGGTTTCGCGTTCCGGCTGAGCTTCAATGGGACGCCGAACTCTCCCGTCGCGTTGTCGATCCAACCGGTGTGGCCCGGATCGCCGGAGGTGTCGAGGGTCATGTTCAGACCCGGCTTCGCGGTCGTGCCGTTGCTGACCGGCACCGTGCCGGGCGCGAACGGGCCGCCCAGCGCGGCCATCCCGGCGGTCAGGGCGATGTCACGGAACAGCGGCTCGTACGCGGCGACCGACGGCTTCGCCCGCGCGGCCTTGAACCGGGTCGTCCACTCGGCCGCGCTGAACGAGCCGGGGGGTTGCAGGGTCGTGACCGGCGGGTTCTCCGGGGTGCTGCCGGTCTTGCGCTGCAAGGGCTGCCGCGACCGGAGCGGCCGCGGGCATCGCGGCCGAGCAGTTGCGCGACCGCTCGGTTACCGGCCTGGGTCTGGAGCTGCAGGATCCTCTGGGCCGAAGTCATGGTGGCGCGTGCCGCGGCGCCGGCCGGCGGGCCCGATCGGAGTCGCGTTGGTGCTCGGCGCGCCCGGGTCTCCACCCCCATCGGACAAGCATGGCGCATCCGGTACGGCGAGTACGCCGTTTTACGCATTGCGGGCTTCCGCTCCACCGCAGCAGGATCGTGGCTGCCCCCGATCCTGGAGTGAGACATGTCTCTGTGGTCCAGTTCCCAGCCGGCCCCGACCCGTCGGGATCCACGTCGCCGGTTGATCGCGGTCGGAACCGTCGTCCTCGGTCTGATCCTCGTTACCACGCTCGTCCCGGCGCACGCGGCGCCCGACGAGCCGTCCACCGGTCCGGCCACGGAGCCGGCCGGGGTCCCGGCCGGAAACGTCGTCTTTCCTCGGCTGGTGGCCCGGGCGACGCTGTCGGCCGACTACCTGGCGCCCGGACCGCCGTCCGGCGCGCTGGCCGCGGAAGCCAACGGCCGGAAGGGCCCGTTCGACGGGCAGGTGATTCCCGGCTTCTCCGCCGCCGTGGCGAACGCCAACGGCACCTTCTGGGCGATGCCGGACAACGGCTTCGGTGCCAAGGGGAACTCGGCGGACTTCCTGCTCCGGATCTACCTGATCCGGCCGCGCTGGGAACGGGCCGCGGGTGGCCCCGGCAGCATCGAGATCCTGCGCATCATCAGTTGCGCGACCCGTACCGTCGGGTCAACTTTCCCATCGTCGAGAGAACACCGGCGCGTCTGCTCACCGGCGACGACTTCGACATCGAGTCACTCCAGCGGATGCCGGACGGCAGCTTCTGGATCGGAGAGGAGTTCGGCCCCTTCCTGCTTCATGTCGACGCCCGCGGTCGGGTGCTGAGCCGGCCGGTCCCTTTCCCGCGCGGAGGATCGCCGCAGAACCCGTTGCCGGACGGCACGCCGACGGTGACCCAGCGCAGCGGCGGCTTCGAGGCCACCGCCAGGTCGCGCAAGGGCCGCTTCCTCTATCCGATCCTGGAGAAGGCGCTGACTCCCGAGACGGACGGGCGACGCCGGGTGATCTCGGAGTTCGACACCAGGCGAGGCCGCTACACCGGGCGGACCTGGGACTACCGGGTCGACACCGACGCCAATCTGGTCGCCGACGCCCAGCTGATCCGCGGCCAGACCCTGCTGGTGCTCGAGCGCGATGACTACGACGGCGAACGGGCTGTGACCAAGCGCGTGTACCGGGTGAATCTGAACCGCACGGACCGGTCCGGGATGTTGGCCAAGAGGTTGGTCGTCGATCTCCTCAAGCTCGACAACCCCGCCGGACTGGCCGCCGGCGGCGGATGGGGCACCGGCGATCCGTTCGCGTTCGGACTGCAGTCCGTCGAGACGCTGGTTCCGCTGCCCAACGGCAAGCTCCTGATCGCCAGCGACAACAACTACCCGAGCAACGCCGCCCGCCGAGCCGGGTACCCCGACGACACCGAGATGATCATCGTCGACCCGCGCGCCATAGTGCCTCGGGTCGAGGCCGAAGGCACGGTGATCGCCCATCGCGGCGCCAGCGGCTACCGACCCGAGCACACCCTCGCGTCGTATGCCCTGGCCATCCGGCAGTGTGCCGACGTCATCGAACCGGACATCGTCCTCACCAAGGACAACGTGGCGGTGGCTCGCCACGAGAACGAGATCAGCGGCACGACGGACGTGGCGACGAACCCGGAGTTCGCCGCTCGGCGCGTCCTCAAGACCATCGACGGGGATCCGGTCCGCGGTTGGTTCACCGAGGACTTCACGTTGGCCGAGCTGCGCACGCTGCGAGCGAAGGAGCGAGTTCCGGACCTGCGCCCGGCCAACACCGCCTTCGACGGCCTGTATCCGATTCCCACCCTGGCCGAGGTGCTCGATCTGGCCCGGCATTCCCGTACCTGCAGCGGCGAGCGGGTCGGGGTCACGCCGGAAACCAAGCACCCGAGTCACTTCGCCTCCATCGGCCTCCCGATGGAGCCCCCGTTGCTCGGCGACCTGACGGCCGCCGGGCTGAATCGCCGCCCAGGCCCCGGTGGTCATCCAGAGCTTCGAGGTCGGGAATCTGCAACGACTCAACCGGCTCACCCCGGTCGCGGCTCTCGCAGTTGATCAACTGCAGCGGCCGCCCTACGACCTCGAGGCCGCCGGTGATCCGCGCACCTACGCCTACCTGGCCACCCCCGCCGGCCTCGCCGAGATCGCCAGTACGCCGACGCGGTCGGCCTCTGCAAGAACCTGATGATCCCGCGCGACAGACAGGGCTTCCTGCTGCCGCAGACCCGCGCCATCCCGGACGCCCACGCGGCCGGCTTGACCGTGATCGGCTGGACCTTCCGACGGGAGAACAACTTCCTGCCGGCCGACTTCAGACGTGGGCACCGACCCCGCCGCCCCGGGCGATCTCGAGGCAGAGATCCGTACCTTCCTCGCCGCCGGCATGGACGGCTACTTCACCGACAACCCGGATGTGGGATCCGCGCTCGAACTCGACCTGACGTGAGGTGATCCGTCCTGCCCCTTCCGCGGCGGGCCTGACTTGAGTTGCCCGACTTGTCAATCGCGTCTGACAAGTCCGAAACCGGAGCCCGGGCGCCTCGGATCGTTAGCGTGGCAATCGCCGTCTGGTTCGAGTAGGTGAATGCCATGGATGACACCCCCGGGTCGCCGAGCCCAGCCGATATCGCCCGCCGCCGACTCCTGCTGGGCGCGGGAGCCACCGCCTTGGTGGCGGCCAGCCTGCGTGGCACCGAAACCGCGGAGGCCAAACCGAGCCCGCAGCCGAAGGACTGGAGCCGCTTCCTCGATGCGTCCGGCCCGGATCCATTGGCGGCCCAGCGGTCCGATCCGCTCAGCGGCTACAGCTACCGAGGCGTCAGCTTCGCGGACTTCCAGCCGGTCGGGGAGGACAACTGGCGCCTTCTCGCCGCGACCGGCTTCAGCTCCAGCGCCGGCATCATGATGGCGACCTTGGACATTCCGGCCGGCGCGATCCTGCGCGATGTCGAGTGGTACTACTTCAACCCGGGCGCCGGCGTCGAGTTGTCGGCCGCTGTCTGGCGCCCGGGAATCTTCACGCTCGCGAAGGCGTCCGTCACCAACTACCCCGCGAGCAGCGGCCCGCAGGTCCGACGCATCGTGATTCCGAGCACCTACCAGGTCGCCTACTCGGCCGGATCCAAGCTGATCTTGACGTTCATCTCGAACAGCGCCCCCCAGAATGCCGAGATCGTCGGAGCCCGGGCCGGCTTCAGCGGCGGCGGCGCGGTCAGCCTGCGCGACGTTCCGTACCGGGTTTACGACAGTCGGAATCCGGCGGCCGGAATCCTGCCGGCGGGCAAGACCCGAACCATCGCCGTTCCGCTGGCCATTGCGCCGCCCGGTAGCTCAGGGCTGGTCATCAATCTTGCCGCGGTCGGAGCCTCGGCCAACGGCTATCTGCGGGTGTACGGCGCGCACGCCGCGGCGCCCACGACGTCCTCGATCAACTTCGGCGGTCAGGGCGCCGCGATCGCGAATGGGCTGTTGGTCGGCCTGTCCGGTAACCGGCTGATCAACGTCTACGCCAGCGCGACCGTGCATTTCATCGTCGACGTGCTGGGCACGCTGTCCTGACGCCTCCGCGCCGACCGTCAGCGGCACCGGCTAGAGTCGAGATGACTGGCTAAGTTACTGACCAGTAGCAAGCCGGTCGGTCGACGAAAGGACTCCAGCCGTGCAGCTCGTGGCGATCGTGGTGTCGCTCGCCATCACTGCGGTCGCGGTCGTCCTCGCGGTCCTCGCGGTGCGTCGGATGCTCTCCGTGATCCGGCTGGGTCAACCGAGTGTCGGCCGCTCGGAGCGGCCGGGTCGACGCTGGCGGACGATGTTCGAGGAGACGATCGGTCACACCCGGATGCTGCAGTGGGGTCCGATCGGGGTGATGCACTGGTTCGTCTTCGTGGGCTTCATCACGCTGAGCTCGCTGGTCGCCACGGCGTACGGGCAGCTCTTCGATCCCACGTTCGCGTTGCCGGTGATCGGGCACTGGATCGTGTTCGAGTGGTGGGCCGACATCGTGTCCTGGTTGACCCTGATCGGCATCGGCTACCTGATCTTGGTGCGGCAGCGGCATCATCCGCGCTCGGAGGGGCGGCGGAGCCGGTTCTTCGGGTCCACGTTCTGGCAGGCGTACTTCGTCGAGGCCGTGATCGCCGGGGTGGTCATCTGCGGGCTGATCCTGCGCGGGCTGGAGTTCGCGCTGCAGGGCGGGGATGGCGAGGTGAGTCGCTGGGATTTCCCGCTGACCTGGTTCCTCGGAGTTCCGCTCGCCGGTCTGGCACCGGCGGTTCTGGCGAACCTGGTCTTCGCGGTCGCGATGGTCAAGATCGTCATCTCGATGACCTGGCTGATCGTGATCTCCCGCAACATCACGATGGGGGTGGCCTGGCATCGGTTCACCGCCTGGGTGAACATCTGGTTCAAGCGCAGCCCGGACCGTCAGGCGCTCGGCGAGCTGTCGCCGATCATGGTGGGCGGCAAGCCGCTCGACTTCGCCGAGATCGAGGACCTGGACGAGGATGCTGCGCTCGGGGTCGGCAAGGTCGAGGACTTCACCTGGAAGGGTCTGCTGGACTTCACCAGTTGCACCGAGTGCGGCCGCTGCCAGTCCCAGTGCCCGGCCTGGAACACCGAGAAGCCGCTGTCGCCGAAGCTGTTGATCACGAACCTGCGCGATCATGCGTACGCGAAGGCGCCGTATCTGCAGGCCGCCGAGAGCACCCGGGTCAATCTGCCGGACCCGGTGCTCCGCGAGGCCGAACGCCCACTGGTCGGCGGCGAGGACGTGTTCGGGGTGATCGACCCGGACGTGTTGTGGTCCTGCACGTCCTGCGGCGCCTGCGTCCAGCAGTGCCCGGTCGACATCGAGCACGTCGATCACATCATGGACATGCGCCGGCACCAGGTGATGATCGAGTCGGACTTCCCGAAGGAACTCAACGGGCTGTACAAGGGCCTGGAGAACAAGGGCAACCCCTGGAACATGGCCGCCAACGCCCGGATGGCGTGGGCGAAGGAGCTCCCGTTCGAGGTCAAGCAGGTCGGCGTCGACGTCGAGGACCTGACCGAGGTGGAGTGGCTGTTCTGGGTCGGCTGCGCCGGGGCGTACGAGGACCGGGCCAAGAAGACCACCCAGGCCGTCGCCGAGCTGCTGCACCTGGCCGGGGTGGACTTCGCCGTGCTCGGCAAGGGGGAGACCTGCACCGGCGACCCGGCCCGGCGTTCGGGCAACGAATTCGTGTTCGCCGGCCTCGCGATGGAGAACGCCGAAACCCTGACCGAGGCCAAGGCCACGAAGGTCGTCGCCACCTGCGCCCACTGCTTCAACACGCTCAAGAACGAGTACCGCCAGTTCGGCGTGGAGCTCGAGGTGGTGCACCACACCCAGTTGCTCAATCGGCTGGTCCGCGAGGGCAGGCTCACGCCGGTGCCGCCGCAGGAGACAGCCGAAACCACGAAGACGATCACCTACCACGACCCGTGCTTCATCGGCCGACACAATCAGGTCTACGAACCGCCGCGCGAACTCCTCGGCGCGATCCCCGACACGACGTTCACCGAGATGCCCCGCAACTCCGAACGCTCCTTCTGCTGCGGCGCCGGTGGGGCCCGGATGTGGATGGAGGAGAACATCGGTGAGCGGATCAACCTCAACCGCACCAAGGAAGCGGTCGCGACCGGAGCCGATCAGATCGCGGTCGGCTGCCCGTTCTGCCGGGTCATGCTCTCCGACGGACTGACCGCCGAGCAGGCGTCCGGGAATGCCCGCGAGGAGGTCGAAGTGCTCGACGTCGCCCAGCTGCTGCTGGACTCGGTCAAGCGGGGCCGGCCACCCACCGACTGACTGGCCTCACCGGATCGTAAGAGAGGTGGGGCGAACCCGAGCGGATCGAACGAGGGCAGGAGGCTCAGGCCGACTTGGTGGAGCGACGCCTCCACCACTGCCAGCCGAGGGTGACGAGCAGGGCGCCGACCAGAGAGCCGATGATGCCACTGGGCCGGAGTTGGAGCCCGTCGCCGGCGATCAGGCTGATCAGCAGCCCGCCGACGAAGGAGCCGATGAGGCCGGCCGCGAAGGCCAACGTCCAGTCGATGCCCTTCGCGGAGCGGCCAAGGATCAGTTGCGCCCCCGCTCCGACGAGCACGCCGAACAGGATCAGACCGATGATGAGCACGCAGGCAGCATAGACAACCGCTACCCCTTCGCCCCCTCGCTCGCCGCGGCGCGCCGGAACCGATCGGCGAGCCGAAGCAGTCCCTCGGCGAGTTCGGGGGAGTCGAGGAGTTCGAAGTCGACGTCGAGCAGACCCAGGTGGAGAGCCAGCAGCTGCGGATTGTCGGACCCGACCTCGACCAAGCAACGACCGCGACCGGCCGACTCGATCCCGGAGGCGAACGGCAGCTTGGTGCTGATCTTCTCGGCCGGAGCGTGCAGCAGCACCCGCGCCCGGTACGTCCACGGAGCGGTGTTCACGCCACGCTCCACCCTCTCGACCACTTCGGCGTCGGGCATGTCCTTGGGCGTGAAGCGCGGACCCGTTGGTGTCCGCAGGGTCATCCGATCGACCCGGAACGTCCGCCAGTCAAACCGGTCGGTGTCCCAACCGAGCAGGTACCACCGGCCCCCGCGGCTGACCAGTCGATGCGGCTCGACGCTGCGCCGACCGGGGCGGCCGTCGAAGGCGACGTAGTCGAAGCGCAACCGTTCGCTGGACCGGATCGCTCCGGCGATGTCGGTCAGCACGTCGGCGGCCACCCGACTCCGCACCCCGGGTACCGCGACCACTGCGGATTCCAGAGCCCGGACCCGAGCCCGAATCCGTGCGGGCAGCACCTGCTCCAGCTTGGCGGCGGCCCGGACCGAGGTCTCCTCGATGCCGTTGACCGCGGTGGTGGCCGCCGTCCGCAGACCGATGGCGACCGCCACCGCCTCGTCGTCGTCGAGGAGCAGCGGTGGCAGTGCGGTGCCGGCGCCGAGCCGGTAACCACCGGCCACCCCCGGTGCGGCGGCGATGGGGTAGTCCAGTTCGCGCAACTTCTCGATGTCGTTGCGGATCGTTCGGGTCGACACACCGAGCCGTTGGGCCAGCTCCGGGCCCGTCCAGCTGCGCCGCAGTTGGAGCAGCCCGAGCAACTGCAGCAGACGGCCGGACGTGGTCAACATTCGCCCAGCGTATTCCGAATTGCGGAACCCAACCTTCCGCAATTGTTCCTAGCCTGAGTGTCATGACCACTACCGCTGTAGAGCCCTTCCGTATCGATGTCGCCGAGGCCGCACTGGACGATCTCCGCTCCCGGCTGGCCGCTACCCGCTGGGCCGACGACGTGCCGGGGGACCGGGCCGACGACTGGCAGCGGGGCATCGCGTCCGGCTATCTCAGGGAGCTGGCCGAGTACTGGCGTACGAGCTACGACTGGCGCGCCCGCGAAGCCGACCTGAACGCCTGGCCGCAGTTCGTGACCGAGATCGACGGTCAGACCGTCCATTTCATCCACGCCCGGTCGCCCGAATCGGCCGCCATGCCCCTGGTCATCACCCACGGCTACCCCGGATCGGTGGTGGAGTTCCTCAACCTTCTCGGCCCGCTGACCGACCCCGCCGCGTACGGCGGTGACCCGGCCGACGCGTTCCACGTCGTGGTGCCCGCACTTCCGGGCTTCGGGTTCTCGACCCCGCTGAGCGCGCCCGGCTGGGAGGTCGGTCGGACCACCCGGGCGTGGGCCGAACTGATGAGCAGGCTCGGCTACGAACGATTCGGGGCCCAGGGCGGGGATATCGGGGCCGGCGTGACCGGGCGGCTGGCCGCGACGCTGCCCGATCGGGTGATCGGAGCGCACGTCAACAGCGATTCGGGATCGCTCGGGATGGCGGGTGAGATGTTCCCGGTCCCCGATGACCTCGACTCCGACGAGCGTGAGGTCATCGCCGCGGCCCAGGCGGCCTGGTCGGCCGAGCGCGGGTATCTCGACGTGCAAAGCCACCGGCCGACAACCATCGGTGCCGCCATCACCGATTCGCCGGTCGGCCAGTTGGCCTGGATCGCGGAGAAGTTCCAGACCTGGACCAACCCGGCCGCCGAAACCCCGGACGCCGCCGTGGACCGAGATCAACTCCTGACCCTCATCAGCCTCTACTGGTTCACCCGCAGTGGCGCATCCGCCGCCCGCTTCCTCTACGAAGCGGCGCACTCGGGACTCGACTGGGTCGCGCCGTCGTCGGTGCCGAGCGGTTGGGCGGTGTTCAACTCGTCCCCGCTGGTGCGACGGGTGATGGACCCACAGCATCGGATCCCCCACTGGAGCGAGTTCGCCGAGGGCGGCCACTTCCCGGCGATGGAGGCCGGTGACCTGCTGGTCGAAGACATCCGCCGGTTCTTCCGCAGCCTGCGTTAGTCCGGCGCTCGGGCCACTCCGGTCGATGGGCCCAGGGCAGCCGTGAGGAAGGACACCAGTCGCTCTACGAGCAGCCGGCGGGACTCGGCCCGGCGGTACTCGTGGCCCTCGCCGTCGAGTTGCAGGTACTCCACGGGCCGGCCGAGGTCGCGCAGCGCCGCGACGATCTGGTGCGCCTCGCCGATCGGCACGTTGGTGTCCAGTTCGCCGTGCACGACCAGCAGCGGTACGTCGATGTTGTCGGCGGCGTGCAGCGGGGAGAGCGCGGCCAGCAGCGCGGCGTCGCCGGTCGGGATCGCCGTACTTGCTGACCGCTGCGGCCGCGATCCACGGCTCGGTGTCGCGGTAGAAGGTGTGCAGGTCCGACATCCCGCAGATGTCGACCCCGGCGGCGAAGGTGCCCGGATAGAAGGCCAGTGCCGACCAGGGTCAGGTAGCCACCGTACGAGCGGCCGGTGATCGCGATCCGGGCCGGGTCGGCGAGACCGGACTTGGTCAGCTACTCCGCGCAGGAGATGACGTCCGCGAAGGCGTCCCGGCGGCCGTGCACGTCGTCGGCGTGGACGAAGGCGCGGCCGAAGCCGGACGAGCCACGGATGTTGGGCGCGAACACGGTCAGTCCGGCGGCCGCCATGACCTGGTGCTGCGGGGAGAAGGTCGGCCGCTCCTGCGCCTCCGGTCCGCCGTGCAGGCTCAGCATCGCCGGGCCGGGCTCGAGGTCGCCGTCCGGGCTGAGATGAGGGGCGCGGTACAGCCAGCCGGTCAGCTCGAGACCGTCCTGGGCGCTGCAGCGTGACCAGTTCCGGGGTGACCAGCTCCTGCTCGGGGAGCCGGGGGACGGCGGCCACCCGGACCCACTGCCGGGTGCGGGTGCTCAGGCACCACAGCTCCCGCGGCCGGTGCGGGCCCTCCACACTCATGATCACCCGGCGCCCGTCGCGGCTGAGGATGATGCCGGACACGACCTCCCCGGGCACGCCGGTGCAGTGGCAGCCGCTCGCCGGTGACGGTGTCGAGGAGCTCCAGTTCGCTGCGGCCGGCGACGTTCCAGACAAGCAGCAGCACGCCGCCCGGCGTCGTCGGCATCGAGCCCCTCGAGCTCGGCGTCGTCCCGGGCGGCCAGCACGCCCGCGGCGGCCCGGCGGCCCTTCGGACCCAGCGGCACCGCCACCAGCTGCCGTCGGGGGAGTCCGGCGTCGGTGGACACGTACGCGACCAGTGGGTGGGCGTCACCTGGGGGTGCGGGCCGGATGATCGCCACCTCCGTCGCTCCGGTTGCGGGGTACGGCAGCAGCGGATGGTCGTCGTCGCCGACCCGGTCCACCACGACGCAGAACTGCTTGCCGCGCTGGCCCGTCGCGGAGGATGACGAACTGCTCGTCGGCGGACATGTCGAGCACGCTCAGCAGATCGCCGTCGGCGAGCGGGTGCAGTTCGCCGGTGGCCGGGTTGGCCAGGAAGCAGCGGGTCGGGAGCTCGCCTCCGGGTCCGGAATGACCACCGCGACCCGGTGCCCGCTGCGGGTCCACGGGCCCGAGCTCGGCGTGGACGTCGGCGGAACCGGCGATCCGGCGGGCGTCCGTACCGTTCGGTCGGACGACCCAGACCTGGGTCCGGACGCCGCCGTCCGTGGCGACCGCGCAGGCCAGCCAGGCGCCGTCGGCGGACCAGCTGACCGCCACCACCGGGTCGTCGGACAGGTGCAGCTGGGGCGGCTCGTCGAAGGTGCCGTCCAGGCGCAGATCCTGCACCCACACCTGGGGCACCCCGGTCCGGTCGCTGAGGAAGGCGACCTGCTCCGCGTGCGGGCTCAGGGTCGGCCCCCACGAGCCCCAGGCGGCGACGAGCTCCGCCGCCAGGTCCAGGGCCGCTGAGATCCGGGGGGTGCGTCTGGGAGGTGATCGGCTGGGCGACCAGATCCGCCGCGCCGCCCGCCATGGGCGGCAGCATAGGCGGCTCAGCCCACTTGATGGTGCTGCAACCACATCTCCAGCAGGGCGAGTTGCCACAGCGCGTTGGAACCCAACTGGGTCCGGGTCGTGTTGGGGTCGGCGAGCATCCGTTCCACCGGCTCCGGGCGGAACAGCCCGCGTTCCTTCGCGGCCGGATCGGTCAGGGCGTCGCGGACCCGTTCCAGGTAGGGCCCCTCGAGTTGGCGGATGGCCGGCACCGGGAAGTAGCCCTTGGTCCGGTCGATCACCTCATCGGGTACGACGCCGCGGGCCGCGCGCTTCAGCACGCCCTTGCCGCCGTCGCTGAGCTTGAGCTCGGGCGGGATCCGCCCGCACAGCTCGACGACCTCGTGGTCGAGGAACGGCACCCGCGCCTCCAGCCCCGCGGCCATCGTCATGTTGTCCACCCGCTTCACCGGGTCGTCGACCAGCATGATCGTGGTGTCGTTGCGCAGCGCGGCGTCCACGGAGGTCTCCGCACCGGCCCGGCCGAAGCGCTCCGTGATGAAGTCGGTCGGCGCGTCGTGGCCAACCAGCCACTCCGGCATCAGCAGGTCGCCGACGGCCGCCCAGCGCCGGTCGAAGAACACCCCCGAGTACGCCTCGACGGCGTCGCCGCGCGGCACCTCGGCCAGCGGGGGATACCAGTCGTAGCCGCCGAGCACCTCGTCGGCGCCCTGCCCGGACTGCACGACCTTGACGTAGCTGGGCCACCTCCTGGCTGAGCAGGTAGAAGGCGACGCAGTCGTGGCTGACCATCGGCTCGCTCATCGCCGCGATGGCGGCGTCGATGCCGGGCAGCAGCCGCGAACTCGGGATCGGGATCTTGTGGTGGTCGGTCTCGAACCGCTCCGCGACCAGGGTGGAGTACTCGAACTCGTCGCCGGACTCCCCGCCCGCGGACTCGAAGCCGATGCTGAAGGTCTGCAGCCCGTGCTGGCCGGCCTCGGCCAGCAGCGCGACCACCAGCGAGGAGTCGATGCCGCCCGACAGCAGCACGCCGACCGGTACGTCGGCCACCATCCGCCGGTCGACCGCGGTGCGCAGCGAGGCGAGCAGCGCCTCCTCCCAGTCCCGCTCGGTCCAGTCGGCCCGGTCCGGGTCGCGGCTGAAGGCCGGCTCCCAGTAGAGCCAGTCGGAGCTGGTGCCGTCCGGCTGGACCGTCCGGACCGTGGCCGGCGGCAGTTTGGGATGCCGGTCAGGATCGTCCGCGGCGCGGGTACGACGGAGTGGAAGCTCATGTAGTACGCCAGGGCGGTGCGGTCGATCGAGGTGTCCGCGCCGCCACCGGCCACCAGCGCCGGCAGGGTGGAGGCGAAGCGGAGCCGGTCGGTCGTCTGGTCGAGGTAGATCGGTTTGATGCCCAACCGGTCCCGGCCCAGCACCAGCACGCCGCTGCGGTGCTCGTACACCGCGAACGCGAACATGCCGAAGAAGTGCTCGACGCAGGCCGTACCCCAGCGGTCGTACGCCTTGCCGATCACCTCGGTGTCGGAGGTGGAGAAGAACCGGTAGCCAGCGGCCTCCAGCTCACGGCGAAGTTCCTGGTAGTTGTAGATGCAGCCGTTGAACACCACGCTCAGCCCGAGCGGAGAGTCGACCATCGGCTGGGACCCGGCCGCGCTCAGGTCGATGATCGAAAGCCGGCGGTGGGCGAGCGCGACGGGGCCGCGGGCCCACATCCCCGAACCGTCCGGCCCACGCGGACTCAGGCAGTCGTTCATCCGCTCGACCGCCGCGGCGTCAGCCCGACGCCCGTCGAACCGCAGCTCCCCCGCCAAACCGCACACGGTTAGTCCTCCTCGCGCCCGGTCGGGCCCTGATCGACGCCGACTTCCTCCTCGTTCGGGACGACGCACACTTCCGTCCCCCCTCGTTCTCTGCCCATGGCGTCGCCCTCTCTCGTCGTCCAGTCGCCGTCGGGGCCCGACCTACCCGACGCTCGGAGGGGATCCGATGATCCAGGTGTCCTTCGCGCCGCCGCCTCGCGACGAGTTCACCACCAGGCTCCCTTCGGGCGCGACGCGGGTCAGCGCCAGATCGGCGATTCGGGATTCGTCCCGTCCCGTGCCCCACAGGTAGACGAAGGCGCGCAGGTCGACGTGGCGGGGCTCCAGCAGGTCCCCGGCGAAGGTCGGATGCGACGACAGGGCCACGACCTCCTGGGCCACCCAGCGCTCCGGGTGCTGCCGCGATCTCGGTCCGCCGCTTCGCCACCTGGGAGGCGGTCGCGTCGGGGCCGATCAAGCACCCCCAGGCCGCCGTGCCCGTCGACCGGTTTGGTGACGAGTTCGCCGACCCGTTCCAGCACGATCCGGCACTCGGTCGCGTCGCTGGTGCGATAGGTCGGCACCGACTCCAGCAGCGGGCGCTCGTTCAGGTAGTACGCGATCAGCTCCGGTACGTAGCAGTACATGCTCTTGTCGTCGGCCACCCCGTTACCCGGCGGATTGGCCAGCCGTACGCTGCCCGTCGCGGCGGCCTCGAACACCTCCGCGCCGACCGGGCGCCCGTCGGTCGTGGTCAGGTCGACCAGTTCGGCGTCGAGTCTGAGGTAGAGCGCGTCGATCGGCCGACTGACCCCGTCGACGCGACCCAGCACCCGGCCGTCGCGAACCTCGAGATCGTCGGCCACGAGCAGCAGCAGGCCGGCCCGCTCGGCCAGCAAGCGGTGCTCGAACCAGGCAGAGCTGCTCGGCCCGCTCGACAGCAGCGCGGCCGTGGGCTCTCCAGCTGCCGCCTCGAGTCCGTGCAGCAGGCAGGCCCGGAGTCTCGGCAACGCGTCGGCCGGGTCCAGGAGTCCGGCCGGGCGCGGCAGGTCGGGCAGCACTTCGGTCATCAGGTCGCGGATGGCCACCGAGTACGCCGCTCCGCTGGGATTGCGCAGGTTGTCCTCGAGTACTCGCCAGCCGCCGAACTCGTTGCGGACCAGGTCGAAACCCATCACCGGCGCGCGGACGGCGCCGGTCGGCAGCCTCCTCGCCTCGTCCCGCCAGCCGGGGGAGTGCTGCACGACCCATGCGGGCAGGATGCCGTCGGCGAGGACGCGCTGCTCGCCGTACACGTCGGCCAGGAAGTACTCCAGGGCCCGGGCGCGTTGTTGCAAGCCAGCCGCCAGAGCCGTCCACTCGTGCTCCGACACCACCCGCGGCATCAGGTCGACGTAGAAGCGCCGGTGCTCGGCGTCCACCCCGAACGTCATGCCGGCCCGGTCGATCCAGGCGTCGCGGGCGTCGTCACGGCTTTGCCGGACCTCGGTTGGGGTGCCGCGGAAGTAGTCGACGATCTCGTGGTACACCGGGCGGGGCCGGCTGCCCAGTCCCACCGCCTCGTCGCCGGCGCGGGTGCGGTAGGTCCGCAGCTCCGCGGTCTCCGGTGCCAACCCGTCGGCTGGCCCGCGGGTCTCGTCCACGACGAGCTGGACCACGTCGGTCAACTCGCCCCGCTCGGCCAGAGCCGCGCGCTGCCGGTCGGCGGAGTTGCCGCGGGCCAAGGTGGTTTCGGCGAGGTGCCGGACCTGCTCCCAGTCGCCCAGCTCCTCCAGTTGTGGCCGCAACCGCTCGACCAGACCGCGGACGGCCTGGGCGGCCGGGATCGGTTGCGGATGCCGGGTGTGGTCGAGGACCTCGCTGGCCAAGCCGCCGCGGGCGGCCCGCCAGATCGCCGCCCGATGGATAGGGGCGGCGACCGGCTCGTACAACCGGGCCGACGCGATCTCGAGTTCAGCCTTGCGGACCGCTGCGCGGAACAAGCCGGCGATCAGCACGGCGTCGTCGACGATCGGACAGGCGTCGCAGACCCGCAGTTCCAGGGTCGGGGCGTGCGAGGAGGGTCGCACGTCGAAGTACGCCATCTTGGCGTCGGCGATGACCCCGGTGTTGATCAGGTCGCGGATCAGCGAGTCGTAATCGTCGGCGGACCGCAGCGGCCCGGTCACACCCGCGCTCGGCCAGCGCTGCCAGATGATCGTTCGGATGCTGGCGTAGCCGGTGTCCTCCCCATTCCAGAACGGGGAGCTGGCCGACAGCGCGAGCAGCACGGGCAGTTCGCGCGCCACCCGCTGCATGATCGCGACGGCCAGGTCCCGGTCGGAGATGCCGACATGGATCTGCAGCCCGCAGATGAGTTGCTCGTCCACCAGCAACCGGTACTGCTCCTGCATCCGGCCGTAGCGCCCCGAACTGGTCAGTTCGAAATCGGCGAAGCCCGACCGTGGCGCGGTGCCCACGGCCGCCGCGCCGAGACCCTCGGCGGCGGCGACGTCGGACAGGCCGCGACGGAGCCGGATGAGTTCGTGACGCAATTCGTCGAGGCTCTCCACCACGTCGGTGTTCGTCTCCACCGTGGTGCGCTGGATCTCCGCGGAGTAGTTCTGCGTCGGCAGTCGCGAGAGCAACTGGGGGGCCCGGGCCGACAGCTGCCAGCTCTCCAGGTCGATGAGGTGCAGCTCTTCCTCAGCACCCAGCGTCAACTCTGCGCTCATCAGCCGCCAATCTATCCGGGCCGTGTTACGGATCGATGAATCGCTGTCGGTCCCTCACTTGCGGTGCGCAGCCGGGCGGCGCATAGTTCGCTCATGTACGGATGGTCGGAAGCCGACTGGCTCACCCTCCAGCGGGGACCGGTCTGGGTGATCAGCGCGTTGATCGGCCGCAACCACTTCGACGAACTCGAGCAGGAGGCGTTCTGGCGGGCCGTCGAGGAGGCGCCGGTCGGTGACGCACCGCTCAGTTGGCAACTGATGCAGGCTGTCTCGCGCAACCGGGACTGGCTGCTGGACGAGTTCATGCTCGACGGCCGCTCCATCGTCTCCGGTCTCTGCCAGGTCACCACCCTGCTCGAGCGGGTGCCGCCCGAGGTGAGCCGCGAGACCCGGGAGACGATCCTCCGGGTCGGCTACGCGATGGCGCGGGCCCGCGGTCCCTTCGGCCGGCGGATCACCGATCACGACGCCCAGACCCTCGAGCTGGTGGCGCAGATCATGGAGTCCGCCGCCGAGACGGCCGAGAACAACCCGCTGAACGCGCACGTCGCCCTCTGAGGTCAACCCCGGCGGCCGCCGATCGCGCCGAGCACCGCGTCGGCGTCGGTGGTCTTCATGGTTTTGGTGGATCGCGCAGCCGACCCGTACTCGACCGTGACCGCGGCGCCGACCTTGAACGTGTTGTTGTACCAGGCGGTCATCGTCCCGTGGCATTCGCCGCCGCAGTTGAGCCGCCGCAACGGCATCCGCAGCGCGGTGGCCAGCCGCCGTGACAGGGCGGGTTCCTTCACCCGGTCGATGTCGACGCCCAGCAGCGGCTGGTGCCAGGAGACGAAGTAGCGGGGCTGGATTCGGGTCAGAAAGGCCATGATCACCCGGGTTTCCCGCTCCGACGTGGCCCTGGGCCCGCTGTTGGCCCGCTTCACCCAGGAGTACGGGAAGTTGCGGTTCAGGTCGACGCCCCCGTTCACCCAGCGACGGTCCTTCGCGTACCCGTCCGGGTTGAGCACCGGGATCACCCAGAGATCCACGTCTTTGATCTTGCGGCCCTCGAGCAGACCGCGCGCGACGTACGGGCCGAAGTCCTCCTCGCCGTGCATGGCGGCGGCGACCAGGACCACCGGCTTGCCCGGCTCACCCGCCCGGTACGCCATGATCTTGCGCCCGCTCTGGGACCGACCGATGGACTCCGCGTGGTACCAGGTGCGAGGGCCGGTCATCTTCGCCACACCCTTCTTCAGGGCGGCTTTCGTCTTCTTCGACAGCCGCCCCGTCGCCTTGAGCCGGTAATCCCGCTGGAGAGCGCGGACGGCGGCTTTTGTGCGCTTGCCGTAGTACCCAGTGCGGTACTGGGCGCGCAGGAAGTCGGCGTCGACCAACTGCTTCTGCAGCGCTCGCACTGTGCTGCCGCGCTGCCCGGGCTTCGGAGTCGAGGCTGCGACCGCCGTCGACGGACCCCACCAGCTCTTCGTCGGCGGGAGCAGCGCGATCGCGCCCAGCAGCACGACGGCGAGCGCGATGGCGAATGATCGGGGAAGGATGCGGGCCACGGGAACTCCTCAGCCGGGTAACCCGGGTCGGTGGGTGACGTGAGTATGCCCCGCGAGGGGCGGACCCGTCGAGCGATCTCGAATTTCTCTGGGCTGCCGAACAATCCGCGGGCGGGGGCGCGGCCCAACGGGATTATGGATACGCTCCTCCTGCTCATCCCCCGTTCGGCGTCTCTGCAGCGCCCCCGTTCTCAGGAGCAAACCGCATGCCCTCTCCTCGCACCAGCCGGCGCGTAGCCCGCATCCTCACCGCCGTCCTGGTCTCCCTGGCCCTGGCCCTCGGCACTATCGCGTTCAGCGCCGGACCCGCCAGCGCCGCCCGGAAGTCGCTGGCCACCAACGCCGAGTACAAGAAGATCAAGGACGGCCAGAGTCTGGCTCAGGTCCGCAGCATCATCGACAGCCGGGGCGAGAACCTCGGCAACGACCTCTACCGGTGGAAGTCGACCCAGCGTCGGTACGTGTTCGTCTACTTCGGCGCGGGCGAGGTCATCGGGAAGCAGCGGCTCGTGACCGCCAGCTTGGGCGAATACAAGAAGATCAAGAAGCGGAACTCCTACGACCGGATCAAGAAGATCATCGGCGGGCCGTCGCTGTTCAGCTTCCAGGACAACGACGTCCGCTACCGGATCTGGCCGTCGCCCGATCTCCGCAACACGGTCATCCTCGCCTTCAAACACGGGAAGGTGTCCGACAAGGACCGCACCTCGGACTACTTCGGGACCTTCGCCGGCCGCTGATCCGCTGGCGGACCCGGCATCCGATACGTCAGCTCAGCGACATCCGGACGATCCGGTCGTCACCCGCACGCTCGCCGTCGCGACCGTCGGTGTTCGAGGTCACTACCCGGGCCGCGCGCGTGTGCGTGCCGCCGGTTCAGGCAGCAGGGATGACGGACTCCTGGGCGGCGGCCCAGATGCTGCGCGCGAAGGGCGTATCCCCGAGCGTGAGGGTGCCTTGATTGGTGACGATCGAGATCCACCGGTGGGGTGATCGCCAGAGGTAGGTGCCGGGTTCGGGTTGTCGGGCCTGCATTCGGCCGTGGGTCTTGGGCCGGTGTTCGCAGCGGGCCAGCGGCCCGAGTTTGTCGACTGCGGTTTGGCCGGGTGGTCCGCCGGTTCGGTAGCTCCGGGTGTGGTCGAGGTCGGCCCGATCGCTGAGGCTCGGAGAGAACGGGAAGACGCTAGTGGGGTGGCGGATCGTGACCGCACGGCGCATGGCCAGCGGGATCTCGTAGCCGTCGACCGGGGCGACGCCGGCGGGGTCGAGCACAGGGTGAACAGCGATGGTGGCACCTGTGTCGCCGAGGAACCGGCGCAGTTGGTCGATGGTGATCGGTCCGTACGCGGTGCGGATGACGCCTCGACTGGTCGGGCCTGCGGCGATGGCGTCGTCGGTGAGGTGCAGGTGGATCACGACGTTCGGCCGCGCTTTGTCCAGGGCGTCGGCGTCCAGGTGGGCGAAGGCGGCGAGGGCGGCCGCCAGGTTGATGCCGCCGGCATTGGCGTAGCGGCGACTCGGGCCCGCAGGGTCAGTGGTTTCGTTGTCAGCTGCGGCGGCGGAGTCCTCCGCTTGGTCGTGCAGCCAGGAGAGATCGGTCGGGTCGGGCGCCTCGTGGTCGGGATCGAGTTGACCGTCCGGTTCGGTGCCGTGGCTGGCGTGGTAGTCGGGGTCGCCCGGATCAGGCTGGTGGTAGTTGCCGTGGTCGGCGGTCTGCCAACCGGCGCCGGGTGGTCCGGGGTCCCACGGGTCGGTGGGATTGGCGTACTGGGTTTCGCGACCGCCGACGGTGTCGGGGTCGACGGAGCTGCTGCGCTGCCACGGCTCCAGATGGGAGTCGGCGTCGTGGCGGTGCCGCAGCAGCAGGTCGAGGGCCCGGTCGGGATAGCCGGCGATACCGATGGCTTTGGCGCGTCGGACGGCGACCGGATCTTCGTCGCCGTCGTCCGCCAGCGCGTCGGCGATCCGATTCACCAGAGCGAGGAATATCGAGATGTCCCCGGCGTCGCAACGGGCGATGAGGGTGCGAAGCCCGTCGGAGCTCTCCGTGGCCCAGACGTCTCGACGATTTGTGGCCTGGTCGGCGCGATCCCGGTAGGTGTGGGCGTCGACGTGCAGCAACGTTGCGTCAAGCATCCTTTCCAGCCGCCGCCAAGCAACCAGTTCGATGTGGTTGACGATCAGCCGGTCGACCTCGCGAGCCGGCAGCACGCCGAGGTGCGCGGTCCGCTGCGCGATCTGGCGGGCCTTCCAGTCGTGCAGTTCGCCGGCCTCGATCCGGGCCCAGATGCGGGGCAGCCGGTGCCGCAGATTCAGCGCGTCCCGGATCACTGACTTCGCTCCGCCGATCGAGGTCTGGAAGGCCAGCGCTAGTTCGGTCGGAGCGTTCTCGGCCACTTCGGGACAGCCGACGGGGCCCATCGCCACCAGCCGTTCTCCGGCCATTTCGTCGCCATCCGGTCCGGCCGGGTGGTCGACGTGACTGTGGACGTCGGCCCAGGCTGCGGCGACGACCAGCTTCTGGCAGCCGGTGCGCTTGTGATCGGCCTGAGTGTCGCGGGCGAGGTCGAGCAGGCCGGCGGCGCTCGCGGTCTGCACCCGGCTCTCGAACATGTGTTCGATTATATCACTGACGTCGTAGCCGGTCAAGTATCAAGGCGACGGCTCAGGACGTCGGTTGCAGTTTGGTATCAGGATCTTTGGACAGGTTGTTGTCCAAGGACTTCGGTGGCGCCTCGGTGTGTGAACCTCCGCAAAGGTGTCACCGGCAGCGCCGGCGAAGTTGACCGTGCGGGCGTCGCCGACGTCCTGTTCTAACGCCAGCTGCCTGGCTTTGGCCACCACCTCGGCCGAGGCGTTGGATCCGAACCCTGGCTTCCAGTACAAGTCCCAGGCTGTGGCGATGCCGTCGCGACGCAGCACCCCGACAGCCTCGTCACGCAGGCGACCATCACGACGAACATCCACTTTCGCGCCTACCAGGACGACCCTGCATACGCGGTCCGGGGCGGCACGTGCGATCTCGAGCGCACACGAGCCACCGACTGAGTTGCCCACGACCAACAACTCCTCGTCGCGACACTCTTCGACGATGGCGTCGGCCCACTCCTGGACGGAACCACCGAGCTCGTACAAGGTCGGGGGGAACGCGTCGCTGAAGGTCGACCGCACCGCGTCCCACATCCGCCCGGCCAGCGGCAGAGCCTGCAGTAGGACCAGTTGCATCGCTGGATGCTACCGACCCCGCCGAGGTCCCATCGGCCGTTCAGCCCGCCCGAGAAGCGACGACCGGATCGTCATTGCCTTGCGACCTCTCGAGATGATCCCGTCAGGCTCAGCCGAGTTCGTCCGGGTACGACTCCACGGGCCGGGCGAATCTTCCAGCCGCGTTCGTTGTCTTGCGGTCGGGTCGCCAGGACGGCGCGGACTCGTTGCTCGATGACGGCGATGAAGGCTGAATCGGCGCTGTTGAGCAGATCAAGGTCCCAGCGCTGCGACGCCCCGTCGTGCAAGGTGAGCCGCAGGGCGGCGCCAGCCGGCCGGAGCAACCGGACCACTGCCACGTTGTCACTCGACTGGCTGACGGTGTCTGGGTCGGCTGTGGTCCACCCCAGATCGATCAGCGTCGCAGTGGCGTCACCCAGAGTCCGCCAGGTGATCATGCCGTCCAGGAATTCAGCCAGTTCGTCCGGCTGCACCGGCGTCGCGGTTCCGCCAGGCGGCATTTCCGCGACCCATCCCGGCCAGGCACATGTTCCAACAGCGGTGTCCATCGCCGCACTGGCCAGCTGATCGTTCTGGAACCACAGCACGCGATCGTCGACGCGCCATACAGGTTGACCGGCACGAAGGGCCGGCACGACCTCCGCCGAGAGGCGCGCGCCCAGACACCGCGCCCGCCAGTGATCACCGATCGAGATGTCGCCAAACGGCTCCTCTCGCAGGAGCCATTCGCGGGCAGCGGCGACAGCTTCTTTGGTGTCTTCGCCAAGCCGTACCCGGTGACGCTCGAATCCTTGCGGCCCCGTCGGAAGGGTGTGACGGATCACCATCGCCCCGAGCCCAGGAATGGTCAGGCCAGGTGCCGTTCGGGGCGTCGAACGCCTCGGTAAGGGCGGACGTCACCGCGCGCGGGTCGCTCGAGACCTGGACGATTGCACCTGCAAATGGGTCGTCGACGAGTTCGATCTCGATCGGGTGACCCGAACCGCTCATCAAAACCGAGCTCACCAGCCAAGGCGCCACATCTGCGCCGGCCAGCCAGGCGGTAGCAGCACCGCGCAGCTTCGACAGCGAGACGTGCGGGCGAAGCCGCAGCGACACCGAAACATCTGTCACCGTGACACTGACTGAGGCGCAGCCAGCCTCCCAGACCCGATTGCCCCCGGATGGTTTGCCCAACACACGCGTTATGGCGCTCCGTAAACGCCGCTGCAGGCTCGCTGCCCCACCCGAGTCGACGACTTGGAACTCGAAGCTATATCGGAACCCGAACCTGTCGGATCTTTCGTAGCGGGGGTTCAGGCCGGCCGCACTCATGGCATCGGACACCCGGTCGTCGTCGTAGTCCTCGATCGCTGCGACTCTCAGCAAGAACCCGGGAATCTGTCGCAACAAAGTCGTCCGAACTCACCTGGTCGGGCATAGCCAGGAAGGGTAGTGCTCTGGGTGACTGGACAACCGGCTGGCGGCACTCTGGTCGATTGATGGCCCCTGCTTCCCAGCACAAGTCCCAATTCAGACAGGTCAGGAATGGAAGTCGGCGCCCCGCACCTGGTCGATGGCGTCGGGCTCGCCGACCAACTTGACCTCGGCGACCGCTGTCCGCCCCATGCCGAACATCAGCAACTCACTCGGTTGGCCGACGATGGTGACGATCGGGGTGCCGGCGACGGCTCGAATGGTGTCCGGCTCGTAGCCGTCGGCGGTACCCATCCGCTCCAGCACCACGCCGATCGGCGTTCGGCGGAAGAACGCCCGACCCAGCAGCTTCAGCCGCCGCCAGATGAAGTCCTCGATCTCGGGGTCGAGTTCTCGCGCGGTCTGCGGATGATCGCCGGCCCGCCGGACGTCCTCGTGGTGGACGAAGTACTCCGTGCTGTTGGCCGGTTCGTCGACGCCGGGCAGCGCGAACACCGAGAACCGGGCCGGTCCGTTGCGGACCCGGTCGACGAGTTCGGTGAACGTCCAGCGCTGCTTGACCTCGGCCATCCGCCGCTCGAGCAGTCCCGCCAGTGGCTTGGCCACCAGCCCGCCGACCGCGATGGGGTCGGTCTCGCGAAGCCACAGATGGGCGGCGAGGTCGTGGGTCAGCCAGCCCTCGCACAGCGTGGGGGCATCGGAGCCGACCTCATCGAAGAGGTCGCACAATGCGGCCCGCTCGGCCTTGGCAAACGTCACGAGCGAAGCCTCTCGGGAGTGAGGAGGGATTCCGGACGACGCGCCGATCGATCCTTCGACCAAGTCCGTCGTCCGGAATCGCGACGAACGAGTGAGATGGGGCGTAGCTCGTGACCCGGAGCGCGGAGCGCGACAGAAGATTCGGTCACGAGGGTCCATGCTAGTCCTCGACGGCCGGTCTCCATCCCGACCGCGACTCGCGAAATCAGCCGCCGCCACCGTCGCAGCCGGTCAGAATGGGCGGGTGCACGAGTCTTCGACGAGCGACGATCTCCTCGACCCGGCCGTGGCCGCGCTGCTCAAACGCGATGCCGCAGGACTGGTTCCGGCCGTCATCCAGCAGGCGGGTACGGGTGAGGTGTTGATGCTCGGCTGGATGGACGACGTCGCGCTGCACCGTACGCTCACGACCGGCCGCTCGACCTTCTTCTCCCGCAGCCGGCAGGAATACTGGGTCAAGGGGGAGACCAGCGGCAACCGCCAGTGGGTCCGCGAGGTCCGCCTCGACTGCGACGGGGACACGCTGCTGATCACCGTGGATCAGGAGGGCCCGGCCTGCCACACCGGCACCCGAACCTGCTTCGACGGCGTGCTGCTGCCGGTGCAGGCATCCCGATGAGTGACCTGACGCCCAGCCTGGAAGAGTTCCGCGCCGCCGCGCAGGGGCGACGGGTCATCCCGGTCCATCGCCGGATCCTGGTCGACGGCGAGACCGCCATCGGGCTGTACCAGAAGCTGGCCCGCAACCGGCCCGGCAGCTACCTGCTGGAGTCGGCCGAGCAAGGAGTGTGGTCCCGCTACTCCTTCATCGGGGTCAACGCCGCCGCCACCTTGACCGAGCGCGACGGCCAGGCGCACTGGAACGGCCGCCGGCCGGAGGGCCTGCCCGAGGGCGGCGATCCCCTCGAAGCCGTCCGGGAGACCCTGCGACTCCTGCACACCCCCCGCGACGCCGATCTGCCGCCGTTCACCTCGGGCCTGGTCGGCTACCTCGGGTACGACACCGTCCGCCGGGTGGAGCGGTTGCCGGACAACAACCCCAAGGACCTCGCCATCCCCGAGTTGGGTTTCGTGCTGGCCTCGGATCTGGTGGTGGTCGACCACCACCGCAGCGAGGTCTGGCTGGTGGCCAACGCCATCAACTTCGACGCCTCGGACGAACGGGTCGACGAGGCGTACGCCGACGCCGCCGCCCGGGTCGAGGCCATGACCCGGCAACTCGCCGAACCGGGGGTGCCGGCCGCGGTCACCGCCCGCTACGACCATGAACTGCCCGTCCGCCGGCAGCGCACCCCGGCCCAGTTCCAGGCCGCGGTCGCGGCGGCCGTGGAGGAGATCAAGGCCGGCGAGGCGTTCCAGATCGTGGTCAGCCAACGGTTCGAAGTCGACACCACCGCAAACGCCCTCGACATCTACCGGGTGCTGCGGGTCACCAACCCCAGCCCGTACATGTATCTGCTGCGGTTGGAGGACGCCGACGGGCACGCCTTCGACATCGTGGGTTCGTCGCCGGAGGCGCTCGTGACGGTGCAGGCGGGCACGGCCGTCACCCACCCGATCGCCGGCTCCAAACCCCGTGGCGCCGACCCAGCCGCCGACGCCGATCTCGAGGACGAGCTGCTCAGCGACCCCAAGGAGCGTGCGGAGCACGTGATGCTGGTCGACCTCGGCCGCAACGACCTCGGGCGGGTCTGCGTGCCGGGGACCGTCGAGGTGATCGAGTTCATGGAGGTCCGGCGCTACAGCCACATCATGCATCTGGAGTCGACCGTCCGCGGCCGGGTCGAGCAGGGCCGCAGCGCCCTGGACGTCGTGCTGGCCGCCTTCCCGGCCGGCACCCTCTCCGGCGCGCCGAAGGTCCGGGCGATGGAGATCATCGACGAGCTGGAGGTGTCGCGGCGTGGCCTGTACGGCGGGGTGGTGGGCTACCTGGACTTCGCGGGCGATGCCGACGCCGCCATCGCAATCCGGACCGCGCTGCTCAAGGACGGGGTGGCCTACATCCAGGCCGGGGGAGGAATCGTCGCCGACTCCGACCCGCCGACCGAGGACCAGGAGTCGCAGAACAAGGCCGCCGCGGTGGTCCGGGCCATCGCGATCGCCCAGTCGTTCGTTCCGGTGGCGGGCCCGTGAGGGTGTTGACCCGGCGGGGCAGCGTGCTCGGCCTGCTGCTCGCGGCAGGACTGGTCGGCCTGCTCACCTCCGCCCAACCGTGGTTCCGGGCGAGCGGGGATTCCGGCGGCGGTGCCGAGGACGCGATCGTGTTCTCGGGAGCCGAGGCGAGCGGCGGACTCACCCAGGCCCTGGCGGCGGTGGTGTTGGCCGGTGTGCTGCTGACCCTCGTGCTCAGGGTGCGCGGTCGCCGCGTCGTGGCGGTGCTGCTCGGCCTCTGCGGGCTGGGCATGCTCGTCGTGGGCCTCCTGCGGAACCCGCCGAGCGAGGCCGCGATCCGGACGAGGTTCCGCCAGGTCAGTCTGGCCGACCAGTTCGTGCTGGACTGGACCGGCTGGCCGTGGGCGTACGCCGGTGCGGGCCTGCTCGTGCTGGCCGGCGCGGCCCTGCTCTGGCTCGGCTGTCCCGGCTGGGTCGCGCCGCGGTCGTCGCTACGAACAGACCGCCGCGGATCCCGTCGCGCCGGATGATCCCGCCGGTGCCTGGCGGGCCCTCGACGCCGGTCTGGATCCCACGCTCGACCCCACTCCGGATCACGAGTCCGTACCCGGTTCGGACCCCGATGTGCGCTCCAGCGACTCAACAGACACAATGGTTTCAGGGCAGAACCCGTCATCGCGGCGCCAGAATGGGGACCAATGACCGAGACACAGCAAACCGGACAGCAGCAGTCGCAGCGCCCGACGAAGCACGTGCACCACGGGCGCACCCCGGCCGCCTGGGCAGGCACCACCATCACTTTGGTCGCCTTCATCATCGGCGCCCTCGGCCTGGTCCTGGGCAACTGGACGGTCTTCTGGCTCGCCGTGGTCTTGGTGGTGGTGGCCCTGATCGTCACCGTGGTACTCCGCAAGATGGGCTACGGCGCGGACTGAAACCGCCCAGGATCTGAGGACACCAGTGAGCGCGTTGGACGACATCATCGCAGGCGTACGGGAGGATCTCGCCGCCCGGCAAGCGGTCGTCGATCTCGGCCAGCTGAAGGAACGGTGCCGCCGGGTGGACCCGGCCCTCGATCCGATGCCGATCTTCCGCGGCCCCGGCGTCGCGGTGATCGCCGAGGTGAAGCGCTCCAGCCCGAGCAAGGGTCGTCTCGCCGAGATCGCCGATCCCGCCGCACTGGCCGTGCAGTACCAGGCCGGCGGGGCGGCCGCTATCTCGGTGCTGACTGAGGGGCGTCGCTTCAACGGGTCACTGGACGACCTGATCCGCGTTCGGTTGGCGGTCTCGGTCCCCGTCCTGCGCAAGGACTTCATCGTCAGCTCGTACCAGTTGTTCGAGGCCCGCGCCGCCGGGGCGGACCTCGCGTTGCTCATCGTCGCCGCGCTCAGCGACCACGAACTGACCTGTCTGATCGAGCGGGCCACCTCGATCGGGCTGACACCGCTGGTCGAGGTCCACGACGAGGACGAGGTGCGGCGGGCCGTCGACTCCGGAGCCCAGGTCATCGGGGTCAACGCGCGCAACCTGCGGACGCTCGAGATCGACGACACCACGTTCGCCCGACTGGCCCCGCTGATCCCCGATGGGATCGTGAAGATCGCCGAGTCCGGGGTCCGCGGCCCGCACGACGTCATCGAACGGGCCCGCGAGGGGGCCGACGTCGTCCTGGTCGGCGAGGCGTTGGTCCGCAGCCGGGACGCCCGCAGCGGCGTGGCCGATCTGGTCGCGGCCGGCTCGCACCCCGCGGTCCACAAGGGCTAATCGGCCTCCTCGATCGGCCCCAGGCGGGTAACGTCGGGGGCGTGACGACCGACGCTCCGCCCGCGCGTACGCTGCCCGACTCCCGCTCCGATGCCCTGCCCGATGCCCTCCCGGATGCCAAGGGTCACTTCGACCGCTTCGGCGGCAAGTTCGTCCCCGAGGCCCTGTACGCGGCGCTGGAACAGCTGGAGCGCGAGTTCCACGCCGCCCAGGCCGATCCCGGCTTCCGGGCCGAGCTGCGCGGGCTGCTGAGCGACTACACCGGGCGGCCCTCGCCGATCACCGAGGTGCCCAGATTCGTCCGGCAGGGGCTCGCCGCGCACGGCGGCGGCGCGGGCCCGGACCCGATCGTCGTGCTGAAGCGCGAAGACCTCAACCACACCGGTTCGCACAAGATCAACAACGTCCTGGGCCAGGCCCTGCTGACCCGGCGGATGGGCAAGACCCGGGTGATCGCGGAGACCGGAGCCGGTCAGCACGGGGTGGCCGCGGCGACCGCCGCGGCGCTGTTCGGGCTGGAGTGCACCGTCTACATGGGCAAGGTCGACACCGAGCGGCAGGCGCTGAACGTTGCCCGGATGCGGCTGCTCGGCGCCGAGGTGATCGCGGTCGAGTCGGGGACCCAGACCCTCAAGGACGCGATGAACGACGCCATGCGGGACTGGGTCGCGACCGTGGACCACACCCACTACCTGATCGGTACGGTCGCCGGTCCGCACCCGTTCCCGATGCTGGTCCGGGAGTTCCAGCGGATCATCTCCACCGAGGCCCGGGCCCAGGTGCTGGAGCGGTACGGCCGGCTGCCCGACGCCGTGGCCGCCTGCGTCGGCGGCGGGTCCAACGCGCTCGGCATCTTCGCCGACTTCATCCCCGACGCCGAGGTGGGCCTGTACGGCTACGAGGCCGGCGGCGACGGGATCGAGACCGGCCGGCACGCGGCCACCATCTCCGGCGGCGACATCGGCGTGCTGCACGGGATGCGGACTTTCGTCCTGCAGGACGAGGACGGCCAGACCAAGGACTCCCACTCCATCTCCGCCGGCCTGGACTACCCGGGCGTAGGGCCGGAGCACTCCTGGCTCGCCGACGCGGGCCGCGCGCACTACGCGGCGATCACCGACGCCGAAGCCATGGACGCGTTCGCCCTGCTGGCCCGGAGTGAGGGCATCCTGCCGGCCATCGAGTCCGCCCACGCGCTGGCCGGGGCGCTCAAGCTCGGTCGGCAACTGAAGCCCCGCGACGATCGACCGCCGCTGATCCTGGTCAACCTGTCCGGCCGCGGCGACAAGGACGTGGACACCGCCATCGCGTACTTCGGCCTGGACACCAAGGGCACCGGCTCGGAGTCCGGTGCCCCGGTCCGGTCGGCTCCGGTCGACGAGGTGGACCTCGAGAAGGGCGGCAGCACCGGGGCCGGAGTCGAGCTGTGAGTTACGACCTCGGCCGGACGGGACAGCTGTTCGCCGACATCGCCGACCAGGGCCGCGCCGCGCTGGTCGGCTTCCTGCATGTGGGCTACCCCTCGGTGGAGGGGTCGCTGGCGGCCTTCCGGGCCCTGACCGGGGCCGGCGACGCGGGAGGCCGGCCCGGGGTGGACCTGGTCGAGATCGGGATGCCGTACAGCGACCCGATGATGGACGGCAAGACCATCCAGCGCGCCGGGACCCGGGCGCTGCAACGCGGGGTCCGCACCCGCGACGCCTTCCGGGCCGTGGAGACGGTCGCCGAGACCGGCACCGCGGCCGTGGTCATGACGTACTGGAACCTGATCGAGCGGTACGGGGCCGACGCGTTCGCCCGCGATCTCGCCGCGGCAGGGGGCTCCGGCGCGATCACCCCGGACCTCACCCCGGACGAGGCGGCCGAGTGGTTGGAGGTCTCCGACGGGCACGGCCTGGACCGGATCTTCCTGGTCTCCCCGTCCTCCACGGACGCGCGGATCGCCAGTACTGTGGCCGCCTGTCGCGGCTGGGTGTACGCCACCGCGGTGATGGGGGTGACCGGGGCCCGCGCCCAGAGCTCCAGCGCGGCCCCGGAACTGGTTCGACGGATCCGGGATCTCGCGCCCGGCGCGCGCGTAGGCGTCGGCCTCGGAGTGTCCAACGGCGCCCAGGCCGCCGAGGTCGGGGCGTTCGCGGACGCCGTCATCGTCGGCTCCGCCCTGGTGGCCACCCTGCTCGAGGCCGAGGACCGGGGCGACGTCGGCGACCTGACCGGGTTGCGCGCGGTGGTGGCCGATCTGGCGTCCGGCGTTCGGGGAACTTCCAGCCGGGCTCCCGGGTTGGTGCAGGCGTGACGTGCAGCACTCCTTCGGCACAGCGGGACTCCATCGGGGTGCCGCTGTGCCTGCTGCTGAGCCTGATGCTCGTCTCCGCCTGCACCGCCCCGAACCAGCTGGCCGCGGTCCGGGAGGCCGACGGGGCGGGTTATCTGGCCGGCAGCTCGCTGCCGAACCCGTACGAGTTGCCGGACAAGACCCTCACCGACACCACCGGCCAGGCGTACAACCTGCGGACCTCACCCAGCCGGCCGGTGCTGCTGCTGTTCTTCGGCTACGTGAACTGTCCCGACGTCTGTCGGGCGGTGCTGGCCGACGTCGCCTCGACCCTGCAGCGCTCCGAGCCGGCCGTCCGGGACCAGATCCAGGTCATCTTCGTGACCACGGATCCGGCCAGGGACACCCCGGCGGCGCTCGCCAAGTACCTGGACCGGTTCGATCCGAGGTTCGTCGGGCTCACCGGCGAGCTGCGGCTCATCAAGAAGATCGCCCACCGGGTCGGGGTGGACATCTCCGGCGTCAAGCAGCTGCCGAGCGGCGGCTACGACGTCGGTCATTCGGCCCAGGTGATCGGCTTCGACGCCCGGCGCAAGGGGGTCGTGGTGTGGACGCCCCACAACGCGATCGGCGATCTCGAGCACGACTACGCCCTGCTCGTGGAGCGGGCTCGGGGATGAGCACATGGAGAGGAATGCCGTGAGCAAGACCAGCGCCCGGGAACGACTCAAGGCCGAGCAGGCGCGGCAGCGCGGCCGGGACCGCCGGATCCTGATCATCGTCGCGGCGGGCATCGTCGTGTTGCTGATCGCCGGTGGCCTCGGCTTCCAGGCGTGGCGCACCAGTCAGCAACCGAGCGCCGGCCCCACCCCGGCCGCGAGCGCCACCCCGGTCACGATCACCGACGGCCAGCCGATCGTCTTCGGCAAGACCTCGGCCCCGGCGCAGATCGACCTGTTCGAGGACTTCCACTGCCCGCACTGCGCCGACTTCGAGAAGACCTACCAGCCCGTGTTGGACGAGGCCATGCGCAGCGGGAAGGCGGCGGTTCGGATCTACCCGCTCGCCTTCATCGACGCCGGCTCCGCCGCGGCCGCCAACGGTTTCGCCTGCGCCGCCCAGGCCGGCTACGGCGAGTCCTACTTCCGTGGCCTGTTCGCCAACACCTCACTGGACTGGAGCAGTGAGCAGCTGATCACGCTGATGGCCCAGGTCAGCGGCCAGCCGGCATCGGCGGACTTCCAAACCTGCGTGCAGCAGTCCCGGAACGCAGGCTGGGTGCGCTCCATCAGCGTGGTCGCGACGCAGAAGAAGGTCGAGGCGACGCCGACGATGTTTCTCAACAACGAGCTCGTCGACATCGCCAACCTCACCCCGGACGCGCTGGTGGCCAAGATCGACCAGGCGGGGAAGTCGTGACCCCCCTGCTCACGCCGGCGTTCATCCCGAGCCCGCCGACGGGGGTCTGGATGGTGCTCGGCTTTCCGATCCGGGCGTACGCGCTGTGCATCATCGCCGGCATCATCGTCGCGATGGTCATCGCGAACCGCCGCTGGAAGGCCCGCGGCGGAAACCCCGAGAGTCTCGAGATGGCGATCGTCGTCGGGATCCCGTTCGGCATCATCGGCGCCCGGTTGTACCACGTCATCACCGACTGGCAGCTCTACTTCGGTCCCGGCCGCGACCCGATCGACGCGCTGAAGATCTGGAACGGCGGGCTCGGCATCTGGGGGGCGGTCGCTCTCGGCGCCCTCGGCGGCTACCTCGTCGCCCGCCGGAAGAAGATCCGCTTCCCCGCGCTGCTGGACGCCGTGGCCCCCGGTCTGGCGGTCGCCCAGGCGATCGGCCGGCTCGGCAACTGGTTCAACCAGGAGCTGTTCGGGGAGCCGACCACGCTGCCGTGGGGGCTGGAGATCGCGCCGCAGTTCCGTCCCGCGGGGTTCGAGCAGTACGCCACCTTCCACCCCACTTTCTTGTACGAGCTGCTGTGGAATCTCGGCGTCGCTGCCGTGCTGATCTGGGCCGACCGCAGGTTCCGGCTCGGCCACGGCAAGGTCTTCGCCCTGTACGTGGTGCTGTACACGGCCGGCCGGTTCTGGATCGAGGCGCTCCGAATCGACACCGTCAACGAGATCGGCGGCTTCCGGCTCAACAACTACACGTCCTTGATCGTCTTCGTCGTCGCGCTGGTCTGGCTGCTCTGGCTGATCAAGTACCGCCCCGGCCGTGAGGCGGTCGTCGAAGGCGACGAGCCGGAAACCGCACCTGAGCCCGTCCAAGAGCCGGACGTGAACGATCCCGAAGGCCCCGCGACCAGCTCGGGGGACGAGAAGGAGACCGCCAAACCGTGAGTCTGGCGGGCCGCACCGCGCTGGTCACGGGCGCCGGCCGTGGTCTGGGACTGGAGATGGCCCGCGGCCTGGCCCGGGCGGGGGCGACGGTCTGGCTGAACGGCCGCAGCGTCGAACGGCTCGCGGCCCCGGTCGCCGAACTCCGCGCCGAAGACCTGGACGTCGAACCGGTCATGTTCGATGTCACCGACGAATCCGCCGCGGCAGCGGCCCTCGCCGAGCGCGGGCCCGTCGACATCCTGGTCAACAACGTCGGGCTACGGGATCGGCGCGGAGTGCAGGAGATGGCGACCGCCGACTTCGCCAACCTGGTCCGGGTGGACCTGGTCGCGGCCTACGCGCTCACCCGGCTGGTCGCGCAGCGGCTGGTGGAGATGGACCGACCCGGTTCGATCGTCAACATCTCCTCCATCGCCGGCGGCACCCTGGGAAACGCCGGCGATGTCGCGTATCAGGCCGCGAAGGCGGGACTGGAGGGGATGACCCGGGCGCTGGCCGCCGACCTGGGCCCCCACCGGATCCGGGTCAACGCCGTGGCCCCCGGGACCTTTCTCACCGACGTGAACGCCGCGGACTTCGCCACCGACCGTTGGCAGGACTGGATCGCCACCCGATCCGCACTCGGCCGCTTCGGCCGGCCCGACGAGATTGCCGGGGTCGTGGTCTTCCTGGCCTCCGACGCGGCCTCTTACGTCACCGGCCAGGTGATTGCGGTGGACGGCGGAGTGTCCACGCATTACTAGGATGTCCTACTGAGTGCCGGGCAGCGTAAGCTGAGCCCGGCGAATTCCCGGCGGACACAAACTGCTCTGCCGACGACGTCGCCGTGCGTTAACCTAAGCCAACCTCTGGGCCAGGGTCGTCCCAAAAGATCACCGACCCGGCGCTCCCATGCCGCTGAGCCACTACCTTCAGTGGCCCGGATTTCGTTCCGTGCCACCGGCTTCGACGACAGGAGTTCTTCGTGACTCACCCCGCAGCCCAAGGGCTCTACGACCCGGCCAACGAACACGACGCGTGCGGTGTCGCGTTCGTCGCGACCCTCACCGGCGTGCCCGACCACTCGATCGTGTCCAAGGGTCTGGAGGCACTCCGCAATCTCGATCACCGGGGCGCCACCGGCGCGGACCCGCTGACCGGTGACGGCGCCGGGATCCTGCTGCAGATCCCTGACGCGTTCCTGCGGGCCGAGGTGGACTTCGAGCTGCCCCGCCAAGGCGCGTACGCCGTCGGCAACGGATTCCTGCCCGCCGATCACGAGCTGGCCGCCAAGGCGAAGGCCGGGATCGAGCAGATCGCCGCCGAGGAGCACCTGACCGTGCTGGGCTGGCGCGTGGTGCCGACCGACGACGGTTCGCTGAGCGACGTCACCCGCGCCAACATGCCGCGGATCGAGCAGTTGTTCGTGACCGCCGCCCACCGACCGGTGATGGGGCTGGCGCTGGAGCGGCTGGCCTACTGCCTGCGCCGCCGGACCCAGCACGAGACCGGGGTCTATTTCCCCTCGCTGTCCTGCCGGACCATCGTGTACAAGGGCATGCTGACCCCCGAACAGCTCTCGCTGGTCTACCCGGAACTGACCGATCAGCGGATGGCGAGCGCGCTCGCGGTGGTGCACTCGCGGTTCTCCACCAACACCTTCCCGGCCTGGGAGCTGGCGCACCCGTTCCGGATGATCGCCCACAACGGCGAGATCAACACCGTGAAGGGCAACCGGAACTGGATGCGGGCCCGGGAGACGCTGCTGTCCAGCGACGTGATCGGCGGCGACCTGGACCGGCTGTTCCCGATCTGTACGCCGGACGACTCCGACTCGGCCTCGTTCGACGAGGTGGTGGAACTGCTGCATCTCGGCGGCCGCTCGCTCGCCCACGCGATGCTGATGATGATTCCGGAGGCCTGGGAGAACAACGCCGAGATGGACCCGGCGCGACGGGACTTCTACGCCTTCCACTCCTGTCTGATGGAGCCGTGGGACGGTCCCGCCGGGGTGGTGTTCACCGACGGCACCCAGATCGGCGCGGTGCTGGACCGCAACGGACTGCGTCCCGGCCGGTTCTGGGTCACCGACGACGGCCTGGTCGTGCTCGCGTCCGAGGCGGGCGTGCTGGACATCGACCCGGCCCGGGTGGTGCAGAAGGGCCGGCTGCAGCCCGGCAAGATGTTCCTCGCCGACATCGCCGAGCACCGGCTGATCTCCGACGAGGAGGTCAAGGGCAACCTGGCCACCGCCGCGCCGTACGGGGAGTGGTTGGTGGCCGGCCGGATCCTGCTGTCGGACCTGCCGGACCGCGAGCACGTCGTGCACACCCACGCCTCGGTCACCCGGCGGCAGCAGGTGTTCGGCTACACCGAGGAGGAACTCCGGCTGATCCTGGCCCCGATGGCCACCGGGGGCGCGGAACCGATCGGCTCGATGGGCACCGATACGCCCGTGGCGACCCTGAGCGACAAGTCCCGGCCGCTGTTCGACTACTTCTCCCAGTTGTTCGCCCAGGTGACCAACCCGCCGCTGGACGCGATCCGGGAGGAACTGGTCACCTCGCTCTACAACACCATCGGCTCGGAGTGGAACCTGCTCGACCCGAGCCCGGCGTCTTGTCGTCGGCTGGTGCTGCCGTTCCCGGTGTTGGACAACGAGTCGCTGGCCAAGATCCTGTACGTCAATCGCGACGGTGACCTACCCGGCTACGCGAGCTACGTGGCCCGCGGCCTGTATCCGGTCTCCGCCGGCGCCGAGGGTCTCGCCGAGCGGCTGGAGGAGATCTGCCTCGAGGTGTCGGCCGCCATCGCCGACGGCGCGCGGATCATCATCTTGTCCGACCGGCACTCCAACGCCGAGCTGGCCCCGATCCCATCACTGCTGTTGACCTCGGCCGTGCACCACCACCTGGTGCGGGAGAAGACCCGGACCCAGGTCGGGCTGGTGGTCGAGGCCGGTGACGTCCGCGAGGTCCACCACGTTGCGCTGCTGATCGGCTACGGCGCGGCGGGAGTGAACCCGTACCTCGCCATCGAGACGGTGGAGGACCTGGCCCGGCACGGCGTCTACACCGATGTCGATCCGGAGAAGGGTGCTCTGAATCTGATCAAGGCCCTCGGCAAGGGCGTGCTCAAGGTGATGAGCAAGATGGGCGTGTCCACCGTCGCCTCCTACACCGGAGCCCAGATCTTCGAGGCGCTCGGGCTGTCTCAGGAGCTGGTGGACCGCTACTTCACGGGAACCACCTCCAAGCTCGGCGGCATCGGCCTCACCGAACTGGCCGAGGAGGTCCGCCGGCGGCACCTGCGCGCGTACCCGGCCGACGGGATCCCCTTGGCCCACCGCTCGTTGCCGGTCGGCGGGGAATACCAGTGGCGGCGCGAAGGCGAGCCGCACCTGTTCGACCCGGAGACGGTGTTCCGGCTGCAGCACTCGACCCGCTCCGGCCGCTACGACATCTTCAAGAAGTACAGCCGGCACATCGACGACCAGGCCAAGCGGCTGATGACCCTGCGTGGGCTGCTGCAGTTCAAGAACGCCGAGGAACTGGGCCGCGGACCGGTCCCGATCGAGGAGGTCGAGCCGGTCAGCGAGATCGTCAAGCGATTCTCCACCGGGGCCATGTCGTACGGGTCGATCAGCCTGGAGGCGCACCAGACCCTGGCCATCGCGATGAACCGGATCGGCGGCAAGTCGAACACCGGCGAGGGTGGGGAGGACGTCGACCGGCTCTATGACCCGGAGCGGCGCAGCGCGATCAAGCAGGTGGCCTCGGGCCGGTTCGGGGTGACCTCGGACTATCTGACCAACGCCAGCGACATCCAGATCAAGATGGCCCAGGGCGCCAAGCCCGGCGAGGGCGGGCAGTTGCCCGGGCAGAAGGTCTACCCGTGGGTGGCGAAGACCCGGCACTCCACCCCGGGGGTCGGCCTGATCTCCCCGCCGCCGCACCACGACATCTACTCCATCGAGGATCTCAAGCAGCTGATCCACGACCTCAAGTGCGCGAACCCCTCGGCCCGGGTGCACGTGAAGCTGGTGGCCGAGGTCGGGGTCGGCACGGTCGCCGCCGGGGTCTCCAAGGCCAAGGCCGACGTGGTGTTGATCTCCGGGCACGACGGCGGCACCGGCGCGGCCCCGCTGACCTCGCTGAAACACGCCGGCGGTCCCTGGGAACTCGGCCTCGCCGAGACCCAGCAGACCCTGTTGCTGAACGGATTGCGGGATCGGATCGTGGTCCAGGTCGACGGCCAGCTGAAGACCGGCCGGGACGTGATCATCGGGGCCCTGCTGGGCGCGGAGGAGTACGGGTTCGCCACCGCCCCACTGGTGGTCAGCGGATGCATCATGATGCGGGTCTGCCACCTCGACACGTGCCCCGTGGGCATCGCCACCCAGAACGAAGCGCTGCGCACCAAGTTCTCGGGCAAGCCCGAGTTCGTGATCAACTTCTTCGAGTTCGTGGCCCAGGAGGTGCGGGAGTACCTGGCCCAACTGGGCTTCCGGACCCTGGCGGAGGCCATCGGCCACGTGGAGGCGCTGGACGTCTCGAGTGCGGAGCAGCACTGGAAGGCCCACGGTCTGGACCTGGCGCCGATCCTGCACCAGCCGGACCTGCCGGCAGGCGCGTCGCTGCACCAGGTCGTCGGGCAGGACCACGGACTGGAGTTGGCGCTGGACCAGCAGTTGATCGACATCTGCCGGCCGGCGCTGGAGACCGGGGAGGCGATCCGGGCGTCGATCCCGATTCGCAACGTCAACCGCACGGTCGGCACCATCCTCGGTCACGAGGTCACCAAGGCCACCGGCGGCTTGGGGCTGCCGGACGGCACGATCGACATCACCTTGATCGGATCCGCAGGGCAGAGTTTCGGTGCGTTCGTCCCCGCTGGGATCACCCTGCGGCTCGAGGGCGACAGCAACGACTACCTGGGCAAGGGATTGTCCGGGGGACGGCTCGTGGTCCGGCCCGACCGCGCCGCGACCTTCGTGGCGCAGGACAACATCATCGCCGGCAACGTGATCGGCTACGGCGCCACGGCCGGCGAGATCTTCATTCGGGGCCAGGTGGGGGAGCGGTTCTGCGTCCGCAACTCGGGGGCCACCGCCGTCGTGGAGGGCCTCGGTGATCATGGTTGTGAATACATGACCGGTGGCCTGGCGCTGGTCCTCGGTCCCACCGGCCGGAACGTGGCGGCGGGCATGTCCGGCGGGATCGCGTACTTCCTCGATCTCGACCGCAACCGGCTCAACACCGAGCTGGTGGATCCCTTCGAACCGAGCGCCGCCGACCTGGAGTCGATCAAGAACCTGATCACCCGGCACCACGAGGAGACCGAGTCCGCCGTGGCCGAGGCCCTGCTGGCGAATTGGTCCGAGGTGGCCCATCGCTTCACCAAGGTGCTGCCGCGGGACTACGCCCGGGTGCTCGCCGCCCGGGAGAAGGCAGAGAGCGAAGGACTCGACGAGGCGACCACCACCACCAGGATGATGGAGGCCGCCCATGGCTGAGCTCGTCGCAGCGGTACGGCGATCCGCAGCCAAACCCTGCCCCGCTTCGCAACCATCCGCCCTCGCAGGCTCGGGCTCCCGCCAGACCCATCCACGCTCAGCGGGGCAGGGTTATGCCGCGGATCGCCTCTCCATTGCTCCTCTCCAGGCGGAAAGGAAATAGGAAAATGGCTGACCCGAGGGGGTTCATGAAGTACGAGCGACGGGTCGCGGAGCGGCGCCCCGTGGCCGAGCGCGTGCACGACTGGAAAGAGGTGTACCCGGGATCCCCGGGCCGGGCCCTGCTGCCGATCATCTCCGAGCAAGCGGGCCGCTGCATGGACTGCGGCATTCCGTTCTGCCACACCGGCTGCCCGCTGGGCAACCTCATCCCGGAGTGGAACGACCTGGTCTGGCGCAGTGACTGGGACGAGGCGCTGGAGCGGCTGCACGCCACCAACAACTTCCCCGAGTTCACCGGGCGGCTGTGCCCGGCGCCGTGCGAGACCGCCTGCGTGGTGGGCATCAATCGCGACGCGGTGACGATCAAGAACGTCGAGGTCGCGATCATCGACAAGGCCTGGGACGAGCGCCGGGTGCGCCCGCAGCCGCCGGAGTGGCACACCGGCAAGACCGTCGCGGTGATCGGCTCCGGTCCCGCCGGACTGGCGGTGGCGCAGCAACTCACCCGGGCCGGTCACACGGTCGCCGTCTTCGAGCGGGCCGATCAGCCGGGCGGTCTGATGCGGTACGGGATCCCCGAGTTCAAGATGGAGAAAGAGGTGCTCGACCGCCGGATCCGGCAGATGAAGGACGAGGGCACCAACTTCCGCTGCGGGGTCGAGGTCGGCATCACGATCACCGGCGAGCAGATCAAGGCCCGGTACGAGGCCGTGGTGCTGGCCACCGGCTCGACCATCGGCCGCGACCTGCCGGTGCCGGGCCGGGAGCTGAACGGCATCCATCAGGCGATGGAGTTCCTGCCGCAGGCCAACCGGGTCGCCCTGGGGGAGACGCTGGAGAACCAGATCACGGCCCAGGGCAAGGACGTGGTGATCATCGGCGGCGGCGACACCGGTGCGGACTGCCTCGGCACCGCCATCCGCCAGGGCGCGCGGACCATCACCCAACTGGAGATCATGCCCACCCCGCCGGAGGAGCGGCCGACGCACCAGCCGTGGCCGACGTACCCGATGATCTATCGGGTCTCGTCCGCCCACGAGGAGGCCGGTGAGCGGGTCTACTCGGTGTCCACCAGCGAGTTCACCGGCGACGAGACCGGCACCGTGGCGTCGCTGCGGATGTCGGAGGTGATCTTCGCGAACGGCAAGGTCACACCGGTCGAGGGCACGGAGCGGGAAATCTCGGCCCAACTCGTGCTGCTGGCCATGGGCTTCGTCGGCCCGGAACGCGACACGGTGCTCAGCCAGCTCGGCGTCGGACTCGACGAGCGCGGCAATGTGGCCCGCGACGAGGACTACGCGACCGATGTGCCCGGCGTGTTCGCCTGCGGCGACGCCGGGCGCGGCCAGTCGCTGATCGTCTGGGCCATCGCCGAGGGCCGGGCCTGCGCGGCAGGGGTCGACGAGTATCTGTCGGGTTCCACCAAGTTGCCCCGCCCGATTCCGCCGTCGGCGCGTCAGCTGATGGTGTGAGCACCCTCCCGGAGGTGCTGCTGACCCTGCTCCGCGGCAAGGCTTGGTGCTACCTGGCCACCACCATGCCGGACGGGTCGCCCCAGCTCACCCAAACGTGGGTGGACACCGACGGCACGGACGTGCTGATCAACACGGTGCAAGGTTTCCAGAAGATTCGCAACGTCGAACGCGACCCGCGGGTGGCCCTCACGGTGGCCGATCCGGACCAACCGGCGCGCTACTTCCAGATCCGCGGCAAAGTCACCGGGGTCACTGCCGAGGGCGGCGCCGAGCACATCGAGGCGTTGGCCCAGCGGTACACCGGCGCCCAGTACACCTGGTGGGGCGGGCGGAACCAGGTCCGCTTGATCATGACCATCCGACCGGATCGCGTCAGCCGGCCGGGCGGCTGATGGCGCAGGGCTGATCGCGCGGGCCCGGATCGCCCGACGACGTATCGCACTATGCTGAGCCGCCTCCGCGACGAAGGGGTTGAGCCACATGTGGGTGGTAGTGCACACCGCCATCGCCATCGTGCTGGTGGTGCTGTTGATCATCCGGTTCAAGGTCGACCCGGTGATCGCGTTGATCATCGCGTGTCTGTACCTCGGCCTCGCCTCGGGCGTGGGATTCGCCGACACCGTCGGGGCCGTCACCGGCGGCTTCGGTTCGATCATGGCCGAGGTCGGGCTGCTGATCGGCTTCGGCGTCTTGATCGGCTCGCTGCTGCACTCGTTGGGCACCTTCCGCAAGCTCGTCGGCGGACTGCTGCGGCTGGTCGGGGCGCGCCGGCTCCCGTACGCGATGACGGCTGCCCTGTCGACTGTCTTCCCGTCGATCTACGTCGATGTGCAGGTCGTCCTTGCTGCGCCGATCGCCCGCTCGTCGGGCCCCCGCATCGGCCAACGAGGTCTGGCCCAGATGGCCGGGGCCATCGGGATCGGGATCTTCGCCGGCTACGTCTTCGTCATTCCCGGCCTGGCCGCGGTCTCCATCGCCGGACTGCTGAGCATCCCGCTCGGCACCTGGCTGCTGTACGGGATCGTCCTCGGCCCGGTGACCGCCGTCGTGACGACGCTGATCTTCGGGTTCATGGTGCGGACCCGCTACTGGAACCCCGACACCGACGAGGATCCCGAGGAGGGTCTCGACGTCTCCGACGAGGCGACTGCGGCCGAGGCCGGCGTGGTCGGCACCGGTCCCGGGGAGCAGGACAGCCGACCTGACGTCAATGTCCCGCTGGGCGTGTCGATGCTGCCGATCATCGTGCCGCTGCTGCTGATCGCGTTCGGCGCGTTCGCCGAGCTGCTCGGCCTCTCCAACGGCGCGATCGCCTTCTTCGGTGACGCGAACATCGCCTTGTTCATCGGCCTGCTCGGCGCCTACATCATCGCTAGGGCGGCCAGTGGCAACGAGCGGACACAGGAGGCGCTGTCGACCGGATTCCACACCACCGGCGAGATCTTGCTGATCACCGGCATCGGCGGCTCGCTGGGTGCGGTCATCGAGGCCACCGGCATGGACAAGGTGCTCGCGGGCCTGTTCTCGGCGCAGGGAGCCGCGGTGGTGACGTCGATCCTGCTGGCCTGGTTCATCGCGGCGGTGCTGCACCTGGCCATCGGGTCGGTGTCGGTCGCGGCGATCACCGCGGCCGGGATCATCGCCCCCGTGGTCGCCTCGACCGGGGTCGCGCCCATCGCCATCGGCCTGGCCATCGCGTCCGGGGCGATGTTCGCACTCCAGGTGAACAGCAACTTCTTCTGGATGTTCCGGTCGCTGCTGGGCCTGACGACCCAGGGCGCGCTGAAGTCGATGACGATGGTGACCAGCATCGGTTCCGTGGTTTCGCTGCCGGCCGTGCTGGTGATCGGTCTGCTGGCCTGAGCCGACGCGGCTGCCGGGCTCAGTCCTCGAGGTCGGTTTCGCTGTGGGTCGGCTGCAGATCGCTTTCGGCGTCGTCGTCGTCCGCGCCGCCGGCCAACTCGGCCGGGTCGACGGTGCCGTCCGGATCGTCCTCGACGGTCAGGCTGCCGAGGTCGTCGGGCGTCTGGTCGGGATCGGTCGTCGGCTCGGACATCGCATCTCCTCGGGGCGGGCAGTTCTTCATTCTTACACCGTCAACGACCCGCGACGTCTTGGCATCAGGCGGTGCTGGAGCTTACGGTTAGCGCTGTCCACTCGGGGACTCCCCTCAACCGAAGGACCGCCATGCCGCTTCCCCGCCTGCGCGCCGGTCTGGTCGCCGCCGTCAGCGTGACCCTGCTCTGTTCGTTCGGCGTCGCCCCGGCCGACGCCAGACCTGAGCCGCCGATCGCCGGCCCCGGCAAGAGCCCCGATCACTCCGGCAGCGTCGACGACCGGGCACGGGCGAAGCTGAAGCTCATCATCCCGGCGACGAACTACGGCCCCGGCGGCATCGACGTCTCCGGCTGGCAGCCCACCGTGGACTGGAAGGGCTGGTGGACCAAGGGAAAGCGCTTCGCCTTCATCAAGGCGACCGAGGGGACCACGTACAAGGCGAAGACGTTCAGCTCGCAATACAACGGCTCCTACCGGGCCGGCTACATCCGTGGTGCCTACCACTACGCCAATCCCGGCGGCAAGGCCGGCTGGCGACAGGCCGACTGGTTCATCGCCAACGGGGGCGGCTGGTCCGCCGACGGCAGGACCCTGCCCGGCATGCTGGACGTGGAACAGGGCGGCAAGTCCGACGGCGGCATCTGCTACGGGCGCAGCAAGGCCCGGATGGTCCGCTGGATCACGTCGTTCCTCAACCGCTACCAGAAGAAGACCGGCCGCGCCGCCATCATCTACACCAACGCCGGCTGGTGGCAGGCGTGCACCGGCAACACCACGAAGTTCGCGAAGACGAACCCGCTGTTCCTGGCCCGCTGGAACACCACGCCGGGCACCACGCTGCCGGGCGGGTGGAAGGCCTGGACCTTCTGGCAGTACACGGATTCGCCGCTCGACCAGGACATGTTCAACGGCAGCTACCCCAAGCTGAAGGCGTTCGCCAAGGGAACCGCGAAGAGCATCAGCTAGCCCCGAAACCAGTTCACACCCCCCGCAGAGGGTGTGAAGAGGGATCAGACGACCGGCCGGCGGGGGCACCGGCCATGAGGTCAGGGTCTGATCTGTGCGCCGACCTGGGAAGCGGGGGACTCCCCGAGGTCGGCGTACTCCTGGTCGGTGAACAGCCGGGACCGGATCAGGAACCGGTTCCCGGTGGGGGCCTCCAGGGAGAACCCGGCCCCCCGTCCCGGAACGATGTCGATGGTCAGGTGGGTGTGCTTCCAGTAGCGCGAACTGTTCGGCACTCATCCAGACATCGATCGGCTCGGTGGTGCCGGCGTCGAGTCGGCCCAGCAGCACGTCGGAGTCGCCGGTGATGAAGTCGCCCTCGGCGAAGCACATCGGTGACGACCCGTCGCAGCAGCCGCCGGACTGGTGGAACATCAGCGGGCCGTGCTCATCGGCCAGGCGGCGGAGCATCTCCGCCGCCTGCTCGGTCACCGCGACGCGTGCTAACGGCACGGGGTCACCATCAGAAGAATCCCGCCCGGTTCGGATCGTAGGACACCAGCAGGTTCTTGGTCTGCTGGTAGTGCTCCAGCATCATCTGGTGGTTCTCCCGACCGATGCCGGACGACTTGTAGCCGCCGAACGCCGCGTGCGCCGGGTAGGTGTGGTAGCAGTTCGTCCAGACCCGGCCGGCCTGGATGTCCCGGCCGGCGCGGTAGCAGAGGTTGACGTCCCGCGACCAGACCCCGGCCCCCAGACCGTACAGGGTGTCGTTGGCGATGGAGATGGCGTCGTCGTAGTCGTCGAATCCGGTCACCGAGACCACCGGACCGAAGATCTCCTCCTGGAACACCCGCATCTTGTTGGTGCCCTGGAAGATCGTCGGGGCCACGTAGTAGCCACCCGACAGGTCGCCGCCGAGGTCGACCCGCTCGCCGCCGCAGATGACCCGGGCGCCTTCCTCGGCGCCGATCTGGAGGTAGGACAGGATCTTCTCGAGCTGGTCGTTGCTGGCCTGGGCGCCGATCATGGTCTCGGTGTCCAGCGGGTTGCCCTGGATGATCGCCTTGGTCCGCTCGGTCGCCGCCGGCAGGAACGGGTCGATGATCGAGTTCTGGATCAGGGCCCGGCTCGGACAGGTGCAGACCTCGCCCTGGTTGAGGGCGAACATCGCGAATCCCTCGAGCGCCTTGTCGTAGAAGGCGTCCTCGGTCTGGGTCACGTCGTCGAAGAAGATGTTCGGGCTCTTGCCGCCGAGCTCCAGCGTCACCGGGATCAGGTTCTGGCTGGCGTACTGCATGATCAGCCGGCCGGTGGTGGTCTCGCCGGTGAAGGCGATCTTGCGGATCCGACTGGATGAGGCCAGCGGCTTGCCGGCTTCGGCGCCGAAGCCGTTGACCACGTTGATCACGCCCGGTGGCAGCAGGTCGGCGATCAGCTCCATCAGCAGCAGGATCGACGCGGGGGTCTGCTCGGCCGGCTTCAGAACGACGGCATTGCCGGCGGCGAGCGCCGGTGCCAGCTTCCAGGTCGCCATCAGCAACGGGAAGTTCCACGGGATGATCTGGCCGACCACGCCCAGCGGCTCGTGGAAGTGGTAGGCGACGGTGTTGTCGTCGAGTTGGGAGATGCCCCCCTCCTGGGCGCGGATCGCGCCGGCGAAGTAGCGGAAGTGGTCGACGACGAGCGGCAGGTCGGCGGCCAGGCATCTCGCGGACGGGCTTGCCGTTCTCCCAGGTCTCGCCGACGGCGAGCATCTCCAGATTCTGCTCGATCCGGTCGGCGATCTTGTTCAGGACCACGGCCCGTTCGCCGACCGAGGTCTTTCCCCAGGCGGGCGCCGCGGCGTGGGCGGCGTCCAGCGCCAACTCGATGTCCTCACCGGTGCCGCGGGCGACCTCGCAGAAGGTCTTGCCGTTCACCGGGGACGGGTTCTCGAAGTACTGACCCTTGACGGGGGCGACCCAATCGCCGCCGATCCAGTTCTCGTACCGGGAGCGGTAGGTGACCACGCTGCCGTCGGTGCCGGGTGCTGCGTACACAGTCATCGGTGAGATGTCCTCTTCTCCTGATCGAGCGGTCCGCGCCCGGGATGGCGCAGGACAACGACCCGAGTAGTCGCTGTTTCGCACGCTAGACCGCGCAACGTTGCGACCAGTTGCGGGCGCCCGGGCCGGGCGCTCAGCTAACGACGCTCGCCGGGGGTGCGGCCTGTCAAACCAGCTGGGCGTCGAGGTCGGCCACGTAGGCGGCGACATCGCTGCGCCGCGGCGATCCCGCCGGGAGCGCCGCCAGCGCCGCGGTCCAGACACCGAAGTCGTCGTGCCCGTACGGGGTGTCGGCGAACGCGAGCAAGGCGTCCGGATCGCCGGCATCGATCAGTCGGCCGCGCAGCGCGCGATGCAACGTCTTCGCGTAGCTCGACCACGCCGGGCGCCTCGGACGCGGGCAGCATCGGTCCTCGGTAGCGGGCCACCGCCCGCCGCAGTCGGCCCGCCTCCAGGTCGTCGCGCAAGTCGGTCACGTCGGATCGCAACCCGGCCAGCCGGTACGGGCCGAGATGCCAGCCGGATCGAGCCCAGCTGATGCCGGAGCCGGGACAGCTCGGCCCGGATCGTCACCTCCGCCTGGTCGTCGTCGCTGAGCGCGACGGCCAGCTCGGCGCCGGACAGGCCCTCGTCGGCTTCGGCGAGCAGCAGCATCAATCTCGCTGTGCCGCAGGCTCAGTTGCGTGGTGGTGCCGACCGAAGCTGAGCCGCGCGACCCGATGACCCAGTACCTCCAGCCGGGCCGCCGCGCGGGTCGTGGCCCGCGACCGGCTGCGCTCGGGCTGGCGCAGCAGGCCGAGCCGCAGCTCGGCCTCGACCGCGGCGACGGTGGCCCGGACCAGGGCCAGGGTCTGCGGTCGCGGCCACCTCGGGCCCGCCGGTGAGGTCCAGCACGCCCAGGATCGCCCCGGTGTCGGGTTCGCGGATCGGCGCGGCGGAGCAACTCCAGGGCGTCACCTGCCGGACGCAGGTGTTCGGGGCCGAAGATCTGGACGGGCTCGCCGAGGGCCAGGGCGGTGCCGGGGGCGTTGGTGCCGGCACTGCGCTCGCTCCAGTCGGCGCCGGGGAGGAAGTGCATCCCCTCGGCGCTGGACCGCAGCACCGGATCAACCCTCCACCCACAGCAGCTGGCCGGCCGCGTCGCTGACCGCGACCAGCAGGCCCGCCTCGGCCGCGTCGGTCGACCAGCAGCCGCCGGATGACGGGCATCGCCGACGGCCAGCGGGTGTGCGGAGCGGGAGTCGGCGACGTGCGCCTCGTCCAGCGGGATCGACGGCCATCGAGTACTCGGGATCGAGGCCAGCTGCCGAGGGAGCGGCGCCAGGAGTCGACCACGACCTGCCGGACTTCCGGCATCTCCGCGGCTCGGAGATCGCTGCCGCCGGTCTGGACGAAGGTGTCGTGGGCGCGGTGCAGCAGACGTCCGAGTTGGAGCGGATCGGCCCCTGGCGGCATCGCCAAGCCGTTGCGGCGGACCCACGGGCACACTTTAGTCGCTCAGGCCACGTCCTCACGGATCGAGCAGCTCCGCGTTCAGCCGGTAGCCGCGTTTGACGACGGTGGTGATCAGTCCGGGTACCCCGAGGGCGCCGGAGCCGGCTCATCGCGACCTCGAGGGCGTGGTCATCTGCATGCGGGCAGGTAGCGCTGCAGTTGGACGCGGGAGACCACGGTGTCGACCGCGGCCAGGGCCTTGAACAGGGCCAGCGCGTTCGGGCCCAGGACCACCTGGCGGCCGCTGACGGTCACGACCCGCCCGCGAAGCTCGATCTCGATCCCGCCGCAACCGGGGTGGCTGCGCAGCCGCAGCACCCGCTGCTCGGTGAGCGTGTCGGAGACCAGCCTGATCAGGGCGCCGAGCCGGTAGCGGTCCGGGACCAGCGGGGCGATGCCCGCACTGCGCAGCGGCGCGGCGGTCACCGGACCGACGGCGGCCGCCACCACATCGTCGACGAGCGCGTCGAGGAGCTCGGGCAGCCGGCCCCGCTCCGGCCGCGGCCGCGAGGGTCGCCTCCGCGCCGGGAGCGCTGGTGAAGGTCACGGCGTCCAGCTGCCGGTCGCAGGCCGCGTCGATCAGCCTGGGCAGCCGGTCGGCGGCGGTCGGCTGGACCCAGCGGTACGGCGTGACGGTCGAGCACCGCCGATCGCTCACCTGCCGGAGCCGGGCCAGCTGCACCTCGTCGGTGTAGCCGTGCAGCTGGATCGCGACCCGGCGGCCGACCAGCCGGGAGTTCGATGAGGGCGTCGACCATCGAGGCCGTCGTCTCGTGGTCGCTGGCCTGCGCGTCCTCGAGGCCCGCGGCCCGGACCGCGCCGATGCGCCTTGGGGCCGCGGGCCATGATCGACGGCCTCGTCGAGCACGGCGGTCAGCTCGGCGCCGAGGCCCGCGGCGTCGGCGACCTCGAACCAGCGGCGCATGCCGTAGCCGGTGGTGACCAGCACCACCTCCGGGCGGGCCGCGATCACGTCCCGGGTCTCCAAGATCAGCGCGGCGTCCTGGTCGTTCGGGGCGATCCTCAGGGCCGGGGCGTGCAGCACGTGGGCCCCGCGCCGCTCCAGGGCGGAGATCAGGTCGCTCCGACCGGCGGTCGGAGGTGACACCGATCCGGAATCCGGCGAGCTGATCGACCCGGAGACCGGTGCCGGCGGTCATCCCCGAGGTCACCGGTCCAGTACGCAGCAGGGGGAAGCTGAGTCAGACGACCTCGGCGCCACCGACGACGCGAACGCACCTCGCCGATCACCACCACGGCGGGCGAGTCGACCTCGAGCCGGCGCGCGTCGTCGGCCAGTCGGGCGAGGGTGGTGTGGGTGGTCCGCTGGGAGTCGGAGAAGCCGCGCTCCACGACGGCGGCCGGCGTGTCCGCAGCCAGCCCGGCGCCGCGCAGTCCGGCGACGATCTGGGTCAGGTTGGCCATCCCCATCAAGATCACGATGGTGCCGCCGAGGCCGGCCAGCGCCGCGAGCTCCTCGGTCGAGGGCGGCATGGCCGGAGATGACGGTGAACGCGTGGCTGACGCCGCGGTGGGTGACCGGGATCCCGGCGGCGGCCGGTACGGCGACCGCGCTGGACACGCCCGGCACCACCCGGACCGTCGATCCCGGCGGCGGCACAGGCCAGCAGCTCCTCGCCGCCGCGGCCGAACACGAACGGGTCGCCGCCCTTGAGCCGGACCACGGCCTGGCCCTGCCGGGCGCGGGCGATCATCAGGTCCTCGATTCGGTCCTGACTGAGCCGGGTGGTGGTACGGGGACTTGCCGACGTCGATCAGCTCGGCTCCGGGCGCGAGCCGGGCGAGCTCGTCGGTGGGCGCCAGCCGGTCGTAGAAGACCACGTCGGCCTCGCCCAGCGCCGCACAGGCCTCCAGGGTGAGCAGTCTGGTGGTGCCGGGACCGCCGCCGACCAGCGTGACGCGATCCGTAGCTCCGAGGCGGCGGGCTCGGCGGTGCGCAGGATCTGCAGCTGCTGCAGCCAGGCCGCGGACCACCGAAGCCTCGCTCGGACCCAGTCCGACGGTCGACCACCAGCCAGGCCGGGGCCAGCAGCCGCAGCCAGGCCGGCGTGTCGTCGGCGGCGGGCTGGCCACGATCCGGAACGCCTGGGGGCAGCAGGACGGACGTGGGCAGCGGACCGGACACGACCGCGGTGACCCGGGCACCGGCGCGCGGCGAAGCGGCGCACGACCCGGCGGGCGGCGCGGTACGCGCCGAAGACACGACCCGGCGATCGCGGATGTCCAGATCGAGCTGCATGATCGCTCTCCGTGCGCCTGGGGACTCCTCCCACGAGGTAGAGCAATCGGTCATTACCGACGCGGTTTCCGATTGATGTAACCGCATCGTTTCACGATTCACACCGGCCGCGCTCGGCGGCGGTGAGGAATTCGTCATCAGCGCGTAACGGACCGTGACGCTCCGGCCGCATCCGTTTCCGACCTCTCCGAGCCGGCGGCGGCGTGTGAGGGAACGGTGACCGCCCGTAACCCGCGGCACCGAGGGCTGTAACAGCGACTCTCGACAGCATAGTGACGTGACGCGCCGCCCCCACCCTCGACGCACTGCCCGTACTGCTCCCTGCAGTGCGGGATCACGCTGACCGCTGGCGGACCGGCCGGCGACCCTGCGACCGCAGGACTGGACTTCCCGACCAACCGCGGCGGGCTGTGCTCGAAGGGCTGGAACGCGGCGACGCTGCTCGACCATCCGCAGCGACTGCTGCAGCCGCTGGTCCGGACGGTGCCGGGCGACCGCAGCAGCCCGTTGCGACCCGCCGACTGGGACGAGGCGCTCGACCTGATCGCCGACGGGATCGCGGCGCACCCAGGCAGCAGTACGGCCGCGACGGGGTCGGCTGCTTCGGCGGCGGCGGACTGACCAACGAGAAGGCGTACGCGCTTCGGCAAGTTCGCCCGGGTCGCGCTGCGCACGGCCATGATCGACTACAACGGCCGGTTCTGCATGTCGCTCGGCCGCCACCGCGGCCAACCGCGCCTTCGGGATCGACCGCGGGCTGCCGTTCCCGCTGGCCGATCTCGCCGAGGCCAAGGCGATCCTGCTGGTCGGCTCGAATCCGGCCGCCACCATGCCGCCGGCCATGCAGTGCTTCGACGCCGGCCGGGCCGCCGGCGCCACCCACATCGTCGTCGACCCGCGGCGCACCGCGACCGCGGCCGGGTCCACGGCTGCACCTGCAGCCGCTGCCCGGCACCGATCTCGCGCTGGCCAACGGGCTGCTGCACCTGGCGATCAAGGACGGCCTGGTCGACACCGGCTACATCGACCGCGCGGACCCACGGCTTCGCCGCCGTCAAGGCCGGCGTCGCGTCGCTACTGGCCCGACCGGGTCGAGCGGATCACCGGGGTCGGAGTCGACCGAGCTGCGGCAGACCGTGCACGCCCTGGCCGGCGGCCGACTCGGCGATGATCCTGACCGCGCGCGGGCGCCGAGCAGCACAGCAACGGCACCGACACCGCCCAGGCGTTCATCAACCTCGCCCTGGCCCTCGGGCTGCCGGGCAAGCCGTTCTCCGGCTACGGCACGATCACCGGCCAGGGCAACGGCCAGGGCGGTCGCGAGCACGGCCAGAAGGCCGACCAGCTGCCCGGCTACCGCAAGCTGGCCGACCCGGCGGACCGGGCCCACGTGGCCGGCGGTCTGGGGGATCGACCCGGCCGAACTGCCCAAGCCGGGGCTGTCGGCGTTCGAGATGCTCGACCGGATGGGCACCGCCGGCGGGGTGCGGGCCCTGCTGGTGCTGGCCTCCAACATCGCCGTCTCCGCCCCCGACGTGAACCGGGTCCGGTGACCGGCTCGCCGCCCTGGACTCTGCTGGTGGTCTCCGACATCTTCCTGTCCGAGACCGCCGAGCTGGCCGACGTCGTGCTGCCCACCGCCCAGTGGGCGGAGGAGGAGGGCACCATGACCAACCTCGAGGGCCGGGTCATCCGGCGCCGGCGGGCGCTGCCGCCGCCGGACGGGGTCCTCGACGACCTGCAGCCGTGATGAAGGTGCTGGCCGACCGGCTGGGCCGCGGGCACCTACTTCACCGCCGACCCGGCCGAGGTGTTCGACGGAGCTGCGCCGGGCCAGCGCCGGCGGCATCGCCGACTACGCCGGCATCAGCTACGAGCGGATCGACGCCGAGCAGGGCGTCTTCTGGCCCTGCCCGCGCAGATCAGAGGGCGAGGACCATCCCGGCACTCCGCGGCTGTTCGCCGACGGCTTCCCCACCGCCGACGGCCGGGCGGTCCTTCATCCGGGTCGAGTACCGCGGCACCCGCCGAGACGCCCGGACGCCGACTTCCCGTACGTGCTGACCACCGGCCGGCTGATGGCGCAGTACCAGAGCGGCACCCAGACCCGGCGGGTGCCGGGCCCGGCGCAAGTCCAGCGTCCAGCCCGAGGCCCAGCTGCACCCGGACCTGGCCCGGCAGCTGGGGATCGGGGCGGCCGACATCGTCGAGCTCACCTCCCGCCGGGGGCAGGCCGCGCTTCCGGGCCACGGATCACCGACGACATCCGGCCCGACACTGTCTTCGTGCCCTTCCACTGGGGCGGCGCCTCCGCGGCCAACGCCCTGACCAACCCCGCGCTGGACCGGCACTCCAAGATGCCCGCCTTCAAGGCCTGCGCGGTGAACCTGGCCCGGATCGGCTCTCCCGACGACCACCACCTGCTCACCCGACCCCCACGCACACGAAGCACGCAGCGCACACCCAGACCGACGCTCAACCAGCTGCTCCACCCGCCCGCCGGAAGGACCTCCCCATGCTCACCCAGAACCGTTTCCTCCAAGGCGTCTACCCGCTTCGAGGGGGCCGGCCTGGACAAGCCGGCCGCCGATCAGCGCCGAACTCACCCACGTCGTCCCCGACGGCGTGATCAGCCAGGCCCTGTACTTCCGCGGCGGCAACACCACCGACGAGCTGATCACCGTCGTGCTGATGCGCGACGGCGTGCCGATGCGCTACTTCCCGATCGGCGCCAAGTCCGACGTGCACGTGCCGCTGCGGGTGGTCGAGGACATCGAGGGCGGCTCGCTGATCGAGTTGCAGCTGATCGCCGCCGTCGGGGTCAGCGGCACCGTCGTCGTCGACCTCGGCATGGTGGAGCATTGATGAGCGATGCTCAGTCGAGAACGGCTGACCGCTGGCTCAGGTCGGACGACCCGCGCCGACGACTGGTGGTGATCGGCAACGGCATGGCCGGGGCCCGGGCGGTCGAGGAGATCCTCGCCCGCGGCGGCGCCGACCAGTTCGCGATCACCATGTTCGGCGACGAGCCGTACGGCAACTACAACCGGATCATGCTGAGCCACGTGCTGTCCGGCGAGGAGCCCACGACGACATCTTCCTCAACTCCTGGACGTGGTACGACGAGAACGACATCACCCTGCACGCCGGGGTCCGGGTCAACCGGATCGACCGGTTCGCCAAGGTCGTGTTCTCCGACGACGGCCAGGTCACCCCGTACGACCAGTTGATCATCGCCACCGGCAGCCGGTCCTTCATGCCGCCGATGGACGGGCTGTACGGCCCCGACAGGATCAGACGGCGCGCTGCTGCCCGGCGTCTTCGCGTTCCGCACCATCGACGACACCCGGGCGATGGTCGACTACGCCACCGCACGACGACCATCACCGGGCGCGTGGTGATCGGCGGCGGCCTGCTCGGGCTGGAGGCCGCCCGCGGCCTGCAGAGCCACGGCATCGAGCGTCGACGTGGTGCACTCCGGCAAGCACCTGATGAACGCCCAGCTCGGCCGCGACGGCGGCGAGGTGCTGCGCCGCAGCATGGCCGAGCTCGGCATCGGCGTCTTCACCGGCACCCGGACCACCGCGATCTGGGGCCCGGACAAGGTCCGCGGCGTCCGGCTGCGCGACCTGACCGAGATCGCCTGCGACCTGGTCGTGGTCGCGGCCGGCATCCGGCCCAACACCGACGTCGCCGCTGACCAGCGGCTTCACCGTCGAGCGGGCCATCGTGGTCGACGACCAGATGCGGACCGTCGAGGACGACGACGTGTACGCGGTGGGGGAGTGCGTCCAGCACCGCGGCGAGGTCTACGGCCTGGTCGCCCCGCTGTGGGAGCAGGCGGTCGTGCTGGCCGACCAGATCACCGGCGCCGATCCCGACGCGCGCTACCTCGGGCTCGCGGACCGCGACCAAGCTCAAGGTGGCCGGGGTCGAGGTGGCCTCGATGGGCGTCTCCGAGCCGGAGCGGGACACCGACGAGCACATCGTCTTCTCCGAACCCGAAGCAAGGGCATCTTCAAGTCGATCGTGATCCGCGACGACAAGATCATCGGCGCCACCCTGCTCGGCGACAGCCGCAAGGTCGCCTTCCTGCAGCAGGCCTTCGACCGCGGCCTGCCGCTGCCGGAGGAGCGGGTCGAGCTGATGTTCGACCTCGGCGGTCCCAGCGGAGGAGGTCGGCGTCGCCGAGATGGCCGACGACGCGCAGGTCTGCAACTGCAACGGCGTCAGCAAGGGCGACATCTGTGGCGCGGTGCAAGGGCGGCTGCAAGACCGTCAGCGGCGGTGATGGACAAGACCCGGGCCGGCAAGGGCTGCGGCTCCTGCAAGGGTCTGGTCGCCCAGCTCGTGGAGTTCGCCGCCGGCGGCGCGGTGGAGGAGGACCCGGCGGTCCACTACTACGTGCCGGGCATCCCGATGGACAAGCCGGCGCTGATGGCCGCGATCCGCGACCACGGACCTGAGGTCGCCGTCCGCGGTGTTCGCCGCGCTGGCCCCGGAGGGCGCCGAGGACGCCAAGTCCAAGATGGGGCTGGCCTCGCTGCTGAAGATGATGTGGGGCGAGGACGCCGTCGACGAGAAGGACGCCCGGTTCATCAACGACCGGGTGCACGCCAACATCCAGAAGGACGGCACCTTCTCGGTCGTGCCGCAGATGCGCGGCGGGGTCACCACCCCCGATCAGCTGCGGCGGATCGCCGACGTGGCGGACAAGTACCAGGTGCCGATGGTCAAGCTCACCGGCGGTCAGCGGATCGACCTGCTCGGCATCAAGAAGGAGGACCTGCCGGGGGTCTGGGCCGATCTCGACATGCCGTCGGGCTACGCGTACGGCAAGTCGATGCGGACCGTCAAGACCTGCGTCGGCCAGGAGTTCTGCCGGTTCGGCACCGGCGACTCGACCAAGCTCGGGATCGAGCTGGAGACCCGGCTGCAGGGCATGGAGTCCCCGGCCAAGATGAAGCTGGCGGTGTCGGGCTGCCCGCGCAACTGCGCGGAGTCGCTGGTCAAGGACGTCGGCATCGTCGCCATCGAGGGCGGCCGCTGGGAGATCTACATCGGCGGCGCCGCCGGGGCGCACATCCGCAAGGGCGACCTGCTCTGCACCGTCGACGACGCCGGAGACGGCCAAGCTCCTCACCGGCCGGTTCCTGCAGTACTACCGGGAGAACGCCAAGTGGCTGGAGCGGACGTACGCGTTCGTGCCGCGGGTCGGTCTCGACCACATCCGGGCCGTCGTCGTCGAGGACTCCGAAGGGATCGCCGAGCGGCTGGACGCCGCGGTGCAGGAGCACGCCGAGCGCTACGTCGATCCGTGGACCCAGGGCGCGGCGCCGGTCACACCGGGCCAGTTCCGCACCTCGCTGCCGCTGGAGCTGCTGCCGCGGGTGCCGGCCGACAAGGCCGAACAACTGCTGGGCGGGAAGTGGTGACCTTGCTGCATTCGGGCGTCGCTGCACACGTCCTCGGCCCGGTCGACCAGATCCCTCCTGGCGAGGGCCGCGCCTTCGCCGTCGAGGGTGAGCAGATCGCCGTGTTCCGGCTGAAGGACGGCACCCTGCGCGCCCTCGACGCCGTCTGCCCGCACAAGGGCGGACCGCTCGCCGACGGCCAGATCGATGCCCGGGTCGTGCTCTGCCCGCTGCACCAGAACGCTTTCGATCTTCCTCCGGGCACTGCCTCACCGGTGCGCCCGACACCCGCAGCTACAGCGCGTCGGTCAGCGACGACGGCGCCATCGAACTCACCCGGTAAGGAATCCCATGGCGACCACGTTCACCCCCACCAAGGCCCCGTTCAATCTTCGGGTTGGACCCATCACGATCGACGACTGGCGCCCCGAGGACGGGGAGTTCTGGGAGTCGACCGGCAAGCGGATCGCGAAACGCAATCTGATCTTCTCCGTCGTCAGCGAGCACATCGGCTTCTCGGTCTGGAGTCTGTGGTCGGTGCTGGTGCTGTTCCTCGGGCCGAACTACGGCTTCGACCCGGCCCAGAAGTTCCTGCTCACCGCGCTGCCGACCCTGGTCGGCGCCGTCTTGCGACTGCCGTACACCTTCGCGGTGGCCAAGTTCGGCGGTCGCAACTGGACCATCATCAGCGCGTTGCTGTTGCTCATCCCGACGACCTTGATCGCGATCGTGTTGCAGCCTGGGGTCTCTTTCACCACCCTGCTGGTGGTGGCGATGTTCGCCGGGGTCGGCGGCGGCAACTTCGCGTCGTCGATGACCAACATCAACGCGTTCTTCCCGCGCCGGTTGAAGGGGTGGGCGCTCGGCATCAACGCCGGTGGTGGCAACATCGGGGTGCCGGTGGCGCAGCTTGTCGGCCTGCTGGTGCTCGCCACCATCGGCGCGGCGTACCCCCGGGTGATGGTCGCGATCTACATCCCGTTGATCATCGTCGCCGCCGTCTTCGCGGCGATCACGATGAACAATCTGAGCCAGGTCCGCAACGCCGACGGGGCGATCCGCGAGGTGACCCGGCACCGCGAGACCTGGATCATGTCGTTGCTCTACATCGGCACCTTCGGCTCGTTCATCGGCTTCAGCTTCGCCTTCGGGCAGGTGCTGCAGGTGCAGTATCCGCAGCAGTTCGGCTCGCCGGTAGCGGCCGCCTCGGTGACCTTGATCGGTCCGCTGCTCGGGTCGCTGATCCGGCCCGTCGGCGGCGGGCTGGCCGACCGGTTCGGCGGCTCCCGGGTGACCTTCGTGAACTTCGTGGCCATGGCGATCGGCGCCCTGGTCGTGCTGTCCGCCTCATTCCTGGACTCGCTGCCGATCTTCGTCATCGGCTTCGTCATGCTGTTCGTGTTCAGCGGCGTCGGCAACGGTTCGACGTACAAGATGATCCCGGCGATCTTCCACGCGAAGGCGCAGCTAGCTGTCGGATCCGGCGCGGATGTGGTCCAGGCCGATCGCGTCGCCATCCGGCGTGCGGGGGCCCTGATCGGTCTCGCCGGGGCGATCGGCGCACTCGGCGGGGTGTTGGTCAACCTCGCCTTCCGGCAGTCCTTCCTCACCCTGAAGAACGGCGACGGCGCGTACGTGGCCTTCATCGCCTTCTACGCCATCTGCTTCGTGGTCACCTGGGCCGTCTTCGTCCGGCGCCGGGAAGGGCGCCTCGACGGCGTCTGACGGTGGCGGCGCCTCCGCCGATGGCGCGGGCGCGCCGAACGTCCGCATCTGAGGAGCGGCTCCACCGAGAACAGCTCATAGTCTCGTTCCACGAAAGGAACCTCCATGAGCACTTTCCAGACGAACCAGCCGACCGAGCTGGACGGAGTCGAACCCAAGTCCTGGACCGATCTGGGTCAGGATCTGTGGTCGTACCTGACCGGCCGCGGAGCCAAAATCAACTACACCTTCGTCGACATGACCGTCGAAGTCCCCCGTGACACCGGCGCCGACGCCCCACGCGCGACGTGGCGGCTGAACGGCACCATCGGGGTCACGACCAGCGACGACGAGTTCAAGGGCGCCGACAACGGGCGCAGTTGATCATGGCCACGATTTCCGTGCACTCCGATCTGCAGTTCTCGATCGAGCTGCCGGCAGTCGGCAACGTTCCACCCCGGCAGATCAGTGGCACGCTCTCCGGGCAGGGGAGCAATCTCGAACTCGAGTTCGACGAATTTCCCGTGCTCAACCGGAGGAGCGCGAAAGCGGCGCTGCGTACGTGGGCCCAACGGGTATCGGCAGCCGGGATCCAGATCACCGCTCGCGACCCGTCCGGACTGCTGGCGACTGTGGGCGCGGTGCGGCCGAGTCTGCTGGGGCTCTTGCTGACCGGATCGCGTCGCGTCCGGCTCGGACGTTTGGGTGTCGTCTACAGGTCACAACAGCGGCGGGGTCGACCGACCCTTTCGCTTCGTGATCTCCTGCCGCCGGCCACGCTCATACCGATGCTGCCGACCTTGGGCCGGCAGCCTCGACGCGTCACCACCACCCACGATCCAGAAGGGGGAGGTCGACCGCGACTGTACTTCTCGGGCTCGCTGAATCGGCTGCCTGGCGGTCAGACCCGGGAGTTCTTCCTTCGCGTCGGGCAGGTGACCACCATCGGAAGTGATTCCGGATGCCACCTGCAGCTCGACGGACTAGATCCACTACACGCTGAGGTTCGTCGCGACGAGTGGGACGAGTACTGGGTGATCAGCGTGGGTTCCACTCCCGTCCGGGTGAACGGGGCTACGGTGCGAAAGGCGCGGATGCGGACCGGTACGAAGGTCGAAATGGGTCGTTGGACCATGAGCTACTTCCGCTCCGAGCACGCCGACCACGGCCGACCGTACGGCGGCCGCATAGGCGGCGAAGCCGGACATCAGATCCCGCAGGAGATGCCGGTCTACCGGAACCCACGCTCCCGCTGACGCGACGGTCGTGGAGTTGTTCGTGTGCTACCTCGATACCCACCGTCACCCGATGTCGTTCGTCCCCGCGGGGTCGTATTCCTCCTGGGTGACATGCTCACCCCAGTGGACTGCGTCGTGTTCGTCGTCCACCTCGTTGAGAGCGAGGTGCACCATCAGACGTTCAGGGCTGGCCCCGTGCCAATGGTCCTCGTCGGGCTCGATGTAGACCCGATCGCCGGGTCGGATGAACTCGATCGGTCCGCCACGCCGTTGACATAGTCCGATGCCCTCCAGGACGAACAGGCTCTGCCCGAGTGGGTGCCGATGCCATGCGGTCCGCGCTCCGGGCATGAAGTGAACCAGGTTGGCTTGCACCCTGGACGGGACGTTCGGGCTGGCGACCGCGTCGATGTAGACGTCGCCGGTGAACGACTCGGCGGGTCCCTTCCTGGTGCCGACATCGGTGGAGCTGTGGATGATCTGCATGCGGTGCCCCTTCTGTTGGTCCACGACGACGCTACGCCGGCTCCCTGGCGAGCAGATCGGGGAGTGGTAGAACACATATTCGAATTGTCAGTGGCTTCCCATAGCGTCTGAGGTATGACAATGACCGCGCCGGCTGGAGTCGAGTTCGACTCCTGTGCTGGCGACGCGGTGACGTCTTGGCTGAGAGAAATCCTCACCGCTCTCGGCGGCCTGATGGCTGATCCCGATAGGCAAGACGACGCCACGCGGATCGACCGGATCGCCGCGCTGGAGCGGGTCAAGGCGGCCGCGACAGCCGCCCAGGCCGCGGAGATGGTTCGGTTCGCCGATTCCCAGGTCGAGGCTCAGCGGGCGCAGGGCGTCTCGCGGGGCCGGCTGGGCCGCGGCATCGCGGATCAGATCGCACTGGCCTGCCGGATCACTCCCAGCGAGGGCTCCCGCCGGCTCGGCACCGCCAGGGCGTTGATCCGCGACCTTCCCGAGACGCTGGCCGCGCTGACCCGGGGTGACCTGAGCTCGTACACGGCCCGGCTGGTCGCCGAGGAGACGAGCCACCTCGACGGTGTCACGCGGCGCGCGGTCGACACCGATCTACACCGCCACGATCTCAACGGCTTCGCCCCGCGGGAGATCGGAGAGCAGGCGCGGCGCCTGGCCTACCAGGCCGATCCGGAGGCCGCGACCGCGCGAGCACGGCAGGCCCGAACCGAACGCCGGGTCACGTTGCGCCGCGCCCGCGACACCATGTCCATGCTCACCGGGGTCCTGCCGGCCGAGCAGGGCGCGGCGTGCTGGCAGGCACTGCGTCGGCACGCCGACCGACGCGTCGCCGCCGGGGACGACCGCAGCCGTGGCCAGATCCTCGCCGACACTCTGGTCGAGCGAATCACCGGCCAGACGGCGGCGCCCGACGTGCCGATCGAGGTGCAGATCACCGTGCCGGTCGAGACACTTGCCGACCCGACCAGCAGGGTGCCGGGCGACCTCGCGGGGTACGGGCCACTGCCGGTCGACTTGATCCGGGACCTGATGAAGGCGGGACCCGCGCGCCGCTGGTGGCGGCGGATCTTCACCGCACCGGCTGGTGGGGTGCGTCGTACCGTCGTCGGCGGCGATCGGCGGCGTCGCCGGTTCCCACGCGGGCTGACGGAGCTGATCGCCGCCCGGGACCAGACCTGCCGCGATCCGTACTGCAGCGCGCCGATCCGGCACGTCGATCACATTCGCCGGTACGCCGAGGGGGGAGAGACCACCTTCGCCAACGGCCGCGGGGTGTGCGTCCGCGGCAATCTGGTGCGGGAGATGCCCGGCTGGCAGGTGCAACTCGTCCGTCACGAGCCGCATCTCATCGTCACGATCACCCCGACCGGTCACCACTACCTCAGTCGGGCGCCGCAACCGCCCTGATTCAGTCGGCGGGTGCGACGATGCTCGTGTGACCGTGTACGCCGCGTTCCTCCGGGGAATCAACCTGGGTCCCAGCAACAAGATCGCGATGCCGCGACTGCGGGAGATCGCCGAAGGTCTCGGCTGGAGTGAGGTGAGCTCCTACATCAACAGCGGCAACCTCATCTTCATCTCGACGAAGAAGCCGGCGACCTTGGAGCGAGAACTCGCCCGGGCGCTGGCCGACGAGATGGGCAAGCCCGTCGAGGTCACCGTGCGCAGCCGGGCGCAGCTTGCGAAGATCGTGGCCGGCAATCCGTACCCCGACGGCCATCCGAGCAGGGTCAACGTCGCCTTCTTGATGGCCAAGCTGCCGGCCGGGGTGAAGGAGCGCTTGGACGCCATGGCCACCGAGCGGGAGCCGTACGAGATCCGCGCCGCCGAGATCTACGTGCACTACCAAGACGGTCTCGGCCGGTCGAAGCTCGCGGAGAAATTCGCTTCGGTGATCAAGGTCAGCGCCACCACCCGCACCATCGGCACGGTGACGAAGGTGCTGGCCATCTGCGACCGCGTGGCGGGGTGAGCGGCTTATCGCCCTGTTACGGTCTCGGCGAACCGGTGCGCGAACGCCCGCCACGTCCGGTGCAGTTCCGGCTCCGCCGCAGCCATCTCGGTGAGCCGCTCTGGCGGCACCCCCGCCCCGAGTGGCTCCGAGTCCGCCCAGGCCCGCATCTCGGCCGCGCCGATCTCTGGATGGAACTGCACGCCCCAGACAGCCTCGCCAAGCCGCATCGCCTGCGTGCCGGCCGGCGTCCGGGCCAGTTCCACCGCTCCCGTCGGCAGCTCGACCACGAGATCGTCGTTCCAATGGATTGCTCGCGCTTTCCGACCCGACGGGCCGAGCAGCGGATCCGCGGCGCCCGCTGCACTCAGTCCGAGCGGCAGCACGCCGAGTTGTTGACCCGTCGCCACCCTGGCCACCCGGCCGCCTGCGGCCACGGCCAGAAGTTGGTGACCGAGACAGATGGCCAGAGTCGGCACGTCTCGCTCGACCGCATCGGCGAGCAGACGCCGGGTCTGTGGCAGCCAGGGGGCGACCTCGTCGTCGTACGCGCCCATGTCGCCGCCCAGTACCAGTAATCCGTCGTGAGCGTCGAGCGTCGCGGGGAGCGACTCGCCGGAGTGGGGGCACACCACATCGAGTTCGACTCCGGCCTCGATCAGCCAGCGACCGAGATGCGCCGGGCCGCAGTCGGCCGCGTGCTCTATGACCAGCAATCGCACAGACGTTCCCATCTTTGTCGGACCCTCGCTCGATCACCCGGAGCTACTCATCTTCGGCGCCAAACCGGCCATTGCTATGAAGGTCATCAACACTGGGTCCGAACCCATCCTCACCTATCAGCTCACCTGGGACGACCGCGCAGGGCGGTTCCCGACCGACGTCGGGTACTCGGTTCCGGCCTGGGTTCAACCCCGGCCGGGAACCTTCCGGGCCTGATCCGCGAGGGAGCAGCGATGGCGAGTCGCAGGCCGACGGACCTCGGCCACCGGACTACTCTGAGTCCCTGCTGACTTCCCCCAGCGTTCCCTGTCCACTCGTCGCGATCTCGGAGGTAGTGCCCACCCATGTCGGGAAGCGCGGCTGGTGACTCCTTCGTCCACCTGCACGTCCACTCCGAGTTCTCTATGCTCGACGGCGCGGCTCGGGTGGCTGACCTGTTCAACGGGTGCGTGGAGATGGGGATGCCGGCCATCGCGGTCACCGACCACGGCAACACCTTCGGGGCGTACGAGTTCTACAAGGCGTCGAAGACCAGTGGGGTCAAGCCGATCATCGGCATCGAGGCGTACCTGACGCCGAAGACCCACCGCAGCGAGCGCAAGCGGGTCCGCTGGGGCGACGGGGGGCCGGGTTCGGGCGACGACGTCTCCGGCGGCGGTGCGTTCACCCACCTGACCATGTGGGCCGAGAACACGCCCGGGATGCACAACTTGTTCCGGCTGAGTTCGCTGGCCTCCCTCGAGGGGTACTTCTACAAGCCGCGGATGGACCGCGAGCTGCTCAGCACGTACGCGAAGGGTCTGATCGCGACCACCGGCTGCCCGTCGGGGGAGGTGCAGACCTACCTCCGACTGGGCCGCTACGACGAAGCAGTGGCCAGCGCGGCCGAGTTCCGCGACATCTTCGGGGCGGGCAACTACTACGTCGAGTTGATGGAGCACGGTCTGTCGCTGGAGAACCGGGTGCGTTCCGACCTGCTCCGGCTGGCCAAGGACCTCAAGCTGCCGCTGGTCGCCACCAACGACCTGCACTACGCCGCGGCCGCCGACGCCGAGGCCCACGAGGTGCTGCTCTGTGTCCAGACCGGAGCGACCATGGCGGACGCCAACCGTTTCAAGCTCGAAGGCGGGCAGTACTACCTGAAGTCGCCGGCAGAGATGCGCGCGCTGTTCGCCGAACTCCCCGAGGCCTGCGACAACACGTTGGCCATCGCCGAACGCTGTCAGGTGGACTTCAGTGAGGGCAACGGCACCTACATGCCCCGCTACCCCTGCCCGCCGGGGGAGAACGAGGAATCCTGGTTCGTGAAGGAGGTCGAGACCGGGCTACGCCGCCGGTTCCCGATCGGTGTCCCCGACGAGGTCCGCAAGCAGGCCGAGTTCGAGTGCGGGGTGATCATCTCGATGGGCTTCGCCGGCTACTTCCTGGTGGTGGCCGACTTCATCAACTGGGCGAAGGAGAACGGCATCCGGGTGGGCCCGGGTCGCGGCTCGGGTCCTGGGTCGATGGCCGCGTACGCGATGCGGATCACCGACCTCGACCCGCTGCGGCACGGCCTCATCTTCGAGCGTTTCCTCAATCCCGACCGAGTCTCCATGCCGGACTTCGACATCGACTTCGACGAGCGACGCCGCGGAGAGGTCATCCGCTACGTCACCGACCGGTACGGCGACGACCGGGTCAGCCAGATCGTCACCTACGGCACCATCAAGGCCAAGCAGGCCGTGAAGGACGCGTCCCGGGTGCTCGGCTACCCGTTCGCGGTCGGGGAGCGGATCACCAAGGCGATGCCGCCGCCCGTGATGGGCAAGGACGTCTCGCTCAACAAGATCTTCGACGCCGACGACAAGCGCTACGGCGAGGGCGGGGAATTCCGGGCGCTGTATGCCGACGACGCCGAGGTGCGGACGGTCGTCGACACGGCCAAGGGTCTGGAAGGCCTGAAGCGGCAGTGGGGCGTGCACGCCGCTGGCGTCATCATGTCCAGCGCCCCGCTCATCGACATCATCCCGATCATGCGCCGGGAGCAAGACGGCGCGATCATCACCCAGTTCGACTACCCCACGTGTGAGGCGCTGGGCCTGATCAAGATGGACTTCCTCGGGCTCCGGAACCTCACGGTGCTGGACGACGCGGTGGCGAACATCAAGCTCAACCGGGACCTCGAGCTGGTGTTGGAGGACCTGGCGCTGGACGACCCGAGGACCTATGAACTGCTGGGTCGCGGCGACACGCTCGGGGTGTTCCAGCTGGACGGCGGGCCGATGCGGTCGCTGCTGCGGCTGATGCGGCCGGACAACTTCGAGGACATCTCTGCGGTGCTGGCCCTCTACCGGCCCGGCCCGATGGGTGCCGACAGCCACACGAACTATGCGCTGCGCAAGAACGGCCGGCAGGAGATCACCCCGATCCACCCCGAGCTCGCCGAGCCGCTCGCGGAGATCCTCGACACCACCCACGGCCTGATCGTCTATCAGGAGCAGGTGATGGCGATCGCGCAGAAGGTCGCCGACTACAGTCTGGGCCAGGCCGACCTGCTGCGCCGGGCGATGGGCAAGAAGAAGAAGGAGATCCTCGACGCGGAGTTCATCCCCTTTTCGAGCGGCATGCGGGCGAACGGCTACTCCCCGGCCGCGACGAAGGCGCTTTGGGACATCCTCGTCCCGTTCTCCGACTACGCGTTCAACAAGGCCCACACCGCGGCGTACGGGCTGGTGTCGTATTGGACGGCGTACCTCAAGGCCAACTTCCCCTGCGAGTTCATGGCCGCGCTCCTGACGTCGGTGGCTGACGACAAGGACAAGATGGCCATGTATCTCGGCGAGTGCCGCCGGATGCACATCCAGGTGCTGCCGCCCGACGTCAACGAGTCCGCCGCCAACTTCACCCCGGTCGGGGCCGATATCCGATTCGGCCTGACCGCGGTCCGCAACGTCGGATCGCACGTGGTGGACGGGATCGTCGCGGCCCGGACCGAGCAGGGCAAGGCCGCCGACTTCTACGCCTTCCTCGACGCGGTGCCGCTGGTGGTCTGCAACAAACGGGTGATCGAGTCGCTGGTCAAGGCCGGCGCGTTCGACTCGATGGGGCACAGCCGACGGGCCTTGATGAGTGTCTTCGAGGCGGCGAGTGGACGGCGTGCTGGATCTGAAGCGAAACGAGGCGCACGGCCAGGACGACCTGTTCGGCGACCTGGCCGACGGCGAGTCCATCTTGATGGGTACGGTCCCGGAGTTGCCCGACTGGGACAAGCGGACCAAGTTGGCGTTCGAGCGCGACATGCTCGGCCTCTACGTAAGCGACCACCCGCTGCAGGGCCTGGAACACGTCCTGCTCGCCGAGCGCGACATCAGCATCGGTGCGCTGCTGGGCGACGACGGTCCGCGGGAGGGCAGCGTCACCATCGCCGGGATGATCACCAGCGTCACCCGGAAGACGAGCCGGCGCGGGGACATCTGGGCGGTGATCGCGGTCGAGGATCTCGACGCCTCGATCGAGGTGCTGCTGTTCCCCAAGGCATACGAGACGGTCGCGACCGTACTCGCCACCGACGTGGTGGTCCGGGTCAAGGGCCGGGTGAAATCCGACGACGACGCGGTCAGCGTGAACGCCCAGGAACTCACCCTGCCCGACATCAGCGACGCCCCCAGCGGGCCCGTGGTGATCTCGCTGCCCGCCGTCCGCTGCACGCCCCCGGTGGTGCAGCAGCTGTCCGAGGTGCTGCGCGCCCATCCGGGGATGACCGAGGTTCGGCTGCGGCTGCTGCAGCAGGACAAGACCTTGGTGATGAAGCTCGACGAGCGGCTGCGGGTCACCCCGTCGGGTCCGCTGATGGCCGATCTCAAGGCCCTGCTCGGCCCGTCGTGTCTGGCGTCGTGAAGGTACGCGACCCGCTTCTCGTGCGGGTCGCGGGGTTCGTGGCCCTGACCCTGGGGCTCGGCGCGGGGTCCGGCGTCGTCTGGTGGGCGGTGGTCCGGCTGCCTGCCTACTCGGTCGCGGCCAACGGCCGAGCCGGGATCTCCGAACGCGGTCTGACCGAGTTCTTTGCCGGCGACGCGTGGTTCTGCCTGATCGGGCTGCTGGTCGGGCTGTTCACCGGCATCCTCGGCTGGCGGTTGTTCCACGCCGTCGGCTGGCCGGTCGCCGCCGGGGTGGTGGTCCTCGCCGTCGCCGCCGGGCTGTTGTGCTGGCTGGTGGGGTACTCGCTGGGACCGGGTCCCTTCGTGCCACGGCTGGCGGCAGCAGCTCCGGGGGCGCTGGTGCCGATCGAGTTGACCTTGCGCGCACCGGTGGCCCTGCTGGTCTGGCCGTTCGCGGCGATCGTGCCGGTGCTGTTGGCGTCCTCGCTCGGGCGAGACGACGAGACCCCGGGACCGCTGTTGCGGCCCCGAGCGCGCTCAGGTGAGCAGGCGCAGTAGCGCGGTCACCACGATCGCGACCACGAAGACGACCAGGACTCCGGCCCGAAGCAGGAGGGCGACCACCGCGGCTCCGACGCCGGCCAGCGTGCGCCAGTCGAACGTGTACCGGCCGCCGCCGTCGAACAGTTCGAGAGCGACCAGGGCAGCCAGCATCGCCACCGGCAGGAAGCCGGCGACCCGCTGCACGGTCGGGTGCTCCAAGACGGCGGCCGGCAAGGAGACGCCGGCCAGCTTGAGGGCGTAACTGCCGACGCACGCGACGATGAGGGCGATCCACAGTCCGGTCATGACGTGGCCCGCCGGGGGAGGAGGCCGGCCACCAGCGCGACCCCGGCGGCCGCGATCACGGGGATCCCGGCCGGCGCGACGGGCACCAGGGCCAGCGCCACCGCGGCGCCGAGCACGGCGACCCAGCGGTTTTCGGCCCGCTTCAGCGCCGGCCACAACAAGGCCAGGAACACCGCCGGCGCGGCCGCGTCCAGGCCGAACGCGGCCGGATCGAGCGCGCCGCCGAGAAGTGCTCCGGTCAGCGTGCCCGCCTGCCAGCAGACGCAGAGGATGAGTCCGGTGGCCCAGAACGCGTACCGCTGTGCGCGTCGGTCCGGCTGGCCGACGGCCATCGCCGTCGTCTCGTCGATCACGAAGTGCGCGGTCACCAGCCGGCGCCAGCCCCGGGGTTGCAGCATCTCCGAGAGCGTCACGCCGTAGAACGCGTTCCGGACGCCGAGCAGCAGCGCCGCGGGGATGGCGGCCAGCGGCGAACCGGCCGCGGTCACGCCCACGAATGCGAACTGCGACGCACCGGAGAACATCACCAGACTCAGCAGCATGGTCTGGGCGACGGACAGACCCGAGCCGACCGACAATGCGCCGAACGAGGCGCCGAAGGCCCCGGCGTACAGACCGAGCCCGATGGCGGCGCGGAGGAGCGCGGCGCGGTCGAACGACTCCGTCACTGCAGCGACACCATTGGCTCCCCACGCGCGGTCAGACCGCTGCCGCTGCGCACACAGCTGCGGTTCGCACGCTGCTCGCTGGCGAAGAGCTGACGGACACACGAGCGCATCGCCAGTTGGGACCAGTAGTTCGGGTGCAAGGACTCCTGCTCGAAGTAGGGTCCGCTGTCCTCGGTGCGGATCTCGTCGGACCACTCGCTGATGTCGACCGCGCCGCGGGCGCGCCAGGTCGCCGCCCCGCCGGACGACCCGACCTGCAGGGTGCCCGTGGCGCACAACTCGCGGTTGTCGAGCAGGTTGGAGAAGTCCATCAGCGCCGACGGGGTGATGCCGGAGGCCTGCAGGGCGTTCGCGGCGGCCGACCGGACGGTGGTCACGAACTGCGTCCCCGCCCACGTCGCGTCCTTGTCGTAGAAGCCGCAACCGCCGTCGTCCCACCGCGAGTAGGTCTCCGGGTACCGGAAGCCGCCGCCCAGGGGGAGGGTGTCGGGATTGAGATTGACCACCAGGGTCCAGGAGCCATCCTGTTTCCCGGCTTCGCGCATCGCCTGCCGGACGTTCTGCAGCGCAGTCGTGATGCGCCCGGTGATCGTGGTCACCGTCTGCTTGGCGATCTTGCCGGTCACCGAGGTGTCTTCGCTGCAGTAGTCGGCGTCCTCGAGGTAGGCCTCCAGGCAGTCCTCGATCACGTCTGCGAAGCCGAAGTCGTTGCCGCCGATGGAGACCAGCACCATCTGCACGTCCTGCTGCTTGGCGAGGTCACGCAGCATCGCGGCCTGACCCTGTTTCGCCGTTCCGGCGCCCTTGAAGTCCAGGCCGGGTTTGAAGTCCCCGTCCTCGGTGAAGGTCCTCGTCTCCGCACCGGAGCACGCGAGGTTGGTACTGCCGATCGGGTTGCCGACGCCATTCCCGGAGGGAGTCCCGTCGTCCTTGATATGCACCATGGCTGACTTGGACCGATGGCACAGCGGGATCAGTTCGCTCTTGCCGTTCGGGGCATCGAAGTACGCGGTCGGACCCAGGGCATCGACCAGCGACGACCCACCGGCGCTGTTACCGGCCCAACGACCCGCCTCACCCGAGATGAACGAGTCGCCGAGACTGACGATCCAGGGGGTGCCGGCGGGGGCGGCCGTGGGTGGCTCGGAGTCCTCGATGTCGTCGTCGAGCAGCTCCGACGGCTGCGGGATCTCGGCCGGCGCAGCGCTGCCGCAGGCGGTGAGCAGCATCAGGGTGAACACCGCGGCCGCGAGGCGGCGGAGCAGCCGGGGTCGGGATCCAGACATGGTCGATCTACCTTCGAGCGCAGGCGGACGGGCGGTTCACCGTAACGGACGGATCAGACGACATCTCAGACCAAGGGTGCGATCAGCTGGACGAGCAACGGCGCGACCACCAGGGCCGGCAGCAGATTGCCGACCGGGACCGATTTGATCTTGAGCAGCCGCAGGCCGACGCCGAGCAGCAGCAGGCCGCCGGTGGCGGTGATCGCGGCCAGGTGCGCGGGGGGCAGGAAGTCGCCGACGACGAACCCGACGAGGGTCAGCAGACCCTGCACCACGGCCACGACGATCGCCGACGCCATCACGCCCACGCCGAGCGAGGCGGCGAAGGCGATCGCCGCGAACCCGTCGAGGGTCGCCTTGAGGATCAGCTGGCTCGCGCCGAGGCCCAGCCCGTCCGCGAGCGACGCCGAGAATGGTCAACGGGCCGACACAGAAGACCAGCGAGGCGGTGACGAATCCTTCGACGAATCGCTCCCGGCCCTCGTCGGGCGGGCCGCCCCGGCGGCTGAAGAGCCGGCGGAGCCGGTCACCGAGAGCGTCCAGCCGGGCCTCGATGTCGATCAGCGAGCCGATGATCCCGCCGATCAGGACCGCTCCGAGCACGATCAGCACGGGCGCGGCGGTCCCGACCGCGTCGCTGAGCACCGAAGACGTGACCTCGGCCGCCGACAGCGCGCCGATCAGCAGGGTGACCAGACCGAGACCGTCGGTGACGGTGTTTCGGGTCCGCTCCGGTAGCCGGTGGCCGAGCAGCAGACCGATGGCCGAGCCCGCGATCACGGTGATCACGTTGACGACGGTGCCGAAGCCGGTAAACACGAGCGGCGATTCTGCCATGAGTCCGTAGAATCGCGCCGTGCTCCGGGTGATCGATCTGCGTGGCCGGCTGGCGGCCGGTGAGTCGGTGGACTACGCCGCCGTCGTGCCGCGCGCCGATTTCGACGTGGCGGCGGCCGTCGAGTCCGTCCGGGGAATCTGCGACGACGTCGCGGCGCGGGGCGAGGTGGCGTTGCGGCACTGGTCGGAGCGCTTCGATCGAGTGGCCCCGGACCGCTTCCGGGTGCGAGAAGAGGACCTGCACCAGGCCGAGGCCGCGCTGGAGCCGACGCTGCGGGCGGCCTTCGAGGAGTCGATCCGCCGCCGCCGGCTGGTCAGCGAGGCCGAGCGCGGCGAGACCCGGACCGACGTCAGCGTCGCCGAGGGGGCCCTGGTCAGCCAGTGGATGGTCCCGGTGGACCGGGTGGGGCTCTACGTGCCGGGCGGCCTGGCCCCGCTCGCCTCGAGCGTGATCATGAACGTGGTGCCCGCCCAGGTGGCGGGGGTCAACTCGATCGCGGTCGCCTCACCGCCCCAGCTCGAGTTCGGCGGCCTGCCGCACCCCGGCATCCTCGGGCTGTGCGCGATGCTCGGCGTCACCGAGGTGTACGCGGTCGGCGGCGCCCAGGCCATCGCCATGTTCGCGTACGGGGTGCCCGGCGTCTGCGTACCGGTCAATCTGGTCACCGGGCCGGGCAACATCTACGTCACCGCGGCCAAGCGGCTGCTGAAGGGCCGGGTCAACATCGACTCCGAGGCCGGACCGACCGAGATCGCGATCATCGCGGACGACACCGCCGATCCGGCCTGGGTGGCGGCCGACCTGATCTCCCAGGCCGAGCACGGGTCCAGTTCGGCCGCCGTGTTGATCACCGACGACGCCGATCTCGCGGACCGGACCCAGGTCGAACTCAAGGCCCGGGTGCCGTCGACCCGGCACCACGAGCGGATCGAGCAGGCCCTGACCGCGATCCAGTCGGCCGTGGTGCTCACCGACGGTCTCGACCAGAGTGTCGCCGTCGCCAACGCCTACGCCGCCGAGCACCTCGAGATCCACACCGCGGCCCCGCGCGCGGTCGCCGAGCGGATCCGCAACGCCGGGGCGATCTTCCTCGGGCCGTAGTCGCCGGTGTCCCTCGGCGACTACTCCGCCGGCAGCACCCACGTGCTGCCCACCGCCGGTTGCGCCTGCCACTCCTCGGGGCTCAACGTGAAGAGCTTCCTCAAGGCGATGCACGTCGTCGACTACTCGGCGGGTGCGCTGGCCGAGGTGGCCCGGCACGTCGAGGTGTTCGCCGACGCGGAGGATCTGCCGGCCCACGGTGCGGCCGTCACGGTGCGGACCGAGCGCACGTGAGCACGAGGTGAAGGGGACCGCCCTGCCCGTCCGTCCCGAGCTGGTCGGGCAGGTCCCGTACGGGGCGCCCCAGCTGGACGTGCCGGTCCAGCTGAACGTCAACGAGAATCCGTACCCGCCGAGCGAGCGGGTGGTGGCCGAGATCGCGGCGGCCGTGGCCACCGCGGCCAGGTCGATGAACCGCTACCCCGAGCGCGACGCCCTCGAGCTGCGGGCCGATCTCGCGCGCTACCTCGGGCACGGACTGACCGCGGACCAGGTCTGGGCGGCGAACGGCAGCAACGAGGTGATGCTGCACGTGCTGATGGCGTTCGGCGGGCCGGGCCGGACCGTGCTGTCGTTCGCGCCGACGTACTCGATGTACCCCGAGTACGCCCGCGACACCCACACCGGCTGGACGACCTTTCCGCGGGGCGCGGACTTCACCATCGACCCGGTCGCGGCCGTCGCCGCGATCGAGCAGCAACGACCCGACGTGGTGCTCATCGCCAGCCCGAACAACCCCACCGGGACGGCCGTCTCGCTCGACACGGTGGCGACGATCGCCGGCGCGGCGCCGGGCGTCGTGGTGGTCGACGAGGCCTACTACGAGTTCGCCCGCGCGGGCACGCCGAGCGCCCTGGAGCTGCTGCCGGACTTCCCGCGGCTGGCCGTCAGCCGGACCATGTCCAAGGCGTTCGCGTTCGCCGGCGGCCGGCTCGGCTACCTCGCCGCGGCCCCGGACTTCGTCGACGCGCTGCGGGTCGTCCGGCTGCCGTACCACCTGTCCGCCGTCACCCAGGCCGTCGCCCGGGTGGCCCTGGCCCACGCCGACGAGATGCTGGCGGCGGTGGCGGCCCTGCGGGAGGCCCGCGACGACCTCGCCGGCTGGCTGGCCGACCGCGGGCTCGAGGTGGCCGAGTCCGACGCCAACTTCGTGCTGTTCGGTCGGTTCGCCGACCGGCACCAGGTCTGGCAGGGTCTGCTGGACCGCGGCGTGCTGATCCGCGAGGTCGGGCCCGAGGGCTGGCTGCGGGTCTCCGCCGGCACGCCGGAGGAGATGGCGGCGTTCAAGCACGCCCTGCTCGAGGTGCTGAAGGAGTCTGCATGAGTGACCGGACACGCGCCAGCTCGAGCGCCTGACCTCGGAGTCGAAGGTCACGCATCCGCCTCGATCTCGACGGGTCGGGACGGTCGTCGATCAGTACCGGGGTCGGCTTCTACGACCACATGCTGACCGCGCTGGCCAAGCACTCGCTGATCGACCTGGAGGTGTCCAGCGTCGGCGACCTGCACATCGACGCCCACCACATGGTCGAGGACACCGCGATCGTGCTCGGCCAGGCGATCCGGCAGGCGCTCGGCGACAAGGCGGGCATCCGCCGGTTCGGCGACGCGCTGGTGCCCGCTGGACGAGGCGCTGGCCCAGGCGGTCGTCGACGTGTCCGGCCGGCCGTACTGCGTGCACAGCGGCGAGCCGGACGGGCAGGAGTACGCGCTGATCGGCGGCGGACACGGCGGGACTGCGGTGCCGTACACGGGCTCGCTGACCCGGCACGTGCTGGAGACGCTGGCCTTCCACGCCCACCTGTGCCTGCACGTCACCGTGCTGGCCGGCCGCGACCCGCACCACATCGTCGAGGCCAGTTCAAGGCGGTGGCCCGGGCGCTGCGGGATGCGATCGCCCTCGACCCGCGGGTGGACGGGGTGCCGAGCACCAAGGGCGCCCTGTGAGTCGCGCGAGCACGATCGTGGTGCTCGACTACGGGTCGGGCAACCTCCGGTCGGCCGAGCGGGCCGTGGCCCGGACCGCGCCCGGGGCGAGGTGGTGGTGACCGCCGATCCCGAGCAGGCGGCGGCGGCCGACGGGCTGGTGGTGCCCGGCGTCGGCGCGTTCGCGGCCTGCATGGCCGGGCTCGTCGACGTCGGCGGACCGGAGGTGATCGCCGCCCGGATCGCGGCGGGCCGGCCGACGCTGGCGATCTGCGTCGGGCACCAGGTGCTGTTCGACACCGGGATCGAGCACGGCGTGCAGACCGCCGGGCTGCGGGGTCTGGCCCGGGACGGTCGAGCGGTTGCACGCCGACGGCTGCCGCACATGGGCTGGAACACCGTGACCGCGCCGCCGGCAGCGCCGCTGTTCCGCGGGGTCGGCGACGAGCGGTTCTACTTCGTGCACTCCTACGGCGGTCCGCGACCTGCCGGCGGCGCCCGGCCGGGTGATCACCTGGGCCGAGCACGGCGGCGACCGGTTCGTCGCCGCGGTCGAGGAGGGCCGGTCTGGTCGACCCAGTTCCATCCGGAGAAGTCCGGCGACGCCGGGGCCCGGCTGATCGCGAACTGGGTGGCGACGCTGTGACCACCTCCGGACTCACGTCCGTGATCTTCGATCTCGGCGGTGTGGTGCTTGAGCTGGGATCCGACGCGCGCGTACGCCCAGGTGCTGCCGCCGGAGCAGATCGAGCCGTTCATGACCAAGATCGACTTCCCGACCTGGAACGCCGGCCACGACGCCGGCCGGGCGTTCGCCGAGGGGGAGGCGGACTTGGTGGCCCGATTCCCGGACGAGGCGGCCGCGGTCAACGCCTACCGCGCCCACTTCCCCCACACCCTGACCGGTACGGTGCCCGGCACCGGCGGCGGTGATCGCGGAACTGGCCCGGGCCGGGGTCGGTCTGGTCGCGCTGACCAACTGGTCGGCGGAGACGTTTCCCCACGCCGAGGAGCGGTTCGGCATCCTGCGCCGGCTTCGCCGGCATCGTCGTGTCCGGGGCGGAGCTGGTGGCCAAACCCGACCCGGCGATCTTCGCCCTCGCCTGCCGGCGGTACGGCCTCGACCCGGTCCGGACCGCCTTCGTCGACGACTCGCCCGCGCAACGTCGCAGCCGCCACCGCGGCGGGCCTGACCGGCATCCACTTCACCGGGGCCGAGCCGCTGCGGCGCCGGCTCGAGGAGCTCGGCCTGCTGGGTCCGCCTGTGGAGCTGGCGGGTCCGATCTACCACCTGGCGGTCGCCTCCCAGTGGACGCCGGACGCCGACTACCCCTGGTCGAGCCGCGGGGTGAGCTACGACGCGGAGGGCTACGTGCACTGCTCGTTCCCGCATCAGGTGGCGGCCGTCCGATCGCGCTACTACGGCGACCTGGCCGATGAGGACCTGCTCCTGCTGGAGCTGGACGTCACCGCGGCTGCCCAGCTGCTCGTCGCCGAGGACCTCGGGACCGGCGAGCCGTACCCGCACCTGTACGCACCGCTCACGGCGGACCTGGTGCGAGCCGCCCAACCGTTGTAGCCGAATCGTCCTGGAGGGAGATCGCGTGCACGATCAACGTCAGCTCTTGGAACACCGCCTCACTCGCTTCGTCGTGGAGCATCTGAAGCCGGCGCTCTATCGGGCCCGGCAGCCGGTCGAGCTGACCTGGTGGGTGGCGCCCGGGGAGCCGGTGCCTTTCGCCGACGCCGTCCGGCAGGACTTCGCGCCGGTCGACATCGGTACCGCTTGGGGCCGGCCGTGGGGGACGGCCTGGATCCACGTCACCGGCGAGCTGCCCGGCGCCTGGCTGGTCGACGGCGAGCTGCCCGCAGACACCGTCGCCGAACTGGTCGTCGATCTCGGCTTCAGTGGCGGTCCCGGGTTCCAGGCCGAAGGTCTGGCGTGGCGCCCGGACGGCGTGACGATCAAGGCGGTGGCGCCGTTCAACAACCACGTACCGCTCGATCCGCACGCGCCGGTCGACCTCTATCTGGAGGCCGCGTCGAACCCCGACATCGGCTCGGTCAACTTCGCGCCCACCGCGTTCGGCGACCCCGACACCGCCGGTGACGACCCGATCAACGAGATCCGTCAGGTCGAGATCGGCCTGCTCGACCGAACGGTCTGGGAACTGCTGCGCGACGTCGGCACCCTCGAGGGCCTGATGCACGAGTTGGGCGAGAACCAGCCGCGGCGCTTCGAGATTCTGTACGCCCTGTCGGCCATGCTCGACGTGATCGACCCCGACGACATCGCCGGCACCGCGGCGGCGGCCCGGGCCGAGTTGCGTGAGGTGCTGAGCCGCCCGGCGAACGCCAGCGCGCACCGGGTCGTCGCCGTCGGTCACGCCCACATCGACTCCGCCTGGCTGTGGCCGGTGCGGGAGACGATCCGCAAGTGCGCCCGGACGTTCTCCAACGTCGTCCAGCTCGCCGAGGCCGATCCCGACTTCAAGTTCGCCTGCTCCTCGGCCCAGCAGTACGCCTGGATCGAGGAGTACTACCCGGAACTGTTCGAGCGGATCAGAAAGTCGGTCGCGAACGGGCAGTTCATCCCGGTGGGCGGCATGTGGGTCGAGGCCGACACCAACATGCCTGGTGGGGAGGCGATGGCTCGCCAGTTCGTGGCCGGCAAGCGGTACTTCCTCGACCGGTTCGGTATTGACACCCAGGAGGTCTGGCTGCCGGACTCCTTCGGCTATTCCGCGGCGCTGCCGCAGATCGTCAAGGCCTCGGGCTCGCAGTACTTCCTGACCCAGAAGATCTCCTGGAACCAGACCAACCAGATGCCGCACCACACGTTCTGGTGGGAGGGGATCGACGGCACCCGGGTGCTGACGCACTTCCCGCCGGTCGACACCTACAACAGCGACCTCTCCGCTCGCGACCTCGCCCGGGCGGAGCGGCAGTACCGGGAAAAGGGTGCGGCCAACACGTCTCTCGTCCCGTTCGGGTACGGCGACGGCGGTGGCGGGCCCACCCGGGAAATGCTGGCCGCCGCCCACCGGGCCGAGTCCCTGGAGGGCTCGCCGACGGTCCGGATCGACAGTCCGCAGGCCTTCTTCGAGGCGGCCGCCGCGGAGTACCCGACCCCGCCGGTCTGGAGCGGCGAGATGTACCTCGAACTGCACCGCGGCACCTACACCACCCAGGCGAACACCAAGCAGGGCAACCGGCGGAGCGAGCACCTGCTGCGCGAGGCCGAGCTCTGGGCAACGACCGCTACGGTCCGGGTCGGCCACGACTATCCGTACGCCGAGCTGGACGCAGTGTGGAAGCTCGTGCTGCTGCAGCAGTTCCACGACATCCTGCCGGGCTCCTCGATCGCCTGGGTTCATCACGACGCCGAGCGCAACTACGCCGCCATCGCGCGCCGCGCCGAGGCGGTGATCGCTTCGGCCGTGACGGCCCTGGTCGGCACCGGTGATCGTCGACTTGTCCTCAACGCCGCTCCGCACGCCCGGGACGGCGTACCAGCCCTCGCTGTCGCCGAGCTGGCACCGGCCACGCGATCGGTGCGGGTCGATCTCGACGACGCCGACATCATTCTCGACAACGGGCTGGTCCGGGTCGTCGTCAACCAGGCCGGGCACATCGCGTCGCTGGTCGACACTCGCAGCGGGCGCGAGGCCATCGCCCCGGGTTCGGTCGGCAACCGGCTGCAATTGCACCGCGACATCCCGAACCAGTGGGACGCCTGGGACGTCGACGAGCACTACCGACGCGTCGTGACCGACCTGGACGAGGTCGATTCGATCGAAATCGAGGGTTCCGACGACGCGGCTGCCATGGTGGTGCGGCGCACGTTCGGGTCCTCGACGATCGAACAGCGGATCGTGTTGGCGGCGGGTTCGCCGTCGGTCGAGATCGTCAACGACGTGGACTGGCGGGAGCAGCAGAAGTTGCTCAAGCTGGGTTTCGGGCTCGACGTGCACGCCGACCTGTCGGCGTCGGAGACCCAGTTCGGGCACGTGTTCCGGCCGACGCACCGCAACACCTCCTGGGACCATGCGCGCTTCGAGATCTGCGCCCACCGCTGGATCCACGTCGGCGAACCCGGCTACGGCGTGGCGATCAGCAACGACTCGACGTACGGCCATGACGTCGGCCGGACCAGTCGGCCGGCCGGCGGTACCACGACGACCGTCCGGCTGTCGCTGCTCCGGGGACCGCTGTTCCCCGATCCCGAGGCCGACCAGGGCCGCCACGTGAACCGGGTGACGATCCGGCCCGGCGCCGGCCTGGCCGACGCGGTCGAGGAGGGCTACCGGACCAATCTCCCCCTCCGGACGGTGCGCGGCGACCGCGACGTCGAGCCGCTGCTGAGTGTCAGCGACCCGGCGGTCGTGGTGGAGGCGGTGAAGCTCGCCGAGGACGGCAGCGGCGACGTGATCGTCCGGCTGTACGAATCACTCGGCGGGCGGGCCCGCGCGGACGTCACCCCCGGCTTCGAGGCCTCCGACATCGCGACCGTCGACCTGCTGGAGCGACCGGTCGACGGCACCGGCACCCTCGACGGCCAGACCCTGACGCTGCGCCCGTTCCAGCTGGTCACGCTGCGCCTCGTCCGCTGAGTCTGGAAGGCTGGCCGCCATGGACTGGGTCGACTACTGCCTGGCCAAGCCGGGTGCCTGGCGCGACGAACCGTGGGAGGGCGACGTGGTGACCAAGGTGGGCAGCAAGGTGTTCGCCTTTCTCGGCGCGATCCCGCCGACCTCGATTGGGCTCAAGTGCGGGGATCGGGAGGCGGCCGACCTGTGGTTGGAGCGGTATCCCGGTGCGGCGCGGAGGTCGCCGTACATCGGCGCCCACGGCTGGAACACCTTCGACCTCGACGGCACCATCCCCGACGAGGAGATCACGGAGCTGATCGACACCTCGTACGAACTGATCGTGGCCAAGCTGCCGAAGCGTGAGCGGCCCTGAGAGTTGCGGCGACGATAAGGTCGCCGTGTGACATTCAAGGGGGCGGCAGTTGAGGGGGTGACGTCCCAGGGACGCGGACTGGTGCTGCTGCCGGCCGTCGACGTGGCCGGGGGGCAGGCCGTCCAGCTCGTGCAGGGCATCGCCGGCTCGGAGAAGGTGTTCGGCGACCCCCGGGTGGCCGCGGAACGCTGGCAGTCCGCCGGGGCCGACTGGATCCACCTGGTCGACCTCGACGCCGCATTCGGCCGGGGCCACAACGCCGAGATCATCGCCGAGGTGACGGGCGCCATGAAGCTGCAGGTGGAGCTGTCCGGCGGGATCCGCGACGACGAGAGCCTGGAGCGCGCGCTCGCGACCGGCTGTGCCCGGGTCAACATCGGCACGGCGGCGCTGGAGCAGCCCGAGTGGTGTGCGGAGGTCGTGGCGGCGTACGGCGACAAGATCGCCATCGGGCTGGACGTGCGGGGTCATCGACTGGCGGCCCGGGGCTGGACTCGCGACGGCGGGGACCTGTTCGAGACCCTGGAGCGACTCGACGCGGCCGGCTGCGCCCGCTACGTCGTCACCGATGTCAACGCCGACGGCATGCTCCGCGGCCCGAATCTGGAACTCTTGACCCAGGTCTGCGAACGGACGAGGGCGCCGGTCATCGCCAGCGGTGGGATATCCTCCCTGTCCGATCTGGCCGCGCTCGACGAACTGACCTCCGTCGGGGTCGAAGGAGCAATCATCGGAACGGCGCTGTACGTCGGCAACTTCACCCTGACCGAAGCGCTGGCCCTCGTGGCCGGCCCGGACCGGAATCCGGCGTGACCCAACCGCTGCTCGGTGGACGACTCCGCGATCTGTTGGCCGGCAAGAAGATCTTGATGACCGGGGTCACCGGTTTCATCGGCGAGCAGTTGTTGTGGAAGATCCTCACCGAACTTCCGGACACCACCCCGTCGGTGCTGGTCCGCCGCAAGCGCTCGCAGAGCGCCCGGGACCGGATGGTCGCGGTGGTGAAGAAGCCGATTTTCGCCGAAGTCCGGGACGCGGCCGGCGGGCCGGAGGAACTGCTCGAGCAGCGGATCGAGGTGATCGAAGGCGATCTGCCGAACGTGCCCGCGCTGCCCGTCGGGGTCGACATCGTGGTGCACTGCGCCGGCGACGTGTCGTTCGATCCGCCGATCGACCAGGCGTTCACCACGAACGTCATCGGCACCAAGGCCTTGATGTCGAAGATGATCGAGGCCTGCACGGGCGAGGACGGGAATCTGATCAAGGTCCCGCACTACGTCCACATCTCCACCGCCTACACCGCCGGTCGACGGCGCGGCGCGATCCCGGAGGCGCCGCACGCCCACTCGATCGACTACGAGGCCGAGACCGAGGCCGGGCTGGACATGCGCCGACTGCTCGAGGCCGAGTCGCGCACCTCGGTGCAGCTGACGAAGCAGCGCCTGCTGGCCGAGCGCGAGCACCGCGCCGCGGGTTACCTGACCACGGCCGCCGACACCGAGCGGCGCCGCCGGGAATGGGTCGATGCGGAACTGGTCAAGGCCGGCACCGAGCGGGCCCGCTCCCTGGGCTGGACCGACGTCTACACGTTCACGAAGGCACTGGGGGAGCGGGTCGTCGCCGACCTCGGCGCCGAGATCATGGTCTCGGTGGTCCGGCCGGCCATCGTCGAGTCGTCCTGGAAGCACCCGTACCCGGGCTGGATCGAGGGCTTCAAGATGGCCGAGCCGCTGATCATGGCGTACGGGCGCGGCGAGCTGCCCGAGTTTCCGGCCTCCCCGGACGCGGTCGTGGACATCGTGCCCTGTGATCACGTGGTGAACGCCATTCTCGCCGTCTGCGCCACCGAACCGCAGATCGGCGACCCGCGCTTCTACCACGTCAACTCCGGCGCCCGGAATCCACTGACGTTCCGTGACCTGTACGGCCACATCCGCAACTACTTCACCGAGCACCCGTTCGAAGGGGGGCTCCGTGGCGTGGCCCGGTTGCCGCAGTGGCAGTTCCCGGGAGCGGCCTCGGTCGAGCGGTTGCTGTCGACGTCGGAACGCGCGCACCAGGTGGTGGAGACCGCACTCGCCGTGGTCCCACGCTCCAACACCACCCGCAAGATCGCCAAGGACCTGGACCGGGCCCGGACCCGGCTGGACTTTCTCCGCCGCTACCTCTCCCTCTACAACGAGTACGCCCAGTCCGAGCTGCATTTCGTCGACGAAAACACGCTGGCGCTGACCAACGCGCTGGACCCCGATGACCAGTCGGCGTTCGCCTTCGACACCGCGGTCTTCGACTGGACGACGTACGTCGAGGACGTGCACTGCCCCTCGATCACCGCACCCATCCGGCGGATGGACGCCCTGCGCCGCAAGCGCGGCAACCGACCCAGCACGATGAAGGACCTGAGCCGGGACACGGCCGGGGCCCAGGCGTTGGCGATCTTCGACCTCGACGGCACGATCATGTCGACGAACGTGATCGAGCAGTACCTGTGGGCCCGGCTGCCGGAGCTCTCCCCGGCCCGCCAGCTCGCCGAGATCGGCCGGGTGCTGCGCAAGCTGCCGTCCTACCTGCGGGCCGAGCGGCGCGACCGCGGGACGTTCCTGCGGGCGGTCTACCGCCGCTACGCGGGCGCGGATCTGGCCGCCCTGGAGGACTTCGTCGACACGACGCTGGCCTCCCAGATCCTCGGCCGGCTGTCCCCCGAGGCGGTCCGGCGGATCCGCGAGCACCGCGCGGCGGGGCACGCCACGGTGTTGATCACCGGCGTGGTCCGGCCGCTGACCAGGCCGCTCGCGCCGTTGTTCGATGTGATCGTCGCGGCTGACCTGTCCACCGACGCCGACGGCCGTTGCACCGGCTTCCTCACCGGTCCACCGCTGGTGGGGGAGTCCCGCGCCGCGTGGCTGCAGCACTTCGCTGCGCAGCACAGCATCGAGCTTGACCGCAGCTTCGCCTACGCCGACTCCCATTCCGACCTGCCGATGCTGTCCGCGGTGGGGCACGCCGTCGCGGTCAGTCCCGACATCGCCTTGATGCGCGCCGCCACGGCGAACCGGTGGTCCACGGTGGAATGGAAGATCAAACCGATCACCCCGCGCTGGGCTCTGCCGTCGGGAAGGCTTTCATGATCAGGAAGGACCGCTGATGGCTCGGCCCGGATTCGTGCTGGAGGTCGACGAACGCACCCCGCCGCTGGTGGTGCCGGACGGCGACACGTTCCGGCTGGAACGGTTCCCGCTCGGTGCGCAGGTGATCTACCCGGCCGATTCGGCCGCCTCCCTGCCCGATCTGGACGAGGCGACGAACACCGCGCTCGACGAGCCGCTGGACTCCGCACCGCTCGACGAACGCCTGCGGGCCGGGTCGCGGCTGACGATCGTCGTCGATGACATCACCGTGCCGGTGCCGCCGATGCGCCGGCCCGATGTGCGGGCCTCGGTGATCGAAACCGTGCTCGGCCGGGCGGCCCGGGCTGGCGTCGACGACGTCGCGGTGATCGTCGGCACGGGGCTGAACCGGCGGATGACGCCCGCCGAGCGGCAGAAGATGCTGGGCGAGCGGGTCTTCCGCTCGTTCTTCGCGGACGGGCTGCTGCCCAATCACGACGCGGCGGACGCCGACCGGTTGACCGAGGTGGACGGCCAGGAGATCAACACCAGGGTCGCGGAATCCGACTTGGTGATCTACGTGCACGTCGTGACCGATCCGCGGCGGTGTACCGGGTCCGAACTGGCCGCGGCCGTCGGCTCGGTCGCGACCGTCGCGGCCCCGTCCCGGTTGGCTTCGCTGCCGGTTTTCCAAATCGACGTCGTCTTGGACAACGACGTGTTCCCGTCCGGCCTCGCGTTCCTGAGCAAGCGCGAGTGGGAGTGGAGTCTCAAGGAGCAGGTGACCTGGCGGGGGATCCGGCGCGGCCTGGCGATCGCACCGAACCGGGCCCGGCGTCGGATCATCAACCGGGGCCAGGCGAGCTTCTCCGCCACGGCGGTCTTCGCCGGCGCTCCGGCGGCGGTCACGATCGCGAGCCGGACCCAGATCAGTGATCAGCTCCGGGTGCCGCTGGATGCCCAGCTCGACGTGGCGGTGCTCGGCGTGGGCCAGCACACCCCGTACAGCGTCGACGCGCCGGTGAATCCCGTGCTCGCCGCCTGGCAGGGGATGGTCGGCCTCTTCGGGTCCCACACGGGAAAGCCGCTGGTGCGCGAGGGCGGCGCGGTGATCCTCTTCCACCCGATGCCCAACGACTTCTCGCCGCTGCATCACCCGTCGTACGTGGACTTCTTCGCCGACGTGCTGCCCGGCGTCAGCGATCCGGGCCAGATCCGCGCCGACGTCGAGCCGAAGTTCGCCGCCGACCCGTGGTACGCGCACCTCTACCGCACCAGTCAGGCCTTCCACGGCGTCCACCCGCTGCATCGCTGGTACGAGATCGCCGCCGCCCGCGAGCACTGCGGCGAGGTGGTCTGGGTGGGCGCCGATCGCGACGTCGTCCATCGGCTCGGCTTCCGGGCGGCGTCGACCCTGGCCGATGCGTTGGAGATCGTCTCCTTCACCGTCGGCCGGTCCCCGAAAATCGGTTATCTGCACGCGCCACCGCAGATCCTGGTGGACGTCCCGTGAGATCGGGCGCGTGAGCATGGGCCCGCTCGAACTGCTGCTCCGGAGCCGGCTGACCCTGGACGTGCACGGCGCCGACGAACTCGGCGAGCCGCCGGGGCCGGTCGTGATCGCCGCCAACTACGCCTCACCCGCCGATCCGCTGCTCGTGCTGGCCGCACTGCCGCGCGCGTGGCGGCGCGGCGTGGTGGTCTGTCTGCCGGCCGACCGGTCCCGGTCGACCCGTCGACTCTGGCGCCCGGCACGGCGGGCCGTCGACGTGGGCGGGGACACGGGGCGGACCGCGGCCGGTGTACTGGCCGATGCCCTTGCGGACGACCGTTCGGTGCTGAGCTTCCCCGAGGACGCGCGGTCCCGGGACGGCTTCCTCGGCTCGTTCCGGCCCGAGATCGTGGCGGTGCCGCTCCGACGTGGCGTACCCGTGCTGCCGGTGGGTCTGCGGGGGAGTTATGCAGCCGTGCCGGACGACACCCGCTGGCCGCTGCGGGGTCGTCCTCGGGTGAGTGTCCGGCTCGGCGCACCGCTTCGAGGGGAGGCGGGCGAGCCGGCCGCGGACTTCGCGCTGCGGCTGGAACAGGAGGTCCGGCGGCTGATCGCCGAGGACGCCTCCTCGTGGTGGGACACCCAGCGAAACGCCGACGCGGACACGGTTGCCGTGCCCAGCTCCAGTTGGAGGAGAATCTGGGAGCAGACGGAGGCGCCGACGGCGGGCGGCCGACCTCGACGGCCCAAGATCTGGCGCGCCTGAGGGAGCGCTGGTCGCGGGGGAGTCGACCGGCGAAGGAGCTGGAGTGTGGCTGGGGAGCCGATGGTCGGGCACGGGCTGCAGTGGCGGGCCCTCGTCCGCGAAGACATGGACGAACTGAGTGGACTGCTCACCGCGATCGAGCACCTCGACGAACCGGTCGAACGACACAGCCTGTCCGAGCTCTACGAGCGGTTCGACGCACTGGACTCCGACCCCGAGATCGACACCATCGTCGGCCGCGACGGCGCCGGCCTGCCGGTGGCCTGGGGCTGGAACCGGCGGGTCGAGTTCGATGTCAACCCGCGCCGGGTCTACGTGTACGGCGGGGTCCATCCGGGCTGGCGCCGGCGCGGGATCGGCACGTCTTTGCTGCGCTGGCAACTCGAGGCGGCACGTCGGGCGTACGTCGCCAGCTGGACCGACGGGCACGGGCCGCTGCGCGCGATCTGCCTGGTGGAGGACCGGCTGGCCGAGCAACGGGCGATGTATGAGCAGCAGGGCCTGGCGCCGCTGCGCTGGTTCGCCGATCTGACCCGGCGGCTGGCCGACGAACCGCCGCCGCTCAAGGTGCCCGACGGGATCCGGATCGTCCCCATGCGCGAAGACCACCTGGAGGCGGTGCGGCTGACCCACAACGAGGCTTTCGTCGGCCGCTGGGGCATGCAGCCCATCGACGAGGCGCACTGGCTCGAGGAACTGCACCGCTCGACGGTTCGGCTGGAGTGGTCCTGGGTCGCGATCGACAACGGCACCTCGGAGATCGTCGGCTACATCACCAATTCCGCGTACGAGCAGGACTGGCCCGGTCAGGGCTACGCCGACGGCTGGACCGACCGGCTCGGCGTGCGCCAAGGCTGGCGCCGGCGCGGGATCGCCCGGGCTCTGCTCGTCGCCTCCATGCGCTCGTTCGCCCTGGCCGGGTTGGAGGCCGCCGGGCTCGGGGTGGACACCGAGCAACCGACCGGGGCGTACGGGCTCTACGCCGACATGGGTTTCGTCGCCACCAACACGACGGTGCTCTACGCCAGGACCGAGACCAAGGCCGAGGTGGAGGCCGCGCTGGATGATCGCTGAGCTGCGGCTGCGAGCGTCGGGTATCTCAAACGCGGCCGGTTCCTGCACGACGAAGAGTCGACGCCTTCGACGGGATCAACTCGACTTGGTAGGCAAAGTCTGGCGTCGACGATGAGGAGGAAGGAACCGGTCTCGAGCGTTTGAGATGCGCGAGCAGCCATAAGATGAGGGAGTGTCTGGGCATTCCAAGTGGGCGACCACCAAGCACCAGAAGGCCGTGGTCGACGCACGACGTGCAAAGTCGTTCGCCAAGCTGATCAAGAACATCGAAGTCGCCGCGCGGATTGGTGGGGGCGACATCGATGGGAATCCGACGCTGTACGACGCTGTCCAGAAGGCGAAGAAGACCTCCGTCCCGAAGGACAACATCGAACGGGCGATCAAGCGCGGCTCGGGTGCCGAGTCCGGCGGGAGCGATTACGAGACGCTGCTGTACGAGGCGTACGGCCCCGCGGGCGTGGCGCTGCTGATCGAGTGCCTGACCGACAACCGCAACCGCTCCGCCTCCGACGTGCGGGTCGCGGTCACCCGCAACGGCGGCACCATGGCCGACGTCGGCTCGACCTCGCGGATGTTCAGCCGGAAGGGTGTGGTGACGCTGGCCAAGGAACAGGAAGGCCGGACCCTCACCGAGGACGATGTGCTGGAGGCGACACTGGACGCCGACCCGGAGGACGTGAACGACCTCGGCGACAGTTTCGAGGTCATCAGCGACCCGAACGACACGGTCCGGGTCCGCACCGCGGTGCAAAGCGCCGGGCTGGACTACGACTCCGCCGAGGTCGCGTTCGTCCCCGACTACACCCAGGAGATCGACGAAGCGACGTCGGAGAAGTTGTTCCGCATCGTCGAGGCGCTCGATGACTCCGACGACGTGCAGAACGTCTACACCAACGCCGACTGAGGGTCCCGGTCGGCGCTGCGTGTCGGTCGGGCGCGTTGTCTGCCCGCTCGTCTAGCGTTGCGAACGTCTGTTCGATCTGGAGGTTTGCGTGCGCGTCCTGGGTGTCGATCCCGGCCTGACCCGGTGTGGCCTGGGGGTGGTCGACGGCCGGCCGGGCGCGCAGCCGGTGCTCGTGGCGGTGGACGTCGTGCGGACTCCCGCCGGGCTGGACACCGCGCGCCGGCTACTGCAACTCGAGGTGGCGCTGGAGGAGTGGACCACGCGACATCGCCCGGACGCGGTCGCGGTCGAGCGGGTGTTCGCCCAGCACAACGTGCAGACCGTGATGGGCACCGCGCAGGCCGCCGGCGTCGCCATGCTGGTCGCCGCCCGGCACGGCATCCCGGTCGCCCTGCACACCCCGAGTGAGGTGAAGGCTTCGATCACGGGCTCGGGCCGGGCGCACAAGGCACAGGTCGCCGCCATGGTCACGCGGATCCTGAAGCTCGACGCCACGCCGTCCCCCGCCGACGCCACCGACGCCTTGGCCCTGGCGGTCTGTCACGTCTGGCGGGGGGCCGCGGTGAACCGGCTGGCCGCCGCCGTCGCCGCCCAGGGAGGACCCCGATGATCGCGCAACTGACCGGCACCGTGACCCAGGTCGGACCCACCTCGGTGGTCATCGACGTCGGCGGCATCGGCATCCTCGCGCTCTGCGGCCCCGCGACCACGGCTGGCTTGCGGCTGGGGGAGCGGGCCACCCTCGCCACTTCTCTGGTGGTGCGGGAGGACTCCCTGACGCTGTACGGATTCGCGACCAGCGACGAGCGCGAGTTCTTCGAACTTCTGCAGACCGCCACCGGGGTCGGCCCCAAACTCGCCCAGGCCGCACTGTCGGTGCTCACCCCCGACGACCTGCGGCAGTCCATCGCCACCGAGAACCTCGTCCAGCTCATGAAGGTGCCCGGGGTCGGCCGGAAGGGCGCCCAGCGGCTCGTCATCGAGCTCAAGGACAAGATCAACCTGACCCGGCTCGACGACCAGCCGATGCCGACCGGCGAGCAGCCCGGCTGGCGGCTGCAGGTCTCGCAGGGCCTGCAGGGTCTCGGCTGGTCCGCCCGGGACGCCGACGCGGCCTGTGACGAGGTCTCCTCGATGGTCACCGACGATCCCGGAGTGTCCGTCGCCGTGCTGATGCGGTCGGCCCTGCAGACCCTGGCCCGCCGGTGAGCAGGCCGCTGGATCAGGAGGTGAATTCCGACGCCGACCTGGTCCGCCCCGAGGCCAATCCCGACGAGCGGGCCGCCGAGGCTGCCCTGCGACCGGCCTCGCTGGACGCCTTCGAGGGCCAGCCCCGAGTCAGCGACCAACTCGGGCTGCTGTTGGCGGCAGCGAAACACCGCGGCAGCGTCGCCGACCACGTGCTGCTCGCCGGTCCGCCCGGACTGGGCAAAACGACCCTGGCGATGATCATCGCCCACGAGATGTCGGCACCGCTGCGGATCTCGAGCGGTCCGGCCATCCAGCACGCCGGCGACCTGGCCGCCATCTTGTCCGGTCTGAGCGAGGGCGAGGTGTTCTTCCTCGACGAGATCCATCGGATGTCGCGGCCCGCCGAGGAAATGCTCTATCTCGCGATGGAGGACTTCCGCGTCGACGTGGTGGTGGGAAAGGGACCGGGGGCGACCGCCATCCCGCTGGAGATCCCACCGTTCACCCTGGTCGGCGCCACGACCCGGTCGGGTCTGCTGCCAGGACCGTTGCGCGACCGGTTCGGATTCACCGCGCAACTGGACTTCTACGCGGCGGACGCCCTGGAGCACATCGTGCTCCGCTCGGCCCGGGTCCTCGATGTCCGGATCGAGGGCGACGCCGCCACCGAGATCGCCCGGCGGGCGCGAGGGACGCCCCGGATCGCCAATCGGTTGTTGCGCCGGGTCCGCGATTTCGCCCAGGTTCGCGCCGACGGCCGGATCACCCGCCTGCTCGCGCAGCAGGCCCTGCACCTGTTCGAGGTGGACGAACTCGGGCTGGACCGGCTCGACCGGGCCGTGCTGGACGCCATCTGTCGGCGGTTCAGCGGCGGTCCCGTCGGCCTCTCCACGCTGGCCATCTCGGTCGCCGAAGAGACCGAGACCGTCGAGGACGTGGCCGAGCCGTTCCTGGTCCGACAAGGGTTCTTGATGCGTACGCCGCGCGGTCGGGTGGCCACCAATGCCGCCTGGCAGCACCTCGGCCTGACCCCGCCGGACAGCTCGCCGAGCGAACCGACGCTGCTCTAGGTGACGGCGATCCCTTCGGTCTTTGGGTAGAGTACGGCGGTCGGTGTCTTGCCGACTGTTCGTACCTGTCCGCCGCCGTGCGGGCGAAGCCGACCGGATGCTGGAGCCATGACCAACTCGCCGTTCACCACCATCGCCTTGATCTTGTTGATGGTGGTCGCGTTCTACTTCCTCATCCTCCGGCCGCAGAAGAAACGGCAGCAGGCCCAGCAGAAGACCATGAACGAGTTGACGCCGGGCACCCGGGTGCTGCTCGGCAGCGGTCTGTTCGGCACCATCACCTGGGTCGGCAGCAAGCAGGCGATCCTCGACATCGCCCCCGGGGTGGAGGTGACCGTGTTGAAGCAGGCCATCGCCCGGGTCGTGAACCCCGGCGATGAGTACAGCGAGCCCATCGACATGGTCGACGAGCCCGTCGAGCTGGACGAGCTGGACGAGCTGGACCAGGCGCAGCAGCGCGATGAATTCGATCGGCGCAACGAGCTCGACCGGCACAACGAGCTCGACCGGCACAGCGAGCCTGAGGTCGTCGACGGGCCGGTGCAGGATGCCGACCAGCCGGTGCGTGAGGTCCCGTCGAGCGAGATCCCCTCCGACGACAAGGCCGGTCCGAAGCCCTCCACCAGGGAATGACCTCAATTGGCAACGCAGAGCGGTCGTCCCGGCCGCACCTTGATCGTGTTCGGCGTGTTCGTCGCCGCCCTCTTCGGGCTGATGGCGCTGACCAACAATTGGTCGCCCAAACTCGGACTTGACCTCCGGGGCGGCACCACCATCACGCTGACCGCCCAGAACACGTCCGGCACCGGGCAGGTGGACCCCAACAGCCTGCGGCTGGCGCAGTCGATCATCCAGGCCCGGGTCGACTCCCTCGGCGTGGGCGAGTCCGAGGTCACCACCTCCGGTGACAACCAGTTGATCGTCAGCGTGCCCAACGTCCAGCAGGACGAGTTGGTCGCCCTCGTCGGGCAGACCGCCGTGTTGCGATTCCGGGCTGTCTACTCGGTCGAGCCGGTGACCCCACCGGTCCAGCCGAGTACCTCACCGAGCCCCGCACCCAGCCCGAGCCCTACCGGCAACCGCCGGCCGGCCCCCCAGTTGCCGACCGCGCCGCCGACCCCGCAGGCCCCCCGGCCGACCGCGCCGGGACAGGGGACCGCGCCCGACAAGGCCATCGAGTGGCAACCCAGCGAGCGGGACCAGACCGATTTCGCCGCCTACACCTGCGACTCCAACCGGGCCGACTTCCCGGACGTGTCGGACCAGCCGCTGTTCTCCTGCAACGAGGAGAAGACCGAGAAGTACCTGCTCGGACCGACCCTGATCGAGGGCAACCAGCTGAACACCGCGTCGGCCGGCGTCCCGCAGAACCAGGTCCAGTGGGTGGTGAACCTCGAATTCAATTCGGCCGGCGGGGCGGCGTTCGAGCAGGCCACCGGGGCCATCGCCCAGCGTCAGGAGCCGCAGAATCGGTTCGCCATCGTGCTCGACAGCGAGGTCATCTCCTCCCCGTCGGTGAGCCAGGCCATTCCCGGCGGCCGGGCCGAGATCTCGGGCAACTTCACCCAGCAGTCAGCGACCCAACTCGCCAACATCTTGAAGTACGGCGCGCTGCCGCTGGCCTTCGAGGTGTCGGAGGTGTCGAACGTCTCCGCCACGTTGGGTGCCGACCAGTTGCAGGCCGGCATCATCGCCGGCGCGATCGGTCTGTTCCTCGTGGTGGGTTTCTGCTTCCTCTACTACCGGGGTCTGGGCATCGTCGTGGTCTCGTCGCTGGTGGTGGCGGGCGCGATCACGTACGCGGTGATGGTGTTGCTCGGCAGTTCGGTCGGATTCGCGCTGAACCTGCCCGGTATCGCCGGCGCGATCGTGGCCATCGGCATCACGGCCGACAGCTTCGTCATCTATTTCGAGCGGATCCGGGACGAGGTTCGCGACGGGCGCAGTCTGCGGACCGCCGTCGAGACCGGCTGGCGGCGGGCGCGACAGACGGTCCTGATCGCCGACGCGGTCTCCATGCTGTCGGCGATCATCCTCTTCATCCTCGCCATCGGCTCGGTGAAGGGCTTCGCCTTCACCCTCGGACTGACCACCATCATCGACGTGTTCGTCGTCTTCTGCTTCACCAAGCCGCTGATGACCGTGCTCGCCCGGACCAAGTTCTTCGGCGGCGGCCACCCGCTGTCCGGTCTCGACCCGAACCACCTGGGGGTCACGGCGCTGCCCGGGATCCGGAGCCGCCGTGGCGTACCGGTGGCCGCGGCGAGGGGAGTCTGACGTGTCCCGCTTCTCACGGCTGGGCCACCAGCTCTACACCGGTGAGGTCTCCTACGACTTCGTCGGCCACCGCCGCCGCTGGTACATCATTTCCGCGATCCTCATCGCGGTGTCGCTGATCTCCCTGTTCGGCCGCGGGATCACGTTCGGCATCGAGTTCTCCGGCGGCGCCGACTTCCGGGCCAACACCACCGTCACCGACACCACGGTGCCGGACATGCGGACGGCGCTCGAGGAATCCGGCGTACCCGATCTCGACGAGGCCACCGTCAACACCATCGGCGGTTCGGAGGTCCGGGTCCAGACCCGGACGCTGAACCCGACGACGGAGGTGCCCAAGGTCCGGGCGGCCATCGCCAAGGAGGCCGGTGTTCCGCCCGACCAGGTCGCCTACAGCCTCATCGGTGCCTCATGGGGTGAACAGATCACCGAACGGGCCCTGATCGCGCTCGGTGTCTTCCTGCTGCTCGTCACGCTGGTGATCTGGGCGTACTTCCGGAACTGGAAGATGTCCCTCGCCGCCCTGATCGCGCTGCTCCACGACCTGGTGCTGACCATCGGCATCTACGCGCTGGTCGGATTCACCGTCACCCCCGCCACCGTCATCGGGGTGCTCACCATCCTGGGTTATTCGCTGTACGACACGGTGGTGGTGTTCGACAAGGTGCGCGAGAACGTCCGCGACCTGACGACGTCGGCGACGAAGACGTACAGCGAGGCGGCCAACCTGGCCCTGAACCAGGTGCTGGTGCGCTCCATCAACACCACGATCATCGGCGTGCTGCCGGTGGCGGCGCTGCTGTTCGCCGGCGCCGTCATCCTCGGTGAGGGCCCGCTGAAGGACCTCGCGCTCGCGCTCTTCGTCGGCATGATGGCGGGCGCCTACTCGTCGATCTTCATCGCGACGCCGCTGCTGGCGCAACTGAAGGAGCGGGAGCCGGACATGCAGAAGCTGGCCAAGCGGGTCGCCGCCCGCCGGGCCAAGGAGAGCAAAGCCCAGCACGGTAAGACCGAGGGCGGCCAGACGGCGCTCGCTGCCCCGGTCGATGTCGAGGGTGAGGTCGACGACCCACGGGAACCGACCGGGGACGAACTCGAGCCGGTGTCGGAGGATCCAGCCCCGACACGGACCCGGGTCACGGTGTCGTCGTCGGCGCCGATCGGACCGCTCCGCACCCTGGGCGACAGCGCGGCCAAGCGGCCCCAGCCGCAGCACAAGCCGCGCAGCCAGCGGAAGAAGTAGCCCATGCGGTTCGCGGACCTGATCGGGTCTGGATTGATCAGGGATGTCCCGGACTTCCCCGAACCAGGCATCACCTTCCGCGACATCACGCCGCTGATCGGGTCGCCGAGCGGACTCGCCGAGAGCGTCGAGGCCATGGTGGCGATCTCGCCGCGCGAGGTCGATCTCGTGGTCGGCATGGAGGCCCGCGGGTTCATCTTCGCCGCGCCGGTGGCGCTGGCCCTGGGCGCCGGCTTCGTACCGGTCCGCAAACCCGGCAAGTTGCCCCGGGAGACCATCACCACCGACTACGACCTGGAGTACGGCACCCAGACCCTCGCCATGCACGCCGACGCCATCGCCGCCGGGGCCCGGGTGCTCATCGTGGACGACGTGCTGGCCACCGGCGGCACCGCGCTCGCAGCTGCGGATCTGGTCCGCCGGCTCGGCGGTGAGCTGATCGGCGCGAGTCTGCTGATCGAGCTCGCGTACCTGCCCGGCCGCGAGCGCCTCGATGCCGCCGGCGTCCCGGCGGTCAACGCGGTGCTGAGGTTGGAGAACCCGTGAGTGAGCCGAACACGATCCAGGTCCGGCAATCCCGCGGCCGGAGCAACTGGACCTCCCAGGCCCTGGTCAGCCTGCCGGCTCGGACGTCCACGCCGGCACGCGAGCTGGGCAAGCGGGCGCTGGTGGCCCTCGGGCTGCTGGTCATCGTGGTGAGTCTCGTGTGGTTCGATCGGGACGCCTACACCGACAGCCACGACGGCAGCGTCACGCTCATCGACGCCATCTACTACGCGACCGTGACGATCACCACCACCGGGTACGGCGACATCACCCCGGTCGAACCCCACTCGCGAATCATCAACGCGATCATCATCACCCCGTTGCGGATCCTGTTCCTGGTCCTGTTGGTCGGCACCACCTTGGAGGTGCTGGCCAACGAGGGCCGCCGCATCATCCGCGACACCCGTTGGAGGAGACGCATGCGCAACCACGTCGTCGTCGTGGGCTACGGGACGAAGGGCCGCAGCGCCGTCGACACCCTGCAGAACAACGGCACGAATCCCGCCCAGATCGTCATCATCGATTCCCGGCCGAACTCGATCGGGGAGGCGAACCTCCGCGGGTTCGCTGCCATCGAGGGCGACGCCACCCGCCGCGAGGTGCTGCGCCGGGCCGAGATCATCAAGGCCCGCGAGGTGATCGTCACCCTCGACCGGGACGACTCCGCGATCCTGGTGACGCTCACCGTCCGGCAGCTCAACCCCAGTGCCCATGTCGTGGTCGCCGTCCGCGAGGACGACAACGCCTCGCTACTGCGCCAGTCCGGCGCCGACGCGGTCGTGACCTCGTCGGAAGCCGTCGGCCGGTTGCTCGGCCTGTCCGCGATCAGTCCCAACCTCGGCACCGTGATCGAGGACCTGCTCTCGGCCAAGGAGGGCCTGGAGGTCGGGGAGCGGCAGGTACGCAAGGAAGAGGTCGGGCTCTCCCCGGACGAGGTACGCGGCGATCGCGTCCTGGCCGTGGTCCGCAACAAGACGTTGCGCCGGTTCTTCGACCCGACCGTGTCGAAGCTGCAGACCGGCGATCAGATCGTGGTCGTACGCAACGCCCACGAAGGTCAGTAGCGAGCTGCGAGCTGCGAGCGTCGGCGACGGATCTCGACACTGGTTGGAAAACGCGGCTCCGCCGAGGTCTAGGCGCCACGGAACTCGACACTGGTTGGAAAACGTGGCTCCGCCGAGGTCTGGGCGCCACGGAACTCGACACTGGTCGGAAACGTGGCGAGAGCAGCACTGGAAAGAGCACGCAAGCGGTTGCGGCTAGAATCAGATAGCTGACGTAAGCGCTGATCGAGGGGCGGAGAGGTTGACCGAGCCGGATACTGCGACGAGGACCGTGACTGGTTCGACGCCTGCGCCCGGTGATGCTCAGCCGGGTCGCCGGCTGCGAGCCGCGGGCCGGGCGGCCGACGTGGGCCAGCAGCAGTCGACCTCGGTGCCGGCGCGCAGTCTCACCCCGCCGGAGCCGCCGCGGGTCCGGATGCGGCAGCGGATCGCCCGGTTGGGCAGCAGCCGGCCGCAGACGCCGGTGTTGGACCCTCTGTTCACCGTCATCCGGGCCAACCACCCGAAGGCGGATCTCGCTCAGATCGAGCGCGCGTACCGGACGGCGGAGCGGCATCACCGCGGCCAGACCCGCCGTAGCGGTGACGCCTACATCACCCATCCGTTGGCGGTCACCACCATCCTGGCCGAGCTCGGCATGACCGAGGCCACGCTGTGCGCCTCCTTGCTGCACGACACCATCGAGGACACCCCGTACACGCTCCAGCAACTCACCCGGGACTTCGGCGAGGAGATCGCGATCCTGGTCGACGGCTGCACCAAGCTGGACAAGGTCAAGTACGGCGACTCGGCGAAGTCGGAGACCATCCGCAAGATGGTCATCGCCATGGCCCGCGACATCCGGGTGCTGGTGATCAAGCTCGCCGACCGGCTGCACAACATGCGGACCCTGCACTACCTGCGGCCCGACAAGCAGTCCCGGATCGCGCAGGAGACGCTCGAGATCTTCGCCCCGCTGGCCCACCGGCTCGGCATGAACGCCATCAAGTGGGAGCTCGAGGACCTGTCGTTCGCCACCTTGCACCCGAAGGTGTACGACGAGATCGTCCGGCTGGTGGCCGTGGCCGCGCCGGAGCGGGACGAGTTCTTGTCGACGGTCATCGACCAGGTGCAGCACGACCTGAAGTCCGCCAAGATCAAGGCGACCGTCACCGGCCGGCCGAAGCACTACTACTCGATCTACCAGAAAATGGTGGTCCGCGGCCGCGACTTCGCCGAGATCTTCGACCTGGTGGGCTTGCGGATCCTGGTCGAGTCGCCGCGCGACTGCTACGCCGCGCTCGGCGTGATGCATGTGCGCTGGAACCCCCTGCCCGGGCGGTTCAAGGACTACATCGCGATGCCGAAGTTCAACATGTACCAATCGCTGCACACCACGGTGATGGGGCCGGCGGGCAAGCCCGTCGAGTTGCAGATCCGCACCGACGACATGCACCGGCGGGCCGAGTTCGGCGTGGCCGCGCATTGGAAGTACAAGGAGGGCAAGGGCACCCCCATCACCGCGAAGGGCGGCGACGGGAGTGACCTCGTCTGGGTGCGGCAGTTGTCGGACTGGCAGCGGGAGACCGCGGACCCGGGCGAGTTCCTCGACTCATTGCGGTTCGAGATCAACTCCACCGAGGTGTACGCCTTCACCCCGCGCGGCGACATCATCTCGCTGCCGCAGGGCTCGACCCCGATCGATTTCGCGTACGCCATCCACACCGAGGTCGGGAACGCGTGCATCGGCGCCCGGGTCAACGGCCGGCTGGTACCGCTGGAGTCCGAGCTCAGCAACGGCGACGTGGTCGAGGTCTTCACCTCCAAGTCCGAGGGCGCCGGACCGAGCCGGGACTGGCTGCAGTTCGTCCGCAGCCCGCGGGCCCGGAACAAGATCCGCCACCACTTCACCAAGGAACGCCGCGAGGAGTCGGTCGAGGCAGGCAAGGACGCGCTGGCCCGGCAGCTGCGCAAGGGCGGCCTGCCGCTACAACGGCTGCTGACCCTGGAGCACCTGACCGCGGTCGCCGGCTTCTTCAAACTGGCGGACGTGTCCAGCCTGTACGCCGCGGTCGGCGAGGGCAACGTCGGCGCCCAGGCCGTCATCAACCGGTTGATCAACGTCGAGGGCGGCGACGACGCCACCGCCGACGAGACCGGCGAGGACCAGCTCGTCACCGGCCGCCGGCGGCGGAAGACGAATTCGACCGACACCGGCATCGAGGTCGTCGGGGCCAGTGACCTGTGGGTCAAACTCGCCAAGTGCTGCACGCCGGTGCCCGGCGATGACATTCTCGGCTTCGTCACCCGCGGTGCGGGGGTGTCGGTGCACCGTACCGACTGCGTGAACGCCGCCAACCTGCAGACCGAGCACGAGCGGCTGCTGGAGGTCGCCTGGGCGCCGACGGCCAAGAGCTCCTTCCTGGTGGCGATCCAGGTCGAGGCGCTGGATCGGAACCGGCTGCTCTCCGACATCACCCGGGCACTGTCGGATCACCACGTGAACATCTTGTCCGCCTCGCTGAACACCACCAAGGACCGGATCTGCAAGGTCAAGTTCACCTTCGAAACGGCCGATCCGACTCACCTCGACCACGTGGTCCGGGCGGTTCGCCAGGTGCCCGCCGTGTTCGACGTCTACCGCGTCACGCAATGAGTACGCCGCCGACCCAACCGCCGAACCAGCCGAACCAGCCGGGATCGGGGCCGGACTGGCAGGGTTCGGCGGGACCGCCCGGACCACCTCCGCCGTGGATCCAGCCGCAAACCGGCCAGCCGCCCCCGGGGCAACTGCCGCCGGGACAGCTGCCGCCGGGACAGCTGCCGCCTGGGCAGCTGCCGCCGGGGCAGCTGCAGCCTGGGTATCCACCGGGTCCGATACCACCGAAGAAGCGCCGGACCGGAATCATCATCGCCATCGTGTGCGCCGCGGTGCTGGCGGTGGTGGTCGTCGGAGCGCTGGCGTTTGCGTTCGTCGGAATGAGTGTGTCCGCGGCGAAGGCAGGCGACTGCCTGGAGGCGAACGAGTCCGGAGCCAAGGTGGAGCGGCGCGACTGCGGCAATGCCGCGGCCAACTACGTCGTGCTGGATGTCAAGGACTCTTCCCGTGCCTGTGTCGCCGTGGTGGGGGCGACCGCCACGTTCGAGGTCGGCGACGACAAGGTGCTCTGCGCCGGGCTGAAGGGCGCCGACACGGGCACTGCCGTCAACGGCGCGAACGTCGGGGACTGCCTGCTGCTGAAGGGCAACTCCGCGACCAAGCAGGAGTGCGGGAGCGGCACCCGGGAGGTGCTCGAGATCCTGCGCAACCAGCTGCGCTCCACCGGCGGCGGTGGCGATCTGGGCCTCATGTGCCAGGCCGTGGACGGGGCCGACGCCGCGTACGCCTGGTCGTTGGAGTCGACCAAGCGGAGCCCCGTCGGAACGTACGACCTGATCTTCTGCCTCGGATCAGAGCAGTAGTTCAGCCGCCGAAGTCGCTGGCCGCGCGGCGAGCCTGTTCCAGCCACGCGCGGTAGGTTGCGGCCGATTCGCTCGCCTCCTGGGCTGCCTTGGCGTCCCCGCGGGCCTGGGCCTTGGCGGCCTTCTCCTCCAAGGCGGCGATCTGCGCCTCGAGCTTGCCGGCGGTGTCCTCGGCGCGCGCCCGGGCCTCCGGGTTGTTGCGCTTCCAGCGGTCGTCCTCGGCCTGCTTGATCGCGGACTCGACCGCGCGCAGCCGATTGTCGAACGGCTTCATCGAATCCCGCGGCACCTTGCCGATAGCCGACCAGCGTTCCAGCAGGTCCCGGTACGCAGCCCGCGCGGCACCCGGGTCCTTGACCGGCAGCAGCGCCTCGGCCTCGACCAGCAGCACCTCCTTGGCCTCGGCGTTACCCCGGAACTCCCGGTCCTGATCGCTCAGGACCGCCTGCCGGGCGGCGAAGAACACGTCCTGCGCCCCGCGGAATCGCTTCCACAACTCGTCGTCGACCGCCCGCGGTGCGGCGCCGGCAGCCTTCCAGCGGGTCATCAGGTCGCGGTACGCACTCGCCGTCGCGCCCCAGTCGGTGGAGCCGGCGAGGGCTTCCGCCTCGACGACGAGCTTCTCCTTGGCGATCCGCGAGCCCTCGCGCTCTTCCGCCTGGCGGGCGAACTGGGACTTACGTCGCCGGGTGTAGGTGGTCCGGGCGGTGGAGAATCGGTGCCACAACTCGTCGTCGGTCGAGCGGTCGAGCCGCGGTAGGGCCTTCCATTCGTCGAGCAGCTCCCGGAACCGGTTGACGCCGTTACGCCAGTCGTTGCCGGCGGCGAGCCGCTCGGCCTCTTCCACGTGACGCAACTTGGTGGCCCTGGTCTCCTCACTCATCCGGGCCCGCTCAGCTTTGCGCACGGCCCGCTGCTCGCCGACCACCGCGACCAGCGCCTCGAGCCGGGCGCCGAGCCCGTCCAGGTCTCCGACGGCGTGGGCGTCGGCGAGAGTTCCGCGGACGGTACGGATCGATCCCATCGCGTCGTCGGGGGACAGTGCCCCGGACTTGACCCGCCGCTCCAGCAGGGAGACCTCGAGCTCGAGGTTCTCGTACCGGCGGGTGAAGAACGCGAGCGCCTCCTCGGCCGGGACGTCCGGGACCTGTCCGACGCTGCGCTCGCCCGCGGCCGTCCGTACCCACACGGTGCCGTCCGGATCGACCCGGCCGAAGGAGGCGGGCCCCGCGGGCTCACTCATGGGACCAATCCTGCCCGATAGTCTCTTGACTCGTGTTCCTGGCCTCGTTCCCCGCCGGACCCTGGCAGACCAACTGCTACCTCGTGTCGACGGCCGAGCGGGAGGAGTGCTTGATCATCGACCCGGGGTTCGAGGCGGCCCCGGCGGTGGCCGAGGTGGTCGCCGAGCACCACCTCAAGCCGGTCGCCGTCGTGCTCACCCACGGCCACCTCGACCACTTCTTCTCCGTCGCACCGGTCTGCGCGAGTTACGCGTCGAGTTGCTGGATCCACAGCGACGACCGGGGGCTGCTGACCGATCCGTGGCGGGCCATGGGGCCCGAGACCAAGGCGCTGGTCGAGCAGCTGAGCGGTGGTACCGCGACCTTCGTCGAACCCGACGAGGTGCACGAGCTGGTCGACGGTGCCGTCATCGAACTCGCCGGACTCACCCTCGACGTGCTGCACGCGCCCGGCCACACACCGGGGTCGGTGATGTACCGCAGCCCGTACCCGGAGCCCGAGATCGAGTCGGTGGTGTTCTCCGGCGACGTCTTGTTCGCCGGGTCCATCGGTCGCACGGATCTGCCCGGCGGGAACCACGCCGACATGCTGCGCAGTCTGCGGACGAAGGTGTTGCCGCTGCCGGATGAGGCGGTGGTGCTGCCCGGCCACGGACCGCAGACCACCATCGCCCGCGAGCGGGCCAACAACCCGTACCTGCGGTTCTGAGCCTGATTGGACGGAACGGGAGGACGAGATGGTCGATTTCCGGGTCCGGTTGCCGGAGGAGGCGGCGTAGGTCAACTGCCCTCACGGATGGTGGACGCGGCGTCGAGGATCTGGAGCACGCCGCCTCTAAACTCCTGAACCGTGAGCCGTCCCCGCCCGCTGTCCGGCTTCCCGGAGTACCCGCCGGAGCAGCGGATCATCGAGCAGCACGTGCTCGACCGGCTGCGGGAGACCTTCGAGCTGCACGGGTTCGGCTCGATCGAGACCCGCGCGGTCGAGCCGCTGGACCGGCTGGCCAAGCAGGGCGAGATCGACAAGGAGGTGTACGCCGTCCAGCGGCTGCACGCCGACGCCGGACGCGCAAGGCCGAGCTCGGCCTGCACTTCGACCTCACCGTCCCGTTCGCCCGCTACGTGCTCGAGCACGCGCACCACCTCGCGTTCCCGTTCCGGCGCTACCAGATCCAGAAGGTGTGGCGCGGCGAGCGTCCGCAGGAGGGCCGGTACCGCGAGTTCACCCAGGCCGACATCGACATCGTCGACGCCGGCACGCTCGCTCCGCACCACGACATCGAGCTGCCGCTGGTCACCCTGGCCGCCCTGGAACGGCTGCACGTCGACCTCGGGGTGCCGCCGGTGCTGATGCGGGTCAGCAACCGGATGCTGGCCCAGGGTTTCTACACCGGCCTGGAGATCGCCGACCCGCAGGCGGTGCTGCGGCAGGTGGACAAGCTCGACAAGATCGGGCCGGAGCGGGTGAAGACCCTGCTGATCGACGACGGCCTGAGCTACGGCCCAGGCCGACGCCTGCCTCGCGCTGGCCCAGATCGCGACCGCCGACGAGTCGTTCGCCGACCAGGTGGCCGCCCTCGGCGTCCGCAACGACCAGCTCGACGCCGGGCGTCGAGCTGCTGGCCGACCTGATCCGGACCGCCAACCGGAGCGTGCCCGGCCGGATCGTCGCGGACCTGCGGATCGCCCGCGGCCTCGACTACTACACCGGCACGGTGTACGAGACCGAGCTGGTCGGGTTCGAGTCGTGGGGGTCGATCGCCTCCGGCGGCCGCTACGACTCGCTGGCCTCCGACGGGAGGACGACCTACCCGGGCGTCGGGCTGTCGATCGGGGTCACCCGGCTGCTGGCGCCGCTGCTCGGCCGGGGCCTGCTCGTCGCCTCCCGGCCCGTGCCGACCGCGGTGCTCGTCGCGGTGGACAGCGAGGAGCAGCGCGGACGCCGCGATCGAGACCGCCGAACAGCTCCGCCGCCGGGGGATCTCGGCCGAGGTCGCCCCGAAGGCGGACAAGTACGGCCGTCAGATCCGCTACGCCGACCGCCGGCGGGATCCCGTACGTCTGGTTCGGCGGCGCGCCCGACAGCCGAGGTCAAGGACATCCGCACCGGCGACCAGGTCCCGGCCGACGCCGACCGGTGGCGGCCGCCCGAGCACGACCTGCGACCGCGGGTCACCGCAAGCAACGAGGAGAGGAAGGACGTCGGTGAGCCGACTGCTGGTCCGCGCCCACAAGTCCCCGTTCAAGGTCGTCTCGCCCAAGAAGGCACTGGCCAGCAACGTCTTCGGGAGCAACGTCGGGCAATCTGGTCTTCGGCCAGGCGGCGCATCCGGATCCTGTCCACGCAGGGCGCCACGGTGAAGACGTCCGGCATGATCGGCAAGTCGCCGCACGCGATCAACGCCGAGTACGACCACGTGGTCATCCCGCTGGCCAACGCGTTCCGGGTGAACTACGCGAATTCCCTCGACGGCCTGTCGGACCTGGTCGAGAAGCTGAAGATCCCGGTCACCGTGATGGGCGTCGGCGCCCAGGCCTCGATCGAGGGCGAACGCGGCAAGCGCGGCGAGGCCCTCGGTCCGACCGTGCAGCGCTTCGTCCGGGCCGTGCTGGAACGCTCGCCGTCGATCGGGGTGCGCGGTGAGTTCACCCGCGACTACCTGCGCGAGCTCGGCTTCGCCGACGACGAGGTCGACGTCATCGGCTGCCCGTCGATGTTCATGGAGGGCCCGTCGCTGGCCAAGACCCGCAAGGTGGACGAACTCGACTACCTGTCGCCGGTGGCGCTCAACATCTCTCCGTACCTGGCCGAGATGGGGCCGATCAGCCAGGACCTGGCGCGGCGGTACCCGCACATCTGCTACTTCCCCCAGGACCTGCGGACCCTCAACCTGATCATGAAGGGCCACTACCCGGGCGAGGGGGCCCGGGCCACGGTGGACAGCGGGGTGCCGATCTACCTGGACCATCCGCTGATCGCGAGCGACCGGATCCGGTTCTGCCTGGATCCGGCGACCTGGTTCGCCAAACTGGTCGGAGTTCGACTTCTCGATCGGCACCCGGATCCACGGCAACATCGCTGCGACGTTGGCCGGCACGCCGGCGATGGTGCTGGCCCACGACTCGCGCACGCTGGAACTGGCGACCTACCACCAGATCCCCCACCGGTTGTTGCCGTCGCTGGACCGGGTCGACCCGGTCGAGTTGTACGCCGAGGGCGACTGGGAGCCGATGCACCGCGGGCATCCGGCGCTCTGGGAGCGGTTCGCGGCGTTCCTGGGCCGGCACGACCTGCGGCACGTGTTCGCGCCCGGGGAGAACCCGCAGGCCTTCAACGACCGGCTCGCGACAACCAAGTTCCCGGCCCCCGTCGGGACGCTGATGGGCATGAGGCCGGCCGAGTTGTACGCGATGAAGGCCGAACTCGACACGCATGCGTTCGCACTCGGTCCGGCCGCAGGTGAGATCCTTACGGCCACAGGTCGAACCGGTGCGACAACGGATCAAGCACATAAGAGCTGGGCGGCGCGGTTCCGCCCGATGAGCGGGTGGGCGCAGATCTCCCGGTCGGAGGTGCTGCGCCGGCGGCTGGCCGTCCAGCGGCTGACGACGCCCGGCCTGCCGCGGGCGGCCGATGTCGTGGAGCTGCTGGCCTGCGTGCAGTCCCAGGAGTGGGCGCACGGATTCTGGTCGCTCGGGATGCGGACCGGCGCGACGCCCGACCAGCGGTCGGACTACCGAGGGTCGTCCAGGCCGAGTTCGACCGCGGCGACCTGCTGCGGACCCACATCCTGCGGCCGACCTGGCACTACGTGAGCCCCGCGGACATCGGCTGGATCCTGGCGGCGACCTCGCCGCGGGTGCATCAGCGGAACCAGGGCACCTACCGGCAGACCGGGCTGGATCCGGCGACCCGGGAACGGGCGGGCAGACGTGCTGCCTCGCCGCGCTGCAGGACGGGGTCTGCGCTGACCCGGCCCGAACTGGCCGAACGGCTGGCCGCCGACGGGATCGCGGCGTCCGGCATGCGCCTCGCGCACGTCGTGATGGCCGCCGAACTGGACGGGCTGATCGCCAGCGGGCCGCTGCGGGGCGCCCAGCACACGTACCGGCGGCTGGACGAACTGCTCGCCGGCCGGCCGGTCGAACAGCCCCGAGGATCCGCTCGCCGAACTGCTGGGGCGGTTCCTGGCCGGCCACGGACCGGCCACGCTGTGCGGACTTCACCCGCTGGAGTTCGCTGACCCTGAGCGATGCCCGGGCCGCACTGGAACGGCTGCGGGAAGCGAGGCGGGCGACCGAGTTGGTCGGTGCCCAGGTCGACGACGTCGCCGACGCCCCGGTGGTCTGGTGGTTGGCCGATGCGCCCGGAGCCGGCCGCGGCGAGCCGCGCGGCCTTCCTGCTGCCGCTCTACGACGAGCTGACCCTGAGCTATCCCAAGATCAACTTCGACGGCGCGCTCCGGGCATCCGCATCCACCCGGCGAGGACCTGTTCGTCGGCTCGGTGATCATCGACGAGCGCCGCCGGACCGGCCGAACGTCGGGCTGTGGCAGCGGACGGCGCACGGCCGGCGGGTCAGCGTCGAGCTCGACCTCGCCACCAGTTGCACGGCCGCCGACCGGGCCGCCGCCGCCGACAGCGCCGCCGAGCTGGCGCGGGTTCCTCGGCAAGGAACTCGAGCCGGGCTGTCTGATGGTCCCGTGAGCCCGACCCTGCAGACACACCGTGCTGGCCAGCGCCGAGAGCGAGGCGTACGGGTCGCTGCGCAAGCAATCCACGTCCCGAGCGGAGCGGTTCGCCATGGGCAAGGCGCTGCGGAAGCGGGTGCCGCGCAAGCTGCTGGGCCGCTGGGAGGCCCCCGCGGACCGGCCGGACCCGGTGACGCTGATCCAGGAGTCGCACCAGGGCCGGGTGCCCGAGCTGATCCCGATCCGGGTGAGTCGCATGATCAACTCCCCGTACGGGTTCCTCCGCGGCACCGCGATCGTGATGGCCGAGGACGTGGCCGGCCTGCCGGCCACCGGCATCACGCCGGTGGTCTGCGGCGACTCCCACCTGGGCAACTTCGGCTTCTACGGCTCGCCCGAGGGCGAACTGGTGATCGACCTCAACGACTTCGACGAGGCCCATCCGGGCTCCTGGGAGTGGGACCTGCGGCGGCTGGTGGCCAGCATCTGGGTGGCGGGCCGGGAGAACTCCGCCACCGAGGAGCAGTGCGCGCACCGCGGTCGCCTCCTGCGTCGCGGGCTACCGCGAAGAGGTCGCGTTCCTGGCCGACCAGCCGCTGCTGATGCGGTCCTACAACCGGCTCGACGTCGAACGGCTGCACGAGACCACGACCGAGAAGACTCTGCGGGCCGAGATCGACCGCTCCGCCAAGCGGGCCCGCACACCGCACGAGTGACCGCGCGCTGCCCCGCTTCACCCGCGAGCACGAGGGCCGGCGGCAGATCGTGGAGGAGCCGCCGCTGATCACCCACCTGTCCCCGCAGGACTGGGAACTCGTCGCCGAGGGGCTGGACGACTACCTGGACACCCTGGCGCCGCACTGGCGCCGGGTGGTGGGCGGCTACACCCTGGTCGACATCGCCCACAAGGTCGTCGGGGTGGGCAGCGTCGGGCTGCGCGCGTACGTGGCGCTGCTCGAGGGCAGCAGTCCCGACGACGTGATCTTCCTGCAGCTGAAGCAGGCCCGCCGCTCGGTGCTGGCCCGGTACGTGCACGGCGACTCGGCCTGGCACGCCCACCAGGGCCAGCGGGTGGTGGAGTACCAGCAGGCGCTGCAGACCGTCAGCGATCCGCTGCTCGGCTGGACCACGGTCGACGACCGGCAGTACTACGTCCGGCAGTTCCGGAACATGAAGGGCACCATCCCGCTGGACGCCATCGACGCCGCGGCGCTGGCCGACTACGCCGGCATCGTCGGGCACCTGCTGGCCAAGGGCCACGCCCGGACCAGCGGCGCGTCGATGATCGCCGGCTACGCGGGGCACTCCGACAAGCTCGATCGGGCGATGTGCGCGTTCGCCCGGGCGTACGCCGACCAGACCGAGGCCGACCACGCCGGTCTGGTGGCGGCCGTCCGGCGCGGGGCGCTGCCGATCACCGACGGGGCGCTGGACCGGATGGGCTCGGCCTTCCGGCCCTGAACCTCACCGTCCGGGTGGCCGCGAGCGCTCAGCGCTGGCGGCGGCGCGACTACGACCGTGACGGCGATGGCGACCAAGATGATCAGGATGCCGAGGACGATGAAGCCGTTGCCCGACCCGGCCGTCTGCAGCAGCGCCATGCCCGCAGGTTACGTCCCCGAACGCCGGCGACGCCACAGGCTGATCCTCGACGCGTGAGATCAGTCGCCGGGCCGGCGGCGTACCCGCCCGAGGACGGACAGCGCGGCGCCGACGAGAACGAGCATGCCGCCCGCCACGAGCGCGCTCAGGTCAGGGCCGCCGGTGGCGGGTAGGGATCCCGACCCCGTCGGGTCGGAACCGGGTCCCGGGTCGGAACCGGAGCCCGGGTCGGTACCGGAGCCCGGGTCGGAACCGGAGCCCGTCCCGAACCCCGGCAACACGCCCGATGACGACGGCGTGGGTGTTGGCGTGGGTGTTGGCGTGGGTGTTGGTGTGGGTGTTGGCGTGGGTGTCGGGGTGGGTGTTGGTGTGGGGGTGGGTGAAGGGCTCGGGGTGGCGCTAGTCGGCGTCGGCGTCGGGGTTGGTGTCGGTGTGGGGGTTGGTGTCGGCGTCGGGGTTGGTGTCGGGGTTGGTGTCGGCGTTGGGGTGGGCGTCGGTGTGGGCGTGGGTGTCGGCGTTGGGGTTGGGGTTGGAGTTGGGGTCGTGAGTTGGGGTTGGGGTCGGAGTTGGGGTTGTGGAGTTGGGGTCGGCGTTGGGGTTGGCGAGGGAATGGCTGTGTTCGTGATGGCGCACGAGACAGGTGTGCCGGGGAGGACGGTCACCACATCGACGGCCAGGACGGCACCGGTACAGGACCAGCCGCCGGGCGCATAGCCGGACGGCCCGTCCTCGGAGAGCCGATAGCGCCCGGAGAAGACCGTGACGAGCGTTGACCCCGCCCGGTAGGGCCGGATCACCGCTGCCGGACACGGCATCCTGACCGGAGATGGCGAGCGGCGTCGCCGTCAGCGTCCAATCGGCGGGGGGATTGCCCGCGCCACTCGGGAGCACGGTCTTGCGCAGCGTCAGTGATCCGGGTTGATCGGTGTTCGTCACGGTGCAGGTGACGTCCGACCACCGAGGCAGGCTCACCTGCTCCGCCCGTGCGGTGGCGCCGACACAGGACCAGACTCCTGCGTAGCCGGAGGGACCCGTTTCGGCAAGGGTGAAGTCTCCCGGCTCGACGGCGACCCTGGTCACCGGCGGCGTCTCGGACACGCCGGTGACCGTTGACTGCGCGGATGTCGCGCTGAGGGTCCAAGCATCGGCCGACGCCGTGCCGCCGGAGGAGTTGCGCACGATCTTGCGCAGGGTCAGTCTGGTTTCGCAATCGAGGGTGTTGGTGATCTCCACGTCGCCGCGCCACTCGGGACGACGATCTGGTACGGAAGCGCCTCGTCGGCCGGTTGCCCGTTGATCGGGAGTCACGCGTTGCGATTCCAGCGCGCACCCGGCCGGGGGGCTGGCCAGCGTCTCGGTGACCGGCACGCGTCCGCCGACCGGCAGGCCGTAGCGGGGCACCGCCCACGGTTGCGGCGCTCCGTTAACGACCAGGCTGGCCGCCAGACCGGCCGGCTGGCTCCCCTCGGCGTAGCGGGTCCCGTTGATCACCCAGGTCTTGGTGACGGTCAACGACTGCGGGGTGACCCGGTTGTACACCACGCAGGTGACGCCCCGGGTCGGCGAGGTCAGGCTGAAGCCGGTGTCGCCGACATTCGGACTCGGGTAGGTCGTGTCGTGGTCGAGCACGCGGCAGGAGGCGTTGCGGCCCAAGCGTGGCAACAGGCTGGTACCTGGCTGCGGGGTCTCGGTGATCGTCACGTCCCTACCGGCGGCCCGGCTCACGTCGAAGGTGGCGGTCCCGGTCTCGGGTGTGGTGACAACGGTCTCCGGTGTGACGGGGCTGGAGCTGCGGAATTCCCAGCCGCCGGCGGGTACTGCTGTGTTGACATTGCCGTCGGACGTGACCTGCTTCACCACGGTCAGCGTTCCCCGACACGGACCCACGGCCAACTCGCTGAGTGCTTGGCCGGCGAAGGGATAGCTGCGCGCCTGGAAGTAGTCGAACCCATTGTCGAACGGTCCCCGCTGGGGCGCCGCCACCGGGCCGGTGATGGCCTGCAGGTTCGCCGCCGGCCCGCCCAGCGACGGCACCTCGATCGCGACGACCCGCGTCCCTTCTGCCTTGACCGCGTTGGCGGCGAGGACGGCCTGTTCAACCTCGGCGAATCTGGTGATCCGACCCGATCCCTGGGCGTTGCCGAACTGAGTCGGTGATCGGTCGGTGAGCAGGACAGCGAGGTCGAAGGTCTCCGCGCGCGCCTCGACCTCGGTGAATGCGGCGGCCCAGTTCGTTCCCGTTTGGTCGCTGGTCAGGCGGTCGATCCAGGTCCGCACCTGGTCGGCCCCGTCGGCCGTGGACACCGACGTCAGCGGACGGTTTGCGTTCACCGGTCTCGGAGCCGGGGAGGTCGCAGTCGTGGTGAACAGCGCGATCCGCGATGGGGTTCCCTCCAACACATCGACGAACGCGCTCGCCCGTTCCTTCAGCAACTCGAACGCCTCCTCGTCGGCCGGGGGGACGCTGAGGTCGAGAATCAGCGCAATGTCTCGTCCGCACGCATCGGGAGGCGGAGGGTTGTCCCGGCTCAGCGTCCAGGTGCCGCTGGAGGCCGACGGATTCCCGCCGGGCCGGTCGTCGATATAGGACATGAACGGGGGGTTCCCCGAGCGGTAGGTCTCTTGGGCCGTCATCCCCGGTGTCCGGAACCGGTAGAAGGCAAACTCGGTGTTTTCGGTGTTGTAGAAGTCGCTGGCGAACCAGCCGTCCGGCACGGCACCGGTCCGCACCACCCAGAACCGGCGACCCGCGTTCGGCGCCACGTTGGTGTTCGGCACGACGAAGAAGCAGGTGCCGTCCTCGTCGGACGTGCAGGAGCTCCAAGACTCCTGCGACGGGCGTCGTCGGCGCACTAACCCCGTCGTACAGCTGAAGCGTGATGCCCTCGAGCCCGTCGTGTCGCGGACAGAAAGGTCGCCGCCGACGGTGATCTCGATGACCGATGTCGTCGCGGTCGGCAGGGGCGGCGGGTCGGCCGCCGCGGGCGCTCCCGGACCGACCAGGATGAAGACTCCGCCGGTCAGGACGACGGCGAGCAGGGCAGCCAGGCACCGCGAAGGTGCACCTCGACCCGCCATCGCGCCCCGTCCCACCGAGAACTGGTCGACCCTGCCGCCGACTCCAGAAGGTTGCGCCTAACACTCGCCGTCCACCGGCAAGTTACCTGGCGGTACGCCCGGGACGCCAGAGGTACGCGAGACCAACTCCCACCAGCGCGAACAAGCCCAGCACTCCGAGGCCGGCGATGACGAGGCCGCGGGTCAGGGCCGCGTCGGTGCCGGTGGCCTTCTCCTCCCGGTCGGAGGCGCCCGGCCGCGGCTCCATGCCGGTGCCGAGGATCGGCGGCGCGGACGCGGTGGCGAGGTTGCCGCTGCAGACGCTGGTCCGGAGCCGGTAGACGGTGTTGCCGCCGGTGCCCTCCACGGCGTCGACGGCGAAGATGACCCAGTTGCTGCCCGGCTTCGGGGTCAGCCCGCAGGCGGCGGCGTCGCGGGCGGAGGCGATGACCTGCTCGGCGTAGACGGTGCCCTTGTAGACCCGATCCACCCGGAACCGGATGTCGGCCCGGCCGCCGTCACCGCGGCCGCCGACCTCGTCGACCCGCAGCACGCGTGCCGACGAAGGCGGCGTCGGACTGCGCCAGCGCGCGCCGGGTGGTGATCCCCTGGCAGTCGCAGGCGAAGGCGCGCTCCGGGTTGACCACGGCCGCCAGGGCGACCAGCGCGAGCACGATCAGGACCAGACTCAGCCGCTTCGGAGCCCGACGCATGTACCAGTTGTACCTGCTAGCGCCGGTATCCCGCGGCCTGGATCGCGTACAACTCCGCGTACCGGCCGCGAGCGCGGATGAGATCGTCGTGACTGCCAACCTCCACCAGGCGCGCGCCGCCACTTTCCGGGTCGTCGTTGCCGCCGTCATCGGCGGCCAGGACCAGGATCAGATCCGCGGAGCGGACCGTGCTGAACCGGTGTGAGATCAGCACGGTGATGGCGCCGGTGTCGGTGCCCGAATCGGCGCCGTGCGCAGCGGCGGAGTAGCGCTCGAACAAGGCGTGCTCGGTCTCGGCGTCGAGGGCTGCGGTCGGCTCGTCCAGCACCAACAACAGCGGCTGCGGGCGCATGAAACCGCGCGCCAGCGCGACCTTCTGCCACTGCCCGAAGCTGAGCTCCTGACCGCCCGGCCAGGTCGGGCCGAGCTGACTCTCCAATCCCTCCGGCAGCCGGACCACCACGTCCGCGGCGCCGGCGCGCTCGACGGCGGCCCCCACCGCGACCAGGTCGTCGAGGTGGCTCAGGTCGCCGAGTCCGATGCTGCGGGTAGCCGCGAACTCGAACCGGTAGAAGTCCTGGAACGATCCGGCCAGCCGTTGCCGCCAGCCGTCGGCCGGCATCCGGGCCAGCGGTATGCCGTCGACGAGGATCCGGCCAGCGGTCGGCTCGTACATCTTGGCGAGCAGTTTCACCAGGGTCGACTTGCCGACGCCGTTCTCGCCGACGACGGCGACGACCGCGCCGGGCGGGATGGTGACGGAGACGTCGCGCAGCGCAAACCGCTGGGTGCCGGGGTAGCGGAACGAGACGCCGTCCAGCCTGATCCCGGCGTCCAATCGATCCGGGACGTCGGCGTCGGCGTCGGCGACCTGCCGGGCCGCGTAGTCCTCCAGCCAGACCAGCCGGCGGGAACCGTCCAACCAGACGCCGCGCAGGAAGCCGATCTCGCCGATGGTGGCCCCCACGTACGCCGACAGCCGGGCCCCGGCCGCAAGGATCAGCAGCACGGCGGCGGGTCCGGAGTCCTGTACGCCCCAACCCCCGACGGCGACGTACACGATGGCGGCGACGTATCCGGCGCCGAAGACAGCCCAGGCCGCGACGTGACTCGCGGCGCTGACCCAACGGGCCCGGGCGAGCGGGAGCGAACCACCGGGTCCATTCGGCGCGACGGCGCCGCGGCAGGTCGGCGGCCACCCCGGTGACCCGGACCTCCTTGCCCGGCGCCGCGGTGGTGCCGAGAGTGAACAGGTGCTCGGCGAGTCGACTGTGGCGCGCCCCGCGTTCCTCCACGGCCCGCTCGACGGCGGGTCGCCAGGCCGAGCTGAAGACCGGGGGCAGCGCGAACAGTGCCAGCAGGATCAGCAGCGGGCGAGATGCCGGCGAGCAGCACGAGGGTGACCAGCGACTCGGACGATCCAGCCGGCCGTGCTGAGCACCGACAGGTACATGTGGTCGAGCACGAACACCTGGTTCCGCAGTACCGCCAGCCGGTCGAGGTAGTCGCTGCGCTCCTGGTGTTCGAGGCCGACGACGGAAGCCTGCAGGGTGGCGATGTGAGTCTCCAGCGCGATGGTCACCCGGTCGCGGAAGCGCCGGGTGAGGCGGTCGTTGAGCACGGTGAGCAGCCAGGTCAGAGTGCAGGAGAGGGCGAGGGCGGCCACCATGGCGTACAGCAGCGGTTGGTTGCCGCCGAGCAACGCGCCGCCGAGCAGGGCGAGCCACAAGGCGAACAGGGCGTCCGGGACGGCGGCGAGGAGGGTGAGCGCCACGACCGCGACCACCAGCCGGGGCTCGTGGGTGTAACCCAGCTTGCACAGCCGCCACATCGAGGACAGTGAGGGCGGCAGATCGTCGCTCAGGAGAGGACATCGAACATCGCCCCCTCCTCATCCATCGTGGCGTGGAACCGGCGGGCCTGCAGATCGAACATCGTGCGGTAGCGACCGCCGTGGCGCACCAGCTCGTCGTGGCTACCCAATTCGATTACCCGGCCCCGCTCCAGGACGCAGATCTGGTCGGCCTGCCGGACGGTCGAGAAGCGGTGGGAGATCAGGATCGTCGTGACGTCGGCGCCCTTGGTCCGCAGCGATCGCAGCACCCGGTCGAAGACCTCCGCCTCGCCGCGGACGTCGAGTTGCGCGGTCGGCTCGTCGAGCAGTACGAGGCGGGCGCCGCTGCGGACGGCGCACAGGGCCCGGGCCAGCGCGATCCGCTGCCACTGCCCGCCGGACAGATCCGTGCCGCCGGGGTAGCCCTTGGCGAGCACCGTGTCCAGGCACCGACCAGCGAGACGAGCGCGTCGGCTCCGGCGTCGGCCAGCGCGGCCCGGACGTCGGCGTCGCTGGCCCGCCCGGTCGGGTCGACGTTCTCCCGCAGACTGAGCTCGAACCGGACGAAATCCTGGAAAACCGCGGTCACGTCGGCCCGCCAGGCTGTCGAGATCGAGGTCGCGCAGGTCGGTTGCCGTTGACCTCGATCCGGCCGCGGTCCGGGTCGTACAGCCGGCACAACAGCTTCGCCAGGGTGGTCTTGCCGGCGCCGTTCTGGCCGACGATCGCGAGGGAGCCGCCGGCGGGCACGGTCAGGTCGAGACCGGTGAAGATGGGCGGCCCACCGCCCGGGTAGCCGAAACCGACGTCCCGCAGCCGCAGTTCCAGCGGAGGCCGGGGCACCGGGGCGGTCCCGAGCGGGCAGCGCGCCGAGCGGGGCCATCGCCGACTCCAGCCGATTGACGGCCACGACGGGGGCGGCGGCGCCGTCGAGCACCCAGTTCAGCCCGCCGAACGCGAGCTGGGAGACGCCGAAGGCCACCTGGACGTACACCACCAGCTGGTCCAGTCCGAGCCGACCGCTCGCGGCCGACCAGCCCAGGACGCCGAACACCAGCAGGTTCGAGGCACCGCACGATCGCGAGACAGCCGATCACGGACCGTTCCCGCAGCCGGGTGGCCCGGTACTGCAGATCGAACAGTTCTCGGCGCCGACCGGCGAACCGCTCCACCACCCAGCTCGGCAGGCCGAACAGCCGCAGCTCCTTGGCGGGGGCCGGGTCGACCGCCAGCGAGTACGCGTAGTCGGCATGCCGTTGCGCCGCCCGGACCTCCGGGGTCTGGCGGTCCTGCCAGATCCCGCTCTCCCGGAGCAGCCAGTGGGTGGCACCCCACGCGAGCAGGAGCAGCAGCGCGGCCCACCAGGCGAAGCCGGCCAGCACCACCGCCGACGCGACCCCGGCCACGAGGCCGACCAGCCCGGTGGCGGTGAAGTCGACGTTGAGCGACATCGGCGGCCCGGTCAGGCCGCGGTCGAACTCCCGGGCCACGGTCAGGTCCTCCGTGAGGTCCGCGTCCTCGAGGTGGCCGATGCCCGGCGGTCGTGACGCAACTGTGGATCAGGCGTTCGTTCAGCCAGGCCGAGACGAGGCTGCCGAGATTGAGACTCACCGCGGTGAGCAGCGGCGTCACGACCTGCATGGCGACGAAAACGATGCCGGTGAGCATCAACGGTTGCAGCAGCGAGTCGCCGCGTTCGACGGCGCCGACCGTCAGCCCGGTGGCGACGGCGAAGACGGCGGGCAGGATGCCGGCGGCGAGCAGCAACGTCCACCAGGCCACGCGTCAACCGACGGCTGGCTCGAGGCAGCACGGCGAAGAACTGCCACAGCGGCCGTTCCCGCAACTTCTCGAGCACGGGTCCAGCGTCTCAGCCGCCCCCGACACCGGCCTAGGAAAATTCGGCGCGCCTCGATCTGGAGCGGCCCGTAGGATCGTCGGGTTCGCCTGCCGCGAGCGAGCCAACCCGTACGAGGAGGACATCGCAGTGATGCGCACCCACGGCGCCGGCACCCTGCGCGCCACGGACGCCGGCCAGCCGGTGACGCTGACCGGTTGGGTTGCCCGGCGGCGCGACCACGGCGGGGTGGCGTTCCTGGATCTCCGGGACGCGTCGGGCATCGTCCAGGTCGTGGTCCGGGACGAGATCCTCGCGGCGTCCGGTGCGCACGACCTGCGCAACGAGTACTGCATCGCCATCATCGGGGTGGTCGAGGAGCGGCCCGCCGGCAACGCCAACCCCGACCTGCCGACCGGCGAGGTCGAGGTGGCGGCGTCGGCCATCGAGGTGCTCAACGCCTCCGCGCCGCTGCCGTTCCAGATCGACGAGCGGGTCAGCGTGGGCGAGGAGGTCCGGCTCAAGTACCGCTACCTGGATCTGCGCCGTCCCGGTCCCGCCGCCGCGATCCGGCTGCGCAGCGAGGTCAACCGAGTGGCCCGAACCGTGCTCGGCGAGCGTGGCTTCGTCGAGGTCGAAACCCCGACGATGACCCGGTCGACGCCCGAGGGCGCCCGCGACTTCGTGGTCCCGGCGCGGCTGCGTCCCGGTTCCTGGTACGCCCTGCCGCAGAGCCCCCAGCTGTTCAAGCAGCTCCTGATGGTCGCCGGGCTGGAGAAGTACTACCAGATCGCCCGCTGCTATCGCGACGAGGACTTCCGCGCCGACCGGCAGCCGGAGTTCACCCAGCTCGACGTCGAGATGAGCTTCGTCGACCAAGACGACATCATCGAGCTCACCGAGACCCTGCTGACCGAGATCTGGAAGCTGGTGGGAATCGATGCTGCACCGCCGTTTCCGCGGATGACCTACGCCGAGGCGATGGAGTCCTACGGCAGCGACAAGCCCGATCTGCGTTTCGGGCTGCCGCTGATCGAGGTCACGGACTACTTCGCCCACACGCCGTTCCGGGTGTTCCAGGCTCCGTACGTGGGTGCCGTCCGGATGCCGGGCGGCGCGGGCCAGCCGCGCAAGCAATTGGACGCCTGGCAGGACTTCGCGAAGCAGCGAGGGCACCGCGGGCTCGCGTACGTACTGTTCGGCGAGGACGGCGAACTCGGCGGCCCGGTGGCCAAGAACCTGTCCGAGTCCGAACGGGCCGGCCTGGCCGCGGCCGTCGGTGCCGAGCCGGGGGACTGCGTGTTCTTCGCCGCCGGTGGGCGGCGCTCCGCGCAGTCGCTGCTCGGCGCCACCCGGTTGGAGATCGGGCGTCGCGGCAGCCTCGTCGACGAGTCCGCGTGGTCGTTCGTCTGGGTGCTGGACGCGCCCCTGTTCGAGGCGACGGCGGACGCCGAGGCGGCCGGGGACGTGGCGGTCGGGTCGGGCGCCTGGACCGCGGTGCATCACGCGTTCACCTCGCCGAAGCCGGAGTTCCTCGAGACGTTCGACACCGACCCCGGCTCCGCCCTGGCGTACGCGTACGACATCGTCTGCAACGGCAACGAGATCGGCGGCGGCTCCATCCGTATCCATCGCCGCGACATCCAGGAGCGGGTGTTCGCGGTGATGGGACTCGGGCCGGAGGAGGCGCAGGCCAAGTTCGGTTTCCTGCTCGACGCGTTCGCGTACGGGGCACCTCCGCACGGGGGGATCGCCTTCGGCTGGGACCGGATCTGTGCCTTGCTGGCCGATACCGAGTCGATCCGCGATGTCATCGCCTTCCCGAAGTCCGGCGGCGGCGTCGATCCGCTGACCGACGCCCCCGCACCCATCACGGCCGAGCAGCGCAAGGAGGCCGGGGTGGACGCCCAGCCGACGTGATGCGCTGACCGGCCTCTTGTGCTGAGCGGGGCGCGGACGACAAGGTTGGATCCATGACCAACGGCGATCGCAAGGATGTCGTGACGGGCCGACCTTCGTGACGGAGACACCACCGGGCGAGCCGGAGTCGCCGGAGCAGATCCGCAATGTCGTCCTGGTGGGTCCGGCCGGGTCGGGCAAGACCGCCCTCTTCGAGCGCCTGGTCACCGCCCGGACCCAGGGGCGGGTGTCCCGCGGTGAGCCGGCCCAGTCCACCTCCCTCACCGCCGCGAGCGTCTCCAGCGGCTCGTGCGTGGTCAACCTCCTCGACACACCGGGGAATCCGGACTTCGTCGGAGAGGTCCGGGCCGGGCTGCGGGCCGCGGACGCCGTGCTGTTCGTGGTCCCGGCCACCGACGAGATCGACGAGGCGACCAAGATGTTGTGGCGGGAGTGCGAGGCGACGGCCAAGCCGCGAGCGGTCGCGGTGACCAAGCTGGAGCAGGCCCGGGCCGACTTCGCCGAGACGGTCGCCCGCTGCCGCCGCTCGTTCGGAGACGCGCAGCCGCTGGAGGTGCCGCTGCTGGTCGAAGGCCGGCTCGTCGGCTGCGCCAGCCTGCTGGGCCGCGACGTGGTCGACTACACCAGCGGCGAACCGATCGACCGCGAACCGACCGCGGACGAGTTGGCGATGATCGAGGAACTCCGCGGGCCGCTGATGGAGTCCATCATCGAGGAGTCGGAGGATGAGGACCTGCTGGAGCGGCACCTGAACGGTGAGGAGATCACCGCGGACGGTCTCGTCGACGACATCCGAGCCGCCATCGCCACCGCCCGCTTCTTCCCGATCATCGGGACCCACGCGGCCTCCGGACTGGGCGTCGAGGGCCTGTACGACCTGTTCGAGCGCGGTTTCCCCTCTCCGGCGGCGGCGGCGTTGCCGGCGGTGCAGAGCTGCGATTTCGGGGAGTTCGGCGCCGTGTCCTGCGACCCGGACGGTCCGCTGGTGGCCGAGGTGGTGCGGACGACGAACAACCCGTTCGTGGGGCGGCTGTGCCTGGTCCGGGTCTTCTCCGGCACCCTGACCGCCGACGCCGTGCTGCACGTGTCCGGTCACCTCGGTGAGTTCGCCGGGCATCCGATCGCCGGTCATCCGGACCACGATCTCGACGACGAGCGGGTCGGTCCGCTGGCGGCGCCGTACTACAGCGGAGCCGGCGACGAATCCCGCGCGAAGTCCCGCGCGATCGCCGGGGACCTCGTCCTGGTCTCCAAACTCGCCGCGGCGGAGACGTCGGACACGCTGTCCTCGAAGTCCCGGCCGGCCCTGGTGGAGCCGTGGCTGCTGCCCGAGCCGTTGCTTCCCGTGGCCATCCACGCCAGCTCCCGGGCCGACGAGGAGAAGCTGGCTGCCGCGCTGCAGCGGCTGGCCGGCGAGGACGTGACGATGCGGCTCGAGCACAACCCGGAGACCCACCAGGTCGTGCTGTGGGCGATGGGGCCCGCGCACGTGGACAAGCTGCTGGCCTCGCTGCGGGACAACTACCACGTGAACGTGGAGTCCGAACCTGTCCGGACGTCGCTGCGGGAGACGTTCCTGCGGCCGGTCACCGTCCGTGGTCGGCTCGTCAAGCAATCCGGTGGACACGGACAGTACGCGGTCTGCGAGATGGAGGTCGAACCGCTCGAGCGCGGCTCGGGGATCGAGTTCGCCGACAAGGTGGTCGGCGGGGCCGTACCGCGGCAGTTCATCCCCTCGGTCGAGAAGGGTGCCCGAGGCCAACTCGCCAAGGGGGTGCTGACCGGCTATCCGGTGGTGGACGTGCGGATCACCCTCGTGGACGGCAAGGCGCACTCGGTGGACTCCTCCGACATGGCGTTCCAGAGCGCGGCCGCGATGGCCCTGCGGGAGTCCGCCAACGAGTCGACGGTGGCGATCCTCGAGCCGATCGACACCTTGTCGATCACGGTCGCCGACGACTCCGTCGGCTCGGTGCTGGCCGACCTACGGGGTCGGCGGGGGCAGGTGCACGGCACCGAAACGAGTGACGTACCCGGCTACGCCACCATCCACGCCGAGGTGCCGGCGCACGAGTTGTCGCGCTACCCGATCGACCTGCGTTCGGTGTCCCACGGGACCGGCACGTTCACCCGCGCCTTCGCCCGGTACGACTACATGCCCCCGAATCTTGCCCGGGACGTCACGCGGAGCGGCTGACTGCTATCACTGATCCGTGATCTGGTACTTCAACCTGCCCGTCTGGCTGAATCTGCCGATCTTCGTGTTCGGGTTCGTCGGGCTCAGCCTGCTGCTGCTGCTGGCGCTGCGGCCGTGGGTGCAGCGAGTCGCCCATCCGCTGGAAGAGTGGGACCGGGTGCTGGGCTACGGGATCAGCTTCTACGGGGTGTTCTACGGGATCACGCTGGCGCTGATCGCCGTGGCGGCGTTCCAGAACTTCATCCGGGTGGACACCGTGGTGCAGAACGAGGCGGCGGCGCTGGCCACGTTCTACCAGGACGTCTCGGGTCTGCCGGAGCCGTTGTCGAGCCAGCTGCAGGAGCTGATGCGCTCCTACACCCGGGAGGTCATCGTCGTCGACTGGCCGGCCCAGTCCCAGGGCCTGGTGCCGACCGCGGGCACCGAGCCGGTGAACGAGATCCGTACGCTGCTGTTCGGCTTCCGGCCGGAGGGGGCGGTGCAGACGACCGTGCAGAGTCAGTCGATCGGGGCGTTCAACGACTTCGTGACCCAACGGCGCTCCCGGGTGAACGAGGTGGGGGAGACGCTGCCCCGGTTGATGTGGGTGCTGCTCTGGGTCGGTGCCGTGATCAGCCAGATCCTGATCTCGTTGATCAAGGTGGGAAATCTGCGGGTGCACCTGATCATCTCGAGTCTGGTCTCGGTCTTCGTGGCGCTGCTCTTCTACGTGACCCTCGAGCTGGATCACCCGTTCTACGGCATCGTCTCGGTGACCTCGGATGCGTACGAGTCCGTGCTGAACGACGTCATGCGGCCGCGATGATCGGGCGGGTCTAGATGGGCATCTGGCATACCCACCTGCTGCCGCGGATGATCAACCGGCTGCTCGACAACGCCGAGGTCAATGAGCGTCGCCGGGTGACCTGCGCCGGACTGTCGGGCCGGGTCCTGGAAGTCGGCTTCGGCTCGGGCCTGAACGTCCCGTACTACCCCGCGGCGGTGACCAGCGTGCTCGCCGTCGAGCCGTCCGACGTGGCCTGGAAGCTCTCCCGGGCCCGCCGCGACGCGAGTCCGGCGGGGATCGTCCGGGCCGGTCTGGACGGGCAGTGGCTGGCGCTGCCGGACCACTGCGTCGATGCAGCGTTGTCGACGTACACCCTCTGCAGCATCCCGCAGCTGCCCATCGCGCTGTCGGAGATCCGGCGGGTGCTGCGGCCGGGTGGCGGGCTGCACTTCCTGGAGCACGGCCGGGCGCCCGATGCGGACGTCCGGGCGTGGCAGGAGCGCCTCAATCCGCTCCAGGGCCGGCTCGCCGGCGGGTGCCGGCTGGACGTACCGATCGAGTCGGCGCTGACCGACGCCGGCTTCGATCTCGTGGAACTGCACACCGGCTACGGCGAGACCCGGCCCCGTGCGATGAGCTATCTCTATCGCGGTCGCGCCGCCACGTCCCACTGACTGCTACCTAGTGGCACACTGACTACATGAGTGGGACGTATTCCGTCGTGATGGGAGACCGCGGTCGGCTCGTGATTCCCGCCGAACTACGTGACCGGCTCGCTCTCGAAACCGGGGTGACGCTGCTGCTGGTCGAAACGCGGGAGGGGATCCTCCTCGCCACCCGCGATCAGGCCAAACGACTCCTGCGTTCGCAGCTCGCCGGCCCGAGCCTCGTCGCGGAACTCCTCGAGGATCGCCGCAGAGCAGCGGAGATCGAGGCGGCTGGGTGAATCTGTTCGACGCGTCGGCTCTGCTCTGTTTTCTCGGCGGTGAGGTCGGCGCCGACATCGTCGAGACAGAACTGGCAGGAGGCGGGTCGTGCTGCGCCGCCAATTGGTCGGAGACTGCCCAGAAGGTGTCACAGCGTGGCGCAGACTGGGAGATCGCCCGGGCGTTGCTTCTCGGCTACGGCCTGGTCATCGAGTCCGTGACCATGGCGGACGCGGAGCTCGCGGCACGACTGTGGACGACGCACCCCCAGCTTTCCCTCTGCGATCGGCTGTGTCTCGCCCAGGCCGGGCGGCTCGACGCCGTGGTCTGGACGGCCGACCGGGCTTGGGGATCATCGAACTCGATCCGCCAGGTTCGCGACCCGGGTCCGTGAGTCGACCGAAGTGTGCACTTGTGGTCCCTCCGAGCGCCGCGGGATGGGCAGGAAGTGCACACTACGGTCGGCGGCGGCAAGGATGAGGCCATGAGCGAGGACCTGTTCGGCGGTCTGGTGGGAGGCGGCGCCACGCGGTGCCGCGGGCGGCGGGAGCCTGACCGACAGTCTGAACGACCAGAGACCGGACCGGACTGCCGCTCGCCGTCCGGATGCGGCCCGCGGACGCTGGACGAGATCGTCGGCCAGGCCCACCTGCTCGCACCGGGATCGCCGCTGCGCCGACTGGCGGCGGGGGAGCCGATGTCGGTCTTCCTGTGGGGTCCGCCGGGCGTGGGCAAGACCACCATCGCCGCCGTCGTGTCGCGGCAGACCAACAGCCGGTTCGTCGAGATCTCTGCGGTCACCGCCGGGGTCAAGGAGGTCCGCGCCGAACTCGACCGGTCCCGGCAGGAACTGCGCAACGGCCGGCCGACCGTGCTGTTCGTGGACGAGGTGCACCGGTTCTCCAAGACCCAGCAGGACGTGCTGCTGCCCGCGGTCGAGAACCGACTGGTCACCCTGATCGCCGCCACCACCGAGAACCCCAGCTTCTCCGTCATCTCACCACTGCTGTCCCGCTCGCTGCTGCTGACCCTGCGGCCGCTGACCGAGGCCGACCTCTCCGGGCTGTTGGACCGGGCCCTGGCCGACGAGCGCGGTCTCGGCGGCGCCTACGAACTCGAGGACGATGCCCGCGACACCCTGCTCCGACTGGCCGGCGGCGACGCCCGCCGGGCGCTGACCTATCTGGAGGAGTCCGCCGCCGGGACCGCCGCGGTGAGTTCGATCACCATCACGAGCGCGATCGTGGAGCAGGCGGTGGACAAGGCCGCGATCCGCTACGACCGCGACGGCGACCAGCACTACGACGTGATCAGCGCCTTCATCAAGTCGATCCGCGGGTCCGACGTGCAGGCGTCGTTGCACTACCTGGCCCGGATGATCGCGGCGGGGGAGGACCCGCGTTTCATCGCCCGCCGGCTGGTGATCCTGGCCAGCGAGGACATCGGGCTGGCCGACCCGACCGCGCTGCAGACGGCGGTGGCCGCCCACCAGGCGGTGCAGTTCATCGGCATGCCGGAGGGGCGGATCAACCTCGCCCAGGCGGTGATCGCCCTGGCCCTGGCCCCGAAGTCCAACGCCGTGATCGTCGGCATCGACGCGGCCCTGGCCGACGTCGAGGCCGGCCGGATCGGCCTCGTCCCGCCGCATCTGCGCGACGCCCACTACGCCGGGGCGAAGTCGTACGGCCACGGCCAGGGCTACCGCTACGCCCACGACGAACCCCACGGCATCGCCGCCCAGCAGTATCTGCCCGACGAGCTCGTCGGCGCCCGCTACTACGAACCCACCGACCACGGCGCCGAAGCCGGGGTCGCCGCCCGGCTGGCCCGGATCGAAGACTTCTGCTGAACAAGTCAATAGCCGACGCATAGACATCTCCCAGGTTTCGGTTCAAGCTGTGGGAGGAATCAGCGCCGATCGGTCTTAGGGGTTCGCATGAGGCGGTTGTCGTTGCTCGTGGCGGTTGGTGCCGTCGCCGTCACCACGCTGGTCGCGGGAGGTGCCGTCGCCGCGCCGGCCGAAGCCCGCACCCGCGGCGCGAACGCCCGCTGCTGATTCCGGCCGCCGCGACAGCCGAGGCGAACTACCAGCCACCAGCTATCCGCTGGGCGGCCTGTACCGAGCGCCACGGCTCGCACAGCGCAACGGCATCCAGTGCGGCACGCTCGTCGTTCCGCTGGACTACAACCGGCCGCGCGGCCAGAAGATCAAGCTCGCGGTCATCGCGGCTGGTCACGCACACCGCCGCTCGGCGCCAACCAGGGCGTGATGCTGGTCAACCCCGGCGGCCCGGGCGGCTCGGGCCTGATCTACCGGTCTTCGGCTCCGGGCATCATTCCGTGGTGACGACGGTCACCAGCACCTATGACTGGATCGGCTTCGATCCGCGCGGCGTCGGCAGCAGCGAGCCCGCCCTGGCCTGCGACGGCGACTACAACGGCTACGACCGGCCGAACTACGTGCCCGACCACCGACGCCAGCTCGAGAGGACCTGGCTGCGCAAGGCCGCAGGCTACGCCGAGGCCTGCGGCTACAGCGACGGCCGTCGGCTGCTCGACCACACTGAAGACCCGCGACACCGTCGCCGACATGGAGAGCCTCCGCAAGGCGCTGGGCCGGCAGCAGATCAACTTCTACGGCTTCTCCTACGGCACCTACCTCGGCCCAGGTCTACGCCACCTGTACCCGAACCGGGTCCGCCGGATCGTGCTCGACGGCAACGTGGACCCGCCCGCGTCTGGTACAAGGCCAACCTCGACCAGGACGTGGCCTTCGAGAAGACGATCAAGGTCTACTTCGCCTGGCTGGCCAAGAACGACTCGGTCTACCACCTCGGTAACACCGCCGACGAGCGTCGACGCCGACGTACTACCGGCAGCTGGCCAAGCTGGACGCCACCCCGGCGCTGGCGGCATGATCGGCCCGGACGAGCTGACCGACGTCTTACCGAGCGCCGGCTACTACGTCTACGGCTGGGTGAAGCATCGCCGAGGCGTTCGCGGCCTTGGTCAACGACGACGACGCGAGCCGCGATCAAGGCGCTTTTACGACGCGGCCACCCCCGGACGCACGGGCACCGACAACGGCTACGCGGTCTACTCGGCGTGCAGTGCACCGACGTCCAGTGGCCGCAGCGGTGGTCGCAGTGGCGGCTCGACAACTGGCGGACCTACGCCCAGGCGCCGTTCCTGACCTGGGGCAACGCCTGGTTCAACGCGCCCTGCCTGACCTGGCCGGCCAAGGCCGGCACGCCGGTCAAGGTCGACGGCGGCAAGGTGCCGAACAAGATCCTGCTGATCAGCGAGACCTGGATCCGGCCACGCCCTACTCCGGAGCCTCGAGGTCCGCAAGCGCTTCCCGAGCGCGTCGCTGATCGAGGGCGTCGGCGGCACCACCCACTCCGGCTCGCTCAGCGGCGTCGCCTGCACCGACAACGCCATCGCGGCCTACCTGACCGACGGCACGGTGCCGGCCCGCAAGACCGGGAAACCGGTCCGATCTGCAGTGCCCGCCGGTGCCGCAGCCGGATCCCACGGCGTCAGCGGCCCAACGCGAAGGTCAGTCCGGCTGAACAGGACCAGCAGGCGTCCGGGACGCACTCGAGGCCGCCCAGCGCCACCGCGGCTGAGGCTGCAGTAATCCCGCGCTGCTCGAGCGAGGCCAGCGGGTAGGGTCGGTGCCGAACTGGTGCCGACCCGCCCGTTGCTTCGAGGAGAGAGATGTCTGTTGGGGAGATCGCCGGCCTGATCGCCGCCATCGCGTTCGTCGCGCTGGTCGGTCTGATCGCCGTGCCCCTGATCAAGCTGGGCAAGGTGCTGGACGAGACCCGGGAGCAGATCCACGACGTCGGGACTGAGTCCGTACCGATTCTCACCGAGTTGCAGGGCACGGTGCGGGCCACGAACGAGGAGCTGGGCAAGCTGGCGGTGGTGACCGAGGACGTCTCCTCGGTGAGCGGCCACGCGAGTTCGGTGAGCAAGAACGCGGCCCAGATGTCGTCGCTGCTCACGATCACGTTCGGCGGCCCGCTGATCAAGACCGCCGCGTTCACGGCCGGGGTGCGTAAGGTGCTCCGCCGGGGTCCGGGCACCGACATCGACATCGTGGATGCCCATGCGGGTCCGGTCCGACCCCGGCGGGCCGAACCCCGAACAGATCGAGGGAGTGAGTGATGCGCCGGCTGTTCTGGATCGCCGTCGGAGCCGGCGCCGCGGTCTACGTCATGTACAAGGTGCGCAACTACCTCGCGGCGGCCAGCCCGGAGGCCATCGGTAACCGGGTGGCCGAGCAGGTGACGGCCGGAGTCCGGACCGCGCAGGATTTCGTCGAACGGGTTCGAGCTGCCACGGCCGAGAGTGAGGCGGAGATCCGCTCTGCGCTCGGCCTGCCCAGGAGTAATTGCCCCGAACCCAGCAGAAAGACCGATCATGAAAACCGCCGAGATCCGGCGCCGCTTCCTGGACTTCTTCACCAGTCGCGGCCACACCCCGGTGCCGTCGGCACCGCTGCTCTACAACGACCCGACCCTGCTGTTCGTCAACGCGGGGATGGTCCCGTTCAAGCCGTACTTCACCGGTGAGGAGCCGGCCCCGTACGCCCGCGCCACGTCGGTCCAGAAGGTCGTCCGCACCCTCGACATCGAGGAGGTCGGCAAGACCACCCGGCACGGCACGTTCTTCCAGATGATGGGGAACTTCGCCTTCGGCGACTACTTCAAGGCCGAGGCGATCCGGTACGCCTGGGAGCTGGTCACCACCCCGCAGGTCGCCGGCGGACTCGGCTTCGACCCGAGCCAGGTGTGGGTCACCGTGCTGCACGACGACGACGAGGCGGCCGCCCTCTGGGCCAACATCGCCGACCTGCCCGAACAGCGGATCCAGCGCCGCGGCCTGCTCGACAACTACTGGCACATGGGCATCCCCGGGCCGGGCGGGCCGTGCAGCGAGATCTACGTCGACCGGGGACCCGAATACGGCTCCGACGGCGGGCCGGTGGTCGACGAGGACCGGTTCCTGGAGATCTGGAACCTCGTCTTCATGCAGGAGGAACTGTCCGACGTCCGCGCCAAGGACGACTTCGACGTGCTCCGGCCGTTGCCCCGGCCGAACATCGACACCGGGATGGGGCTGGAGCGGGTCGCCTACCTGCTGCAGGACGTCGACAACCTGTACGAGATCGACGAGGTCTTTCCGGTGATCGGGCGGGCCGCGGAACTCGCGGGCAAGACCTACGGCGCCGACCACGACCCCCACAACCAGGACGACGTCCGGCTCCGGGTGGTCGCCGACCACGTCCGCGCCTCGCTGATGTTGATCAACGACGGCGTCTCGCCCGGCAACGAGGCGCGCGGCTACGTCCTGCGCCGGATCCTGCGCCGGGTTGTGCGTTCGATGCGGTTGCTCGGCGTCGACGCGCCGAGTTTCGCCGAGTTGTTCCCGATCAGCCGGGACGCGATGGCGAGCTCGTACCCGGAGGTCGCGGCCGATTTCGACCGGATCTCCGACATCGCGTACGGCGAGGAAGAGGCGTTCCGGCACACCCTGACCGCCGGGACGCAGCTGTTCGACCGGGTGGTCGGAGATCTGAAGTCATCGGGTGCGGGCTCGCTCGAGCTGTCGGGAGATGCGTCCTTCAAGCTGCACGACACGTACGGCTTCCCGATCGAGCTGACCCTGGAGATGGCGGCGGAGCAGGGGCTGGAGGTCGACGAGGCGGGCTTCCGCGCGCTGATGACCGAGCAGCGCACCCGGGCCAAGGCCGACGCGAAGGCCAAGAAGGGCAGCGGCATCCACACCGACCTCTACGCGCGGCTGCGAGCGGCCGGTGAGACGCCGTTCACCGGCTTCGAGGCCCTGACCGGGGAGAGCGCGGTGCGCGCCATCGTCGTCGACGGCGAGATGACCGAGCGGGCGGGGCCCGGCGACGACATCGAACTCGTCCTGACGGAGACCCCGTTCTATCCCGAGTCCGGCGGCCAGTCCGGCGACCACGGCGTGATCACGACGACCGACGGGGTTCGACTCGAGGTCTACGACGTCCAGCGCCCGGTCAAGGGCCTGGTCGTGCACAAGGCGAAGGTGGCCGAGGGCGAACTCCGGCCCGAGCAGATCGTCAGCACGGTGGTCGACAAGGCGTGGCGGGTCGGGGCGTGCCAGGCGCATTCGGCGACCCACCTGATCCACGAGGCGCTGCACCAGATCCTCGGACCGAGTGCGCTGCAGGCGGGCTCGTTCAACCGGCCTGGATACCTGCGGCTGGACTTCAGCTGGAACCACGCGGTGTCCCCGACGCAGCGGGAGCAGATCGAGTTGCTCTCCAACGAGGCCATCCGATCCGACCTCGGCGTCTCGGCGACTCTGATGCCCTTGGCGGAGGCGAGGGCGTCCGGAGCCACGGCGCTGTTCGGCGAGGTGTACGGCGACGTCGTCCGGGTGGTCGACATCGGCGAAGGCTGGTCGCGCGAATTGTGCGCCGGCACCCACGTGGTCTCCTCGTCGCAGGTCGGGCTGATGGCGCTCAACGCGGAATCCTCCGTCGGCTCCGGCATCCGCCGGGTCGAGGCGTTCGTCGGGCTGGAGGCGTTCTCCCAGCTGGCCCGGGAGCGGTCCCTGGTGATGGGACTCGCCGACACCCTCAAGGTCCAGCCCGACCAGGTGGCCGAGCGGGTTGCGCGGATGGTCGCGCAGCTCAAGGAGTCCGAGCGGGAGATCGCCGCGCTCAAGTCCAAGAACCTGCTGGCCTCGCTGGAGACGATCCTGACCGCGGGCGAGGATGTCGCGGGCCCGACCGGCGCGGTACGACTCGTGAACCACCGGGCCGACGGGATCGGCGCCGGCGACCTCCGCACCCTCGCGATCGAGCTGCGCAACCGACTGGCGGCCCGGCCCGCGGTGGTGGGCGTGGTCGGCGGCACGACCGACAAGCCCGCGGTCGTCGTGGCGACCACCGAGGGGGCCCGGAACGCGGGGCTCAGGGCGGGCGAGTTGGTCCGGCTGGCCAGCGGGGCGCTCGGCGGCCGGGGCGGCGGCAAGGACGATCTGGCCCAGGGCGGCGGCAGCGACGGCAGCCAGGTCGTACGCCGCGCTCGCCGCGATCCGCGCTGCGGTGTCAGGGGCGGTCGGCTCCTGAGCGTGAGACCCGGGGAGGCGGTTGGGCCTGGACTGGGGCGAGGCCAGGATCGGGGTCGCCGCCTGCGATCCGGCCGGCACGCTGGCGTTTCCGGTGGCCACGGTGGCGGCCGGTCCAGGTGCGCAGGCCGCTGTGTTCGCCCTGATGGCCGAGTACGAACCGATCGAGATCGTGATCGGGTTGCCCCGGTCCCTCTCCGGCGGCGAGGGACCGGCGGCGGCTCGGATCCGGGAAGCGGCTGCGGCGTTGGCGACCGAGCTGCGGGCGGCCGGCCGCGCCGTACCGGTGCGGTTGGTGGACGAGCGACTGACGACCGTGCAGGCCTCCCGGCAGCTCCGGGCAGCCGGGAAAAAGGCCCGGCAGCAGCGCGCCGTTATCGATTCCGCCGCCGCCGCCGGGATCTTGGAGCACGCCCTAGCCGTTGAAGGTGCCAGGGGAACACCGCCCGGGGAGTTAGTATCGCCAGCGGACCCGCCCCCAGAGGACTAGAGGATCGCCCCGCCGGACGAGGAGACCGACGCGTGACATCGATGCTGGACCCGGAGGTCGAGCAGACCCCGGCCAAGGAGATTGCCCACAAGGGCAAGGGCTGCCTGGCCGTGTTGCTGGCCGCCTCGATCCTGGTGTTCGGCGGTTACTTCGTCTGGGACAAGGCGTCCGGGCTGCTCGCCGACTTCGGTCAGATCCCCGACTACGAGGGCCCGGGCACGACCGCGATCACGATCACCGTGCCCGAGGGCGCCTCCCTCGACCGGATCGGGAACATCCTCGTCGAGGAGAAGGTGGTCAAGTCCACCGCGGCCTGGGACCAGGCGGCCCGCTCGGAGGAGCGGGCGACGTCGGTGCAACCGGGTCGGTACAAGATGTTCACCGAGATGAAGGCGATCGACGCCTTGCGGCTGTTGATCAACCCCGGCGAGTCCCGGGTCCGGGCCGAGTTCCGGATCCGTGAGGGGCAGCGGCTCAGCGTCCAGGTGAATGAGCTGGTCAAGGGCACCAAGATCGCCAAGAAGAACTTCGACGCGGCACTGAAGAAGCCGGAAACCCTCGGTTTGCCGAAGTGGGCCAAGGAGAACCCCGAGGGCTTCCTGTTTCCCGACACCTACGAGCTCACCGCCCAGGCCACCGCCACCTCGACCCTGAAGCAGATGACGTCCCGGTTCGGCAACGTCAGCCGGGCGATCGGGCTCGAAGCCGGGGCGAAGAAGATCAAGTACTCCCCGTACGACGTGGTCGTCGTCGCCAGCATCATCGAGCGCGAAGCCGGCCGGGCCGAGGACCGGCCGAAGATCGCCCGGGTGCTCTACAACCGCCTCGCGGCGGGGCAGAAGTTGCAGCTGGACTCGACCGTTGCCTACGCCGAGCGGCTCAACACGGTCACGACCACCCCGAAGCAGCGGGACTCCGACTCCCCGTACAACACCTACAAGTACGAGGGCCTGCCGCCGGGCCCGATCGCCGCGCCGGGCCAGGCGGCGCTCGAGGCGGCCATGGAACCAGCCCCCGGCAAGTGGTTGTATTTCGTCGCGGTCAACCTCGACACCGGCGAGACCAAGTTCGCCGAAACCTACGCCGAGCACAACCAGAACGTGCGCGAGTTCCAGGCCTGGTGCCAGGCCAACAAGGGCAAATGCACGTGATTGTCCGTTCGCTGCGGAATCCGCTCCAGACGCCGCTCGTCGTCCTCATCGGGCAACGGAAAAGCGTGTTGCCCTCCTCGTCCTCCGATCAGCGCCGCGGATTCCTCCGCTCACTCGGGGCTCCTCGCACGCTCGTCGCTGCCTAGGTTCAGTAGGGGTGTTTGGTGAAGTGCGCGGTGTTGGGGCGGCCGATCGCGCATTCGTTGTCCCCGGCGCTGCATCTCGCCGCCTATCGGGAGCTGGGCCTCGACTGGACGTACGAGCGCCACGACGTCGGTGAGCCTGAGCTGGGCGATTTCGTCGTCGGCTGCGGACCCGAGTGGCGCGGGCTGAGTCTGACCATGCCGCTCAAGGTGGCGGTGCTGTCGCTCGGTCAGCCCGATCCGGTGGCCCGCCAGGTGCGGGCGGCCAACACGCTGATCTTCGACCCGGATGGACGGCGGGTCTACAACACCGACGTCGAAGGCCTCGTCGCCGCCCTGGGCCGGGCCGGGCTGGAGATCGCCGATCGCGCGACCCTGGTCGGATCGGGTGCGACCGCCCGCTCCGCGGTGGCCTCGCTCGCCCGGCTGGGGACCCGGCAGCTGGCGCTGGTCGCCCGCAGCCCGGAGCGGGCGCGACCGGTCGCGGACTTCGCCGGGCAGCTGGGCCTGCAGGTCACCTGGCGGCCGTGGGAAGGCCCGGTCCCGGCCGGCGACCTGCTGATCTCCACGGTGTCGGCCGGGGCGATCGCCGAGGATCGCGCGGCCGAGTTCGCGGCCAGCGCCCCGGTGGTCTTCGATGCGATCTACGACCCGTGGCCGACCCCGCTCGCGGTCGCGGCGGAGGCGACGGGCAGGACCGTGGTGAACGGTCTCGACCTGCTGGTCGGTCAGGCGGTCGTCCAGCTCCGCTTGATGACGGGGCTCGAGGTCGATCCCGAGGTGCTGTATTCGGCCGGTCGCGCGGGGCTCGCGTGACACACTTGGGCCCGTGTTGCGCTGGTTGACGGCGGGGGAGTCCCACGGTCCGGCCCTGGTGGCCATCCTGGAAGGACTGCCCGCGCACGTCCGGGTCACGAGCACCGACATCGCGGACGCCCTGGCCCGGCGCCGGCTCGGCTTCGGCCGTGGCGCCCGGATGAAGTTCGAGGCGGATCAGGTCACTCTGGTCGGCGGCGTCCGGCACGGCGAGACCCAAGGTGGGCCGGTCGCCATCGAGGTGGGCAACACCGAGTGGCCGAAGTGGGAGACGGTGATGGCCGCCGATCCCGTCGACTCCGAGGTGCTGGCAGGACTGGCTCGAAACGCCCCGCTGCACCGGCCGCGGCCGGGGCATGCCGATCTGGCGGGGATGCAGAAGTACGACTTCGACGAGGCCCGGCCCATCCTGGAACGGGCCAGTGCTCGCGAGACGGCTGCCCGAGTTGCGCTCGGTCGGGTCGCCAGCAACTTCCTGCTGCAGGCGTACGGGGTCACCCTGCTCAGCCATGTCGTCGAACTCGGCACCGTGGCCACCCCGGCGAGTGGCACCCTGCCGACCCTGGACGACCTCGCCGTGATCGACGACGATCCGCTGCGCTGCTTCGACCGGGAGGTGTCGGCGGCGATGTACGCAGAAGTCACAGCGGCCCAGTCCGACGGCGACACCCTCGGCGGGGTCGTCGAGGTCGTGGTCTGGGGACTCCCGCCGGGGCTCGGCTCACACGTGCACTGGGACCGCCGGCTCGACTCCCGGCTGGCCGGCGCGCTGATGGGCATCCAGGCCATCAAGGGTGTGGAGCTCGGCGACGGCTTCGCCCTGGCCCGGTCCCGCGGCAGCGCGGCCCACGACGAGATCGTCCCGGGGACCGGAGACCGAGGCGGGATCGTCCGGGCCTCACACCGCTCCGGCGGTACGGAGGGCGGGATGAGCACCGGCGAGGTGCTCCGGGTCCGGGCCGCGATGAAACCGATCGCCACCGTCCCGCGAGCCCTGCGCACGGTGGACGTCAGCACCGGCGAGGCGGCCGTCGCCCACCATCAGCGCTCCGATGTGTGCGCGGTGCCGGCCGCCGGCGTGGTCGCGGAGGCGATGGTCGCGCTGGTGCTCGCCGACGCGGCGCTGGAGAAGTTCGGCGGGGACTCCGTCGCCGAGACGCGGCGGAACCACGAGAGCTACCTCTCCGACGTTGCCGCGCGGGGGCTGCAGATTGGCTGATCTCGTGTTGATCGGCGCGCCGGGTTCGGGGAAGTCGACGGTCGGGGCCTTGCTGGCCGAGCGACTCGGGGTGCCGTTCGCCGACGTGGACGCCGTGATCGAACAGCGGGTCGGCAAGCCGGTCGCGGAGATCTTCGCCGACGACGGCGAATCGGTGTTCCGGGCGTTCGAGGAGAGCACGACCGCCGAGCTGCTGGCCGGGCCGGGGGTGTTGGCGCTCGGCGGTGGCGCCGTTTTGTCGGAGACGACGCGGTCGGCGTTGAGCGGCCATCGGGTGGTCTGGCTGCAGGTCAGCGTGCCGCACGCGGTCAGGAGGGTCGGGTTGAACGAGGCCCGGCCGCTGCTGCTCGGCAACGTCCGCGGCCGGCTGATCCAGCTGCTGTCCGAACGCACCCCGCTGTACGCCGCCGCCGCCACCGAGGTGGTCGACACCGACGGCCAGTCCGCCGCGCAGGTGGTCGAGAGGATCCTGGCTCGCTCATGAGCGACGTGACGGTGATTTCGGTGACCGGGGAGTCCCCGTACGAGGTCGTGGTCGGCCACGGTCTGACCACGCGGCTGCCCGGATTGCTGGTTGGGGTCCAGCGGGTCGCCGTACTGCATCCGCCGCGGCTGATCGGGCTCGCCGAGCAGTGCTGCCGGGCGCTGCGCGAGGCGGGGTTGGAACCGACCCGGATCGACGTGCCGGACGCCGAGGCGGCCAAGACCGCCGAGGTGGCGGCGCGTTGCTGGTCGGTACTCGGCACGGCGGGGTTCACCCGCTCCGACGCCGTGGTCGGGCTGGGCGGAGGGGCCACCACCGACCTGGCTGGGTTCGTGGCCGCAACCTGGTTGCGGGGCGTCCGGCTCGTCACCGTGCCCACCACGGTGCTCGGCATGGTCGACGCGGCCGTCGGCGGGAAGACCGGCATCAACACGCCCGAGGGCAAGAACCTGGTCGGCTGCTTCCACGAGCCGGCCGGGGTACTCGTGGACCTGGACGCACTCGCCACCTTGGACCCCGCCGACCTGCGGGCGGGCCTCGCCGAGGTGGTGAAGTGCGGTTTCATCGCCGATCCGGGCATCCTGCCGCTGATCGAGGCTGACCCGGCCGCCGCCCAGCACCCGGATGGGCCGGTACTGCGCGAGCTCATCGAGCGGGCGATCGCGGTGAAGGCGGCGGTGGTCGCCGCCGACCTGCGCGAGGCCACGTCGACCGGCGATCGGGTGGGCCGCGAGCAACTGAACTACGGCCACACGCTGGGACACGCGATCGAGCGCCGCGAGCGGTACGCGCTGCGGCACGGCGAGGCCGTCAGCATCGGCCTGGTTTTCGTCGCCGCACTGGCTCGGCTGGCCGGCCGGTTGGACGAGGCCACCGCGGAGCGGCACCGAGCCGTGCTGAGCCTGTTGGAGCTGCCGACGGCCTACGACCCGGAGGCCTTCGACGAGTTGCTCGCCACGATGGCGGTGGACAAGAAGACCCGCGGCTCGACGCTGCGCTTCGTGATCCTCGACGCCCTGGCCCGGCCCGCGATCATGGCCGGACCCGAACCGGCTCTGCTCCGCCGAGCGTACGAGTCCCTGTCCGGCAGCTGATCCGCGCGGCTGGTTCGGGTCTACGCTCGCGTTGTGATCATGACCGGTCGGCGCGCGACCGTGGTCCTGCTGCACGAGGGTGAGGTCCTCGGCGCCCTGCCGCCGGTGTCGCTGGAACTGCCCTGGTGGCCCGAGGTGCGCGATCTCGTGGTGGCCATCCGGGAGCGTGATGGTCTCCACATCACCGTGCTGCGGCTGCTGAGCGCCACCTCGGACCGGATCGCCGGGGGTGACGTCAACTATCTCGCCGAGACCGACCGCCGGCCGTCGGCTGCCCTGCGACCGTGGCCGGGCGACCCGCTCACCGCGGAGCCGCTGCGGCAGCCTTGGGCCCATCCGGGTGGGCCGGCGGAGCTGCTGACCTGGGCGGGGCAGCAGCTGGCCCAACGCGGCCCGGCGCCAACCGGGCCCGCTCAACAGATGCGGACCTGGAACCTCTCGGCGCTCTGGCGCATCCCCACCACCGACGGGCCGGTTTGGTTCAAGGCGGTACCGGGGTTCTTTGCCCACGAGGGGGCGGTGATCGACTGGATCGGTGCGCCGGTGGCTCCGCGGTTGCTTGGTTTCGCGCCTGGTCTCGCGCTCATGGCAGAGCTCGCGAATGCGCAGAATCACGAACTCCGCGAGGAGCCGGCGCTCCGGCCGATGGTCTCGTTGCTGACCGACCTGCAGCGCCGGGCCCTGAACCGGCTGCCGGAGCTGCAGGCGATTGGCGTACCCCACCGCCCGCTCTCGAGCATGGAGCCGCGGATCGCTGCCGTGGTGGAGGAATGGGGACCACGCCTCGACCAGCACCCGCGCCGCTGCGTCGACGCACTCGTGGCGGGACTGGCGGACCGCATCCGAGCCATCGAGGACTGCGGAGTCCCCGACACGTTGGTGCACGGCGACTTCCACGCCGGCAACGTCGCCGGCCGGCCGGGCGACTACGTGATCTTGGACTGGGGTGACTCCTACGTCGGTCATCCGCTCGTTCGACGAACTCGCCTTCACTCAGCGGCTGCCCGCCGGCGTCCAGCGGATCGCGCGGGGCTGGTTCGTCGCTGCCTGGCGAAGCATCGTGCCGGGCTCCGACCCCGACCGCGCGGCCACGCTCCTGGAGCCCGTGGTCTGGTTGCTCGCGGCCGTCATGTATGCCGATTTCTGCGCCCGGATCGAGCCCGACGAACGCATCTACCACGCCTCGGACGTGGTCGCGTCCCTCCGCCGGGCCGCGACGTTCGCAGGTTGACCCGACGCGCCGTCACCGGCCGCTGACCGTGCGAGGCTGAGCCCATGACGGAGCCGTCGATCGAGAACTTCGCCGCCGCGGCGCAATCGTACGAGCAGCTCGTCCGCGCGATCCCGGCCGCCGCTTGGGACGGCCCGGGCCTCGGCGACTGGGACCTCCGCGCCCTGGTCGGGCACGCGAGTCGGTCCCTGATCACGGTGGAGACCTACCTCCAGCAACCCGCTGAGCACCAGGACGTCCCGACTGCGGCGGACTACTACGTGGCCATCCGGCCGCTGCTGGCGAGCACGGCCGACAGCGCCTCGATCACCGAGCGGGGCCGAGCGGCCGGCGAAGCGCTCGGCGACGACCCGGTCACGTACGTCGCCGAGCTGGTCGCCCGAGTGATCCCGCTGGCCGCCGCGGCGGGCGACCCGCTGATCGTCACCATCGCGGGCGGCATGCGGCTGCGCACCTATCTGCCCACCCGGACCTTCGAGTTGGTCGTGCACGGCTACGACATCGCCGCCGCGGCTGGGCTGCCGGAGCCGGAATTCTCGCGGCCCGTACTGGCCGAGACGTTGTCCCTGGCGGCGGAGGCGGCGACCGCGCTGGGCCACGGCCCGGTGCTGCTCCGCGCGCTGACCGGCCGGCTCCCATTGCCCGACGGCTTCTCCGTCGTGTAGCGGTGGGGTCCGGACCGTGACGTAGACTCGCTCGCTGGCGTCAGCGGTGGGAAGGGTGAACGCGTGGTCTCGACGAACGACCTGAAGAACGGCATGGTCTTGGACCTGGACGGCCAGTTGTGGTCGGTCGTGTGGTTCCAGCATCACAAGCCCGGCAAGGGCAACACGGTGGTGCGAACGAAGCTCAAGCACGTGCTGTCGGGCAAGGTCGTGGACCGCACCTTCAACTCCGACACCAAGGTGGAGACGGCGAGTGTCGACCGCCGGGAGATGCAGTACCTGTACCACGACGGCGCCGGCTTCGTGTTCATGGACAACGGCACGTACGACCAGCTGTCGATCGCCGACGAGATCGTGGGCGAGGCCAAGAACTACCTGCTCGAGGGTCAGACCGCCACGGTCGCGCTGCACAACGACAGCCCGCTCTATCTCGATCTGCCGGCGTCGGTCGAGCTCGAGGTCACCTACACCGAGCCGGGCCTGCAGGGCGACCGCAGCACCGGCGGTACCAAGCCGGCGACGGTGGAGACCGGGCTGCAGATCCAGGTGCCGTTGTTCCTCACCAGCGGTGAAAAGGTCAAGGTGGACACCCGGACGGGGGACTACCTCGGCCGAGTGGCCAGCTGAATCGTGGTCACCGACATCGCGGCCGCGCGCACGGGCTCGACCCGCGGGAAGGGCCGCAAACGGGCGGTCGACATCGTTTTCGAGGCCGATCTGCGCGACGCCGACCCGCTGGCCACCCTGGCCGAACGCACCGACGACGCCGCCCCTCCGGTCCGGGAGTTCACCCGCGATCTCGTCGAGGGGGTCACCGCGCACCGGGCGGAGATCGACGGCCGGATCGCTGCCGCCCTGACCCCCGGCTGGACGTTGCCCCGGTTGCCGCGGGTGGACCGGTCCGTGCTGCGGATCGCGGTGTACGAGATCGACCACACCCCGTTGCCCGACGCCGTCGCGGTGTCGGAGGCGGTCCGACTGGTCTCCGAGCTCTCCACCGACGAGTCACCGGCCTTCGTCAACGGAGTGCTCGGCTCGATCGTGGCCAGCAAGAGCGTTCGCCCACCCGTCGATTCGTCCATGTGATCCCGGCCACCGCTACGACGACCGCCTTCGTCGACGGCCAGCCGATCGAGTACCGGCTGACCGGCGGCCCAGGCCCGGCTGTGCTGCTGCTGCACGGTGCACACATGTCGGCGAACTGCCGCTTCGGCGAATCCCGGATCTTGCCGACCGGCGCCGCTGTGCTGGTGCCGTCGCGGCCCGGGTACGGGCGGACCGCGGTGTCGGCCGGCCCGTCGGCCCCGGAGTTCGCATCGCGACTGGCGGGCCTGTGCCGGCGGCTGGACCTCTCGTCTGTGGTGGTCGTCGGGATCTCGATGGGCGCCCGCTCCGCGCTCACCCTGGCCGCCCACCATCCGCGTCTGGTCGAGCGCGTGGTGCTGCTGTGCCCGGTCAGCTTCCACCCGTGGCCCGATCCACGCACCGCCTGGCTGGCCCACGTCATGTTCAATCCCGTGCTGCAGCGCGGGCTCTGGGCGGGGTTGCACGGGTTGCTCCGCAACCGGCCGGACGTGATCCTGCCCGCCCTCGTGCGAGGCCTGACCACCCTGAAGCCTCAGGAAGCTCTGCGCCGGATGGGCGGTGATCTGGACGAGCTGGTCTCGTTCCTGGCGACCTGCTCCTCCGGCCGCGGCTTCGTCACCGATCTCCGCCCACCCACCGACGTCACCGCAGAGGTGTGGCAACCGACCCTGATCCTGGCCAGCGGGACCGACGGGTCGGTGGATCCCAGTCACCCCGAGAGCCTGGCCCGCTCGCTGCCGGACGCCCGCCTGGTCGACGTCGAGGCAGCGACCCATCTGTTGTGGCTCGGTGATCGCGCCGGCACGCTCGCCCGGGAGGTCCGGGGTTTTCTGGTCTGAGCGATTGCCCGAGAATGGCCTCGTGACTCGACGTGCAGAGTTCGAGGGCAAGGTGGCCCTGATCGCCGGGGGAGCGGGCGGGATCGGCCGTGCGTCCGCCCTGCTGCTCGCCGAACGCGGGGCCGCGCTGGTGGTGGCCGATCGGGACGAGGCCGGGATCAGCTCGGTCGTGGCGGAGATCATCGGGAACGGCGGACGCGCGGAGGGGCTGGCCGGTGACCTGGCCGCTGCCGGCGCCGCGCACACCGCGGTGGACCGGGCTGTCGCGGCGTACGGGAGCCTCGACGTGGTCATCGGGGCGGTCGGCATCCAGCGGTACGGGACGGCGGCCGACACCAGTCCGGAGCTCTGGCAGGAGGTCCTCGGGGCGAACGTGACGTCCTCGGCGGACCTGGTGCGCGCCGCGATCCCGCATCTGAGGCCGCGAGGTGGGTCGATCGTGCTGGTCTCCTCGGTGCAGGCCTTCGTCACCCAGACCGCCGTCGCCGCCTACACCGTGAGCAAGGCGGCCGTGAACGCTCTGGTCCGCTCGATCGCGATCGACGAGGCGCGGTACGGCGTCCGGGCCAACGCCGTCTGCCCCGGGTCGGTCGACACGCCGATGCTGCGGGCTTCGGCGCGGCGGTTCTCCGACGGCACGGACGACGGGGCCGCCGCCGTGCTGGCGCAGTGGGGCCGCAACCACCCGCTGGGCCGGATCGCCCGGCCGGCCGAGGTCGCCGAGGCGATCGCGTTCCTGGCCAGCGATCGGGCCAGCTTCGTCACCGGCACCGCCCTGCCGGTCGACGGCGGACTGCTCGCCGCGATCCCGGTGGTGATCGATGACTGAGTCGGGTCCGGACAAGATCCGGATCAGTCTCGGCCACGTCGACTCCTACGACGAACGGGTGGCGATCTTCGGCCGGCAGCTAGGCCTGAACACGGTCCAGCTGCATCTGCCGGACAACCTCTCCCGGGACGGCGGCTACTGGCGGACCGACGAGCTGCGGGCGCTGCGCGAGCGGTGTGAGGCGGACGGGCTGCGGCTGGAGGGCCTGGAGAACGTGCCGGTGCCCTGGTTCGACGAGGTGCTGCGCGGGCGGCCCGGGCGCGACGAGCAGATCGAGAACTTCGGCCGGACGGTGCAGAACATGGCCGACGCCGGGATCTTTCTGTTGGGCTACAACTTCATGGTCAACTACGTCTGGCGGACCTCGATGGCGTCCCGCGGCCGCGGCGGGGCCCTGGTGACGGCGTTCGACCTGGCCGACGTGCCCGCGGGCAACGCGCTCGCCGCCTACAAGTTGACGCCGGACGAGCCGATCGAGCCGCCGCTGACGACCGAGGAGGTCTGGGCCCACCACCAGTACTTCCTCGACGGCGTGCTGCCCGTCGCCGAGGCGGCCGGCGTACGGCTCGCGCTGCACCCCGACGATCCGCCGGTCGACGTCCCACTCGGCGGCGCGGGCCGCATCTTCACCTCACCGGAGGGACTCATCCGCGGGTACGAGGCGGCCGGCGGCAGCCCGTCCTGGGCCATCAACATGTGTCTCGGCACCATCTCGGAGATGGGCGGTCAGGCCGCAGCCGAGCAGGTGATCGACTTCTTCGGCCCACGCGGGGCGATCGCCTACGTGCACTTCCGCGACGTCGTCGGCACCGTGCCGGTGTTCCGGGAGGGGTTCATCGGCGAGGGGAATCTCGACGTCCCGGCGATCTTCCGCCGACTCGTCCAGGTGGGCTTCGACGGCTTCGTCATCGACGACCACGTACCCGCAATGGTCGGGGACATCGACACCTGGGGCGACACGTCGCCCGAGGCGTACTGCAGCCGGGCGCGCGCGCACGCGATCGGGTATCTGCAAGGAGTCCTGGACGCCGTCGTCGGTTCGCGACCGTGAACCAAGCCGGAGAACCGTGACCCGGCTGATACCCTCGCAACCGTTCCACCAGCCTTTAAGACCTGTCCTGTGAGGCAGGAAAGGACGGTCATGCTCGCTGCCCCTTCGGTTTCGCCGCGCTCGGATTCGCCGCCCGCAATTCTGGTTCTGGAGGACGGCCGGACCTTCGAAGGCAAAGCCTTCGGCGCCGTGGGGGAGACGTTCGGGGAGGCGGTGTTCGCCACCGGCATGTCGGGCTACCAGGAGACCCTCACCGATCCCAGCTATCACCGGCAGGTCGTCGTCGCCACCGCGCCGCACATCGGCAACACCGGCTGGAACGACGAGGACGACGAGTCGGACCGGATCTGGGTGGCCGGCTACGTGGTCCGCGATCCGGCCCGGGTCGCCTCGAACTGGCGGTCCCGGCGCAGCCTCGACTCCGCGCTCGCCGATCAGGGCGTCGTCGGCATCAGCGAGGTCGACACCCGCGCCCTCACCCGGCACCTGCGGGAGCGCGGCGCGATGCGGGTCGGCGTGTCGAGTCTGGACACCGACCCCGCCGCCCTGCTGCAGAAGGTGCGGGCCACCCCGGCCATGGCCGGCGCCCAGCTGGCCGGCGAGGTCAGCACCGGGGTGACGTACGTGGTCCCGGCCCAGGGTGAGACCCGGCACCGGGTGGTGGCGGTCGACCTCGGCATCAAGTCGATGACCCCGGCCCGGATGGCCGAACGCGGCATCGAGGTGCACATCGTGCCGGCCGACGTCGACTTCGCGACCGTGCGCGCGCTCGAACCCGACGGCGTGTTCCTCTCCAACGGGCCCGGTGACCCGGCGGCCACCGACGGCCCGGTGCGGCTGCTCACCCAGGTGCTGGCGGCCGGGATCCCGTTCTTCGGGATCTGCTTCGGCAACCAGATTTTCGGCCGGGCGCTGGGCTTCGGCACCTACAAGCTCCGTTACGGCCACCGCGGCATCAACCAGCCGGTGATGGATCTGACCACCCGCCGGGTCGAAGTCACCGCCCACAATCACGGCTTCGCCGTGGCCGCGCCGGTGGGCGAGCGAGTCCAGACGCCGTACGGCATCGCCACCGTCAGTCACGTCGGTCTCAACGACCAGGTCGTGGAGGGGCTCGAACTCCGCGACGCCGACGACAACCTGCTGGCCTTCTCGGTCCAGTACCACCCCGAGGCCGCCGCCGGCCCGCACGACGCCCGCTACCTGTTCGACCGGTTCGTCTCCATGATGGCGAGGTCCTGACGTGCCACGCCGTACCGACATCGAGAGCATCCTGGTCATCGGGTCGGGGCCGATCGTGATCGGCCAAGCCTGCGAGTTCGACTACTCCGGCACCCAGGCCTGCCGGGTACTGCGGGCCGAGGGGTTCCGGGTGATCCTGGTCAACTCCAACCCGGCGACGATCATGACGGACCCGGAGTTCGCCGACGCGACCTACATCGAGCCGATCACCCCGGAATTCGTCGAGCAGGTGATCGCCATCGAGCGGCCGGACGCCCTGCTGGCCACGCTGGGCGGGCAGACGGCCCTGAACGCCGCCGTGGCCCTGCACGAGAACGGGACGTTGGAGCGCTACGGGGTCGAGTTGATCGGTGCCTCCATCGAGGCCATCCAGCGCGGCGAGAACCGGGAGCAGTTCAAGGCCATCGTCGAGGCCCTGGAGGTGAACGACAGCGAACTCGGGAACGACGTCGGGGTGGCCCGCAGCCTGATCTGCCACTCGATCGACGACGTGCTGGCCGCGGCCGGCGAACTCGGTTATCCACTGGTGGTCCGGCCCAGCTTCACCATGGGCGGCGTCGGTTCCGGATTCGCCCACGACGAGACCGATCTGCGCCGGATCGCGGGCGCGGGACTGGCCGCCAGCCCCACCACCGAGGTGCTGATCGAGGAGTCGATCCTCGGCTGGAAGGAGTACGAACTCGAGGTCATGCGGGACCGCGCCGACAACGTGGTGATCGTCTGCTCCATCGAGAACCTCGACCCGATGGGCGTGCACACCGGGGACTCGATCACCGTGGCCCCGGCCATGACGCTGACCGACCGCGAGTACCAGCGGATGCGCGACGTCGCCATCGGCATCATCCGGGCGGTCGGGGTGGACACCGGCGGCTGCAACATCCAGTTCGCGATCGAGCCCGACACCGGCCGGATGATCGTGATCGAGATGAACCCGCGGGTGTCCCGCTCCAGCGCCCTCGCGTCGAAGGCCACCGGTTTCCCGATCGCCAAGATCGCCGCCAAGGTCGCCATCGGCTACACCCTGGACGAGATCCCCAACGACATCACCGAACAGACCCCCGCCTCGTTCGAGCCGACTCTCGACTACGTCGTGGTCAAGGTGCCGCGGTTCGCCTTCGAGAAGTTCCCCTCGGCGGACTCCACCCTGACCACGCACATGAAGAGCGTCGGCGAGGCGATGGCCATCGGCCGGAACTTCACCGAGGCCCTCGGCAAGGCCTTGCGCAGCCTCGAAGACCCCCGCGCGCCGTTCGACTTCAGTTCGCGCCCTGAGCCGATCGAAGGGTCAGGGCAGGTAGCGGAGCTGCTCGACCGAGGCGTCCCGGCCGCACGACGGCCGGCTCGGCGTGGTCATGCAGGCGCTGCGGGCCGGCGCGACGCCCGAGCAGGTGTTCGAGGCGACGAAGATCGATCCCTGGTTCGTCGACCAGCTCGTGCTGCTGGTCGAGGTCGCGACCGAGCTCCGGGACGCGCCCGAGCTCACCGCCGACCTGCTGCGGACCTGCAAGCGGCACGGCTTCTCCGACGCCCAGATCGCGGCCGTCCGGCACCTCTCGGAGGACGTGGTCCGCGGGGTCCGCTGGGCACTCGGCATCCGGCCCGTCTACAAGACCGTGGACACCTGCGCGGCGGAGTTCGCGGCCCGGACTCCGTACCACTACAGCTCCTACGACTCCGAGACCGAGGTCCAGCCCCGCGACAAGCCGGCGGTGTTGATCTTGGGCAGCGGGCCGAACCGGATCGGCCAGGGGATCGAGTTCGACTACTCCTGCGTGCACGCGGCGATGGCCCTGTCGCAGCCTCATGACGGCCACGACGGCTACGAGACGATCATGGTCAACTGCAACCCGGAGACGGTGTCGACCGACTACGACACCGCGGACCGGCTGTACTTCGAACCGCTGACGCTGGAGGACGTGCTGGAGGTCGTGCACGCCGAACGTCAGGCCGGTCCGGTCGCCGGGGTGATCGTCCAGCTCGGCGGGCAGACGCCGCTGCGGCTGGCCCAGGCCCTCAAGGACGCCGGAGTGCCGATCGTCGGCACCAGCCCGGAGGCCATCCACCTGGCCGAGGAGCGGGGCGCCTTCGGCCAGGTGCTCGAGCGGGAGAACCTGCCCGCGCCGAAGCACGGGCTGGCCCGGTCCGCGGCCGAGGCCGTACGCATCGCCGACGAGATCGGCTATCCGGTGCTGGTCCGGCCCAGCTACGTGCTCGGCGGCCGGGGGATGGAGATCGTCTACGACGCCGTCACCCTGGCCTCCTACATCGAGCGGGCCACCGAGGTGACCCCGGATCATCCGGTGCTGGTCGACCAGTTCCTCGACGACGCGGTGGAGATCGACGTCGACGCGCTGTACGACGGGACCGATCTCTATCTGGGCGGGGTGATGGAGCACATCGAGGAGGCCGGCATCCACTCCGGCGACTCCGCCTGCGCGCTGCCGCCGATCACGCTGGGCGCCGAGGTGGTGGACCGGATCCGGCGCTCCACCGAGGCGATCGCCCGCGGGGTCGGGGTCCGGGGCTTGATCAACATCCAGTACGCGCTGGCCGGTGATCAACTCTACGTGCTGGAGGCCAACCCGCGCGCCTCGCGGACGGTGCCGTTCGTCTCCAAGGCGACCGCGACCCCGCTGGCCAAGGCTGCGGCCCGGGTGATGCTGGGCACCTCGATCGCCGACCTGCGGGCCGAGGGGCTGCTGCGCCGCGAGGGCGACGGGTCGAGTGAGAACCACGCGGCCCCGATCGCGGTCAAGGAGGCGGTGATGCCGTTCAACCGGTTCCGTACGGTGGAAGGGATCTCGGTCGACACCATCCTCGGTCCGGAGATGAAGTCCACCGGCGAGGTGATGGGCCTCGACATCGGCTTCGGCACGGCGTTCGCCAAGAGCCAGGTGGCCGGCTTCGGCCCGCTGCCGACCAAGGGCACGGTGTTCGTCTCGGTGGCCAACCGGGACAAGCGGTTCGTGATCTTCCCGGTGAAGCGGCTGGCCGACCTCGGCTTCGAGATCCTGGCCACGGCCGGCACCGCGTCGATGCTGCGCCGGCACGGGGTCAAGGTGACGACCGTCCGCAAGTACAGCCAGGGGCCCGGCCCGGACGGGGAGAAGACCGTCGTGCAGGCGATCCTGGACGGCGAGGTCGACCTGATCTTCAACACCCCGCACGGCGCCAGCTCGGCGGCCGGCCGCGCTTCGACGGCTACGAGATCCGGACCGCCGCCGTGCTCCGCAACATCCCGTGCGTGACCACCGTGCAGGGCCTGGCCGCCGCCGTGCAGGGCATCGAGGCGATCCGGGCGGGCAACGTCGGGGTCCGGTCGCTGCAGTCCTGGGCCACCGAGATCAATCGGTGAGAGCGGGGCCTACGAGCGGCTGCTCCGGCCGGTGCTGTTCCGGGCCTACGGCGGGGACGCCGAGCGGGTGCACGACGCGACGCTGCGGGCGATCCACCGGGTCGGGCAGTGCCGCCCGCGCGGCAGCGCGCTGGCCGCGCTGTGGGCCCGGCACCGGCAACCCGTCACGGTCGCCGGCATCGAGTTCCCGGGCCGGGTCGGGCTGGCGGCCGGGATGGACAAGGACGGCGTCGGCGTCCGGGCCTGGGCCGCCCTCGGGTTCGGGCACGCCGAGCTCGGCACCGTCACCGCGCAGGCCCAACCGGGCAACGAGCAACCGCGGTTGTTCCGGCTCGCCGGAGAGCCGGGCCATCCTCAACCGGATGGGGTTCAACAACGCCGGCGCCGCCGCCCTGGCGGCCACCCTCGACGGGCCGGGGTGCGGCGCGGCAACCGGGCGGTCGGCATCCCGCTCGGCATCTCCATCGGCAAGACCAAGATGGTGCCGCTGGCCGCGGCCGCCGAGGACTATCTGTGCTCGCTGCGGATCCTCGCCCCGTACGCCGACTACCTGGCCGTCAACGTCTCCAGCCCCAACACCCCCGGGCTGCGCACGCTGCAGGACGCGCGACACCCTGGCCGCACTGCTGGCCGCGATGACGCGCCGCCACCGACGTGCCGATCTTCGTCAAGCTCGCCCCGGACCTGACCGACGACGCGCTGGAGGAGGCCCTCGACGTCTGTGTCGACGCCCGCGTCGCGGGCCTGATCGCGACCAACACCACGCTGTCCCGGGACGGCCTGGTGCCGGCGGACCGGGCGCGCGGCGCCGAGGCCGGCGGGCTGTCCGGGGCGCCGCTGACCGTCCGCGGCCCGGCAGGTGGTGCGGTTCCTGGCCGGGCGCAGCGACCTGCCGGTGATCGGGGTCGGCGGGATGATGACCGCCGACGACGGGCAGGCGCTGTTCGACGCCGGCGCCCGGCTGGTGCAGGTCTACACCGGCTTCGTCTTCCACGGGCCGGCGCTGGTCGCCGCTCTCAACCGGCCTCGGCGCCTGAGGAGGCTTCGCGACGATGAACTCGTACGGATCCCGCCTGCAGCAGGTGGTCGCCGACCGCGGCGCCCTGTGCGTCGGCATCGACCCGCATCCGGCCATGCTGCGGGACTGGGGACTGCCCGTCGACGCGCGCGGTCTCGAGCGATGCGCCCGCACCATGGTGGAGGCGCTGGGCGACGTGGTGGCGGTGTTCAAGCCCCAGTCGGCGTTCTTCGAGGCGCACGGCTCGGCCGGGATCGCCGTGCTGGAACGGACCCTGGCCGACATCGCCGGCACCGGCGCGCTGGCCCTGCTCGACGTCAAGCGGGGCGACATCGGCTCGACCATGGACGCGTACGCCGCGGCCTACCTGAGCGACGGCTCGCCGCTGGCCGCCGACGCGATCACCGTCAGTCCGTACCTCGGTTTCGGCTCGCTGGCCGGCGCGATCGACCTGGCCCGGCGACAGGGCCGCGGGGTCTACGTGCTCGCCCTGACCAGCAACCCGGAGGGGCCGCAGGTGCAGCTGGCGCAGACCTCGGCCGGGCCGCACCGTCGCCCAGACGGTCGTCGACGCGGCTGCGGCCGCCAACGCCGACGCGCCGGACGGGCGAGTGGGGTCGGTCGGGCTGGTGGTCGGCGCCACCGTCGGCCGGACCGATCTCGACTTCTGCCGGGTCAACGGCTCGATCCTGGCCCCGGGCTTCGGCGCCCAGGGCGGGACGGTGCGACGATCTGGCCGAGGTGTTCGGGTCCGCGTTCGATCTGGTGCTGCCGTCGACCAGCCGGGAGCTGATGGCGGCCGGTCCCGACGTGGGCCCGATCCGGGTCGGGCGCTCGCGGTACTGGGGCACCTGGGCGGCGTCCAGCGGGTGGGGTAAGGTCACGCCATCCGCCGGATGCGGGTCCGGGCGGCCGAGCAGGCACAGATGGGTATGACGTGACGATTCCCCCGCTGAGCGACGAGCAGCGCCCGCAGGCGCGGAACGCGGCGACCGAGGCGCGCCGCCGCCGGGCCGAGGTGAAGCAGAGCCTGCGGTCGGGCGAACGCAGCCTGGCCGAGGTGCTGGAACAGGCCGAGCACGACGACGTGATCGCCCACGCCAAGGTGATCGACGTGCTGAAGTCCCTGCCCCGGGTCGGTGCGGTCCGGGCGGCCCGGGTGATGGAGCGGCTCGACATCGCCGCCAACCGCCGGCTGCGCGGGCTGGGCCGGCACCAGATGGCCGCGCTGGTGGCCGAGTTCGGCGCCGTGCCGGAGGGCTCGCCCGGCACGTGAGCGGTCCCCGATTGACGGTCGTGTCGGGTCCGACCGCCGTCGGCAAGGGCACCGTGGTCGCCCGCCTCCGGGCCGACCACCCGGAGATCTTCGTCTCGGTGTCGGCGACCACCCGGCCGCCGCGGCCGGGGGAGATCGACGGGGTGCACTACCTGTTCGTCTCCGACGCCGAGTTCGACGGGCTGATCGCCGCAGGACGCCCTGCTGGAGTGGGCGGTGGTGCACGGCATGCACCGCTACGGCACGCCGCGCGAGCCGGTGCTGGCGGCCCTCGCGGAGGGTCAGCGACGCCATGCTGGAGATCGATCTGCAGGGCGCCCGGCAGGTGCGGCAGCTGTGCCCGAGGCGCGGCTGGTGTTCCTGGCCCCGCCGTCCTGGGAGGAACTGGTGCGCCGGCTGATCGGGCGGGGCACCGAGTCGCCGCGCAGCAGGACCGCCGGCTGGTCACGGCGCGGGCCGAGCTGGCGGCGCAGGCCGAGTTCGACGACGTCATCGTCAACCGCGACGTCGACCAAGCCGTGGAGGACCTGGTCAGCTTGATCCACGGCGAGAAATCGGGCTGAATCGCGCCGCGGTGGTAGCCTGTTGGTTCCCGGTCTGTGAGCGCTCGGGTTCTCAGCTCGAGTTCTCAAATCTCCATCCCCGACCAGCGAAGGTTCTTCCTTGTCCAAACACGTCACCGCCGAGGGCATCACCAACCCGCCGATCGACGAGCTGCTCACCCGGTCCGACTCCAAGTACAAGCTGGTGCTGTTCGCGGCCAAGCGGGCCCGGCAGATCAACGCGTACTACTCCCAGCTGGGCGAGGGACTGCTCGACCACGTCGGCCCGCTGGTCGAGACCAGCGATCCAGGAGAAGCCGCTGTCCATCGCCCTGCGCGAGGTCAACGCCGGCGTCCTGACCTGCACCGACACCGACCCCGAGGCGGACGCCGCCACCGAGGGTGGCCCCGACGGCGACGGCTCGTTCGGCAACCTGGCCTGAGCCGGGGCGGAGACCTGCCGGCGACCCCGATCAGACTTCAGCCCACCTCCTGACGTCATGAGCCGCGTACTCCTCGGCGTGGCCGGCGGCATCGCCGCGTACAAGGCCTGTGAACTGCTCCGGCGGCTGCGCGCCGACGGGCACGACGTCACCGTCGTGCCGACCGCGGCGGCGCTGGAGTTCGTCGGCGCCACCACCTGGGCCGCGCTGTCCGGCAAGCCGGTGCACACCTCGGTGTTCGACGACGCCCACGACGTGCCGCACGTCCGGCTCGGCCAGACCGCCGACCTGGTCTTCGTCGCCCCGGCGACCGCCGATCTGCTGGCCCGGGCCGCCACCGGCCGGGCCGACGACCTGCTCACCAACGTGCTGCTCACCGCCCACTGCCCGATCGTGTACGCCCCGGCCATGCACACCGAGATGTGGCTGCACGCCGCCACCCAGGCCAACGTCGACACGCTGCGGCACCGCGGCGCCGTGGTGGTCGATCCCGACTCCGGCCGGCTGACCGGCGCCGACTCCGGCCCGGGACGGTTGCCCGACCCGGCCGAGCTCGCCGCGGTCGCGGCGGCCGTGCTGGCCGATCCGGACATCGCCGGCCGGGCCGCCGGCCGGGACCTGGCCGGGCTCACGGTCGTGGTGAGCGCCGGCGGCACCCGCGAGCATCTGGATCCGGTGCGGTTCCTCGGCAACGCCTCGTCGGGCCTGATGGGCTGGGCCCTGGCCCGCGGCGCGGTGCTGCGCGGCGCGCAGGTGAAACTGGTCGCCGCCAACGTCGCGTTGCCGGCGCCGCCCGGGGTCGAGATCGTGCCCGTGGTCTCCACCGCCGAACTGGCCGCGGCGATGACGGCGGCCGCGGCTGCGGCCGATGTGGTGGTGATGGCGGCCGCGCCGGCCGACTTCACCCCGGCCCAGGCGAGCCAGACCAAGATCAAGAAGACCGGCCCCGACTCCGGCCTGCACGTCGACCTGGTGCAGACCCCCGACGTGCTGGCCGGGCTGGTGCAGAATCGCACCGACCCGCGACAGGTGCTGGTCGGCTTCGCCGCCGAGACCCCGACCGCCGAGGCGAGCCTGCTCGAACTCGGGCGGGCCAAGCTGCTCCGCAAGGGGTGCGACCTGCTGGTGCTCAACGACGTGGCGCACGGCAAGGCGTTCGGCCGGCATGACAACGAGATCGTGTTGCTCGGGCCCGACGGGGCCTCCGGTCCCTACGCTGGGCCGAAGGACTCGCTGGCCCACGAGATCTGGGACGCGGCGCTCACGCTGCGGTCCGGGCGTTAGGTTTCCGCGAGCCGCTCAACCAAGAGGAGAAAGCTTCGATGGCAGGAAGACTGTTCACCTCCGAGTCGGTGACCGAGGGTCATCCGGACAAGATCGCCGACCAGATCAGCGATTCGGTGCTGGACGCGATGCTGGCCCAGGACCCGAACAGCCGGGTCGCCGTGGAGACCCTGGTCACGACCGGTCTGGTCGTGGTGGCCGGCGAGGTGACCACCGAGGCGTACGTGGAGATCCCCAAGATCGTCCGGCAGCGCATCCTCGACATCGGCTACGACTCCTCGACCAAGGGCTTCGACGGCGCCTCCTGCGGGGTGTCCATCGCCATCGGCCAGCAGTCACCCGACATCGCCCAGGGCGTGGACGACGCGTTCGAGTCGCGGACCGGCGAGTCGGTCGACTACCTCGACGCGCAGGGTGCCGGCGACCAGGGTCTGATGTTCGGCTACGCCTGCAGCGAGACCGCGTCGCTGATGCCGCTGCCGATCGATCTGGCGCACCGGCTGGCCGAGCAGTTGTCGACCGCCCGCAAGGACGGGACGATCCCGTACCTGCGGCCCGACGGCAAGACCCAGGTCACCATCGAGTACGACGGCGACCGGCCGGTCCGGCTCGACACCGTGGTGCTGTCCAGCCAGCACGCCGCCGACATCGATCTCGACGCGCTGCTCACCCCCGACGTACGCAAGCACGTCGTCGAGCCGGTGCTGGAGCGGTTCGAGATGGAGAGCGCGAACTACCGGCTGCTGGTCAACCCGACCGGGCGGTTCGAGATCGGCGGCCCGATGGGTGACGCCGGGCTGACCGGCCGCAAGATCATCGTCGACACGTACGGCGGCATGGCCCGGCACGGCGGCGGGGCCTTCTCCGGCAAGGATCCGTCGAAGGTGGACCGCTCCGCGGCGTACGCGATGCGCTGGGTGGCCAAGAACGTCGTCGCCGCCGGGCTCGCCGGCCGCTGCGAGGTGCAGGTCGCGTACGCGATCGGCAAGGCGCACCCGGTCGGCTTCTACGTGGAGACCTTCGGCACCGAGAAGGTGCCGGTGGAGCAGATCCAGGACGCGGTGCTGCACGTCTTCGACCTGCGGCCCGCGGCGATCATCCGCGATCTCGATCTGAAGCGCCCCATCTACGCCCAGACCGCGGCGTACGGGCACTTCGGCCGCGACATCGACGAGATCACCTGGGAGAAGACCGACCGCGCCGAGGCCCTCGCCGCCGCCGTGAAGGGGTAGGTCTGCCGCGCCCCGGGTCGCGTTTTCCGACCGGTGTTGGATTTCGCGGCGCGATTGGTCGTACCGGGCCGCTTTTTCCGACCAGTGTCGAGTTGTACGCCGCTGATGACCGGAGGGCGACGGTGCTCCGAGCCGCGGCGATATGCACCTCGGCGATCCCGATCTCAGATCGGGCGGGAGGTTCTCTCGCAAATTGACCTGTGGATAACTGGCCTTCAGCCGCGCACATCCGGCGCCGAATCGCGAAGCTCGGGACATGGTGCTCATCACCGCCCTACCGTTCCATCGTGGCGAGGCGCTGGCCGGCCACATCACCGTCGACGAACTCGCTGGACCCCGATACGTCCGACTCCTACACGGCGTCTACGTCCGGGCAGACATCAGCATCACGCCGCGCATCCGGGCGCTCGCGGCACTGAAGATCTGCGATCCCGGCTCCTGGGTGAGTCACCACACTGCCGGTGTGTTGTGGGGCGGATGGATGCCGGACACGGCCGACACCCATGTCACCGTCCCGGACCACCAGAGCCGGCGATCGGTCCGGCGCGGAGTGTTCGCCCATCGTGCCCGGCCAGGTACCCAGCCGATCAGGCGGTACGGCGTGCCACTCTCCTCGCCGCTCGACACATTCCTTGACCTCGCCACACTTCACATCGATCTCGTGGATCTCGTCGTCGCGGGCGACTCGCTCGTCAAGACCACGTCACTGGAACCGGAAGATCTCGTGGGCGCGACCGATGCCTGGTCCGGCCGAGGCGCGAGGTTTGCCCGTCGTGCGGCGGCCTTTGTCCGAGCCGGTGTCGACTCGGCGCCTGAATCGAAGCTGCGGATGCTGCTCGTGCTGGCCGGCTTGCCGGAGCCGACGGTCAACCTCATCACGCGCACGGAGACCGGTGAATGGAAGTGGCGGTTCGATCTCTGCTACCCAGAAATCAAGCTGATCGTCGAATACGACGGTGAATACCACGAGGGCAAAGCGCAGAGACCACGGGATCTGACCCGCCGGGAGGCCGTCGAGCGTGCCGGCTGGCGGATCATCGTGATCACCAAAGACGACCTGTTCAAAGACCCGGCCAGTGTGCTCGTGCGGGTCCGTGATGCACTGCGGGACCGTGGCTGCACGGGGGTCCGCCGCAACTTCGCCGCCGCCTGGCAGCAGCACTTTCTGGCCGGACGAACCCCGGCCTGATGCGCCGCGAAACTCCACATTGGTCGGAAAATGCGGGCTCAATCGGACCAAGGCGCCGCGAAACTCCACACTGGTCGGAAAATGCGGGCTCAATCCGACCAGAGCCGCCAAACTCCACACTGGTCGGAAACCGCGGGCAACCGACAGGCGACCGCGCGTCAGAACAGCAGCCGGGCCCTGCGCCAGGCGCCGCGGACGGACTGCGCGGCGGCCGCGCCGAACAGCAGGCCGAGGGCGATGGCCACGATGAGCTGGGTGATCGCGAAGCCGGTGGCGGCGAGGCCCCCGGAGTCCACCGCGAGCTGGGTGACCGACAGCAGGCCGAGGCTGCCCGGCACCAGCAGGTAGAACGCCGGCAGGAAGACGACCATCCGGGTCAGCTTCGGCCGGATCATCTCGATCAGGGAGGCACCCAAGGTGGCGGCGCCCGCGGCGAGGAATCCGCCGAGCGGGGCACCGCCGAAATGCTGACCGATCGTCTGGGCCAGGAACGCGACGGCCACGTTGAGGGTGATCCACAGCATCAGGCGTTCCTTGACGCCCTGCATGAGACTGACGCCGACCCCGATCAGCAACAGACCGACCGGCGCCGACCACCAGCCGAGGGTGTTGACCCGGACGTCGTTCAGGTCGCTGGGCGGCACCTGGAAGAGCGCGACCGCCGCCACGATGCCGGCCGCGAACAGCAGCAGCCGGACCACGCCGTAGCCGATCCGGGACACCCCGGCGACCATGGCGCCGGCGGCGAGTTCGCTGATTCCGGTGACCAGCGCCGACCCGGGGAGCAGGATGGCCAGCGGCGCGAGGATCGTGCGCAACGGCGCGTCCAGCAGCTCGAAGTGGTCGGCGGTGAAGACCAGGCAGGCCACGGCGAACGCCGCCAGCGTCGGCAGCACCTTGCGGACGAAGGCAATCCGCTGCGATACCCGGACCAGGATCCAGACGATGATCGCGCACACGGCGTTGACGGCCAGACTGATCGGGTCCGGCTGCAGGATCAGCCCGATGCCGACCGAGAACCCCACCCACCCGAGACCCACCAGCCAGGTCGGGTACCGCGGCGGTCGCGACGACAGTTCGGTCAATTGGCGGAGCGCGTCGTCGGGATCCAGCTTCCTGATCAGCAGGCGATGGAGCAGGGTGCGGACCTCGTCGGCCTGATCGAGTCCGAGGGTGTCGGAGATGGATTCGAAGGTGGCGGTCTCACCCGGCGCCAGGGCGACCGTCAGCCCGGTCGGCTGGACCCCGATCTGGGCGTCCGGGTAGCCCATTCGCAGCGCGACCAGCGAGAGTTCGTCCTCGACCTCGTGCACCGCTTGACCCGTGCCGACCATGGCGGCACCCAGTACCGCGAGCAGCCGGCGGGTCTGCTGCCGCGGCTCGGGCGCGAGTGTCACAGCCCCCTGCCTATCATCACGTGTGTCCCAGACCGCTGACGCCGAGCCGGTGGCCCTGCCGGTCGCGCGGGTGGCCGTGGACATCTCACTGCCGCACCTGGACCGGCCGTTCGACTACGGGGTGCCGGTGGCGTACGACGAGACGGCGGTGCCGGGTGCCCGGGTGCGGGTCCGGTTCGCCGGCAGACTCCGGGATGGGTACGTGCTGGAGCGGCTCGGCCGGACCGAGCACGAGGGGTCGCTGACCCCGCTGCACAAGGTCGTGTCCGCCGAGCCGGTGCTGACCCCGGAGATCGCTGCACTGATCCGGCAGGTGGCCGATCACTACGGCAGTTGCTTCGCCGACGTGCTGCGGCTGGCGGTACCGTCTCGGCACGGCGCGACCGAACTCGCCGCCCGGACACCGGCGGAGCCCGCGGCGGATCCGCCGGCCGATCCGGGTCCGCTGGGCGGCTACCCGTTCGGGCCGGAACTGCTCACCGCGTTGACGGCCCGGTCGAGCCCACGCGCGTACTGGCAGCTGATCCCGAGCGCCGACCAGAGCGGCGACTGGGCAGGAGGATTCGCCCTGGCCGCGCGGGCCACGGCGGCCGGCGGACGGGGGTCGGTCCTGGTGGTACCCGACCAGCGGGATCTCGCCCGGTTGGCGGCGGCCTGCCGCACCGTGCTCGGTCCGGCCGGCTTCGTCACGCTGACCGCCGAACAGGGTCCGGCGGCGCGGTACCGGGCGTTCCTGCGGGCGCTGCGCGGCGACGTCCGGGTCGTGATCGGCAACCGGGCGAGTGCGTTCGCCCCGGTTCGCGACATCGGCCTGTTGGCGCTGTGGGACGACGGGGACGATCTGCTCGCCGAACTCCGCGCTCCGTATCCGCACGCCCGGACCGTGTTGGCGCTGCGGGCCGCGGCCGCCGAGACGGGCGTGTTGTTCGCCGGGTACGCGCGCGGCGCCGAGAGCCAGCAGCTGCTCAACCGCGGCTGGCTACGGGAACTGGCGGTCGACCGGGTCACCCTGCGGCACACCGCGCCGCACGTGAGCGTCGCGGCGGACACCGACTCCGCCCTCGAGCGCGACCCCCACGCCCGGGCCGCGCGGCTACCGCACCAGGTCTTCGAACAGATCCGGTCCGGCCTGGCGCAGGGTCCGGTGCTGATCCAGGTGCCGCGGGCGGGCTACCAGCTGGCGCTGGTCTGTCAGGACTGCCGGGAGCCGGCCCGCTGCCGCTTCTGCCGTGGCCCGCTGCACCGGGTGGGGGACGGCGCGATCAGCTGCGAGTGGTGCGGCCGGCCGAACGCCGACTGGACCTGCCCCATCTGCGGATCCCGACGGCTGCGGGCCCCGCGGGTCGGCGCGGCCCGGACCGCGGAGGAGTTGGGCAAGGCGTTCCCGCAGACTGCCGTCCGGCAGTCCAGCGGCGGCCGGGTGCTGGATACGGTCCCGGACACCCCGGCGCTGGTCATCGCGACCCCCGGCGCGGAGCCGTACGCCGAGGGCGGGTACGCGGCTGCGGTGCTGCTCGACACCGACGTGTTGCTGCTCCGAGCCGACCTGCGGGCCGGAGAGGAGGCGCTCCGCCGCTGGCTGAACGTCGTCGCCCTGGTGCGGCCCGGCAGTGCCGGCGGCTCCGTGATCGCGGTGGGGGAGAGCTCCACCCGGGCGCTGCAGGCGTTGGTCCGGCTGGACCCGGCGGGATTCGCCGACCGGGAGCTCGCCGAGCGCGCCGAGGCGCACTTCCCGCCGGCGGTGAAGATGATCACGATCGAAGGCGGTCCGGGCGCGCTGGTCGAGTTCGACAGCCTGCTCCGACCACCGGCGGCGACCGAACGCCTGGGTCCGGTCGATCTGAGCGACGGCGAGGAGGACCGGCGACAACGCCTCACCCTGCGGGCCCCGCCGGCCCTGGGCCGCGCGTTGGTGCGGGCGGTGCGGGAGGTGACCTCGGTCCGCAGTGCCCGCAAGAGCGACGGAGCCCTGCGGGTCCGGGTCGATCCGGACGTGGTGTCGTGACGGCGGTGGAACGCCGATCCGCCGGACTCGTTCGGGCCGATGAGTTCGGCGGCCGGCGGTGGTCGAAGTAGGCATGACGAACACATCACCGGTGACGCGTGAGGCCGTCACCCACAGCGTTGCCGTACCGGGCGCCACCGTGGTCTACGACGTTCGCGGCGAGTTGGGCCCGGACGTGACCCCGCTCGTGCTGGTCGGTTCGCCGATGGACGCCACCGGCTTCGGCACGCTCGCCTCGCACTTCACCGACCGGGTCGTGATCACCTACGATCCGCGCAACACCGGCCGCAGCAGCTGTGAGGAGCCCGACGCCGAGGTGGACGCGGCGCAGCACGCCGACGATCTGCACGCCCTGCTGCAAGATCTCGGTACGGGGCCGGTCGACCTCTTCGGCAGCTCGGGCGGTGCCCTCAACGCATTGGTGCTCGTCGCCCGGCATCCCGACGACGTCGGCCTGCTGGTGGCGCACGAGCCGCCCCTGACCCAGGCGGTCGCCGATCGAGACGCGGCGGCCGCCGTGGTCGACGACATGTACGCGACGTACCAGGCCGAGGGGAACGGGCCGGCGATGGCGAAGTTCATCGCGTTCGTCATGTTCCGCGGTGCCGTGCCCGCCGACTACGTGGACCAGCCGGCGCCGGACCCGGCGGCGTTCGGCATGCCGGCCACCGACGACGGGAAGCGGGACGATCCGCTGATGAACAACCTGCGCGGCGGCTGCAACTACGTCTTGGACTACGACGCCGTCCGGGCCGCACCCACCCGGGTCGTGATCGGTGTCGGCGAGGAGTCCGGAGGGCCGACCGAGGGCGAGTTCGCCTGCCGGGCCGGATACGGGGTCGCGGCCGCGCTGGGGACCGAGGTCGCCGTCTTCCCGAGCGGGCACGGCGGATTCCTCGGCGGCGAGTACGGCCAGACCGGCAAGCCGGACGAGTTCGCGGCGAAGCTGCGCGAGGTGCTCGAAGACTGAACCCTAGGATCGCGGGGTGCGCATCGTCTTCGCCGGCACCCCGGCAGTCGCCATCCCATCCCTTGATGCGCTGGCTGAGTCGCGGCACGACCTGATCGCGGTCCTGACCAGACCGGATGCCCCGGTCGGGCGCGGCCGCCGGCTGCAGGCCAGCCCGGTCGCGGTCCGGGCTGCCGAACTCGGGCTCGAGATCCTGCGGCCGTCGCGCCCCCGGGACCCCGACTTCTTGACCCGGCTGGGGGAGTTGGCCCCGGACTGCTGCCCGGTCGTGGCGTACGGGGCGCTGATTCCGCGGACCGCGCTGGAGATCCCGCGGCACGGCTGGGTGAATCTGCACTTCTCGCTGTTGCCGGCCTGGCGCGGCGCGGCGCCGGTGCAGCACGCGGTGCTCGCCGGCGACGAGGTCACCGGGGCGAGCACGTTCCAGATCGTGGAAGAACTGGACGCCGGGCCGACGTACGCGATGATCAGCGAACCGATCGGGCCCACCGACACGTCCGGCGACCTGCTGCGGCGGCTCGCCGAGCGCGGCGCCCGACTCCTGGTCGACACCCTGGACGGGATCGCCGACGGCTCCCTCGGGCCGTCACCGCAGCCCACGGACGGCATCACGCTGGCGCCCAAGATCACGGTGGCCGACGCGGAGATCTCGTGGTCGCGGCCGGCGGCGGAGTTGGATCGGCTGATCCGCGGCTGCTCGCCGGAGCCCGGCGCCTGGACCTCGTTCCGCGGCGAACGATTCAAGATCAACTCGGCCCGGCCGGAGGACGCGGCAGGACTCAGCCCCGGCGCTCTGGCCGCGGACAAGCGGTCGGTCCGGGTCGGTACCGGGGCCGGGGAGCTCGTGCTCGGCGAGGTCCAGCCGCCCGGCAAGAGGCCGATGGACGCCGCCGCCTGGGCCCGGGGGGTCCGGTTCGACACCGGCGAGGCGCTCGGGTCCTGACGTGGCCCAGCGGAAGCGGCGGGCCGCCGACCGGCCCCGGCGGGTGGCGTTCGAGGCGCTGCGCCGGGTGCACACCGACGATGCGTACGCGAACCTGGTCCTCCCCGCCCTGCTGAGCGAACGCGGGCTGACCGGCCGCGACGCCGCGTTCGTGACCGAGCTGGTGGCCGGAACCCTGCGGCGGCAGGGGACGTACGACCTGATCATCGCCGCGGCGGCCGGGCGCCGGTTGTCGACCCTGCAGCCGGCCGTCCTGGACCTGTTGCGCCTCGGCGCGCACTCGCTGCTGCAGCTGGCCACCCCGACGCACGCGGCGGTGGCCGCCACCGTCGACCTGGCGGCCGCCACCGTGGGTGAGCGGGTGACCGGCCTGGTCAACGCCGTGCTGCGCAAGATCGCGGCGCGCGACTGGGACGGGTGGGTGGCGCGAACTGACGCGCGGACTCGGGGCCACCGACCGACTCGCCATCGCGACCGCGCACCCGGCGTGGGTGGTCGCGGCGCTGGCCGACGTGCTGCCCGCGGACGAGCTGGAGCCGGCGCTGCTCGCCGACAACGTGCCGGCCCCGGTCTCGCTGGCGGTGCGGCCCGGCCTGGCCACGGTGCCGGAGCTGCTCGCCGCCGGCGCCGAGCCGGGCCGGCTACTCCCCGTTCGCCGCAGCCTGGAGCGGCAATCCCGGCGAGCTGGCGGCGGTCCGGGACGGCCGGGTCGGCGTGCAGGACGAAGGGTCCCAGCTCGCGGCCTGGGGACTGGCCCGGCTGTCCGCCCCGACCGGCTGGTGGCTGGATCTGTGTGCGGGGCCGGGTGGGAAGACCGCCTTGTTGACCGGCCTGGCCGCGGAGCGGGGGGAGGCGGTGCTGGCGGCCGAGCTCGCGCCCCACCGGGCGCGATTGGTGCAGAGTGCGGTCCGCGGCTACGACCTCCCGGGCCGGGTCGTGGTCGCCGACGGCACCCGTCCGGCCTGGCGGGCGGGAGCCTTCAGTCGGGTCCTCGTCGACGTCCCGTGCACCGGACTCGGTGCCCTGCGGCGGCGGCCGGAGTCGCGCTGGCGGCGGCAGCCGGGCGACGTCGAGGCGCTCCATCCCCTGCAGACGGCGCTGCTGCGGACCGCCCTCGAGGCGGCGCGGCCCGGCGGGGTGGTCGGGTACGTGACCTGCTCCCCTCACCACCGCGAGACTCGGGACGTGGTGCACGAGGTGCTCGCTGAGCACCCGGAGTTCGAGATCGTCGACGCCGCGATCGCGCACCCCGAACTCGACGATGCCACGACCGGGGAGTTCCTGCAGTTGTGGCCGCACCGGCACGGCACGGACGCGATGTTCGCCGCGTACCTGCGCCGTCGCGACTGAGCTGCAGCACTACAGTGCGGTCGTGCCCATGCGCGTGATGCCCAGCCTGCTGTCGGCGGACTTCGCCAACCTGCAGGACTCGATCGAGTCCATCCCCAGCGCTGACGCCCTGCACGTGGACGTGATGGACAACCACTTCGTGCCGAACCTGACCCTCGGGATCCCGGTGGTCCGGGCCATCCGCAAGGTCACCGACCGGTTCCTGGACATCCATCTCATGATCGACAACCCGGACCGCTGGGCCCCGGCGTACGCCCAGGCGGGCGCGGAATCGGTGACCTTCCACGTCGAGGCGGCAGCCGCCCCGGTCCGACTGGCGCGCGAGTTGCGGCACCACGGCGCCCGGGCCGGAATGGCGCTCAAGCCCGCCACGCCGATCGAGCCGTTCGCCGATCTGCTGCCCGAGCTCGACCTGATCTTGATCATGACCGTGGAGCCCGGCTTCGGTGGCCAGAAGTTCCTGGACATGTGCCTGCCCAAGCTGCGCCGGGCCCGGGAGCTGGTGGAGCGCAGCGGCAGCGACATCTGGTTGCAGGTGGACGGCGGCGTCTCGGCGGAGACCATCGAGCGGTGCGCCGAAGCCGGCGCGGACTCCTTCGTGGCGGGGTCCGCGGTATTCCACGCCGACGACCCGGACACGATGGTGCGCAAACTGCAGGGCCAGGTCCGCCGGGACTAGTCCCTTCCCGAGCGAACCGGAGGGATCCGCGGCGGCGAAGGAGGAGGCGCGACGCGAACAACGCTTTTCCGTTCGCTTCGCAACGACGACGCCGCCGTCTGGAGCGGATCACGTAGGTTTGCGGACAACTCAGACCCCGCGGCGGCGCAGGTAACGCTCGAACTCGGCGGCGATCGCCTCGCCACTGGCCTCCGGCAGCTGGGTGGCGTCCTGCTGCTCCTCCAGCGCGGTGACGTACTCGGCGACCTCGGAGTCGTCGGAGGCCAGCTCGTCCACGCCGCGTTCCCAGGCCCGGGCCAGCTCGGGCAGCTCGCCCAGGTCCAGCGGCACATCCAGCATCTTCTCCAGCGCGTTGAGCAGCGCCAGCGTCGCCTTCGGGCACGGCGGGTGCGAGACGTAGTGCGGGATCGCGGCCCAGATCGAGATCGTCGGCATCCCGACTGCGCGACAGTTGGTCGGCGATGACCCCGACGATCCCGGTCGGGCCCTCGTACGTCGAATCGAGCAGTCCGTGCCGCTCGCCCAGATCGGGGTCGCGGGTCGTGACCGAGACCGGTACGGGCCGGGTGTGCGGTGTGTCAGCCAGCAACGCGCCGAGGCAGAACACCTGCTGGGCTCCGCTCGAGCGCAGCGCGGAGGTGAGCAGGCTGCCGAACTGGCGCCAGCGCATGTTCGGCTCCAGCCCCTGGACCAGCACCAGGTCCCGGCCCCCGGGCAGTTGGGCCGTCCGGATCTCCGTCGTCGGCCAGGTGATCGCCCGCTCGCCGTCCGGGCCGGTGCCGACCATGGGCCGGTTGACCTGGTTGTCGTAGAAGTCGTCGGGATCGATGGCGTACGCGAGTTCGGCGTCGTACGCCTCGGCCAGATGGTCGATCGCCGCCGTCGCCGCGTTCCCGGCGTCGCTCCAGCCGCCGAAGGCCGTGATGACCAGGGGGTCGCGCAGGTCGCGCAGCCCGGCGTTCGGGGATGGCTCCATGACAGCCACTCTAACCACCGTCACCGTCGGTCTGCCCGTTCCGACGCGAGCTCGACCAGCGGGAATATCCGGGGCGGAGGGCGTGCTTGGCCTACCCTGGGACAGGCACGCAACGTGCTGTCCAACGAGCGCGGAGGGTCGGTCTCGAGCGTGAACGCAAGCCTGGTCACGGCACCGCTGGCTCCAGCATCGACGGCAGAATCAGAACTGCAACGTGGCGATGCGACCGAGGAACTCGGGGCGCTGCTCCGGTCCCGCGTCCTGATCCTGGACGGTGCGATGGGCACCATGATCCAGCAATACGGCGCTGGACGAGGCCGGCTTCCGGGGCGAGCGGTTCGCCGACTGGCCGTCCGACGTCCGCGGGAACAGCGACCTCCTCAACCTCACGCAGCCAGACATCATCCGCGCCATCCACCGGCAGTACCTGGAGGCCGGTGCGGACCTCATCGCCACCAACACGTTCAACGCGCAGGCGATCTCCCAGGCCGACTACGGGATGGCCGACCTGGCGTACGAGATGAACGTGGCGGCCGCCCGGCTGGCCCGCGAGGCCGCCGACGCGGTGGAGACGCCGGACCAGCCGCGCTTCGTGGCGGGTGGCATCGGGCCGACGAATCGGACCGCGTCGATCTCGCCGGACGTCAACGACCCGGGCAAACGCAACGTCAGTTACGACGAACTCGTCTCGGCGTACCACGAGCAGGCCGCCGGGCTGGTCGACGGCGGTGCCGACCTGCTGCTCGTGGAGACGATCTTCGACACGTTGAACGCGAAGGCCGCGATCTTCGCGATCGAGACCTTGTTCGAGGAGCGTGGCCGCCGCTGGCCGGTCATCATCTCCGGCACGATCACCGACGCATCCGGCCGGACCCTGTCCGGCCAGACGACGGAGGCGTTCTGGCACTCCGTTCGGCACGCCCGGCCGTTGGCCGTGGGTTTGAACTGTGCCCTCGGCGCCGCCGAGATCCGGCCCTACCTCGCCGAGCTGTCCCGGATCGCGGACTGCAACGTGTCCTGCTACCCGAACGCCGGACTACCGAACGCCTTCGGCGAGTACGACGAGACCCCGGACCAGATGGCGGCCGTGCTGGGGGAGTTCACGGCCTCCGGGCTGGTCAACATCGTCGGCGGCTGCTGCGGGACGACGCCCGGCCACATCAAGCACATCGCCGAGATCACCGCCGACGCCGAACCGCGGGTGATGCCGCAGGTCCCGCGCGCGATGCGGCTCTCCGGGCTCGAGCCGCTCACCATCGACGACGACTCGCTGTTCGTCAACGTGGGGGAGCGAACCAACATCACGGGTTCGGCGCGGTTCAAGAAGCTGATCAAGGACGGCGACTACGACACCGCCCTGGCCGTCGCCGCTCAGCAGGTGGAGAGCGGCGCGCAGGTGATCGACGTCAACATGGACGAGGGCATGATCGACGGGGTCGCGGCGATGGACCGCTTCCTCAAGCTGATCGCCAGCGAGCCCGACATCAGCCGGGTGCCGGTCATGATCGACTCCTCGAAGTTCGAGATCATCGAGGCCGGGCTGAAGTGCGTGCAGGGCAAGCCGATCGTCAACTCGATCTCGCTCAAGGAGGGCGAGGAGAAGTTCCGCGCGCAGGCCCGGCTCTGCCGCAAGTACGGTGCAGCGGCGGTCGTGATGGCCTTCGACGAGAACGGACAGGCCGCCGATCTCGAGGCCCGCAAGCGGATCTGCGGGCGCGCGTACCGGATCCTGGTCGACGAGGTCGGATTCCCGGCCGAGGACATCATCTTCGACCCCAACGTCTTCGCGGTGGCGACCGGGATCGAGGAGCACGCGACCTACGGCGTGGACTTCATCGAGGCCGCGCGCTGGATCACCGAGAATCTGCCCGGCGCCCAGATCTCCGGCGGCATCTCCAACGTGTCCTTCTCCTTCCGGGGCAACAATCCCGTGCGCGAGGCGATCCACGCGGTCTTCCTCTACCACGCGATCAGGGCCGGGTTGTCGATGGGCATCGTCAACGCCGGTGCCCTCGTCGTCTACGACGAGATCGATCCAGGACTTCCGGGACCGGATCGAGGACGTGATCTTGAACCGGCGTCCGGACGCGACCGAGCGGCTGCTCGAGGTCGCCGAGCAGCATCGCGGCTCCGGCGTCGCGGAGGAGCAGAGCGTCGACGAGTGGCGCAGCCTGCCGGTGACCGAGCGCATCACGCACGCGCTGGTCAAGGGTCTGGACGCCTACGTCGAAGCCGATACCGAGGAGCTGCGGCAAGAGATCTCCGCGCGGGGTGGCCGGCCGATCGAGGTGATCGAGGGTCCGCTGATGACCGGCATGAACGTCGTCGGTGATCTGTTCGGTGCCGGCAAGATGTTCCTGCCCCAGGTCGTCAAGTCGGCCCGGGTGATGAAGAAGGCCGTCGCGTACCTGATCCCGTTCATCGAGGCCGAGAAGCGACCCGGTGACGCGGAGACGACCAAGGGCACGATCGTGATGGCCACGGTGAAGGGTGACGTCCACGACATCGGCAAGAACATCGTCGGCGTCGTCCTGCAGTGCAACAACTACGAGGTCGTCGATCTCGGGGTGATGGTGCCCGCGCAGAAGATCCTCGACAAGGCGAAGGAGATCAACGCCGACCTGATCGGCCTCTCCGGTCTGATCACCCCGTCCCTGGACGAGATGGTCAACTTCGCGACCGAGATGGAGCGCCAGGGCTTCGACATCCCCCTGCTGATCGGCGGCGCCACCACCTCGCGGGCCCACACCGCCGTGAAGGTGACGCCGCGCTACTCCGGTCCGGTGCTGTGGGTCAAGGACGCGTCCCGCTCGGTACCGGTCGCCGCGGCCCTGCTGTCGGATCAGCAGCGACCCAAGTTGCTGGCCGACACCGAGGCCGACTACGCGTCGCTGCGGCAGCGGCACGCCGGCAAGGGCGAACGGGCGCTGCTCACGCTCGAGCAGGCCCGGGCCAACCGCACCCCGATCGACTGGTCGGGCTATCGACCGCCGGTGCCGAACCGACTCGGGGTGACGTCGTTCGACGACTACGACCTCGCCGAGCTGCGCCCGCTGATCGACTGGCAGCCGTTCTTCAACGCCTGGGAGATGAAGGGCAAGTTCCCCGACATCCTCAACAACCCGGCCTCCGGGGAAGCGGCGCGGAAGCTGTACGACGACGCCCAGCAGATGCTCGATCGGTTGACCCGGGAGAAGTGGCTGACGGCCAAGGGCGTGTTCGGCCTCTTCGCAGCCAACGCCGTCGGCGACGACATCGAGGTGTACGCCGACGAGGCCCGGACGGAGCGGGTCGCGACGCTGGTCAACCTGCGCCAGCAGGGCCAGCACCGCGACAACATCCCCCACCGGTCCAACGGCGACTTCGTGGCGCCGAAGGACACCGGGCTCGCCGACTACGTGGGCGCCTTCGCGGTCACCGCCGGGGTCGGCAGCGCCGAGAAGGTGGCCGAGTTCAAGGCCGCCCTCGACGACTACGACGCGATCCTGCTCGAGTCACTGGCCGACCGGCTGGCCGAGGCGTTCGCCGAGCGGCTCCACCAGCGCGTCCGGGAGGAGTTCTGGGGGTACGCCCCGCAGGAGTCGCTGGACAACGCGTCCCTGATCGCGGAGCGCTACCGGGGCATCCGGCCGGCGCCGGGATACCCATCGTGTCCCGAGCACACCGAGAAGCAGACCTTGTGGCGACTCCTCGACGTCGAGGCGCGGACCGGCATCCAGCTGACCGAGTCCATGGCCATGTGGCCCGGCGCGTCGGTCAGCGGCTGGTACTTCTCCCACCCCCAGTCGCAGTACTTCGTCGTCGGCCGGCTCGGTCGCGACCAGGTCGCCTCCTACGCGGAGCGGAAGGGCTGGACCCTCGCCGAGGCCGAGCGCTGGCTCTCGCCGAATCTCGGTTACGACCCTGAGGATTGAGTAGCCGCGGGATCGTCCGCCGACTCCCGGACCCGCCTCGATCGACGGTGGTGCTGCGCGCGAGGCTGCGGATTCGCGCCTGGGCTTCGGCGGCTGGAAGAATGGCGCGGCAATGAGCACTTCGACTGGTGTCCTGCAGGCGGCCCTGTGGGACTTCGACGGCACCCTGGCCGACACCGAGCCGCTCTGGGTCGAGGCGGAGTACGACCTCGTCCACTCACTCGGCGGTCACTGGTCCCACGCTCACGCCGAGCAGCTGGTCGGCAACTCACTGCTCGACTCCGGCGCCTACATCCTCAACGTGATCGGCCGACCGGACCTCTCCCCGGCGTGGGTCGTGGAGCAGATGCTACCCGGGTCCTGCACGGCCTGGAGGCGGGCGAGATCGATTGGCGGCCCGGCGCTCTCGATCTGCTGGCGTCGCTTCGAGATGCGGGGATCCCGTGCGCCCTGGTCTCGGCGTCCTACCGGGTCCTGCTGGACGCTGCGATCAAGAGGCTGCCGGCCGACACCTTCCAGGTGTCGGTGGCCGGTGATGAGGTGCGGCTCGGCAAGCCGCACCCGGAGCCCTACGAGCGGGCCTGCCGGATCCTGGATGTCGATGCGCGGCACTGTGTCGTGTTCGAGGATTCCGCCACCGGCGCTCGGTCGGCCAACGCGGCCGGCGCCTTCGTCGTCGCGGTCCCGAACTTGGTCTCCGTGCCGTCTGCGCCGCGCCGGCTGCAGCGTGAGACCCTCGCCGGGCTCGACGCCGCCGGCGTCGTCGCGCTGATGAAGCAGGCCCATGAATTTGGTTAGGCGGGTCGTCGGCGCCTTGCTGGCCCTGCCTCCTGATGGCTCTCGCCGGTTGCCATCTCGACGGACCGAGCCCTCGTCCCGCGCCAACTGCGACGGCGTCCGAGCCGCGGCCGTTCACGGTGCTGAGTACGGACCGGATCCGCGCGGTCGACCCGGCCGGCGCCACCGAGCAGTCCTCCATGTTGGTTCCGATCAACGTCTTCCAGCGGCTGATGAGCGCCGAACCCGGCCAGTCGGTGCTGCGCCCGGACGCCGCTCGCGACTGCCTGTTCACCGGCGAGACGATCTTCACCTGCACGCTCAATGACGACCTGTTCTTCCACAACGGCAATCCGGTCACCTCCCGGGACGTGAAGTTCAGCATCGACCGGGCGATGCGGCTGGCCGTTCCCGGCTCGTCGGCGGTGCTGCTCGACGCGATCCGCCGGGTGGAGACGCCGGACCCGCGTACCGTCCGGTTCGTGCTCGGTCGGCTCGACAGCCAGATCGGCTGGGCTCTCGCCTCGCCGGCCGCCTCGATCGTCGATTCCAAGACCTACGACGCCGACAACCTGCGGGCCGCCGATCAGCCGATCGTCGGGTCGGGCCCGTTCGCGGTCACCGCGTTCAGCGGGAACACCATCCAGCTGGCGAAATACGAGAAGTACGTGGGCCGGACCCCGGCCCAGAGCGAGGAGATCACCTACCAGACGGTGGCGGACTCGGCGTCGATCGAGGACGCGATGGCCAAGGGCACGGTCGATGTCGCCTGGCGTGGGCTGAACGGCGCCGCCATCACCCGCTTCGGCCGCCAGATCGTCGTCAATCCGGGCAAGCTCACCGACGACGGGTACACCATCCAGCCGTACACCGGCGTCCGGATCCGGATGCTGCAGCTCTCCGCCGACGCGATCAGGCGGCTGGACCGGCCGAAACGGCAGGCGATCGCGGTCGCGTTGCAGGGCGACCGGACCCTGGATTCGATCGTGCCCGGAGGTGTCACCGGCAACGTCAGCTCGTTCCCGCTGGGAGGCAAGGCGCGAGCCCAAGATCACCTGGTCGAACCGCATCAACCTCACCCTCGGCTACGACCCCACCATTCCCGACGGTCAGGACCAGGCCAATCAGATCCGTACCCGGCTGGAGGACACCGGCGGGATGACCGTCCGGCTGCGGCCCGGCGAGCCCGACACCGACCTCGTGCTGGTCGACCGCAAGGCGTTCACGGCGACCGGGCTGGCCTGGCTGCTGCCGTACCTGGAGAACCCGCCGCCGGACAACGCGGCCCTCGATCAACACCCTGCAGCTTCGCTACCAGAGCCTGCCCATCGAGCAGGAGGAGGAGCGACTGCGGGTGCTCGGCGGGCTGCAGAAGCAAGCGGCCGTGGATCTCGTGCTGCTGCCCCTGACCCAATCCGACGAGTACATCTTCGCCCGCGAGGGCGTGAGCGTGGCGCTCGGCTCCTTCGGTCCCGGCTGGCAGCTGGGCCTGTTCGGGATGCGCCGTGGTTGACGGTGCGGTCGAGGTAGGAAGCGAGACGGGCATCGAGGATCCGGCCCGGTACGGCGGGGTCACCCGTGGACCGTTGCGGCCCGGCGACCGGGTGACCCTCACCGACCCGAAGGCTCGGCAGCACTCCGTGCTGCTGGCTGCGGGCGAGGCGTTCCACACCGCGAAGGGCGCGATCGCCCACGACGACTTGCTCGGCGGACCCGAGGGGGTCGTGGTCACCTCGAGTGGCGGGGTCGCCTATCTGGCCTTGCGGCCGCTGCTGTCCGACGTCACGGTGAAGATGCCGCGGGGCGCCGCCGTCGTCTATCCGAAGGATGCGGCCCAGATCCTCGGCGCGGCCGACGTGTTCCCCGGGGCCCGGGTGCTGGAGGCCGGGGCCGGTTCGGGTGCCCTCACTCTGTGGCTGCTGCGCGCGGTGGGCCCGACCGGACGACTGGTGTCGTACGAGCGGCGCGCCGACTTCGCCGATGTCGCCCGTCGCAATGTCGAGGACTTCCTGGGCGGGCCGCATCCGGCCTGGGAGCTCCGGGTGGGCGACCTGGTGGAGTCGCTGACCGCCGACCCGGAACCGGGCCAGTCGTTCGATCGGGTGGTGCTGGACATGCTGGCGCCGTGGGAGTGCGTCGACGTCGTCGCCGAGCTGCTGGTCCCGGGCGGGGTGCTCTGCTGCTACGTCGCGACCACGACCCAACTCGCCCGAACGGTGGAGACCCTGCGCGTGCACACCGGGTTCACCGAACCCGACGCGGCGGAGACGATGCTGCGTAACTGGCAGGCGGAGGGCCTCGCCGTCCGGCCCAAGCACGCGATGATCGGGCACACCGGCTTCCTGATCTTCACCCGACGGCTGGCGCCCGGTGTAGCGGCACCGTTACGTAAACGTCGCCCAGCCCCCGGCGCGTACGGAGATGATTATCTCGGGCCCCGCTGATCCGGCGGGTACTGTTTCGAGGACAGGGAGGTGTGTGCCATGTCAGGATCCATACCCGACCGGGGCGGAGACGGTCGCGAAACCGCGCTCTCGCAGTTGCGGGCAGAACTGGACCGGATGCGTGAGCGGATCGCCTCCCATCCGCATGATCTGGCGATGCTCGAGCGGCGACTCGCCGACTCGCGCCAGGAGGCGCGCAACACCGCGGCCAACAACGAACGGCTCGCGGCCACGCTGCGCGAGGCCCGGGACCAGATCGTCTCACTGAAGTCCGAGGTCGACCGGCTCGCCCAGCCGCCGGCCAGCTTCGGGGTCTACCTGCGGCGCCGGCGAGGAGGGCACGGCCGACATCTACACCTCCGGCCGCAAGATGCGGGTGAGCGTCAGTCCCGACGTCGACATCGAGTCCCTAGAGCCGGGCCGCGAGGTGATGGTCAACGAGGCCCTCAATCTCGTCGACGTGCTCGAGTTCGACGAGGTCGGCGAGGTCGTGCTGCTGAAGGAGGTGCTCGAGGACAAGACCCGGGCGCTCGTCGTCGGCCACGGCGACGAAGAGACCGTGGTCCGGCTCGCGCACCGGCTGAAGGACCAGCCGATCCGCTCCGGGGACTCGCTGCTCATCGACCGGCGGATCCACTTCGCGTACGAGCGGGTGCCCAAGCTGGACGTCGAGGAACTGGTCCTCGAAGAGGTGCCGGACATCGACTACACGGTGATCGGCGGTCTCGGCTCCCAGATCGAGGCCATCCGGGATGCGGTCGAGTTGCCGTTCCTGCACCGCGAACTGTTCGCCGAGCACGAGCTGAAGGCGCCCAAGGGCATCTTGTTGTACGGGCCGCCGGGCTGTGGCAAGACGCTCATCGCCAAGGCGGTGGCGAACTCGCTGGCCAAGAAGGTCAGTGAGCGGACCGGCCAGGAGGGCCGCAGCTTCTTCTTGAACATCAAGGGTCCTGAGCTGCTGAACAAGTACGTGGGGGAGACCGAACGACACATCCGGCTGGTCTTCCAGCGGGCGCGGGAAAAGGCGTCCGACGGGATGCCCGTGATCGTCTTCTTCGACGAGATGGATTCCCTGTTCCGGACCCGTGGCTCCGGGGTCTCCTCCGACGTCGAGAACACCATCGTGCCGCAGCTGCTGAGCGAGATCGACGGCGTCGAGGGCCTGGACAACGTGATCATCATCGGCGCCTCCAACCGCGAGGACATGATCGATCCCGCCATCCTGCGACCCGGTCGGCTGGACGTGAAGATCAAGATCGAGCGGCCCGACTTCGAGGCCGCCCGGGAGATCTTCAGCAAGTACCTGACCCGTACCCTTCCCTTGCACAGCGAGGATCTGGCCGAATTCGAGCAGGATCCGGCGGCCACCGTGCAGGGCATGATCGACCGTACCGTGGCCCGGATGTATGAGGAGTCGGAGGAGAACCAGTTCCTCGAGGTCACCTACGCCGGTGGCGACAAGGAGGTCCTCTACTTCAAGGACTTCAACTCCGGGGCCATGATCCAAAACATCGTCGACCGGGCCAAGAAGATGGCGATCAAGGACCTGCTGGACACCGGGATCCGGGGCATCCGGATCGGCCACCTGCTGCAGGCCTGCCTGGACGAGTTCGCCGAGAACGAGGATCTGCCCAACACCACCAACCCCGACGACTGGGCCAAGATCTCGGGCAAGAAGGGCGAGCGGATCGTCTTCATCCGGACCCTGATCTCCTCGAAGAAGGGCACCACTCCCGGCCGCTCCATCGACACGGTGTCGAACACGGGCCAGTACCTGTAGTAGCTACGCACCCGACGCACCCGCGCCAACCCGCTCCAACCCGCGGTCCAACCCGCGGCCCCCGCGGCCCCCACGCCAAATTCAGGGAAACTGTCGACAGTTTCCCTGAATTCGGGGCAGTGGCAGGCGTGTCCCTGCGATTTCCCGACAGTCGTGTACTTTCTGAGCCGGATCAGGCCCCGGTGGACGCAGTACGGCGGCGCCGGATGGCGAGAGCGCCGACGGCGCGCCAGCCCAGCAGGAGGATCGCCAGGGCGCTGGCCGCGACGATCACGAACGAGGGCTGGACCCCGGCGCCAGTCGCGACGCGCAGCGCCATGCCGCCGACCACGGCGGACACCCAGACCGCGACGCCCGTCGGCAACGACGCCGGTCGGCGCCAGAAGCGGGTGAGCGCTGCACCCGCCGCCCAGCCCGCGACGAACGGCCATGCGGTCTCCGCAATCCCCGTGACTCCGTTGAGTTCGGCGTGACTAGCCCGACCCAGCGCCGCGAACACCCCGATGGCGGCCACGTCCGCGACGGCGGCCACCCACGTCCTCACGCCGCCAACCCTACGCGCGAGTTCGTTGGCTGAGCCTGTCGAAGCAGTGGCCGCTGACCTCGCTGGAACAGCGGCAACCAGAGGGGATGAGTCCTTCGACAGGCTGAGGGCACCAGCTGGACGACAGGCTCCGGAACCGGGTCGCTGACAAGACTCGGGGCACGAGGTGGATCGCTGGCTGGGCCGGAACACTACGCTCGGTCGTATGTCCGGACGACCCAGTAGCGACGCGACCGACGAGGAGGTCGCACCGCAGCGGGTGCTGGGGATCGAAACGGAGTACGGCATCAGCGCCATCGGCGGGCCCGGCGGCGAAGATCTTCATCCGATGCAGCTGTCCAACCACGTGGTCAAGGCGTACGGCTGGACGACCCCCGGACAGCCCGCCGGCTGGGACTACGAGACCGAGACCCCGCTGCGCGACATCCGCGGGTACGAGATCTCCCGCGCCCAGGCCCATCCCGACCAGTTGACCGACACCGACCTCGGCATGGCCAACGTGATCTTGACCAACGGCGCCCGGCTCTATGTGGACCATGCTCACCCCGAGTACTCCGGGCCCGAGGTCACCTCCGCACTGGACGCGGTTCGGTACGACCAGGCCGGCGACGCCGTGATGGCGATCGCCGCGCAACGCGCCAGTCAGAGTCTCGGCCGTTCCATCCGCCTCTACAAGAACAACACCGATGGCAAGGGTGCGTCCTACGGCACCCACGAGAACTACCTGCTGGACCGGAGCACCCCGTTCGACCGGATCGTCACCCAGTTCAGCGCGTTCCTGGTCTCCCGGCAGGTGATCACCGGCGCGGGCCGGGTGGGGATCGGCCAGGCCAGTCAGCAACCGGGCTTCCAGATCGGCCAACGAGCGGACTACTTCGAGGCCGAGGTCGGGCTGGAGACCACCCTCAACCGGCCGATCATCAACACCCGAGACGAACCGCACGCCGACCCGTCCCGGCACCGGCGGCTGCACGTGATCACCGGTGACGCGAACCTGTCGGAGATCTCCACCTACCTGAAGGTCGGCAGCGCTGCCTGGGTACTGCGGGTGATCGAGGCCGGTCTGATGCCGGTCGACGTCCGGTTGGAGACCCCCGTCGCCGCCATGCGTGCGGTTAGTCACGACCCGACCTGCCGGGTGGTGCTGAACCTGGCCGACGGGCGCACCCTGACGGCGGTCGACCTGCAGGAGATCTACCTCGAGGCCAGCCGGGCGTGTTACGAGCGGATCGCCGGCGACCTGGCGGAGACGGCCCGGATCGAGGCCAAGGACGTCTTCGGCCGCTGGCAGGATTGCCTGGACGCCTTGCGCCGGGACCCGATGGAGTTGGCCGACCAGCTCGACTGGGTCGCGAAGCTTTCGCTGATGGAGTCCTACCGCAGTCGTGACGGCATCGGCTGGGACTCGGCGAAGCTGGCGCTCATCGATCTGCAGTACTGCGACGTCGACCCGCGCCGCAGCCTCTACGCCGCCTTGGTGGCCAAGGGCAAGATGCGCCGGCTGGTCACCGCCGAAGAGGTCGAGCGGGCCCGTACCCAACCGCCGGAGGACACCCGCGCGTACTTCCGCGGTCGGGTGACCGAGAAGTTCGGGTCGGCCGTCGTGGCGGCGTCGTGGGACTCGGTCATCTTCGACGTGCCCGGTCGCCCGGCGCTGCAGCGGGTCCCGCTGCTCGATCCGCTCCGTGGCACCCGGCAGCAGGTCGGGGCGATGATCGACGCTTGCGCCGACGTGACGGAGCTGTTCGCCGCCCTCGGCCGTTGAGGGGCCCCCAACCCGAGCTGCGTTTCCGACCGTACGCGAGTTGCGCGGGGCCGCCTTCCGTCTCGAGCCGTCTTTCCCGACCAGTGTCGAGTTTCGCGGTGCCGCCCTCCGGCTCGAGCCGTCTTTCCCGACCTAAGTCGAGTTTCGCGGCGCCACCTTCCGCCTCGACCCGTCTTTTCCGACCAAGGTCGGGTTTCGCGGCGCCGCCCTCGGCTCGACCCGTCGTTTCCAACGAAGGTCGGGTTTCGCGGCTGCCGCAGAGGTCGCGACGGAATCAACCGAGGCTCGTCGGTGCCGCGCACTAGGCTGGCGACCCGAGTGCATGCGACCCAGAGGAGCACCCGCCATGCCCGAATCAGAGCAAGCCCGGAGCCGGACCCGCCGAACCGAGCAGGAGCCCGTCGAGGACCTGGCGCCCGCCGACGCGGCGCACTCGGCCGAACACAAAGCCGAACTCGACTCCGAGGTGGATTCGCTGCTGTCCGAGATCGACGACGTGCTGGAGACCAACGCCGAGGAGTTCGTGCGCTCCTTCGTGCAGAAGGGCGGGCAGTGAGTCCAGGGTCGCCAGATCGGTCGGGGCTCCCGCAGGCCTTTCTGACCGCAGGCACGTCCTCGTTCAGCGAGTTCGCCGCGCTGGTCAACCCGAGTGTGCTGCCCACGAGCCGGCCGGCCGCGCCCGGCCTCGGCGAGCTGGCGCCGCACGGGACGACGATCGTCGCCGCGACGTTCCCCGGCGGCGTGGTCGTGGCCGGCGACCGGCGGGCGACGATGGGCAACATGATCGCGCAGCGGGACATCGAGAAGGTGTTCCCGGCCGATGAGTTCTCCATCATCGGCATCGCCGGCGCCGCCGGCATCGCGGTCGAGATGGTTGGACTGTTCCAGGTCGAGCTGGAGCACTACGAGAAGATCGAGGGCGCCCCGCTGTCGATGGTCGGCAAGGCGAACCGGCTGGCCACGATGATCCGGCAGAATCTCGCGCTGGCCCTGCAGGGCCTGGTCGTCGTACCGCTGTTCGCGGGCTGGGATCTGGCCACCGAGGAGGGCCGGATCTTCTCCTACGACGCCACCGGCGGGCGGTACGAGGAGCACGCCTTCTTCTCCGTCGGTTCCGGCTCGGTCTTTGCCCGGGGCTCGCTGAAGAAGCTGTACAGACCAGATCTGGACGCGGCCGGAGCCACCATGGCGGTCATCCAGGCCCTGTACGACGCCTCCGACGACGACTCTGCCACCGGCGGCCCGGACCTGACCCGACGGATCTACCCCGTGGTGATGCTCGCGACCGGCGACGGGGTGCAGCGGGTGGCCGAGGACCAGATCGCCACCATGGTCAACGCGATGATGGATGCCCGGATGCAGCGTCCCGACGGACCGGGGGCACCCCTGCAATGAGGACCCTTTCATGAGCATGCCTTTCTACGTCGCCCCCGAGCAGCAGATGAAGGACCGGGCCGACTTCGCCCGCAAGGGCATCGCGCGGGGCCGCTCGGTGGTGGTGCTGCACTACGCCGACGGCATCGTGTTCGTCGCCGAGAACCGCTCCCAGGCCCTGCACAAGGTCAGCGAGATCTACGACCGGATCGGGTTCGCCGCGGTCGGCCGCTACAACGAGTTCGAGAATCTCCGCACCGCCGGGATCCGGTACGCCGACCTCCGCGGCTACAGCTACGACCGGACCGACGTCACCGGTCGGGGGCTCGCCAACGCGTACGCGCAGTTGCTCGGCACGATCTTCTCCAGCGGCGGGGAGAAGCCGTACGAGGTGGAGATCATCGTCGCCGAGCTCGGGGCGACGGCCGAGGAGGATCAGATCTACCGATTGACCTACGACGGCTCGGTGGCCGACGAGGACGACTTCGCGGTGATGGGCGGATCGGCCGAGGTGATCAGCACGAACGTGGGCAACGGCTTCACGGCCGGTCTCGATCTGGCCGCCGCCATCCAGTTGGCCGTCCGCGCGCTGAGCGAGGACGGCGGCGCCAACGGCAGTCTGCGTGAGCTCGGGGTGGAGGCGCTCGAGGTGGCGATCCTGGATCGGACCCGGGCGCGCCCGCGCAAGTTCCGGCGGATAACCGGCAGCCGGCTGGGGGCCCTGCTGGGCGGATCGGTTCCGGCGGATCCCGGGGTGGAGGCGCCTCCAGCGGTGGCCCCGGAGTCCGTGCCCGAGACCGACCTGCCGCCCACCAACCTGGCGCCCACCGACTTGCCGCCCACCGACCTGCCGCCAGCCGAGGAGTGAGCACCGGCGAGCGCGCCGGTACGCCGCCGGTCCTGGTCATCGGCACCGGGCTGATCGGCGCCTCGGTCGGCTGCGCGTTGACCGCGGCCGGCTGGCGGGTGCACCTGAGCGACCGGCAATCCAGTCACGCCCGGGTGGCGGAGAGTCGAGGCGCCGGGACCGCCGCGGCCATCGCGTCGGGCGAGGTCGGACTGGTCGTCGTCGCAGTGCCGCCACGCGCTCTCCCGGAGGTGATCGGCCGGGCCCTGCTCGACTACCCGAACGCGGCCGTGACCGACGTGGGGTCCGTCAAGGCCGGCGTGCTCGACGCCATCTGGACGCATCCGGAGTTCAAGGCCGAGCGGCACCGCTACGTCGGGTCGCACCCGATGGCCGGCCTGCAGCACTCGGGGCCGGTGGCGGCCCGGGCGGACCTGTTCCGCGACCGAACCTGGGTGATCACCCCGCACCGCCGCTCCGCGGCGTGGGCGGTCGCGGCGGTGACCTCGATGGCCACCGCCTGCGGTGCGCGGCTGGTCACGATGGACGTCCTCGACCACGACGCCGCGGTCGCCCGGGTTTCGCACCTGCCGCACCTGATGTCGGTGTTGATGGCGGGGCACCTGAACGCCGTACCGGCGGGAGACCTCACCCTGGCCGGACAGGGCCTCCGCGACGTCACCCGGATCGCGGCCAGCGACCCGGGACTCTGGGAGCAGATCGTGGCCGCCAACTCGACCGCGGTGCTGAGTGAGTTGCGCTCGGTCCGGTCCGAGCTCGACGCGGTCATCGCGGCGCTGGACGGCCCGCCGGTGGGGGAGCGCCCGGCGCTGCGGGCCCAGCTGGAACGCGGAGTGCAGGGTTCGCGGCGGATCCCGGGCAAGCACGGCGCCCCGCCGGTGGCGTACGGGCAGGTGACGGTCGAGATCCCCGACGCGCCGGGCGCCCTGGGCCGGCTGTTCGCCGACATCGGGGAGGCCGGGGTCAACATCGAGGACATCTCGATCGAGCACGACCAGAACCGGCAGGTCGGCTACCTCTCGGTCGCCGTGGCGCCCGACCAAGTGGCCGGCCTGGCCGCCCGGATGCTCGCCCTCGGCTGGGACGTCCAGCCCTGAAGAGGGCCCAGTCGATAGGGTGGCGCACGTGCCACACCCCTCCAGCGAGCGCTCGCGAGTCATCGTGGCCATCGACGGCCCGAGTGGCTCGGGCAAATCCAGCACCGCGCGCGGCGTCGCCCAGCGGCTGGGTCTCGCGTTCCTCGACACCGGCGCGATGTATCGCGCGGTGACCTGGTTGACGCTCGCCGAAGGGGTCCCCGCGGCGGATCGGGCGGCCGTGGCCACCCTGACCCGCGCGGCGGTGCTGGACATCGAGACGGACCCAGAGAACCCGCGGATCGCCATCAACGGCCACGACGTGACCGAGGCCATCCGCGAGCCCGCCGTGTCCGCGGCCGTGAGCGGCATCGCCACCAATCTCGACGTCCGGGCCGACCTGATCGCCCGGCAGCGGACGATCATGGACGCCCCCGGACCAGGGGTGGTGGCCGAAGGACGCGACATCACCACCGTGGTCTACCCGGACGCGGACGTACGGGTGCTGCTGGTCGCCGATCCGCAGGCGCGGGTCCGGCGCCGGCACGCCGAACTGGGTGCGGCCCACGCGGCCGACGCCGTGACCGACCAGGTCATCCGGCGTGACCGCGATGACTCCACGGTCGCCTCGTTCCACGAACCCGCCGACGGAGTCGAGCTGGTCGACTCGACCCATCTGAGCCTCGATGAGGTGGTCGACGAGATCTGCCGTCTCGTGGAGCCGCTGCGGGCCCCGGCGGCCGACGTGAACCGATGACGGACACAAACACCGAAGACGCGACCGACGACCTGGAGATCCCGCCCGTCGTCGCCGTCGTCGGCCGACCGAATGTCGGTAAGTCGACGTTGGTCAACCGGTTCCTGGGTCGCCGCGAGGCGGTGGTGCAGGACACGCCGGGGGTGACGCGCGACCGGGTGTCGTACGACGCGATCTGGAACGGCCGCCGCTTCGTCGTGGTGGACACGGGTGGCTGGATCTCCGACGCCACCGGGATGGCGGCGCAGATCGCCGAGCAGGCCGAGATGGCGATCAGCACCGCCGACGCCGTGGTGTTCGTGGTGGATGCGACGGTCGGCACGCTCGACGCCGACGAGGCGGTCGTCCGGGTACTGCGGCGCAGTCAGAAGCCCGTCGTGCTCGCGGCCAACAAGGTGGACGACCAGCGGACCGAGGCCGAGGCCGCGACGATGTGGAACCTGGGGCTCGGCGAGCCGTACCCCGTCTCGGCCCTGCACGGCCGCGGCAGCGGCGACCTGCTCGACGCCATTCTCGACGCGCTGCCCGAGGCCCCGCGAGAACGGGACTCCGCCGAGGGCGGACCACGCCGAGTCGCCATCGTCGGCAAGCCCAACGTGGGCAAGTCGAGCCTGCTGAACAAGGTGGCGGGACAGCAGCGGGTGGTGGTGCACGACGCCGCCGGGACCACGGTCGACCCGGTCGACGAACTCGTCGAGGTCGACGGCACGCTCTACCGCTTCGTCGACACCGCCGGCATCCGGAGGCGGGTGAAGGAGGCGACCGGGCACGAGTACTACGCGAGTCTGCGCACCCACGGCGCCATCGAACGGGCCGAGGTCTGCATCGTCGTCGTCGACGCCAGCGAACCCGTGACCGAGCAGGATCTGCGGATCCTGACCGCGGTGGAGGAGGCCGGTCGTGCGCTGCTGATCGCCTTCAACAAGTGGGACCTGACCGACGACGAGCGGCGCCGCTACCTCGGCCGGGAGATCGAACGGGACCTGGTCCAGTTCGGCTGGGCCGCTCGGGTGAACGTGTCCGCCACGACGGGGCGCCACGTCGACAAACTCGGAGCGGCGATCCAGGAGGCGCTGGACGGTTGGGAGACCCGGATCTCGACGGGCAAGCTCAACGCCTTTCTCGGCCGGATCGTGGCCGCCCATCCGCACCCCGTCCGGGGTGGCAAGCAGTCGCGGATCCTGTTCGGCACCCAAGCCCAGACCGGCCCGCCGACCTTCGTGCTGTTCACCTCCGGGCAGCTGGACCCGGGCTACCTGCGCTTCGTCGAGCGCCGGCTGCGCGAGGAGTTCGGCTTCGTCGGTACCCCGATCCACCTGCAGGTCCGGGCCCGGCAGAAGCGCGGGGCGAAGTGATCACGACCGGGGCGACGGCTGGGCCGTAGTAGAGTCCTCCGTCGGAGCAACGGCCTGATCGGCCGGAGCGACACGGGCTGTGGCGCAGTTTGGTAGCGCACGTGACTGGGGGTCACGGGGTCGCAGGTTCAAATCCTGTCAGCCCGACATTTCACGACGTGCGCACCGCCTCGAAGCGGAGCCGCCAGTAGTCGGCGTACCAATGGCCGTCACGAAGGAGCTCATCCCGGGTCAGGTCGCCGACGTCGGTCAGCACCGCGGTCCGGACGTCGGCCGGCAGGTCGTCGATCATCTGGCCGGCGAACATCTCCACCCAGTCTCCGACCGGATTCGGGCCGTCGACCAGCAGAGTGTCCCGGGGGAAGTACGCCAACCGCCGCACCTCGAAGCCGCCCTCCTCGAGCAGCCCGGCATATTGCGCCGGGCTGGGGAAGAACCACGGCAGCGGAACGTCCGGATCATGGTCGTGAGCCGCCCGGGCCCGCCGGAGCGCCCCGACGATCGTCGCCATGTTGCGGCCCGCGCCCATCTCCGCCACGAACCGGCCGCCGGGTATCAACGCCGCCCGCACCGACGCGATCACGGCCCTCGGCTCACGCATCCAGTGCAGGGCCGCGTTGGAGAAGACGGCGTCGAAGGGGTCCGGGACGGTGAAGGTCTGGGCGTCGAGCAACCGCACCCGCTCGACCCCGACCCGGGCGCCGGCGCGTTCGATCATGGCCGGGTCGGCGTCGAGTCCGTGCGCGTCCGCTCCGGCCGCCAGCAGCTCCAACAACAGCTCTCCGGTCCCGCAGCCGAGGTCGAGAACGCGCAGGCCCGGCCCGGGGTCGAGCCACTCCAGCACCCCGCCGCCGAAGCCGGACACGTAGCCGAACTCCGCGTCGTAGCCGGCCGCATCCCACTGCTTCGGTCGGGTCATCTGGGGATCATGCCAGGTCTGCGAGATACCTCGCCGCCGTGGCCGCGGTGTGCGACCAGCCGGGCAGCCGGTCGCGCTGCGTCCTCGCGGCCGCCCGCCAGCGAGACGCCAACTCGTCAGTGGTGAGCCAGTTGCGCAGCACGTCGGCGAGCTCGCCCGGACGGCCGGGCGGGGTGCGGGCGCCGGCGAGCGGTTCGCCCGGCCGCCGGCCCGCCTGCAGCGCCTCGACCAGTCCGGTGCCGTCGGTGACCACGGCCGGGATGCCGCGGGCGATTGCCTCCACCACGACCAGTCCGTACGTCTCCGATCGCGACGGCTGGACGAGCAGATCGGCCGCGTCCCATTCGGCCGACAGCTCATCCCCGCCGAGCGCGCCGGGCGCCTGGATCCGGTCGGCCAGCCCTGCCGTCCCGATCGCACCCCGTACCGCCGACGCATAGCCCGGGTCGGCCGTGTCTCCGCCCACGATCCGAGCGGTCCAGTCCAGGTCGGCGACCAATTGCAGCGCGGCCACCAGGCTGAGCTGATCCTTGACCGGCGTCAACGAACCGAGGCTGAGCAGTCGCGGGACGCCGCCCGACCGGCTGCCGGGCGCGAGGTCGGCCCGCTCCACGCCGGGCACGGCGACCCCGACCGCGTCGATCCCGTACCGGCGCCCGACCTCCGAAGCCGCCCACCGGCTGGTGCAGAGCACCCCGCTTGCCGCGCGCTGCCCGGCCGCCTCCGCCTCGGCCACCCTGGCCCGACTCGCGGGGCCCAGATCAGGGGCGTCGGCCGCGAAATGGTGGACCAGCGCGACCACGACGCCACCGGCGGCAACCGTCGCAGCGATCAGATCGGGCATCGCGCCGGCGAGGATCCCGTCGACCAACCAGACCCGTTCCTGCGGGAACGCCGCCGCCGCCTCGGACCGGAGGCCGGCCTCGTCCTCCAGGCTCGACCGCACCCGGACGCCGATGACCTCCATCCCGAGTCGACGCAGCCCGGCCAGCAGTTCCGCGTCGTAGCGATTCCCGCCACTCGGCGTGGGGCTGACCCAGTGGAGGAAGCCGAGACGCGGAAGATCTGTCACAGCACCCATTCTGCGAGGATTTCGTCCATGACCAGTACGGCCTCCACGCGCGATGCCGCCACCCTTCGTCGCTGGCGGACCTATCTCGCCGACGAACGCGCCGAGGCGGCCGTCTACCGCGAGCTCGGCCAGCGCAGGTCCGGCCCCGAGCAGGAGATCCTGCTGGCCCTGGCCGATGCCGAAGCCCGGCACGAGCAGCACTGGCTGGACCTGCTGGGCGACCAGGTCGGGCGGGCGCGCCCGGTCAGTCTGCGGACCCGGCTGCTTGTCTTCGGCTCCCGACACTTCGGCAGCATCTTCGTGCTGGCGCTGATGCAGCGGGCCGAGGGCCGGTCACCGTACGAGGACGACGCCGACGCCACCGACGCCATGGCCGCGGACGAACGGATCCACGGGGAGGTGCTGCGCGGACTCTCCGCCCGCGGCCGGGAGCGGCTGTCGGGCACCTTCCGGGCCGCCGTCTTCGGCGCCAACGACGGACTGGTCAGCAACCTGGCCCTGGTCCTCGGCATCGGCGCGACCGGGGTCGACGTACGGACCATCCTCTTCGCGGGCATTGCCGGACTCTTGGCCGGTGCGTTGTCGATGGGCGCGGGGGAGTACGTCTCGGTCCGCTCGCAGCGCGAACTGCTGGAGTCCACCCGCCCCGACCCGGCGTCGGAGACCGCGCTGCCGCACCTGGACGTCGACGCGAACGAACTGGCCCTGGTCTATCGGGCCCGCGGGATGGTGCCGAGTGAAGCCGATCAGCACGCCCGTCAGGTGTTGAGTTCGCTCAACCTGGACGCCGACTCACCCGTTGCCGCCGGGATCGATCCGCACGAGTCGGTCGGCTCGGCCTGGGGCGCCGCCCTGTCCAGCTTCTGCTTCTTCGCTTCGGGCGCCCTGGTCCCGGTATTGCCGTACCTCTTCGGGGCCAGCGGGCTGCTCGCCATCGTGATCGCCGCCGTTTTGGTCGGGCTGGCCCTGCTCTGCACCGGCGCGATCGTCGGTGTGCTGTCGGGGGCATCGCCGTTGAAGCGGGCCCTGCGCCAGCTCGCCATCGGCTACGGCGCCGCCGGCCTCACCTACGTGCTCGGACTCCTCTTCGGCGCCGCTGGTCTGTAGCTGCCGTTGGACCCGGCCTGGAATTAGGCCCGTTTCCGCGGTATTTCAGTCTGGGCGGCCGCCTCTCCCAGCAGGCTCGAGGCGACCGTCACGACATGATCAAATCTGCTGCGCGAGGGCCGCCAACTGCTCCATCATGGGGCGCAGTGGTTCGACACGAAGGAGGATTCGGGGAAATGAAGTCTGCTTATCGGGTGCTGGCGTTCGTCATCGCCGGCCTGGTGGCGTTTCAGTCGGCGGTGATCGTGTTCGCGATCTTCGGGCTGTTCGCCTGGGTCGAGCAGGGTGGCGTGATCGACATGGCGGCGCAACAGACAGCCAGCTTCACCGGCGATGTCGGGTTCATGCTGCATGCCATCGTGGGTCAGATGCTGATCCCGCTGCTGGGTCTGCTGATGCTGATCTTCTCGTTCTTCGCCAAGATTTCGGGCGGCGTCAAATGGGCGTTGTTCGTCTTCGGGGCGATCGTCCTGCAGGTGCTGGTAGGCCTCTTCGCCCACGGTGCGCCGCTCCTCGGTCTGGTCCACGGGCTGAACGCCTTGGTGCTCTTCGGCGTCGCCGTCACGGCCGGGATGCGGGTCAAGCGAACCGTCGCCACGGCCCCTGCCCGGGCGGCGGAGGGCACTGCCGCGCCGGCCTCCTGAGCGGTTGTCCGCGAGTTCGGAGCCGTCGGTCTCTACGGCCGGCGACAGCACGTCGTCGCCGGCCTCGTCGCGGCGCCGCTGGCTGAGGATTGCGATCCCGGTCCTGGCCACCCTGGCCATCGTCGGGCCATTGGGTTACCTCTGGCAGCGAAGCCTGGTGCCGAGTTCGTACTCGGTGCTCGAGATGGGCACCGTGGACTACGGCGGCGGTCCTGCACCGGTGTCGGGTCAAGGCGGACACGGGGGACACGGCGGACAGCATGATGGCCTGGGCCCGACGACCTCGGTGGTCGATCTGGTTGCGGACCCGAAGCGGCGTCCCGACGTGACGTATGAGTTGGTCACCCGGTCCGCTGACCTCGACATCGGCGGCCGGCTGATTCCGGGGTTCACGGTGAACGGCACCTCGCCCGGTCCGACCCTCACCCTGACCCAGGGCCAACTGGTCCAGGTCACGGTACGCAACGAGTCGGTGCCTGAGGGGGTCTCGATGCACTGGCACGGCCTGAACGTGCCGAACGCCATGGACGGGGTCGCCGGCGTGACCCAGGACGCCATCGAACCCGGCGGGAACTTCGTCTACCGCTTCGTCGCCGGTCAGGTCGGGACGTACTGGTACCACTCCCACCAGGTTTCCCATGCGCAAGTTGTCGGCGGGCTGCTGGGACTCATCGTGGTGCGGCCGGCGAAGGAGGCGGACGCGCCGGGCCGGCAGGTGACAGCGATCGCCCACACCTACGGCGGCAGCCGGACCATCAACGGTCGGGCGGCCGACCTCGCGGTCCAGGCCGCCGCGGCCGAACGGGTCCGCGTCCGAATCGCCAACACCGACAACGCGCCGATGGAGGTCTGGGCCAGCGGCGGCTACCGGGTGCTGGCTATCGACGGCAACGAGATCAACAAGCCGACCCCGGTCGAGGGCAGGTCGACCACCATCACCGCCGGCGGTCGTGCCGACCTCGAGGTCACGATGCCTGCCGACGGCTCCGGGGTACGGGTCCAGCTCTCCCGGGCGACGGCGATCCTTCTCGGTCCCCCAGGAGTGAGCGTGCCGGCCCCGCCCCAGCCGACCGACGAAGTGGACCTGCTGGCCTACGGGACTCCGACCACGACCGGCCTGGACCCGTCAAAGGCGGTTCGGCACTTCGACTACGACGTCGGGCGGATCCCCGGCTTCGTGAGGGGCCGGCCGGGGCTGTGGTGGTCGATCAACAGACAGCTGTATCCCCATGTCCCGATGTACGTGGTCCGGGAGGGCGAGACCGTCGTGATGCGGATCCACAACGGAAGCGGCGAGGTGCACCCCATGCACCTGCACGGACACACCGCCCTGGTGTTGTCCCGCAACGGTGTCGCAGCCACCGGCAGTCCCTGGTGGGTGGACTCCTTGAACGTATTGGACCAAGAGACGTACGAAATAGCGTTTTCGGCTGACAACCCCGGGATCTGGATGGACCATTGTCACAACTTGGAACACGCGGCCGATGGGATGGTCGCGCATCTGATGTACGAAGGGGTCGACACGCCGTTCCGGATAGGTGGGAACCGGTCAAACCGGCCAGAATAAGCAGAGACATTGTCGCTAGTGGGGATTTCGGGTTAGTGTCGCGATCACAAGTTCGCTACCGGGGTGGGGTAGCTGCAGTCAGCACTCGGTTCAGTACTGAGCGAGTGCTGGGTTTCTACCTTCCCCGAGGAGCCTGATGTCCACTTCGGAGCGTGCGGCATGATCCGCCGACGCATCGCCGCCGTCTGCACGGCGCTCGTGCTCGCCTTCACCGGCCTGCTGGCCGTGCCCCCATCCGCCACGGCGGCCGCCTACCCGGGCGCCATCACGGCGTTGACCAGCCGACCCGACGGGGACGGCATCTTGGTCACCTGGCAGGCGGCCGGCCTCAACACCGACTACTTCTTGATCAAGACCGGCCTGACGTCATTTTCGGTAGGCGGCACGGGCCCGTACTCCACGACCATCCGGGTCCCGGCGAGCGCCCGGTCCTACCGGCTGCACGAGTTGGACCTCGCGAACGCCGGGGCGGCGGTGGGCACCGGACGGCAGCTGTACTACCGACTGTTCGCGGTCAACCAGGACGGCTCGACCACGCTGAGCCGGGCGTTCCCGTCCCTGCGGGCAGCCATGCCACCCGGACTGGCCGCGAAGTCGAAGGGCACCGTGGTGCGCGCCGCGACCTTCAACGTGCGGACGGCCAAAGCGACCTGGGACAAGCGGCACTGGGTGAAGCGCAAGGGCCAGGTGGCCGCCGAGATCAAAGCCAGCGGTGCCGACATCGTGGCCATCCAGGAGATGTCGCCGGGTCGACAAGACGGCAGGGACGGTTCGACGAAGAAGGTCGGCCGCCAGACGACCAGCCTGGTCACAGAGATGAAGAAGATCGGTCTCGGGCACTTCAAACTCGTCCGCGAGACGCAGTACAAGAAGCCGGGTACCGTGCACGGCACCCAGGGCACCCGGATCCTCTACAACACGCGCAAGTACACGTTGTTGAGCAACTGCCCGGAGAAGACCGGCAAGAAGAACTGGAATCCCGCCTGCTCGATCGATCTGCCGATCATGAAGGGGGACTCGGGTAAGGCCAAGCGGAAGGCTGCGTACGCGGCGTTCGAGGCCAGGTCCACCGGTAAGCGCTTCTACATGGTGTCGGCTCACCTCGATCAGCGGCACAGCAAGTCCGCGGCCGTCGAGACCAAGTACAACGCGCTTCGGGACGCGCAGGCGAAGACCATCATCGATCGGATGGACTCGCTCAACACGCGGAACCGGCCGATCATCTTCGGCGGCGACATCAACTCCTGGCAGAACAACTTCGTCGGCAACGCTCCACACGACCGGCTGATCGCCAACGGGTACTACGACACGGTCGCCGCGGTCCAGCGGATCAATCTGGATTTCCCGACCATCAACCACTACCACACCGTGCTGGCGCGCAGCTCGGTCGGGATCGCCACCCGGATCGATGTCTTGATGGTGCAGGGCAGTCAGGGCGCCAATCTGTGGATCAACATGACGAAGGAGCGCGACTCCGCACGGCCGTCGGATCACAACCTGATCGCGGCCGACATCGTCTTGTAGGCAGCAGTGAGCTAGCCGGGTTCAACGGCTGCGGTTACGCAGCCGTTGAACGGCCTTTGACTGCTTGATACGAGTGAGCAGTGGTGCGGGCAGCCGGCCGGCCGCCGCTCGGAGCCCACGCTCGATCGGGTTCGACGACGGGGATCGCGGCGTGGCGGTGATCGTCACCGGGGCGAGCACCACTTTGCCGACCGAGCCGAGGGCGACCTCCACCTGAAATTGACCGTTCAGGTCCGCCAGGGCGGTCGGGGAGGAGACCCACGTACCCGTAGGTCCTTCAGCGTCGGCCGGCAACCGTAGGGCGGGGGGCTGGGCGCCGTTTTGTCGGCGGAGTCGAACCTCCAGCGGGCCGGCCAGCACGGCAGGCAGCCGGATGGACAGTAGTCCGCCGGCTAGGGAAACCTCCGCCGACTTCTGCACGAATTGGCTCGCGAACGCCTTGGAGACACCGGTCTTGAGGCTCAGGTTGCCGCCGCGATTGGTGTACAGCTGCGAACGGGCGTCACCGATGATCAGCAGTTCGGTCGCGCCGGCCCTGGCCGCGCGCTTGGCTCCGAAGCGAACTGTGCGGTTGATCCCCAACGCGTCAACCCGGGTGAGCAGGTCGTGTATCCCACGGCGTAACGGGCCGCCACCGGCAGCGCATCGAGGATCGAGTTCGGTGGTGCCCGACCAACGCAGGCGCCCGCCGTCCGCCCCCGCGTCGACCCTGACGTCCATTCCGCCGGGCAGGAACCACTCGTCGAGCTGCTCTCGATGCCGGACGACGAGGTCGCCCGCCATAGCTGCAAGGGGCTCCAGCCGCCGATCATCGTCGGAAACCTTCGACCCGACCAGCGTTCGGGGGAGCAGCCAGTCGCTGCCCGAAGCTTCGAGCTGGAGCGGAGCGCCGGCGAAGTGGTACTCGGCGGAGACGCTCAACCTGACGGCAGCGCCGTCGGCGGCGGCGACGCGCTCCAATCGCGGCTGCAGCCGAAGCCCCGTCATCCGTTCATCGAACGCGATGAGCTCGTCGAGGTCGCCGGCGCTGACCAGGGCCGCGCGGGTACGGAGGACGGCCGGCAGGCCGGCGGCCACCTCCGGCCCGAAGCGCTCCGACATCAGGGTCCGGATCTCTTCCAGGAGTTCCGGCCGATGCTCGGCCGGTGCGTTGCGCAGCTTCCGGCCGCCCAACCGGCCGAGCATCTCGGTTTTCAGGAATCGGCGATAGAAGCCGTCCCGGATAGCTCCGGGTTCGGTGTTGGCCTCGACGACGTCGAGCACATCGCGGAGGTTGTCGTAGTAGGCCGCGGGGCTGATCCGATGCGAGCCGGCATTGCCGAAGTCAGGCTGACGCAGATACCGGTAGCAGATGTAGTCGCCCACCACCGACACCGACGACGCCGCGAAGTACGCCTTGGTCATGAAGAGCTGATCCTCCAGCCTCCGCCGGCCCTCGGGAAAGCGGATGCCGTGGCTGCGCAAGAAGGCTGTCCGCAGCATCTTGTGCGGAGTTTGGCTGTTCATCAGCCTGGCGGTGTAGATCGTGGCGCGGGGTTGGTTCTCCCGGTACAAGTAGTGGTGTACGCCACGGAAATCGCTGATCACCTTGCCGAGGATCACGTCGGCCTGGTTCGCCGACCCGTAGTCGTACATGCGCTCGAGGGCCTCGGGTTCGAGTACGTCGTCCTGGTCGACGTACATGACGTAGCGGCCCAAGGCAGCGTCGGTCCCGACGTTGCGGGGTCTCCCAGGCCAGCCGGAGTTCGGGATGGTCAACACCCGGACGTGTGGATGGGCCGCTTCCAGCACGCGCAGCCGAGCCAAGCTGTCGTCAGTCGAACCGTCGTCGACAAAAATCAACTCGAGCTCGGCGGCCGGCAGAGATTGGGCCAACAGCGCGTCGACGCAGCGCTGGAGGAAGTCGCCGGCGTTGTAGACCGGGACGACCACACTCACCCGTGGCTCAGCCATTCTCGATCGCAGCCGGGCCTTCCGCCCGCCGAATGTCGATCACGTGCCCAGTCTGGCCCGAAAGCAGCACGTCCAGCGACTGGCGAGCGACTTCCGCCGACACCAGCAGCGTGCCCGGGGGCTCGTCACCGAAAGCCTGGGTCCGCATCGGCGTGGCGGTCCGCTCGGGGTTGATGCAGTTCACCCGCACCCCGGCCCCGGCCCACTCGTCGGCGAGCGCCTGGGTCAGATTCACCACGGCCGCTTTGGCGGAGGAGTACAGCGAGTAGCCGGATCTGCCGCGGGTGTAGGAGGAGGAGGTGAAGAGCAGCAGTGACCCCCGAGTCTGCTGCAGATGGGGGAAGAACTCCTGCGCCACGAAGATCGGCGCGAGGTAGTTGACGTCGGTGGCGGAGTAGATGGTCTCCTCCGTGGTCTCCGCCAGCTCCCCGCGCGGCAGGGTTCCGGCGGTGTTCACGACGAAGTCGACCCGACCCAGGTCCGCGATCGCATCGGCGGCCGCGGCCGCGATGTCGGCCCGCCGCTCGACGTGGGTGCTCGTCGCCGATCGCGAGTACACCCGCACGTCGGCACCGTGGGATCGTGCCAGGTCGGCGATGTCACCGCCGATGCCGTAAGAACCGCCGAAGACCACCAGGCTCCGGCCCTCCAGTCGCTCCCGGTACTCGTCGTCGGACAAGGCCGTCGGGGTGTCGGCGCTGGTGAGCTGGAACAACTTGTCAGCGATGTAGACATCGATCGGCTCGGTCACCTTCATGTTGCGTTCGTGGCCCGGCACGACGGCGATCGGCACCTCCGGCAGATAGCGAAGCACCACGGTGCAGTCGTCGGTGGCGGTGAAGTTCGGATCTTGGGCCGCCTTCTCGTACGCGGCCCGGATGGTGGACAACCGAAAGGACTGCGGGGTCTGGCCGCGCCGGAGCAGGTGCCGGGGCAGCACGTCAGCGATGGTTCCGGTGTCCTCCTGCACCTGGATCACCGTGTCGGCCGACGGGATCACCGTGTCGACCGCCTCGTAGTCCTCGAGTGCGGCGACATTCGCGGCCAGGATGGTCTGGGACACCAGCGGCCGTACGGCATCGTGCAGCAACACGTTGCACTCGGTGTCACCGAGCGCGGCCAGCGCCGTGGCGGTGGTTTCGTTCCGGGTCCCTGCGCCTTCCAGGATCTGGGTGACCTTGTCGTAGCCACCCCTGCGCACGATGGCCCGAACTTCGTCGAGGTGGCCAGGGGCCATCAACACGACGATCTCGTCTATCACCGGCGAAATCTGCAGCGCCGCGATGGTGTGCTCGATGATGGGCTTGCCGGCGATCTTGATCAACTGTTTGGGAATGTTGAGCCCGACCCGGGTGCCGGTGCCACCAGCCAAGACGACGCCGACGTTTCGCATCCTCGGCAACCTCCTCTGATCGACTCGTTCGGGTAGCCGAAGGTCGGGGGTCAGCCTACGGTGCTCAACTCGCAGCCCGTCCAAACCACGCCACTTCCTGCGGGTCGAGATGTCGGTCCGCAGGCCCGACCCGACACCGAGCCCGAGTCGAACGGCCGGTACCGCCAAGGCGCCAAGCTATGCTGTCGGGACCCGAATTCCGGCGTGCCCAGCCCGGGACCGATGCCTCGCCCGAAGGAGAAGTGGACTTCCCGTGCCCAGCCGCAAGTTCAGGGGGCCGTTAGTCAGACAGCTGGTCAAACGCTATCGCTCCGCGACGCACCCGGCCCTCCAGTCCGTGATCCGACGTCGGCTGCGGAAGACGGCGGCGCCCCAGCCTCGGCGGGTCTCGGTGGTCATTCCCTTCTACAACGTGGAGCGCTACTTCGCGGAGTGTCTGACCAGCGTGGTGCGTCAGGGGTACCGCAATCTCCAGATCATCCTGGTCGACGACGGCTCCTCGGATCGTTCGCTGTCGATCGCCCGCGGGTACGCCCGCTGGGATCGGCGGATCACGATCATCCGCCAGCCCAACAAGGGACTCGGGGGCGCCCGGAACACGGGGATCGCCGCCGCGACGGGCTACTACCTGTGTTTCGTCGACTCTGACGACACGCTCCCGCGCGACTCCATCTCGCGGATGGTACGGACTCAGGAGCAAACGGGATCGGATTTTGTGGTGGGAGCGGTCTGCCGCATCCCGAGCAAGCGGCGCGAAGTCCCCGGCTGGGTGAAGCAGGTGCACGCTCGGGACCGGCTCGGCGTCCAGCTCGACGACTTCCCCGACATCCTTCGCAACGTGTTCGCCTGGAGCAAGCTGTTCGTGCGGGACTTCTTCAACGACGTGGTCCACGGTTTTCCCGAGGGCATCCGGTACGAGGACCAGGAGCCGACGGCCCGCGCCTACGCGCACGGCACCTTCGACGTCCTGCGCGGCTTCGTGTACAACTGGCGCCGGCGCGAGGACAGCACGTCGCTGACCCAACAGAAGTTCAACCCCGACGATCTCGCAGACCGGCTCGAGGTGATGCGCAGCGTTTCGCGGGTCATCTCCGAGGGCGCAAGCAAGGCCACGTTCTCGAGTTGGCTGGCCAAGGCGATCGGCTTCGACTGCCGGTCGTACTACGAGCAGGTGCCGCGCACCGATCTGGCGTATTGGAAGCAGCTCCGCAAGGGCGTGCCTGGGTCTCGCGGAGCTGATGACCGACGACATCTGGCTCGAGATCGCCGTGGTCGACCGCTACCTCGCGTTGGCCACGATCGAGGATGCGCGGGACGACCTCATCCGCTTCGTCACCAAGCGTGACGAGTACGGCTGGACCCACCCCAGCGTGCTCCGCGACGGTTCGTTGCTCCTCGACCAGTCGTACCTGTCGGAATGCGACTACGTGCCGCCGCCGCAACTGATGCAGTTCGCCGAGGCGGACATCCAGCTGGTCAGCAAGATCAAGGAATGGACGTGGCAGGACGGGGCTCTGCATCTCAGCGGGCTGGCGTATCTCACCAACGTCGAAAACACCCCGGACACCAAGATCGAGGCCTGGCTGGTCGACAACGACATCGACAACGACGGCGGCACGGTGCCGGTCACGATGGAACGTTACGTCGATCCGGTCATCGATCGGGAGGTGAACGACAGCTGGAACAGTCACGCGGGCGGGGCTTTCCGGCTCGTCATCGATCCTTCGAGGCTGGACACGCGGCGGAAGTGGGCGCTGCGGCTGCGGGTGCGCCGCGGTCCGATGAACGGGTCGGTCCGGTGCTGGACCGCGACGGTCGCGGCCGGGCCGCTCGGGGCCGCGGGCTGAACCGGAGCCCGAGGGTCGCTGGATCGTGTCCCAGGTGCCCGTCCACGGAGTGCGACTGGGCTACCGGTCGGCGGCTCGGCGCCTGCTGGCCCGCATCGCCGAGATCACCGACGAGTATGTGGACCTCTGGTTCGCCGAGACTGCGCCGCTGGCCGTGACTGCACGGCAGGACGGCGCCCGCCGGCGCGTCCTCGGGGTGGTGACGGCGGAGGAATCCGGCCAGCGGTGTCGGCTCACCTTCCCTCGTCCGTCGGCAGCCTTCCCGAACCACGACTACGCGTGGCGCCTGAAAGCGACGGTCGACGGACAGCCACGCACCGTCGAACTGGGTGACGTCGCCGACCTGAGCGTCGTTTCGCCTCCGCACCGGCTGCTGCGCGTCCAGTTGGACCCCGGTGGGCGGCCGATCCTCTGGCAGAGCGCCTGGGCCGGTGTGGTCGACGATGCCCAGCTGAGTGACCGTCAGCTGATCCTGAGGGGGGCGCTCTGTGTGCCCTCAGGTCAGCCAGTGAACGTGGTGCTGAGAGGAGGTGGCCATACCATCTCGGCGGATCTCGTCCGCGATCCGGCGACCAATACCTTCACGGCCCGGATCGACCTGACCGGGAGCAACGCGCCCAGCAAGCGGTTCGGCTACACGGCCCGGATCGTGGGCTCGACCGGCGGCGTCGAGAAGCAGCGCTGGCTGCGGCTCTCCCCAGACCTGGAGAGCCGATTTCCCCTGGAGCTCGAGGGCCGGCTGCTGGCCGCCTTCTGTACCCGGACCGGGGGCATCGGCGGATTCTGGGTCCGCTTCCGGTCGGTGTACGCCGCCGACGAGCGTGGCAAGCTGGCCCAGCAACGACTGCATGCGGCCTATCGGGCCGCGGCAGCTGGGCCACTCCGCGACATCGTGCTCTTCGAGAGCTACGGCGGCCGATCGGCAACCGACAGCCCGCGCGCACTGTTCGAAGAGCTCCGACATCAAGCGCTCGGACTCGAACTCTTCTGGTCGGTCGACGACTTGTCGCGACCGGCGCCGGACGGTGCCACACCAGTCCTGCTCCACACGCGAGAGTGGCTGGAGATCGCCCGATCGGCGCGATATCTCGTCAACAACAGCAATTTTCCGTGGTATTTCCGCAAGCAACCGGGCCAGATCTACGTCCAGACCTGGCACGGCACGCCGCTGAAGCGGATCGGGGGCAACGACGTGCCGCCCCGCGAGCCTGTCCCTGCCGTACCAGCGCAGCGATGAAGCGCGAGGTGGATCTACTGGGACTTCCTGCTCGCGCCAGAACGCGTTCTTCGGCTGAGATCCTGCCCGAGGGCCTTCGGCTACCGCGGACCCGTTGATCGACGAAGGGTTATCCGCGCAACGACGAGTTGGGCTGGGCGGAGTGACGCACAGCAGCGGGCGAGCCAAGGTCCGCGCCGGAACTCGGCATCACCGAGGAAGTGCGGCGGTCATGTACGCGGCCGACGTGGAGGGATTCCGTTGACGACCGAGCTGCGGCTACTCTGCTCGTTTCGTATCTGGATCACGAGCTGCTCGTGCGACGCACGCTCGGCGACGACTGCGTCATCTTTGGTACAGCGAGCCACAGCAAACACGAGCAACGACATCTTGACGGCGGCGCCGAACGAGGAGATCTACGTCACGGCCTAGCCCGAGCATCAACGACCCTTTCCTCGCCACCGATGTCTTGATCACCGACTACTCATCGGCCATGTTCGACTTCAGCGTGACCGGCAAGCCGATCATCTTCCTGGCGCCGGATCTGGAGTTGTACCGCGACCGGGACCCGCGGCTTCTACTTCGATTTCGACTCGGCCATGCCCGGACCGATCTGCCGGACCACCGACGACGTCCTCCACTGGCTGCAGCGTCGCGACCAGCTCCAGGCGGAATTCGCCGAGCGCTATGCGACGTTCCGAAGTCGGTTTGCGCCGCACGACGACGGTGGGGCGGCTGGTCGCGTAGCCGCTCGGATCTGGGGCTCCGAGGGCTAGCCCGACCGCCCAGGTCCCCAGCCTGCGTCTCAGCCCAGACTCGAAAGGACATCGGCGAGCTCGGCTCCGTTGCGGTCGAAGTCGAACTCCCAGGGCGAGTAGTACGCAGCTCGCTCCAGGCACCGTCGGGGTGAGGGATATCGGGCGTGCTCCAGAAGTAGTGCAGGGTGCACCCGAGCACCATCGAGTACAGGTATTCGTAGCGAGCGGTGTACGCCTCGTGGTTGAGCACGATCAAGGTCTGCAAACCCTCGCTGTACATGACGTTGTAGAGCGCCGATCCCCCGAATCCGGCCACCACCTCGGCCGCGGCGAACACGGTGGCCTGCTCGGCGAAATCGAGGTCCTCGGGGTGCACGATGGTGAAGCCGTGACGCGCAAACACCGCTTCCACGGCAGCTGTGTTGCGACACGCCCGGTTGAGCAGTGTTGGTCTGCGACTGACAAAGTTCGCCTGGGGCGTCCTGCGGTGGGGCCGGCCAGTGAACGGAGCCGCCGCCAGACCTGCTCGATGCCGGGGTGGACGTAATGGGGATCCTCGTTCTGCCACATCGGGGTCGCCGTGACGAGCGAGGACAGCCAGACTGGTTCATCCGCCCAGACGATGTCGTCGGGCGCAATGCCGTACGCGGTGTAGAGCGTGCGCTCGAGCGTGGTGGGCTGGTCGGCCCGCCGAAGCCGAAAGAGCACCTTGAGATCCGGGAACGCCGCCTTGGCCTCGTCCCACCCCCACAGCCTGGAGACCGATTCTGTGAGCACGTGCCCGAAGTGGCCCGGATTCGATGGATCGAGGTGATAGAAGGTGCCGCGTAGCCTTCGCCGGGGGCGCATCCGGGCGGGCACCCGAGCAAACTCTCCGGTCACGTCGATCAGCCTGCCGTGGCGCAGCCGGCGACTACTTGGGTAGCGGAACGACGCGGGCAGCACGGTCGAGTCGCCGTAGACCAGCATGCTCAGACCCCATGCCGAACTTGCCCCGGTAATGGTGCAAGCGCAGCTCGGGATATTCGACGGTCGGCGGGAGCCCCGAAATGGGCACCGCAGCAGGGTGGGAGATCACGATGCCGCGGGGTTCGAGCGTCCCACTCGGCAGCGAGGCCAGGGTCGTGACCGTGTCTCGACTGTTGCGCAGCGGAAAAAGCCGATCGACGTCGCTCTCCCGAAGCTTCAGATAGTGGGTCATCCGTTTCTGCACGAGGATGAAGTCGCGGTCGACGATGAAGCGACCCGAGGACGCGACCAGCTCGGCGTCCAGCGGGCCCAAACCGCTTTCGCCACCTCCTGCACGCCAGGAGTGGTCGAGAAGGTCTCCGAGGCTAGCCATGGCCCCGGCTGGATACGGTCCGGGTCGGCTTCCCGCAACTGTCGTGGGTTCGGTCGGCGGCGTTCGCTGCCGATTGCTCGGCACGTAGCTTCCCCCCGGCCGGAGATGGAAAAACAGCGTGCGCCAAATGTCCGCCGACTCCGCACGCCTGGCCGACCACAGGTCCACGATGATGTCGACCGGACCGATCAGCTTCAAGAGCCCGTGGAGGTCACCGAGATGCTCGGCTGACCGGACGGACACCGAGCCGGTTTCGTGGCTTCGATCCGCGCTCGTCAGCGGCTTCGCCGGGCCCAAGACGTAGACGTCGTCACTCGCGAACGTGCCGAACACGGCATCGAGGCCTTCTTCGCTTCCGGGCGGCACCAAGACGGCGACCCGCCGGTGCTTCTTCGTCGGCAGAAACTCCTGATATGGCACCAGCGAAAGGCCGGAGGATGCTCGCTTCCCGCGCGGGCGCGTGCGGGCCGAACTGCGGTCGGTCGGTGCCCCCGCGGCCGTCCAAGCATCCAGCGGAGAGCCTTGGCGCCGCGCTCCTCGGCGTACTCGAGGATGGATCTCATGCGTGCGCTGCGACGAGTTCCATCGGGGCTCAGGCTAGCCGAATCGACGCGCGAGTTCCGGCGGCTCACCCGGGTGCCGGTGCACTAGGGTCGCGCTGTGCAGCGGCGCTTCCGGGGTGCGGTCGAAGCGTTGCGCCGCCGGATCCGGCGGGTGGTCCGCAGAACGCGCCCGCGACGGCCTGAGCCAACCTCCCGACGGGCGGTACTGCCCGGCGTCGGGCCAACCGCCGCGGATCTGGTGGTGATCTCGGCTCGGGGCGGCGCGGGTCTGGCCAACGCGTTGGCCCGCTCGTACCCATCGGCGACCGTCCACCTGTTGACCTCCCGGCGGCTCCCGGCCGCGCGCGCTTCGAGGCTTCGCTCCAACGTCTCCCACGCGACCTGTGCGACGGTCGGTGCGCGGCTGGCCTACCTCGCCCGGGTACCGCAGGCGCAAGCGATCCTCGACAGCCGTCCGAGCCCTGGGGGAGACCGGGTCGAGACCTTCGTGAGTTGTTCGGGTTGGTGGCCGCCGGGGGGCGCTACATCGTCGAGGCGGCGAAGCAAGTCGACGGTCTGCCCTCGACGGCCCCCGAACCGGATCGGCTGGCCGAACTGCTCGCCGAGTTGGCTGCGATCGCCGACCGCGTGCCGGTCGGAGAACCGGACTTCACCGCCGAGCTCGGGATGAGTACGAGCGGCATCGAGCGCGTCGACGGACGGTGGATCGTCAGCAAACGATGTGCCCACCAGTGGAAGCTGCGCGATCGTCGCGCCAACGCAATCCTCGATCGTCGGTTCGGGCCCACCTGGGGCGAGGTGATCGCGCACAAGCCGGCACTCGGCTCTCCGTCCCGGTCGCGGGCCGAGGTGCACGGCGAGTCTTCAACCCTGCCGGAAACGATCTCGGTTCCCGACCGGTGGCTGCGGCGATACCGGAGTCCGGTCTGCTACGCGCGGAAGCGGGTCCGGCTGGGGGAGTTCTGGCTGCCTGACACGTTCCGCAGCGTCGGCATGCGCGTACTGGGTCATCGCGCGCTCAACAGTGCGAGTGCGGTGATGGCCCGGATGCCGAATCCCGCGGAGGTGCCGATACGGCGCGCGGAAGGCGCCTTCTACTACTTCGACTCGGAGTACTTCAGCCACTTCGGGCATGTGCTGACCGACGCCGTGGCAACGCCTGGGGCTGGCAGTTGGCCCGCGAGCGGGCGCCGGAGTTCGTCCGCTGGTGAGTCTGCCCGACGGGCAGGCCGGCGTGCCCGACTTCCAGCGGCAGATCTTCGCTGCTCTCGACATCGATCCGGACACGATCGCCTACGTACGGCCCGGCTTTGGCCTCGAGGTCGACGAGCTGTACGCCGGCACGGCGGACTTCTCCAACCCGCGCTACGCGGCTCCCGAACTCGCCGAGGTCTGGAGCGCATCCGGCGCCAGGTGTCCGGCCAGCGTGATCTCGGCGTCGCCGGCGGTGGCACCCCATCACGGCTCTTCGTTGGCCGAGAGCCCCGGGACACCCGTACCTGCCGCAACGCTGATGAGGTCGAAGCGCTGTTCACGGACCTCGGATTCACCGTGATCCACCCGGAGCAACTCGACTTCGCCGAACAAGTCGCCGTATATTATCCGGGCCGAGATCATCGCCGGCTTCGCCGGCAGCGGGATGCTCAACGCGATGTTCTCCCCGCGGAGCACGCTGCTGGTGATCACGGGAACGAGCTACCGGGCGATCAACGAGTACCTCATCAAGGCCGTGAACGGAGGCGATGTTCACTACTTCTGCGCTCCGTCGGATATCGCCCAGCCCGGAGCGCGGGTTCACCTGGCAGGCGTTCCGCTCCAACTTCTCGATCGACATCGCTCGCCACCGGGCGGTGATCGAGGAGATCGTCTCCCGGAGAACCGGCTGCGTCCAGCTACTTCTCGTACGGACTAGGGATAGGGAAGAACCACTCGAGGAACGTGCGGATCAGATCATCCCGGGCCGCCGGATCAACCGCGAACGGCTCATTGTCATTGACACAGAAGACGTCGACTTCCTTGCCGTCGCGCAACTGAGCGAGGCGTTCTGCAGCATCGGGTTGGCCGATGTCGATGTAGGCATACGCCACCCGACCCGGCAACGAGCGACCGGTGGCGTAGCCGTAGTAGTGACCCAGCGCGGCGGCGATCGAGATGTCCGACGGGCTGCGGAATTGGGCCTCCGCGGTGCGCGCCACCTCCTCCCCGAACTCGGCCTCCAGATCGAACAGCACCGACCGCCGCAGCGAGTCGGGGGAGTGTGCTCAAGCTGCTGGTCACATTCCGTCCGTAGGCACCGGCCAACACATCCCTGCTGTTCTTGGCCGCCATCGTGTAGGGGCGATCCGCCGACATCACGGGGCCGGGCGAGATCTTCAGCGTGGAAGGAAAGAACTTGCTGATGCCATTCGCGTGCACGAACGACGAAGGGGTGATCGGTCGGCCGAAGAAGACGTCGTCGTTGAGGTAGAAGGAAATGCTCGGCCAAGCCATCGATGTGGTGGAGCTGGGACTCGATCGCGTGGGAGTTGAAGGTCGGTAACCGTCCCCGGTCGCCGAAGAGTTCACGGTGGCTGACCACCGTGAGCCGCGGGCCGGTCGGGTCCAGCCAAGAGGGGATCTGGTCGGCGGTGACGAGATAGACGTGTCGCACCCAGTCGGCGTACATCGACAGCGACCGCAGGGAGTACTTGAGCTCGTCGTGGGACTCGAACCGCGAGTCGTGGGCGGCGGTCTGGTGCAACGCCGTGAGGTCGAGGGCCGACAGCGCGGCCGTCTTGGCCTGCTGCCACGTCGGGTCACGCCCGTCGACCCAGGTGTAAACGACATCGATCGGCACGGTCACGTCGAGCAGATGTGGGGTCCGCAGACACGCCAACTGCGGCCGCGGATGACCGTCGACGGGTCGCAGTTCAAGGTCCTGGGATTCGGGTGAGATGAGGTCGGGTACCGGGCCCGCTCGACCGGGGGCCGAGCAAGCTGCCGTCCACCTGTTCGCGACTGACCAGTGGACTCACCTCGGTGATCCGACGCCAGAACTGCACCTCACACGCCAGCTCCGGACCGCTCAGCACTCGACCGTTCGGTGCGACGCGGTACCGGAACAAGCGCCACGAGGCCTCCTCTCCCGATGGGTGCCTCTCCAACAGCTCGGGTCGCCTGGCGCGAGCCCCGACCGCGGGACGGAGGTAGGTGGCGGTCCCGGTTTAAGCCGGAGCCCGGCGCCTCGAACGCCTGCCCGCGTCGGTCCTCGACCACCACAAGCACTCGTCGGGACTGCACCGGTGCGCGAAGCACGAAGTAATCGACTTCCGCCGCCTCGAACGCATCCGCGATCAGCGACGCGTGTTCAGCCAACACGGTCGAGGCCCGGAAGGTCGTCGTCAGATGGGCGATCACGGATCGGCCGTCCACGCCGACCAGACGGGTTCCGGGCACCCGTCAGTGGCTGCGGGAGGCGCTGCTTGCGACGGCACCTCAACGGGCGGTTTCGTCGGATCCGCCCGCGGCTTGAAGAAGCGCCGCAACCTTTGGCGCGCCCGGCCGGAACGCCGGCATCGAACCGAGTCACCGGCGCTATCCTGTCACGGCCCTGGCGGAGGCCATCGCAGGCAGACAGGAAGAGGGCAGATGTCGGCGCAAGGCGGCGGGCCGGAGTTCTCGCTGATCGTCCCGGTCTACAACGTCGCCCCGTTCCTGCCGGATTTCCTCACCTCCCTCGACGAGCAGATCGACACCCCGGCCTACGAACTGATCTTCGTCGACGACGGCTCCACCGACGATTCGCCGGCTCACCTGCTGCGGTACGCGGCCGACCATCTCGGCACCCGGGTCGTGCGGCAGGCGGATCAGGGACTTTCCGAGGCACGCAACACCGGTCTGCGGCACGCGACCGGCACCTGGGGTCAGCTACACGATCCCGATGATCGACTCACGCCGCGATATCTGGCGGCGGTGCGCGACTTCTTGGCTGACCACCCCGTCGACCTGGACCTGATCTGCACTCGGCCACTCATCCTCGATGACCTCTCGGGAACGACGACGGACAGCCACGCCCTGCGACGCAAGTTCCATCCGGGAAACCGGCTTGTCAACTTGGCCCATACTCCTTCGGTCATTCACCTGTCGGCGGCCACCGGCTTCTACCGTCGGGACCGCATCTGCGCATCAGATCTCCGGTTCGATCCAGCGATCCGGCCGAACTTCGAGGACGCGTCGTTCACCGCTCGCTACCTGAGCGCCGCGCAGGAGCCCCTGCTGGGGGTCACCGCCGACGCCGAATACCTCTACCGCCGCCGGTTCGACGGCAGTTCACTCGTGCAGCAGAGCTGGTCGCAGGAGGCGAAGTACACGACGGTGCTGGAGCACGGCTATCTCGACCTGCTCCGCCGGTGTGCCGAGTCGACCGGATCCGTTCCGCTCTGGGCGCAGAACACGGTGCTCTACGATCTGCTGTTCTACTTCCGGCGTGAGGAGAACCCGCGGGCGCTGCCGACGAGCCTGCCGACGGTTTGGACGGATCGCTTTCATCAACTCGTCGCGCAGATCCTCTCCTACATTCCCGCGAGGAGGCGTAGAGCGCTTCTCGGTGATCTACGACCAATCGCCAGCTCGAGGATCTGCTCTCGTTGCCGGGTCTTTGTAGAGACCGCCTGCGTATCGGAGCGTATTCGCTGGCCGCCGGATTTCGATCCGCGCCCAGATCTCGTTGAGAGCCCGGATCTCTTCTACAGTAAACCTCCGCAGGAGCGGGTCTGTTGGACAGTCGGTTCTCTGCATGGCAGCGAGGTCCAGGCCAGCGCCGGGATCTGATCTCCTGAACCAGGTGCTGCTCCACGAACGCGTCTTGTGGCTGCCGGCCAATGGTGAACTGACCATCACGCTCGACGGACATCCGGTGTCGCTGCGGCTGGGGTCGCCCGTCCAAGCCGGCGCTCAGCGTGACGCCGCCGGTGCTACGCCGGCATTTCTGGGTCCCGGACAGGCCCCGAGCATCCTCACCTCGCGAAGTCGTGCACGCGGTCCGCAACCAGTTGCTCGCAGGAAGCGGTCGAACGTGTCGGCCGCCAGCCCGTACCGGCGCGCCTGGGTGTTCGTTGACGACCAGGGCGGGCCCGGCGGCAACATCGAGCATCTCTACGGCTACGTCAAGCGACGCCGGCCGACCGTCAACGCATGGTTCGTGCTTCACCACGAATCACCCCACTGGGACCGGCTAGCCGCGGCGGGCTTCCGGCTGATGGCGCTCGACAGCGACTCGCACGCCGAGCTGGCGAGCGAGACCGACCAGGTCGTCAGCTCGGTACTCAACGCCGTCGTCCTGCCATACCGGCAGCAACGCCCTTCCGGCGCGCACGATGCGGCGCTCACCTACCTCCCGCACGAACTCGCCGGCGCCGAGGAGACGCGCTGGTTGAACCGCACGCGCGTGGACCGCATGGTCGTGGCGTCCACCGCGGAGTATCGGAGCCTGCTCTGCGAGCACAGCGCAACGGCGCTGACCGAGCACGAGGTGCGACTCACGGGATTCCCGCGGCACGACCGGCTGGGGCAACTCGCCCGCGGCGTCCAACGACCCGATCACGTGCTCATCGACTGCTACGGCGCCAGCGCTCGAGCGCAGACCGAGATCGCGGCCTGGCCTGAGTTGCACGACCTGGCCAGCGAGTCCGGCAAGACGATCGCGTTGTTCGGCGACGAGGGCACCGATCCTCAGCCGCTGCTCGCGCGCGCTGCCGTGGTGGTCACCGGCCGGTCATGGCCGGCCGTGGATGCAGCCGTGCTGGGCCGCCCCGTCGTCCGCACGAGCGTGCCGTTGGTGCCCGACGCGGAAGTCCTCGAGTCGGTGGCAGCCGCTCTGTCCGGAGCAACCGATCAGGAGACCCGACGAGCGGGGCGCGGCTTTCCACACCGCGACGGCCGCTGCTGCGCGCGAACCTTTGCCAGCATCGCCGAGTTGAGACCCGCGGGGACGAGCTGACGTGTCGTGCTCAGCGGCCGAGGCCGGTCAGCCGGCGGTAGATCCGCCGGACCGCGGGCCGGCGCGCCAGTCCGCGGATCATCGGCTCCAGCGGCTCCGGCACGGCGCGACGCAGCTTGGCCAGCGGACCCTTCGGCTGCTGCTTCTTCCTTCGCTTGCGCTTGGCCTTGGCCTTGGCGCCAGGAGGGCGACCGCGCGCTTTGGTCGGCGCCGCTCGCGGGGTGGTCGTCGCAGGCGTCGGGATGATGGTCATCGCGCCCGTGCCCGAGATCGACAAGGTGACTCCCAGTGGGTGCCGGGGGGAACGTCCGAACTTGGCTGACAAAGGCGCGATGCCCGCCAAGCCGCTGACGAAAGCCGTGAGCCAGGCATGACCGTCAACGGCTTCGATCGTCGCCGGCAGCACCAGTCGGCCCAGCGCGATCTGGCCGGACAACGTCTCCGCGTCGCAGACGTACAGCCGCGGCAATCTGACTCGCAGGAGGCACCCGCGAGCCGACTCCGTGACGGTCGCATCCGCGGCATCCAGGTCGCGGATCACCGGCAACCGTGACGGACCGACATCGAGCTGGAGGGCGCCGGCCGAGGATCGGCCGCAGGCCACCACCAAGTCCTTGATCAAGCCGACGTCACCCGGACCCACGCCGGACCGGCTGACCGCCGGCACGGGCACCGTTGCGGGAGTCGAGACCGCAGTCTCGCCGCTGAGCACCACGTCGAACTCCCACGTCCCCGGCGAGAACGGCTGTCCAGCGGCCGCGCGCAGCGGATTGACGCGCGTGGTCGCGCGCCAGACAGTTTCCTCGGCCCCGAGAACTCCTGTCTGGTCGAGCGCCATGTTCTCGATCGGCAGCAGATAGCTGAGATTCGTTCCGATCTGCCGAGCCACCACGGCGATCGTGTTCAGATCGCCTGATCCGGAAACCGACCCGCTCAGGTCCATGGAGATCTCGCAGGCCTGCCACCTCACGTGCGGCGGATCGATCAGAATGTCACCGACACCGCCCGGCAGGGACAATGCCGGGTCGTCGCTCGCGGGATAAGTGGCGAGAACCCCGACGGCGGCGCCGTCGGGCCGGACTGCCAGTCCGTCTCCGTTCGCCGTCACTCGCTCGCGCCGGGCGAGCAGGACCGTGCTGCGCAGGGCCATCGCGCGTTCGAAGTCGACGACTCGAGGCTGATCGGTGAGAAAGGGCGCACTGAGGGCCAGGCCTGGCTGAACCGGGCGGCCGGCGACGACATCGAGTGAGTACTCGCGGGCAAATCCGCCCAGTCGGGCCAGTGCGTCCGGGAAGAGTTTCTGATCGGGTTCAACGCGCAGGATGTACTCACCTGCCTCTGCTTTCCAATCATCTCCCGCGTTGATCAGCCGGATGTTCGGCCTTCTACAGGAGATTCGCCGCAGCGAGTCGCGTTCCGCACCGTCGAGGCCCCGGTCCACGAGAACGAGTTCGAACTCGTCGGTGGACAATGTCTGGGCGTCCAACGACATGATCAGCCGCAGCGGCGACGTCGTGCCGTCCGCGGCGACAACCACCGTGATCTGGGGAGCCATCCGTTGTCCTCGTCTATCCCGTCATCGCCTACCGCGAAGCCCTCGAAATCGGTCGACACCACCGCGCAGCATACGGGCATCCGATGAGGAGCGAGCCACTCTGGAGTCGAGACGAGAGCGGCTCACGGGCCCCGACGCCAGGTTCTGAGCCCCTCTCGATGTTCGGTTATCTTGGCGTCCATGTTCTACCGCGACGTGTTAGCCGACATGCATCGTCGACTGAGCCCCCAGGCCTACCTCGAGATTGGGGTGCGTGAGGGCCGGAGTCTGGCCCTCGCCCGGTGCCGCGCCGTAGGGATCGACCCTGCCTATTCCATACAGGTCGAACTGGACGGCGACATGGCGCTGTTTCGCACGACGAGCGACGAGTACTTCTCCAGGGAGGACCCACTCGGGAACACCCGTCGGCGGTCAGCGCTTCGACCTGGCCTTCATCGACGGCATGCACCTGTTCGAGTTCGCGCTCCGGGACTTCATCAACGCCGAACGGTTCAGCCGGCCGCGCTCGGTGATCGTCTTCGACGACATCTTCCCCCGCGCCGTGAGCGAGGCCAGTCGCGTGCCCGGACCCCATGCACTGGACAGGCGACATCTACTCCTTGGTGCCGGTTACTGCGAGGGCGCTATCGCGACGACCTGCTGGTCGTGCCGGTGGACACCCAGCCGACCGGTCTGCTGCTGCTGATGGCCCTGGATCCCGCGAGCACCGTGCTCACCGACCACTTCGATCAGCATACTGGCCGAGTTCCGTCGGTCTGATCCGCAGCCGGTGCCCGCAGAGATCTTGGATCGCTCGACGGTTGTCGCGGCTGAGCGCTTTCTCCGGACAGACCTCTTGGAGGCATTGGCGGCGATGCCGGTCGACATCGGCGCCGACGAGGCGGGGGAGCAAGTCCGCTCCGTGGTCAGTCGATCCCTGGGGAAGGGATTTGTCGCAGCCTGCGTCTGATTTGCACCAAAGGGCCCGACGGACCAAACGATCGTCGGAATCGCGAAGCGCCGGCGATTCGCGTGAGCGATGTACCGCAATGGGTGACCAGGATTTCGTAAACTTCCCGACGACCCGCAACTCCGAGAGGGTGGATGGCTACCGCAGCTCCCGTCGCGCAGACCGAAACTGAGCAAACCGACGACTCGCCGGCCAGGTCTCCCGCGCGGATCCATCTCGGCCAGCTCGCCTGGTCGAGCCTGGTTGCGGTCGTCCCCCTCGCGTACGTGTTGCTCGTCGGCGAATCCGTGTGGCCGGCCGCGGCGCTGCTCGCTGCCGGGCTGATCGCGCTGGCGCTCCGGCGGCCGAGCGGAACCCGGTCGGATGCCACGTCGGCGCTGACCACCTTCCGCGTCTGCGTCTCACTGTGGATCTTCACGGCCTTTGTCGTCGGCCAGTCAAAGCTGGGCGTGGTCGCGGTCGGTGCGGTGGTCGCGGCTGCGGCCGTCCTCGCCGAATCCCCGATCCGGCGACTCGGGGACGCATTCGTACCACTGGTCTCCGAGCTGCCCGGTCTTCGGCCGGCTCCGGCCAAGCTGAACCTTCGGGTCGTGACCCAGCGACTCAGTGTGATCGCCCTGATCGCCGGGGTGATTCTCGGCACGCTGACGGCGACCGGCTACTGGTCAGCACGGACCACGACATGGTTGTGGCTGCTGGCGGCCGTGAGCATGACCGTTCTGCCGACCATCTCCTTGATCCGGGCGGTCCGGCGGATTCTGGCCGGACGGCGGATCGAGCGCGCGGTGAGCGCCGCGGTGAGCGAGTACGCGCCGGAGTTCGTCCTCTACACCTCGCGTCCCGACGACGCCTCCTACCAGGTACTGATGTGGCTCCCGTACCTGCAGCGAACTGGGCGCCGTTTCCTGATCGTCGCACGCACGAACGACGCGGCGGAGGCCATCGCGCTGCAGACCGAGGTTCCGGTGCTGGTTCGCCGGGGGGTCGCCGAGCTCGACGACGTCGTGCAGCCGTGCGTCCGGGCGGCGTTCTACGTCAACGCCTCGTCCGGCAACGGTGCCTTCGTTCGGTACAACCAGCTCACTCACGTCTATCTCGGTCACGGTGACTCCGACAAACCACCGTCGTACAACCCGACGCACGCCATGTACGACAAGATCTTCGCCGCCGGCGAGGCTGCCGTGGAGCGCTACGCGGCCCACGGAGTCAAGATCGCGTTGGAGAAGTTCGACATCGTCGGCCGGCCACAGGTGGAGACCGTCGAGCCGGGGATTCCCGGGGTGGTCCCACAGACCGTCCTCTATGCCCCGACCTGGCGCGGGCACGTGACGGAGACGCTGCTCTACTCACTGCCGATCGGGGAGCGGATCGTGTCCGCCCTCCTGCGGCGGGGGATGACGGTCATCTTCCGGCCGCATCCGTTCAGCTACGACTTTCCCGAAGACGTCGTGGCCATCGAGCGGATCCACGCGCTGCTGCGTGACGATGCGATCGCTACCGGCCGACAGCACTTCTACGCTGCCGCGGCCGAGACCGAACGCGGCATCTTCGAATGCATCAACGCCTCCGATGCCATGGTCTCCGATGTGTCCAGCGTGGTCTCGGACTATCTGTTCAGCGAGAAACCCTTTGCCATGGTGGCCGGCCGCAGTGATCCGGTCGACTTCGTCCGCGGCTCTCCCGTGGCCCGCGCTGCGTACGTCATCGACGGGGCCGCCGACGACGTGGACGACGTGCTCGACGAGATGTTCGAGCCGGACCCCGAACGGCCGATTCGGCGCCGGGTGCGCACGCACTATCTCGGAGAATTCCCGGTGAGCAGCTATTCCCAGGCTTTCGTCGATGCCTGCATCCGAATCGTGGACACCCCGGCGCCGCGGAGCTCGGAAGAGGCCGATTCGCGCGAGGACGTCCAGCGGGCTCGGGTGCTGGATCGGCTGCGCGCCCAGTTCGCCAGCTACGGCAAAGAATTCACGTTTGCCTTCGCAGCCGTCATCGTCTTCGTCCTGGCCGCCGCAGGCTTCGGCGGCCTGGCCGCCCTGCTCGCGAGTCTCTTGCTGCTCATCGTTTTGGTGCTCAGCCGTCGGGGGGTCCTCAGCGTCGCGGCGCTGAACGGCCTGCTCGGCGTCTTGGCGCCCGCCCGCACGCTGCTCACACTGGCCCTGCTCCCGGCCTGGCCGGCTGCTGTCCTCACGACGCCGCTGGTGGCCGCGGTGACAGTCCTGATGACGCTCACCGCCGCCGAGGTCGCGATGCGCTATGCGTGGATGGGTCCCGGCACCGGGGTGGTCCATCTGGCGGGGGCGGAGAGTCCACCGGTGCCTCGACGGCCTCGTGGAGCGGTGCACGTCGCCAATCTGGTGGCCCTGATCGGTGCTTGGTTGTCGGTGCTGCTCGGCGGTTCTGCCGGGCTGCTCGCCGCGACACTCTGACTGTCTTGGCGGCCGCCGTCCTGGCGATTGACACCGTGAGTGCTGGGGTACGCCGCCTGACGCGGCTGCGCGACATCGCCGGCGATCTGCCGTCCGTCATCGCCCGCTACGCGCCGACCTTCACGGTCTACTTCAGCTCCAACATCGGTGCCGATTACCAGGTGGGGATGTGGTTGCCCTACTTCAAGCGGATCGGCAGTCCGTTCGTCATCGTGACCCGAACCGTGGCGATGATGGAGGCCATCTCCCGGCTGGATCCAGCACCGGTGATCTACCGCCCGTCGTTGCGCAGCCTGGAAGACATCATCTGTCCCAGCCTGACGACCGCCTTCTACGTCAACAACGCCGTGCGCAACACGCACCTGATCGAGCGCCGGGAGCTCACTCACGTCTGGCTCAACCACGGTGACTCCGAGAAACCGGCCTGCTACAACCCCGTACACGCGATCTACGACAAGCTGTTCACCGACGGGCGAGGCCGGCATCGACCGCTACGCCCGGCACGGGGTGGAACATCCCGCGGGAGAAGTTCGAGATCGTCGGTCGTCCGCAGGTGGAGCAGATCAGAGCCGCCCGCGGGCCGATCGGCACCCTCGCCCCGGCAACCGTTCTGTACGCACCGACCTGGAAGGGGCCGTACGCGGACTTCGCGGGTCTATTCCCTGCCTCAGGGCAGGCGCATCGTCGAGAAGCTGCTCAGCCTCGGGCTGACCCGGTGATCTTCCGCGCGCATCCCTTCAATGAGAATTTCCCGGAATCACGGGCCGCGATGCGGGCAATCGCCAATCTCTTGCAGGCTGACCAGAAACGCACGGGGCGGGTCGCATCTGTGGGGCGACGTGGCCACAGCGTCAGATGAGGCATCGAGCAGTGCTTCAACCTGTCCGACGCCATGGTGGCCGACGTCTCGGCCGTCGTCTCGGACTATCTGAAGATCGCGGGAGCCGATCACCATCGTCTCCGTCGGCCGCACGCCGGCCCAGTTGCTCGTCGAGGCGCCGGCCGCCCGGGCCGCGTGCGTCATCCAGGAAGATCTCTCCAACCTCGACCAGGTGCTCACCGACCTCCTGGTCGACGACCCGCTGGCCGAAGCCCGCCTGGCGACCAAGGTCTATTACCTGGGGGAGTTCGACGATGGAGGGCTACTGCCCGACGGATTTCTGGACGCGGCCCGCCGAGTGATCGGTGCTCCCGGTGACTGATCATCACACCACTCACCGCCAAGCCGATCAACAGGCTGTCGACCACCCGAACTCTCAGATGTTGACACCGACGATCTCAACGGCGTGAATGATCGTCGGTCGGCGGCCCACGACGTAGTGTTGGCGGGATGAGCCCGCCTGCTCGCACGTCAGTTGGTTCACGAGCTCTCGGTGGTGATTCCCGTCTACCAAGGCGAGAGGCATCTGCCAGGCGTAGTCGGCGAACTCGAACCGTTGACCGATACCTTCGACACGCCCGAAGGCAGCAGGGCGCGCGTTGTCGAAGTGATTTTGGTGCACGACAACGGTCCCGATGACTCGCCGCGCGTCATGCGGGAGCTGTCATCGAAGCATGAGCTGGGTTCGCACCGTGTGGCTGAGCCGGAACTACGGTCAGCATGCGGCAACGCTGGCCGGCATGTCATCGACGGGTGGTGACTGGATCGTGACGATTGACGAAGACGGCCGGCGGGATCCGGCCGACATCGGATCGATGCTGGATACTGCCCTTCGAGAACGCGCTCCCGTCGTCTACGGGGCGCCCCGTGAACGATCCACCGCACGGCGCATTCCGGAATCTCTCTTCTCGGACCGCTAAGTGGCTGATCTCGCATGTCGCGGGCGGCGGCGAGGTCACCAAATACAACAGCTATCGGCTCGTGCTCGGTGAGATAGGTCGCAGCATTGCCGCCTACGCCGGCTCCGGGATCTATCTCGATGTAGCGCTCGGGTGGGTGGCGCAGGCCCGTGGCCGCGATTTCACCCAGTGCTGTTGCGTGAAGAGGCAGATCGCGTCTCGGGCTACAACGTGCGCACACTCGCCTCCCACTTTTGGCGGCTGACCTTGACCAGCGGCACGCGTGGGCTTCGTGTGGTCAGCGTGCTGGGCGCGGTCTTGGCCCTGCTGGGTGTCATCGTGGCGGTGCTCCTGGTGATCGCCAGGCTCGCCCATTGGACGATCGAGCCGGGATGGACCTCGATCGTGACCTTCATGGCCTCCGGCGCAATCTTGTTTTCACTCGGGGTGTTGGCCGAATACCTCGGGGTGGCCGTCAACATGGCGATGGGTCGGCCGGCGTACCTGATCGTCAGCGACCCGGCGGAAGGGCCGATCGGACGTCGGTCCTGGCCGACCCACTCGCGGAAACCCTGATGCCGGTCACCTGGGTGGTGGGCGCTTCCGGCCTGGTCGGTCAGGCGGTGTGCCACGCGGTGAAGCGTGCTGATCACGACGTGGTGCGGATCCCGGTGCCCTGGATGGCGGGGACTGCTGCTCAGCTGACGGCTCTGCGGGCCGGCCTGGTGCAGACCTTGGATCAGGTCGGTGATGATTCTTGGAACGTGATCTGGGTCGCGGGGGCGGGTGTGGTCGGAACGACCCGCGAGGCTCTCGATGTGGAAGCGCAGGTTTTCGCCGCCTTTCTTGACGACCTCGCCGCGGTCGCCGACGGTTCCGCTGCGCCGAGTGCACTGTTCGTTGCCTCCTCGGCCGGTGGTGTGTACGCCGGTAGTGCCGGAGCGCCGTTCACCGAGCAGAGCCCGGTCGCCCCGCTGGCGCCGTACGGTGAGCAGAAGCTGCAGTTGGAGGCGCGCACGCGTGACTTCGTTCGTCGGACCGGCGTACCGGCCATGATCGGCCGGATCAGCAACGTCTACGGTCCAGGACAGAACCTGGCCAAGCCTCAAGGTTTGATCTCCCAGTGGCAAGGCTGCATTCGTCGCAGACCGATTTCGTTGTACGTGTCGTTGGACACCACGCGCGACTACATCTTCGTCCACGACTGCGCGAGGATGATTGTCGCGGGCGTACGAGCGCTGGCCACCGCTGGACCCGCCCGCGAACCGGTGATCAAGATCGTGGGTTCAGGGGTTCCGGCGACCATCGCCACGATCCTGGGCGCATACCGCCGGATCTTTCGGCGACCCCCTCCCGTCGTCCTCGGGGATTCGCCCAATCGGCGATTTCAGGTTCGCGATCTGCGGGTCCGCTCGTCCACCTGGACCCATCTCGACCGGTACGCGAGCACCCCCTTGCCCGCCGGCATCGGCGCGACGATTGCCGACCTGTCCGCACGGCTGCGATCCGGCGAGTTGAGCGCCGCATCCAGCTGAGCGTGCGTCCCGAGCGCGTTGAGGCCATGTTCGGGTCACGGCATGCCCTATTGTTGGGCCCTGTGAAACCGGCTCAGATCGAGAACATGGCGAATCTCGAGGACGACCACTGGTGGTTCCGCGAGCGTCGACATCTCATTGCGAAATCCATTCTCGGCCTTCAACCGTCGCAAGCCCTCGATATCGGCGCCGGAGCCGGTGGCAACACCCGGGTCCTCTCCGACGCCGGCTGGTCGGCCACCGCCTTGGAATTCTCCGACGCCGGCGTCGAACTGGCACGCGCACGAGGCCTCGAGGTGGTGCAGGGGGACGCCCGAGAGATCCCCTTCGCCGACGACTACTTCGGTCTAGTCGTTGCCTATGACGTTCTCGAGCACATCCATGAAGACGACCAGGTGGTCGCCGAGATCGCCCGAGTTGTCCGCCCCGGCGGCAAGGTGTTGATCGCGGTGCCCGCCGATGCGCGGTTGTGGAGTCCGCACGATGACGCGGTCGGACACGTCCGCCGGTATTCACGCAACGCGCTGATCGAGCTGTTCGACACCCCGAAGTTCCACATCAACGAGGTGCGTTCGTGGAACGTCCTCCTCCGACCGGTGGTGGCGCTTCGTCGTAAACGCATTCAGGACAACGACCTCACGGCGTTGCCGAAGCCGGTGAACTTCGGACTGTCGGTGATCATCCGTGCCGAACGGCATCTGCCAGTCGCCAAGTGGAGCGGAGTCTCTTTGTTGTTGGACGCCACGGTGCGGTGACCGATACGACAACTGCGCGTCGACGTCGGGTGCCCCGGGCCGCCATCGGCGGAGCCAAGTTCCTCTTGGTCGGGGGAGTGGCCACGGGCGTCACGATCGGAGTCTTCAATCTCCTTGCGCACATCGGGCCGTCCCGATCATGGCCGAGCAGCCAATCCTGGCCTACGCAGTAGCGATGTTTGTCGGGCTCGTCGTCAACTATCTGGGTAACCGATTCTGGGCGTTCAGTTCTGCACCCTCGCAGTCGTTGTGGCGCCAGCTGCCGAGCTCCTCGCCGTCAACGGCATCGCCTTCGCCATCCCGGCGGTCTGCCTGGCGTTCTCTCGTTACACCCTGGGGTACGACTCAGTGCTCGCCGACAACGTGTCAGCCAACGTGGTTGGCCTCGCCTTAGCCACGGCGACGCGATGGTTGCTCTATCGCCGGGTGGTCTTCCGCGGCTCTTCCTGAAGTGAGCGCGCGGTTTCGTCGGAATCGCGCTCGATCGTCCCAATAGTGGTGTCCATCACCACCGCCCGCCGCGTCTGAGGTGGCCGCCGCGGTCGGCGAGCACTCGCTTCAACCGCCGACCAGATGACCGCGGCAATGACCGCAACCCACCACGCCGCCAGCTACAGCCGCCAACCGGGTGGGTTCCAGCGCAGCGTCACGGTGCGCCCCGCGGCATCGGGTTCCAGCTCGACGCGAACCAATCCATTCGAGCGGCTCGTCGAGGCTAGCTCCGGAGACTTCGTAGCCTGGCCAGGCCAGTCGGCTCAACACCACTGACCCCCCGGTGGTCGGGACTGCGTCCACCCGCAGCTGAACCGTCTGGGCGTCGCCGTGCTGTTGGGACACGCTGACGCCGGGCGAACGCCGACCACTCCGCCAGCCGTAGGTACCGGCTCGATACGAACCCAGGTGACGGTCCACTCGGTGCGCTCAGCGACTCGCCATCCGGACGGCGGAGTGTCCTCCACACTCGCCTTGAAGTCGGGTCGGAACAGCACAATGGTGCTGACGGCGACAGGTCCACCCATCGTTGACCCGTCGTAGGCTCGCGGGCAAGGACGGCCTTCAACGCAGCGGGACACGTGCCGCCGTTGTAGACGCGGCAGAACCGTTCGCGAAAGGCGGAAAGCTGATGGTCGAGTACACGTTCTGGACAGATTGGGGGTTGAGAAACCAGGACGATGCGATCAGCAGATCGTCGGCGATGCTCGGATCTCGAACGATCAATGACTTGTCGTAGTAGTCCGGATGTCCGATCACCATAATGTCGCCCCGCGCTGAAGAGAGCTGGCTCAGGTATCCAGAGGCGGCAGCTGGCATGTGCCGATCGAATGACGGCGCCGCCGGGTGCAGCGCGTGTTGGACCGTGAACACGACGGTCGTCCAGCAACCCAGGAAGATCGCGAACGTTGCCGCCGAGCGGCGCAAACCCCACCGGCTCAGCAGCAGCCCCGCAATGACAACGACGGCTCCGACAAGCACCTGCGAGCGGGTCTCCCAATTACGGGCGACAACGACGTAGGCGGCCGCAACGACCCACGCCACACTCAGGCCCCAGCGCATTCTGCTCGGTCGGTCCGGGAGCGAGCGGGCAACCAACACCACCAACAAGACGATCAAGGCGACCATCAGCGCCGGCGCGACACGGACCGGCCACCGGATCGGGCCGACCTGGCTCGGGCCGAGGACCCAAGCCAGGAGTAGCACCGTCACCACCAAGACTCCCGTGAGCTCTTTCCGCAGAAGACGAGCGCAGCTGAAGTGGATCAGGGCGAGCAAGGGCAAACACCATGCCAGGTAGAACGCCCGGGGGCTAGGAAGCATGGACGTCACGATGTTGGTCGGCTCAACGGTGAGCTGACCAGCGTCGATGACTTCCCAGCCCAACCGAACAGTGACCGGTGCCGTGAGGATGCCGGGAAGGTACACGGTGATCACCACGAGGCCACTGAACAAACCGATGTAGAGCGCCCGCAAAAACGCGCGCCGGTCGCGGGCGACCATCGCTTCCACCAGACAACCGAGCAGAACGATCGCCAGATACAACGCTGCGTACACGTAGCCGACGGTGACCGTCAGATAGCAGAGCAACAAGGCGAAGAACGGATTGCTCTGCCGCCGCATGACGCGTCGCGTCAGCCACGGCCCAGGGCAGTAAGGCGGTAGCCATCTGCCCGTTCACCCACGACGGCCACTCGAGGTACACCGATTGCGCACTCAGCCCGACCGGCGGCCCGCCCACGAAAGCCGCCGGCGGGAGCACGCGGAAAGATCGGATGAGCGGATATGTCCCCGCACCGCCGGCGAGCAGGAGACCGATCTTCAGTCCCGTGGAGAAGATCGCGAGATCTGGCGTCAGCCGGGCGCCGATCCCGATGAGCATCGTCAACGGGCTGAACAGTCCCCACTGACCCTCGGCGACGTTGTTTCCGGCCTCCCAGGTGGAAGGATCGAGCAGCGGCAGATCGCCCTTCAGAACCTGGTCCCCCAGTTCGAACCACCAGCCGAAGTACGCGACCTGGGTGTCACCCCGAAAGTAGTAGCGCTGGTCCCAGAACAGGGGAACGAGGGCCACCGCGACAAGCAACACCGCCAGGGCTGAAACCCAGAGCCGGGACGAAGAGGAGGCCGTTCCTGCAGGAGTACTCACGGGTGGATCAGTCATTGCCCACGAGCCTACGGGTGTTGGCTGTCGTTCCGAGTCCAAGGCCACTCAACGTGGTCGGTGTCGCGCCGCGCCTCCTCAACCAGCGTCGCGGGTGAACACAACCAGGCCGCGGTCCGCCTTTGCCCGGGAAAAGCCGGCACAGCTGTCCAGTCCGTGCGGCGACCACCTTGTCGGCGATGACCGAGTTCAGTTGCGACGTCTCCAGGGAACGGCACTGCATCCGCCGAAACGCGACAGTCCCCGGGTCGTCGCCGGATCGCTGGGTATTGAGCTCCTCCGGGGCGGCCAGCACAGAGGCGTTGGGCAGGCCCGTCCTGAGCGACGCAATGTTGCCCGAGGGGAAGAACACGCCGACCGGCTTGCGCGCGTCGGCACTCACGTCGCGAATGACCTGGGCCCGCTCCTCATCCACAACCGGGCGAGGCTTGAAGTTCGCGCTCCGAAACTGCGCGGCGACGCCGAACCCGCCCGCGAGACGCTTGAGGTTCAGCTCGGGCGACGGTGCCTTGATCACGGTGCTGACGAATAGGGCGGTGGGAAGGCAGCAGAGCAGCACCGCGCCGGCCAGCCGAGGTGTCAGCCGTCGGGCCGGCAGTGCCGCGACTGCGCCGATCAGCAACCAGACCGCGGCGATGCTGGCTGGGAGGAGGAAGAATTGGAGTTGACCAGAACTGCTCGACCGGCCCGCGTAGTACGGGAACATCATCAGACCCCACGAGCCGAAGTAGAGGCCGCCGACAGCCGCCACCGACAGCGCAGCACTTCTCCTCCAGATGACGGGAAGGCGCTGGCGACGCTTGCCGCGAGAACGAAGATCACGAGGACGTGAGGACCGTACGGCGGCATCGGCATCTGCCCGTAACCGCCGGCAAACAACAGGCTGAAGCCCACCCAGTACTCAGGACGAAACGAGCCCCGGCGAGCAGCAGGACGCCGGCGTATGACAGCGCGACACCGATCCACGTGACCGCGAGGTATCCGAACGCGCGCCACCCGGCGCGAAGCGCGACGAGGGCTAGGACGGCTGCGACGGTGGCGGGCGCGCCCGACTCGAAGTTGTGGAGCGCAGCGACGCTGGCGACGCCGCCCACCAACATCCACCGGCTCCGGGAGGCCGGCCGCGAGGCGGCGAGGAGAAGGACGACCGCCAGGATCGCAGGCAGCAGGGACCGTTGGGGATGGTCTGCAGCAGGCGCTGCAGGCCGGCAGGCAACAGCTGCTCCGGCATGCTCGGCTTCATCAGCAGGACGGGGATCACCAGCAGGGGCGCGAGTGCGCGCCGCCCGGTCGGCAGCATGAGCGCTGCAGCGGCGCACAGCGCACCGACCGTGATGATGCTGAGCAACGAGACGTACGCCGTGATCCAAGACTCGACGTCCGCTACCACGAAGGCGCGGAACGGGACCAGCGGCAGACCCAGCAGCCCGCCGTACTGGGGGATGTAATCGGACACGGGAAGGTTGCCGGCCACCGGTCCGAGCAACTCGTCGACGTTGCGGGCGGCATGGTCGGGGTCGTACATGCCTTGAGGGGTCTGCCACAGGGTCGGCACATACAGCGCCGTGATGATGGCACCGACCGCCAGCCACAAGAAGCGCATCGCCCCCTGCAAACGCCGACGGACAGCGAAGACCAGGAGCGGCACCAGGATGATCGCGAGGACGAGGTTGAGGGGCCCCAGCCCGATCCACGGATCGGACCAGGCCGCAGAAATGGCCACGCCCACCGTGCCCGCCACCGTCAGGGCCAGCACCGGCCGGGACTCCAGCAGCCGCGGCGCGGGGCGCCGAATCCACGCCAGCAGCAAACCTAGCGAGCCTGCTCCCACCACGGCAGCGAGCCAGACGAGCTTGTCGCGGACCTCGAACACCGGATCGATGTTTCGGCTGCGCAGATCGGTGCTGCCCGTCGCGGTCGCATAGGCCCAGGGGGTGAACAGCAGCACGGACGTGACCGTGACGCAGGCAGCGACAACGGTCGCCAGCAGCACCGTGTGCGAGGAGACCTCTTCGACCTCGAATTCCTCGATCGGCCGTTGCCGACGGCGGCCGTCGGACGGGTCGTCGGGCTCGACATGAGCATCCTCGACGGTAGCGGAATAGGAGAAGAACCGGGTGGACTCTCCGGGAGTCTCGATGTCGCCTCCTAGAGCACTCAATGCGGTCCTGAGAATGTTACCGGGCAACGCCTTGGCTGGCGGGGAGACCGCTACGGCGTGCCTCGCTGGACCAGCCGCCTCTTGAGCTAGCCGAACCGGAGGGATTCCTGGCGCGACGTGCTGTTGGTAGCGGGTTGTGCGGACCGCACTGACGATGGATGTGCCCCCTTTCGAGAGCGTCCCCGTGAGCCCGAACGCTCTGGTCGCCGCCGTCGTGGGATGGATCGACGGTTTCTGGCCTCGCCCGTGGTGCCTCGTCTGGTTCGGCCGTCAAGCGTGAGACGGTGGGCATTGTGAGTGCAATCACGACAGCTAGGAGTTGCATGACCCTCATCGAACATCGTGTGGAAGCAGCAGGTCAGCAGTTCGACTATTCCGGACTTACCTTCACCTCCGAGGAAATCGAGGCCGGTGAGCACCGAAAATTCATCGGTGGAGTATGGGATTCGCACGGTGAGCGACAGCGCGACTACCTGATCGGCCAGGGATTGCTGCCCTCGCACCGCATGCTCGATGTCGGCTGCGGCTGCTTCCGCGCCGGCCGGCATTTCGTGGACTACCTCGAATCGGGGCACTACTACGGAATCGACGCCAACCATGACATCATGCAGGCCGGCTACGACGTGGAGTTGACCGATGAACATCGGGCGAAGTTGCCCATTACGAACCTCCGCGCGAACGATCGCTTTGACGGCGACTTCGGGGTTCAGGTCGACTTCGCCTTGGCGCAATCAGTCTTCACTCACGTGTCTTTGAACCACATTCGACTGTGTCTGTACCGGTTGGCGAACGTCGTCCGTCCCGGCGGCTCTTTCTACGCGACGTTCTTTGAACGAAGTGCAGGCACGGCGGTCGACTTCGTCTTACCGTCAAAGACCGGCCGCCCGTTCCATACCGAGAAGGATCCGTTCTGGTATTACCGCAGCGACCTTGCTTGGGCGGCTAGGGACATGCCGTGGAAGTTCAACTACATCGGCGACTGGGGGCATCCCGCCAGGCAGATGATGTCGCAATTCATCCGCCTCACCGACGACGAGGTCGGCGAGCGGGATCGGCGGCGGGCGGCGCGGAAGCGTCGCGCCGCGCGCAAGCCGCAGGCTCAGCCGGCACCGGCGTCGTCCGGGCTCGTCCCGGAGCTACGCAAGGCCGTGCGACGCGGTCGGAAGTGGGCTGCCCGCAGGCTGGAACCTGGGTCGACGCCCAAGAGTCGTTAGGGCCGACGGGCGCCAGCTGGGCCGTCCGACTCCCGGGGCGGTGACGAATCGACATCCGTCACCGCCGAGAGCCCGGCCACCTGCAGAATTCGACGAAGCCCGGCGACTTCGGGTTGCGACCTTACGAGGCTGGCGCCTCCGGTGCCCGGACCACCCACACACAGTCTCGCGGCACGGTTTCGGTGTCCTTGAGCAGGACCTCGTAGCCGAGGTGATCGAGAAACCGCTCCATGATGCTGTCGGTCATCACCGAGAAGGCCGATCCGCTGCGACCCAAGAGGTTGTGTCCGTACTCGGAGACGAAACGCTGCCAGCCGCGTTCGGTGAGCATGTTGCCGTGGTGCAGCAAAACCAGCCGGCGCCCTCGCATCAGCGGGGGAATCGTGCACCAGGTAATTGAAGATGTCCCGAGGCTCGACATGGACGAGCGTGTCGAAGCAGAACAAGACGTCGATCGAGGCCGGCTCGACGCCGGTGAGCATCCGGCCGTCTAGTTTGACGTAGCGGATCCGGTCGTCGCCCAGCCGCGCGCGGGTGGCGTCGAGCATGTCGGAAGAGATGTCGGCACAGATCACCTGTTCTGCGTGTTGGCGAAGCAGGAGAGCAGTCCGGCCACCCCCGACTCCGATCTCCAACACGGTGTCGGTCGCCTGGATGTACGGCGTGACGAAGACGTTTTCGATCACCTTGACGTACTCGTCTATGTTGGCGGCCGCTCCGGCTTGGGTGCCCTGCCACTCGTCACCGATGAACTCGGCGTTCGGGAAGCGCTGCCGCCAGGTGCGGGCATAGAGATCCCAAGCTCCTTCGTAGTCGACCCCGGACGGCGAAGCGACCTCCCGCGTCGGTGCGGCGGCCTCGGGCGTCGGTTGAGCGGCCTCCGGCGACGGCGGGGTCGAAGCTGCCCTGTTGGTCTTGCCCCGCGGGGGTGCTGCTGGAGCCGTGAGTGCATGGATCTTCGCGCGTCCAGCCCGAAGCACCCGTCGCGATCGGCGCCGAGCCCGACTGACGATGCGTTTGATCTCGCCCATGGGCGTTGCTGCCTCCTGATCTAGTGTGCTGGAGCTGCCGTAAAGGCAGCGTAGTCATCAACGTGCACCGCCAACGGGACTCGGCGCGGCGCGTCTTCGGCCCAGCCGAGGACGGTCTTCACCGCGACTAGCGTCGGCAGTAGTCGTACCTCTCAGGTTCCAGAGGCCAATTTCAAGGCGACGCCCACGGACTCCGGCCGAGCGTGTGCGACCCGACTCTGAAGGCCCGGTTTGACGGCGACCCGACCAAGTTCCATTCGAACCAACATGAGCGGTTCACCGGTCGTCGCGAGCCATTCGTCGGTCGCGTCCTTCGAGCCCTGCCAACTGCCGTAGTCGTCGATGATCAAGATGCCGCCCGGAACGAGCCGGGAATAGAGGTGCTCCAGTTCGTGCTTGGTCGACTCGTACCAGTCGGTGTCGAGGCGCAGCAGGGCGATCTGATCGGGCGCGTGCTCGGGTACGGTGTCCTCGACCTTGCCGACCACGAAATGCAGCTTGTCTTCGGGGTAGGGAACATTGTCGAATCCCGCCTGCACGTCCTCCAACGAGGCTGGCTCCCAGATCCGTGCGACGCCCACCTTCCCCGCCAGGAGTTGATCTGCGGGAATCTTCTTGTGAATGTGAACGTCTCGATCGGTCGGCGGAGTCATGCCGGCGTAGGTATCGAAGAGGTAGAGGTCCCGATCGGTGCCGCGCAGCCGAACGAGCATTTCCGCAATCGTGAGCATCGCTCCACCGCGCCAGACACCGCACTCAACAACTGCGCCCGGGATCTTGCACCGTTCTATGTAGCGGACCGCCTCCACCAGCGTGTTTGTTTTCTGCGCACCGGTCATCGTCCGGTCTTTGACCAATGGCCAGAGGGACTCCATGATCGGGTCGTAGTCGGGCGGCATCTGGGTCGACGGTTTCGGGGCCGGCTTCGGCTTCGTCAGGCCCTCAATCCGCCGAACCTGGGTTTCCAGTCGGCTGACCAGGGCCGCATTCTGCCGCTGGCGGGCGCGGACCCGCTCGGCCCGAAGGGCGAGATCGTCCCGCAATGCCTTGTTCTTCTGCCGCGCAGCTTCATTTTGCTCGCGCACCTTTGCGTTCCGTCGCGTCTCGCCCTCGACTTTCTCGAGGTGAGCGGTCGAGATGAGCTGATAACCGATGGCTCTTTTCAACAGTCTGTTCAAGGCGCGTTTCCCGGACCGCATAGGCCGTATTCAAGCACAACGAGCCGACGCGGCGGCCCGACGCGCTGTGCCATCTGATGGCCCAATTTCAGCGGGTGGCCCTGGGCCGCGGGTTAGGTGGACCGTCAACCGTCCGTACGCGGGTCGACCAGCGCTCGTATTGCCAGCGGATAGCCGCGGACACCTAACCCCACGATCACGCCCGCGGCGACCGCAGACACGTACGAGTGGTGCCGGAACCCCTCCCGGGCGTGCACGTTCGAAATGTGCACCTCGATGACCGTGAGACCGCTGCCCACGATCGCGTCGCGGATCGCGATGCTCGTGTGGGAGTACGCGCCGGCGTTGAGCACCACGCCGAGCAACTCACCGGACTCCTGGGCCGCGCCGGCCTGCTGCAGCCAGTCGACGAGTTCGCCCTCATGATTGGTCTGGCGGAGTTCGACCTCGACCCCGAGGTCGGCGGCCGCCTCTTCGCACGACCCTGCAGATCGGCCAGCCCGGTCCGCCCGTACAGCGCCGGTTCCCGCTTCCCCAGCAAGTTCAGGTTCGGCCCGTTCAGCACCAGCACACGCGTCACGGCGCCGATCCTGTCACACCCGCATCGAAACCGAGGGTGAGATTCAGCTCCCGCACCAGCCCGTCGAGCTCGTCGCCGGTCTCGAACCGGCTCTCGTCCAGGCGGTCCACGATCACGACGCCGCTGACGCTGCTGCAGTGCAGCAGCGCGCTGGCGTTGTCGAGCTCTCCGAGGGCTACGTCATCGATCCGGATCCGGTCCCCGCGGCGGACCAGGGCCCGCAGCAGGTCGCGACGGGTGACCCCGGGCAGCACGTGCTCGCTCTCGGGCGGACTGCACCAGATCCCGTCGGCGCCTCGCAGGCAGAGATTGCCCCGCGAGGACTCGCCCAGATGTCCCGCCGGGGTCATGAAGTACGGCAGTGTCAGTACGCCGGGTGTGGTGGTCGACAGGTCCGGCTCGGCGAGGCTGGACCGGTCGGCCCACTTGTGACGCCAACACCAGGCGGGCCGATCGCGGCGGACGAGCCGGATCCGGCGCGGGGGCGCGGCCACCGGATGGCTCTCCACCGCCACCTCGAGATCGCGGCCCGCCACGGCGTGCAGCCGGATCCGGTGCCGACCGGCCGGTTGCCGGGCGGCGACCTGCCGGACCCGTTCGACCAACCCGGTCGGCAGGCCCAGGCCGTACAGTTCGCGGGCGGAGCGGTCCAACCGGGCGAGATGAGCCGCCTGCCGGAGCACCTCGCCGTCCTGCGCCAGCATCGTCTCGATCAGCCCGGTCGCCCGCAGCCCGGCCGGCACGGGCGGGGGCCGCTCGCGCAGCACAAACGCCAGATCGGTACCGAGGGCGTGGACCAGCGGCTCGGCCTTGTGCAGGCACTCGTACCACTCCCGAACCGGCACGCTGTCGACCGTGATGCCGCCGCCGACGCCGAGTTCGATCTGGTCACCGTCGATCTCGAAGGTTCGGATGATCACGTTGAATTCGGCGCCCGCCTGTGGCGTCACCAGGCCCAGGGCCCCGGTGTAGGCGCCGCGGGACTCGGTCTCGGTGGCCGCGATCCCCGCCAGCGCGCTGAGCTTCGGCGCCCCGGTGACCGACCCCGGCGGGAAGGTGGCGCGCAGCAGATCGCCGTGACTCGTGCCCGGCCGCAGCGCACCGGACACCGACGACACCAGATGCCACACCCCCGGATGCCGTTCCAGGTCGAGCAGCCGCACCACGGCCACGGTGCCGGGACGGCAGACCCGGGACAGGTCGTTGCGCATCAGGTCGGTGATCATCACGTTCTCGGCCCGGTCCTTGACCGAGGCCGCAAGCACCGCACCGGTCGGGTCCTGGGCCTGCGCGCTGGTGCCCTTGATCGGAGCGCTGTCGACCCGGCCGGCGTGCTCCCGCCAGAACAATTCCGGGCTCAGACTGAGCAACGACCGGCCGTCGCCGAAGTCGAGCAGGGCTGCGTAGGTTGGCCGCAGCCGGTCGGCGACCTCGGCGAAGATCCGGGCCGCGGCGCCGGGACCGGTCGCGGAGGCGGCAAGCCGAGACCGCAGCCGGGTGCAGAGGTTGAGTTGGTAGTACTCGCCGCGTTCGATCCCGGCGATGACCGACTCGACCCCGCGCAGGTGGGTCGGCAACGCGTCGGCGGCAGCCGCGAACGGCTTGGTAACGAGTGGGCCCGGGCTGCGCGGAAGCTCGACGGGTCCGGCCAGCAGGCCACGCAACTCCGCCTGCGAGTCCGCGTCGGCAGCCGATCGTTCCGCCAACCCGAGACTCTCGAAGCTCCAGCCGATTCCGGGTCGATGGCGCCACAGGTGATCGAAGAAGCCGAGCCAACTCCGGCCCGGGGCGTAGCCGAGGCAGGCGAGCCAGCCGCCGCCGATGAGGTCCTGGTCCGTGCTCGGCGCGAGCGGCGGCTGATCGTCGACGATGGCGAAGGCGTCCTCGGCGCGGGCGGCCGATTCCGTCCGCGAGGGGTCCGTCAACACGATGGTCCCGCCGCCGAACCAGCGGCCCCAGAGCGCCGCCACGGCTGCGGGACGCCGGCCCAGCCGGGCGATCACGGCGGCCGGTGGTGGGCCGGGCCCAAGATCGACCCGGTAGGGCGAACCGGTCATCCGCTGGTCGAGCCGGCCCCGGGCAGCCGGGCCAGGATCCGCTCCGCGCTGCGGCCGAGATCCAGCAGTTCGGCCAACTCGGCGAACCGTTCCGGATCGCGGGGGCCAGCTGGCATCCGCAGGTCGTCGGCGGAGACCCCCAGCTCGAGGTCGGTGGCGACCGCGACGACGGTCGGGGCGACGGCCAGGTAGTCGATGGCCTGGCCCAGCTTGGACCGAACGGAGGCGCTGATCTTGGTGCGGTTGTTGCTGGCGGCGGTCAGGATGTCGTCGAGTCCGCCGTAGGAGTTGATCAAGGAAGCGGCGGTCTTCTCCCCGATCCCCGCCACCCCCGGCAGCCCGTCGGAAGCGTCGCCGCGCAGCACTGCGTAATCCACGTAGTGCTCGGCGGGGATGCCGTACTTCGTCTTGACCCAGGCGTTGTCCACCCGCTCGTGTTTGCCCACGCCGCGGGCGATGTAGAGCACCCGCACCTCGCGATCGTCGTCCACCACCTGGAACAGGTCGCGATCGCCGGTGACCACGTCGGTGGGCATCGTGGCGTGCTTGGCCAAGGTGCCGATCACGTCGTCCGCCTCGTACCCGTCGCAGCCGACCACGGCGATGCCGAGCGCGTCGAGGACCCCCAGGATGTACGGGACCTGGACGGCGAGGTCGTCGGGCGCCTGCTCCGCAGACGTGCCGGGGGACGTGGCCATCTGCGGCACCGTCGCAGCACCGGAACCGGCCACCCGGTGCGCCTTGTAGCTCGGGATGAGCTCGACCCGCCAGGCGGGCCGCCAGTCGTTGTCCCAGCAGCAGACCAGATGCGTGGGGGAGTAGACCTCGGTCAGCCGGCTGATGAAATCGAGCAGGCCCCGAACGGCGTTGACGGGAGTCCCGTCCTGCGCCCGAAAGGAATCGGGCACACCGAAAAAAGCCCGGAAATACAGGGAAGCCGTATCCAAAAGCATCAATCGCCCGGAGGTCACGCACGAAATACTGGCACGATATCGCCATGGAGAAGCTGGACCGGCGCATCCTTTCGCTGCTCGCGAAGGACGGACGGATGTCGTACACCGACATCGGCAAGGAAACCGGCCTGTCGACCTCGGCCGCCCAGCAACGGGTGCGCCGGCTGGAGCAGCGGGGGGTCATCAAGGGCTATCGCGCGGTGCTCGACCCCGGGGAACTGGAACTGATGGTCACGGCTTTCGTCGCGATCAAGCCCTTCGATCCGAGTGCGGCCGACGATGCGCCGCAGCGACTCGAACACCTCAATGAGGTCGTCGCCTGCTACTCGGTGGCCGGCGAGCCCAGCTACCTGCTGAAGGTCCAGGTGCCCACGATGGCCCACCTGGAGGGTCTGCTGGCCAAGATCCGCGCCGCGGCCGGGGTGTCCACCCACACCACCACCGTGCTCTCCATCCCGTACGAGGACCGGCCCCTGCTCTGACCCACCCCCTGCTGCTGCCGGACTTGGCAGCGTCGCAACGCGCTACGGCCTGCTGAGACGCTGACGACTCGGCGCAGAATGGCCGGATGGACTCCGGCGCGGGCGATACGGCGATCATCGGGGCTAGTCACCTCTACGGCACCGACCGGCCGGACGCCACCGCGCTCGTGATCACCGAGGGCGTCATCGCCTATATCGGAACGAACGCACGGGCGGCCGAACGGGTCGATCCGAAGAAAGTCCTGGATCTTCGAACGCTGGGCGCCGACCGTATCTTGCTCACGCCGGCCTTCGTGGACGCCCACCTGCACACCGTGCAGGCCGGTCAATTGATCTTGGGTCTCGACCTGCACGGGATCGGGAGCCGGGCGGAACTGCTGGATCGACTCGCCGCCCACGCGGCGGCCCGGCCGGGTGCGGCGATCCTGGTGGGCCAGGGCTGGGACGACCGGGGCTGGCCGGACCCCCGACCCCCGACCAGGTCCGAGCTCGACCGGGCCGGCGGCGGTGCGGTGGTCTATTTGGCCCGGGTGGACGTCCACTCGGCGGTGGTCTCGACTGCGTTGCTCGAACAACTGCCCGGAGTGCGGGCGGCGCCCGGTTACCGCGACGACGGCCTCGTCAGTCAGCACGCCCACCACCTCTGCCGCGGTGCCCTCGACCGGTTCTTCACCGACGCCGAGCGCCGGGACGCGGCCCGCGCGGCCCTTCGTCGTTGCACCGAGCTGGGCGTCGGCACCGTGCACGACCTTGGCGGCCCACACCTGGGACCGGCGGAGGACCTCGCCCGGGTGCGGGAGACCGCGGCCGAGTTCGGGGTGTGCGTCGTCGGTTACTGGGGCGAAGATGCCGGTCCGGCGAGTCTCGACCTGGCGAACCGGCACGGGATCCGGGGGCTGGCCGGCGACCTCTGCATCGACGGCGCCATCGGCTCGCGGACCGCGGCGCTGACCGAGGACTACGCCGACCAGCCGGCCCGTGGGATCCGCTACCTCGACGACGACCAGATCCGTGACCATCTGGTCGCCTGCACCCGGGCGGGTCTGCAGGGCGGGTTCCACTGCATCGGCGACGACGCGGTACGGGCGGCGGCCCAGGGTCTCCGGCGTGCCGCGGAGATCACGGGCCGGACCGCTCTCCGCGCCGTAGGCCACCGGCTCGAACACGTCGAGATGATTGATCCGGCCGACCTGTCCATCTTGGCCGACCTCCGCGTGACGGCCAGTGTGCAGCCGGCCTTCGATGCCGAATGGGGTGCCCAGGGCGAGTTGTACGAGCAGCGCCTGGGGTTCGAGCGCAGCCGGCGGATGAACCCCTTCGGTTCGCTCCACCGGGGCGGGGTCCCGCTCGCCTTCGGCACCGACGCGCCGGTGACGCCGATCGCCGGCTGGGCCACCGTGCGAGCCGCCCTCGAGCACTCCCGGCCGGAGGAGCGGATGAGTCTGCCGGACGCGTTCGCTGCCGCCACCGAGGGTGGTCACGCCGCCGCCGGCGAGCCCGGGGCCGGCGCCGTGCAGATCGGCCGGCCGGCCGCGATGGCCGCGTGGGACGTGACCGGCTTCGAGCTGGATCCGGCCGGATTGCCCCGGCTCCCACCGGATCGGGAGCCGCGTTGCCTCGCGCTGGTCCTGGGCGACCGAGTGGTCGTGCCCGGGACCTCCTAGACGGCTCAGGTACCCAGACCGCGGATCTTGCCCACCAGCTGAGGAATTCGCGGGCTGTTCGGCCCGACGTTGATCTCGAAGTGCATCTCGTCCTTCGCGGCGTTGACGTAGTCGCCGCCCCAGAACACCACACCCTCGCAGTAGTTCAGGATGGCGCGGATCACGTTGAGCTGGCCAGGTGTGAAGGTGTTCGACGAGCCCTGCGGATGCCTGGGAGCGTTGATGTCCAGCGCGGTGCCGCTGGCGTGGTTGGACCAGACGTTGCTGCTGCCGATCTTCTTGTACGCGTAGCCCCAGCACCAGCCGTCCACCAGGTTCTCGATCTCGCGGTCGAAGCGCTTGGCCACGTACTTCAAGATCACGGCGGCGTTGCCCCCACGTACGCCGCCCGGGAAGGCAACGCCCCGCGCCTTGAATCCGGTGTTCAGCCGCGGGTCGCTCGACTTCAGCACCGGCCAGTTGTTGTCGGACTTCTCCGCCGCCGCGGCGGGCAGCTGGCCGACGAGCGCGGCGCCCGCCGCGCCCACCCCGACCGAAGCGGTACCGAGCAACAAGGTTCGCCGACGCAGCATCGGCTGAGACGGGGTTGCGGGATCGGCGGCGGGCAGGTGGTTCTCGCACATGGGTGTGCTCCTCTTTGGGGTAGGGGATCGGGTACTCCGGTGGTGACCCGGGCCCATCCTGGTCGGCGAAGGGGTCACTCGACGCGAGGCCGATCGACCGAACCGAGCGACCCTGCCGAGTAAGCTCGGCGCGTGTCCGCAGCCCTCACCGCACCGGCGGCCGCCGGTCCCGGAGAGCGGAGCGGCCGGCTGCTGAGCGCGTGGTGGTTCCGCTACGCCGTGGCGATCCTCGCCGGGCTGGCAGCCGGCTTCGCCTGGCAACCGTACGGAATCTGGCCACTGCTTTTCGTCGGCCTGCCGGCGTTCACGCTGGTCGTCCGCGGGGTGCGGCGGCGCCGCGCGTTCGCTCTCGGGTACCTGTTCGGACTCGCGATGCTGGGTATCTCGATCAACTGGATCCACGTACTCGGGATCTGGGTCGCGGTCGCCCTGATCGTCTTCGAGGCGCTGTTCTTCGCGGTGCTCGGGCTGGCCCTGAACCTGGTCGCGCCGTTCCGGCTGTGGCCGGTCGCGGCCGCTTGCTGCTGGTCGTTGATCGAGTTCGCCTACTCCCGGATCCCCTTCGGCGGCTTCGGCTGGACCCGGCTGGCCTACGCCGCGGTCGACACCCCACTGGCCGGCTTCTTCGTCCTCATCGGGGTGGCCGGGGTCTCCTTCCTGGTGGCATTGGTTGCTCAACTCATCGCCTACCTCGCCCTGCGGATCGGCGGTCACCGCCCGGGGAAGCGGCGCGCGGCCGTCGCACCCCTGCTCGTGGTCGCCGCCCTGATCCTGGCGGGCGCCGGAATCGGCACCAGCCAACGGCTGGCGGGCCCGGAGCCGGCTGATCAGCCCGCGGTCACGGTGGGCGTCGTCCAGGGCAACGTGCCGGGCCGGGGGATCGAGGCGCTGGGCCGGGCCCGTACGGTGACGAACAACCACCTGGCCGAGACCGTGAATCTCATGACGAAGGCCCGGCTGGGTCAGGTGCCCGAGCCCGACTTCATCCTCTGGCCCGAGAACTCGACCGACATCGACCCGCTGCTCGATCCGGTCACCCGGGCGACCGTGCAAGGAGCCGCCGAGGTCGCCGGCCGGCCGATCCTGGTCGGCGCCGTGCTGGAGGGGCCGGGCCCCGACGAACGGCAGACCGCCGCCTTGTGGTGGGACCCGCAGCGGGGAGTCGTGGACTCCTACGCCAAGCGGAATCTGGTGCCGTTCGGCGAGTGGATCCCGTTCCGGGCCGAGTTGCTGCCGCTGGTCCCGATCCTGGAGAAGGTCGGCGCCCAGTCCGTACCGGGCACCAAACCCGGCGTGCTGACCGTGCCGCTGGGGAACAGCCAACTGAAGGTCGGCGACATCATCTGTTTCGAGCTCGCCTACGACAACACCGTGTACGACACGTTGACCAACGGTGCCCAGGTGCTGGTGGTGCAGAGCAACAACGCCACCTACGGAGGCACCGGCCAGATCGAGCAGCAATTCGCGATCACCCGGGCGCGGGCGATGGAGGCCAGGCGCGAGATCGCCGTCGCCACGACCAACAGCGTTTCCGGCTTCATCGACCGTTTCGGCACCGTCACGACCCGAACGTCGGAATTCACCGCTTCTTCGTTCGTGGCGACCATGCCGTTGCGCAGCGGCCTGACCCCCGCCATCATGATCGCGCCGTGGCTGGAACGGGTGTTGGCTGTGGTCGGTCTGCTGGCGTGCCTGGTGGCCGTTCAGCTCGGCGTGGTCGCGGCGATCCGGCGGAATGGGCGAGCCGGGTCCTCGCCAACAGATCCGGCACCCGAGGCGGCCGCCCCGACCGATCCCCCGGAATCCAACCCGTCACCCACGCAGGAGGTGGTCCGTTGATCTCGAGCCCCGATTCGGCGCTCCCGGAGGTGACCCTGGGCCCGGTGCTGGTGGTCATCCCCACCTACAACGAGATCGACAACATCGTCACCGTCACCCGGCGACTGCGGGCGGCGGTGCCGGACGCGCACATGCTGATCGCCGACGACAACTCCCCCGACGGCACCGGCAAGGTCGCGGACGAGCTCGCGGCCGACGACGACCACATCCACGTGCTGCACCGGCTGGGCAAGGAGGGCCTCGGCGCGGCCTACCTGGACGGGTTCGGTTGGGGTCTGGAGCGCGGCTACGGCGTGCTGGTCCAGTGCGACGCCGACGGGTCACACCAACCCGAACAACTCTCGCGGCTGCTCGAGGCACTGGCGGATGCCGACATGGTCAAGGGCTCCCGCTGGATGGAGGGCGGCTCGGTCGTGAACTGGCCGAAGTCGCGGGAGATCCTGTCCCGCGGCGGCAGCCTGTGGACCCGGACGTGGCTCGGCGTACCGCTGCGAGACGCCACCGGCGGGTTCAACGCCTTCCGGGCCAGCACCCTGCGTGGCATCGGTTTGGACAACATCGCTTCCGCCGGCTACTGCTTCCAGATCGACCTCGCCTGGCGGGCCCTCAAGGCCGGCTTCCGGGTCGTGGAGGTGCCGATCACCTTCGTCGAGCGCGAGTACGGCGATTCCAAGATGAGCCAGCAGATCGTGGCCGAAGCTCTGCTGCGCACCACCGCCTGGGGGGTCAAGCACCGGGCTCGGCAGGTAGCTCGGCTGTTGACTCGCGGACGGCGACGCCCATGAGCGAGAACTACCGCCCGGCCCGGCGCGGGAGTGGATGGTTGCTGCCGGTGTTGTTGGTGCTGCTGATCGCCGTCCCGATCCTCGAGGTCTGGTTGCTGATCCAGGTGGGATCCCGGATCGGGGTGCTGCCCACCGTGGCCATCCTGATCGCCGAAGCGTTGCTGGGCGCCTGGCTGATGCGCCGGGAAGGGAATCGGGCCTGGGCTGCGCTGAACGACGCTTTCGGCACGGGCAAGATGCCGACGGGCGAACTCGCCGACGCCGCACTGGTGCTGGTCGGCGGGGTCCTGTTGATGCTGCCCGGGTTCTTCACCGACGTGATCGGCCTGCTGTTCCTGCTGCCATTCACCCGGCCGTTCGCGCGGAAGCTCCTCGCCTTTCTGGTCGGCCGCCGGCTCCGCCGAATGGGCGTGGTCCAGACGGCGTACCTGCGCCAGGACGGAACCGTGATCGAGGGGGAGTCCGTGCCGGATGAGCCCTCATCGGGCGGCGGCGCCAGCGGCCCGATCGTCATCTCCGGCGAGATCACAAGCGAGCCGGAGGATCCGCGGCGCTGACCGGAGGACGGTCGAGGCGACGCGACCTCGTCTCACGGAGCGCTGCCCGGTGTGCACCCGCCTCTGTTCCCGCGCGCGAATTCCGTACCCGCGCGCGAGAACTCCCGCGCGAACGCCCATTTCCCGCGCGGGAAGGGGAGGGAGCCGCCGAGGGGCCGACCTGGCCCCGGAAACGGCAAACCGCCGCCCGATGGATTCGGGCGGCGGTTGCGTATATCAGCGACGACAGGTCAGGCGGTCTTGCGCGATCCGTCGCGGTAGTTGGGTCCCAGTTCGCCCGACCGGAGCAGATCGAGACGTTCAGCGAGCAGTTCTTCGAGTTCGGCGATGGAGCGGCGCTCACGGAGCATGTCCCAGTGGGTACGCACCGGCTTCTCGTCCTTCGCCTCGGGCCGCTGGCCGTCGGAGCGCAGGGATTCGGCGCCACAACGCGGGCACTCCCAGAGCGCCGGGATGTCGGCCTCCGCCGCGAACACCAGGGTGAAATGGTGTGCTCGCGGGCAATCGAACCCGACTTCACGCCGCGGCGCGAACTCGACGCCGGCCTCGTCCTCGAAGCTCTTGGCTCCGAGCCCGGTCCCTCGCAGTGATCGATCTGCCATGACTGCCTCCTGACCTATGGCCAAACTAGCGTGGTCGCACTTCTCTCTGCATCCAACTCGCAGGCGGTGGCAAATGTTCCGCCCTGCGGATACTTCGGAGCCGACTGCGACACAGATCACTTCAGAGATGTTTTCGGCTGTTGCCACGGCGGCGGTTTCACCCGATGCAGAAGAATCGCGCCCACCGTCAACACCAGCGCGATCGCGACGATTCCCGCTCGGTCGGTATGGAAGACCGCGCCGAACGCAAAGAAGAGGGCTGGAGCGAGGAAGCTGGCCGCCCGGCCGGTGGTCGCGTACAGCCCGAACATCTGGCCTTCCCGCCCGGCCGGCGCCAGCCGGGCCAGATAGGAGCGGGAACTCGCCTGCGCCGGTCCGACCCACAAAGTGAGCAGCAGCCCGAAGACCCAGAACATCGTCACGCCCGAGGAGAACAGCAACACGGTCGAGGACACCATCAAGGCGATCAGGGACGTCATGATGACCTTCTTGGGCCCGACCCGATCTTCGATCGCGCCGCCGGCGAACGCCCCGATCGCCGCCACCACGTTCGCCACGACGCCGAACAGGATGACGTCGCCGGCGCTCAGCCCGTACACGCTGACGGCCAGCACCGCGCCGAAGGTGAAGATCGCGGTGAGGCCGTCGCGATAGATCGCACTGGCGACCAGGAACCACACGGCGTTGGCGTCCGCCCGGAAAAGAGCCTTGACGTCTCGCCAGAGGACGCCGTATGACGCCCAGAAGCCGACCCGGGCGATGGCGGGGTTGGGCGGGATCTCCGGGACGGCCACCAGGACCGGGATGGACCAGGCGGCGAACCAGACCGCGACCACGATCGCCAGCACCCGGTAGCGCAGACCACCCTCGTCGCCCACCCCGAACAACCCGACGTCCGGGCTGATGAACAACACATACGACGCCAGCAGCACGACGATTCCGCCCACGTAGCCCGTCGCCCAGCCGATCCCCGAGATCTTGCCGATCGTGGCGGGCGTCGAGATCTGCTGGAGCATGGCGTTGTACGAGACGTACGCGAACTCCATGAAGACCGCGCCGGCCGCCATCAGCACCAGCCCGAGCCATAGGTACGACCACTCGTCGCGGACGAAGAACAGGCCGAGCGTGGTCGCGATGACCAGGCCGCTCCAGACGGCGAGGCTGCGCTTGCGGCGCCCGGCGGCGTCCGAGCGTTGGCCCGTCACCGGCGCGAGGGCGGCGACCAAGACGCCACCGACCGCGGAGGAGAGGGCCAGCCAGACGGCGCCGCTGAACAATCCGGCGGGGAGATCGCGGGCCACGACCTCGGTCAAATAGGGGGCGAAGACGAAGCTGACGACGATCGTGTTGTACGCCGAGGAGCCGCAGTCCCACAGCGCCCAGGCGAGCACGGGTCGGCGGCGAACGACCTGGTCGGCGCCCGGCGCGCCCTCCATCAGACGGCCCCGGCCCACTGGCCCCGAGCGAGCAGGATGTCCTTCAGCACGTCCAGTCGGTCGGTGAAGATTCCGTCGACGCCGGCGTCGATCAGCCGCTCGATCTCTTCGGGTTCGTCGATGGTCCAGACGTGGACCCGCTTGCCGGCCGAGTGCACGGCGTCGATCAGACCGTCGGTGAGCACCTCCAACCGCAATCCGAGCAGCCTGCGGTCGACCGGCACCTGCAGCACCGGGGCCGCGGTGTTGAGGGCCACCGTGAGCCATGGGAAGAACCTGTTCACCGCGATGCCGAGTGGACTGGCGGCGCTCGCCACCCCCGGACCCAGCAGGGTTCGCAGCCGGTGCAGTCGGCCGGCGCCGAACGAACTCACGCAGACGCGTTCCTGCGCCTCGTGCTCGTCGATCGTACGGGCGAGGAGGTCGATCGAGGTCCCGGACTTGGCGTCGATGTTGAACCGGGCCTCGGGGAAGGCGGTGAACAGCTCGGCGAGGGTGGGGATGTGGTCCAGTCCGTGGATGCGCGCCTCGCGGATCTGCGCGTACGGGATCTGAGAGATCCGGCCCCGTCGGTCGGTGACCCGGTCGAGCTTGGAATCGTGGAACGCGATCAACACACCGTCAGACGTCGCGTGCACGTCGGTCTCGAGATAGCGATAACCGAGCGCCACCGCCTCGGTGAACGCGTGCAGGGTGTTCTCCCGCCCGAGATTGGCCGGGTAGGTCGCGCCACCGCGGTGAGCCAGTGCCGCGAACGGCACGTCGAAATAGCTGAAGTCGCGGGCGCGCACGTCGCACATCCTGGCAGCTATGGACCGGCTGGCGGGTCAGACTCCCGGCAACAAGCGCAGCCAGTTCGCGGCGAACTCGGGGACCCAGAACGGGATTCCGATGGTCAAGAGCACGAGATACCCCAGCGTGGCGCAGCAGAGTCCGAAGACGCCCCAGAACAACAGCCGGCGGGACCAGTTCCAGGACTGGTACCGCTTGAGTTGGGCCTTGAACCAGATCATCAGTCGCTGAGCCCACTCGAACTCACTCGACCAGACCGCGATCCCGAGGATCGCGATCGGGATACCGCCGGGGCCCGGCAACGGACCCGTGACTGCAGCGAGGCAGAGCAGTAGCAGTCCGAGCATGGCGACGCAGATGCGGTAGAAGAAGAGCTTCCGCGGATTCTGGCGGATCTTGCGGCGCCACCGCCAGCGGTCCTCGTGAGCGTCGATGAGCAGCGGGTGATCGTGCGGCTTGGTGGCCTCGGTCTCAGGCTGACGGTCAGCCTCGATCGGAGAGTGAGACTCCGCCGGAACCTGCGTCGCCGAGGCCCGTGGCGGCTCCGTCATGGCGCGCGGTCGGACATCGAGGCGCTTGCCTTCGACATCGGCCGACATGGGGACAACTGTAAGGTCTGACCGCAAACCTCGGCAGTGTTCTTTTCTTAACTGTTGGATTACCGGGGATATCCCTGAGCACGTCGAGACCGCGCCCGCGAGGACGCCTCGGTGCCACAATGACGCGCGTGACAACGATCCTGTCCATCCAGTCATCGGTCGCGTACGGCCACGTCGGCAACAGCGCCGCGACGTTCCCCCTGATGCGGATGGGGGTCGAGGTCTGGCCGGTCCTCACCGTCCACTTCTCCAACCACACCGGGTACGGCGCCTGGCGCGGTCCCATGCTGGCTCCGTCCGACATCACCGACGTGGTGAACGGCATCGACGAACGGGGTGTGCTCGGCCGTTGTGACGCCGTGCTGTCGGGCTATCAGGGCGGCGAGGAGGTCGGGTTGGCCATCCTCGATGCCGTCGCGCTGGTGAAGTCGCGGAATCCCGAGGCTGTGTACTGCTGCGACCCGGTGATGGGTGATGTCGGCCGGGGCTTCTACGTCCGGCCGGGGATCCCGGAGCTGATGCGCGACACCGTGGTGCCAGCAGCCCAGATCGTCACTCCGAACCAGTTCGAACTCGAGTTCTTGACCGGAGAGTCGACCGGCACGCTGCCGGAGGTGCTGGCTGCCGCGGACGCCCTCCGAGCGCGCGGACCGCAGACGGTGCTGGTGACGAGCGTCGTGCACGACGCGGCCGACGCGGAGACCATCGACATGGTGGCGGTCACCGAACACGGCGCCTGGGCCGTGACGACGCCGTTGCTGCCGCAGGTGTTCACCGGCGCTGGGGACCTCACCGCGGCGACCTTTTTGGCCTCGCTGCTGCAAACGGACGTGCCGACCGCCCTGGTCCGCACCGCCGCCGTCGTGTACGGCGTTCTCAAGATCACCGTCGATTCCGGCGCGGAGGAATTGCAACTCGTCGCGGCCCAGGACGAGATCGCCGCACCCACTGCCCAGTTCGAAGCCCGTCAGATCAGGTAGTCGGCATCCGCAGTGAGCGGACTAATCTCTAAAGACCTCGATGTTGGCGCCGAGGGCGTTCAGCCGATTGGCGAGGTCCTCGTACCCACGGTTGATCACGTACACGTCGCGTAGCGTCGACTCACCCTTCGCCGCGAGCATGCCGAGCAGGATGCAGACCGCAGGCCGCAGCGCCGGTGGACAGACGACTTGGTGGCCGCGCCAGCGCGTCGGGCCTTCGACGATCACCCGGTGCGGATCCAGCAACTGCACGTGGGCGCCGATCCGGTTGAGCTCGGTGAGGTAGATGGCCCGGTTCTCGTACACCCAGTCGTGGATCACCGTCTTGCCCTCCGCGGTCGCCGCGATCACGGCGAAAAAGGGCAGGTTGTCGATGTTGAGACCGGGGAAGGGCATCGGGTGGATCTTGTCGATGGGGGAGCGCAGCGACGACGGTCGCACGGTGATGTCGACGAGCCGGGTGTGGCCGTTGGTGGCGAGGTACTCCTGCCCGAGGGTGAAGTCCAGGCCCATCTCCTCCAGGACCGCGAGCTCGATCTCGAGGAACTCGATCGGCGCGCGCTGCACGGTGAGTTCGGACTTCGTCACGATGGCCGCGGTGAGCAGGCTCATCGCTTCGATCGGATCCTCCGAGGGGGTGAACTCGACGTCCCGATCGATGTTCGAGACGCCTCGGATGCGCAAGGTGGTGGTCCCGATGCCGTCGATCTCCACGCCGAGGTGAGTGAGGAACACGGCCAGGTCCTGCACCATGTAGTTCGGGCTCGCGTTGCGGATCACGGTCAGACCGGGGGAGAGGGCGGCGGCCAGCAGCGCGTTCTCGGTGACGGTGTCGCCGCGCTCGGTGAGGGTGATCGGGCGCACCGGCTCGATGTCGGGATCGACCTTGCAGCGGTAGAAGCCGTCGGTCGGGACCACCGAGAGGCCGAAGCGGCGCAGCACCTGGAGGTGTGGCTCGATCGTCCGAGCGCCGAGTTCGCAGCCGCCGGCGTACGGCAGCTCGAATTCGGAGAAGGAGTGGAGCAGCGGTCCCAGGAACATGATCACGCTGCGCGTGCGGCGGGCTGCCTCGACGTCCATCGCGTCGAGATCGAGCTGGGCCGGACGGGTGAGCTCCAGCGTCCTCCCGTCGGCCGACCAGGTGGCCCGCATGCCGATGCTGGTGAGGACCTCGAGGATCCGGTTGACCTCTTCGATCCGGGCGATGTCCCGGTAGACGGTACGACCGCGATTCAGCAGGCTGGCGCAGAGCAGCGCGACGGCGGCGTTCTTGGACGAGCGGACCGCGATGGATCCGCTGAGCTTCGTGCCACCCTGGACCCGGAGATGCTGCGGCTTGGTCACCCCGACCGAGATCAGCGGCGAATCGAGTGCCTCGGCGATCCGGGTCACCATGTCCAGACTCAGGTTCTGGTTGCCGGCCTCGATTCGGTGCACGGCGCTCTGGCTGGTGCCCAACACGTCGGCCAGCTGCGTCTGGGTCAGCCCGCGATGCTTGCGGGCGTCCCGGATCAGGCCGCCGATTCGGTCCAAATATGTGTTGGTCACCGGAGGACGATAACTCATATGTGAGATGAAGCCTGTGTCATCCGCGTGTCGGACCGGTGCCAACCGGTGGCCGAGCCCGAGCGGTAACTCCTAGAGTGACGCTATGAGCACACACTACGACGTCGTCGTCCTCGGCGCCGGACCCGGCGGATACGTGGCCGCCATCCGGGCCGCCCAGCTCGGTCTCAAGACCGCCATCGTCGAGAAGAAGTACTGGGGCGGCGTCTGCCTCAACGTGGGCTGCATCCCGACCAAGGCCCTGCTGCGGAACGCGGAGTTGGCCCACATCTTCCACGCCGACGCGAAGACGTTCGGCATCTCGGGCGACGTCACGTTCGACTTCGGTGCGGCCTACAAGCGCAGCCGCGGAGTCTCGGACCGGATGACCAAGGGCGTCCACTTCCTGATGAAGAAGAACAAGATCACCGAGTACGACGGCTGGGGCACCTTCACCGACGCCAACACGATCGAGGTGAGCGGCGGCAAGTGCGACGAGACGCTGACCTTCGACTCCTGCATCATCGCCGCCGGGGCGATCACCCGGATGCTGCCGGGGACCGAGCTCAGCGAGCGGGTCGTCACGTACGAAGAACAGATCATGACCGACAACCTGCCGGAGTCGATCATCATCGCCGGATCGGGTGCCATCGGCGTCGAGTTCGGCTACGTGATGGCGAACTACGGCGTCGACGTCACCATCGTGGAGTACCTGGACCGGATGGTTCCGTTGGAGGACGCGGAGGTCTCCGCGGAGCTCGCGAAGGCGTACAAGAAGCTCGGGGTCAAGGTGCTGACCGGCACCAAGGTCGAGGCGATCGACGACTCGGGCGAGAAGGTCAAGGTCACGGTGTCGCCGGCGAAGGGCGGGGAGTCCAAGACGCTCGAGGCGGACAAGGTGCTGCAGGCCATCGGCTTCGCGCCCCGGACCGAGGGGTACGGCCTCGACAAAGCCGGTGTGGAACTGACCGAACGCGGCGCGATCGACATCGACGACCACATGCGGACCAACGTGCCGCACATCTACGCGATCGGTGACTGTACGGCGAAGTTGATGTTGGCCCACCTGGCCGAGGCGCAGGGCATCGTGGCCGCGGAGACGATCGCGGGCGCGGAGACGATCACCCTCAACTACGACATGGTGCCTCGGGCCACCTACTGCCAGCCGCAGATCGGCTCCTTCGGCTACTCCGAGGAGCAGGCGAAGGACAAGGGGTACGACGTCAAGACCGCCAAGTTCCCCTTCGTCGCCAACGGCAAGGCGCACGGCCTCGGCGACGCCACCGGCTTCGTCAAGATCATCGCCGACGCCAAGCACGGCGAGCTGCTCGGCGTCGCCATGATCGGCCCGGACGTCACCGAGCTGCTGCCGGAGCTGACCCTCGCGCAGTTGTGGGACCTGACCGCCGAAGAGGTTGCCCGCAACATCCACGCCCACCCGACCCTGTCCGAAGCGATCAAGGAAGCCGCCCACGGCATCTCGGGCCACATGATCAATATCTAATGGTCGCGCTCCGCGCTCCGAGTCCTGCGCTCTTATTCGGTGGTGGGCAACAAGCTCACGCGGTGTCCCGGATGACCAGCTGGGTGGGCAGGATGGTGGGGGAGTCGGGGGTCTCGCCGGCCAGCAGCTCCAACAACATCTCGGCCATCCGTACGCCCATGTCAACCGATGGCTGCCGAATCGTGGTGAGTTGCAACTCGCCGGCGAGGGCGGCCGGGCTGTCGTCGTAGCCCATCAGCGCCACGTCATCGGGCACCGAACGCCCGCGCGCCGCCAGCACCTCCAGCGCTCCGCGCGCCATCAGGTCGTTGGCGGCGAAGACCGCGTCGATGTCCGGGTGGCGATCCAGCAGGGTCCGCATCGCCATGGCCGCACCGCGTACGGTGAAGTCCCCGGAAATCACTGCGTCGTAGGGGAGCCGTGCCTCTGCCATGACCTGCCGCCAGCCGGCCAGCCGATCGATGGAGGCCGGCATGTCCTTGGGACCGGTGATGGTGGCGATCCGGCGGGCCCCGCGACCGATCAGATAGCGGGTCGCGGTCCGGGCGCCCTCGATGTTGTCGATGTCGACGTAGTAGCGCAGTTCGCGGCTCGCCGGACGGCCGCCGAACACCATCGGTACCGCCTCGTTGAGTTCCGACAAGTCCTGGTCGGCGGCGTGGTGGGACACCACCAGCGCGCCGTCGACGCTGCCGCCGCGCAGGTAGCGACGGGTTTTTCGGGTCGGGTCCGAACTCGCGATCAGGAGATTCAGGATGTAGTCGGTCGGTTCGAGCCGGGACGTGATGCCCTCGACGACCGCGGCGAAGTACGGGTCGCCGAAGAAGCGGCTCGTCTCTTCAGGCACCAGCAGCGCAAGCGCGTTCGTCTGCCGGCTGGCCAGGGAGCGAGCGGCCCGGTTGGGTACGTAATTCATCCGCGCGATGGTGGCGTTGACCGCGTCGACCACGTCCGGTCGCACCTTGGGCGAGCCGTTGACCACCCGGGAGACGGTCGAGCGGCTGACGCCGGCCTCAGCCGCCACCATCTCCAGGGTGGGCATCCCGCGCTGCGCCAGATCACTCACAGCGGAGCCGCTTCAGCCGATACCGCGCGGGAGGCTGCCGATCCATCCCTCGGCCGGCATCGGCGGATCCTCCGCCACCAGCTCGCGGGCGAGGATCGCGCGGGCGTACGCCCAACCGGAGTCCTTCACGGTCCGCCGTTGGTTCCCGTAATCCACTCGCACCAGCCCGAAGCGCTTCGCGTACCCCCAGGCCCACTCGAAGTTGTCCAGCAGCGACCAGTAGAAGTAGCCACGAACTTCCACCCCGTCCTCGATGGCGTCCAGGATGGCGTCGAGATGGTCGTACAGGTACTCGGCCCGGTCCTCGTCGTGCACCACGCCGTCCATCTCGGCCCGGTCGTCGAAGGCTGCGCCGTTCTCGGTGACGTACAGCTCGACTCCGGCCGGTCCGGTGTACTCGCTTTGCACCCGGTTCAGCAGATCCCGGAGTCCGCTCGGCTGGACCGGCCAGCCCATGGCGGTGGTGGGGAGACCGGGCGAATGGGCATAGACACCCTTCACCGCCGGGAACGGGCTGCTCGTCGGGCGACTGGTGGGCGCTTCGATGTTCATCGGCTCGGCGGGAGGCTCGGCGCTGACCAGCGCGCCCTGGTAGTAGTTCACGCCCAGGGTGTCGATCGGGGTGGAGATGATCTCCAGATCGCCCGGCCGGATCTGCTCCTCCAGCCCCAACCCGGCGACGTCGGCCAGCACATCGGCGGGGTAGGCACCGCGGAAGATCGGGTCGAGAAAGATCCGGTTGAACTGCCCGTCGATCGTCCGAGCGGCCTCGAGGTCGCCTTCGTGGGTGGGTCGGCGCGGATACACCGGGGTGAGGTTGAGGGTGAGACCGAGTCTCAGCCTCGGATCGGCCTCACGCAGGGCCGCCACGGTCAACCCGTGACCGAGCAGCAGATGATGCATCGCGGCCAGCCCGCCGGCCGGATCCTGGACACCCGGCGCGTGGGCGCCGGCGATGTAGCCCAAGAACGCGGCACACCACGGTTCGTTCAGCGTGGTCCACACCGGCACCCGGTCGCCGAGCCGCTCGTGCACCGAAAGGGCGTACTCGCAGAACCGGTACGCGGTGTCGCGGTTGCGCCATCCGCCGTCCTCCTCCAACGCCTGCGGCAGATCCCAGTGGTACAGCGTGAGCCAGGGCATGATGTCCCGACTCAGCAGTTCGTCGACGAGGCGGGAGTAGAAGTCGAGCCCGGCCGGGTTCACCGGACCGCCGTCGGGCCGGATCCGCGCCCAGGACGTGGAGAAGCGGTAGCTCTGCGCGCCGAGTGTGGCCATCACGTCCACGTCATCGGCGTAGCGGTGATAGTGGTCGCAAGCGACCGATCCGTCGTCGGCGTCGATGACCGCGCCATCGACGCGGCAGAACGCGTCCCAGATGCTGTCGCGGCGCCCGTCGGCGTATTGGGCTCCCTCGATCTGGAATGCGGCGGTCGCGACGCCGAACAAGAAGTCGGCAGGAAACGGGCGCTGACGTCGTGGGCGGGGCACGAGATCTCCTTCCCCCGGGAACTGAGAGCGCTCTCACACTATCGGGGTGGATCGGGATCGGCCACCCGCCGGGCCCGCCGCCTCAGGGACTAGCTCGTGACGTAGCCCTGGAGTTGGTCCCGCTCGAACTCCAACTGGGTGATCGTGGACTTCACGACGTCGCCGATGCTGACGATGCCGCAGAGTTCCGAGTCCTCGCTGACCACCGGGAGATGGCGGACCCGCTGCTCGGTCATCACACTCATCAACGACTCCACCGAGTCGGCTGCGGCGCAGGTGTGGACGGAGGTGGACATGATGGTCGCGACGCGTTCGCCGAGCACCGAGGTGCCGTCCGCGAGGCGCCGGATCACGTCCCGCTCACTGACCAGTCCGGCGACCGTCTTGCCGTCCTCGGACACCACGACCGCGCCGAGATTGTGCCGGCTCAGCAGAGCGACGAGTTCCTCGACGGTAGCCTCGGGGCTGATCACGACGACGTCAGCGCCCTTGTTCCGCAGTACCTGTGCGACGCGCATCCTTGCCCACCTCCTGGTCTGATCCGAAGGTTATCGCCGGAGCGGAGTGAGGGCTAGGGTGCTGGCGTGACGCACACGATCCACCTGAGCGGCAACCAGGACGCCGACGACCTGCTCGGCGCGGATGCGAACGCACTGCTGATCGGCATGGTGCTGGATCAGCAGGTACCGATGGAGAAGGCGTTCAGCGGTCCCTGGGTGATCGCCCAGCGGATGGGTGGCACGCTGGACGTCGGAGCGATCGCCGCCTCCAGCGAGGACGACTTCGTCGCCATGTGCTCGCAGCGACCGGCCATCCACCGTTTCCCGGGCGCCATGGCCAAGCGGGTCCGGGCGGTCTGCTCGGTCCTCGTCGAGCGGTACGACGGCGACGCCGAGCACGTCTGGCGGGATGCCCGGACGGGCGCTGAGGTGCTCGCCGCCCTCGAAGGTCTGCCGGGCTTCGGCCGGGAGAAGGCGCAGATCTTCACCGCGCTGCTCGGCAAGCAGTGGGATGTGCGCCCGGCCGGCTGGCGGGAGGCGGCCGGACCGTTCGGCGAGGCCGGGCGTCTTCCGTTCGGTGGCCGACATCGTCGACGCCGATTCGCTCGGCCGAGTCCGGGAGACCAAGAAGGCGGTCAAGGCCGAAAGGCGCGCAGCAGCCACGGCTACCTGACCCCAGCCATTGCTTACGCCGTAGACCGAGCGGTTAGATGAGGCGTGCGCGCAGCCGAGGTCCGGAGCAAGAAGAGCTATCAGGGCCTGGTCGCGGTGGGACTCGTGAGCTACGGCATCGTCCATCTGGTGCTGGCCTGGATCGCCCTTCAGGTGGCCTTCGGCGGCGGCGGGGATGCGTCGACATCGGGGGCACTCCGCGAACTCGCCGGACAGCCGTTCGGCCGAGTCCTGATGGTGATCATGGCGATCGGCCTGTTCACCCTCGTACTCTGGCAGGTCATCGAGGCCCTGGTCGGCGGTCGGGCCTCCGATGACGAGAAGGATCGCTGGCGGCAGCGCCTCCGCGCCGGCGGTCGCGCGATCGTCTACCTGGTACTGGGCATCACCGCCGCATCCCTCGCGGTCGGCGCTGGTGGCGGCGGCGGCGGGGGCCAGGCCGAGGAGACGTTGACGGGCCGGCTGCTTGGCCTGCCGTTCGGCGTAGCCCTGGTCGTGATCGTCGGCGCGGTCGTGGCGGGCGTCGGCATCGGTCAGATCGTTACCGGAGTCAAACGCAACTTCACCCGTGACCTGGGGAGTGGGGTCAGCCAGCCGATCCTGAGGCTCGGCACCATCGGCTACGTGGCCAAGGGCATCGCCTTGGTGATCATCGGGATCCTGTTCGCGTGGGCCGCGCTGAGCTACGACCCGCAGAAGGCCGGCGGACTCGATGCCGCCCTCAGCACGATCCGTGGTCAACCCTTCGGGCCGGTGCTGCTGGCCGCCATGGCGGCGGGTTTCGCCTGCTTCGGCATGTTCTGCTTCGCCTGGGCGAGGAACGCGAAGCACTAGCAGCCCCCTAGGCTGTGCGACACGACCGAGGTGCTCAGCGCTGAGAGTTGGTCGATCGGGAGGCGACGGGCCGTCGGCGAGCGCGGATCGGGAGTGATGTCAGGGATGTGGCTGCGATGACCGACCGACAGATTCGCATCGGGTGCACCTTCGTCCAGGTGGCGCAGATCGAGACCCCGACGGTGTTCCAGGTGGAGCCGATACTCGACGGTCGGGCCCGGATCGCCAACGAGCACTGGACTTTCGAGCCCGCTTCCGCCACTCACGAGTACCAGGATCTGTACGGCAACCGGTGCCGGCGGTTACGGCTGCCCGCCGGGCGCTCGGTGATCGAGTACCGGGCGGACGTGATCGCGCCGGACGACACCGAGGAGTTCGATCCGGACGCGCCCGAAGTGCCCGCCGGCGACCTGCCCGACGACGTGTTGATCTACACCATCCCCAGCCGGTACTGCCTGCCGGACGTGCTCGCCAACGAGGCGTGGTCCCGATTCGGCGCCACAGAGCCGGGATACCGCCGGGTGCAGGCCATCTGCTCCTACGTTCACTCCCACCTGCGCTTCGCCTACGGCACGAGCACCGCCCAGAGCACGGCCGCGGACGTGTTCCAGTCCGGGTACGGGGTCTGCCGCGACTACACGCACCTGGCCGTGACCTTCTGCCGGGCGCTGAACATCCCAGCGCGGTACGTCTTCGGCTACCTGCCCGAGATCGAGGTGGTGTCACGCGGCCTGCCGATGGATTTCGCCGCCTGGATGGAGGTGTGGCTGGGGGACCGGTGGTGGACCTTCGACCCGCGCAACAACGACCGCCGCAAGGGGCGGGTGCTGATCGGCCGGGGCCGCGACGCCGGCGACGTCGCCATGTGCACGACGTTCGGGGCGCCGATCCTGGAGTCAATGACCGTGGTCGCTGAGGAAGCCGCTTCCGTCGCTCCGTGAGCCGGTCGAGGCTCAGTTCGACCGGGGGATGAAACCCGGCCGGAACAGGTAGGACGTCAGCAGCGTTGCCATCACCACGAACAGCACGCCGAGGAAGATGTGGGCGCCGACGACCTCGAGCCGGCCGAGGATGATCTGGAGGATCTCCACCAGGGTGATGATGCCGACGGCCAACAGCGGCCACCGGGGGCCGCCGGACCGCTGATAGAGCACAGCCAAGATCAACAGGGCGATCGTGACCGTCACCAGCAGGTAGGCGTTGATGCCGTGGATGATCTTGAGGCTCGGGGTGCCACCGATGAACCCGGCGGCCAGCCCGGCCTGCCCGATGGCGAGTGTCATCAAGATCGTCGCGCCGGCCTGGAGTGCGGTCAGCAGTGGGGGACGCCCGGACGTGGCGGGGGACATGGGCTCATTATGGGCTGATGATCGGACGACGGCATCATGTGGTCATCGACGCGGCCGACCCGGCCGGCCTGGCCGCCTTCTACAGCGAGCTGATCGGATTGCCGATCAGCTACGAATCGGCGGATTGGGTCGTGGTCGCGGAGAACGACGAGACCTCCGGGTTCGCCTTCCAACTGGCACCCGACCACGTTCCACCGCGCTGGCCCGACCCGGCTGCACCGCAGCAGTACCACCTGGACGTGATGGTGGACGACCTCGATGCCGCCGACGCCGCGGTGGTCGCCCTCGGTGCCACCCGGCTGGCGCCAGGCGACCACGTCTACGCCGATCCTGCCGGGCACCCGTTCTGCCTGATCGTGCGCCCGGGCTGGGCGGCACCCATCGGCCCCGGCGTTCCCGAAGGGAACGCCTGATGAGTAAGGCGTCGGATCCCGACCTGCTGGTGCTGCACGCCGTCCGGCTACGGGGGATGACAACGTCCCAGCAGGCTGCCAGGCGATTCGGGCTGGATCTGGAATCGGCAGAGGAGCTGCTGCTCGACCATGAGGCGTACGGCTGGGTCAGCTGGTCGGAGTTCTCCGGCACCGGAGGCTGGTCGCTGACCGAACGAGGACGACGGGAGAACGAGCGCCGGCTCGCCGCCGAGCTCGCGGCCGTCCCCGAGAGTCGCCCGACCATCGCCGAAATGCATGAAGACTTCTTGCCGCTCAACGCACGGTTGCTACGGGCCACCACCGACTGGCAGATCAGACCTCGTCCGGGACAACCGCTGGCGGTGAACGACCACCGCGACCGGGCTTGGGACGAGCGGCTCCTCGACGAGCTGGGAGACCTGGCCACGAATCTGGGTCCGCTGGTCACCCGGTTGACCGCAGTGCTGACCCGCTTCGGCGGCTACGACGAGCGATTCGCCGCGGCCCACGCCCGCGCGCAGGATGGCGACGACACCGCCGTGTCCGGGGTCGGTCACGACTCTTGTCACGCGGTGTGGTTCGAGCTGCACGAGGACCTGATCGCCAGCTTGGGCCTCACGCGGTCGAACTAACGGTCGTGGCGATTCGGGGGTTGGGACTACCGCCTGTCCGTGGCAGCATCATCCAGGTGACCAGCAGAGCAGCGGATACGCAGCGCCTGCGCGACCTCGCCCTGCTGCGCCGGGTCCGGGATCGGATCGATCGCGAATACGCGCAACCGCTGGACGTCGAGGCCTTGGCCCGAGGCGTGCACCTGTCGGCCGGACACCTCAGCCGGGAGTTCAAGAAGGCCTACGGCGAGGCGCCATACGGGTACCTGATGACGCGGCGCATCGAGCGTGCCATGGCCCTGCTGCGGCGCGGCGACATGACCGTCACCGAGGTCTGTTTCGAGGTGGGGTGCTCGTCACTGGGCACCTTCAGCACCCGCTTCACCGAGTTGGTGGGGGTCCCGCCGAGCACGTACCGAGACCGCGCGGGTCGGGTGACCGCGGGCATGCCGTCGTGCGTGACCAAGCAGGTGACCAGACCGATCAGGAATCGAGAAGCACGGGTCGGGGAGCCGCAGCTAGCGTGACGGACATGGACATCATCATTCATTCCAGCTATCTGCCGCACGACGATCCGGACGCGGCCATCGCGTTCTACCGCGACACCCTCGGCTTCGAGGTACGCCTCGACGTCGGGTACGAGGGAATGCGTTGGATCACCGTCGGTCCGCCCGATCAGCCCACCACGGCCATCGTGCTCCACCCGCCGGCGGTCGATCCCGGCATCACCGACGAGGAGCGTCGCGTCATCACCGAGATGATGGCCAAGGGCACCTACGGCGGAGTCAACCTCGCCACCCACGATCTCGACCAGACGTTCGAGCGGCTGCAGGCCAGCGGCGCCGAGGTCGTCCAAGAGCCGATCGACCAGCCGTACGGACTCCGGGACTGCGCCTTCCGTGACCCCGCAGGCAACATGGTCCGCATCCAGCAACTGTCCTGAGCAGTTCCGCGCGATCGATGGAGAGCCGATGACCAACGCCACCCGAAGCCACGATCTGATCCGAGTGCACGGCGCTCGGGTCAACAACCTCAAGGACGTCAATGTCGAGATCCCGAAGCGGGAGTTGACAGTCTTCACCGGGGTCTCCGGCTCGGGCAAGAGTTCACTGGTCTTCGGCACGATCGCCGCGGAGTCGCAGCGGTTGATAAACGAGACGTACAGCGCGTTCGTGCAGGGCTTCATGCCGACGCTGACCCGGCCAGAGGTCGACGCTCTGGACGGTCTGACGACCGCGATCATCGTGGACCAGGAGCGGATGGGTTCCAATCCCCGCTCCACCGTCGGCACCGCTACCGACGCCAACGCCATGCTGCGCATCCTCTTCAGCCGGCTCGGAAAGCCCCATGTCGGTCCACCGACGGCTTTCTCCTTCAATGTCCCGACGCGCAAGGCGAGCGGGGTCATGAGCACCGAAAAAGCCGGCGGCCGGATCGAGCGGAACATCGCGCGCAACGTGGTCTACCTGGGCGGCATGTGCCCGCGCTGCGAGGGCATGGGCTCGGTCAGCGACTTCGACCTGTCCGCGCTTTACGACGACAGCTTGTCGCTCAGTGACGGCGCGCTCAGCGTGCCTGGTTACAGCATGGACGGCTGGTACGGACGCGTCTTTAGCGGCGCCGGACTGCCGATGGACAAGCCGATCGCCAGATTCACCAAGAAGGAGCTGCAGGACCTGCTCTACAAGGAGCCGACCAAGATCAAGGTCGAGGGCATCAACCTGACCTACGAAGGTCTGATCCCCAAGATCCAGAAGTCGATGCTGTCCAAGGATGTCGACGCGATGCAGCCGCACGTCCGCGCATTCGTGGAGCGAGCCATCACCTTCACCACGTGTCCCGAGTGCGAGGGAACGCGGCTCACCAGCCAGGCCCGGTCGTCGAAGATCAACGGAAAGAACATCGCGGATCTCTGCGCGATGCAGATCAGCGACCTGGCCGACTGGATTCGAGAGCTCGATGAGCCATCGGTGGGCCCGCTGCTCGCCGGGCTGCAGCACCTCTTCGACTCCTTCGCCGAGATCGGGTTGGGCTATCTCGCGCTCGACCGGCCGGCGGGCACGCTGTCCGGGGGGGAGGCCCAGCGCACGAAGATGATCCGTCACCTCGGCAGCTCACTCACCGATGTCACGTACGTCTTCGACGAACCGACGATCGGCCTGCACCCACACGACATCGAGCGGATGAACGGACTGCTGCTGCAGCTGCGGGACAAGAGCAACACCGTGCTGGTCGTGGAGCACAAGCCAGAGACGATCGCGATCGCCGATCACGTGGTCGACCTCGGTCCCGGCGCCGGCACGGAGGGCGGTGCCGTTTGCTTCGAGGGCACGGTGGACGGCCTGCGGGCCAGTGACACCATCACCGGCCGCCATCTCGACGACCGGGCGAGGATCAAGGCGTCCTTCCGCTCGTCCTCCGGCGCGCTGGAGGTACGCGGCGCCTCGACCCACAATCTGCAGAAGGTGGATGTCGACATCCCGCTCGGAGTGCTCTGCGTACTCACTGGCGTGGCCGGCTCGGGCAAGAGCTCGCTGATCCAGGGCTCGGTCGCAAACCGCGAGGGGGTGGTGATGATCGACCAGGGCGCGATCCGCGGCTCCCGGCGGAGTAACCCGGCGACGTACACGGGTGTGCTCGAACCGATCCGCAAGGGGTTCGCGAAGGCCAACGGCGTGAAGCCGGCACTGTTCAGCGCCAACTCGGAGGGCGCCTGCCCCACGTGCAACGGGGCCGGGGTCATCTACACCGAGCTGGGCGTCATGGCCACCGTCGAGTCCGTGTGCGAGGACTGCGAGGGGAAGCGGTTCCAGGCCGCGGTGCTGGAGTACCTGCTGGGCGGGCGGAACATCGCCGAGGTGCTCGATATGTCGGTGGCCGAGGCCGAGGGGTTCTTCGGCGCCGGCGAGGCGCGCACGCCCGCCGCGCACAAGATCCTGGCACGACTCGCCGACGTCGGGCTCGGCTACCTCACCCTCGGCCAGCCGCTCAGCACGCTGTCCGGCGGCGAGCGGCAGCGGGTCAAGCTGGCCAACCAGATAGGCGACAAGGGCGATGTCTACGTGCTCGACGAGCCGACCAGTGGCCTCCACCTGGCCGATGTCGAACAGCTGCTCGGGCTACTGGACCGGCTGGTCGACTCCGGCAAATCGGTGATCGTCATCGAGCACCATCAGGCGGTGATGGCCCACGCGGACTGGATCATCGATCTCGGTCCGGGAGCGGGCCACGACGGCGGAACGGTTGTCTTCGAGGGCACCCCGGCCGACCTCATCGCCGACCGATCGACGCTGACCGGCAAGCATCTGGCGGCGTACGTCGGCAACTGACAGGACGCTGGGTGCACGAGGTAGCCAAGGTTGGCCAAGCGACATAGGATCGCTGGGTGATGGTGAATGTCGGTCAGGCGAAAACCGATCTGTCCAAGCTCTTGGCCCGCGTCGAGGCAGGCGAGAACGTCGAAATCGCCCGGGATGGGGTCCCCGTCGCACGCCTGGTGAAGATCGACCCGCCGGTCACTCCCGGCGCCCGCTTTCTGGCCGCGCAGGGGCACCTGGCGGGCAAGATCACGATCAGCGAGGACTTCGAGTTGTCCGATCGCGAGATCGACGAGATGCTCGATTCGCCGCTGTGAGGCTGCTCTTGGACACTCATGTCGTCCTGTGGCAGTTGAGTGGTCATCGCAGCCTGTCGAGCCGCGCCCTCGAGGCGGTCGCGAACGCCGACGAGCTGCTGTTCAGTGTGGTCTCTTTCGCCGAGATCGGCGTGAAGGCGGCCGCCGGCAAACTGGCGATACCCAGCGGGTTACGACAGCACGTGATCGACTCGGGCGTACAGATCCTGCCTCTGGACGCTGATCATGGTCTCGCGGTCGCGCACCTGCCGATGCACCATCGCGACCCGTTCGACCGGTTGCTCGTGGCTCAGGCGCAGCAGGAGCGGTTGACCCTCGTCACCGCCGATCGTCGGCTGTTGTCGTACGACGTGCCGCTGATCGACGCGGCGTAGGACGCCATCTGGTCTCCGTGAGAATTCAACCTGCGGGTAGTTGTCCGATAAGCGACATTATGTCAAGTTAGCGCAACCCCCGTCACCGGAACTGATCACCGAACCAGGCTTGCGGGACGGCGCTCAAGCCTCGAGCCGTCTCACTTGTGAACCCCCGCGAAGTTGTCACTGGTAGCGCTGGCGAAGTTGACAGTGCGGATGTAGGCCTGGGTTGTGGGCGTGTGGTGATTGCGCCGTGCCTCGGCCGCTGCGCGCTCGGGACGGAGTGGGCGGTGTCGGGTTCGGAGAAGTTGAAGACGAGTTACGTGCCGAGCGTGGTTCGTGCGAGCGTGGTTTCCGCTCTGCTGGCGGTGCGTCGCGCGCAGACGTTGCCGACGTGCCGCGTCGAGGCGGCGGCGGTGGAGCTGGGGGTCTCGGTGAGGACGCTGTGGCGGTGGCTGGAGGTTGCTGAGTCTGAGGATCGGTTGATCCGCAAGCCCCGCGCGTCGTTCGTCATCGGCGAAGACGACGTTGTTGAGTTGGCGTACTACCGAGGCAATGTGTCAGCGCTGTGGAAAGCACGGATCGCGGAAGGCCGGCCAACGCCGAGTGTGAGTGTGTTCCGGGCCGCGTTCGCACGGGTGCTGCCGCCGGGCCGCCGTGCTGGCTTGAAGTCGGGGCGAACGCACGAGGCGTGACTTCGACACTTACCTGCCGCGGCCTGCGGGTCGCCGGCGCAACGAGTGTTGGGAGGCCGAGATCACACGCAGCTGGCTGTGCATGTCCAGCTCCCGGACAAGCGGGTGGTGATGCCGTGGGCACGCTGTTCCTGGATCAGGCCACTCGGGCGCTGGTGGGGTGGGCGATCGCGGTGACGCTAGTCAGGAGAGCGTGCTTGCGCGCTACGCGCCGCGATCGATGTGGATGTACCAACGGGCCGATGGCGGTGTGCCGTCGGCGATCAGGTTCGATCGCGGTAAGGAGTTCTTGGCGGCCGCGGTCGGTTCGGCGGCGGCATCGTTGGCGATCGACGCGAAACCGTTGCCGGCTTACACCCCGCATCTCAAAGGCGGCGTCGAGCGGATCAACTCCAGCATCGAACAGCTGTTCCTTGCGACCCTGCCGGGTTTCGTGCATGGTGCCCGCGGCCGCGACGGCCGTCTGGTCGAGGACGGTCCGCTGCTCGGGCTTGAGGCGCTGGTCGAGTTGTTCGCTGCGTTCGTCGTGGATTACAACGCGGTCCGTGCACATCAGGGTCTCGTGGTCGCACGCCGTCGTAGGCGTGGAACACCGACTCGACACCACTGGTTGTGGTGCCGCGCCACTTGCGGCATCTGCTGCTCGCCCGGGCTGCCCGGACGGTCACCAAGCGTGGTGTGCGGCTGGACGGCCGGGTCTACAACTGCGCCGAGTTGTGCGGCTGGGTCGGTGAACGAGTCGAGGTGCGGTACCTGCCCCACCACCACCACGAGGTCGAGGTCTTCCGCAAGGGTGATCATTCTGGTGAGCATCTGGCCACGGCGGTGTTGGTCGACGAGCTCGCGGCCGACGATGTCACCCGGCTGTTGGCGCATCGCGCCGCCGAGCGAAGTGCTCGCGAAGACGCGCGAGCCGCCGCTGCCGACCGCCGTACACGGTTCGCGGCGATGACGCAGCTCGGTCCGCTGGTCGCGACCACCATGCACACCGCCGATGGCACCGCGGTCGAACAGGCTCACCAGGGCGACGAGGCTTTGCGCCGAGCGCCAGCCGGAGCCTGGTTGACCACGGCCGATCCCGGCCAGGATGCGCCGGCCTGACAGCTATGCCGGCTCCGCCGGCACGATGAAACAGGGCAGCACGATGAAACAGGGCGGCACCGTGAACGGGGCAGCTCGGTGAGCCGGCACTACCAGTCACTCCACGGTGCGGCGGTCCTGGCCACCGAGGACCTGCTCGATGCCCGTGACCTGGTCGGCGACATCAGCGAAGCGGTCGCGATGGGCGCCATCTACGGCCCGGCGGGGACCGGCAAGTCCTTCGCCGTCGACGAGGCGATCGCCGACCGTGCCGAACCCGACCACGTGCGCACCGACTTCCGCGCCAGACCGACGATGCGATACGTCCGGCAGGAACTTGGTCGGCTGCTCGGCTTGGGCGCAACGTCCAGCGCCTTCGACGCCGACTGGGCTTTGAAGCGGGCACTGTCGGCAACGGTTCCGGCTGGTGATCATCGACGAGGCCCAATGGCTCAACCGGGAGTGCTTCGAGTACCTGCGTCACCTGCACGACGACCCCGACACCACGTTCGCGCTGCTGTTCGTCGGCGGTGACGGCTGCTACGAGGTGCTGCGCCGAGAACCAATGCTGGACTCCCGGCTGTATGCCCATCACCGGTTCGGGCCGCTGACACCAGCGGCGGTGTTGGTGTGATCCCGACGTACCACCCGATCTACGCCGAGGTGGACCCCGACGTGTTGCGATTGGTCGACGACACGTGCGGGCACGGCAACTTCCGGTCCTGGGCCAGGTTCACGTGCCACGCGACACGACTCTGTCAGCGCACCGGCCGGACCGTATGCGACGAGGAGATCGCCCGCAACGCCTTCCGAACCCTCGGCGGCGGCCGTGGCTGCTACCGCCCCAAGTCGCAGGCGGGCGGCGGCCCCTGCGGGTGAAGGTGTGTGTCGATCTGGACGATGACGTCACCGTCATCCGCGGCATCCACCGCAACTTCGTCCTTGCTCAAGGCCACCTCGTTCTCACCGCCGCCCCGGCCACCAGCGCTGATGACCTGATCCGCAAGATGCTCATCACCTTGAACGTGTTGTGGCGGCTCCCCGCCGAGCTGCGACCCGGAGGAGTCTCGCTCAATGAAGAGGGCCGAGCCATCGCCGAATGGGAGATCTCCTGGGCGCTGAGCCGCGTCGGCATCACCAGCCTGTGGGTAATCGACGCCGACCAGGCGAACCTGTTCGCCTGGCTCTGGCTACGCCACACCGCCCAGCGTGAAGACCTGCCCCTGTTCCTGCACACCACGACCGTCCCCGACCGCTTGCAGGCGGTAACACTGGCCGGCTGCCGCGTGCACGCAGTCAGCCCCGAGCAGCTGCTGAACCCGCGGGTCGATCGCGGAGCCACTCCCTGACTGGCTCGCGCGCAGGTACTGGTACACGGTCTCGCGGCTGATCCCGAACTCACGTGCCAGCTCGGCTTTCGCTCGGCCCGCGGCGGCACCGGACTGCAACCGGTCGACCTGCTCGCTGGTCAGTGAGCGCCGCCGCCCTCGGTAGGCGCCGCGCTGCTTGGCCAAGGCGATGCCTTCCCGCTGACGCTCGCGGATCAAAGCCCGCTCGAACTCGGCGAACGCACCCATCACCGACAACAACAAGGTGGCCATCGCCGTGTCCTCACCGGTGAAGGTGAGCTGCTCCTTCACGAACTGCACCCGGACCCCGCGGGCGGTCAGGTCGCGGACGGTACCGCGGAGGTCGTCGAGGTTGCGGGCCAGCCGATCCATCGAATGCACGACGACGGTGTCGCCGTCGCGGACGAACCGCAGCATCGCCTCGAGTTCCGGTCGGTGCAGGTCCTTGCCCGAGACATGATCGGCAAACACCCGGTCGACCTGCACACCGTCGAGTTGCCGCCCGGTGTTCTGCTCCAGCGTGCTCACCCGGGTGTAGCCGACCCGCTGACCAGTCACAAGCCGCCCCTCCACCAATCACAAGCCCTAGTGTCAGGTTGAAATCTAAGACCAGCCCCAACGAGTGTCAATCAAACACGCAGCTAACCCTAACCTGACGTTCGCTCGCAGAGGCGCCCTGACGTCAGCTTTAGGTACCCCAACCAGACACGAGCACCCTATTGTGAGCGTCTTGGCGGGCCGGCTTGTGCAGGTGCGGCGACAGTTGGATGCAGTTCGCTAGCGTTCGTGTGGTGCTTCTACTTGCAGATGAGGACTGGTGGCGCTCGGCGGTCGTGTACCAGATCTATCCGCGGAGCTTCGGGGACGGTGATGGAGACGGTGTAGGCGACCTCGGCGGCGTGATTGGCCGACTGGACTATCTAGCCGACCTCGGAGTCGATGCGATTTGGCTCAACCCGTGGTATCCATCGCCGATGGCGGACGCGGGCTACGACGTCGCCGACTTTCGTGGGGTTGATCGACTCTTCGGCGATCTGGACCAGGCGCAGTTGCTGATCGAGCGGGCCCACGGGTATGGGTTGCGTGTCATTTTGGACTTGGTCCCCAACCACACCTCCGATGCCCATTCATGGTTTCGGGAGGCGGTCGCGGCTCCGCCCGGCTCCCGGGAACGTGCGCGCTATCACTTCCGCGATGGTCGCGGGGTCGACGGTGGTGAGCCGCCCACGGACTGGGTGAGCGAATTCGGCGGGAGTACGTGGACCCGCATCGTGGAACCTGACGGCCGGCCCGGCCAGTGGTTCTTGCATCTGTACGCCCCGGTGCAGCCTGATCTGAACTGGGCCAATCCGGCAGGTCGCCGCGGAGTTCGAGTCGATTCTGCGGTTTTGGTTCGACCGGGGCATTGACGGTTTCCGGATCGACGTCGCTCACGGTCTGGTCAAGGATCTGGAATTCGGCGATGTCGGCGATCTGGCCTGGCCGTTGCCGATGGACGCCGGCGACGATGTCGACCACCCACATTGGGATCGGCCGCTGCTGCATGAGATCTATCGCTCGTGGCGTCGGATCGCCGACTCCTACGCACCGAAGCGGGTGTTCGCCGGCGAGATCTGGGTGGGACGGCCGCATCGGCTGGTCCGTTATCTGCGCAGCGACGAACTGCACACCGCCTTCAACTTCGACTATCTGATCTGCCCATGGCGGGCCGACCTGCTTCGCCGCACCATCGACGAAACCATCGAGTCCCACCGCGCCGTCGGTGCTCCACCGACCTGGGTGCTGTCCAACCACGACGTGCCCAGAGAGGTGTCGCGGTATGCGCGGCCGCAGGCCGGGCGGTTGGTGCGGATGACCCTGTCGAGCCTGTTGACCGAGGAGGCCGACTTCGACCTGGGGTTGCGACGGGCCCGCGCGGCCGCATTGTTGATGCTCGCCCTTCCTGGCAGCGCCTACGTCTATCAGGGCGGCGAACTCGGTCTTCCTGAGGTCGAGGACATTCCCACTGACCGACTGCAGGACCCGATCTTCGTCCAGAGCCGGGGGGCCGAGCGCGGTCGGGACGGCTGCCGGGTGCCTCTGCCCTGGTCAGGGGACCGGTCGCCGTACGGATTCGGGCCGGAACACTCCCGACCATGGCTCCCGCAACCCGAGGGCTGGCAGCCACTGACCGTCGAGGCGCAGCACCAGGATCCTGACTCGATGTTGAACCTCTACCGGCAGGCGCTGCACCTGCGCCGAAGTCGGCCCGAACTGGGCGACGGAACGCTGGAGTGGCTCGACGCCCCGGCCGGGGTACTGCATCTGCAACGCGGCTCCAGCTTTTCCTGCCTGGTCAACGTCGACGCCGGCCCCGTCGCCATACCCGAGGGGGCTAGTCCGATTCTGGCCAGCGAACCATTGACCGACGAAACGCTACCGGCCGGTGCTGCTGTCTGGATGGGACACGACTGACCCCGCGCCTTGCGCCACCGGGCGCGCTGGTTTGAACCAATTCGACCCTGACGTGACGCCGGCGCGGATGAGAGTTGTGATTCGGCCATGGACCGAGAGCTATGGCGAATGGGACATCAGAGTGCGGGTCCGGATGGGCCCGGTCGTGCCGCGAACGACGAGCCGCACGGCAAGCTCCACCTTGGTCGCGGTCGTTGATCGTTCCAGTAGCAGGCGCACCGCTTCTTGTGCTTGCAGCTGTACAGGTTGACGGACCGTCGTCAGGGCGACGAATGGGGCCATTTCGTGGTCGTCGATACCCACGATCGACATCTGCTCGGGAACGGACAGACCAGCGCGGCGTATGACATCGAGTGCCCCGATTGCTAGTTCATCACTCATGGCGAATAAGGCGGTCGGGAGCCGCGGCCGGGACAACAGGCGCTCGGCCGCTAAAACTCCACCGGCCATCCGTGACCCCTCGGCGTTGCTGATCCAGTCCGGCACGACAGACAGGCCCGCATGGGCAAGGGCGGTCTCGAAGCCGCGGCGGCGAGCCAGCGTCGTCTCCCGTCCCACCAGATCGTCCGGGTCGAACGAGATCATGCCGATCTCCTGGTGGCCGAGACCGATCAAGTGCTCAGTGGCGATCCGAGCAGCCGCGGCTTCGTCGATCCCGACACAGGGGAAGCCTGGTACGAAGCCGCCGACGACCACAGTAGGAACGGAGGCGGACTGCAGCGCGACGATCTCCCTGTCATTGAGGGACGAGGAGACCACGATCAGCTCCGCCACCTCATTTCGAGGCAGCATCCGTTCGAAGAAGGCGAGGCGGCTGGTCGACTGACCCAGGTTGTGCAATTCGAGGCGACGATCCGCTACCGATAACGCTCCTTCGATTGCCGCAATAGCCTCCGCGAAGTACCACTGCGACGGGTATCGGCCAACGACACTCACTGGCGGCCCGCTCAGGCGCGGTTGGCAAGCGGTAGCCAAGCGCCTGAGCCGCCGCCAGTACCCGATCCCGAGTCGACGTGGTGACCGATGGATGACCGTGCAGTGAGCGCGACACCGTAGCGACAGACACCCCTGCTCGTAGAGCGACTTCTCTTACGCCAGGCTTCAACTCGATCCGACCTAGCCAACGCGGCCCTCCCATGTAATCTGTTACATTCTACCAGCTCTCTTCCCACGGCAAGCGGACACGTGGCACGATTGTCTCTCGAAATACCTAACCCAAGGAGCTTTTCGCCCCAAGAGTCGGACCTCCAGGCTTGTAACAGTTACATTTGACGATGGTCTTGGCGTGGCGACGGCGACGCGTTCGGATCTCGCGTCATCACATCACTTCGAGTGAATAGTGGGGAGACATGGGTACAGCTGCGTTGACCCTCACCGGTAGCGACCGGGTTGAGTTGCTTACCCGTCTGCGGTCGAAGTCGAGCGATGTCGTTCAGCGAGCTCGGGTGGTCCTGCTGACTGCTGATGGAATGTCCAGCCCCGACGTCGCCGAGTGGACTGGGCTGTCGCTTGCGACGGTCGGGAAATGGCGCTCCCGCTTCGCCCGCCTCGGCATCGCCGGGCTGGCTGACCGGCCGCGGACCGGCGCCCCCCGAACCGTCGACCGTGAGCAGGTTCTCGCCGCATCGGTGGCTGATCCGCCGCAACACCTAGGCATCACCCACTGGACAAGCCATGGGTTGGCCGCGCATCTCGGTATCGGAGGTGCAACTGTCGCCCGGATCTGGCGAGAGCATGCCATCAACGGCCTTGGCCGTGGTCACTTCGTCGGCCTCAAAGGGCGCAAAGCGACGCCAACGCCCGGCATGACATGACCGCAGAGACCACTCCTGACATTCAGGCTGTCATTGGCAGACCGCGCCAGTTCGACCGATTCGCGATCATGTCGGCAACACTTCGATCTGCACCCAGCGGGCCTGGCCCCGGGCGAACCTCATCCGAAGAGCTTGGAGGAAGACTTGGCGTCAGCAAGGCCACAGTGGTTCGAACTTGGAACGAGTATGGCTTCACCCCCCATCCAGGCGGCGTCCTCAGCTTCAGAGTGCAGCCTGCATTTACGGCTGAACACGTATCCGTCATAGGACTGTGCATGACGCGTCGGGCCCGGGCAATCGCGCTCATCACCGACGACAAGCCCATCTATCCAACCTCCAGGATGTCATCCGATCCGACTCCGGCCGGGTCGACGCTTGACGCCCACCACAGCACACGACCATCAACGGAGCAGGCAATCAAAATCGGCTTCCGCGATTTCCTCAGTCGGGTGATCGAAGCCCAGCCAGACCGCCGCATCCACGTCGTTCTCGACGATGCTCAGCTCTGTCGACTGATCACCCAGGACGAGTCGCTGCCCGCCGCCAGTGATTTGACGGCTCACTTCACCCTCAACACCGAGAAGTGGTTGAGCCTGGTCGACGTGGTGGGTCGAACTCATGAAGCGCGACGGGATAGCCGACGACCACCACCCCGCCGTGCAGGCACGCGAATTGGTCGCGCATGCCCGCACCACCATCTGGACGGGCCCACCCGCCACGCCACTGGCAACGCGGTGACCCAAGGCCCTGCAACCTAGCTCCACGCTGGCCGTGCAAAATCCACCTAAGCGTGGCCAACGGGACTCAGGAGATGTCTCGGCAAGCACCCTGAGCGTTTGTCCATCGGACGGTCAGATTTGCTGCGGCGCGACCACGGTCGCGTAAGCACGAGGCCAACTCAGCTGGTGACAACTTCGCGAGCGGATCTCGTGACAACTCTGGCGAGCTTCACATCACTCCCCGACGTCGCTGAATGATCCGCGGAAGGGACGGCGTGCGTGGACGAGCGCGGCGGTGTGATGCAAACAATCAGCTGCCGCCGCGCCCGGTCGCTTCTACGTGGCTTCGGAGCGCCGATAGGTGCTGAGCACGACGCCGGATGCCAGGGCGCGGTTGCCGGCCAGGGCGAACTCGGTTGTCGTGAATCCGTCGGAGAACAGTCTCTTGCCGGAGCCGAGTACCAGTGGGTACACGGCGAGCCGGTACTCGTCGATGAGGGCGTGGGCGGCCAGTGTTTTGATGAGTTCGGTGCTGCCCCAAATGCGGATCTCCCCGCTGTGCTTGGCGCGAAGGTCCCGTACTGCTGCGGGCACGTCGGGGCCGAGCAGGTGTGAGTCTTTCCAGCTGAAGTCTGTCAGCGTGCTCGACGCGACGTACTTGTTGATGCGGTTGTACTTGCGGGTGATCTTGCCTTGGAAGTCGTCGGTGGTCTCGTCGAACACGCCCCAGGAGTTGGCGAAGGCCTCGTAGGTGAACCGGCCGAGCAGGAGCGCCGTCACGTGGTCCTCCCACTCAAGGAGGGCCTGGTTCATCTCGTCTTCGCCGCCATGTGTGGCGTCGTAGTCGGTGGCCCACCCGCCGAGCTCGAATCCGCCTCGAGGGTCTTCGTCGGGTCCTGCCTCGCCTTGGACGACACCGTCGAGGCTGATGAAAGCTTGCACAACGATCATGCTCATGACCCTTCTCCTTGGTTCTTTGAGTCGGACTTTTGGGTGTGCTGCGTCGGCATGGCGCCGTCGTCAGGGACCGCAGGCGCTGCCGTCGCGCGCGTTGTGGTGGTCATGCGACTACGGTGACGCCGCCTTGGCGCCTCGGCTAGTGGCCCGCGGGCGCACTTACGCTAGGATTGGGCCATGCGCGGTGCGAGGCTCGCCGTCGCCGTCCTAGCGCATGACGGGATTAGCCCCTTCCACCTGTCGATTCCGACCCTTGTCTTCGGGGCCGCCGGTCTCGGAATGCAGCCTCCCTACGACGTGCAGGTGTGCGCCGAGCGGCCCGGATTGTTGACCACTGCGGCCGGATATTCGATCACGGTCGACACCGCCCTCGATGCCTTCGCCGATGCCGATCTCGTGGTCGTGCCGGCCTGGCTGCCGGACTTGCGACCGTCGATTCAATTGCTGGACGCAGTACGCTCCGCCCATCAGCGGGGGGCCCGAATCGTAGGACTATGCGTGGGTGCCACCGTGGTCGCAGCCAGCGGGGTTGCAGACGGGCGTGAAGTCGTCACGCACTGGTCGGCCGCGACAGCCTTGGCGCGGGAGTACCCCGCCGTCATCGTGCGCTCCGACCTGCTCTGGTCCGACCTCGGCGACGTGGTCACCTCGGCCGGGTCAGCCGCCGCATTAGATTGCTGCCTGCACGTGGTTCGCACCGACCACGGCAGCGCACTCGCCGCAGACCTGGCCCGCGCGATCGTGCTGGCACCGCACCGGATTGGTTCGCAAGCCCAGTACATTCCGACGCCGGTGGCGGCAGCGCCTGACAACGACGCGATCGGCCGGGCGATGGTGTGGGCGCGCGCGCGGCTCGTCGAGCCGCTGGACTTGGACCGGTGGGCCGCCGCGGCGCACATGTCGCGTCGGACGTTCACCCGGCGGTTCCGAGAGCGCACTTCATCAAGCCCGCAGCAGTGGCTGCTGCAGCAACGTATCGATCATGCGCGGATGCTGCTGGAGACCGGCTCGGCGCCGATAAACGTGGTCGCCGCCCGGTCCGGCTTCGGCAGCGCGGTGTCCCTGCGCTCTCACTTCACCCGGCTGCTCGGGATCAGCCCCACAGGGCATCGCGCCCTCTTTCGCGACATGCGCGCCGCGTCGGTCAACTAAGCGGCTTCGCCTCTCGATCTCCGAATCGTGAGGTTGGCACCACCGAAACCGCGCCGAATGTCGTTGCCGCAGCATGCCCGGCCCGCTCCCGTGGGTCGGTCCCTTACGGGAGAGCACAACGCTGGCCGCCGCCGCGTCGGAAATCGAACATCAGGTCAACCCGGTGAGTGTGCTGCCAGTCCTGAACCGCCGGCAGGCCAGCCGACTTCCCCGCGACCCGGACATCGAGGAGACCCGCTGACGGCAATCAAGATCATCCGCTTTGACTCGTTCGTCCCCAACTGAGAACTGCCGAAGGTGGGTCCAATCGACCACTCCGCTCCCCCAGCCTTGCAACTCGATCTGCTGACAGGTTGCTGAGCAGAATCCGGGTGCTGACAGGTTCACTGAGACAAAACCGGCTCGAATCCGTCGCACTCAGCGTGAGCGCGGATTCGAGCTCTGGCGCGTGTGGGTCAGGGAGACGGCGTGGCTGAGGTGTAGTGAGTGAGCGCGCACAACCAGCGGTCGTCGCGCCTGACGTACACGTCGGTAGTCCACTCGTCGGCGTCGAACCGGCGGCCCTGGTAGTGCGCAGTGTTGGTGATCCGGGCTGTGACGGTTGCGGTTGCGCCCAGGATGCTGATGCGAGGCTGGCCGACGACCTCCATGGCCGAGTGGGTGAGATCACCGGAAGCAACGAGAGTGAGGAGGTTCGTCCCGGCAGAGATGCCCGACTCGGAAACGATCACCCAGTCATCGGTCACGAAGGTGGCGATCCGGGCCGCGTCGTTGGCGACGATAGCCTCCGCCCAGGCCTTCCCGACAGCAAGCAACTGCTCCTCGACCGCATTCGGTGGCGATCCGGCCGGGTCCTGGTCGGGGAAGTTCGTAACCATCCCCGTAGCATGCCAGCCGCCGAATCGCAGGGAGCACTTCCTGTCCTCCACCGACCACGAGGAATACGGACGTGTTCGACGAGTCCGACTCTCAAGTCCGGTCAGTCCACCGCCGACTATTGTTACCCGTGCTTTCCCCAGCCCTCGGAGACGAATTTTGGACTGCTGGCCGGCTGATCCGAACCTATGGCGTGGCGTGGTAATCCGCTCCGGGTCCTCCACGATCGCTTGGCGCAGGTGCACCGGCTCCTCCTCGGTGTGGTTCCGCTTGTCCTGACGCGACTTGTAGGTCAGGTTGAGCGCCTCGACCACGATCGCAAACGCGATCGGGCCGTAGATGAAGCCCTTCTCGATGTGGATGTCGAAGCCCTCGGCGATCAAGGTCGCGCCGATCATGACCAGGAGGGCCAACCGGCCGTGAACAGTCCGACCGGACGGCTTACCTCGCCTGGCATCGTTCCTCGGCCACCCAGAATCCGCTGGAGACGCTGCGCTCCGCCGTCGACGTCACCCTCAGCCGATCACCCGAGTCGGCGGAGCTCAGCCGCGTCGCCTAGGTGGCCCGCAGGATCGGCTAACTCGGTATTTCTCACCGATGTGCGGAGACCATCCCGCCTCCACGCTGAAGACAACACAAACCAACGATCCAAGGAGAGGAAGCTATGCGTACCTCAACATCCATCGGCATCGCCACCGTCAGCCTGGCCGCCCTGGTGGGCGGCTCCCTAGCCATCGGCTCGGCGGTCGTAGCCTCGGCGAAGCCGACCGGATCCGACGACCGCGGCCACGCAACGGTGCTGTACCTCACGTCCGAGACCGAACAGTTCGCCGTCATCGACGTCGGCAACCCGGGCCCGGCCCTCGGCCTCGGCGATCAGCTCGTCAGTTCCGATCGGATCACCAGCTTCGGCAAGCCGGTCGGCCGGGGAGGCACCGTGGCGACCGTGGTCGGCACCCGCCCCACGGCCTTGACCACCCAGGTGGTGACCACGCTCGATCTGCACAACGGCCAGATCGTCCTGCACGGCATTGGCGACGGACCGACCGGACCGCCGACCGAACCGATCAAGTTCACCCTCGCCATCACCGGTGGCACCGGCAGCTACAAGAACGCCAGTGGGTTCGCCGACATCATCGACCGCCCCGGCGGCACCGAGACCATCACCATCCGCCTCCGCGGCTGACCTGCCAAGTGTCACTGAACGACCACCTTGGTCCGTCCGCACCTCCAACCATCGGTTCCCTTGCGTGACCGTCCGGTCACGCCATGACCCAAGGACATAGAGAATGCGACAGAAGAGCTCTATTTCTCGTACCTGCTTCGACCGAGTGCGAACCTCATCACCGGAGTCCTCTCCGGTTCCCACATTGATCGGTTACCCCACAAACCACATCGCCGCCGGGCGTCCAGCCCGAGTCACCGCACAACCCCCGCACACGTCAGCCGGCCCACGACCACGAGGGCCGAAGCGGTGAGACGGTGATGATCATGACCGACGTCGAGACCGTATCCAGAACCTCACGCGGGCAAAAGCTGCTGATGGCGGCGGCCGTCGTCGTCGCGACCGCCGCCGGCGCCGTCGGGGCGATCATGCTGATCGCCCCCACCACGACCGGCACCTACTTCGCGTGGCCGCTGGGACCGCCCGGGCTCGCCGCGCTGGTCGGCGGCTTCTACGTCGTCTCCGCCCCGGTCTTCTTCTACGCCGGAACCCGGTCCGCGGTGGAGGTCCGCGGTCTGGCCGCCGCCGTGCTGGCGTTCACCATCCCAACGGTGATCGCGACGTTCCTGCACCGTGACATCTTCGACTTCACGCGCTTGATGGCGGTGGCTTGGGTGGTGTTGTTCATCGCCTCGCCCATCACCTTCGCGCTGCTGTTGTGGTCCGGCCGGCACGCCCGGCCGCCGCGGAACGACGCCCATCTGCACGGCGTGGCCCGTGTCGCCCTCGCCGTGCTCGCCATTGGGTTCGCCGGGTTGGCCGTGCGCTTCTGGATTGCCACCAACGGTCCGGTGCCGTTCGACATGGCACCACTGGGGACCCGGTTCCTCGCCGCCTGGATGGCGTTCTTCGCGGTCCTCGCCGCCTGGTCGGCCCTGCGGCCCAACCGATCCGAGGCGCGGATCCCGCTACTGGCCCTCCTCGCCTACGGCGTCGGAGGACTGCTCGCCGCCGGTGTTCACCCGGGAGCGCTCGGGGCCGGAACCATCGGCTACCTCGCTGCGATGGTCGGAATCGAGGTCATCGCTGGGCTCGCACTCTTACGCGGATTCAGATCCGACTGACCGGCCTCCGTTCATCTACGTCGCCTTCATGCGCGACGACTACCCCCATTCCGCCTCGATCAAGTAGCGCGTTCTCACTGCACGGTCCGCTATGACGCGTTGGGAGGGGGTAACCATCTCGTCACTCTCTGGCCGGGATCGCCCTCGTCAGGAGTCGTACCAGCACTGCGCGCAGGTCAGCGTCGGGAAGGTCGGATAGCGCTCGGAGGGTCGGGGCAAGATCACGCGTCTGGTGCCAGCCGGCGAGCTCGTCGGGGCTCGGGGTCGGCCCGAACAGCAGATCGATGCCACGGGCACCGATGTCATCGAGCGTGCGGGTGATGCTGACCTGGCGGCGAAGAGCCGGGTCGCCCAGGTTGAGGTGGCCGACCGTCCGCCACGCGGTCACCACCTGACCGACATAGCCCTCGCAGAGCAGTCGTATCCGTGCCTTCCGGTCGGTCTCGGCTTCGACCTCGTCGAGCAAGGCGGTGAGGGCTTCGGCGAATGGGTGGAGCAGTGTCTCGAGGATCGCTTCCTTCGTGCGGAAGTAGTAGTAGACGTTCGCCTTGGTTACGCCCATCCGATCGGCGATCTGCTGCAGCGACGTGGCGTCGTATCCCTGCTCGGAGAACAGGGTGCGGGCGGTGTCCACCACCGCCTCGGACGTACGGCGGGCCTGCTCGGCACGGGTGCTCACAGGACCATGCTACCTTTCATTAGCCGATCGGCTAATGAAAGGTTGGACATGAACAACAATCAGTTGGCGCCGATCTTGGTGACCGGCGGCTCGGGGTTCGTCGGCGGGTGGACCATCGCCGAGCTGCTGCGACGGGGACAGGTGGTGCGCACGACCGTTCGAGACCTCAGCAAAGCCGCGTACATACGGAGCGGGCTCGCGGCTGCCGGGCTGTCCGCCGCCCTGGACCGATTGGAGGTGGTCGCCGCAGACCTGTCCCGCGACGACGGCTGGGCCGGCGCGGTCGCTGGCTGCTCAGTGGTGCACCACGTGGCTACACCGTTGCTCAACACCACCGAAGAGGACACCGTCATCCGACCGGCAGTCGACGGTGTGCTCAGAGTGCTTCGAGCCGCCCGTGAGGCCGAGGTGGAACGCGTGGTCTACACATCCTCGTGCGGCGCGGTGTACTACGGCCATCCGCCCCGCGACACCCCATTCACCGAGAACGACTGGACCGTCGTCGGCGGCGGACCAATGAGCGCCTACGTCAAGTCGAAGGCCCTGGCAGAACGTGCGGCATGGGACTTCATGACAACCGAGGGCGCCGACATGACACTCACTACGGTCTGTCCCAGCGGGATCTTCGGCCCAGCTCTGGCCGGAAATGCCGCGTCATCCCTGGCGCTGATCGACCGCCTCCTCAAGGGAACCCCACCACTGGTACCGGACCTACGGCTGATGATCGTTGACGTCCGCGACGTCGTCGGCCTCCACCTGACGGCGATGGACTCGCCGGTAGCCGCCGGACAGCGCTACATCGCAAGCGCGAGCGGTGCCGTCTCCATGCTCGAGGTGGCGAAAGAGCTCCGGCGGACGCTCGGCCCGGACGCAGCCAAGGTGCCGCGGTTGCCGGCGCCAGACTGGCTGGTACGCCTCGCGGGACACTTCAACGCCGAGCTGCACGACCTCGTCCCCCTGCTCGGCCAACAGCGCACTGCCTCGGCCGACAAAGCCCATCGCGAGCTCGGCTGGACCTCACGACCCTGGCAGGAGACCGTAACCGCGTCGGCCCGCAGCCTGCTGACATCTGGCCGACGCTGAGCGAGATCACCGGGCAGTGCCCGTCTCGATGACGACCGCCAGCGAGACGCCTCGAGACTGCTACGGCGTGAATTCGCGAGTTCCAGAAAATCGAACCCCGCGGAGACGACTCGGTGGTCTCGGAGTCGCGCTGTGGGAGGTTTATAGCATGCCCACCACTATCACTGTGATCTTCGACAACCCGGCCGATCCGGAGGCCTTCGAGGAGCAGTACCAGGCCGGTCACCTCGACCTAGCTGCCGCCCTGCCCGGCGTTCAACGCATCGAAGCCTCCAAGGTCTGGCCGAAGGAGGACGGGTCCTCGACCCCGTACTACCGGTCGGTCTCTCTCTACTTCGCCGACTACGACACGGCCAGCGCGGCCGTGGCGACCGCCGAGGCCGGGGCCTGGTTCGGTGATCTGCAAGAGCTCGCCACCGGCGGCGTCCGTGTCGCCTTCGCCGACATCGAGCCAACCTGACCATCTGGACGCCGGAACTTCGGGCTGCTGGCGATCCACCGCGCAAGCCCACCGGCCGCAGCGCGCCAGCACAGCCCGAGATCTTGTTTCCTCGTCAGGCCCGACCCGACGAGTTCGACTCCCCGGCGCCGCAGCCGAGACCGCGCTAGAACCCGTGTTGCATAAGGAGTCCTCAACCAGTTCGGCCCTTGTCAACAATCGGTCCCTTGCGGTGACGGCTGGCACTTGGGACGTTCCCGCTGGAACGTCCTACAGAGCCACGGATTGCGAACTCATCGGGCGCCCAGCATTCAAGGATCACCAGACGCACGCCAGTCGTCAGCACTTCGTACAGCAGGTCCTCCGTAACTCCGCAAGTCAAGCAGTTTGTCGTAAATCGAACGCCCGCAGCGTCATGAGCTGGGCGGCTACCATCACCACCGCAACCCCCACGTAGAACGCGACCACCTCGTCGAACGGGAAGATCACAAAGGGCGACAAGCTGGCGCCGACCGGGATCCAAGTCGCCCACCAGGACCAGCGTTCCAGACGCCTGTACGGGATCAACAGCACGACGAGACTGAGCACTCCGAAGGCTAGGAAGATGAGGAATAGAGCCCGCTCGTCATCCGAGGTGGCGAACGTCGCTAAGCCAAGCGCGTGGTTTGCGACCAGCAGGGCCGTGAGCACGACAAGCACCCACCAGCCGACGCGGAAGAGAATTCCCGGCGACCGCCTGGACGGTTCTGCGTAGGGTGCCGATTGCGTCGTGTCGGACTGGTTCATCGTCTGCTCCCCCCGGATCGTTCCCCCAGTGCTGATCACGCTAGACAGGGTCCAGCCGCCTGGCAACGTGGTTGAGCCCAGACTTTCCTGAGGTGTCCCGGTTCACAGGTGCAGCCAGTACCCGGACCGACCGAGCAGCGGGCGGCTGGTGCATTGGGAACGTACCTGTGAAAGAACACCGCTGAGACAGGACGCCCTCCTGTCCGAAATGTGCGGGTTCGACTATCGACAGATCGGTCAGATGGCCGCGATCGTCGAGGGGTCGCGGAGCGATCGTGAGCGCCCGAACAGCAGCGGTGGACGCTCAATCGGCCCCTTCTCCATCGGTTCCCTATTTCGCCTGGTCAACTGGCGTACGGTGAGTTCGAACGAAGGCCGAAAAATCCAGTCTCAGCACGTGCGAGTCCGCAGCAAACGCTCACCTGCCCAGGCGATCGAACAGTGCGAACAAAGGGACCAGATGTCAACAAGTAGTCATCGGAGACGTGCGACGTGCGTGATCGCCACGATCAGTGTTCTGGCACTCGCCGGTTCGGCCTGTTCCCAGCCGACCGGTCCAGACACCGGGGGGTCGCTGCGCATCGTGCTGGGTTCGCATCCACAGGCGTCGCAGATCCCGCTGGTCTACGGCGTAGGGCATAAGGGAGGTGACTTCGGGCTGGACGTCAGCGTCGAGCAGAACATCACGATCTTCGATTCCCACGTCGAGCCGGTGAAGACCTTGCTCGACGGCAATGCCCAGGTCTTGGCGACCTCGGTCTCCGCGATCCTGGATGCGCGTGAGCACGGCGAGGACGTCAAGATCTTCTGCCCGTACGTCAGCCAGGACGACTTCGTTCTGGCGGGCGCCAACGGTGTGAACACCGCTGGTCAGCTGTTCGAACCGTCGACCCGGGTGGGCATCGACAGCCCTGGTGGGGCTGGAGCCATCGTCCTCAACGCTTTGTTGAGCGGCATCGGCGAGCCCCGTGACGTCGACGAAATCCCGAATCAGAAGATCATCGAAAGCTCGAGCGCTCGAACGGACGCGTGGGCTGCGGGCCAGCTGGATGCCACGGTGATTCACGACACGCAGTACGACAGTGCCCAACGGACGGTGAATCGACCGGTACTGATCGCCACCCTCTACGAGAATGCACCCGGATTCATCAAGGTCGCTCAGGCCGCCCGGGCGGATTGGCTCGACGAGAACCGAGACCTCGCCGCCAGGTATTGCGCCACCACACTGCGCGCGATGAAGGCACTGAAAAGCGACTTCGCCTTATTCCAGGCCGCGGTCGATGAATACGTCGAAGAGCCCCCCTCGCAAGAATCCCTCAGAGAGCTGTTCGACCTCATCCAGAGGTATCCGTTCTGGACGGACGACGGCGGACTCTCCGACGACAGCGTGAAATTCATGATCGACATCGCGACCGAGTCGGGCGTCCTGACCCAGCCGATGGATGCTGCCGACATCGTCGACCGTGAGACGTTGGGTCGGGCGGTCGAACTCGCGAACACGCCCACGAGATAGTCGATCTCGTCGACCGGGTCTTGCGGCCGCGGTCACAGGACAACTCCCCTGTCGTCGCAAGTGGGACGTCTTGCGAAGCGTGTTGAGGGCGCTCCCCCTGCGGTCGATGACTTTTGCGGGCGGGGCGAGTCTTCACCCTCATCGGCAGCCGTGTGGCGGCCGGGGCTGGTCCGGTCCGCGGCGTTCAGGGCGAGATCTTTGGGCAAGCTCGACCGGGCGACGCACGTTTGGGAGAGGTGGGCTCGTGGGCACGGTTCAGGCGCAGGCAATCATGTCCCTCGACGGGTACGTCGCCAAGCAGGACAACACGATCGGCCGGTTGTTCGACTGGCTGCAGAACGGCGAGGTCGCGATCCCGACTCCCGCAGGTGACTTCTCCGTCCACCTCAGCACGCCGAGCGCGGAGCACTGGCGGCGGTGGGTGTCCTCCTTGGGCGCGCTGGTATGTGGCCGCACGCTGTTCGACGTGACCGAGGGGTGGCAGGGTCGGCACACGCTGGACGTCCCGGTCGTCGTGGTGACGCACGAGGTCCCGACCGACTGGGTCGAGGCTCATCCCGGCGCTCCCTTCACCTTCGTGACCGACGGTGTGGAGACGGCGATCGCGCGGGCTCAGCAGCTCGCCGGTGACCGTGTCGTCACGGTCGCCGGGGGGACCATCGCTCGACAGTGCCTAGACCTCGGGCTGCTCGACGAGGTGGCGGTCGACCTCGTCCCCGTCGTGATGGGTGCGGGAAACCGCCCCTTCTTCGGCAAGCTGTCGTCGGAGGACGTCCTGCTCGGCGACCCGACGGTCTGCATCCAGGGCGACCGGGTCACCCACCTCGTGTTCCCGGTGCTGCGGTGATCGACGGAAGGTCAGTCGACGTCCAGCCGTGCTCTGTCGCAACCTCCACTACTGGTCACGCGACCCGCGCCCGTCGAGACGCTCGAGCGCTGTGAGGCATTGTGAGAACACTGCACGTCGGCTTGCGTGTGGCTGATTTGGAGAGGTCGATCGCGTTTTACACCTCGATCGGCTACGAGGTGCTCGGTGGCGTTCCTGCCACCGAGCTCGGCACCTTGGCGATGCTGAAGCTTCCCGGCGACGAGTTCGTGGCCCTCGAACTCGTCCACAACCCCCACAGCGGCCGAGTCGAGCCCGGCGGCCTCAGCCACGTGGTGATCCAGGTCGAAGACGTGCACGCGATGGTCGCACGCCTAGCTGCTCGAGGGATCCAGACGGAGGAACCCGGATCGCCCGACGGCTCGACGGACTTCTGGACGGCGTGGGTCGTTGACCCGGACGGTTACCGCATCGAGCTCGTCCAGTGGCCTGACGGTCATCCCGATGGCATGACGCGCTCCGACCTCACCTCACCGGGGGCAGAGTCGACGACCGGAGACCACCCGCGCAACGCGAAGGAGGTGGTCGAGGAGCTGTTTCGACGGCAGAAGGCGGGCGACGACACGGTGCTGGACGACCTCGTGGCCACCCACATGGTCAACCACGCCGCCGGCCCTCAGGGCCGCGACGGTCTGCGGATGATCCTGCGCACCATCGAGGTCGACCTCGGGCCGACCGAGCTCGAGCAACACCATCTCATCGGCGAGGGAGACCTCGTCGTTCAGCACATGACGCTGCACGGCACCCACCGGGCGTCTACGATGCCGCTGCTGGCCGACGTGCCGCTCTCCGGCCGACTGGCGGCATGGACGTTCATGCACATCTGGCGGGTCGTCGACGGGAAGCTCGTTGAGCACTGGGCCTGTCGCGACGACATGGGCCTCGTTGAGCAGCTCCGGCCGTCATGATCAAGAACGGACTGACCGTTGGTGTCATCACACCGCACACGGCGCCGGGACCCGAGGTGGAGCTGCCCGCCATGACCTCCGGTCGGCTCGCCACGGTCGTGTCCCGAACGGGATCGCCACCAAGGCCATCGCAGACGCCGTCGCGGACCGCTGCACCCGCCCGCTCCGAATTGCGCACGTCAACCGAGCTCGCAGCCATCGACCGCGCCGCGTTCACCTTCCGTGATCGGACCCTCGCCGCACTCGCCCACGCGTCGACGACGACTGGCTACCTCATCGGCTACCAGGACGAGGCGGCCACTGTAGAACGCCTCTCGCACCGCTTCGGAGTCCCTGCCGTTGCCAGCTGTGCCGCAGCTGTGGCGGCGCTGCGCACGCACGAGATCGGGCGGATCCAGCTGGTGCACCCGCCCTGGTTCGACGATGAACTCGACGAACTCGGCGCGGTGTACTTCCGCGGCCAAGGGGTCGACACCGTGGTGACCAAAGCGGTGGATCTCTCCAGCGATCCGGCCCGCAATGACGTCACCCGCGCCACAAGCGCCCTCGTGCGGGACGTGCCGGTATTCACGGGGCTGGTTGCCCGGGCATCGAACTCAGCGAACCCTGGTGGCCGTCTGACACCCGGGTCTGGGCGGGGGTAGCACCGATCTCGGCGCCGATGGCTCGCACTTGGGAGACCAACGCCCGTCAGATCGTCGCCGTGCTGCGCGGTGAGGCCGACCGTGCGCCCCACGACCGGGTCCTGACCGACCTCGTCGGTGAGCTGGCCACCCGCAGCGACCTGTTTCGCACCCTGTGGGCGGCGCACAACGTCCGTGTGCACCGCACCGGCTCGAAGAACGTGCACCACCCCGTCGTCGGTGACCTCGACCTCACCTTCGAGGCCATGGACCTCACCTCCGAGCCCGGTCTGCAGCTGCTGGCGTTCTCGGCACCGCCGGGCTCCTCCAGCGACGACGGGCTCCGGCTCCTAGCCACCTGGGCCGCCACCGCCCAACTCGACACTCATCGCGCCGACTCGGCGGCGGCCGACGTTCGCAACCGACCCTGAGCCGCCATCCGCACATCGAGCTGCATCGGGTTTCGGTCGGTGACGACGCCACCCCTCCCAGCCACTTCTCCTTCGACGTCGCACCGGCGGCCGCCGAGGCTCGGCGCCGGCAGCTCACCGGAGACGACCGTTTGCGGTGAGCTGAGTTGACTAGGGTGAAACGGTGGATAGGTGGCAGGCACTGGAGGGCGGCCCGCTGATGATCGTGATCGGTGAGGTCCTGCTCGTCGTCTGCAGCCTGAGCTACCTCGTCTGGTGGACGATCACGTTCAGACCGTCGGTGCGGACTCCACCCGGCGGCGGGCTCTTCCTCGCGGGAGCGGTGCTCGGCGGCCTCGGCGGCCTGGTTCTGCTGGCCGTCGGCATCGCGGCCCTTCTCCCGAAGGCGTCATCGCCGGCGCTGGGGGCGACGATCGTCGGCGGAGTGTTGGTCGGTGCGCTGTTGCTTTACGTCACCTCTAGCGTCGCCCACCGGCCCGTCACCACCGAGCTCCCGCTGATCGTTGTCTGGGCCACCGTGCAACTCGCTGCCGGCATCACGTTGCGGACGGCCGGGGTGCTGAGGGCGCCGGCGGCGTCCGCCTGGATCGTCGCGACAGCGATCGCGACGCTGGTCGGGCTGGCCTGCTACCTCATTTTCTATCGGCTCGATCCGATCCCCGCGTACTGGATCGGCATGGTGCCCCTCGCCGTCGACGGCGTGGTGGCGGCGATCTTGGCCGCAATCGTGACGCTGACGCGAGTCCCGTGAGTGACCGCCTGTCGGTCCGCTTCCGGTGACAGGCTGATCGCCGCCGATCACGCTTGAATGTCGCCGTGACTGATGAGGACCATCCAGTCCCATGCAAGGCGACCTCAGGTCCTTCTCGAAGGAGGGTCGGCAACCGATTCCGAGGCCAGTGGGGTGTTGCCAGCGGCGCCGGTCCCGAGGACGCTAGTAGGGCTGACTGCCATCGAGCTAGGCGAATACAGGGGCCACCATGGAAACCGATGTCGCTGAGATCGCACCGGACATCTTCCGCTTGTCGACCTTCATCTCTGACGCGAATTTCATGTTCAACCAGTTCCTCGTCCTGGACGAAGAACCGCTGCTGTTTCACACCGGACCCCGCGCACTCTTCCCGCTCATCACCGACGCAGTCTCGCGGCTCATGCCGGTCGAGCAACTGCGCTGGGTCACGTTCGGGCATGTCGAGGCGGACGAGTGCGGCTCAATGAACCTGTGGCTCGCAGCAGCTCCGCAAGCGGAGGTGGCGCACGGAGCAATGGGTTGCATGGTGTCAGTCAGTGACCTCGCAGACCGACCACCGCGGGCGCTGCAGGACGGCGAGGTGCTAGAAGTGGGTACCAAGCGGCTGCGCCGCCTTGAAACCCCGCACGTCCCGCATGGGTGGGACGCCGGCCTCTTCTACGAGGAGTCCACCTCAACGCTGCTTTGCGGGGACCTATTCACCGCGATCGGGAGCAGTGCGCCGCTGACGGAGCACGAGATTACGGGACCGGCGCTGGCTGCCGAGGACGTCTTCGGTGCCACCTGCCTCACGCCGTCAACGGCGCCTACCCTCCGCTCTTTGGCCGAACTGGAGCCCGCGACGTTGGGACTGATGCACGGGCCGTCGTACGCCGGGGACTGCGGCCAGGCTCTGCGAGACCTTGCCGGAGCATACGAACGGCGTTTGGTCGCCGAAGGGGTCCGTCTGCATGCACCGGGCACTCCGGCCGACTGAGCGCCCGAACCGGGTCGCTGAGCAGGGCCGTTCGTTCGGCTCTCGCCCGCGATCTGGTTGACGATCGATGCTGCGAGCACTTGATCTGGTGGCCGATCGACAGCCCCGATTCGCGAGGCTCGGATGGATACTGCGGGATATGACTGTTGCAACGGAGCGTGCCGTGGTTCGTCGTGGCACGCACGACTTGGTCGGCGCGACGAGTCAAGATCGACACCGCCCGGTGGGCGGGCGGCCCACGGACACCAGGCGACCCGCCCGCCACTCGTTGGTCGGCTCGATGATGAGGTTCAGGTCAGCGACGGCGCACATCGGCTCCTGCCGGTTGGGGGGTAATGACCAAGAGCAGCCCGGCGGCCCCGCAGAGCGCGGCCGGCACCAAGAACATCCCAGGCAGACCGATCAGGTCGGCGCTGCCGGCGCCGGCTAGTCCTGCCGTAGTCACCGACAGGGCTTGGGCGCCGAAGAACACTGAGGTAGCGAAGCCCGCTCCGGACGGGTGCTGCTGCTGGGCGTACGTCGGACCCAGCCCGAGAATGATCGCGATGAAGCAGGCGTTCAGCACCTGCCCGGCGACCAATCCGGCGACGCTGGTGCTGGTCGCGAAGGCCACGAAGCCGGAGATCCCGAACCCGAATCCAACGGCCAGCATCGGCTTGAGCCCCCACCGATCCGCAAGCGTTCCGGCGGCCGGCATCGCTGCCAACTCGACCGCCGGGGCGAGCGCCAGCAGCAGTCCGAGAGCGCCGAGGGGCACACCCAGTCGGTCGACGGCCAGGATCGGCAAGTAGGTGAGCCGGATCGCCTCGGCAGTCAGGCCAAGCAGGCTGGCTCCCGCGAACATCCACAAACCCCGCTTGCCCCAGCTTCGACCCTCTGTCACAGGCCCCACCCCGTCCACTCCTGGGACTCGGGCATCGATCTCGCGACCCGGCGAGCGAAGCAGGCGCCGAAGGGAGAACAGTGGGACCAGGGCCGCCAGCGCGATCAGGGCGGAGGCGGCAATGGCCGCTCGATAGCCGAGCTGTGCGGCAGCCGCGGCGCCGATGACAGGACCGATGACCCAGCCGAAGGAGTAGCCGGTCCGCACCACACTCGTGACGCTCGCCTCCCGCGGTTCCCGATCGCGGTTGATCACGTCCCGTAGAACTGCGAACGCCTGGGCGTTCACCACCCCGGAGAAGGTTCCGAAGACGACCGAAATCACCGCCGCGACGCCGAACCCGGGCGCCAGGCTCATGGCGACGCGTCCGAACCCAACCCAGACCCCGACAACCATGATCAGCGGCACTCGGCTCATGCGTGTGTCCGACAACCGCCCGATGGCAATTCCGACAAAGGATGCAGCGGCGAACGTCAGCATGAACAGTCCGACGGACGCCGCATCCGCTCCCAGTGTCTGGACCAGAAACAGTGGGATCAGCGGAATGTAGCTGGATACCGAGACGCCCGCGAGAACGTTGGTCAGCAGCAGCGGCCGGTAGTTCCGCGACGACCACACGTTCGCCAGCCCGAACCAAGGCCGATCCGGCTTCACGACCGCCCGGTCGGCGTGGTGATCGGTAGAGCTCGGGGGCTGAGGCGCACGACCTGGCCCACAGATTTCTCATTCATGTCGGCCAAGAGCAGGAAGACCGAGCACTCATGCAACCGCACCCTAACCCGGGACCCGTGTCACCTGTCCTGTCACCGCGCCCCGTGTGGTCAGCCACGACAGCGGCTCACCCAGCGGTGGTTGAGCGCATCGTCTGACACACGGATCGGCCACCACCGAGTGCCCGCTGAACGGTCCGCCGGTCGGCTTTTCGAGCTATGCGGAGGCTCTCAGGGGCTCGAGGGCGGCTAGGACGAGGTCGAGGCCGAAGATGAACTCCTCTGCCGGGTCGTAGCCGGCAGCGACGAGCGCCGCGGCGGACTCGTTGAGGTAGGGGAACTCGTCAGGAGGAAGCTGGGGCAGGTAGACGTCCTCGGCCATGTCCGCGAACTCATCGGCGGTGTCGAACGGCAGGCTGGCTTCCTGCAGGGCGAACCCGTAGACGTAGACGTCGAGCAACCAGTTGGCGTGCGTCGCCATCAGAACCGGGAAGCCAGCCCTCCGCAGGCAGGCGGTGACCGCTTCGCGGTGGCGGAGGTGCGCGGGCCCCGGCGATGTCCGCGACTCCATCAGGCCGATCGCCCACGGGTGGCGTGCGAGAACCTGTCGGGCGGATACCGACCGCCGTCGCATCGCCGACTGCCAGTCGGTCTCCTCGGGCGGGAGCTCGATCTCCTCGAACACGACGTCGATCATGGCGTCCAGCAACTCCTCCTTGCTCGCCACGTAGTGGTAGAGCGACATCGCGCCCGCGCCGAGCGCGCCAGCCAGCCGGCGCATGCTCAGCCCGTCGACCCCCTCGCGGTCGGCGAGCCGGATCGCCTCGACCACCACCCGCTGCTTGCTCAGCCCCGCCTCTGACGCGACCTGGCGTTGCTTCCTCACAGATACGGGTCTCCTCGCTCCCTCGAACGGCTTGACAATCGTACAGCGTACGCCCATAGTACGGTGTACGACGTACGGTGTACGAGCCAATGCGATTCGCAGCTCGTACGTGAGGAGGCCTCTGTGGGAATCGAACAGCGATCGAATGCCGGAGCACGCCTGGTGCCGGGGGCGAGTCCGGCCGGGGCGGCGACGATGCGGGCTGCCGTTCAGCACCGCTACGGCCCGCCCTCAGTGCTCGAGTCGTCCGAGGTCGGGCTACCGCTGCCCGGTCGAGGCGCTGTGCTCGTCCAGGTGGGCGCGGCCTCGGTACATCCCGGCGACTACTTCGTCATGACCGGTGAGCCGTACGTGGTGCGTTTGGCGTTCGGGCTCCGCCGGCCGCGCCACGGCATCCCTGGCAGGGACCTTGCCGGCGTGGTGGCAGCGGTCGGGAAGGATGTCACCGCTCTCCGCCCCGGCGAGGAGGTGTTCGGCTGGAGCACCGCTGGAACGCTCGCGGAGTACGCCTGCGTCCCGGCGGAAAACCTCGTGTCCGTGCCTGCCAACTTGTCGGTCGTGGACGCGGCAGCGGTCCCGACGTCGGCCATGGCGGCGTTGCAGGCCTTGCGCGACATCGCGAACGTTCGACCGGGCCAGACGGTGCTGGTCACGGGCGCGTCGGGCGGCGTGGGCTCCTTCGCCGTACAGATCGCCAGGGCGTTTGGCGCCGAGGTGACCGGTGTGTGCAGCACCCGCAACGTCGACCTGGTCCGGTCGCTCGGTGCCGACCACGTCGTTGACTACACGAGGACCGACTTCACCCGCACCGAGAGGCGTTACGACGTCATCCTCGACAACGTGGAAGCCCAGCCCCTGGCGGATGTCCGCCGAGCGCTGACGCCCACCGGCACCCTCATCCCCAATAGCGGACGCGGCGGCCGCTGGCTCGGCCCCCTCGGTCGGATCGTCAAAGCGCGCGTGCTGTCCGGGTTCACCCGTCAGCAGCTGAAGCCTCTCGTGTCGGTCGGGAAGCGCCAGGACCTGCTCACCCTGGCCGACCTCCTCGCGACCGGGCAGGTCACGCCGGTCATCGACCGCACCTACCCCCTCGACGAAGCAGCCGACGCCCTCCGCTACGTCGGGGCCGGCCACACCCGAGGGAAGGTCGTCGTCACCGTCTGACGACCGGACCGACGAGAACGACCCAACCCGTGCGTATGCACGTCCAGACCTGCTGCCACTCCGGCGGACGGACCGCTCCTCTCGATGGAAGAACCGATGACCATCCGAACGAACACCCTGAACCTGCTCGACAACCCGCCATCCGACAGAAACGAAGGAGTAAAGAGATGAGATCACCGCAGAACACCGCCACCACGCCAGCCCGCAGTTGGTTCGTTCGAGGACGGCTCGTCGGCGCCGCGGCGATCGCGTTCGCGGTGTCAGTGGTGATAGAGAACGCGGTGTACGCCTTCCCGGCCGCGCCGACCTTCGGCGCTCCGATCGAGGAAGTGCTGGCCTACTACGCGGGCAACGCCGACTCGGTCGCGATCGCGACCGGTGTGGTGGCCCTGCAGCTGCCGCTGCTGCTGGTGTTCGTGACGGGCCTGCACGGCCTCGTGGAGCGGCGCGGCGGAGCAGGCGCCGACTGGTCGCGCCTCGCCTTGGCCGCTGGCGCGACGCTGTCGGCCATCTTCGCGCTTGTCAACGTCCTGCAGATCGGGCTCGCGCTCTCCGCCGGCGGGCTCGCTGAGCCGACGCCCGCGTTCGAGCTCGTCTGGCAGGTTCACGCGGCGGCGTTCGCGCTGGCGCTGCCGACGCTCGGCACCACCTTCATCGGCGCGGCCCTCGCCGCGCACGTGAGCGGGCTGACTCCGGCTTGGCAACGCCTGCTGGGTCTGGTGGGCGGGAGCCTGCTGCTCGCCGCGGGGGTCGGCAACCTCGCGATCGCCGACGGCTCGGCGCTGATCTTCGTCGGGCTCCTAGGGTTCGCTGCCTGGCTCGTCTGGCTGGTCGCGACCGGCGTGCGCCTCGTCCGGTCGTGACCGAGATGAGGGCGGCGCCGAGGTCGCGAACGCGGGCGCGGGGTACCACCGCGGGGCCGCTTGCGGATATGCCGCTCGGCGACCGCGAGGTTGATCGCCCAGGCAGCACCCACGAGCAGCGCAATCGGCAGGCTTCCGGCGCCGAAGGTCGCCGCCGAAGCCGAGTGCCACACTTCTGGGCCAGCCGAACCCAGTCGGCTGCCCGACCTCGATGGAAAGCAGTCTGATGGGTCAGGTGTTGATCTGGTTGTTTCCCTCGACCAGCAGCGCGGTCAGCGCAGCCCAGCTCGCCAAGTTCATCTGACCGGTCTGCGGAAGGCCCGCCTCGCCCTGTAGATCGTTGATTGCCTGCTTCGTCTGGTGGTTGCGGAAGCCGTCGATCGGGCCGTCGTAGAAGTCGAGTCGCGCGAGCGCCTCCTGCAGGCGCTTCACTTCGTCTGAGGGGTGCACCATCGTCTTCCCGCCACTCGGAAACTTGCCGTCGGGCGGATTCATGTTCACTGGACCGTAGACGAGCACGAGGGCGGCGAAGATGCCACCGATCGCGACCGCGCCGGCCCCGATCGCGGCGACGATCCGGGCAGCGGGCTCGCGCGGTGTCGTGGCCCTTGTGGTGGTCTTGTTGGCGTAGTTGGTCGACATGATGATCTCCGCTCTGGCTTGCTTGGTCTTGATTTCGGCTCTCTGGCCGACAGTTCAACTCTGCGGCTCAACGAGGACACACGCTGTCGATCAATCGGAGGGTGACGTAGGTGATCTCCACGTCCACCGATTGGGGGACAACACGACATCCGGCAGATCCTGGCCGGCCCGATGGGTCTTGGTCGGGACCTGGCGAATCAGTGGTGATGCCACCGGCACCGTGACCTACCGCTGGTTGCCCGAGCGGTTCATCCTCGTCCAGGACGGAGAACTCGAACTGTTCGGTCACCGCGCCCGGTCACCGAGATCATCGGCCGGAACGGCCCTTCGTCGGTGAACCCAGTGCAGACATCAAGTCTGCTGAGCGGGACTGATCTGGGGGCTCAGCGTCCGGTGACGACGGCGGCGTGCCGACGCAGCGCTTCGACCGCGGTCTGCACCCGGGACCGGTCGGTGCGATGGTTCAGCACCGCGATCCGGCCGACGTATCGGCCGTCGATCCGGGTACTCGACAGCAGCACCCGTTGCTCGGCGTTGACGCGGCGCAGCACCTCGGCCGTGGCGGCGTCGCCCTCGGCCGGGTTGGTGCCGCGGACCCGATAGGTCACGATCGACAGCTCGGGTGGGCCCGACAGCTCGAAGTTCGGGTCGGCAGAGAGCTCGTCGTACGCCAGCCGCGCGAGATCGAGTTTCTCATCCAGAGCGACGCGGAACGCATCGACGCCGTGCAGCTGCAGCACGAACCAGAGCCGGACTCCGCGGGCGTCGCGGGTGAGCTCGGGGCCGTAGTCACTGAAGTCGGGCAATCCGTGCTCCTCCCGATCCTGAAGGTACGCGGCCTCCCCTCCGCTGTGGGCTTGCCGCAGCCGCTCACCCTCCCGGACCAGCAGCGCCCCGGTGCCGAACGGGAGGAACAGCGCCTTGTGCGGGTCGAGGACCAGTGAGTCGGCACGATCGATGCCGGCCAGCCGCTCCCGGCCGCGACCGGTCAGCACGAAGAACCCCCCGTACGCGGCGTCGATGTGGAACCACAGATCTTCTGCCGCGGCCAAGTCGGCGACGGCGGCCAAGGGGTCGACGGCGCCGGTGTTTGTCGTGCCGGCGGTGGCGACGACACAGAACGGGTGCCGACCACCCCTCCGGTCCCGCCGAACCAGGTCACGCAGGACGGCGACGTCCAGGTGACCGGAGTCATCGAGAGGGACCACCCGGACTGCACTCGCCGGGAAGCCCGCCAGTCGGGCCGCCTTCGCGACGGCGTGATGGGTCTGGGAGGTGACGTACAACGTGCCGGTTCCGAAATGCTCGCCCAGCCGCGCGTGCCGGGCCGTGACCAGGGCGGAGAAGGTGGCCGTCGACGCGCCGCTGGTCAGCAGTCCCGCGCAGGAGGCCGGGAGGTCGAACAGGTCGGCCATCCAGCGCAGTACGTCGTACTCGAGCGCGACGAAGCCCGGTGCCGGATGCGCCTGGCCGGCGTAGCGATTCAAGACGCCGATCAGCAGGTCGGCCACGGCGGCGCTCACCAGGCCGCTGCCCGGCACGTAGGCCAGGCAGCCAGGGCTGGCCGGGTTGACGCCGACGGACGCGGCCCGTTCGAGGTCGTCGAGCACCTCGTCCACGTGGCGCGCCGAAAGGGGCGGCGGCCGGCGCAACGTCGGGTCGGCGATGAGCTCGGCGACGCCGCGATAGTTCGAGGCCGGTGCCTCGGGCAGGGTATCGACGAACGTGGCCACCCGGCGGCCAGCGGCCGTCAGCAGCTCCCGCAGCTCGGGGCCGGTGGGCTCGAGGGGACGCAACGACGGAGTCGCAGGATTCTGCATACATCGACTATGACGCCGGGCGGGCCGACGGGAGATCGGTGTCGGCTACGGATTTGTCCCTGCGCCGCTACCGATACCAAGAACGTTCGAAATCAGCGGTCGACAAACGGCGATCGCGGCCCCCGCAGGACGGTCGTGCGACGACGATCACCAGGGCTGTTGGATGCCTGGCACCGGATCGCCCGCCCTGAGGATTCGGGCAGCAAGTTTGCAACAAGGCGGTCTAGCTTTGCCTGGGGGTGAGCGAACGACCAGCCTCATGGTGCTCCCCGACGGGCGCCGGGTTCGCGCATCGGGCCTACTTGCAGTAGTCCAACAACTTCTTGGGCAGGCCGGCCGACGCAGTACCGCAGACACTGTCGGAGTCCTGAGCAGTCCACTGACTGCCGTTCCACTGCAGGAAGAAGACCGTGTCGCCAGGGTTAGCGCGGGCCGCGGCCCACTTCGTGCCGCTGACGTCGGCACAGGTGAACTTCACCAGCGTCGCGCCATTGGGGAGGGCGGCCAGGAGGGCTTGGGATGTGCAAGCCTTATCGGCGCTGGGCGACGGGGCCGGTGCCGGGCAGTAGGCCAACAGCGACTCCGGCAAGCCTGCCGACGCAGTGCCGCAGACACTTTCGGAGTCCTGCGCGCTCCACTGAGTTCCGTTCCACTGCAAGAAGAAAACGGTATCGCCGGGCTGGGTCTGCGCCGCGGCCCACTTCGTGCCGCTGACGTTGGCGCAGGTGAACGTCACCAGGGTCGCGCCGGTCGGGAGCGCAGCCAGAATCGATTGGTACGTGCACGCCTTCGGTGCGGTGGGTGAGGGTGAGGGTGATGGCGCCGGGCAGTAGTCCAGCAGGGCCTCGGGGATGCCCGCCGATGCGGTTCCGCACACGGCGTCAGCCTCCTCGGCCTTCCACCGGTGCCCGTCCCATCGCAGGAAGAAGAGCGTGTCACCCGGGTTCGTGCGCGCCGCCGCCCACTCGACGTCACCGGCGTTGGCGCAGCCGAACTCCACCATGGTGGCACCGCCCGGCAGGGCCGCCAGGATCGCCTCCGACGTGCACTCGGCTTTCTTCTTGCTACGGGCTGGCCGTGGGGCTGGCCGACGGGGCAGGCGTCGCCGTGCCGCCGGAACTGGGCGTCGAAGATCCACACGCGGAGACGAAGAGGCCGAACCCGATGACGGCAGCCATGATCACCGCAAGCAGCAGGCGCCGGTGCGGGACCGCCTGGGAGCGGCGGCACGAATCAGTAGCGATCAACGGCGCTCTCCGTAGTACTCGCGATGGACACGTCGGCACCACAACTTACAAGGTGAGGACTGGTCCACGCGAGGTCCAGGCCAACCCATGACGCCACCCTGATCGAGCCGAGACATCTGTGAGGACGGTGGAGACCACGGCGAACGACGCCGACTGGACGACATCGGATCCAGGTCCACCCAAGGAGTGCTTCACCATGTCCCACAACCATCGGTCAATCCGGGAGCGACTTGCTCAGCTCGCAGTCGGCGCGGTGAGCACAGCCGCCGTCGCGACCGCCGCTGTGATGGTCGTCCCCGACGCGGCGCAGGCCACCCCGTTCCGGCTCACGGGGGTTGAGTACCGCTCGTATACCTACCCCTCCAGTGGCCAGGACCGAAAGGAGGCGGTCGTGGACTGTCCGGGGACCACGGTCGTCGTCGGGACCGGCTTCACCATCACCGGTGGCAGCAGCAACGTCTTCATCGAAGACGTGATCCCCAGCCGCGACAGCGTGACCGTGAGGGCCGAGGAGGGTGACGCGGCGAGCACACAAAACTGGTCCTTGACCGCACGGGCGGTGTGTGCGGACATGCCACCGGGCTGGATGATCGAATCAGAACCATCGACCCTCGGACCAGGCCCGTCGAACGTTGCCTCGGTGCAATGCCCCGATGACAGGGTCGCCATCGGCGTCGGCTTCGACCTATCCGACACCAACGGACAGCTCGCCCTAACCGATCTGGAACTTTCGAACGATCAGGTCACTGTCACCATGTACGAAGACGACACCGGCACCAGCCTCAACTGGGCCGGCACCGCCTACGCGGTGTGCGCCTACGAACTCGACGGCCTGTACGTCACCAGCCGCAACGCCAGTCCTGGGATCACTAGCGAGAACACGGCTTGTCGTCCAGCCACCGAGAACTCCATCGGCGCGATCGGCCACCTCAACAACGGAGCAGGCAACGTGCGCCTGACAGGCCTCAAGGCGAGTAACTACCTCAACACCGGACTCGGTTTCACGAATGCACAACTCGACCAGAACGGCACATCGCTGCCCTACGACCTCGTCGGCCAGCTCATCTGCGTCCGCAAATAGGTCAACCATCGGCGGTTCCCGCCGCGGCCGGAGGTGACGAGGTGGGGTGGCGCGCGCCTGCGCCGGCACGATTAAATGTCGAGGTCCTCGATGACCGGCTGCTCGGCCGCTGCTTCGACCAGGGTGTACAGCTCGTGCGGCACGTGCTTACGGAGCGAGTCGAGGTCGTCGAAGACCTCCAGGGAGGCCGTCTTGGGCAACGTCCCCCACTGCTGGTCGCTGGCGAAGTGCTTGCGCCAGCCCGTGGTCTGGCCGTCGGTGCCGGCGGTCCAGACCGACTCCGACGAACGCTTGAGGTGCAGTACGTACTTCCCGCTCCGGGAGCGGAAGACCCGGTAGGTCTCCTCCCGTTCGCTGGTCGAGCGGCTCCACTCGACCAGCAGGACCCCGACGAACCGCTGCCGTCGGCGGGCGCCGGTGCCGACCCGCACGGTGATCTCCTCGAAGCCTTCCGCGCGGCCCTCCTCGATCTCGACCAGCCGACGCAGGGCTCGGACGATGGTCGCCGAGAGGTTGTCGCCGGTGAGTTCCTGAGCCCGCTGGAACAGCGGCAGGTCGGCGTCGGCGACGTAGATCGTCTTGTTCGGCACGTCCTCATCGTAACTCACGCTATCACTATACGTATATGTGTACGGAGATCGCAACGGCGCCCTTGTCGGAGACGCCGTTTGGCCATGGCGTAGGACGTCGCCTGCTCCGGTGCGAGACGGCCGGACTGCACATGGCGTGTCAGGTGGTTGCGGGCATGCTCCCCCTCGTGGCTGGCCGGTCCAGCCTGCGAACCACCGAGGTCGCGCGGGGTGAACAGATCGGTCTCGGATTGGTCGGGTAGCTGGATCAATCGGAACCGAGGACCACACAGCATCGCCCCTGGGCGGGCGCAAGTCGGGCGGCAAGCTTGGTTTGGCTTACTCGGCTGGCGATCGCGGTCATGATGGCGAGATTCATTCCGCACACGAGTTGGACGTGTTCTCGGGACAAGGTGTCGAACGGGCAGTTGGTCAAGACGATGGCGCCGCCGTCGCGCTCTGGTCGGTAGCCGTGCTCCGATAGGGCGTCGCAAATGGCGCTGATGAGCTGCTCTTGGCCGGTTCGAGGCGCAACAGCCTCTCGTATCTGATCGCCAACTTTGCGACCCCAACGGGAGGCGATCGCGTCGACGGCGTCGCCGACGTCGCCGCCGTTGGCGCCCACGTCCTCGATGGCGCTGGCCAGCAGTTGGGCAGCGAGGTCGTATCGGCGTTCCGGCAAGGTGACCGACAGCTGTCGGTTAGATCGGGTGTAGAGCTTGGTGGGTCGCCCCCCACCAGGACCGCGACGTTCGGAGAGCCTTTTGAAGTCGATGTCGAGCAGGCCCTCGTCAGCGAGCTTGTCGAGGTGGAACTTTGCGGTGTGCCGGGCGATCCCGAGGGCGGCGGAGGCCTGGTCTCGGCTGACCGGAGCCGGCTGGGTGCCCACGAAGAGATAGAGGTCACGTCGGATGGGGTCAGCGAGTGCGGCGATGCCGGCCACCCGCTGCGCCAGGTCCTCGCCGGTCATGGACACCCTTTCTAAGAGACACTGCTCTTGACGAAACACGATGGGCCATCTAACGTCAACGTTACTGTCCTTTAGATGAGGGGTCAACGATGGCGCCACGTCCGCTGTCCGTCAGAGTGCCATCCCGTACGCCCGGTCCACACGTCGCCTCGGACGGGTCGGCATCGTGATCCAGCAGTCGTCTGCGGAACTCCATTCCAGTGGTGGACAGGCTGCCCGCCCACCCACAGCGCTGCACGTTGTCCAGCCGTCTCATGGCGTCGACCTCGTGGCCGCGGAGCGGGCGGTAGCGGCGTTCCTCACCGCGCTGGGCGTGGACATGGACACCGAAAGTCTGACTGCCACACCGGCTCGGATGGCCCGCGCCTACGCCGAGATGTTCAGTCCTCGTCCTTTCGACCTGACCACGTTTGCCAACGATGCGGGATACGACGAGCTGATCATCGCCCGCTCCATCCCGCTGCGGTCGGTGTGCGAGCACCATCTCCTCCCCTTCGTCGGGGTGGCCCATATCGGCTACCTGCCGGGGGACCGGATCCTCGGCCTGTCCAAGCTGGCTCGGATCGTCGAGCTGTTCGCGCGCCGGCCGCAGGTGCAGGAGCGGCTGACCCAACAGATCGCCGATTGGCTCCAGGATCAGGTGGCGCCCCGCGGGGTCGGGGTCGTCGTGGAGGCCGAGCACCTGTGCATGACCGTGCGAGGCGTCGGCGCCTCCGGGGCCAGCACCGTCACGTCCGCTCTGCACGGCCAGCTCCGCGACAACCCGGCCTCCCGGGCGGAGTTCTTCACCCTCATCGCCGCTCACCAGCCGAGCGTGCGCCGGGGCTGACCCGCTCGAGGAACTGACCGCCACCGGCGTCTCGATCTGGTTGGACGATCTCAGCCGGCCGCCGCTCAGCACCGGTGCGTTGAACCGGCTCGTCGAGGTCAGTTGCGGACCCTTCGAGCCACGGGTGTGAGCAGCTAGAAGCAGTTCCGCGAGCGGCCCGGCCCTTCCGCATGCGGGTCGCGGCCAGATCGCTGCCGGCTGCGAAGAAGAATGCCCGATAGCGGTCGAGCGCGAAGCGCTGACCTCGAGCGCACCTTCACTTCCGTGATATCGCTGACCTGATCATGGGACAGGTGTGAGGAGCGCTAGCCGCAGGTCTGGCGGTACGGCCTGGACGGTACGTAGGACGCCCATTCGGCGGCGGTGAGGTCGCGGCCGGCAACCCGGCAAGCGTGCGCAATCCAGCTCGACACCGACAGGGGGAAGCTGCGTCCGGCGGTCCTCGCTCCTGCGACGACGAGCTCATCACGCGACGCCGAGACCAGGTAGCCGCCGTCCTCCCCTCCGTCGCGGGTGAAGGGAATCGGTTGGCCACGCACGAGCCCCCGCCGGACGTCGTACAGCACGACGCGCCCGTCGCTGCCCGTGGTCGCGACCGTGGCGTCGTCCAGCCAGCGCGCATCCAGGACGAGACCGGTGTGCAGTCGCGCCGGCTCGCCGAGCCGCTGCCCGGAGCCGACGTCGAAGACGTACAGCAGACCGTCGGTGTCTCCGGCGGCGATCCGGGTGCCGTCGGGCGAGAAGTCGACCACGTTGACCCGACCGTCCGACGCCTGCAGCGGGATCTCGTGTCGGATGCGTCCCGACGCCAGCTCGGCGATGATCACGTACTTGTGACGCCCGAGTGCCGCGGCGACGAGCCGGCCGTCCGGCGAGGTCGCGAGACTTTGGACGCCGTACGTCGTCTCGATGCGACCCGTGGGCTGCAGCGTCCGGGCGTCCACGACGACCACGGACCCGCGCGAGAGCCCCATGTGGGCCGGGGTCCGGCGCCGACCAGGATCGAGCGACCGTCCCGCGACCAGATGGCGTCCCTCACCACGTCCGGAACGCCGCTGAACGGCAAGGGCAGCGTGATGCGACCGGTCCGCTGTCGGGAGCGGGCGTCCAGGACGACGATGTCGGTCCCCGCGGTGGCGACGAGGCGCTCCCCGTCGGGAGACACGGCCACCGACGAGCCGTAAGCGGTGGTCGGATCGGCCTGCCCGACGGGCGACCGTGGCTTCGGTCCGTCCGGTGCGGGGGTCGACGAAGGCGAGGCTCACGTCGAGCGCCTCGGGGTCGTCGCGCCCGTCGCGCAGCCGCTTCGGTCGGGGCCACCCATCGGCCCTGCGCCATGACCGGGCGCCGCGAGATCCATCGGCCCGGGACGGTGGCGGTCGGTGTCCCGAAGCGGAGCCGGTCTTCGAGGTCCCAGCCGATCACCGTGCCGTCCAGCGATGCCGAGTAGGCGCGGGCGCTGTCCGGGCTGAAGGCGACGTCGACGACGCTCCCGCCGTGCCCGGCGAGCACCTCGCGGAGCTCGAGTCGCAGCCCTGGCCCGACGTCCCAGACCACGACGCGTCGGTCGTCCCCGACCGAGACGGCGGTGCGTTGATCGGGGGACAGGCGCAGGTTCACGACGCGGCTCGTGTGCCCGACGACCCGTTGCCGGACGCGCCCGCTCGTCCGGTCGGACAGCGTGATGCCGCCGTTCGACCCGAGCCAGGCCACCATGCTGCCGAACAGCATGGGCCGGTCGCCCTCGGCCTGCGCGCTGGTCCGCGAAAGTGGGCGCACCCGTCCGAGCTCCGCGTCCACCAGCATCGGGGGGGAGTCGGACTCCTCGGCCCACGTCAGCACCGTGCGGCCGTCGGTCGACACCTGCCCCCAGTCACCGGCCACAGGTCGCGTGCGGCTCAACACCGCGCCACTGCGCGCGTCGAGCCGCACCACATGGCGCCGGGCCGGTGGCGTCGGTGAGATCCCCTCCCGGATCGACCAGGACGACCAGGACGCGGCCATCGGGGGACCAGCCGACCTGGAAGGGTACGCCGCCGAGCGAGGATGAAGTCGGGCTGCACTGGAGGTCCGCGATGACCGTCGATGGTCAGGGCCCCGTCGCTGTTCACCGTCGCGACGCGGCCGTCGACCGGCGAGGCCGCCATCGCGAACGGGTCGACGTGCTCAGTGGAAAGCCGCGGTGCGGCTGCTCCCCCGCTCAGGTCCCAGGACAGCAGCGAACTGTCCTCCGTCAAGAGGTGCAACTGCCGCCCGTCGCCGGCGACTGCCGGCACGGCAGGTCGCATGCCGCTCGGCGTGCGGAAGACGCTGACCGCCTGCCGGTGCTCGACCAGCGCGGCGAGGAGGCCGTCCTGAGTCTCGGGCGTGTCCGCCGTGCGGACGGCCTCGGTGGCCAGCAGTAGTGACAGGTCGAGATCTGTAGCGGTGCCGGCGGTGGCGGCCAGCCGGTTGGCGTCGGCCACGAGGGTGGCGCGCTCCGCGGCGAGCGCCCGCTCGTCGGCGCGTTCGCGTTGCACGAGGGCGAGACCGGCGGCCAGCAGGACGAACGCGAGCGCGCCGGCCAGCGCCGCGGCCAGGCGGCGCGTGCGGCGACGGCCCGTACGTTCTCGGGCCAGCTCGGCATCGGCGGCCGCGTGGGCGGCGGCGAGGAAGTCGCGCTCCACCGCGACCAACTGGTCGTCGTGATCGGCGGCCCAGCTCAGCGCTGCGGCCAGCCGTGCTCCCCGGTAGAGGTCCTCGGCCGGCCGGCCCTTCGCCTCCCAGTCCCGGGCCGCCGGGCTCAGGTGCGCGCGCAGCCTGCGGCCGTCGGCGTCCTCGGCCAGCCACTGGGCCAACCGCGGCCACGCGGTGAGCAGCGCCTCGTGGGCGACCTCGAGCCGGCCGTCGTCCACGGCGAGCAGGCGCCGACGCACGAGTGTCTCCACGACCGCCCAGCGCGCCTCACCTGTCCGCGCCGTCCAGGCCCAGTTCGTCCAGCGGCACCCGCCGACGTACGGGGCGGCCGCCGTCGCCCTCCCCCGCCAGCCGCAGCAGCAGGGGCCGGGCGGCTTCGCGGGCGGGGTCGTCGAGCTGTCCCCAGGCGTCCTCCGCCGTACGCGCGACTGCGCCGGCGGCGCCGCCGGCGGCGAGGTAGCCGCCGAGCTCGAGGTGGTTCCCGCGCCGCCGCTCCCAGGTCGCGACCAGAGCGGTCGACAGGAGCGGCAGTGCGCCGGGGGCACCGGCGACGTCGTCGACGACGGTCGTGACAAGTTCCGGGTCGACCGCGAGCCCCACGCCGGCGGCGGGTTGCTCGACGACGCGGCGAAGCTCCTCGGCGGTGAGCGGCGTGACCAGGACGACGCCTGCTCCGGCGCGCGCGGCGAACCGGGGATGCTCGGCGAGCCGGTGCAGGTGGTCGCCGCGGACGACGGCGACGACCCGGGTCACGCGTTCCCTGTCAAGCAGCTCGACGACATCGTCGAGGAAGGCGGCGGCGGTGGACGCCGAGCCGGAGGACCACACCTCCTCCAGCTGATCCACGACGAGCAGGCAGGGCGCGCCGTCAGGCAACGACGCGAGCGCATCACCCGCGCGCTCGCGGGGCAGCACGAGGCGGACCATCCAGTCTGCGCTGTCCGGGAGCGCGCCCGCAGCCAAGGCCGGCACCAGGCCGGCGCGGACCACCGACGACTTCCCCGAGCCGCTGGCCCCGGCCAAGACGACGAGGTCGTGGTCGACCAATCGGGCGGTAAGGGCGGCGACGAGCTGTTCGCGCCCGTGGAAGAGGGCCGCGTCGCGCGACTCGTACGAGGCCAGCCCCTTCCACGGGCAGGCCCCGGCGGCCGGCCGTGCCGCACCGGGTCCCGAGCCGCTGCGCGGGCGCGGGACGAGCAGGGCCGGGTCGTGCGTGAGGACCTGGCGCTCCAGCTCGACCAGCTCTGGGCCGGGATCGAGGCCGAGGTCCTCGACGAGCACGGACCTGGCCCGCGAGACCGCGGACAGCGCGTCGTTCGCCCGGCCGGCGACGTACAGCGCGCGGGTCAGCCGGGCCCACACCTCCTCCCGGTACGGGTGACGGCCGACGAGCAGCTCGAGCGCGGCCACGGCCTCGTCCGTCCGGCCGAGGAGGAGGTCGGCGTCGGCGAGCTGCGTGCGGGCGGTGAGGGCGAGCTCGGTCAGGCGGCGACGCTCGGCCTCTGCCCAGGACGCGTCCGGCCAGTCCGCGTACGGCTCCCCGCGGCCCAGGGCCACCGCCGCCACGAGTTCGGCCCGCGCCTCCGCGACGGCGCCCTGCTCGAGCAGCGCCCGGCCGCGGGCGCAGCGCACGGCGAGCTCGCCCGCGTCGACGTCGGTCGCCGCCAGCGTCAGGGAGTAGGCCGGACCCTGACGCACGAGGAAACGGCTCGTCGAGGCCGGGCGGCCGGGTTCGAGGAACGACCTGACCCGCATGACGTGCACCTGCAACGACTTGGCGGCCGTGGGCGGCGGTCGGCCGTCCCACAGAGCTGAGGCGAGCGCCTCGACACTGACCGGGCGTCCGACATCGCTGACGAGGCGGGCCACCAAGAGCCGCTCCTTGGGTGCGAGCCCCTGAGCACAGTTCGCGTCATCGGGAGAGGTGGTCGGCAACCTCGCCAGCGCCGCGCCAGAGCTCGAAGGCTCCCAGGACGCCGATGCGCATGCCATTGACCGTACGCGCCGCATGGCCGCGCGTCTGCGGCCGATCGGCCCTCTGCCCTGCGTCGTTACCAGGCCTTTACCGGACGGCCCCTGCTGGTGACCGGTCCATGACCACCCCGGCGTGCACTGCGACTGTCGGCAGTCCGCCGGCGCCATCGAGGAGGAGCAGTCGTGTCCAAGACAGAAGATCACTCGCAGCAACAGCACGGGCGGCACCATCGCGGGCAGGGGGCGCGCTTCGGGATCACCCGTACGACGCAGACCGTCTCCGCCCTCGCCTGCGCCGCGGTCATGGCCCTCGTCGGTACCGCGAGCCTCGCCCAGGCGCGTCCCGACGACGGCGGCGGAGTGCGCGCCACGCCCGCCGCCCGGGCCTACCCGTCCTCCCCGCGCCGGTGCCCGCTCGAGAGGGTCGGCAACCAGCTGGTGCGCTGCGACAACCTCACTGGTGCCGGAGCCGTTGCCCCATCTTGGGTCCCGGAACAGGCCAGTGCCCTAGGCGAGCGCAACGAGCCGGCCAACGCTGCACCGCCCCCCGTCGTGGAGCTCTTGTCGCGCGGCTCGGTGGCCAAGCCGTTCGATGTTCGTGCGCAGGGCATCGAGCTGGACGCCGACCGGCGGATCGACGTCGCCGTCGCTCACCTCACCTTCCAGCCCAGTGGCAGCACCGGCTGGCACCGGCATCCGGGGCCAACGGTCATCACGATCACGACAGGGGAGCTCACGATCACCGACAACAAGTGCCGCTCCCGCACCTACCAGGCTGGCGACACCTTCGTGGAACCGGGCCCTCCTCGACACCTCGCCGTCAACACCGCGGACACCACAACGGAGACCATCGTGACCTTCTTCGTGCCAAGGGGGGCGCCAGCGCTCTCCATCCCGGCTGCAGCGCCGCGCTGCGCAAACTGATCCACGGGGTCATGCTGATCGACGGTCATGCGCACGTCACCCGACACCGGACCCCGGGTGACGGGCCATGACACGATCCACGCGTCGGCTGGCGCTTGGTCTCCCCCTTGATAGCCCCCAGCGTCCTAATTCCTGGTGATCGACGGCGCTGCGTCTTGGCTATGGCTCCGACACTCGTGGCGCTGACTCTGTCTTCGCATGACCGCGGTGACCGGGAAATGCTTACTGTCGTCTTGCGAGAACCAAGCTCAGGAGGAAGAAGATCTTCGCCGGCCTGTCGATCGGACTCTCGCCGGACGGACGTCATACGGGCCGCCTGACCAGCCGGTCGCGAGTGGCGATTCGGCGTCGACCGATGGAGCGTCTCGGGTTCAGTCCCTAGGTTTGTGGACCGGCTGGTAGCGGAGGTTGATCTCCTCAACGGGGTCGCCGTTGACGAGCTGCAGGGGCACGGGAGAGCCGCCGGGGTTGTCGTAGAGCCGCACACCATCGCCCAGCAGCACCGGCAGAACATGCAGATCGATCTCGTCGAGGAGCCCTTGCTCGAGAAGCTGCCGACCGATGGTGGGAGAAAGCACTTCGACGTTCTTGCCTCCCGCGGCCGCGCAGGCGATCTCCACCGCCTCGGCGACATCGCAGCTGAGGAACGTGACGTTTCCGGCAGGCTTGGCGTCTTCGGGGTGATGAGTGAGGACAAAGACTGGGCCACCCCACGCTCCGCCGTAAACGGCGGAAGCATCTGGGAACACATCCCATCCATCGCGTCCGCCAAGGACTGCCCCGGTCGTCTCGATGTATTCCTCGATCAGACCCGTGCGGTTGGTCGCGTCCGGCATCCACCCCATCCCGTGCCCCGGTCCGGCGACGAACCCGTCCAGCGACATGGAGAAGTGCCACAGGACTTTACCCGCGGGCGTCTGTGGGGTTGTATCACGCATCATCTGAACTCCTTCGCACAGTGGTGAGTCAGTTGACTCACCACTGAAAGATACTCATCACCACGAAGGTGAGTCAACAGTCTCACCTCTCTGTCAGACTGCGGGTATGACTCGCGAGGTGCCGGAATACCACCAACGGGTGGCCGATCAGAACCGCACGGCCATTCTGGCCGCCGCCACCGCGCTGTTCCTCGACCGTGGATACGATCGGACGTCGCTGGCGCGAGTCGCCGAAACGGCCGCCGTCTCCAAGGCGACGCTGTTCAAGCAATTCCCGACGAAGGCCTCGTTGTTCGAAGCGATGGTGCTCGCCGTGGGCGAGCCACCGGCGAAATCCGTCCCGGTTCCGCCCACTGGTGACCTTCGAGCAGGACTCCACGCCCTCGGCTGGGAGTACGCAAATCTCTTGACTCGCCCGAAGACGGCCGAGCTCATCCGGCTCGTGATTGCCGAGGCCCACCGCTTCCCTGAGTTGCGTGAGCGCACCTTCGACTTCGGGACGGTTCCCGCCCTCACAGCGCTGGGCCGCTACTTGCGCGCAGAGCGGGACGCGGGCGGAGTCACGACGGATGCTCCAGACATCGCGCCCCCACAGTTCCTCGGCATGATCGCGAGCGCCGTGTTCTGGCCGCAGCTCATCCACCCGACGTGGACGATCGTCGACGAGGAGACAAGTGGCGCGGTCGAGGAAGCCACCCGGACGATCGTCGCGCGCTACGGCGCCGAGATCGCCGGATCCACCAGCCCGCCCGTCATCGTGAAGCACGATCCCCCAAGCACGCGATAGTCCCGCTTGCGGCGCAGGAGAGCACCGAGCAGTGACCGACCAAGGCCGAGCCCACCGCAGGGAAACAGGCATCAAGCGCTTCTCGGCCAACGGTGAGTACGCGCGTCGTCACCTGATGGTGGTTGCGCGCAGCGAGTGAGACAGCCACTGAGCGCGAAGGTCTGACAGATGACTACCTGTCGAAACCCTCGCCCGAGACATTGAAGAAGCCTCGCCAAGAAGGGTGGCGCGCACGAATCCGAACGACAGAAGATTCTGATCGGCCCAGGACACTGAGCGCTCACAACGGATCCCGGCTCGGAAGGTCATGGGCTTGCTGGCGATCGATGTGAGAGATTGCGCGGATGGCTGACTCGGAAGATTCCAGGGCACCGGTCACAGGGCAGCGGCCCGTGGCTTCGCCGCCAGACGGACCGTTAGCCGTGGACCCGGCGGCAGTGATCCGTTCCAAGGCATACATCACGGCGCTCGTCCTTGCGGCGGTCCTTGGCATCCCGATCTCAGCCGTCGCGTACGGCTTTCTGGCGCTCACAACCACGATCCAGCGGATCCTGTTCGCCGATCTGCCGTACCAGCTCTTCGGGTCTCCCGCGCCCGCCTGGTGGCCGGTCCCCTGGTTGCTGCTCTGCGGACTGTTGACCGGGCTGACCATCCGGTACCTACCTGGCAACGGCGGGCATTCACCGGCCTTCGGATTCAAGCCTGGCGGTCCTCCTGCCAAGACCGAGCTGCCCGCGGTCATTTTGGCCCCGCTGGCCACGCTCAGCCTCGGCGCTGTGCTCGGTCCGGAGGCCCCGCTCATCGCGATCGGCGGCGGGCTAGCGGCCTTGACGGTCCAGCTGGTGAAGAAGGACGCGCCACCGATAGCCATCACGATCATGGCCTCGGCGGGCAGCTTCGCCGCGATCAGCACGTTGCTGGGATCACCTGTGCTCGCAGCATTCCTGATCATGGAGGTCGCCGGTGTCGGCGGGATGACACTGAGCTTGGTGGCGCTGCCCGGGCTGTTGGCCTCCGGAATCGGGGCCTTGGTCTTCGTGGGCTTGGGCGCCTGGAGCGGCCTCGGCACCTTCTCGCTGGCTCTGCCTTCGGTCCCGCCCGCCGTCCCTCCGACGTTGAGTTCCCTGGGCTGGGCCGTGGTGATGGGGCTGGTGTGCGCGCTGTTGGGCTGGCTGATCCGATCAGCCGGTCTGTGGCTTCGACCAGTGGTGCACCGGAACCGGGTACTGGTCACCGCCGGGCTCGGCCTGCTGATTGGACTCACCGCGATGGCCTACCAGCTGCTGTCCGGCCGCGGCTTCACCGACGTGCTGTTCTCCGGGCAGGACGCCCTGCCGAACCTCGTCGACAACGCCGCCGGCTACACCCTGGCTGCCCTGATCGTGCTGATCGTGTGCAAGGCGATCGCGTACGCACTGTCGCTCAGTGCGTTCCGCGGTGGCCCCGTCTTTCCCTCGATGTTCATCGGGGCTGCGTTGGGCATCGCCGCGAGCGGGCTACCAGGGATGGATCTGGCCCCAGCCATGGCCATGGGTATCGGCGCCATGTGCGCCTGCATGCTGCGGCTGCCGTTGACCTCGACCTTGCTTGCCACTCTGCTGCTCGGCACGGACGGTGTCTTGGTGACCCCACAGGTCGTCGTTGCGGTCGCCGTAGCCTTCGTCATCACCAACGTGCTCCCTCCAGCCGGGCCGAAGTCCTCAGCAGAGGACTCACGGTGAGGTGCGGCGCCGCGTCATACGACGCAAGCTCAGAGTTCGCGACTCGATGAAGATCAAATCCGCAGCCGGAAATGCACCGGCACAAGGCTCTCATGGGTATCCGGGATCACTTGATGATCGAGGTGAATGGCGGGAAGGACACGAAGGCGCACGGCAGTATCGTCGACCACGAGTACAAGATCGAGCGCGACGGTGACATGCTCGCGGGGGGTCGAAAAACTGAGCACCTTGGCTGAGAGGCGTCGGGCATGACTCTGGTTGCCGACATGTGGGGACCCGTGCTGATGGAGGTGGACCCGGTTCCCTGGGCGCGGGCCCAGATGGCGTTCACCCTCGCCTTCCACATCATCCTGGTGCCGCTGGGCGTGTCCTGGGCGGTCATGGCCCTGATCGCGAACTATCGCGGGATCAAGCGCGGCGACGCGGACGCGCTGCTGCTCGCGCAGCGCTGGTCGAAGTACATGGCGGTGACGTTCGCCGTGGGCGCGGTGACCGGGACCGTGCTCTAGCTTCGAGTTCGGGCTGCTGTGGCCGCAGTTCATGGGCCAGTGGGGCGCGGCGTTCGGGGTGCCGTTCGCCTTCGAGGGGCTGTTCTTCTTCACCGAAGCGGTGTTCATCTCGATCTACATCTTCGGCTGGCGGCGCCTGCGGCCGTGGCCGCACTTCTGGACCGGGGTCCCGATCGCTCTCGCCGGAATCTTCGGGAGCGTCTCGGTGGTGGCGGCCAACGCCTGGATGAACTCGCCCGAAGGCGTCACGCTCGACCCCGCCGGCGAGATCGTCGACGTCGACCCGGTCGGCGTGATCTTCAACAACGCGATGCCGCTCATGTCGGCGCACATGGTCGTCGCGGCCTACCTCGTCGGCGGCTTCTTGATCGCCTCGGTCTACGCGACGGCGATGCTGCGGGGACGGCGGGACCGGTACCACCGCCTCGGGTTCATCATCGGCTTCACGGTGGCGGCGATCGCCACCCCGGTGCAGATGGGCGTCGGCGACGGGCTGGCCCGCTGGGTCTACACCAACCAGCCCGCCAAGTTCGCCGCCATCGAGATGGTGCCGCACGACGAGCAGCGACGTGCCCGAGATCCTGCTCGGCCACCTCAACGCCGACGGCGAGGTGACGGGCGGCATCCCCATCCCGGGGCTGGCCTCATGGCTGTCCGACCCGAGCACCGGCAGGGCCACCGTCGTCCAGGGCCTCGACACCGTGCCCGCCGACGAGCGGCCGACCGACGCGCAGGTGAACGTCGTCCATCTCGCCTGGGACATCATGGTCGGCCTCGGCACGTTGCTGTTCCTGCTGACGCTGTGGTACTGGGCCTCGTGGATCTTCCGGCGACGACATGCCCGAGAGCCGATGGTTCCTCCGCGTCGCGGCCGCCTCCGGCGTCCTCGCGGTCATCGCGATGGAGGCCGGCTGGATGGTCAGCGAGGTCGGCCGCCAGCCGTGGATCGTCTACAGAAGATGAAGGTCGAGGACGCGGCCGCCACGGCAACACCGGCGTCTGGGTCACGTTCATCGTCGTCGTCGATCCTCTACGTCGGCCTCGGCATCACGACGATCCTGGTGCTGCGTGGCATGAGCCGCCGGTTCCGCGACGCGTGACGGCTTCGAGCGAGACCGATGTCGCCGTACGGGCCGCGTGAGCCGAGCCGACGAGGTGAAGGTGTCGGCCGAATGAGCACCGCCGCCGCCGTCATCCTGTTCGCCGCCGTCACCATCTACGCGGTCTTCGGGGGCGCCGACTTCGGCGCCGGGTTCTGGGACCTCATGGCCGGGGGGACCGAGCGTGGTGAACGGCCGCGCGAGGTCATCGACCACTCGATCGGCCCGGTGTGGGAGGCGAACCACGTCTGGCTGATCTTCGTGCTTCGTGGTGCTGTGGACGTGCTTCCCCGAGGCGTACGCGTCGATCACCCTGACGCTGTTCGTCCCGCTCACGATCGCGGCCCTCGGCATCGTCGCTCCGTGGCGCGAGCTTCGCCTTCCGCAAAGCCGTGTTCCGGCACCCGCGACCGGCGCAACTTCGGCGCCGCCTTCGCCCTCTCCTCGGTCCTCGTGCCTTACTGCCTCGGCGCCGTCGCCGGCGGCATCGCCTCGGGGCGGGTGCCGGCGGGAGGCGTGGCCGGCGACCCCTGGACGAGTTGGATGAACCCGACCTCGATCATCGTGGCGTGCTCGCCGTGTGCCTCGCCGCCTACCTCGCCGCGTTCTTCCTCGGTCTGGGACGCCCGCCGGTTCTCGGACGACGGCGATGGTCGGCGTACTTCCGGCGCCGGGCGCCGTCGGCGGCCGGGGCCGTCGCGGGCGTCGTGCGCTGGTCGGCGGGCTCGTGCGTCCGCAGCGGGGCCACCTACATCTTCGACGGACTCACCTCTCGCGCGCTGCCGCTGGTCGATCCTCTCCGTCGTGTGCCGGGCTCGGCGCGCTCCTGCTCCTGCTGCCGAAACCGACCGCGGCGAGGGCGCCGCTGGCCGCGGTCGCGGCGGTCGCGAGCTCGTGCTGGCCTGGGGCGTGGCGCAGTGGGACTACCTGCTGCCCCGACGCTGACGGTCACGGCCGCCGCCGCGCCGACCGGGACCATCGCTGCCGTCCTGGTGGCGACGGGTCTCGCGCTGGTCCTGATCGTGCCCGCCTTCGTCCTGCTCTACGTGCTCGACCAGAAAGGCCTGCTGCCTGATGAAGGCGCTGACGAGCCTGACCGGCCGACTGGAACGGCCCGCGCCTGAGATCTGTCCCCTTCGCTCCAGGTCCTTTCCATCACGCAACCGTTCCGGTACCCCACGATCTTCCCCTCGGGACGTCGCAGGGTCAGGTCAACAGCTGCTCCCGGCCGAGCTGAGCGAAGCCACACGACCGAGATGATCGGTCCCACCTAGTGGTCGCGGGATTCACCGGTCCACGACCAGTCGCCGACCAGCACGTCGAGCCGTCGAAGTCCATCCGCTGCTTCCGCAGCCGGGGCCGACCCGATGCTGGGCCACTCCAACGCGGCCGGGTCGGTCTCGGCGTCCAGCGAGAAACGCACGTCGATCCACGGACGCCATCGGTACGCACTCCTCAGTTGGGCGGCGGTCGGAGTGCCCGTCCTCACCAGCGCGCTGGTGGTGACCCCCAGCCTGTGGTGGTGGATCGCCTACCTCGGCTACGGCCTCCTCCTCGCCGGCAGCGCCATACCCGCCGTGGGTCGGCGCCGGATCCTCGTTCGAGCGATGCTTGCCCTCCAAGTGGTACTCGGATTGACGGCGTTCCTGTTGGACGGCGGCTACGGTTTTCGGTCGTACTTTTGATCTTGAACGGCTGCTGCGCGGCCTTCGTGCTGCCGATCCGGGTGACGGCGGGACTCGTCGCGGTCCAGACACTGGCGATCGCCGTCTCCCGGTCGCTGTGGGACCACGGGCCGACCGACCTCATGCCGGTGGCGGAGGCGGGTGTCTTCGCCGGCTTCCAGATCTTCGCCGTCTTGATGATCGAGATCGGACTACGGGAGCGCCGTGCGCGGGCCGAGCTCGCGGCGCTCAACCTCGAACTCTCCACCGCCCAGACGCGACTGGCCGAATCCAGCCGCACCGCGGAACGACTGCGGATCGCCCGCGACATGCGCGACGCCATCGGCCACGAGCTGACGGCGCTGGCCGTGCACCTCGAGGTCGCCGCGCACCTCACCACGGGCCAAGCGAACCAGGGTCTGCGACTCATCGCCGAAACAGATCCCGACGTTGCCTTGCTGGACCTGCGGATGCCGGTCCTCGACGGACTCGCCACCCTCCAGGCGCTGCCGGGTCCTCGTCCCGCGGTTCTCGTCCTGACCACCTTTGACGACGAGGACACCGTCGTGGACGCGCTGCGCGCGGGCGGCCCGTGGATACCTCCTCAAGGACGTGACCCTGGATCAGTTGATCGATGCAATCGGCACGGTCGCAGCCGGCGGCGCGGTCATCCAGCCCGGTATCACCGACACTCTCCTGCGGCGCGTCGGTGACCAGCCGACACGCTTCGAGAGCTTCTCCCGACCCGAACCTCTCACCCCTCGCGAAGTCGAGATCCTGCGTGTGCTCACCGCCGGCTTCGCCAACCGCGAGATCGCGGCCGCACTTCACCTCAGCGAAGGCACCGTGGAAACTACGTGTCCGCCATCTTCGAGAAGCTGGGGGTACGGGACCGAACCCGCGCCGCGCTGCGCGGGCTCGAATTGGGCCTCATCGTCGGCGAGCCGCGCTGAGGGCCTCACAGCTCGAGACCGGACACCGATCTTCAGGGAGACGGATCGGCCGGTACCGGCGCGGGACCCGGGGCCACGGTGAGATGACGCCTTCGCGCAGCCTCAGCCAAGGCGCCGTCGAAGGTGGCCAGCGCCGATCCGGAGACGATGGCGGTGTCAAGGGCACAACAATCTGGCAGCTTCAGCCCGGATTCCGCCCGCAATGTGGCCAGCCGCAGCGGTTCGCCCTCGGTGGGGTCGGCGACTCGGACACCAACGGCCTGGATGTCACCGAGCATCTCCTGGCCGCGGCCAGCCCTGACACCGCCGACGAGCACTTCAGCGAGATTCAACGAGTGGATGAGGAGCATCTCGTCGACGTGTTCTCGCAGGTAAGCCGTCGCTGCCTCGTGATGGGGGTCCCGCGGTTGTAGATGGGCGATCACCACGGTGGCATCAAGGGTGATCATTCGGGCCAGTCTCGACGAAGTTCGGTCAGGTAGTTGTTGGTGAAGACGTCGCCGTACTTCCCGCTGGTGGCCTCGATCGTCGCCAGCCGGTTGCGGGTCGTCTCGCTCTGCTCGTGCTCGAGCACTGTGCCGCCCGTCTGGACCAGGCGAAGCAGTAATTTGGAGCGTGTCTCGGCCGGCCATCGCCGGGCCGCGATGTCAAGTGCGCGGGCCACGTCGGGAGTTTCGGTGATCTGATGGCGAGGTCGCGTGGTCGGCACGAGAAAAGTGTATCACCGGTGGAAAGGTGACCCACTTGAGCGCCGACGGTCGGCCTCACTCGCTCCAGGCGCTCGTTGTGTCGCTTGTCGGCCCGTACTGCGGGCGACCGTTCGGCCGGTACGTCTGAACAGTCACCCCGTTGGAGGTCACGTTCGACTCCGTCAGCTCGAGCGCGCTGTCGGGACCCGTCTCGGGGAAGAGCCGGGTGCCCTGGCCGATGATCACCGGGGCGCGGAACAAGCTGATCTCGTCGACGAGGTCGTGGGCGAGCAGCCACCGGATCAGAGTGCCGCCACCGGGGACCAGCAGCTCGCCTCCCGGCTTCTCCTTCAATTGGCCGACGGCTGCCGAGAGATCACCCGAGATGACCGTGGTGTCCGCCCACTGAGGATCAGCAAGCGTGCTCGAAGCGACGTACTTGGGCTTCGAATTCAACGCCCGCCCGATCGCGGAATTCTGCATCTCGGGGATCGTTCCCCACGATCCGGCGAACACCTCATAGGTCCAGCGCCCGAACAGAAAGGCGTCGGTGCGGACGTAAACCTCGTTCAGAGCCGCTTCGACCTCAGGATCGGCAAGGGGCATCGCCCATCCGCCGCGCTCGAATCCGCCTCTTCGGTCCTCATCGGCCGCACCGAGTCCCTGCATCACTCCGTCGACAGAGACCCATGTGGTGGTCGTCAGTTTCATGCCCGCGTCTCCTCAGCTAGTTCGTCCGGTCGGTCCGCTGACGTACAACCATATGGTTATAGCTGAGCCGATGGAAGAGCAGTGGACGGATCCGGGTGGCGACGATGGCGCACCGACATGCCGGGGGCTAGCATCCGCAGGGCGGCAACCACCCGGCGCTGGGTGAGCAGCCCATGGCAGATCTCGGCCGACAGTAGATGGTTGCCAAACAGGAGTAGCCAGATGAAGGTGCGGCCGGGCCGGCTGAATACGGCGATTGCGGGTCTGTTCATCGTCGGCTCGGCTTGCTTCACGCTGGGCTCGGTGCCGGCATTCGTCAACGCGGTCGGTGGAGTCGTGGACGGCGTCACCTACTTCGTCGGGTCGATCTTCTTCACGTCCGCGTCGTTCCTGCAGCTCGTACAGGCCCAGAGCCCATCGATGAGCGACGTCGACGAAGCCAGCCAGAACAGCCCGAGGGCGGTGCGGTTCTGGAGTTGGCTACCCCACGATCGGGGCTGGCTCGCGGCGATCACCCAGTTCCCTGGAACACTGCTCTTCAACGTCAGCACGTTGGCCGCCCTGGCCCACAACGCCACGGTGCACGAGGAGGACCGGCACGTGTGGCGGCCGGACGTCTACGGCTCGACCCTGTTCTTGGTGGCCAGCGTGTTTGGCATTCTCGCGGTCGGCCGCTTCCTCAGTTTCCGACCTCGACTCGCTCCCCTGGCGAATCGCGTGGCTGAACATGATCGGATCGATCCTGTTCATGGCCTCGGCTTTGGCCAGCTACGTGCTGCCCGACTCCGGCGACCTGATCAGCATTCGTCTCACCGTTGCCGGCACCCTGCTCGGCGCGGTCTGCTTCCTCATCGGAGCAGTGCTGCTGTTTCCCGCCTGGAGACAGGAGGTGCACCGGCGGGACGCCGTCCACGCCGCCAGCCCGAACCCGGAACCACCCGCGAGGCGCTGAGGTTCCACCAGATCCACAGCAATGCCCAGCAATGCTCAGCAAGTCCGACCGACTCGTACGAGACCGACCGAAGGAGAACTCATGACAACCAGGGCCAACGACGACGCGGCCGATGCGGCCCTGTTCGGGAACCGTTTCGTCACCCAAGAGGTGCCGAGTCGCACGTTTCCCGACGGCGGCATGCCCGCCACCGACGCGATGCGGCTGGTGGCGGAGGATCTGGCGATCGAGGGCGATCCCGCCCGCAACCTGGCCACGTTCGTGACGACGTGGATGGAGCCGGAGGCGCAACGAATCATCGCGGGCAATCTGCACCGCAACTTCATCGACCACGCCGAATATCCGCGTACCGCCGAGATCGAGCAGCGCTGCATCCGGATGCTCGCCGACCTCTTCCATGCGCCCGGAGAGACGACCGGTGCCCGCACCCAAGGATCCTCGGAGGCGATCATGCTCGGTGCACTCTCGCTGAAGTGGAAGTGGCGCGAACGCCGGGAGGCGGCGGGGCAGCCGGCCTCGAGGCCCAACCTGGTGTTCGGCGGTGACGTCCACGTGGTCTGGGAGAAGTTCTGCCGGTACTTCGACGTCGAACCGCGGATCGTCCCGCTGCAACCCGGCAAGTACACGATCGGGCCCGACGACGTGAGTCCCCATCTCGACGAGAACACCATCGGCGTCGCGGCCGTGCTCGGCACCACCTTCACCGGACACAAGGACGACATCGTCGGCATCAACGACCTGCTGGTGCGGGTCAAAGCCGAGCAGGGCCTCGACATTCCGTTGCACGTCGACGGAGCCAGCGGCGGTTTCGTCTGGCCGTTCCTCTATCCCGACTCCGAGTGGGACTTCCGGCTCGATCAGGTGCGTTCCATCAACGTCTCCGGGCACAAGTTCGGCCTCGTCTACCCAGGCATCGGCTGGTTGATCTTCCGGGAGACCGCCGACCTGGCGCGCGACCTCGTGTTCGAGGAGAACTACCTCGGCAAGACAGACGCCACGTTCACGCTGAACTTCTCCACCGGCTCGGCGATGGTCCTCGCGCAGTACTACAACCTCGTGCGGTACGGCCGCGCCGGCTACACCTACATCATGCAGAACATGCAGCAGAACGCCAGGCTGCTGGCGGAGAGGCTGCAAGAGCTCGACCGGTTCGAGCTGATCGGGTCCGACGAGGAGCAACTCCCCCTGGTCGCCTTCCGGCTCGCCTCGGATCAGGGGTTCGACGAGTTCGACCTGGCGTGGCAACTCTCGGCCGAACGTGGCTGGATGGTGCCCGCCTACACCCTCCCCCCGAACGCGCAGGACGTCAGCATCATGCGGGCTCTGGTCAAGGAGACCCTGAGCCGAGAGCACGTCGAGACGCTCGCCCGCGACATCAAGGACGCGTGCGACACGCTCGCCAAGAAGGGCGGTGCCCACGAGTCCGAGCGCAGCAGGGTGATCAGCGGCCCCGGGCACTAGCCGACGACCGACCGACGCATTTCTTGCCACCGTGAGAGTCGCCCACGCGAGCCGTTCAAGCCGCCGATCTAACCCGCACCGGGTGATGCGGCACGGCTGAGACCCGGCTACGTTCCTCGTGGGCCGATCTGGTTCAACCTCGGCATCATGGCACCGACACTCGGCATGAAGGGTACGGCGATGACCGACCGCTTCAGGGCAGGATCGCAATCGAGATTCGGGAGCCGCATCGGCCAGCTTGCTAGCCGCCCCGGTCGGTCAACGAGAAGGTGGCGGCTCTGAACCTCCAGCAAGGTCTGATCGACCTCGTCATCGTCAGCCTGATCGCCGCGCTGACCCCGCTGGCCGCTGCGCTGCTGTCCCGGCTGCGCGTGCCGCAGGTGGTGATCCTCATCGTCGGCGGCATCGTCGTCGGTCCGCAGGTACTGGGCTGGGCCGAACCGGACACCATCGAACTCATCTCCAACCTGGGCCTCGGGTTCCTCTTCCTGCTGGCCGGCTACGAACTCGAGCTCCATCTCTTCCGGGAAAGCGCTGGACGTCTGGCGATCATCTCCTGGCTGGTGACGGCCGCCGTCGCGGTCGGGGTCACCGCGGCTCTGGCCGCAGCCGGGCTCGTCAGCGCATTCGTCCCGATCGCCCTCGGGTTGACGACGACAGCGCTCGGCACCCTGTTGCCCATCCTTCGGGACAACCACCTGCTGGGAGGCCGGTTCGGGGAGCTCATCATGGCGGCCGGGGCCGTGGGCGAATTCTTGCCCATCGTGGCGATCGCGGTCTTCCTCAGCGCCAACGGCGCGTTCATGGGCTTGGTCTCGTTGGGCGTCGTCGCCGTGGTCGCTGTGGTGTTCACTCTGGTGCCCCGGCTCGTGCGCCAAAAAACGATCGTCAACATCATCACCGAGGGCGAGCAAGGGACCTCGCAGACCACGCTCCGATGGACGATGTTCCTGCTCTTCGCCCTGCTCTTGGTCGCCTCGAACTTCGGTCTCGATGTCGTCCTCGGCGCCTTCCTCGCCGGCGTGGTCCTCCGCCGGTGGGCGCCCGGCGACACCTTGGCTCTCGAGGGCAAACTCGACGCGGTCGGTTACGGCTTCTTCATCCCGGTCTTCTTCGTATCGTCGGGCATGAGCCTGGACCTCCGTTCCATCATCGAATCGCCGGCCCGGTTGATCGGCTTCCTGCTCTTGTTCCTCGTCGTCCGTGGTCTGCCCGCGCTCGTGGCCTATCGGCGCGAACTGCCGATCCGCGGGCGGGTCCAGATGATGCTGCTCACGGCAACCGCTCTGCCGCTTCTGGTCGCACTGGCCGAGATCGGCTTGGAATCGGGCATCATGCTGCCCGAGAACGCTGCGGCTCTGGTCGGTGCCGGCGTGCTCTCCGTCATCGTCTTCCCCGCCGTCGCCGTCGGACTCGGCCGCCCGTCACCAACCCAACCCAAACCTGGTAGGCCGAGTAGATCCGACGTTCGCTAGCCGTGAAACCTGCGAGTGGAACGGCGTGTCGGCTTGCATTTTGATGCTCCTGTTACTCCTGGGACTTGCGTGTCACAAGTGAACAGTCCTAGGGTCGGCTAAGTCGGAGCGCGTACGATTCCGGCATTGGCCAGCACCGAGGAGCATCATGCGGGTTTACCGTGGCGCCGCTGTCCGATTCTCGGCCGTCTTGGCCCTGATCGCTCTCGCCCCGCTGTTTGGTGCCGGGGTGAGCGCTCGCCCCGCGGAGGCGAATGCCACGGCGCCCGCCGTGCGGGCCACGATCGCCGGCTACCCCGTGTGGGCGCACTTCACCAACCCGGTGGCCCACGATGGTCGTGACGACACCATCCACAACGAGGTCGTACGGCTGATCGACAACGCTCCGGCCTCTTCGATCATCCGGGGCACGATCTACTCGCTGTCGGTCCAACCGGTGGCCAAGGCGTTGGTCGCCGCCCAGGACCGCGGGGTGACCGTGCTGGTGTTGATCGACGGCAAGAACCTGACCGTGACCAGCCAGGCCTTGTCGATCGCGCAGCAGCTGAGGGACCGTCACCGCTACTGCGGCTATCTTCCCGCAGCGTACGAGAGTCCGACCCGGGCCGGCGGTGGCTGCATCAGCACCAGCGACTCGGGTGACCTGCACACGAAGATGTTCACCTTCAGCGCCACCACCGACCCGACCGGGGCGCAGCGGTCCAACGTCTCGTGGTTCGGATCGGCCAACATGACGTACGCCTCGGGCTCCGACCAGTTCAACAACGCCATCACGGTGTACGGCGATGCGGCCCTGACCGCCGGTCTGAATCGGAACTTCGCCGATCTGTGGAACCGCCGCCACTACCGCGGGAACGACTACTACGACGCCGCTTCCGGGCGCGGGTACTACAAGGCACCGACCGCGACGGTGTACGCCTCACCGGAAGGGCGGGGGCAGACCGACACGGTCGCCAGCCGGCTCAACGACGTGAAGCCGAACGCCAGCTGCCAGGTCCGGATCGGGATGAACTTCGTCACGTCGGCCCGCCCGGCCCTGCTGCGGCTGGTAAAGGATCTGCGGGCCAAGAAGTGCCAGGTGGCGATGGTGATCGGCACCTCCGGCGGCAAGATCGAGATGGACCGCGGCGTGTACGACGCCCTGACCAAGGCCGGGGTCAGCATCCGGCGTGCTCCTGCGGTGCACGACAAGTACTTCATCGTGTACGGCAAGTTCGGCTCCCGCTACGAGTACCGGGTCTACACGGGATCACAGAACTGGAGCGGCAGCGCGCTGACCACCAACGACGAGATCTTCGTCAAGATGGCGGCAGAATCCACCTCGAGCCACCGGCTGTACGACGGCTTCCGCGCCCACTTCGACGACACCTGGCGGGTCGGCCGCGTCTGCGTCAGGGGCGGCTACCCCTGCCTGTGAGCAGCCAGCTCAGGCAGCGAGATGGAACGTGCTCGCGAACCGGTCGAGGAGGTCGCCGCGACCGCGCAGTACCTCGACCACGCCGGTCGCGATCGCGCGGTCCGGGGCGAGCTCGCCGGAGATGAGCCGGCGGATGCCCGGACCCGTGGCGAAGGCGAGATCGACCGGTCCGTCCCCGCGCGTCACATCGAGGGCGGATCCGTCGACTCGGATGAGCAGATCGGCGGGACCGAAGAACGCCGCGTAGGCGGTCGCAGGTAGGTTCACCGCAACCTGCGGCCGGAAGGCGGAGCGAAGCGTCATGGTCATCGAATCGGGGGTGATGATCTGCTCCTCCCGCGGATCGTCCATCGCCTTGAAGCCCCAGGCGCCGAGCGCGAGCACAACGGGCTCGAGCTCTCGGCCGTACGGCGTCAGCTCGTAGATGATGACGCGGGAGCGCGGGACCCGCCGGAGAATTCCGGCCGCCTGCAGCTCCTTGAGCCGCGCTGCCAGGATGTTGCTCGGAATCCGTGGAAGTCCCGCGGCGAGTTCTCCGTACCGGCGCGGTCCGACGAGCAGGTCGCGGACGATGAGCAGGGCCCAGCGCTCCCCCACGAGCTCCAAGGCTCGCGTGATGCCGCAGTACTGCCCGTAGTCGCGGGCGGCCATCCGACCTCAGGCCTGCTGGTTCGCGAAGGCCTCGGGGCCCTGCTCGGCGGCGGTTGGGTCCAGATAGCCCAACTCGAGGATGTTGCCGTCGGGATCGTTGAGTTGGCGCTGGTACATGAAGCCGTAGTCCGTGGCGGCGTGCGGTTCCCTGCCGCCGGTGGAAATGCCGGCGGCGACGGCCCTGTCGACCGACTCTCGGTCGTCGAAGAAGATGGCGGTCGCAACCGACGGATTCACCGCCGGGTCGCCGATCGGCAGCTCGCTCATGGTCTGGAAGTACTCGCGCGTCAGCAGCATGATGGCGCTGTGGTCCTCCTCGACCACGACGCAGGCCGCGTTGTGATCGCTGAAGAGCGGATTGATCCTGAATCCGATCGCCGTGTAGAACGCCTTCGCACGCTCCAGGTCGGTAACCGGCAGGTTGACAAACATTGCCGTCATCGTGATCTCCTCTTGTCGCTCGCGGACGGCCTCCACACTTGCAAAAAACAAGTGCTACGTCAAGATCAGTGATCGAGGCCGAGCATCCGGGCGAGGTGGGCGGCCGACACGTCACCCGGACCTGCGCCCTGCTGGGCGGCGCGGCGAGCGGCGGCGGCTACCCGGGCGTTCAGCGGGGCTTCGAGACCGTGCTGCCGGGCGAGCAGGACGATTTCGCCGTTGAGGTAGTCGGACTCCAGCCGGGCGGCACCTCGGGTGAGCGATTGCCAGGTGGATCCACCGAGGTCAGCGGGCGTCCCCGGCACCGAACGGGCCGGCGAGGTCTCGGCTCGGGCGGCGTGCTCCTCGTCGTCTCCGGTGTACCCGACCCCGGCGGATTCCAACACGGCGCGGCCCTCGGCCGCCAAGGCATCGGCGATCGGGCGGCTGTCTCCGTTGCGGCCGATCAGCGCCTGCACCGCGTTGCCGAGGTTGCTCAGCAGCTTGCGGTACTTCCACGCCATCACGTCATCGGGGAGGCGAACGGCGAGCCCGGCCAGCTCCCAGTCCGTGCTGATGGTTCGCAGCAGCTCGTCGTCGCTCCGCCGGGTCGCGTCGACTCCACCTGCGGCGTCGTCGTACCGCCGCGCCGGTATCCGGCCGATGTGGAACATCCCGAGCTGCGGGCTCGCGCGGACGATGACCTCGCCCGGCGTGAGGTGGACCGCCGGCATCCAGACGCAGACCCCGAACACCCGAGCCACATAGCGCAACGCCATGCGTTCGGCCGCCACCCCGTTCATCGCCACCAGGACCGGGAGCAGTTCACCGACCGTACCGACCAGGCGTCCGTTGCGGACCACCGGAGCGTCCGCCCAGACCGGCAACAGATCGGACACCTGGTGGGTTTTGACCGTGAGCACCAAGACGTCGTCCGGCGTCAAAGTGAGGTCGTCCGGGTCGGCGGCCGCGGCCACGGGTACGATTCGGTCGTCGTCGGGAGTGCGCAGCCGTAGGCCGTCCGCGCGCAGCGCGGCGAGGTGGTCGCCGCGGGCGATCAGCACGGCGTCTCGCCCGGCGAGTGTCAGCTGACCACCGATCGCGCCACCGATCGCGCCGGCGCCCACCACGATGTATCGGGTCACGAGGTCTTCACCCCGCCATCCTCACATCCGACCGGGCGGTGACAACCGAGCCCCGCCCACCCTCGATCTGAGGAGCAGGGGCCCAGAAATGAGGGGCAGATCCTGATGATCGACCGCCCTGCGCCTGCCTACGGTCGTCGCACATCCACTACCCGAGGAGAGGCAAAATGCCGCTGTTCATCGATGTCCACAACCTCGGCTCTGTCGCGTTCGACGACGTAGCCAAGGCTCATGCTGCGGACCTGCAGACCCAGACCACGCACGGCGTCAACTACCTGCGCTACTGGGTCAACGAGGAGGAGGGAAAGGTCTTCTGCCTCGTCGACGCACCGACCGCCGAGGCTGCTGCCGCAGTGCACGGCGAGGCGCACGGCCTGCTGGCCGACGACATCTACCAGGTCAGGGAAGGATCCTGATCGGCACGGGGTGATCGGCCGCGGACGGCTCCCGCGTCAAGCTCCCGCGTCAAGCTCCAGGATCGGTTGCGGTGCGGCCCACCCGGGTCGCCAACCGAGAGAGCTCGACCCGGGTGGCCGTCCCGGTCTTGCGCAGCAGGTTGGACACATGGGAGGACACGGTCTTCTCGCTGATCACCAGCGAAGCGGCGATCTCGGCGTAGGTCGAGCCGCGCACCACGTGCGCCAGGATCTCCCTCTCCCGCGCCGTCAGGCCGGGCAGCGAGACGAGGTCGGTTTCGAGCTCGGGCCGGGCGAGTTCGATCCGCGCAGCACGGAGCAGCTCGGTCAGCTCGGCGAGCACCGGTCGGGCCTGCAGCCGATCCGCGAGCGCGTACGTCGCTCGCAGCAGGCGACGGCCCTCCGCCCGCTGGGCGCGGCCGCCGGCGAGCAACGCCTCGCTGCCCCGCCAGCCGGCGTACGCCTGCAGCCATGGCGCCCGGGACGCCGCTGCTTCGGCGACCGTCGCCTGCCAGAACTCAGCAGCCGCCGGGTCTCGGCGGGCACGGGCGACCTCGGCGCGGTACCACGACGTCAGCGCCGCCATCTGCGGGCTGGGCTGAGGATCCCAGGAGTCGGCCAGCACCGCGGGGTAACGCACCTCGAGGTGGGTCAGGGCTACCAGGATCTCGGCGTCGGCTCGCCCGTTGTCGCGCGCGGACTGGGCCGATTCGGCGAGCGCTCTCGCGGCCAACGGGACCAGCCATTCGCTGAGATCCGGCAAGGGGCTTGCGCCTGAGAGTCCGGCGATCGCCGTGTCGTAGGCCTCGGCGGCTCGGCCGGTGGCCAGCAGCACCTCGGTGCGCACGGTGACGAAGGGGAAATTGAGGAAACGGCCGGGCTCGTCCACCAGTTCGTCGGCCCGTTCGAGGTGGGCGGTGGCCTCGTCCAGCCGACCCTGCCAGGCGGCGAGCCGGGCGGCGGCGAGCCGGGCGATGACGTCGGCGAACGGTCCCGAATCGGATCCGAGCGGCACTCGCAACCGATCCTGGCAGGACCGCCAGTCGCCGCTCCACAGGGCGGCTTCGGCTTCGGCGGCCGAGAGTCGGGCAACGTAGGTGTGCGGAGCACCGAGCTCGGCGAGGGTGATCCGGCGACGCCGCATCCAAACGGCGGGATCCTCACCGATCGAGCGGGACAACGCGTAACGCTCCCACATGGCAGCGGTGACGTAGCCCAACCATTCCTGCGCCTGGACGGCTTGTTCGAGAGACTGCCGGGCGTAGGCGATCGCGGCCTCACGCTCGCCGGCGAAGATCTCCCGCATCGCGTTCACGGCCAGAGCGAAACAGAGGGCGCGAGGGTTGCCTGACAGCCGGGCGATGCGCAGCGACCGCTCCGCCTGCTCCGGCGCCGCCGAATCACCGGCCCACAGCCCCGTGTGGGCGACCTCGGCGAGTGCTTGCGCGTACTGCCACGAGGCCGGTGCAGCGGACGACAGTTCGGCGGCGCGGCGGACGTCGTCGGTCTCGGCGAAGCCGGCCCCCAACGTGTACCGCAGCAACATCCGCCGGACGAGCAGACTGCTGATCAGCAAGGGTTCGACGGCGGGATCGGCGTCGGCGAGCAGCTCGTCGAGTGCCGCCAGTTCCTCGACGTCAGCACCGACGTCCTGGGCGGCTCGCCAGAGCCAGTGCCGCAACTGGCGAAGACTCTCCAAGGCATCGACCCCGTCGACGCGCAACCGCAGTGCCCGCTGCAGGAGCCGGAGGAGTTCCGGTGAGCCTTGGGCGGAGCCGGCCACCTCCCAGCTGCGCAGTGCCCAGCGATACGCATCGCTGCGATGACCTGCGGCGTCGTGGTGGTCCGCAACAGCGATGGCCCGGTCGAGCGTGAGCTCTCGACCGGCCGCGAGCGCCGCCTCCTCGACCTGGGCGTAGGCCGCGTGCCAGCGCCGGCGCTCGACGGTGGTCACGTCGGCCTCGAGCACCTGGGCGGTGAGCGGGTGGTCGAACCAGTAGCGATCCGACTCGCCCAGGCTGACTACCCGTTCTCGGACGGACTCGCGCAACGCCGGCAGGATGTCGCCCCAGCCGAGCGCCGCCGCCACCTGTTGCAGACTCTCGGCGGATATCGGTCGACCGCCGATGGCGAGGAGACTGCTGAGCTCACGGGCGGGCTGACTCAAACCCGACCAAACCCGCCTGACCGCGGTAACGAGATCGGTCGGTAGATCGCTCGGCAGTCGGCGCGCGTCGCGGGCCAGGCCGTGGACCAGCAACCGATTCCAGTACGGATTGCCCTCGGTGGTGGCGAAGACGTCATCGACCAGGCTCTGGTGCGGCGTCGACCGGAGCAGGTTGGTCAGCTGCGCTTCCGTCCCCGCCCGGTCGAGACCGTCCAGTGCCAGTTGAGCGACCCGGGGCAGGCGCAACACGTCGGCCAGCCAGCGCTGGAGTCGATGCTGCGCCGGCAGGGTCTCGCGCCGCACGGTCGCCAGCACGGCCAACGCGCGATCGGGCGGACCGGCGGCGAGGTAGGTGAGCACGTCGAGCGTGCTCTGGTCCGCCCATTGCAGATCGTCCAGCAAGATCACCACGGGGGTGTGTGCCGAGATCCGGTCCACCCAGGCGTCGAGCGCGCGTGGCGCGTGGTCGGCAATGTCCAACTGTCGAAGCAATTCCTCCGCACCGGGCGCGACGCTAGCCCGCAGCGCCAGCCGCAGCGGATGCAGCGGGACGTTGATCGACTGCATCGGGAGGCAGCTGCCGCTGATCAGCACGAGACGACCCGGGCCGATCGACAGCGCAGCCTGACGGGCCAGAGCGCTCTTTCCCACTCCGGCATCCCCACTGACCAGGAGGGTTCCAGATACGCCCTCGGTCGCCGCCAACACGACGGCCCGAACCACCCCGAACTCGCGGGTCCGACCCACGAGACCGTCGCCGTCGTCGGTGTGCAGGGACACGCCACATACTTCCACGCGGACTCCTAACCGGTCGTCCTCGGTCGCGGTGGGAGATCTGAGGAGGATTTCCCGCGATCTGAGGGTGATCGCCCGATGTCCGGATGCGGTCCGCGAGCGAGGCTGGATGCGTTCTCGGAAAGGAGAAATGTTCATGATCAAGTTCGATGCCACTGGTCGGCCGGTGCTGGACCAGCGTGCGCTCAGCAGGCACGCCGCCGAGCGGTACGCCCAGCTGTCTGCCGTCGCCGCCGGCGCGACGAGGTCGAGGTCGAGGTCGAGGTCGCGCAAGCCTCGAGTCGGCCACACCTACTGGTTGCGCTGCCGCGTCCCGATCCTCCGCAGGATCTTTCGCGGTCACCCTGGCTGCGCCGGCCCGCCCACCATGGCTCCGGGGAGGACGTCCCCCTCATGGTCGTCGTGACCACGGGGGCGTACGGGGCCCACCCGCTCGCCCGCGTCGAGCCGGATCGCCCGTCGACAGCTTCGGTGAGCAGCTCGACCGGCCCGGGTTGCCGCCCCGCTGCCCTGCCTTTGCGGTGGCGGCTCGGACGACTACTCGCATCGTGGCTGACCGCCGACGTCGGGGCGGCGTCGGCTCCGACGCTCCTGCTCGGTCCCACCGGCGGCCCGCTGTGGACGTTCCGCGCCGGGCCGTCATCGACCGACGGCCGATCGTCGACCGGACCTCGCGCGGCCGCCGACGGCCACCGCGATCGGTGGAGCCGGTGAACCCGCACGGCCCGGTTCGGGACGGGCTGGTCCCCTTCGATCAGGCGGCCCGACGACTCCGGGTGACGGGCCGGGTTTCCCTCGGAGTTCGGGAGATCCCCGTACGGCACATCATCGGGTCGGTCGACCGTAGTCGCGATCTGGACCGCAATTTCAGGGGACGGCATGGGCTCTCCCCAGATCGGCTCCAAAGTCTTCGAACTGCGTTTCCAGACGGCAATCTGCCGGCGATCGAGGTGTTCGAAGTGGGCGGGGCCTATTTCGTCGAGGACGGTCACCATCGGGTCGCGCTGGCGTTGGAGCGGAAGGCCGAGTTCATCGACGCGCACGTCACCCGGGTCGAGACCAACTACGAGGTCGGTCCCGACGTCGACGTCTGCCGGCTGGTTCACACCGAGCAGCAGCGCGATTTGCTGGAGCGGAGCGGGTTGGACCTGCTCCGACCGCGGATCAGCATCGAATTCACGCTACTCGACGGCTACCCGCAGACGAGCGAGATCATCAAGGCGTTCGGCTACGACCTCGCCCGGTCGAGGCAGATCCTGCCCCGACCGGTCGAGGTAGCCGCGAGTTGGTACCGCGAGGTCTATCTGCCGGCAGTCCAGGCCGCCCGCAGAGCTTCCTTGCCCCAGCTGTACGCATCGTGGCACTCCACGGATGGAGACTTCTTTCTCTGGCTCTATCAGATTCGTCGGGACCTCCGGGCGATCCAGCACGACGCGGACTTCGACGCAGCCGCCCGGCACGCCCGGAGTCTGCACCTCGGTCGGCGACGCAAGCGGGAGCATCTGCGCAATGGTCGACGGCCGCTACCGAGCCGGCGAGGCCAGGTAGCCGCCACGACCGGTGGGTGAGTCCGCGGGCAGGGTTTCGGTGATCGTCCAGGAGGCAATGCTCTCGGAGCGAGCGAACAACCAGATCGCGAGCCAGCCGATTGCGACGGCGAGGACGGTGAGACCGAGGTCCAGCACCGCCTCGGGTACGAAGGCCCGCAACGCGATCGGTAGGGCGCCGACGGCGTACAGGACGAGCGGCACCGGGGGTACCTCGCGGGCGCGGAGCATGGCGGCGACGAACGCCAGGGTGCCGAGGAGGAACAGGATGGATGCCGCCGTCAGGGCAATTCCCAGCGAGCCGTCCCGCAGGGCCGCAACGGTTTCGGCTGGCAAGTCCCTGAAGACGAGGTTGATCACGAATTCCACGCCGACCAGGGTGGACAGGGCGAACGCGTTCAGCAGAAAGGCGGCCAGGCCGAAGATGCCGGTGCGGCGACCATAGGCGAGATAGAGCGCCGTGACGAAGGCCAGCGCCAGGATCTGTGCGATCGGAGCGACCAGTTGCGTGAAGGCAGAGGTCGGGATGACCTTGCGGCGGCGAGCTCGAGGTGTCGCCTGGCGCTTTCCCGGGATGTCGAAGCCGGTGAAGCATGGGGCGTGCGTCGCAATGGTTCATCCGGTCCCTACCTTCGCCGTCGCCCTGATGGTCTCCCGGTCGACGGTTCGGGCGCGCTGCTCGCGCCAGAGGGAATAGCCGAGGCTGAGTACGGCGACGCTGGTGGGAATGGCAAACAGCCGTTGGTTGATCTGCGGCAGCAGGGGAATCGCGAAGGTGGCCAAGGTGCCCGCGACGAGGAGTACGGCGGCCCACCGGGGAAGAATGTTGGCGCGGAAGAGGGCGATGCCGAAGACGACGCCGCCGATCAGGAAGGTGAACCCGCCGATCTGGATGAAGGCGGCCAAGGCGCCGATATCACCAACGGTCTTGCCGCCGGCCGGCACGGCGAGGACATCGTTGACGTAGCCAGGCGCACTACCGGCTAAGACGGGAAGGACGAACAAGCCCACGACCTGAACGCTCAGAATGGCGAGATAGCCGGCCCCGAACAGCAGGTACCCGAGCAGGCCGAGGACTCCGGTCTGCCTGACCTGGCGCAGGTAGATCCCGGTGATCCCGATGAGGGACAGGACCGCCATCGCGATCTTCACGGTCTCGCGGACCGCGTACTCAGTCGTCGTGGCGAAGATCGCGTCCAGGTGGGGGTGCCCGATCTGGACGGCGATGAACAGCAGACCCCCGGCAACGGCGGCGAGGCCGGCCGCTCGGGTCAGCTTGGTGGTGGTGATGGTCATGTCCGGCTCCCTCGCTCTGTCGGTCCGCGGGGATGCGCCGCGGCATGATTCGAACGTAGGGACCGACTGGGTGACCAGGCGTCACCCGATGATGTGACTGACTGGATGAGATCTGGCCGCGAGGCGGGTCAGATCAGGCCGCGCTCCCGGGCGCGGAGTACCGCCGCACGCCGGCTGGTGACGTCGAGCTTGGCGAAGATGTGCTTCGTGTGGGTACGGACCGTGTTGTGCGAGACGAAAAGCTCGCGGGCGATCTGCGGTCCGCTCAGTTCACTGTCGAGCAGCCTGAGCACCTGGAGCTCCCGGTCGCTCAACGACTCGGCCGCCGCCTGCGCCCCGCGCTGCCCGGGCTCCGCAGCCTTGGCCTCGGCTGATACGCCGAGTCGGAGCAGTCGTTGCACGTGGTCGCCACCGCCCCCTGCGAGCTCCACGTCGCGCAGCAGACTCACCATGGGAGCGCCCTCGTCCAGGAACAGCCGGAGATAACTTGCGGGCTCGGGCGCGAGTCCCAGAGCTTGAGCCAGGGTTTCCAGGGCCTGCGGCCGACGTCCCTGCGCGTCGTCGGCGAGGGCCTGCAACAGGCGGATCTCGAGGAGACTCCGGCCGCGTTTCGCGGAGTCGGCGGCCGCGTACAACCGGTCCAACAGTCCGGTCGCCTCGTCAAGCGTGCCGGGTTCTTGGTGGACGCGGTGCCGCGCGAGCAACAGGCGCACGAGGGTGAGGTGGTCGAACTCACTCAGATAGCGGGCATCGTCGGTGGCGGAGACCTCTCGCTCATGGGCCCAGTCGGCGGCCTCCGCCAGCTTGCCCTGCGCGATCCAGATCCGCGCCTTGATGGCCGCGATGGGTCGCACGTCCGGGAAGAACCCCGGCCGATAGCGCTCGGCAGCCTGGTCCAGCAGGGAGACGGCGCCATCCGGGTCGCCGTCGGCTCGGGCAAGGAGTGCCTTCGCGACGAACCAGCGGAAGCGGCTCTCGTTGATCGGCGTCCGGTCGGCGAGTGCGGCGGCGAGCTCGAGGTGTCGCCTGGCGCTTTCCAGGTCACCGGCTTCGACATCCATCTCGCTCAGCCCCACGTGCAGCTCCGCGGTTGCCCGCGCCACCCCTACCCCCTGTGCTTCGGCCCGCGCCAGTGCCCGCGTACAGAGTTGGCGTGCCTTGCGGGGCCGGCCAGCCGCGAGCCAGAGATCAGCGAGCACGACCGTGCTGCTCAGCTCGTCGACGATGCTGCCGGCCGCGCGCAGGCTGGCCGCTGCCTGTGCGAACGTCTCTTGCGCGCTCGACACGTCGCCCATGGCCCACGAGGCGAAGCCGAGAAACCCAGCCGCACCGCCTCGCGCGAGGTGATCGTCGGGACCGGCCAGGTCCAAGGCGCGCCGGGCGTGGTCCGCCGTGCTGCCCGCATCGCCTCCGGCCTGGGCCAGCGCCGCCCGGTACATGGCGATGGTGGACGGCAGCGTATGGAGGTCTTCGGTGTCAGCCCAGGGGCCGGGCGAGCCTTCCGGCACGGCCGCCAGCCCGCGTTCCGCGTCGTCGAGCCGGGTTTCGACCGCGCTCAGGTCGCCGGAGGCCATCAGCATGGATCCGTAGAAGAGACTGAGCACCGGGCTGCGTCGGACGGCATCGTCGGGCAGCGCCTTCAGCCAGCCGTACATCGTCGCTTCCTGGCGGTGACGTCGGATCGCTGACACGGCGAGCTCCATCAGATGGGCGGCGCGATCGAAGTCGCCGGCCGCCAGCGCGTGCCTGATCGACTCATCGGTCAGGTCGTGGCGCTCGTACCACTGACTGGCGCGGTGGTGCAGCAGCGGAACCTGGTCAGGGTGCTCGGCGAGCATCCGCGCCCGCAGCACGTCGGCGAACAGGTGGTGGTAGCGGTACCACTCCCGGCGATCGTCCAGGGAAACGATGAACAAGTTGGCGCGGTCGAGCGCCACGAGCATGTCGCTCCCGTCGTCGCCACCGGTGACGGCGTCACAGAGTGGCCCGGTGAGCCGATCGAGAACCGCGGACTGCAGCAGGAAGTCGCGTACCGGCTCGGACTGGTGCGCCAGCACCTCCTCCACGAGGTAGTCGACGATGTACCGGTCGTTTCCGGCGAACCGGGCGATGAAGCTGCTGACATCGTCACGCCCCTGGATCGAGAGCGCGGCGAGCTGCAACGCGGCAATCCACCCCTCGGTGCGTTCCTCCAGAACCTCGACGTCCCCAGGGGTGAGGTCCAGTCGGCTCGCGTCATTCAGGTAGGCCGCGGCCTCGACGGCGGTGAAGCGTAGGTCGGCGGCACGGATCTCCACCAGTTCGCTGCGCGCGCGCCATCGAGCCAGTGGCAAGTCGGGGTCGGCGCGGGTGCTGATCACGACATGGACGTGGGACGGGAGGTGCTCCAGCAGGAAGGCCGTCCCCTGGCCGACCTCCCGGTCGTCGACCAGGTGGTAGTCGTCGAGGACCAGCCACACCTCGCCCGGTGTCTCGGCCAGTTCGTTGAGCAACGCGGTGAGGACGAGGTCGGTCGACGAGGGAGCGGTGGTGATGAGCTCCAGCGCACTCGTGCCGAGGCTGGGCAGGGCGCCCTGGAGGGCGGTCACGACAAGAGTCCAGAACGAGGCAGGCTCGGTGTCGGCTGCATCGAGCGAGAGCCACGCAACATGCCAGTCGTGGTCGGGCGTCTCCCCCAGCCAATCGGCGAGGAGCGTCGTCTTGCCGAATCCCGCAGGAGCCGACACCAGCGTCAGTTTTGCCTCGGCTCCGCGCCGCAGCTGCGCAGTGAGCCTGGGACGCAGCACGAGACCGCGCCGCAGCTTCGGGACGTACAGCTTGGTTGCTATCAAAGGACGCGCCACGAGATCCCCGTTCCCAGGGCCACCCGTGGGTCCGAGCTTGAGTCCGAGCTTGTGCCCGGCCAACCGTAGCGCTTCCGCGACCGACGTCGATGACTCAATAGATGAATATCGGCCACCAGTCGCGGTTGTGTGCGTGCACGATGGCCAGGAAGACGATGGCGTCGAACAGCAGGTGGACGATCAGCACGTAACCCAATGAACGTGTTCTCGAGAAGAGATAGCCCTGCACGAGGGCAAACGGGATGGTGAGTACCGGCCCCCAGGAACGGTAGCCCAGTTCCCAGAGGAACGAAACGAAGATCACCATCTGCAACAGGTTGGCCTGCCATACCGGAAAGTGCCGACACAGCAACGCGAAGCAGGTGGCGACGAAGAACAGCTCGTCCCAGGTGCCGACCGCGTTGACACCGATGAAGAACCGGATCAGTTCCGAGCTGTCGGTGATCTGCGGCCAGTTCAGGTAGGTGCCCGAGCGGATGAAGTAGAAGGGCAGGATGGCCCAGCCCAGGAGCGGAACGAGGACCAGGTACGCGAGCTGTCCCCTGGTCTTCTTCTGCCGGCTGCGCCAGGGGAACCGCACCGCCCGGCGGCGGTAGACGAAGCGGTCGATCAGGTAGGGCACCGAGACCGCGAGGCCCAGCGTGATGCCGATCCGGATGAACGCCGGCCAACTGACGTCCGCCTCAACCGAGGTGAGCGACACGATCGCGATGCCGATGCCGATCAGCAGCAGATCCTGGGCGAAGCCACGCTCGAGAATCACGGCAAGCACGAGCGAGCCCACCAGCAGCGGGTACCCGATGAACGGCTCTCGCAGAGCGAAGAGAAAGAACGCCGACGTGGAGAGCAGCGCAGCCGGCACCAACTTCCAACTCAACCGCGGTGCCGGTTCGCTGAGTTCGCCGGTCTGGCGAATGCCGGATCCCGGCTGCGGGGCGGTTGTCGAGTCCTCCATGGCCATATGGTGCCGTGAGCCCCGCCCGGCGCAGTACGCCGGATCACGCCCGGGCATCCGCGCGCGCTCAGATCAGGTTCAGCTGGTGTGCTCGCCGCACAGCCTCCTGCCGGGTGGAGACATCGAGCTTTCGATAGAGGCTCTTGGCGTAGCCCTTGACGGTGTTGATCGACAAGTACAGGGCGGCCCCGATCTCACGTTGGCTGGCGGTGCCGGGCAGCATCCGGAGCAGGGTCAGCTCGCGGTCGGTGAGTTCTTCGACGACGATGCCGGGCGAGCGGGCGGCTCGCATCGCTCCGCGGCCGATCCGAGCGTCGACCTCGTCGAGCTCCCTGGCGGCGAAAGGCCAGATCGGTTCGCTGGACACCAATTCCTGGGCCTCGGCGACCGACGTGCGCGCCGCCGGCAGGTCGTGCAGCGCCAACTTGACCTCGGCGAGAGCGGTCAGCGCCAAGACCACTTGGGACGGCAGCCCCCAGACCTTCGAGAGGGTGACGGCCCGGGATGCCAGCCGGTTCGCCTTCTCGAGATCGTCAGCCCGTAGCGCGAGCCGACCTTGCACCATCTGCAATCGCGCGATCCCCAAGGCGGCGGCGTCACCCCAGGCCGCCTCCACCACCCGGACCGCGGGAGCACTCTCATCGCAGACGCGTCCAGCGGCCGCGTACCGCCCGGTTTGGTACAGGGCAACGGCGAGACTGCACGCGGCCTGCAGCCCGAGGATGGGTGGGAAACGCGGGTCGCGCGCGCGTCGGGTCGCGTCGGCGAGAACCGCTACCGCCCGCTCAGGCTGTCCATCGGCGAGGTAGCTGGTGCCGAGCACGTGTCGCGCCAGGACGTAGGCCGGCAGCGCCGGATCCGACTCCAGCCGTACGCCGCGCTCGGCGAACGCGATGCTGGCCGGCCCTGGGGATGTCGCCAGCAGTTGCACGGATCGCAAGGTCGACACGCAACCGCCGAGGCTGGACCATCCGTCGGGCGGATCTAGATCGTCGACGGATCGCCTCTCGGCCGCGTCCAGCCAGGATCCGATCAAGTGGAATTGACCGGCCAGGGCCGCGGCCCAAGCGAGAGACCCGCACAGACTCGGATCCGACCGGACGACATCGGCATCCAGCCGGCCGGCCAAATGCACAACCTTCGCGGCGCCGTGTTCGAGGAACCAGGGAGCAGCCGTCTTCATCAGCTCCATCGCTCCGCGCGTATCCCCAGCCTCGATCTGGAGGGAGATCGCTTCCTCCACGAGACCGTGTGCAACGAACCAGTCGGCGGCGCGGCTGAGGATGCTGGCCGCGGTCTCGCGGTCGAGCTGCACCCGCAGCGCGTCGCGGAACAGCCGATGGCAGCGGTACCACACGCGGTGCTGATCCAGCGGAACGACGAACAGATTGGCCCGATCGAGGTCGGCCAGAACCGCGGCCGTCCCGGAGCGGTCCAGGGCCGCATCGCAGAGCGGCCCCGACAGCCGCTCGAGAACCGAAGCGGACACCAACAGGTCCCGTTGATCCGGCGTGAGCCGGTTCAGAACCTCCGATGAAAAGAAGTCGAGAATGTGCCGGTCGTCCCCCCGGATCTGCGCGACCGCCGCCGCCGGCTCGGAGCGACCCTGGAGGGTGAGCGCGGTGAGCTGCAGCCCGGCGGCCCAGCCCTCGGTGCGCTCCTGCAACAGCCGGGCGGTCGGCGCGTCGAGGGCCACGTCCGCGACGGAGGTGATCAGCGCACCGGCCTCCGACGGTGAGAAGCCGAGCTCGCTCATCCGGATTTCGGTCAGCTCGCCACGAGCCCGCAGCCGGGGCAACGGAAGCGGCGGATCGGCTCTCGTGGCCAGGACCAGGTGCAGGGCCGGCGGCAGGTAGGCCAGCAGGAACTCGACACCTTGCTGCAGGTCCGGGTCGGACAACACGTGGTAGTCGTCGAGGACCAGTACGTGTCGCTCACTGCTCGTCTGGAGCTCATTGAGGAGTTCGGGCAGCGCGACGTCCACAGGCTGCAGACCCGGCGCGCCAAGCGCCTGCAGCGCGGCCGTCCCGAGGCCGTGCTGGGCGAGCGCTGTGAGCGCGTACGTCCAGAAGCGGGTCGGCTCGTCGTCGGCGGAATCCAGCGACACCCACGCCACCCGACGGTGCTCGGCCGGGTCCTGCGCCCAATGCGACAACAGCGTCGTCTTTCCCCAACCGGCCGGCGCGACGACGGTGGTCAGCCGGGTTCTCCCGTTGTGCAGCAGCTGCTCGTGCAGCCGTGATCGGGTCACACCCCCGGGGCGAGACGGCGGGATGGCGTACTTGGCCGCCATCAACGGAGGGCCGGATCGCAGCGCGGTCGCGTCCGGCTCGGTCACCTGGCACCTCCGCCCCTGCGAACGCTTTGCCGCCCACCCTAGTGCCGTCCCGATTGCACCCGGGTGGATCCGCAACAGGGTGGTTCGACACCACCCTGGTTCCGCGGATGGTGATCAGCGTGACGATGCACTTCCGATTGCGGATCTCCGGGCCCTTGCCGCGAACAGCGGTGGCTCTGCTGGCCGAACGCTTCCAGATCGACGAGATCCGAGAACTGCCCGTCGCCATCTGCATCACCGGATCGGTGGTCGACCAGCCCGAGCTTCGCGCCCTGCTGAGCCTGCTGTGGGACACCGGCGGCCAACTCACCTACCTCGACCTCGAGCCAACAACCAGATCCATGACCCATGAAGGAGCATCTCGATGACATCCACCCGCTGGCCCCTGATCGTCCTCGGAGTCGCAACGGCCATGATCGGCTCAAGCCTCATCGTCGGCGGCGTAGCCCTGCTGGGAGCACAAGGACTCCTGCGCGACGACGCCGGCTTCTACACCTCCCCCAGCTACCAGCTCGCGACGAGCTCCTACGCCGTCGTCCTCGATGCCGACCTCGATCGATGGTCTGCCAGCCCCATCCGGCCGAACCAATTCGCCTCGATCCAGGTCACCACCCAATCGACCAGCGATCGGGCGGTCTTCGCCGGCATCGCGCGGCAATCCGACATCGACGCCTACCTCGCCGGGGTCGCGGTCGATCAGATTTCCGACATCGAGAACGGCTCCGTGGTCACCCGGACCGTTTCCGGCGGCGGTCTCGCGGCCCTGCCGGCGGAGCAGGGGTTCTGGGTCGCGTCCAGTGCGGGAACGGGGCGGCAGAGTCTTCGCTGGCCGGTCGAGGACGGGCAGTGGTCCCTGGTGATCATGAACCTCGACGGCACCTCACCGATCGGCGTGGCCGCCAGTGCCGGTGCCCGGATCGCGTATGTGACGCCGGCGGCCCTGACCCTGCTGGCCTTAGGCGTGCTCTGTCTGATCGGCTCCGTCGTGATGTTTCGCGGACGCGAACACCACGGTGCCGCCCCCAGCGTTCCAGCGAAGCCCTTCGCGGTCGAACCGGTCTACGAGAACCAGCCGCTCACGCTCAGCGCGACCATCGACGTGCTGCCGGGACGCTGGCTCTGGCTGGTGAAATGGATCCTGTTGGTACCCCACGTCGTCGTGCTGACCGTGTTGTGGGCCGGGTTTGTCGTGGCCGCCGTCGCGGCGGGCATCAGCATTCTCATCACCCGGCGCTACCCGCGCCCGCTGTTCGCCTTCAACGTGGGGGTCATGCGCTGGACGTGGCGCGTCGGGCACTACAGCTACCTCTGCCTGGGAACCGACCGCTACCCGCCGTTCACCCTCCGGGCCGTGCCCTACCCGGCCGCTCTCGAGGTCAGCTTTCCAGCGCAGTTGTCACGGTGGCTCGTCCTCGTCAAATGGTTGCTCGTGGTACCCCACCTGATCGTCGTCGGCGTCCTGGTCGGCAGCACCTTCGGCCTCGCCACCAGCAGCTCCTGGCCGCAGATCACCGGCGGACTCATCGGCGTGCTCGTGCTGATCGCCGCCCTGCACCTCGCCTTTGTGCGGCGCTACCCGCAAGGCGTCTTCGACCTGCTGATCGGCCTGAGCCGGTGGATGTTCCGCGTGCTCACGTACACCGCCTTGATGACCGACGTCTATCCGCCCTTCCGGCTCGACCTGGGCGGCACCGAGCCGGGTCCGCCGGCCGAGACCGTGCCCGACCTCGACGTCGAGCGCCGGCCGCTGGTCACCACCGCGCCATGAGTTCCCCGGACGCGGTCGTCCGACCGCGCCTCGTCAGCCCGAAAAGAACTAGGAGAATCCGATGACTCGCCAGCGCGATCGCGTTGACCAGAACGCAACCCCGACCCGGCACGCGGCGACCTGGCCGGAGACCGTCTCGCCAGCCGACGACGCAGCACCCGACTACTCGGCTGGGATCCGGCAGCGGATCATGATCATCGACGGCGGTTTCCTGGCCCTGGCGGGCGCAGCCCAGGTAACGCTGGAGGTGCTCGCGCACTTCCTCGGCGTCGGACCCTACGCCGGCCTCTTCGCGGGGTCGCCGTACGCGATCGGCTGGGTCGAAGCACACGGGCTGGCGGCCATCATCGGCGTCCTCCTCGTCGTGGTCGGCGCACGCGACCGCCGTCGGTTCTGGCACACGTTCGCCCTGACCGTCCACCTGCTCCTCGGCGCGGCGAACCTGGTGTTCTGGCAGAGCTTCGTCGACTTCGCGACGGTCCCGCTCGGCGAGCTGGGCACGACCGCCCATCTGCTGTTCGCCACGGCCCAGGCGTGGAGTCTGATCGTGTCCCGCCCCGGGAATCGGTCATGAGCGCCCCGGCTCAGCTGTCCGCCTCCGCGACAGCTGTCGTCGCAGGCCGATCGTGGCTGAAGTTCCTGATCGGGTTCGGCATCCTCTGGGGAGTACTGGCCGGGGTCAGCAGCATCGATGCCACCGGCCGGTGGGGCTTGATCATTCTCGTCGTCGTGGCGGTCACCGCCATCGTCGTCGAACGACTCCTGTACCGGACGCCACTCAACCAAGCCATCGCCTTCCTTGGCCTCGGCCGGCCCAACGGCCGCGCCCTCGCCGTGGCGGCCGCGGTCTCCGCTTTGGTGCTGCTGGTGTTTCCGATGACGACTGCCATCACAGGTGCCGAGATCCGACTCGTGGCGGACTGGCCCTGGATCCTGCTCGGGATCTTCGCGTTCCACGGCCTGGCCGAAGAGATCGTCTGGCGCGGCTTCGCGTTCCGCCGATTGAGCACCGGCCGACCGTTCCGGACGGCGGTCGTGTGGACCATGCCCTTGGTGGCGGCCGCCCACATCCCCGTTGTGATCAACAACGGCGTGCTCGTCGCCATCGGCTCGATGATCGTCGCCGCGGTCACCTCGATCCCGTTCAGCTACCTCTACGTCACCGGTCGCTGCACCATCTGGGCACCCGCACTCATCCACACCGCCATCGACACCTTCAAACTCGTGATCCTCCCGACCTCGGCCGTCGCCACGTACTCGCTGCTGCTCATCGCCGTCAGCATCGTCGTGCCACTGCTGGCCCTTGCCGTACCGCGTCGGCTGCTACTGCCTGATCATCAGCCACAACCGTGATTCCCGAGACGCCACCAGTGGTGCAACTCGCTGCGCCGAACGGCTGCGGGATACTGCCTGGATGGCTGCCTCGTATGTCCACAGTGATCAGTTCCGTGGTGCCCGCATCCAGCTGTGCGACCTCGCCGGCCTCGAGGTCCGCGATTGCGAGGTCAGCGGTCTGAAGATCGTCGACTGCTACGGCAGCAATGTTTACCTCGGTGGCGATTTCGACCGCCTCGTCGTCAACGACGTCGACGTGACCGCCTTCGTCGAGGCCGAGCTGGATCGCCAGCAGCCTGCGCGGGTGTTGGCGCGTGCTGCCGCGTCCCCCGACAACTACCGCGATGCCTGGGACGTCATCGATGCGCTCTGGGAGGCGACGCTCGACCGCGCGAGGCAGTTGCCCGAGAACGTGCTCCATGAGCAGGTCAACGGAGAGTGGTCGCTGGTCGAGACGCAACGGCACCTGCTCTTCGCCAGCGATGCCTGGCTAGGGAATGCGGTCCTCGAGGAGGAATCGCCGTACCACCCGCTGGGCTTCCCCGCCGGTGGGACGCCGTCCGACGTGATGGTGCAGCTCGGGCTCACGTTCGACGCCACGCCCACGCTCGACGAAGTGCTCGCGCCGCGGCTCGCCCGGATGGCTACGGTGCGGCGTTTTGTCGACGGACTCACCGAGGTCGAGCTCGATCGGGTATGCAACCGCAAACCGGCTGACTCATATCCGGACCAGGAGTACGTCGTGCGGCGTTGCCTCAAGGTCGTCTTGAAGGAAGAGGCCGAGCACCATCGTTATGCGGTACGCGACCTCGCCGCGCTCGAGGCCAACGCTTGAGGCTGCCCGCCGGCCGGTCCCCCACCGGCCCGGCCCCTGGGTCCAGGTGCCGGGCCGGACTTCACGTGCGGGGAGATCAGACCGCGCTCCCGACCAGTGGTGACGCCGTCACCGTCGTAGCTGTCGTGGCGGCCGTTTCCGGTGTTTGCGCGGGAGTGCCGAAGCCTTTGACGATCAGCCAGATGCCGATGAACACCTCCCACAGACCGCCCGGAATGGCATGGATCGAGCTGAGCTGGAATCCGAGGATCTGCAGAACCGATCCGGCCAGGATGATCGCGTATCCGGCGATGCCCCAGACCGCGAGCGGCCGCGGGATCAGGTTGGTGCGCAGGAGCGCGGTGCACAAGATCAGACCAGCTACCCCGAGGGTGGTCATGGCGAAGTCGTAGGCGTAGAGATTCGCCGCGGTGAGCACGGCACTCAGGGACTCCAGATAGGAGACCTCGCCTGCGCCGGCGGTCAGATAGGCGGCACCGATCGGGATCTGGATGACGACCAGAAGGGTCATCACGGCGATGAAGGTGGCATCCATGATCCGGGCCGCGAGATAGCCGACGGCGCTGACTTCGCTGTGGCGCTTGAGGATCGGGAACATGATCACACCGTGGGCTGCGTCGCCGGCGACGGTGGCGAGCCAGCACAGGGCGCCGACGGCCAGCAGCAGACCGCTCGAGGCGATCGCCGACAGCGGGTCCGAGGTAGCGAGGATCGACTGGACGAGGACATTGCCCCCGATGCCGATCACCATCCCCGCGAGGTACAGCACTCCGATGATTCGCGCCGTCGTTCGGTCCGAACGGCGATGGTTCCGGGTTGGCACGCTGGCCTGAGTCTGGTCGAGCATGAGGTTTCCTCTGGCTGGAAGCCGATGCTGCCAACTGCTGCACCGTACTTAGTACAGACGCTACTGTACTTTGTACAAATTTGCTAGTGTTGAGGCCACGATGCCGAAACCGACCAGCTCCCGCGGGCCCGCCGAGAAGCGCGAACCCCTCAGCCGCGAGCGCGTACTGAGCGCTGCCCTCGCCGTCGCCGACGCGGGTGGAGCGAACGCGCTGACCATCCGATCCCTGGCCCAGCATCTCGGCGTCCAGCCAATGGCGCCCTATCACCACGTGGCCAACAAGAGGGAGATCCTCGACGGCATCCTCGACCTGGTGTTCAGCGAGATCGAGCTCCCGGTGCCCGGTGGCGAGTGGCGAACCGAGCTGACTCGGCGAGCCCACTCGGCCCGCCGCGCCCTGCGACGTCACCCGTGGGCGATCGTGATCCTGCAGTCGGGGACGGCTCCCGGCCCGGCCACGCTGCGACACCACAACGCCGTGATCGGCACCCTGCGCGAAGCCGGCTTCTCGGTGACGATGATCGCCCACGCCTACGCCTTGCTCGACAGCTACGTCTACGGCTTCGCACTCTCCGAGGCCGCCCTGCCTATCAACGGCCCCGAGACCGTCGCGGAGGTGGCCGAATCGATGATGAAGGAGCATCCGCTCGACGACTACCCGTACCTGGCCGAGTTCTCGACCGAACACATCCTCAAGCCCGACTACGACTTCGGCAGCGAATTCGACTTCGGACTCGAGGTGATCCTCGACGGCCTGGCGCAATCGCGCACACCCTGACCTGCCGCCCGGACCCATGCGTGGTGCCAGGCATGAATGAGGACGACGGCCTCCGGGGGCGGCGACGGTTGGCTCTGGCTCTGTCGCATCGATCCATTTCGTGTTAACTTCATTAACATGAATTTGCCTCGCCGCTACACCATGCAGGCGCGGGCAGAGTCCTCGGCCGCAACCCGGACGCGCATCCTGGACGCGGCCACCGCAGCGATGCGAGAGAACTTCCGACCGAACGTCCGGCTCGACGAGATCGCGGCCGCTGCCGGGGTGTCGGTGCAGACCGTGCTCCGCATCTTCGGATCCCGGGCGTTACTGCTGGATGCCGTGATGGAGGCGGCTTCGGCCGACGTCGCGCGGGAGTTCGAGGACGTCATCCTCGGCGATGTCGACAGCGTGGTGCGGTGTTACTTCAACCACTACGAGAAGGCCGGCGACCTGGTGATCCGCAACATCGTCGAGGAAGCCGAGCCGGAGCTGCATGCCTTCGTGGAGGGCGGCCGAGCGGCCCATCGCGCGGGGGTCGCGGAGGTGTTCGCGGCTCAGCTCGTCAACCAGTCGAGCGCGCAACGGCGGCGTACGGTCGACGCCCTGGTCTGTTGTCTCGATGTCTACGTCTGGAAGCTGCTGCGCCGCGATCTCGGCCGATCCCGTCGCGATGCCGAGCAGACCGTCCGTCAACTCGTCCGCGGGATTCTCGAGGAGGGCTCATGAGCAAGATCATGTTCGTCACCTGGTCCGGCGGGGGCAACCAGCCCCCGGCCATCGGACTGGCCCAACAGCTTCGCGACAGCGGGCACGACATCGTGTTCGCCGGCTACGCCGACCAGGTCGCGCGATTCGCGCCGCTCGGCTTCCCCGTGGTCTTGCTGTCCGGGGCCAATGAGGGGTGGGATCGGTTCGACCCCGACAACCTCTACGGCTTCCTCACCGACCGGGTCTGGGCCTGCCCCGACCACCCGGCCGACATCGAAGCCGTGCTGGAGCAGGAATTGCCGGACCTGGTGGTTGTCGACTGCCTGATGACGGCGGCGCTCGCCGCGCTGGAGAAAACGGCGCTGCCAACTGTGGTCCTGGTGCACAGCACGCCCGGAGCGCTGTGCCCGCCCGGCCGCGACCTGGACCAGTTGCTGCTCGGCCGCCTCAATCCGGTCCGGGCCCTACTCGGTCTTGACCCGATGCCGACCGTTTGGGCGGCCTGGGAGCAGCACTCGGTGCTCTGCGCGAGCATTTCCGAACTGGACCCGCTCGCCGCCGAGGTGTCGTCGGACGTCAACTGGGTCGGACCGATCTTCGAGCAGGCGTCCGCCGCCGCCTGGGCGCCGCCTGGTCCGGATCACCGACCGTTGGTGCTGGTCAGCTTCTCGAGCGGTCCCGCCTGGGACCAGACCAGCCGGATCCAGCGCTCTCTCGACGGTCTGGCCGGCTACGGCGTACGCGTGCTCGCCACGACCGGCGCGGTCGAACCGACCGCGCTGCGGTGGTCGGACGACAGCGCCACCGTCCTGCCGTACCTGCCTCACAGTGCCGTGCTCGCGCACGCCGCCGCCGTCGTCACCCATGCCGGGCACGGCACGTTGACCGCCGCGCTCGCCCAGGGGCTGCCCGTGGTGTGCCTGCCGAACTTCGCGGCCGACCAGCCGGCCCTGGCCGAGCAGGTCGCGCGACTTGGCGCCGGCATCCACCTCGACGGTGATCGCGCCCAGCCGGAGGACATCCGCCACGCGGTCGAGCAGGTGCTGACCGACCCGTCGTACGCCGCAGCCGCGGCCCAGTTGGCCGACCGAATGACCGAGCAGAGCGCCGAGCGCGGCGCCTACCTCGATCGTGTCCTGAGCACCAACGCCATGGGCCCGTCCTGATCGGGCATCGAACGTCGCCGCCGACTCGCCGCGGCTGATTGCGCTGCCGTTACCGTCGGCTCAGGCGACGCGGGCGTCCCAGTCGATCAGGAACCCCTGCTCCTTGGCCAGCGATGAGTCCCGCGCCATCCGCTTCAGCATCATCGGCATGATGGCGGTCATCAGCGCTCGCGCCACCGGGCCCGGGGCCTTGACGCTGTTGATCTTGGCTCCGCGGCGAGCGACGGCCTCGACCCGGGTCCGTCGCAATCGTTCGTACGCCGCGAAAGACGACCCGTGATCCGGCAGGTCGCGCAGGCAGCGGGCGAGTTCGATCCCGCTCTCCATCGCCAGCGACGCGCCCTGTCCGGTGCTGTTGGACGGAGCATGCACGGCGTCGCCGACGAGCACCATCCGGCCCCGCGCCCAGTGCGGCACGGGCGGCATGATGTGCAGCGCTCCGGTCACCTGGAGGTGCTCGGGCGCCGTGTCCGCCACCAGTTGTGCTCCGGGGTCGTCACCCGCGTACGTCTCGGCCAGGACGGCGAGCCACTGCTCAGCGGGTGTCTGGCGCGACTCCGCGAGCGTTTGGTAGGTGGTCGACGGGAGGTTGGCGCCCCAGCCGACTCCGCCGCCCGGTAGCGACCAGTACAGGTAGTAGGCCCGACGGCCGAACGCGAACACCATCTCCCCGGGCGGAGAAGCCAGATCGACATGGGGTGCGTATCCCTCGAAGCCGAGCATTCCGGTGTAGCCCGCCGCGGGTGCGTCGGGATCGATGAGCCGTCGAACGGTCGATCTGACCCCGTCGGCACCCACGAGGATGTCGGCCGCAGCCGTCGAGCCGTCGGCGAACCGCGCAACGATTCGGTCGTCATGTTCCTCGACGCCGACCAATCGACGGTCGTACAGGGTAGTGACGCCCGCGGACCGAGCCGCCTCGCGGAGCACGTCATGCAGCGGTCCGCGGTCGATGAGCTGCAACGGTTCGGCGCCGTCAAGCGTCGGGGTTTCTCCGAGGACGCGTCCGTTGACGCTCATGGTCGACCTTGTAATGGGCAACGCGTGGGATCGGACTGCGTCGTCGGCCCCGATCACGGCGAGAGCGGCGAGCCCGTTGGGGGCTAGGGCCAGGCTGCCGCCGATTCCCTCGCTCGGCTCGGGGTAGGCCTCCACGACAGTGGCCTCGATCCCGGACTTCGTCAGCGCTGCCGCCGTGACCGGTCCGGCCACGCCGCCGCCGACGACGAGTGCGGTGCGGACCGCAGGGTGGGTGGATGGGGGCATGTTGATCTTCCTTACGGGTGTCGGTTCCCGACCGGTTGATCCCCACTAGGTTGGGGTTTGCTGCCTGGCGGCCGGGTTCGGAAACGAATCGGTTGTCGGTTGTGCCCGGGTCGGAGCTGTTGCCGCAGCGCCGGCCCGGGTTTTTCGGGTGGCAATTCGGGTCAGTTCGTGTCGGTCCCTCCCTGCAGGGCGGGCAGCCTGTCGGTGAACGCCCGCCAGGCCTCCAGCTCGGGGAAGCTCCCGCTGGTTAGCTCGGTCAGCAGGCCGCGCACCCAACCGGCTTCGGCATCGAGAAGCGTGAGCCGGTACTCCTCCTCGACGAGGAACAGCCGCTGAACCGTTTCCGCATCGAGCTCCAGCTGGGCGCGGCGCACAGCGATCAGATCTGCCAGCCGCTCCGACCGGAGCTGCAACAGAGCGACCGCCTCGTCCGGGGACAGCGCTGCCAGGACGGACAGCCCGGCGATGAAGAGCGTCTGCTCCTCGACGGGTGTGGCAACGAGGTCGCGGGCCCAGTCCCGGAGCTCGGCTCGGCCGGCGTCGGTGATCGCGTAAATCGTGCGCTCGGGACGGTTGCCGTCCCGCTCGCTGCCGGATACCTCGAGGAAGCCGTGGCGAGTCAGGTTCTGGACCACGGTGTACAGCGACCCCCACTTGACGGCCATGTCGTGATCCTTGCCCCGCTCCTTGATGACCGTGGCCATCTCGTACCGGTGCATGGGGCGCTCCTGGACCGTGGCCAGTATCGCCAGCCCAAGCAGGTTGTCGACCTTTCGAGGCATGGCCCTCCTTTATTCGTATACGAATATACGCGTACGAATATGAGGAATCAACCCCTCTGCACCGCGTTCGGGACGTCAGTCCGGACCGGTGGACGACGCCCCAGGAATCACGATCGTGCCGCAGGACAAACAGCGCTCGGCGATGACGCGGTGATAAAAGAGCCCAGATCCGAGACCGTCACCGGTCAGGTCGCCGAGCGCGACGTCCCAGCCATCGCCGGACGAGAACTTGGCACCCGGCGCACGCGACGTGATGATCCCGTCCTCCATCACCTGGTGACACAGCGGGCAGTCCATCCGGCCCCTTCCCATCGCGGTTGAAGATCGGACTTTCAGTATCGCGGACGGATCTCGGACCGGCCTCAGCTTGATCTCGCTCCAAGCCATCGACGCCGGAAACCGGTCTCCCGTCGGATGAGTTGCCGTCAGGTTCCAGGGTCAGGGTGGGTTTCCTGGTGCAGGGCAACCCCCAAGACAACGAGACCGATCCCGGCCAGGTCCTGCCACGTGGGTACCTGGCGCAGGACGAGCAACCCGACGACGGTTGCGGTGGCCGGCAGGATGGCCAACATCACGGCGAAGGTCGCCCGGCGAAGCCGAGCCATGGCGAGCTGGTCGGTGACATAGGGGATGACCGACGAGCAGAGGCCGACCGCGATTCCCCAGATCAGCCAGGTCGGATGGGTGAACGTCGGCACCGCACCACCGATGCCGAAAGGGGTGGCGACGATCGCTGCCACCAGCATCGCCGCGCCGAGCTGGTCGATGCCGCTCATGACCCCACGGGCGCCGTCGCCCTTGCTGCCGTCAGGATTGGTGTTGGCGATCTTGTGGCCCAGGATCACGTACAGCATGAAGCCGGCGCAGTTGGCGAACGCAAAGACGAAACCGAGCGGTTCGTTCACGATCCGAATGTCGGTCAGGGCGGCGACGCCGCCGATCGACATGGCCAAGGCGAGCAGGTTGCGGCGGGTTCGGGTTCCGGCCGCCGCCAAGATCACCACGCCGAGGAACTCGATCGCGCCGACGGTTGACAGCGGGAGCCGGTCGACGGCCAGGTAGAACAGTGAGTTCATGGCCGCCAAGACGGCTCCCATGGCCAGCAGCACCCACCGTTGTTCCGTGCCCAAGGTGGCTAGCAGTCGCCAGGGTCGGCGCCAGACGGCAAAGACGAGCGCAGCGCTGGCGATCCTCAACCAGGCAACCCCGAGCACACTCACGTGCGCGAACAGCAGAACCGCGAACGATGGCCCCAGGTAGTGAAAGATCGCGCTGACCACGAAGAACGATGCCGGTGGCAACGCGGCGATCCGGCGGCTCGCACCTGCGGGGCGCGTGCCGACCGGAACCATGTCGCTACACTCATAGGCCGACAGGGAAAAGTACATGCTGAACTGAAGGCGGTGCGGTGTTCATGCCTACAAGACCAGCGTCATACAGAGGTTCTGCCTTCGAAGGTCAGAACGGTCTACTCGATGGCATCAACCGCCGGCTGCTGGCCGAGCTCCATGCCGATCCGCGCATCACCATGTCGGCTCTCGCTCGCCGCGTCAGCATGAGCGCACCAGCAGTGACCGAGCGGGTCCAACGCCTCGAGCGAGCCGGAGTCATCACCGGGTACCGGCTCGAGGTCGACCCCGCGGCTCTCGGACTACCCATCACGGCCTTCGCCCGAATCCGCCCTGCGGCCGGCCAGCTCAGCAAGGTAGCCGACCTCGCCCGAGCCCTACCGCAGATCACCGAATGTCACCGCATCACCGGCGAAGACTGCTTCTTGATCAAGATCCACGCCTCCGCCGTCGAACAGCTGGAAACAGTCCTGGATCAGTTTCTCGTCCATGGACAAACAGTCACCAGCATCGTCGTGAGCACTCCCGTACCGCCGAGACCACTCCCGGTGCACGCCGACACGATCCACAGCTGAAGACCCGCGCCCGGCACGGTCGAGCGCGGCGCTCCACCAGGACGAAGGGGATGCCGATGTTGTCTCGGCGAGCGCAGCTAGGACGGCTCCGCCAGGTGGCCACCGCCGCCCTCGACCGCTATCCGTTGCCGAGCGGCCGCCTCACGTTCGTCGCGCACGGAGAGAACACCACCTTCCGCCACGAGAGCGCGGACGGCAGCTACCTCGTCAGGGTGCACCGGACCCAACGGCACGGCCGAGACATTGATTCGGCGGCAGCCATCCGGTCCGAAATCGCCTGGCTACAGGCGATCCGAGCGGACACCGATCTGGCCGTCCCGAACCCCCTCACGGCCCGCGACGGCGAGCCGGTGGTCGAAGCCTCGGCAGCGGGTGAGACCCGGATCTGTTCGGTGCTTCGTTGGATGGACGGTCGCATCCACGAGGCCTCCGCCCGCCCGACCCACCTCCGCCGGCTCGGTGCGGCGATGGCCCGGTTGCACGATCAGGCCGACGCGTGGCGGCGGCCGCCCGATTTCGTGCGCATCCGGTGGGACCACGAAACGTTCTTCGGAAATGTCATGGTGTACGGCAATACCCCAGCCGCGGAGTGCTGGGCGTTGTTGCCATTGGAGCTTCGTACCCGCTTCGAAGCGCTGGCGAGCCGGCTGGCCGATCTCCTGCCGAGCATCGCCGACGTCGGGCTCATCCATGCCGACCTGCATCTCGGCAACGCCCTGTTCTCCGGCGGCGATGTCAAGCTCATCGACTTCGACGACTGCGGCACCGGTCCCCGCGAGTACGAACTCGCTGTCGCGCTGTGGGAACTGCGGGACAGGCCGGACTATCCCATGTTCCGCGATGCTGCGCTGGACGGCTACCGCACCAGGCGGGACACCGAGTTCAAACACCTGGACGACTTCATCGCCCTCCGGCAGGTCGCGTTCGCCCTCTGGTTCACCGGTACGGCCCAGGTGAATCCGGCATTCGCGGCCAAGCTGGACGATGTCTACCACTGGTCGCTCGGGATGCTCGATGTGGTGGAGGGGCGCTGAGCCGCCTCCACGGTCGGCACCCGCGATACCGTTCGGTCGTGGGCACTCCGGGCGCCCGACCCTTGCTGGTGGCCAAGCTGCTGGTGCCACCGGCACGTCCGGGTGCGGTGCCCCGGCACCGGTTGAACGAGCAGCTGGACGGCAACCCCGGCCGCCGGCTGTCGGTGGTCATCGCGCCCGCGGGCTGGGGCAAAACGACGTTGCTGAGCGCCTGGGCACACGATTCGGCCCGCTCGCAGCGAGTGGCGTGGTTGTCGATCGACGAGACCGACGACGAGCCCGTACGGTTCTGGACCTATCTGCTCTCCGCGTTGCAGGTCGTCGCTCCCGACCTGACCGACGATGCCCTGAGCGCTCTGCGCGCCCCCGGTATGGACCCGATCGGCATCGCCGTGGAGTCCCTGTTGAATGCGGCGACGGCCAGCCCGCATTCCCGCGTCCTGGTCCTCGACGACTACCACCTGCTTCGTGATCCGACCATCTCCGAGAGTGTCGAATTCCTGCTGAGCTATCTGCCGCCCTCCCTGCATCTGATCATCGCGGCGCGGGCCGACCCGGCGTTGCCGCTGGCGCGGATGCGCGCCCGGGGTGCGCTGACCGAGATCCGGGTCGAGGAGCTGCGGTGCACAACGGAGGAGGGTGTCGCCCTCATCGCCGGCGTGACCGACGTCGCCGCCGACACGGCTCGGGTGATTGCGGAACGTACGGAGGGCTGGCCGGCCGGGCTGCAACTGGCGGCGCTGACCTTGCGCGGCGCAGCCGACCCTGTCGCGGCCGCCGCCCGGATCAGTGGTGGCGAGCGTCACCTGGTGGACTACTTCTCGACCGAGGTGCTCGCCGGACTGGATGACGACCAGCGAGACCTGTTGATGCGTGGATCGGTGCTGGAGCGACTCTCGGGTCCGCTTTGCGACGCCGTGCTGGAGCGAGCCGGATCGTCGGCGGTATTGGAGGCGTTGGCCAGGGCGGAGCTGTTCATCTCCCCCCTGGACACGCAGTGGTTTCGCTGCCACCGGTTGTTCCGCGACGTGCTGCGCCGCGAGCTGGCGGACTCCGGGTCGGAGTCGGCGTCGGTTCTCCTCGGTCGGGCGGCCGATTGGTTCCTGGGCGCGGGCCAGGTGGAGCAGGCCGTCGAACACCGGATCGCAGCCGGCGATGCCTCGGGAGCGGTGGCGCTGTTGCGAGACCAGACCCGCTGGTTCCTGGACCGCGGGGCAATGGGCACGATGCTGCGGCTGAGTGAGGACCTCCCCGGGGTCGAGTCCGATCCGCAGCTGTGCCTGACTCTCGCTTGGGCGGCCGGATTGTCGGGCCAGACCGGGGTGGCGGTGGACTGGCTCACCGCGGCCGAGACGCACCTCACGAATGACCTGGAACCTGTGCCCGGCTGGCGCACGCTGCGTGCGTACGCGGACTGCGCCTGGGCCGTGTACGGCACTGCCGAAGATGTCGAGGCCGCTCTGAGCCATGCCCGCCGCGCCGTCGAGCTGGAAACCGATCCCGAGCTGTGGGGCCATGTTCTCGCCTTGAACGCCCTCGGCGGAGCCCTGCTCGGAGCCGGCCGGCTCACCGAGGGCGCCGAGGTGTTGCAGCAGGGGTGGCGGGCGCCGGCCCGGCGGAGCCTGCCACCCTTCATGGTCCTGCAGGCGGCCGGTCTGCTCGCCCTCGCCCTGGTGCAGCTCGACGACAGCGCTCAGGCCGCCGCCGTCTGCGCCGACGTGCACGGGGCAGCGACCCGGGCCGAGCAGGCGTGGGGCGACGGGGCCGCGGCCGCCTTGACGATGCTGCGGCTCGCGGAGGCACTGCTGACCGCCACAAGGGATCCGGTGACGGCGTTGCCGCTGCTGGAACGCGCCGTCGAACTCGCCCGGCGCTGGGGCCAGACCTCGGTGCTGGTCGGCGGGTTGACCAGTCTGGCCTCGGCGCAATGGGCGAACGGCGACCGGTCGGCGGCCCGCCGAACCCTCGAGCAGGCCCACGAGGCGAACAGCGCCGAGCCGGCCCGCCCGTGGACGGTCCGCCAGCTGGCCGAGCTCGACGCTCGGATCGGCCGTGAGGCCGTCCGCCGGGCGCGCGACCGCCGGGACCTGGTCGAGGAGCTCACCGACCGCGAGCTGGCTATCCTGCGGGCCCTGCGTGGACCGCTGTCCGCCCGGGAGATCGGGGGCGAGCTGCACCTGTCGATCAACACGGTGAAGAGCTACACCAAGAGCCTGTACCGCAAGCTCGGGGTGGTCACCCGGGTCCAGGCCGTCCGGCACGGGCACGACCTCGGCCTGATCTGAGCGCCGGTTCAGCCGCCCACCCCGGGTGGTTCTCGACCCGGGGTGGTGCAGGGCCACCCACCCGAGCCGGACAGTCCTGCCAGCAGCCCTCGACGGACGGGGGCGAAGGGAGACACCACGATGACTCTGTTGGCGCGAACCGTGACCGCCCACTGGCGGATCACCGTCGCCGGACCGCTCAGCGCGGCCGCGAGCGGCAGCATCCGAGGCCAGTACGACCACGTCGTGTTCAGCGCCCAGCCCGGCGACGGCCATACCGTGCTCGACCTGGACAACCTCGACCAGCCTGCGCTGCGGGGGTTGCTGACGCTGCTCTGGGACTTCGGGCACGACGTCGTCGCCGTTTCCAACCAAACAGAGGAGCGTATGTCGTGAAGACCGACCAGATACCTGACCAGACGCAGGTCTGCATCGTCGGCTGCGGTCCGGCCGGCGCCGTGCTCGGCCTGCTGCTGGCCCGAGCCGGGATCGCCGTTGTGGTGCTCGAGAAGTACCCGGACTTCCACCGCGACTTCCGCGGCGACACGATCCATGCCTCCACACTCCAGGTGCTCGACGAACTCGGCCTGATGGCTGCGTTCGACCGGCTGCCACACCAACCGACCCGGACGATTGCGATGATGACCGACGACGGGATGGTCACGCTCGGTGACTTCAGCCGGCTGCCCGGATCGTTCCAGTACCTCTCGATGGTCCCCCAGTGGGAGTTCCTCGCCCTGCTGACGGCGGAGGCTGCGAAGTACCCGACGTTCACGCTGGTGCGGCCCGCGGCGGTCACCGACCTGATCATCGAGCGAGGCGTCATCCGGGGGGTGCGCTACGAGTCTGACGGTCGCAACGGCGAGTTGTGGGCCACCTTGACCGTGGCCTGCGACGGACGCCACTCCACCGTCCGAGCCGCGGCCGGCCTGGCGGTGAAGGAGTATGGCGTCCCGCTGGACGTGCTGTGGTTCCGCATCCCCAAGGGCATCGGCGATCCCGTCGGCTCGTTCGCCCGGCTCGGGCCAGGCCGGCTGTTCCCGGTCATAGACCGCGGCACGTACTGGCAGGCCGCGGCCACCATGCCCAAGGGCAGCTACGGCACGCTCCGATCGGCCGGCATCGAGGCCTTGCGCACCGATCTGCGCCGCTGGTTGCCCCTGCCCGCGGAGCGGATCGACGCCGCGGTCCGGACCTGGGACGACACCGGCTTCCTCGAGGTCCGAGTGAACCGGCTGTACCGCTGGCACCGACCCGGTCTGCTGTGCATCGGTGACGCGGCCCACGCGATGTCCCCGATCGCCGGAGTCGGCATCAACCTGGCCATCCAGGATGCGGTCGCCACCGCCAACCGGCTCGGGAACCGGCTGCGCAGCGGGACCGTCACCGACGATGACTTGGCCGCGGTGCAGCGCCGCCGGGCCCTGCCGACCGTCCTCACCCAGCGGATCCAGCTGCTGGTGCAACGGCAGCTGATCTCCGGCTCAGCCGAGGCGGACCGCCCGGTTCTCCTGCCGCTTCCGATGCGTCTGCTCAGCCGGGTCCCTCCGCTGCGCCGCGCGTTCTCGCGCTTCCTGGCTATCGGCGTACGCAACGAGCACGTCGCCGGGGCGCACCAGCCGGTGCGTCGGCGCAACCGAGTGCACGCAGTGCAGGTACCGACGACCGGACTGCTCGCCGGGGCACTGCCCCGGGTCGATTGGTCCGATGCGTACGAGGTGGCGCGTCCGGTCGATGGCCCCACCGATCCACAGGTCTGGAGCGACGCGATCTTTCAGCACCCGCCACCCTGGGTGCGCAGGCTGGTCGCCATCCGTCAGGCGACCGTCGGGCTGGTGGGGATCGACCGAGGTCGACCGGACACCTTCGACACCGTCGCCCGCACCGACCACGAGGTGTTGCTCGGCACCGACGAATCCCATCTGAGCTTCCGCGCCTCCGTTCTGACTCGCGGCGAGCGGGTCGTCCTCAGCACGGTCGTCCAGGTTCACAACCGCCGCGGCCAGTTCTATTCCACGCTCGTCCGCGCCTTCCATCCGGTCCTCGCCCGCGCCGCGCTCGTCCGCGCCGCTCGGCTCCTCTCCCAAACTCACCAAGGAGTGCGTGATGAGCAACCGTGTTGAAGGTCCGTCAGCCACCGCCGGGAACAGGCGCAGCGTGCTCGTCGCCGGCGCCACCGGGATGCTGGGCAGCGCGGTCGCGGCCGCCCTGCACCGGACCGGGGTGCGGGTGACCAGCCTGTCCCGGAACCCGGCCCGGGCCGGGTCGCTCCGAGGTATCGCCGACACGATCGTGTTCGGCGACGCCAACCGGCCCGACTCACTCCGCGCTGCCTTCGAGGGAGTCGACGCCGTCATCTCCTGCCTCGGCGCACCGATGGCGTTCAGCACCGGCGACCGACGCAGCTTCCGGGATCTGGACACCGTCGCCAATCTCAATCTGATCAAGGCGGCCCGCACGGCCGGGGTCGAAAGGTTCGTCTACGTCTCACTCCTCGTGCGGCCCGCCTGGTCCCAGACCATGTATGCCCGCGCCCATGAGGAGGTAGTGGAGCAATTGTCCGGATCGGGCCTGTCCTACGGAGTTGTCCGACCGACCGGGATGTTCCCGATCTTCGACCCCTTCCTCACGATGGCGCGCCGGGGCCTCGCCTGGATACCCGGTGACGGACAGGCCCGGACCAACCCCGTCCACCCAGACGAGGTGGCCGTCGCATGCCTGGAAGCCCTGGCCAGACAGGAAATCGGCTCCGTGCTGGTCGGCGGTCCGGAGATCTTCACCCGCCAGGAGATCGTCGAGATGGCCTTCCGTGCGATCGGCAGGAAACCGCGGATCCTTCATCTCCCGCGGACCGCGCTGCTCGCCGGGTCGGTAATCCTGCGCCCGCTGCACCCGCGACTGAGCGAGGTGACCGACTTCGTCTCCCACGCTCTGACCAATGAATTCGTCGCACCCCTGGGCGGGCACCTTCGGTTGGCCGACCACTGGGCCGGCGTCGTGCGGTCACTTGACCGTACGGTTCGGCAGCCGCGAGCCGCTGCGGGAATGCGATGATCATCGTCTCGGCTCTCCGGGCTGCTGGGGCGCGTTACGGCCCTAGTACCGCGGTGCTAGGAGATCCTGCGGCGGTACGTGATCATGGCGAAGACGTACCCGACGAGGAGGATGCCGACACACCAGGCCAGGGCGATCCAGATGTCGGCGCCAACCGGCTGTTGGGTGATCAGGTCGCGGATCGCGTTGACTATGGACGTGACCGGTTGGTGTTCGGCGAACCAGCGGACCGGGCCGGGCATGGTGTCGGTGGGTACGAACGCCGAGCTGATGAACGGCAGGAAGATGAGCGGGTAGGAGAACGCGACTGCACCGTCCGCGGACTTCGCGGAGAGACCGGGGATGACGGCAAGCCACGTCAACGCCAGGGTGAACAAGATCAGGATGCCGGCGACTGCGAGCCAGGCCAGCACGCCCGCCCCCGAGCGGAAGCCCATCAGCAGGGCCACGAGGACGACGACGACGACCGAGACCAGATTGGCGACCACGGATGTTCCCACGTGCGCCCACAGCACCGACGACCGGGCGATCGGCATGGATTGGAAGCGCTCGAAAATGCCGCTCTGCATATCCAGGAAGAGCCGAAAGGCGGTGTAGGAGACGCCCGAAGCGATGGTGATGAGCAGAATGCCGGGCAGTAGGTAGGTCACGTACGAATCCGAACCGGAGTCGATCGCGCCGCCGAACACGAAGACGAACAGCAGCATGAAGGCGATCGGCATGATCGTCGTCGTGATGATGGTGTCCGGGCTGCGCGTGATGTGGCGCAGGGATCGGCCCTGCAGGACGGCGGTGTCGGCGAAGAAGTGACTGGTCATCGTTGTTCCTCGTGTGTCGTGCTGGTCGTGGCCCGCGCGTCGACGTCCGTGCCGGCGTCACCGACGATGGCGAAGAAGACCTCCTCGAGGGTCGGCTGCTTCTCCACGTACTCGACCTTGGCGGGCGGGAGCAGCTGCTTGAGTTCGGTAAGGGTGCCGTTCACGATGATCCGACCACCGTGGAGGATGGCGATCCGGTCGGCGAGCTGTTCGGCCTCGTCCAGATACTGCGTCGTGAGCAGCACGGTCGTGCCGTGCTCGGCAAGCTCCTTGACGGCCTGCCACACCTCGATGCGCCCCTGCGGGTCGAGCCCGGTCGTCGGCTCGTCCAGGAAGACGACGGGCGGGTTCCCGATGAGGCTCATCGCGATGTCGAGGCGGCGGCGCATGCCACCCGAATACGTCGCCACCCTTCGCGAGGCCGCGTCGGTCAGCGCAAAGCGCTGAAGCAGATCATCAGCGATTCTGCCCGGGTCCTCGAGGTGCCGCAGCCGAGCGACCAGGACGAGATTCTCCCGCCCGCTGAGGATTTCGTCGACGGCCGCGAACTGTCCCGTCAGGCTGATGGACTCCCGCACCTCGGCCGCCTGGGTACCGACATCGAAGCCGTTGACGCCGGCGCTCCCCGAGTCGGCCTTGAGCAGCGTGGACAAGATCTTCACGACGGTGGTCTTTCCCGCCCCGTTCGAGCCGAGCAGAGCGAAGATGCTCCCCCGCTCCACGTCGAAGTCCACTCCGCGCAGTACCTCCAGTTGTTTGTAGGACTTCTCCAGGCCCTGTACGCGGATCGCGGGTGTCGGTGCAGAGCGCGGAGCGCGCCTCACTTCAGTCATGAGTCCGCTCTCTTTGCGTCCTCTTCGCCGGCCAGGCTGTCGATCGTCTTTGTCAGGCGCTCGCGCTCCTTGTCGATCCACTGCTTGCCGGAGTAGGCCTGCGCGAAGGATTCGGCGAACTCGACCGGGTCGTCACCGACGATCGCGCGTACCGGCGTTCCGTCGGCCGCAGCGCGCTCCCAGAGGTCGGCGAAGTCGCCCATCATCGAGACGATCACGTCGCCCGCGGTGAAGCCTCCGTAGTAGGTGAAGTACCGCTGGAACGCCTTCGCGGCGGTGCCGTACGGCTCGGGGAGCCCGTCGATGCGTGCCTTGTACTGCCGGTACTGCTTCTTCTGCTCGAGCGAGCCCGTGATGGTCTCGAGCCAATTCGTGGCCATGATCACTTCTCTCTTTCGTGGAGCTGTTCAAGACGTTCTGCGAGGAAGCTCCAGGTCCTCCAGAACTCGTTGAGGTAGTCCCGTCCCTGCGCGTTGAGGGAGTACACCTTGCGTGGCGGCCCCTTCTCGGACGGGATCTTCTCCACGTCGACGAGGCCGCGTTGCTCGACTCGGACGAGCAGGGCGTAGACGGTGCCTTCGGCGATTTCGGAGAAGCCCTGCTCCCGCAGCCAGGCGGTGATCTCGTAGCCGTACGCGGGACGTGCGGACAAGATCGCGAGGACGATGCCCTCCAACGTTCCCTTCAGCATCTCGGTCATCTGTTTGACCACGAACATCCCCTCACTACTCAACGCTACTGACTACTGGTAGATAGTAACACTGAATAGCGATCGTGCAAGTCCCGGCTGAGTCCTGCAGTGGCTCATCAGTCTCGCGAGAAAGTGAGCGCCAGCAGGTCCTCCAGGCCCTCGCGGACGTCGCGAGGTGACAGGTCGGGACGCCCGGCCGACACCGAGGCCAGGATGTGGGCCGGATCGGGCAGGAAGCCAAGAATGTCGCTGACCGCCCAGAACCGGGCGGCCTCGGGATTCGGTTCGAGCGGCCCGCCCACGCGGATGTACTCAGCCCGGAAAGCCTCGCCGTCCGCGATCGTGTGCAGCATGGCAAAGTCGGAGCACAGGTGGGCCACGTCAAGATCGGGCGGGCCCCATGACGTCTCCGCCCAGTCGATCAGCCCCGAGACGACATCCCCTTGCCACAAGATGTTGCCGAGGTGGAAGTCCCGATGCACCAGGCCGTACGTGGTCGGCGGCAGCCCGGCCCGTCGCAGATCGATCGCCTGTCGCCACAGATCGGGCCATCGAGCCCACTCCGGGACCTGCGGCTCCACGGGCCCTCGAAAGGAGAAGATCGGCGGCCGCAATGGCGTCGGCACGGGTTGCCGGTGCACCGCAACCGCCAGACTCGCCAGGGCCGAGATCGCATCCGATCCCAGCGGTTCGAGCCGGGTCCGTCCCGGGCGCCAGGTCATGAGGTTGGCGGGGCCGCCGGCGGCTGCCCCGTCCAGGTCACTGGCCAGGAGCCGCGGCACCGGAAGCACGGAGTCGGCGAGCAGCCGGCAGGCCAGCGCCTCCCGGCGGACGTGCTCACGGCCGACGTCGCCCCAGATCTGCGGGTCGGACCACCGCATGACGAGCGGGTCGCCCTCGGCCAGGCGGAGGAGCCATTTGGTATTGGTGATGCCACCACCGACCGCCGCGACGTCGACCACCGGACAGAGTGCGCTGGCCTCGGCCCAGACTCGCGCCCGGTCGGGAAGCGTCTGAGACGCCTCCGCGCTCAAGACCGTGACCCGCGGTACCAGACGATCACGGCGTTGATCCTGCCAGCTGGATGCCGAAAGGCGTCTCCGCTGTTCATTCTGCTGGCGACAGCGACGTGATCCGTTCGGTCAGGAACTGTTGTTCTGCTGTGTTGCCGGTCAGCTCTCGGGCCTGCCGGTACGCGGCAGCGGCCTCCGCGGAGCGGCCCAGCTGGCGGAGCAGGTCGGCCTTGACCGCGGGCAGGTACTGGTACCCGGCGAGCTGCCCTGCGGTCTCCAGCGCTTCGACCTCGACGAGGGCGACGGCCGGCCCGGCGACCTTGGACAGCGGGACGGTCCGATTGAGCGCGACCACCGGCGACGGCCAGATCCGCAGGAGCTGGTCATACAGGACGACGACCTGCGGCCAGTCAGTCTGCTCGAAGGAGGGGGCCTGCGCGTAGAGCGAGGCGATCGCCGCCTGCAGCACGTAGCGGCCGGGCTCGCCGGAGCGCAGGGTCTGGAGGATGAGCTCGTGCGCCTCGGCCATCGCCGCCGGATCCCACAGGGATCGATCCTGTTCCTCCAAGGTCGACAGCCGGCCCGCGGCGGACACTCGGGTAGCGCGCCGAGCGTCCGTGACCAGCAGCAGGGCGAGCAGCCCCCGCACCTCGGGCTCGTCGGGCATCAGTTCCCGCAGCATCCGGGCCAGCCGCACGGAGCTGTCGACGAGGTCGGCCCGGACCAGTACGTCTCCGGAGGGTGCGGTGTGCCCGGCCGTGAACAGCAGGTGGATGACGCCCAGCACACTCCGGAGTCGGTCGGGCAGCTCGGCAGCGTGCGGCACCCGGAAGGCGATTTTCGAACCGGCGATCTTCTTCTTGGCCCGGGTGAGCCGGGCACCCATGGTCGTCTCCGAGACCAGGAACGCCCGGGCAATGTCCGGCGTGGCCACCCCGCACACCAGCCGCAGGGTGAGAGCCATCTGCGCATCCTGCGCCAGAGCCGGGTGGCAGCACAGGAAGATCAGCCGCAGTCGCTCGTCCGGAACGGAGACCTCGGGCTCGTGGCCTTCGCTCAGAAGTGCGTCCATGGCGGTGTCCTCGACCGTCTCGTCGGGCTCGATCAACAGCTGCAGCTTCGACCGGTACGTCTGCTCCCGCCGGATGGTGTCCACGGCTCGTCGTCTCGCGGTCGTGGTCAGCCAGGCGGCCGGGTTGTCGGGAATTCCGTCGCGGGTCCAGCGCTCCAACGCGGCGGCGTACGCCTCCTGGACGCACTCCTCCGCGAGGTCGAGGTCGCGCGCCAGGCGCACGGTCGCGGCGACCACGAAGGCCCACTCACGACGGTGCGCGTCGACGACGGCGGCCTCGACGGCCGATCGATCGCTCACGCGGTGGGGCGCTCCACCAGCCCGCCGCTGTGCACCGGACGCACCTCCACGCCGCCGCCCTCACGGACCACCGGGTTGGTGCCGGCGATGGCCAGTGCCGCGTCGAGGTCCGGCGCCTCGATGATGTAGAAGCCGGCGACGATCTCCTTGGCGTCGATGAACGGTCCGTCGGTGACCCCGTCGGCCCGGATCGACGTCGCCAGTTCCCGCGGCGTCAGCGCATACGCGAGGACCATCGAGTCGGTGGCCGAAAGCTCGTCGGCGTGTTCATCACACGTCTCGAGGTCGGCCTTCGTGGCCTCCGGAGCATGAGCAGAATCGTGGGCGTAGATGAGAACGGCGTACTGAGCCATGACGGCTCTCCCTTCGGTCACTGGATCTCGGTTGCCTACACCCCTACGTCGAACATCCCACACCGATTCGACAACTCACGCGCCAGAACTTCACCTGCACAGTGTGATCAGTCCGCGCTACGCGGGGCAGAGCCGGCTTTCCTGGTCCGGTACGCGCGGCGCATCTTGACGATGTTGCCGCAACCGGCCATCGAGCACCACCGTCCGGAACGGTTGCGCGAGGTGTCGTAGAAGGCCCACCGGCAGCTGTCGCGGGCGCAGACCTTCAGGCGCAGCCAGTCCTCGGGGCGGGCCGCGACCACCGCCGACAGGACGGCCGCGATCACCCGATGCGAAATTCGACTCTCGACGGCTCGGATCGAGACCTCGTCGCCGGCCAGCCGGATCGTCAGCGGAACCTCGCCCAGGATGGCGTCGAGTTCGTCCCGGGACCTTTCCCCCGGCTCGGGTCCGGCATGGCCGAGCAGCAGCTGCCGCAGGCCTTCTCGCACCCCCACCAGCAGCCGAAGATCGGCGGCCACCAGGTGTGCGCCGTCCTCGACCAGGCCGATCCGGTGGAGGCTGGTCGCCGCGGTCGTCGGCACCAACTGATCGGTGCCGAGCTCCGGCTCGGCCGTGTTGACGAACCCTCGGATCAGCCGAATCGGATCTGGCGGCTCCTCACTCATAACACCAGTGTAAGTACTTGACTGGTGTCAGAATAGCCAGCAGGATGAAGTTGATGGACGCAAGACCAGCGCCCGACAGGGTCGCGAAGGCACGACCGCGGGACTGGGTTGGACTGGGTCTGCTCGCGGTGCCCTGCATGCTCGTCTCGGTCAACTCGAACCTCCTCAACCTCGCGCTGCCCGCGTTGGCCGGGGAGTTGCGGCCGACCAGCTCCCAGCTGCTGTGGATCTCCGACATCTACGTGTTTCTGGTGGCCGGTCTGTTGTTGCCCATGGGCCTGCTGGCCGATCGATTCGGACGACGGCGGCTGCTGCTCCTGGGGGCTGCGGTCTTCGGGCTGGCTTCGGTCGCCGCTTCACTATCGACCAATCCCAGCACCCTGATCGCTTGCCGCGGTCTCATCGGCGTTGGCTCGGCGATGCTGGCACCGTCCACGCTCTCCCTCATTCGATCCATGTTCCACGTCGACCAGGAACGGGCGGTGGCCCTCGGCGTCTGGACGGCGAGCTTCGCCCTCGGTGGCATACTCGGTCCCCTGATCGGTGGCCTGTTGATCGAGGCCGTTTCCTGGCGGGCGGTGTTCCTCGTCACTCCGGCGGCGATGATCATCCTCCTCATCCTGGGCCCGATCATGTTGCCCGAGTACCGCAGCGATGTCTTTCGGCGGGTCGATGTGCTCGGTGTCGGGCTGGCGATCCTCGGCCTGCTGGGCACGACGTACGCCATCAAACAGCTCAGCATCGAGGTCGGCCCGCTCCCGATCACGATCGGCGTCGTCGGCGTCGCGATGCTGATCGGTTTCGTGCGGCGCCAACGCACGGTAGCCGATCCGGTTCTCGACATCGGCCTGTTCGCGAAGCGGGATTACACGGTGCCCCTGGCCGGAAATGCCCTCGCGTTCGCGGTCCTGTTCGGAACTCAGCTGCTGATCGGCCAGTACTTGCAGGCGGTCCTGGGTATGTCACCGCTGCAGGCCGGTCTGTGGACCATCCCCAGTGCGGTGGCGTACGCCATCGGGGGGCTGCTCGCTCCCCGGCTCGGAGCGGCGGCCGGCACCGAACGAGTGCTGACCGCCGGCCTCGTCGTCTCCGCTGTCGGCTTCGGGATCGTCGCCGCGATCGGTACCACCAGCGGACTGTTCGCTTTCGTGGTCGGCAGCATCGTCTACTCCGTCGGGCTGGCCCCGGTCTACCAGGTCACCACCGACTCCAGCGTCGCCGCCGTGCCGACGGAGCGCGCCGGCGTGGCCGGGGCCACCCTCGAGACCATCACCAACCTCGGCGGCGCCCTGGGCATCGCGGTGTTCGGCAGCCTGGCCGGCGCGATCTACCGGGTCGGAACCGCCGCTGCCGGCGTCAGCACCCAGACCATCGGCGACGCCGTCGCCCAGGCCGCCCAACTCCCTTCAGGCGAATCCGCTGCCGTGCTGCAGGCCGCCCAGGGCGCCTTCGTCCAGGGCTTCCGCGTCGTCGCGATCGTGGGCGCAGGGCTGCTTCTGGTCGCTGCGATCAGCACTCCCCTGCTGCTGCGGTCGCAAACGCGGCCAAAGTTCAGGAGCCGGCGGCTGAGAAGTGCTGGTAGTCCTTCGGGCTCTGCCAGTCACCGCCCCACTCCCAGCCGGATGCGCGGAAGGCCCGCACCGCAGCGGAGTCGGGGGTGATCAGTCCCGGCACGGAGCTGCGACGGCCGCCGGGCTGGGCGTACGCCTTTCCCCCCGTCGGCGACACCCCGGCGCTCGTGACGTACGGGTTCTGGATCGGGTTCAGATCGATGGCGGCACCGAAGGAGTGCTGCGACCACCGGTTCGTGCCGGCGACCGTACGACAGTTGAAACCGGACGAGTTGTTGGCCGCCATCGACCGGGCGTCGTCTCCGTCGTAGTTGCTCACCAGTTCCATCCGTTGGATCGGAAACCTCGCCGCGTGCAGCTTTCGGAAGACGGTGATCATCGAGTTCGCGTGCTTCGCGGCGATCACCAGCTCCCCCTGCGTCACCCGGCCGGCGAAGTCCCAGTGACTCAGCCGCAGATAGCGCAGCTGCTCGAGGGGTACGGGACAACCCGGTCGGTAGCTGCTCGCCATCCGCGCGCGAACAGCCGCCGTGATCGGGCTGACGGAGAAGGTGAACCCGACCGGCTTCGGCGCCCTCGCGGGGGGCGGGGACGGAGCGACGGGCTTCGGCGCCCGCGCGGGGGGCGGAGTGGGAGCAGCCACCAGACCGGCTCCGATCCGGAGATTCCTCCACAACGCCGTCGCCCATACCGCGGACGTACCGCCCTGGAAGCGTGGCAGACCCCCGCGGCGCGGGATCACCGCAGGTCGCCACCCGTCGGCGACGACCCGGCCGTCTCTCACCGAGAGGTCGAGCAGTCCCGTCTCGCCCTTCGACCCGTGGTACCAGATGAAGTTGCTCAAGCCGTACGCCACGTACGTGGGACCGAGCCACCCCGCGCCCTGCAGCCGGTGCGCGTGGCTGCCGACGACCGCGGCGGCTCCGGCGCGGGAGAGCGCGAGCGCCAGCGCCTTCTGTTCGGCGTTGACCACGGCCGAGTTCTCCGTGCCCCAATGGAGATAGACCACGACCGCGGCGCCCCGGGCCGCCTCCCGCTTGACCGCGGCCAACAGCGTGGCCCGACCCGGCCCGCGTGCCGCAGCGAGGCCCGGCGAGGTGGCTTGTGCTTGCCACTGCGGCGCCGTGCTCTCCAGGAACGAGGCGTCGGCGGCGAAGATGGCGAACGGCTGGCCCTTGAGGGTCACCCGGTGGGGAGCGTAGGCCTCGGCCCGATTTCGCCCCACCCCGAGGACGGGCAACGGAGCGTCCCGCTTGGCGCGGAGGGTGTCGGACAGTCCCTCGGCGCCGAAATCGACCCCGTGATTGTTGGCGACGGACACGGCATCGACGCCGGCCGCCCGCAGTGCGGTGAGCGCCGACGGACTGGTCCGGAAGTAGTAGCGGCGGTCTTCGCTCTCCAGCTCTTTGGGATCCCGGGTGCCGCGGGTCGTCAGGGCGGATTCCAGGTTCACCATGGTGAAGTCCGCGGCGGCGGTCGCTGCCCTGATCGGGGCCAGACCGGTCGCCGGCTGGTCGAGCAGCTTGCCCAGATCGCCCTCGAACATGACGTCTCCGCCGAACGACAGCCGCACCGTGGCGGAGGCTCGTGTCGCGCGGGAGGATTGAGACCGCGACAGAGCCGGACGGCCGGGCTCCTGGGTGGGGGTCGCCGTCCCGCCCTGCGGCTCGTCGCGAGCGGGCGGCGGCGACTTTCCGAGATCTGAGGTCCCCCCGGTCTCAGTGCAGCCGACGAGCAGAGCGAAGAGGCCGAGCAGGGCCCCGGTGAGCAGTTTTGTCCCGACCCGTCCCCCGTCAAAGGTGCGCAAAGCCACGCACGCGACTCCGTTCGTCCCAGCAAGAAGTCGATCCTACCCACCGACCTGGACCCCGCAGCGGGCCGGCTCAGATGCCTGTTCGGTGGGTCCACCGGCCGCCGACCATCGTGCCGGCGACGGCAGCGGTCCGGAGCTGATCGGCCGTGGCCCGGCGCAGATCGAGGTCAACGATGGTGAGATCGGCCACGTCACCCGTCGCGGGGGCGGTTCGGCCGGTGCCGGTGCTGGCCGCAAGCGCCACCGGCAGCGGCAGTTCGTGCTCAGCGTGCCAGGGTGGCCGGCCGTCGCGCGACCGGGAGATCGCGGCCCCGATCGTCAGCAGCGGGTCGAGGGGCGCCACCGGTGCGTCGGAACCCAACAGCAGCCTCGCGCCCGACCGGTGCAACGCGCCGTACGGGAACGCCCGCTGGGTGCGGCCCGCCCAGTGGTGATGGGCAACGTCCCGATCGTCGTGGGCGTGTTCGGGCTGCACGCTGGCCGCGACGCCGAGCGCAGCGAACCGGCCCAGGTCGTCATCGGCGAGCAGCTGGGCGTGTTCGATCGTGCCGCTGGCGCCCACCTCGGCGAAGGCGTCGAGCACCATCGCGTTGGCGTGGTCACCGATGGCGTGGATCGAACTGCCGATCCCGGACGCGCTGGCCCGCGACATCAACGACACCAGCTCGGCAGGGCTGTAGGTCAGCAATCCGTACGTGCGCGGCTCGTCCGGGTACCGGTCGTAGCAATAGGCGGTCCGGGTGTTGAGCGACCCGTCGCTGATCACCTTGAGGTTGCCGAGGATGACGAGACCATCGGTGTCGGGCACCGGATGCCCCGAACGGAGGCCTCTCTCGATGGCACCGTCGAGAAAGGCCGGCCAGACCCCGATCCGGACCCGGAGGTCCAGCGGCACCCGTCGATGCCGACGCGACCAGTTGATGATCAGGTCGGCATTCTCGAAGTCGACGACCCCCACCACCCCACGTGCCGCGGCCTGCCGGGCCGCGGCCTCGGTCCATCGATCCAGCACGCCGGTCGGTACCTCTCGGAGCTGTTCCAGCACCGGGAACCACTCCTGTTCCCGCAGCAATCCGTCGTGGCTGTCCGGCCACCCGAACCGGCGCAGGGCGGCGCCGTTCAGCCAACCCTGATGGAGGTCGCCGCTCACCATGACCAGCGCCACCTGACCGCTGACCGCGTCGAGTTCGCGTCGATGGGCCGGCCGGGGCCACAGCGCGTCCCGGAAGCCGTACCCGACCAGCGGCAGACCGGACTCCACCGGATCGGCCTGTAACCGCAGCCGGACGCGGTCCGCGACTTGGTCGGGACTGGCCGTACCGCTCAGGTCGATCGACTCCTGGACCAGCGTGTACTGGTCGAAGTGGACGTGGTGGTCCCACAGACCAGGGAGCACGGTGCGACCGTCGAGGTCGATGACCTCCGCTGTCCCGGCGGGTAACTCGGCGCCGGCTTCGGTCGCGACGATCCGATCGGCCGAGATCGCCACCGTGCTCAATTCCTCGCTGAGCCCGAGGCGGGCTCGGCGCAGCACCACGGGCCCAGGGCCGGACTCGTCAACCGGAACGTGGAACATGAACCTCCTGGGCCTCTCGGCACCGTAACAAGCAGGTTCGGTCCGATGATCGGCGCCGCCGGCTCCGACGTCGACCGTGCAGAAACGGCCCCTTGAGCGGACCCGATCGAGGACCGTAACTGCACACTCGGAGCAGGTCCGATCGGGGTAGCTCAGTTCGCGGAGTACCGCAGCAGTACGACCCCCGACACGAACGACTTGGCCTCCAGCAGTCGGAGGTCTCGAGACCCGACCCCCTCGGGCATCAGGCGGCGACCGGTTCCCTGCACGACCGGATAGACGAAGAGCCGGAACTCATCGACCAGGCCTGCCTCGATCAGCGTGTGAGTGAGCCGGATGCTCCCGGTCACCACGAGGTCGAGACCAGGCTGCTCCTTCAGCGCCCGCACCTCGCTGGCCGGGTCGCCCGCCAGCACGGTGCTGTGTTCCCAGTCCGGATCGGTCAGCGTGCTCGAGACGACGTACTTCTGCTGTGCGTTGAGGGATGCGCTGATCCCCGTGGTGTCGTTCTCGAGGTCCCGCCAGTAGCCCCGGAAGTCGGTGAACGTCTGCCGTCCGAGTACCAGCGCACCGGACTGCTCGTCCATCCGGTGCATCTCGGCCTGCAGGTCGGAGACGTCCCCCTTCCCCTGCGGGTCGAACCAGTCCCCGAGCATCTCGATGGCTCCGTCGAGGGTGATGTTCTGGGTGACAGCGAGCGTGCGCATGCGGTTCTCCTCTTCTCAGGTTGTTGCCGACAGCAGGGCCGCCAACCGGTCCAACTGGGTCGTCGTGCCGGCTCGGCGGTTGGCCGCCGAGTCCAGGCCGTCCAGATAGGCGCCCTGCTCGACGTAGGTCAGATGGGTCCCGGTGGCCGTCGCCGCGAAGGTCACCGTGGCGACCGAGACCGAGATGCGCTGTCCGTCGAGCGACATCTCGTACGTGCTCACGATTCGCTGATCGGCGACGATGTCGCGGTATTCGGCGTGATAGGTCGCGTACGGGACGTCGCCGGGCGGGCTGCTGAAGGACTCCTGGCCGCCGATCCGGAATTCGCTGCGATACGTCGACCGGTTCGAGTCGGAGAGATCGAACCAGCGGATCTTCACCGCCGGGTCGGCCCAGGCTGCAAACACCGCAGCAGGCGCCTGGGGGTAGTCGCGGCTCACCGTCCACGACTCGTTGACCACGGTCACGAGCGGAGCTCGTTACCCGGGGCGCGGAGCGCGTGACCCGGAGCGCGGAGCGCGACAGAAACACAATCATGGACGGACCTCCTCGGCTAGCACCTCGCCGAGCCGGTCGAGCCGGAGCTCCCACGTGATCCGCTGGCCGGCGAACCACTGCTCGGCCGCGCGCAGCGGTCCGTCCTCGAGTCGGCAGGTCCGCACCCGGCCGACCTTCTCGGACCGGACCAACCCGGCGCGCTCCAGCAACTGGACGTGTTGGACCACCGCGGCCAACGTCATCGGCAGCGGTCGCGCCAGCTCGCTGACCGACGCCGGGCCCCGTCCGAGCCGGTCCAGCATCTGCCGCCGACTCGGGTCGGCCAGGGCGTGGAAGGTCCGGTCGAGGGAATCAAGATGGTCAAGCATGTGCTTGACCATAGGCGGTTACGGCACCGTTGGTCAAGCGACTGCTTGACTATCCGGGATCTTTGACCTTGGCCCGTCCAATGCTTCTTTGTCCTCGACGATCCTGCGATTTAAAATAGTTCAGCTATGCACCTTGGAGGTGGAGTATGAAGCGTTTCGGGATCCCACTGGGTCTGGCCGTGCTGGCGGGGGTGTGCGCGGAGTTCCTGCTGGGTGACCAGTACCTGAACGGCACGATGAACCCCGCCGGCCAAGTGGTCGAAGTCGTGCTGTTCACGGTGTTCTACGGCTCGGCCGCTGTCATCATCCGCGAGGTGACCCGGCGCAGCCATCGCGGCTGGCCCACCATCCTCCTGCTCGCGTTGGGGTTCGGGCTGCTCGAGGAGGGGGTGCTGACCCAGACCCTGTTCAACCCGCACTATCTCGGGTTCGATCTGCTGTCCTACGGCCGGCTGCCGGTGATCGGCACGGCTCTGCCCTGGCTACTGTTCGTCATCGCCCTCCACGTGGTCTGGAGCATCTCCTCACCGATCGCGGTGATGGAGGCCCTCTTCCCCAACCACGCCCGGCCCGGCGGCGAACCGGGCGGTCCGTGGCTGCGGCCCTACGCCCTGATCGTCCCGGTCGTGCTGTTCCTGCTCGGCGCCGCCGGGACCGCGGCCGTCAGCTTCGCGGCCGGCCACTTCCTCGCTCAGTGGTGGCAGCTCGCCCTGGCTCTGGTCGCCGCGGGTCTCGCGGTTGTGGCCGCCTTCACCCTGACGCCGGCGCAGGTGCCCGGCGCCGCCCGACTGTCGCCGCAGCCCATCTGGTTCGCGGCCGTCATCGGCTTCGCTCTGAGCAGCGCGTACCACCTCGTCGGCCACCGACAGGCCTGGCCGGCCCCCGTCACCGTCGCGCTGCAGCTCCTCCTGATCGCCGCGGTCATCGTGCTGGCGTATCGCTTCCGGCTCTCGCCGTTCGGGTTGGCGGCCGGAGCCCTCGGCACGTACGGCTGGGTCGGACTCAACGCGGCCCGCGCGGCCGGGTCGGCGGCGCTGGCGGAGCAGATCGTCATCGTCGTGCTCGTGGCGTCGGTCGTCGTGCTGGCTTGGCGCCGGTTCGCGCGCATCCAGGATGAACTCCGGCTGGCCGCCACGGCGGACCTCGCCGGGCACCTCCCCCCGTGGTTGAGATCTGGCTCGACCCCGTGATCGATCGGTCGTTGAGAACACAATCCGCACCCGTTCGGGGCGTTCGCACCCTCTGAAAGGGTGCGAACGCGGCTAACGGGTGCGGATGGTGGGTTGGGCTGGTCGGCGCCGGATCACAGATCTCAGCCGTCGACGCCCTCCGGCGCGGGATTGCGGCCGTCATCCTCCCCGGCTCCGCCCGGTCCGGCGGACCGAAGGCGGTACAAGACCTCTCCCGCATGCGGCTCGACGAACGTGTCCGGGTCGGCCGCGTACGCAGCGATGTCGACCGTGGCCGGGTCGAGGTAATTGAGATTGACCGACCGGACGACGTCCTCGGGGATGCCCGTGGCCAAGGTGACCGTGACCCGGTTCTGCTCCCCGCGCTCGGGGTCCCAGGTGCCCTGACCGCGCAGGTGGGTGGAGTGGGCCAGATCGCCCCACGGATGGTCCCTGAAGCGTTCCCACTGGCCCAGGAAGTAGTCCCGGTTGTGATAGCCGATCTCGCTGATGGCGGGGTGCATCACCGAAACCTGTGTGATGTGCGGGGCGTAGATGATCACTTCCCCACCGTCGGCCACGATGGGTTCGAGCTTGTAGAAACCCTTGGCGGCGGTCCAGATGTCTTCGTACTTGCTGGGCATGACCGACAGCACCCGCCGGACGGGCCGTTCGCGGTAGCTGATGTGGGTCTCGGCGGAGACCGCGGAACAGGCCGCCCAGGCATCCTCAGGCGTCCCGAACGCGGCCGCGTGCAAGGTGTCGGTGCCGGACGCCACGACCAGACACAGCGCGAGCCGCTGGGCCGGGATGAACGTGGCCGCCTCGTTGATGAGAGCTCGGACCGGTGTGACACCCCGGCTGCCGATCATCGCGGCGCTGGTGATCAAGGCGCCCACCCAGTGCGAGATGTCGATGAGTTCGGGTCCGGAGACGCCGGGATAGAAGTACTTGTTGCCCCCGGAGAATCCGACCACCTCGTGCGGGAACACGGGTCCCACGACGATGGCCACGTCGGCCTCGGCGACGTGCCGGTTGATCCGGACGTCGACCTCGGTCTCCTTCAGCAGGCCTCCGGTCAGTTCCTCGAGCCGGTCGGCGCCGATGGTGCCCAGCCTGGTGAATGTCTCGGGCAGCCAGGATTCGTGGTTGCGGATCGTCCAGCCCGGGTACGTCTCCTGACTGCGGTCCGGGGCGTACCCCAGGTGATGGGCCAGGTGCGCCTCGTCCATACCTTGATGGGTGCCGAGCGCGATCAGCACCGTGACCGCGGCGGCCCTACCGGTCAGGGCGCGGTGGGCGGCCGCGAGCAACAACGGCAACGGGCAGGTCCGGGTCCCGTCGGGTACGACCAGGCACACCCGCTTGCCGTCCAGCTCGGTGCCGCGCAACGCCTCCTCGACGAAACGACTGACCTCCTCCGAGGTCAGCGCCTCGCCGACCCCGCCGATCATGGCGGCACGACTCGGATCACCGGGATCGGTGCCGTAGTCCTGCCAGGCCGGTGCGAGTGTCGTCGTCATGGTGGCCACTGTGCAGGCTCACGAGCGCCATTGACAAGCGCAGCCCGCCGACGTAGCAGCAAGCGGCAACCGGTGCGTCCCGATCACCTCCCGACGGGGGCGATCAGGGCCGACGCTCAGCGCAGCAGCTTGCAGATGCTGACCGGATTCTTCGGCTTCGTCACGACCCTTTCCCGACCCTCGCTGTCGATGAACAGGTCCAGCCGGCCCTGGGTGTAATAGAAGGCCGTCGGCAACCCCGCCCGTTTGAAGGCCGCCGCCTCGACCTCATCGAACGCGTAGATGAACGCGGGCGGCCGGATCGTGTAGAAGATGCTGTCGTTCGCGAACTCGAAGAGCGAGTACGGCCCGGAGCTGTCCAGCACGGCCCGCCGCCCGTTTTCCGCGACGATTCGCACGATGTACGTGCCGCGGTAGTCGGTGCGAACGTTCCCTTTGTCGTCCTCGCGGATCCGCTGCTCGACCTTATTCACTTTGTCGCTGATGGTCAGCGTCAGGCCGCAAGCCTGTGTCCGGTGGATTCGGGCCAGCCGGGACCCACCCCGAGTCGCTCGCCGCCGTCGCGGTGGCCGCGTTGACGGTGCCGATGGTCAGCGCGGCCGCAGCCGCGACGATGATCTTGATGATTCCCCGAGCCATTTCCACTCCTTCGAGAGGCGGATTCCTACCGGTTACTCCCCCTCCGAAGCTCCGGATCGCGGATTTGTTCGCAGCGTAGCGACCACCCTCCGACCGTGCGGCGGGTTCAAGAAATACCTCAGCCGATTGCCCATCCAGACCGACCCCCGCCGCCACCGGTCAGCTCAGGGTCGTTACCGCAGGTCAGAGCCGGTCCTGATCCAGACGTCCCGTCGAGCGCGGGCGACCAGCGTTGACATCCGGGCCAGCATGAACCCGCCGTACGCGGCCCAGAGCCAGACCAGGCCGGCGTCGAACCAGCGCACCGCGAGCGCCAGCGGCACGTACGCCGCCAGTGCGATCAATCCGGCCAGCGCCAGGTAACGCCCGTCACCCGCGCCGATCAGAACTCCGTCGAGCACGTACACCACGCCGGCGACCGGGGTGGTCAGCGCCACGACGAGCAGCGCTCGGCCGACCAGCTCCTGCACGGCTGGATCGGGGGTGAACAGCGCGGCGACGTACGGGCCGCCCACGCCGACCACGACTCCGAAGCCGACTCCGCAGGCCACCCCCCAACCGATCATCCGGGTCGTCATGGCCCGACCCAGCGCCACGTCGCCGGCCCCGAGCAGCCGGCCGATGATGGCCTGGCCGGCGATCGCGATCGCGTCCAGGGCGAAGGCCAGCAGCACCCAGATGGAATACACGACCTGGTGCGCGGCCAGCATGACCGCCCCGCCGGCCGTCGCGACGATCGTCGTCACGGTGATCGCAACCTGCAGCGTGGCCGTCCGGGCGACTAGCCATCCGCCGGCCCGAGCGGCCGCCAGCACGCCCCCCGGATGGAATCCCAACCGCACCCGCTCCCGTCGCGCGCCGCGGACCACGATGACTGCGATCACGACGGCGGCTGCGGTTTGGGCGACCAGCGTCCCGATCGCCGAGCCACGGATACCCCAGCCGAGTCCGTACACCAGCAAGAAGTTCAGCGCGATGTTGCCGAGGTTGGTGGCGACGGCGACCTTGAGCGGGGTGGTGGTGTCCTGCAGTCCGCGCAACACCCCCGTACCGGCCAGCAGCACGAGGATCGAAGGGAGACCGCACACGGCGATCCGGAGGTACGCCGTCGCAGCCTCGCGGACCTCAGGTGGCGGACCGTACGCGCCCACCACCCCCGGCAGCAGCAGTTGCAGGACGGCCAGCAGTCCCAGCCCCAGCAGGCCGGCGAGTACGAGCCCGTCGATCCCCCCGGCCAGGGCGGCGGACCGGTCGCCCGCCCCGAGCCGCCGGGCGACCGTGCTGGTCGTCCCGTAGGCCAGGAAGATGCACAGGCCGATGACGATGCCGATCACGTTCGCGGCGATGCCGAGACCGGCGAGCTGGTCGGTGCCGAGGTGCCCGATGAATGCCGAGTCGGCGATCAGCAGCAGCGGCTCGGTGACCAGCGTCGCGAAGGTGGGCAACGCCAGCGCGAAGATCTCACGATCGAGGGCGCGATACCGACGGGCCCGATCCGGGCGAGCGGACATCCTGGCCTTTCGGGCTGCACGGTCACGCCGTCCGGCGGCGGCTCACCATCATATGGTCGCGGCCCCGATCACGTACGTCAGAAGGGCCGAATGGGCGGTGGCGCTGCGGCTGGAGCCTTCGGGTTGCTGGACGGAGCGGCCCGGCCTCACCTGAACCCGCCAACCAACCGGTCGCAGACCGCGATTCCGCGGAGGGCGATCCTTTGGGGTTTGGCGACCGATCAGACGAAGGATGGGGAGCTGACCCCGGACACGGAGTGTGTCGTCGTGGGCGGCGGCCCCGGCGGCATGATGCTGGCCTACCTCCTGGCCCGCGCCGGCGTTGCGGTCACGCTGCTCGAGGGTCACGCCGGTTTCGACCGGGACTTCCGGGGCGACTCCCTGCACCCGTACACGCTGGAACTGCTGGATCAACTCGGTTTGGCGGACGATCTGCTGGAGCTCTCGCACTTCAAGGCCACGAGATTCCGCGCCCACACGCCGACGACCACTGTCGTCCTCAGCGACTACTGGCGTTTGCGTTCCAAGTTCCCCTACGTCGCCTTGATGCCCCAGGTCCGATTCCTGGACTTCATGGCGGAGCGGGCCGGCGAATTCCCGACCTTCACCCTGTTGCTGGGTAAACGAGTCCGGGAGCTGATCGTCGAGGACGGCCGGGTCGTCGGTGTCCGCTGGCGGGACGGCTCGGCCATCGAGGAGCTGCGGGCCCGTCTCGTCGTGGCGGCCGACGGCCGTTTCTCGCGACTGCGCACGCTGTCCGAGCTCCCGGTCGAGGATCTCGGCGCGAGCAGCGACCTGCTCTGGTTCCGGCTTCCGCGACGCGCCAGCGATCCACCGGAGGCCGATGTCGACCTGTACTTCGGCCGCCGGAACTACGTGGCGCTGTTGGGTGGGGTGGACGACTGGCAACTCGGCTACACGTTGCCGAAGGGTGGCTTCGCGGCAGCGCGGGCGGCCGGTGTCGAACCGATCCGGGGATTCCTCCAGAAGCATCTTCCCTGGCTCGGTGAACGCGTCGATCTGCTCACCGGCTTCGACCAGACCACCTTGTTGTCCGTGGAACTGAAGCGGGTGACGCACTGGTCCCGACCCGGGCTGCTGAGCGAGGCTCACCCGCTGAAATCGGCGGCACGCGATAGCAGCAGCGGCCCGGACGTCAGACTGCGTCGTACAGGTGCCGCCACTCCGTCATCAGGTCCAACCGCTCCGGATCACGGAGCCAGCGGAGTTGGGCGCCGTCCATCATCGCGATGACCATCCGTCCGCGGACCTCGGGCTCGGGATGCAGTTCGGAGACGGCGCTCCCGAAGAACGCGATCACCCTCGACTCTCGGGCCTGGAAGTACTCATGCGCCGGGTGGGCCGGGGTCAACGACTCGGCGTTGAGGACCGAGTAGAGCCGGACGATCTCGGCTTGTTCGGCGTTGCGGGCCACCACGGCCGCGCAGACCTGCGACAGCGAGAGCTCACGGACCGCCTCGTACAGGTCGTCCGGTTCGATCTCCAACCGGACCGCCAGGGCCTCGTCGTCCACCCGATCCCGGCGCTCGAGCACGGCGATGAGTAGGGCGTCCTTGGTCCCGAAGTGGTGCAGCAAGCCGGCGTCGGTGATGCCGCAGGCGGTGGCGATGTCGTGCACGGACACACCCCAGAATCCCCGCTGGGCGATCTGGCGGGTGGCCGCCTCGATGATCTGCAGCCGCCGGTCGGCCGGCAACAGCCGCTGTCTCCTGGCCCGTTCGGCGCTGGCCAATCGCATTGCTCCCCACCCCTCTCCCGCCTCTTGACGACGTCCGGCCGCGGTGGTTATCGTACCCGCTACTTAGTGACCACAAGGTACTCGGTAAGAGTCAAATCTCATCTCGATCAGGAGTGACAACGATGCGCACACCGACCCCGGACGACAAGTTCTCCTTCGGCTTGTGGACCGTCGGCTGGACCGGCACCGATCCCTTCGGCGGACCGAGCCGGCCGGCCCTGGATCCGTGGGAGTACTCCGACAAGCTCGCCGAACTCGGGGCCTGGGGCATCACGTTCCACGACAACGACGTCTTTCCGTTCGGGTCCGACGCCCCGACCAAGCAGCGGATCGTCGGGCGGCTCAAGGACGCCTGCGACCGGGCCGGCCTGACCATCGAGATGGTCACCACCAACACGTTCAGCCATCCGGTGTTCAAGGACGGGGGCCTCACCTCGAACGACCGCGCGGTCCGCCGGTTCGGCCTGCGGAAGATCCTCGACGCGGTTGATCTGACCGCCGAGCTCGGCGCCCAGACGTTCGTCATGTGGGGTGGCCGCGAGGGCAGTGAGTACGACGGCTCCAAGGACGTGTACGCCGCGATGGAGCGCTACAAGGAGGGCCTCGACACTGTTGCCGGTTACATCAAGGGGCAGGGCTACGACCTCCGGATCGCCCTCGAACCCAAGCCCAACGAGCCGCGCGGTGACATCTTCCTACCGACCGTGGGGCACGCGCTCGCCCTGATCGCCGACCTCGACCACGGCGACATCGTCGGGGTCAATCCCGAGGTCGGCCACGAACAGATGGCCAACCTCAACTACCCGCACGGGATCGGTCAGGCGCTATGGAGCGGCAAGCTCTTCCACATCGATCTCAACGGGCAGCGGGGCCTGAAGTACGACCAGGATCTCGTGTTCGGCCATGGTGACCTGATCTCCGCGTTCTTCACCGTCGACCTGATCGAGAACGGCTTCCCGGGGTACCCCGACGGGCCCCACTACACCGGTCCCCGGCATTTCGACTACAAGCCGTCCCGGACCGAGTACCTCGACGGCGTCTGGGCCTCCGCTCGCGCCTGCATGGCGACCTATATCGGTCTGGCCGAGAAGGCGAAGGCATTCCGCGCCGACGAGCGGGTCCAGGAGGCGATGCGGTACGCAGGCGTCTACGACCTGGCCGAACCGACCATTGCCGACGGCGAGTCGCTCGAAGCCTTCCGGAGCTGCGACGACGACTTCGATCCCGAGCAGGCGGGAAAGCGCGACTACGGCTTCGTGGCCCTGCAGCAACTCGCGGTCGAGCACCTGATCAGTTGAACCTCAGAAGCCGGCCGGGACCTGCGGTACGTACGGCGCCTCGAGCGAGGCGATCTCGTCGTCGCTGAGCTGGACGTCGAGGGCGGCGGCGGCGTCGGCGAGGTGGTGGGCCTTGGTGGCGCCGACGATCGGCGCCGCCACCACCGGGTTCTTCAGCACCCAGGCGAGCGCGACCTGTGCCATCGAGATCCCGCGGCCCTCCGCCACCTGCTGGACCACCTCGATGATCTCGGCGTTGCCGTCGCCGAAGAAGCGCTTGCCCACCGGGTCGACGTCGGACCGCGCCGAGTGCTCACCGTACGGTCGGGCCAGCCGGCCCTTCGCCAACGGACTCCACGGAATCGACCCGACGCCGGAATCGGCGAGCAGGCCGAACATCTCCCGCTCCTCCTCACGCTGCAGCAGGTTGTAGAGGTCCTGCATCGCGACGAATCGCGTCCACCCGTGTCGATCGGCGGCGTGCTGCATCTTGGCGAACTGCCAGGCCCACATCGAGGACGCGCCGAGGTAGCGGGCCTTGCCCGCCTTCACCACGTCGTGCAGGGCCTCCATGGTCTCCTCGACCGGGGTGTCCGGGTCGAACCGGTGGATCTGGTAGAGGTCCACGTAGTCGGTGCCGAGCCGGCGCAGCGAGGCGTCGATCTGTTCCATGATTGCCTTGCGGGACAGGCCCGAGCCGCCCGGACCGTCGTGCATCCCGAAGAACAGCTTGGTGGCCAGCACCACGTCCTCGCGTCGGCTGTAGGTCGTGATCGCCCGCCCGGTGATCTCCTCCGAGCTGCCCCGCTGGTAGACGTTCGCGGTGTCCCAGAAGGTGATGCCGAGTTCGACGGCCTGGGCGAAGTAGGGCCCGGCCTCCTCCTCGCTCATCGACCACTCGCTGAAGCCGCGCAGTTCCCCGAAGCTCATGCAGCCGAGTGCGATCCGGCTGACCGTCAGGCCCGAGGTGCCGAGTTTGGTGTATTCCATGGTTGACGTGCTCCGTTTCTTGATCGGGGACTCGTGAGGGCCGGTACAGGGACCTCCGCCCGGCGGCTCAGCGGATCGTGTAGCCGCCGTCGACGATCAGGTCGGCGCCGTTGATCATGCGCGGCGGCGTCGGAAGCCAGGAAGACCGCCGCGGCGGCGATCTCCTCCGGGAGCGCGAACCGGCCAGTGGGGATCTGGGTCTTCAGAGCGTCGCCCTTCGGGCCCTCCCAGGCCGAGCGACCGAGGTCGGTGAGCACCACCGTGGGGCTGATGGTGTTCGCCGTGACCCCCCGACCGGCCCACTCCGACGCGAGCACCTTCGTGAGCCCGACCAATCCGGCCTTCGACGCGCAGTACGCGGCGTGCTCGGCGAGCGCCACGCTGGCGGCCTGGGAGGCCAGATTGATCACGGTGCCACGGCCTTGGGCGAGCATGATCCGGCCGACCGCCTGGCACATTCGGAACGCCCCGGTGAGGTTGACGGCCAGGGTGATGTCCCACGCCTGCTCCGTCAGGTCCTCGGCCGGTGCGAGGTGGGCGACTCCGGCGCAGTTGACCAGGATGTCGATCCGGCCGAGACGCTGAACCGCGGCCGCCACGGCGGCGGCGACCGAGGCCGCGGACGTGACGTCACATTCGACGGCGACGGATCCCCCGCCGAGGGTTGCGGCCCGCTGCTGGGCGGCGTCGACGGCCTGGTCCGCGATCGCGACGCGGGCGCCCTTGGCGACGTACGCCTCAGCGATCGCGGCACCGATGCCCGAGGCGCCGCCGGTGATCACCGCGCCCAAGCCGTCGAGACTGAATCCGAGATCTACCACCCGCCCATGATCGCGGATCGGGTCGGCCCGGCCCGTTTGGACCCCCCCGCCACGGTTTGGACCCTGCACCTCTGGGTCCAAACCGCTGGGAAGGGTCCAAACGGTTGGGCACGGCGGAAGGGCTGTCCCGTCGGGCGGCCTGCGATCGTGGCATGATCCGGCTCCATGCACGCCGACCCGGCGGGGATCGTCTTCGCCTCCGTGATCGCGCTCGTCCTGCTGGCCGTCGCGGTGACGGTCGTCGTCGTACGGCTGAACGGCCAACGCGACGAGATCTTCACCGACCTGACCCCGGGCCTGCTCCCGATCGACCCGGCGAACGCGCCCCGGGAACGGGTCAGCGGCGCGTTGGAGTGGCGTGGTCCCATCGCGGTCCAGTTCAGTCCCCCCGCCGGCGCCACCCCGGGCACGATCGGCACCGTGGTCGACGGGGTCGCCCACCAGCGCGACGTGAGTGCCACGATCCTCGACCTGGCCGTCCGCGGCTGGTTCCGGCTGGTCCAGTTGCCGTCCGGGCCGGGCGCCGAGCCCAAGACCAAGAACGGGAAGCCGTCGGCCACGTCGGATTGGGAACTCACCGCAGCCGCGGAGCCACCCGCCGAACCGCTGACGGACTTCGAACGCCAGCTGCTGACCAGCCTGTTCGCCACGGGGCCTCAGGTCCGGCTGTCCGACCTGCGGGGGCACTTCGATGTGACGATGCGCGAGGCGCAGGTCGGCCTCTACCGCGACGCTCTCGCCCGCGGCTGGTACCGCAAGCACCCGCTGGCGCGGAACTCGCTGCTACGCAAGATCGGGATCGGTTTCCTCGTCCCACTCGTGCCCCTGAGCGCCATGTGGATCGTGGTCATCCTGGTGAGCCTGAAGGACCTGACCACCGTCCCGCTGGTGCTCGGCGTCCTCGGCATCTTCTCGATCTTCGCGATCTGGGGATCCACCCGGACGCCGCGGACTGCGGAGGGCACGGCCGCACGGATCCAGGGCCTCGGCTTCCGGCAGTACATCGAGACCGCCGAGGCGCGGCAGATCCGCTTCGAGGAGGCCGAGGCGACCTTCAGTCGCTTTCTGCCGTACGCGATGGCGTTCGGGCTGGCGTCGGTGTGGGCGAAGACTTTCGCCGAGGTGGCGGTGCTGGCCCACAACGCCGGCTACGTCGGGCTATTCGCCGACTTCACCTGGATCTCACTGGTCGACGTCGCCTCCTTGGGGGTCGATCTGGCGGGCGGTGTGGCGGACATCGCCGGTCTCGCCGGCAGCTTCGGCGACATCGGGGACGGACTCGGGTCGGCCTTCGACGGCCTCAGCGGCGCGGTCGACGGGGCCGGGGACTTCCTGGCCGGCGCTGGTGACCTCTTCGACTTCGGCGGCGGGAGCGGATGCGACGTGGGTGGTTGCGACCTGCCTGGCTGCGACCTCTGACGGCTACGGGGCGCCCGGCGTCGGTGCGCCGGGGGTAGCCGTCGCGGTGGGCACCGGCCCGGGCTGGGGTACGGCCCCGCGGGCCCGGAGGATCGGCATCGGGTCCTCCGCGCGCTCGTCGCGACGGATCTCGAAGTGCAGATGCGGCCCCTCGCTGTTGCCGACGTTGCCGCTCGTGCCGATCGGCTGACCGGTGGCCACCCGTTGGCCGGCGGCCACGGTGCGAGCGGCCAGGTGGGCGTACCAGACCGTCAGGGTGGGGTCGGTCGCGTCCTGGATCTCCACGAAGTTGCCATAGCTGGTCCAGTTCTCGCCGCAGATCGGCCGGGTCGGGCAGTACCGCTTCTCGCCGTCCGCGAGGTAGATGGACTCCGAGCGGACCACGGTCCCCGCGCCAACGCTGCGCACCGCGGTGCCCTCCGCCACCGGAAAGTCCTGCCCGGTGTGCGGCAGCCCGCTGTCCGACACGTAGCAGGCGTACGCGCAGCCCACCCGGTACGAGCGCGGCCGCATCGGCATGACCCAGCGCCCCGGGGTGAGCTTCACCCCGTCCAGAGTCGCCGGCGGTCGCGGGTAGACCGCCGGGCCCTGCGGCTGACTGCTCCGCGCTCCCGCTTCCCGCGGCTGGACGCGGGGTTCGCGGAGGCGACCCGCCGAGTTCGGGTCCGGCGCCACGGGCCCGGCACCCACGGACCTCAGGGGCGAGCCGGTCTCGGGCTGGTCCACATCGATGGTCGCGGGAGCGGGCCGCGGGTCCCCGCCGAGGTAGACCAAGGCCATCACGACGGCCATGCTCACCACCGCGAGCGCTAGGCGCTTGAGGATGCCCACGAAGTCCACCAACTCGGCACAGGGCCGCCGGGGAAGCGGCGGATCGGACCCGGCCCGACGCCGTTGCGGAGGAATCATCCCCGTCCGCCGCCGGACAGCTTGAGGTCACGCTAATCGAGTCAGCACCGATCGACGGGATCCCGTCGATCGTGCTGTCCGGCGCGTCGCCCACGGACACGCGGGCGACACGCGGTCCGGCGAGGCGTGTCGGCTGCTCGATTCCGGGTGCCGGTGGATCGCTCTCGTAGAATCGGGTTTCACGACGGACCACGATCCCAGTGGCCGACCGGGATGAGCACGAGGACGACTCGGGGACCGGGGCACCACCGCCTGGTGACCAGCAGCGTGACAGACGCTACGCAGATCTTCCGCGAGCAGAGATATCGAGGACACGATGACCAGATGGGCCAGGAGACCCGGCTTGGCTGCCGCCGCCGCGGCCGCCTTGACCGCCGCCACCGCACTGACCCTGGTGGGTTGTGGCGCGATCCCGCCATCCGCCGTCGGCAACGAGGCGCCGCCGCGGAACTCGGCCTCCGGCCCGCCCGCAGCCAACCCGACCGGGGGCGCGGACCCGACCGAGCCCTCCCCCGCGGCGCCGACCACTCCCGCCCCGCCACCCCCCGAGCCGGTGATCTTCACCAACAACGTGACCAACGGCGACGGGGCAGGCAAGAGCGGCGTGGCCGTCGACACGCTGGTCAACGTCAAGGCGAGCAAGGGCACGCTGCAGGCGGTATCCCTCAGTTACCTCGGGGTGACCCGCGGGGGCAAGCAGGTCTCCGGCACGGTGCGCGGCGCACTCGACGCCGCCAAGACGGGCTGGACTGCGCGGGAGCGACTGGAGCCGTCGGCCACCTACACGCTGACCGCGACCGGCAAGGGCGCGGCCGGGGTGGCCACGAAGAAGTCCACCTTCAAGACCGCCCGGCTCACCGCGAAGCAGGAGACCTTCGCATCGATCTCGCCGCAGACCGACAGTCCCGTCGGGATGGGGATGCCGGTGGTGCTGACGTTCGACGTGGCAGTCAAGGACCGGGCGACGTTCCAGAAGCACCTGCACGTGCAGGCCAGCCCCGCCCAGGAGGGCACCTGGAGTTGGCTGAACGACACCCAGGTCCGCTACCGGCCCAAGAACTGGTGGAAGCCGGGTACCCGGGTCAAGGCGTGGGCCGACATCAACGGCCTGCCCGCCGGCAACGGGGTCTACGGCCAGAAGGCCGTCTCGACCGAGTTCTCCGTTTCCAAGACCACGCTGCTGACCCGGATCAACCTCAAGACCCATCAGGCGAGGGTCTACATCAACAACAAGGTGGCCCGGACGATCCCGATCAGCGCCGGTAAGCCGGGCTGGGCGACGCGCAGCGGCACAAAGTTGATCATGGACAAGCGTCCGCTGGTTCGGATGACCGGAACCTCGATCGGCATCCGGGACGGATCTCCGGAGAGTTTCGACCTGGACGTGCGGTACGCGATGCGGATCACCGCCAGTGGCGAGTACATCCACGCGGCGCCGTGGAACAGCAGCCGCTTCGGCCGTGCCAACGCCAGTCACGGCTGCGTCGGGATGAGCACGGCCAACGCGATCTGGCTCTACAACAAGGTGCGGGCCGGCGACCCGGTCATCACCACCGGCAGCAGCAAGGCGCTCTACCAGGGCAACGGCTACACCGAATGGAACCTCTCGTACAGCCAGTTCAAGAAGGGCTCTGCGATCTGACCCGGGTTCGTGCCCTGAGTTGGGCCGTGGCGCCGGTTCAGCCCTCAACTGTGCCGACCGGGCGCACGGCGCACAATGGCAGTTGACATGAGCAGCCGCAAGAAGACCGCTCGCCGGCCAGCCCCGGCGGCGCCCCCCGAAGCTGTCGACGCCAGCCCCACCGGCGGTCCGGCTGCGCGCACCGTCGCCCTCGTCCTGCTGATCGCCGGCCTGGTGGGGTTCACCGCTTCGTTCGTGCTCGCGGCCGAGAAGTTCGCGTTGCTGGTCGATCCCTCATTCACCCCGTCGTGCACCATCAACGCCACGGTGTCGTGCACGTCGGTGATGAATTCGGCCCAGTCGGCCGCCTTCGGCTTTCCCAACCCGTTGCTCGGCATCGCCGCCTTCGCCGCCCTGGCGACCACCGGAGCCGCGCTGCTGGGGGGCTTTCGGCTCCCGCGCTGGTACCGGGCCGGACTCCAGGTCGGCGTCCTGCTCGGGCTCGTCTTCGTCGGCTGGTTGATCAGTCAGAGCCTGTTTGTGATCAAGGCGTTGTGCCCGTACTGCATGGTGGTGTGGCTGGTGACGCTCACCGCCTGCTGGTACGTGACGCTGGACAACCTGAACCAGGTCCGCGACCGGTTGCCCAGGGGCGCGGCCCGTGCGCTGGACTTCGGGCAGCGAAACCACGTCGCGGTGCTGGCCCTCGCCCTGCTCGTCGTCGCTGGCCTCGTCGTCATCGTGGCGCTTGGCTTCTGACGTCGGACGTCAACTCAGGTACGGGTCCGCCCAGGCGCTGATGATCCGCGCCGCTCGCTTGGCCTGCTTTCCGCGGGTGAGAAGGTGGTCGGCCCCTTCGAGCGACACGAAGCTGCGCGGGTGGCGAGCCGCCTGGAAGATGTGGCTCGCGTTCGAGATCCCGACGGTGTTGTCGGTCGGGGAGTGCATGACCAGCAGGGCCTTGCGCAGGGTGCGGATCCGCTGCCGGAGATCGGCCCCACGGACGTCCTCGATGAAGTGCCGCCGCAAGGTCAGCGCCTTGCCACCGATCAGCAACGGCGCCTCCCCGTTCTCGAGGATGCGCACCACCAACGCGTCGTAGTTGTGTTCGACGTGGGCCGGCTCGTAGGGGGCGCCGATGCTCGCCACGGCCCGCACGTCCCCCACCAGATGGGCCGCGGCGATCACGGCCGCACCGCCGAACGAGTGCCCGACCATCAGTTTCACGGGGTAGCCCGACTGCTCCATGAACTCCACCGCCCGAGCGGTGTCCTCCACCTTGTGCGAGAAGGATCCGTCGCCCCAGTCGCCTTCGGACTCGCCGAGTCCGAGATTGTCGAAGCGCAGCATGCCGACCCCATCCCGGGCGAGCTGCTTGCAGATCCGGCTGGCCGCCGGAGAGTCCTTGCCGAGCGTGAATCCGTGCGCGAACACTCCCCACCCGCGGACGGTGCCCTCGGGCCGATCGATCACCCCCGCGAGCCGCGGTCCATTCGTGCTGGGGAACCACACCCGTTCTGCCACGCCAGACATCGTCGCAGAGCCCAGCCCCGCAAGCACGCCCGGACGCCGGTTCCCTACGGTGGTCCCCATGACCGATCTTGCTGGCACCATCCCCGCTCCGGGTCGTCAGGTCACCGTCGGCCTCCAGCTCTACTCGGTCCGCAACGCGCTGGCGGAATCGATCCCGACGACCCTGCGCCGGATCTCCGACCTCGGATTCCACTACCTCGAGGCGGCCAATCACCACGCCGCCACCGACGACGGGATCGGGTTCGGCACGCCGGCCGCCGAGCTGCGTACCCTGCTGGACGACCTCGGGCTGCAGGTCATCGGCTGCCACGTCAACCCGCTCGATCGACCGGATCGGCTGCCGGCCGTCCTTGACTACCAGCAGCAAATCGGCAACACCCAGATCGGTTGCGACATCGAGTTCTACCCGCCGGGCGACCGCGACTACGTTCTCCGCCGCGCCGAGTTCTTCAATCAGGTCGGCCGACTGTGCGCCGATCGGGGCATGCGGTTCTACTACCACAACCACTACCAGGAGTTCCAGCTCGTCGGTGGCCGGCCCGTGTACGAGCTGATCTTGGACAACACCGATCCCGAACTGGTCTTCGTGGAGATGGACACTTACTGGGTGTACCGCGGCGGGCACGACCCCGTGGCGTGGATGCAGCGCTATCCGGAGCGCGTGATCCTGCTGCACCAGAAGGATTTCCCGGCCGGGGCCTCGCAGCCGTTGAATCTCTACGACGGCGTCGTCGACCTCGACGGCACCATCACCATGGAGACCTTCGAGCGCGATCTCGATCCCGCGACGTTCACCGAGATCGGCACCGGCACGCTGCCCATCCAGACCATCATCGACACCGCCGTCGAACTTCCCAGCCTGCAGTACGTGCTGCTGGAGCAGGACTTCAGCACGTACCCGGACCTGGAGTCGATTGCCGTCAGCCGCGAGGCGTTCAGCGGTTACCGCGGCATCAGCTGGACCTGAGCCGCAACCTCGCCCGCTCTATCTGACCCTCGATCTCCGCGGCGGCCTCGGGCAGCGTGCGATCATCGGAGCGGCGGAAGGCGCCCCGGGGAAAGGGCAGCGTCGCGGTCCACGGTCCGGGGACGTCGACGCGTCCGCGCAGCACGATCGCTCCGTTCCAGCCGGCCGTCGTCGCCGCCGACTCGAGATCCTCCCACCGATAGGTCTTCGTCCGCAGTCGACGCACCTCCACTCCGGCGCGGGTGAGGCGAACGCGGATCCACCAGGTCATCGCGGTGCGGAGCACGATCAAGATCGCCAATGCGGCGGCGAGCCACTCGACCTGCAGACCGGAGAGGCTGAAGACCACGATCAGCGCGCAGACCGACAGCGCCCGAACGGCGAGCGGGAGTAACCACCACCGCTCGTCGAAGATCCGCCATTCGCTCTCCGAAGTCATCGCTCCTGAACCTGTCGACTGAGGTCGTTCGATGATCAAGTATCCGAGGCGCCGAATCGCCGACCGCTCCGGGGTCGTCGCCGGCGTAGCGGACGGGTCGGTCAGGATAGGCGGATGAGCAGTCCTGAGCGATCATCGGAGATCCAGCACACCGTCGCCTTTTGCCTCGTCCACGCGCCGGGATCGGCTGCCGAGGCCGACTTCCTCGAGACCGCGCGAGGTCTGGCCGGCATCCCCGGGGTCACGGATTTCCAGCAGTTGCGGCAGGTCGAGTCCGAAGAGCGGGTTCACGTTCAACTTCTCGATGCGCTTCGCCGACGGGGCGGCCTACCAGGCGTACAACGATCATCCGCTGCACGTCGGCTTCGTCCGCGACCGCTGGGAGCACGAGGTGAGCGACTTCCAAGAACTCGACTTCGTCGCTCTCGACTGATCCGCATCCATCCGTGGCCGTCAGGTTCGCCAGCCGAACTGCGGCTCGTAGCCCAGCAGCCGGCGGGCCTTGTCGATCGATAGCAACGTGTCGTGCGGACCGGGTGCACCGCGGACCTCGACGTCGGGGAAGCACTCGGCCAGCAGGTCGGCGTTGGGTCGCTCCATCACCGTGTCGGCGTTGGCGATCACGAAGATCTCGCAACCGGTGAGGTCGGACTCCAGCGCCAGCCGGACCGCCTGCGCCCCGTCCCGGGCATCGATGTAACCCCACAGGTTCCACTTCCGTGCGCCGGCGTCGTCCTGGTGGCCGGCGAAGGCGGCGTAGTCCTCCGGCCGCATCACGTTCGAGAACCGCAGACCGATCATCTTCAATTGCGGATCCCAGCGGCACAGCTGGGCGGCCATGGTCTCCTCCAGGGTCTTGCCCAGGGAGTACGTCGACTCCGGTCGCGGCGGGTAGTCCTCATCGACCGGCACGTAGGGCGGCGGCGTGTCGAACGGCAGGCCCAGCACCGTCTCGCTGGACGCCCACACGATGTTGGTGATCTTGGCCCGGCGGGCCGCGCTGACCACGTTCCAGGTGGCGAACATGTTGTTCGCGAAGGTGCTGTGGTCGGCCATCAGGCCCGGCGCCGGCACCGCGGCCAGGTGGACCAGGGCGTCCACCCGCTCGTACCGCTCCTCGACCCCCAACATGGCGTCGAGGACCTGCCCGTAGTCGGTGAGATCCACCGGCAGGTAGATCACCTCCGCGTCCGGCGCGACCCGGTCGAAGACGACGACGTTCCAGCCGACTTCCGCGAGGTGCGCCACCACCGCGCTGCCCAGCTTCCCCGAACCACCGGTCACCACCACTGTGGGCATGCGTCGTCCCCCTCATCGGATCCAGTCGTGCAGCTGGCCACCAACGTAGTGCGGCGGCGTCCGATCGCGATCGAGCGGCCTATTGACAAACAAGTTTGTCAAATACCAGGATGTACGGGTGGAGCGAGCCCAGCTGCTGGCCGGAGAGGACGAGATCCGCGCCGCCCTGCCCGCACTGCGCCGCCGACTGTTGCGGCTGCTGCACGAACCGGCCTCCGCCAGCGAACTGGCCCGCCGGACCGGCATCGCCCGGCAAAAGATCAACTATCACCTCCGCGTGCTGGAGGACGCGGGTCTGGTCGAACTCGTCGAAACCCGGGCCCGCCGCGGCTGCACCGAACGCATCCTGCGGGCGACCTCGGCCGAACTCGTGGTGGATCCGGCTGCCATCGGCGGATCGGACCGGGTCCGGTCCCGCGATCGCCACGCGGCCGAACATCTCGCCGACGTCGCCGCCGCCACGGTGCGCGACGTCACCCGGCTGCGCGCCGGTGCGGAACGCGCAGGCCGACGCCTGCTGACCTTCACTCTCGAGACCGAGATCGCGTTCGCCCAACCCGCCGACGTGCATGCCTTCACCCAAGCGCTCGCCGAATCCGTCGCCGAGTTGTCCACCCGATACGGCGGTCCGGGCGGCCGTCGCTACCGCGTGGTCGTCGGCGGCCACCCTGACGTGAAAGGACGAGAGTCATGAACGAACACGCAGAACCACCGATCCTCGAGGTCACGATCGCTGCACCGGTGGAGGTCGTCTGGCGCAGTCTCCGCGAACCGGATCTGATCAAGACCTGGCACGGTTGGCACGTCGACAGCCTGGACGACGAGATCCAGATGATCTTCGTCGACAGCGTGACCGTCGACGACGCCGCCCACGTGTTCCAGGCCGGCGACCAGGACACCTTCGAGTGCACCGCCGTGCCGGGCGGCACCCGGGTCCGGATCACCCGACCGGTCTACCGGGCCGACGAGGAGTGGAGCGCCTACTACGACGAGGTCAGCGAGGGCTGGCAGACTTTCCTGCAGCAGCTGAAGTTCATGCACGAGCTGCATCCCGGCGAGTCGCGGCGGACCATCGCCTTGATGGGCGAGGGCTCCACCGCCGGCGCCGCCGCGCTCTGGGAACAGACGCCGTCGCCGCTGGGTGCCGACTGGTTTTCGACCTCGACGCAGCGTGGGGTCCTGCTGCCCGAGCTCGGGCCCGGGTTGGTGATCATCGCGACCAAGTCGACCGGCGCGGACCAGGTGTTCGCGATGTCGGTGGTCACCACCTACGGTCTCGACGACTCCGCCTTCGAAACCGAACGCGAACGCTGGACCGGCTGGTGGCGGGCGGCCTTTCCGGCGGCCGAGCCCGCCCAGGTCTGAGCCGGGAGGAGAAGGTTCAGGATCCTTCGGCGCGGTGCCGGGGCACTAGCCGGCGTGCGGCTCGCAGAAGCGGACGAAGGTCCGTTGCCAAGGGACCTCGAGCGCGCGTGGATGGTAGCGGGCCCGGACCTAGTCCACGGCGTCCGCGGCACCGAGTCCGTCGATCGCGGCCAGCGCCGCGAGCGCGGTGCCGGTCCGGCCCACTCCCCCGGCACAGGCGATCTCCACTCGCTCGGCCGGGGCGCGCTCGTGCAGTTGGCGGAGCAGCCGGCGAGCGGCGGCGGGTCGGGTCGGCAGCCAGAAGTCTGGCCAGCACAGCCAATGGCTCTCTCCAGGTGACGGTGCCGGCCGCCAGGCGGCGAGCAGCACCGTGACGGTCGGACGTGGTCCGTCCTCCGGTGGGCGCCGCCGACTTCGGCCGCGGATCCGTCGGCCCGAGGGCAACTCGAGGACGCCGGTACCCATCCGCCACGATTCGATCATGGAATCATCGGCCGGCGAAACAGCCGGTCAGGGTTCGACCACCCGGATGGGCCGCCCGGCTGCGAACGCCTCGATGTCTGCCACGGCGTCGGCGTAGAAGAGGCCGAGACCGTTGCGGCTGACGTAGCCGAGATGCGGCGTCGCGAGCAGCCCCGGCGTCTGCCGGATCGGATCGTCGGGAGCCGGCGGCTCATGATCGAACACGTCGATCCCGGCTCCACCGAGGTGACCCGTCGCCAGCGCCTCCCGCAGCGCGGCGGTGTCCACGATCGGGCCGCGCGAGGTATTGATCAACAGCGCCGTCGGCTTCATCAGGGCCAGCGCGTCGCGGCCGAGCATCCCCCGAGTCTGATCATTGAGCGGTAGGTGGATGGACACGATGTCCGACCCCTTCAGCACGTCGGTGACCGAGCCCGGCTCGACCCCGGCCGCACGCCCCCGTTCGGCGTCGAGACTCCGGCTGGCGGCGAGCACCCGCATTCCGAAGGCCTGCCCGACGCGAGCCACCTGGCTGCCGATCCGGCCGAAACCGAGGATGCCCAGAGTCGATCCCGCGAGGTCGCGGCCGATCGTCGTCTGCCAGCCGCCGGCGGTCACGTTCTGGGCCTCGGTGATCAGATTGCGGCTGACGCCGAGGATCAGCGCCCAGGTGAGCTCGGCGGTGGAAGAGGAGAGTCCGCGGGTGTGGCAGACCATGACGCCGCGCCGGGAGGCCGCGACGACCTCGAGCACCGGATTCCGCCGACCCGTGGTCACGATCAGCCTCAGCCGATCCAGCCGGTCGATCACCGCGGCCGGGAAAGGGGTGCGCTCCCGCATCAAGACGACGACATCGTAGGGCTGCAGCCGATCCACGAGTCCCGCGTGCTCGGTCAGGTGATCGGTGAAGACGTCCACCCGTCCCTGCTCCTGCAGGCGCGACCAGTCCGCCACCGACAGCGCCACACCCTGGTAGTCGTCGAGCACCGCGATGTCCACGCCAGTCACTATGCCCCACTGGGCCGGTGACGCTTCGCAATACTGGACGGGTGAAAACTCGATCCCTCGGTCCGTACACCGTCTCGGCCATCGGTCTCGGGGCCATGCCCCTGTCGATGAACAACGACCAGCGCTATCCCTCGGAGGCCGACGCCATCGCCACCGTCCAGGCCGCGCTCGATGCGGGGGTGACCTTCATCGACACGGCCGACATCTACGCCCCGAGCTGGGACCAGATGGGCCACAACGAGGTGATCGTCGGCAAGGCGGTCAAGAGCTGGGGCGGAAACGTCGACGAGGTCGTGATCGCGACCAAGGGCGGCATCACCCGTAGCGCGGGCGAGCAGTGGGGGCGCGACGCATCGGTGGACTACCTCCGCTCGGCGGTCGAGAAGTCCCTGGACGCCCTGGGGGTCGACGCGATCGATCTCTACCAGTGGCACCGGCCCGACCGCTCGATCATCTACGCGGAGGGCGTGGAGAACCTGAAAGTCCTCCGCGACGAGGGCAAGATCAAGGCGATCGGCATCTCCAATGCCAACGTCGAGGAGATCGAGATCGCCGAGGACGTGCTGGGCTCCGGCGGCCTGGTCAGCGTACAGAACGAATTCTCCCCGAAGCACCCCGGCAGTTTCGCCGAGCTGCAGTACTGCGACGAGCACGGCATCGCCTTTCTGCCCTGGAGTCCGCTCGGCGGCACCGGGGGCGGCGCTCGCCGGGTCGGGGAGAAGTTCGCGGTCTTCGCCGAGATCGCCGACGATCATGGCGTCAGTCCGCAGCAGGTCGTGCTGGCCTGGGAGCTGTCGCTCAGCAGACACGTGATCCCGATCCCCGGCGCCCGACGGATCGCCTCGATCACGGATTCGGCGCAGGCTCCGGAATTGGCCCTGAGCGCCGATGAGCTCGGCCGCTGCTCCTCCGCCGTCGGGCTGGATCTCGACTCCTGAGCGGATGCACGGCGCCGGGACCGGTCAGGCTGTGGTCTCAGCCTGCGCCAGCTCGGACTTCCAGACTCGGAAGCCCTCCTCGGTGCGTCCGCGGCGCCAGTACCCGGAGATCGAGACCTGGCTGCGGTCGAGGCCGCGCTCGCGCAGCAGGTACGGCCGGATCGCGTGCATGACCTCCTCCGCCTCGCCGTGGACGAAGGCGTGCACCCGCCCCGGCGGCCAGGCCAAACTCCGGACCGCATCGGCCAGACTCGCGCGATCCGACCGGCGGTGCAGGAACGTGGCCGTCGCGTCGGCCGGCAGCGGCAGGGCAAGCTCGGCATCCGGCCCGTCGACCAGCGCCACGACCCGGGCGGTCGCGTCCGGGGGCAGCGCGTTCAGCGCTGCGGTGATGGCCGGCAGCGCCGACTCATCGCCCACGAGCAGGTGCCAGTCGGCGGTCGGGTCGGGACGGAAGCCGCCGCCGGGCCCGTTGGCCAGCAACCGGTCACCCGGTTGGGCGGCCGCGGCCCACGGGCCGGCCACCCCCTCGACGCCGTGGATCACGAAGTCGATGGCCAGGGTGCCGCGTTCGACGTCGGGAAACAACGCCGTGTACGTGCGGACCACCGGCATGTCCTCGGGCGGGATCGTGCCCCGCAGCGCTCGCAGGTCGAGCGGCTCCGGGTAGCTCACCCCTGGCCGCGGGAAGACGAGTTTGACGTAGCGGTCGGTGTATTCGCTTTCGGCGAAGGCCGTGAGGTCATCACTGGAGAACCAGACCCGGCGCAGCGCCGGCGTGATCTCTACGGTCCGCGTCACGGTCAGCTGGGTGGGCATCGATCTCCTCGTCATGGCTCGTCACCGGGCGACTGCCGGTGCGCAGGGCCCACTTAGGGTACCCATACCTGACGAAGCGGCCAGGGCGGGAATTTGCGCTGGTGGAGTGCGGGCGGGAACCCCTACCGTGGTGGCATGACAGTCCGCTCCTGATCCCCGAGTTCTAGCGGTCCCGCCCGGGACCCCTGATCAGCCGTCCCTGGAGCCCGTCTCATGCTGTCCGCCCTGCTGCGGCGGCGCCGCGCTGGCGCCGCACCCACGTTCTTTCTGCTGACCGTGGGGTCGGCGTTCTGCTACGCCCTCACGTTCACGCTCAACATCATCTACATGGTCACGGTTGTCGGACTGGACCCGCTCCAGCTCGTGCTGGTCGGGACCGTGCTCGAGGCGACCTGCTTCGTCCTCGAGGTGCCGACCGGACTCGTGGCCGATCTGCGCAGCCGCCGGCTGTCGATCATCATCGGCTTCGTCCTGGTCGGGATCGGTCTCGGCCTGCAGGGCTCCGTACCGGCGTTCTGGGCCGTCCTGGTCGCCCAGGTCATCTGGGGCGCGGGCGTGACCTTCACCTCCGGCGCCGTTGAGGCCTGGGTCACCGACGAGGTCGGCGAGGAGCGGGTCCCCGCGGTCTTCACCCGGGGTCAGCAACTCCACCTCGCCGGCACGATCGCCGGTGTCGTCGGGGCCGGCGCGTTGTCGTTGATCGACGTGCGGCTACCGCTGATCGTGTCGGGCGCCGGTTTCCTGGTGCTCGCGGCCCTGCTGGCGCGGATCATGCCCGAGCAGAATTTCCAGCCCGCTGCCCGCGAGGACACGGAGACATTCTCCCAACTCGTGGCGACGGCGCGAGCCGGGCTTGCGTTGACGCGACGACGCCAAGTCGTCCGGTCGATTCTCATCGTCAGTGTGTTCACCGGCCTTTCCGCGGAAGCCTTCGACCGGCTCTGGCAGTTCAGGCTGGTCACGGACTTCTCGGTGCCCGGCATCCTCGGCAGCAGCCAGCCGTATCTCTGGTTCGTCGCGATCGAACTGGCTGGCCTGCTGATCGCCCTCGGCTGCTCACTGGCGGTCAACCACTTCGGACTCGACCGACTGAACACCGCGCACCCGCACCGCATCCTGGCCTTGCTCGCCGTCGCCCAGGTGGCCGGGATCGCGATCCTGGCGTTGAGCGGCTGGCTGTGGCTAGCGGTCGGGGCGCTGTGGCTCAAAGCCACGGCCGCCGCCCTCGCGGCCCCGATTCTGGCCGCGTGGATGAACCGGAACCTCGACCCGGCCGTACGCGCCACCGTCTTGTCGTTCCAGAGTCAGGCCAATGCTTTTGGCGAGGTGGCCGGCGGACCGCCCCTCGGCGTCCTCGGCCGGCAGACGTCGGCCTCGGTAGCGATCTTGGCCTCGGCGGTGCTGCTCAGCCCGGTCGTCGCGATCTTCGCCAGGCTGCGGCCCGATCGGATCACCCGGCCCGGCGCAGCCGACCCGGCCGACTTCTTGGACCAGCGGCCGCACCGCCTCGAGCCGTGACCTCGTCCCGAGCCGCGATCCCCCCGTTAGCCTGAGACGATGCGCCAGCTGCTCGCCGACCACGTCGTGACCCCGGACGAGGTGTTGGACCGGGCCATGATCACGATCGACGGCGCGTTGGTCGTGGCCTGCGATCCAGCCCCTGCCGAAGCCGACGGCCGCGCCGAGCCGGTGACCGGGTGGGTGGTTCCGGGCTTCGTCGACACGCACGTGCACGGCGGCGGCGGGTACGACTACGCCACCGCGGACCCGGAGGCGGCCTTGGCCGCGCGTGCCTTCCATGCGGTGCACGGCACGACCACCAGCCTGGCCAGTCTGGTCACCGCACGTATCGACGTGTTGGTCCGTCAGCTCGGATTGCTGGCCGATCTCGTCGACGACGGACATTTCGCGGGCATCCATCTCGAGGGCCCGTTCCTCTCGCCTGCGCAGCCCGGCGCCCACGATCCGACCCTGCTGCGGGACCTCGATCCGGCCACCGTCGAGACCTTGATCACGGCCGGCCGCGGACACGTCGTGATGATCACGATCGCGCCCGAACTGTACGGCGGACTGGACGCGATCCGGCGACTCACCGACCTCGGGGTGACGGTGGCGATCGGACACACCGACGGGGACCGGGACGCCACCGCCGCCGGCCTCGACGCCGGCGCTCGCACCGCGACCCACCTGTTCAACGCGATGCCGGCCATGCACCACCGGGTGCCCGGCCCGATCCCCTTGCTGCTCGACGATCCTCGGGTCGGCGTGGAACTCATCGCCGACGGGCACCACGTGCACGCCGACGTGCTCGCCATGGCCGCGGCGGCCGCCGGTCCCGATCGGGTGCTGCTCATCACCGATGCGATGGTGGCCGCCGGGATGGCCGACGGGGAGTTCGCCCTCGGCGGCCTTCGGGTCCGGGTGCGGGACCGTGTAGCCCGGCTGGTCGGCGACGACGGAGCACCCGGTCCGATTGCCGGCTCGACGGCCACGATGGCCGACGCGTTCGAGGTCATGACGGGCGTCGTCGGCAGTGTCGCCCGAGTCGCCGCCATGGCGTCCAGCAACGCGGCCCGTCATCTGGGGCTGCGCGACGTCGGCCGGATCGAGCCGGGGGCCCGGGCTGACCTGTGCGTGGTCGACGAAGCGGGCAGACTGCAACGGGTGATGCAGGCCGGGGCATGGCTCGAAGGGGGTGTCTGATGGAAGTGATCATCATGGGCTCGCCGGCCGAGGTGGGCGCGCTGGCCGCCCGCAAGGTCGCCCACGTCATCCGGAGCCGCCCGAAACCGGTGATCGGGCTGGCCACCGGCTCGTCGCCCCTCGCGATCTACGGCGAGCTCGCCGGGCAGGTCCGCGACGGGTCTTTGGACACCGGTGGGCTCCGTGCCTTCGCGCTCGACGAGTACGTCGGTATTCCGGCCGAGCATCCAGAGTCCTACGCCTCAGTACTGCGGCGGGAGGTGGTCGAACCGCTGGGCCTGGACCCGGGGCAGGTCGCGGTGCCGGACGGCCGGGCCGCCGACCTGGCGGCGGCCTGCGCGGCGTACGAGCAGGCGATCCGCGAAGCCGGCGGCGTACACCTGCAGATTCTCGGCATCGGGGCCAACGGGCACATCGGCTTCAACGAGCCCACATCGTCGTTCGCGTCCCGGACCAGGCTGAAGACGCTCGCCTTGCAGACGCGGGCCGACAACGCCCGCTTCTTCGATGACCCCGACGACGTCCCCACCCACTGCCTGACCCAGGGACTCGGCACGATCATGGACGCCCGGGAGGTGCTGCTGGTGGCGCAGGGAACCGGTAAGGCGGAAGCCGTAGCGGCGGCGGTCGAAGGGCCGGTCACCGCCCTCTGTCCGGCCTCGATCCTGCAGTTCCACGAGCACGCGACAGTGATCATCGACGACGCCGCCGCCGCCGAACTCACGCTGCGGGACTACTACCGGCACACGTACGCGAACAAGCCGGAGTGGCAGCGGTTCTGAGTTGTCCGCTCGCTGCGGAATTCGCTCCAGACGCCGGCCGTCGTCCTCCGACCGACGCCGCGAATTCCACCACTCACTCGAGCCCTTCGCAAGCTCAGGGCGGAGTGGCGCGGGCGGCCTCGGCTGCGGCGCGGAGTCGATTGAAGCCAGCCTCACTCACCTCGACGCCGGAATCGCGCAACGCCAGGACGGCGGCGCCCAGCACACCGTCGGAGACCGGGATCAGTGTGGTGTCACCGCCGATCGGCACGAGGTCTCGGCGCAACGAGGGGGCCGCAGCCAGCAGTCCCTGGACGACGACGCTCCCGCCGACGACGACCGGCCCGCGCTGTCCCGGCGCCTGCACCGCGGCCACCAGATCAGCGAGAGCGCCCGACGCCGCCACCAGGATCTGCCGGGCGGTGGGGTCGTCCGGGACGGCGAACGGCAGCGGGGCCAGTGCCGCCAGCTGCACCGGCTGCTGGGCGTAGAGCACCGCCATCAAGGACCGCAGCGCCGTGCCCCGTTCCGGCGCCGAGTCCCCCGGCAGCGCGACACCGGAAGCCTTGAGGACCAGCGGGGTCAGGGCGGTTGCGTCGGCTTGGCCGTCCAGCGCCGCGATCACCGCACGGGCAACCCGGTGCCCGACCCAGAATCCGCTGCCCGCGTCGCCCAGCAACCAACCGCGCCCGCCCACCACCTGCACGAGTTCGCCGCCGCTCACCCGAGCGGCGACGCTGCCGGTACCGGCGATGAGCGCGTATCCGGCCAACTCCCAGGTCCCGGAGCCGAAGGCACCGAGCAGGTCGTGCTGCAGCACCACCCGCGCCCAGCCGAGTCGGCCCAGCCGGCTGCTGAGCTCGGCCGCGAAGTCGGGCGTCTGCTGGCCCGCCATCGCGATGGTGGCCGCGGCGACCCCCCGATCGAAGGCGACCTCGGCCCGTCCGGCCGCCTGCGTGGCGGCTGCAACGATCGCTGACACCGCACCCGGGACGCCGCGCGAGGTCGGATTCCCGCCGCCGGCGCGACCGAAGCCCAGCACGGACCCAGCGGTGTCGAGGACCAGTGCCCGGGTGCTGGTCCCGCCGGCGTCCACGGCGAGCAGGAGTGTCATGGCCACATCATCGGCCGGTGCCCCATCCGATCCCGAATCGGTCTGGGTGACACCCTCATCACACCCGCATCACACCCTCATCACACGTTGGTCACGGCCAGCGTTTCGGACTTGCCCACCGGATGCCCCTGACCTAAGGTAAGAGAAATTTTCAGCAGGCAGTACGTCAGGAGAGAGTAATTCTCACAGCTGATCGGGCGGCGGTTACCCGCGAGCACGCACCGGCCATGGCCGACCGGATCAGTGCGATCCGTCCGGACATGCCGGGTGCGGTGGCCCGGGTCGCCGACTATCTCCTCCGCGAGCCGCAGGCCCCGCTGACCCAGTCGATCGGTGAGGTGGCCGAGCAGGCCCAGACCTCGGCGGCCACGGTCACCCGATTCTGCCGCCTGATCGGCTACGCCGGGTACGTTGAGATGCGGGTTGGGATCGCCACCGAGATGGGGCGCAGCACCGCCGTGGACTCCTGGACCGCCGAGATCGGCCGCGGTTTCGGGCCCGATGACTCCCCCGAGGACCTGCTCCGGCTGCTGATCAGCAGTCACATCCGGTCGCTGCGGCAGGCCACGGCCGCGATCGACCTGGGCGTCATCACCGAGGTGGCCCGCCGGATCGCGGTCAGCAGCCATGTGGACATCTACGGCGTCGGCGGGAGCGCGATGCTCGCCGAAGAACTGCAGGGCCGGCTCTACCGGATCGGGATCAAGGCGTACGCGTGGGCGGAGGTGCACACCGGGCTCACCAGCGCGGCCATCCAGGACGCCGGCACGGTGGCCATCGGCATCTCCACGACCGGGCGGACAGACGAGACGCTGCAGATGTTGACCGAGGCCGGCCGGGCCGGCGCCCTGACCGTGACGATCACCAACAATCCGGCCTCCCCGATGGCCGACATCGCCGAACTCAGCATCGTCACCTCGGTGTACGAGCAGTTCCTGCAGCCCGACGACCTCTCCGCCAAGCATGGCCAGCTGCTGGTGCTCGACCTGCTCTACCTGCTCGTCGCCCAGCAGAGCTTCGACCGGTCGAGTCGGAAGCTCGCGGCGTCGGCGCGCGCCGTGGCCGGCCACCGCCGGCCGCGCCGGCACGGCTCGAACCACGACGACGCCGACGACGGCTTTTCCGATGTCGGCGCCGACCACGCGACGAAAGGGAACGGATGATCGCGCAGACCGCGATGCACGCCAGCACGACCGCCTTCGCCGAGCAGGTGCAGAGCCGGATCACCCGGATCGCCGAGGCGGCGGCCGGCGGCGGACTCGATGCCGGGATCGAGCTCATCACTGACACGGTGACGTCCGGCGGCGTGGTGCACGCGTTCGGTACCGGCCATTCCGAAGCGTTCGCCATGGAGATCGCCGGTCGGGCGGGTGGCTTGATCCCCACCAACAAGATCGCGCTGCGAGACCTGGTGCTGCGCGGCAGCCTCTCGGTCGACGAGCTGGGCGGATCGAGCCTGGAGCGCGATCCCGCGATCGTCGAGGAGCTGTGGGACATCTCGCCCGTCCAGCCGGGCGACCTGTTCATGATCGCGTCGAACTCCGGGGTGAACGGGTCCATCGTCGGATTCGCGCAGCTGATCAAGGAGCACGGTCACCAGCTGATCGCGGTCACGTCGATGGAACACACGATGCGGGTGCAGCCGAAGCACCCGAGCGGTCTCCGGTTGTGTGACGTCGCCGACGTGGTGGTCGACAACCTGGCTCCGTACGGCGATGCCACGTTGACCCTGACCGGCGGCGTGCCCGTGGGGTCGGTCTCCTCGATCACCTGCGCGTTCATCGCCCAGCTCCTCACGATCGGCGTGGCGGAGCGGATCGCCGACCGTGGTGATACCCCACCGATCTACCTGTCCGCGAACATCCCGGGCGGGGACGACCACAATTCCCGACTCGAAGATCGCTATCGCGGCCGGATCAGGCGCGGGACCTGACCACCGGCCGGCACGAGCCCCGAACCACAGACCCCAACCACAACAGACCCCAACCACAACCATCACCAACCCACCACATCGTGACCTGGAGGAAACAATGAGCATCACCGATCGGCCGCTCCGGCGGCGTGACTTCCTGCGCGGCTCCCTCGGCGTCGCTGGCCTCGCCCTGGCCGGCAGTTCGCTGGCCGCCTGCGCCACCTCGGGCACCGGGCCCACCCCGGGAGCATCCTCGGCCGGCGGCCCGGTGAGCGACACGAACCCGTTCGGCATGGCCGCGAACTCCACCGTCGACGCGGTCATCTTCAAGGGCGGCTATGGCGTCGAGTACACCGAGTTCGCTGCGAAGCAGGTCGAGGCGCTGCAAAAGGGCTCGACGGTCAAGGTCACCCCGGCCACCAAGCTCGCCCAGACACTGCAGCCCCGCTTCGTCGCCGGCAATCCCCCGGACGTCATCGACAACTCCGGTGAGGGCCTGATCGCCATCAACACCATTCGCGACCAGCTGGAAGACCTCACCGACGTCATCAACGCCAAGAACTACGAGGGCACGGTGATCAAGGACACCCTGTTCGCGGGGGTGACCGAGCCGGGCACCTTCGACGGCAAGTTCGTCCAGCTGAACTACGTGCTGACCGTGTACGCCCTGTGGTATTCGGCCTCGCTGTTCAAGGACAACGGCTGGGAGGTGCCGAAGACCTACGACGAGATGTTTGCGCTAGGAACCGAGGCCAAGGGCAAGGGCAAGTTCCTGCTCGGTTGGGGCAAGGAAGCAGCGACCTACTACCAGACCATGGCCATCGCGTCCGCGATCAAGCAGGGCGGCGACGATGTCCGGCTGGCGCTGGAGAACCTGAAGCCCGACTGCTGGTCCTCCGAGCCGATGCAGGCGGTGTTCACCGGGCTGAAGAAGATCATCGACGCCGACTACGTGAAGCCGGGCGGCGCGGGCACCCAGTTCACCGCCGCACAATCGCAATGGAGCAACGCCCAGGACTTCATCCTCTACCCCAGCGGCGGCTGGATCGAGAACGAGATGAAGAAGCAGACCAAGTCGGGCTTCGAGATGACCGGTGCCCCGGAGCCGGTGGTGTCCAGCGACTCCAAGCTGCCCTGGGAGGCCATGCACTCCACCGCCGGTGAGGGCTTCATCGTCCCGTCGCAGGGCAAGAACGTCGCCGGCGGCAAGGAGTTCATGCGGGCGATGCTGTCGAAGGAGGCGGCGACCAACTTCGCCAAGACCACGTTCTCCTCGACCATCGTCAAGGGCACCGTGCCCGCCGACGGCTTCGGCTCCACGGCCCTGGTGTCCCAGGTGAAGCTGCTCGAGGGTGCGGGCGACAACGTCTTCACCTGGAACTTCATCGACCTCTACGGCCTCAACACCGACATGCTCGTGCTCTGGAACACCTTCCTGCAGGGCGGGTCCAGCGTCGCCGACCTGACCAAGGGACTGCAGGAGATCACCGACAAGACCGCCAATGACGACTCGATCAAGAAGGTCGAGGTCAAGTGATTGACGTGACCCACCCGAGCGGGGCAGGTTCGATTCCGTGACTGCGCTCGACACCGCGACCCCCCGGGCCTCCTCCCGGGGGGTCCGGGCTCTGGCCTCAGCCCGCTGGCGCCGGCGGAACCTCACCTTCGACCGGGTGAGCTTCTTCCTGATCTTCCTGGTCGTGCCCGTGATCGGCTATCTGGCCTTCGTGGTGTCGCCGTTCATCCAGGCGGCGTACTTCTCGCTGACGAACTGGACCGGGTTCAGCCCGGAGATGAAGTTCGTCGGACTGAACAACTACGCGAAGCTGCTCGACGACGACATCTTCATGAAGGCGCTGACCAACAACATCATCCTCGCCCTGGTGCTGCCGATCGTCACCATCGCGATCGCGTTGTTCTTCGCCTCCCTCGTCACGATCGGCGGGTCGAGTCGCGGCAACATCCGGGGACTGCGGAACTCCAGCTTCTACCGGGTGGTGTCGTTCTTTCCGTACGTGGTGCCGGCGATCGTCATCGGTCTCATCTGGGCCCAGATCTACGACCCCAACAGCGGCCTGCTCAACGGCGTACTGACTCGGCTCGGCTTCGATCAGTTCACCGCATTCGCCTGGCTCGGTGACGTCCGGACCGCGCGGATCGCGGTGATGTTCACCATCGTCTGGGGCTCGGTCGGCTTCTACATGGTGCTGTTCATCGCGGCCATCAAGGGCGTACCCGCCGAGATCTTCGAGGCGGCCCGGATCGACGGTGCCGGCCGGTTCCGGACCGCGATCTCGATCACCATCCCGCTGATCCGCGACAACGTCCAGACCGCCTTCATCTACATGGGCATCCTCGCCCTCGACGCGTTCGTCTACGTGGCGGCGCTGGCCCCGGGAGGCGGACCGGAGAACTCCACCCTGGTGATGTCCCAGCAACTGTTCACCACGGCCTTCACCAAGGGCCAGTTCGGCTACGCGTCCGCCATGGGCGTGGTGCTCGCCCTGATCACCCTGGCCTACGCCGGTCTGGTCTTCGGCATCAACCGGCTCACCGGCGGGAAGAGCGAGGTGGCCGAATGAGTGACACCAAGGCGCCCGCGCGGACCGCCGACGCAACCGCCGACGCGCCCCGGCAGACCGGACGTAGCGGCAGCCGGCCGGGTGCAACCGCCGACAAGGTGGTCGGCGTCTTCTCCCACGGCGTCTTGATCATCTGGTCGCTGCTGGTCATCGTGCCGCTGCTCTGGGTGGTCATGTCCTCCTTCAAGACGAGCTCGGAGATCTTCGCCTCACCGTTTGCGCTGCCCGCCAGCTTGAGCTTCGACAACTACGCCAACGCCTGGACCACGGCCGGCATCGGCAGCTTCTTCTTCAACTCCGTCATCGTGGTCTTCGGCGCGCTCGCCTTGACCATGCTGTTCGGATCGATGAGCGCGTACGTGCTCGCCCGCTTCAGCTTCCCGGGCAACCGAATCATCTACTACGCCATGCTGGCCGGACTGACCTTCCCGGTCTTCCTGGCCATCGTGCCGCTGTTCTTCGTGTTGCGCGGCATCGGGCTGCTGAACACCCTGCCTGGTCTGATCGTGACCTACGCGGCGTTCGCGTTCCCGTTCACGGTGTTCTTCCTGTACGCGTTCTTCCGGTCGCTGTCGAAATCGATCGCCGAAGCCGCGGCCGTGGACGGCGCCGGCGAGTGGCGGACCTTCTTCCAGATCATGCTGCCGATGGCCCGGCCCGGCCTGGCCACTGTCGCGATCTTGAACTTCGTCGGGCTGTGGAATCAGTTCCTGCTCCCGGTGGCCCTCAACAGCAACCCCGACAACTACGTGCTGACCCAGGGCATGGCTGCGTTCGCGTCCCAGGCCGGCTACTCGGTGGACTTCGGCGCGCTCTTCGCCGCCGTCGTCATCACCGTCGTGCCGGTGCTCATCGTCTATCTCATCTTCCAGCGCCAGCTGCAGGGCTCGGTGTCCACCGGGACCAACAAGTAGCTCCCGCCCGTGGCATCCGCCCCGCGGAGTATCTGCGGAGGCTCTCAGAACTCCTCCCGATCGGTGGCGGACTGACCGGGTATGGCTCTACCGTGCGTCTATCGGCCACCGCGCCGAGCGAGTCGTCCGGGGGGTCTTCGTGAGCACGTCGAGTCATCACGCTGGCCAGCCGTACCGCCCCGCCCGACAGCTCGACTTCGCGCCACTGACCCAGCCCCTCGACCGGCAGCCGATCGATGCCTTCATCGCCGACTCCAAGGCCACGAACAAACCGTGGAAGGTGATGACCACCGGCTTCCAGCGGCCGGGCGTGAGCGAGATCATCTCCCAGCTGATCCCGGTGGTGATCCCGTTGGCCGGATTGCTGTTCATCGTCTTCACCGGCGGCCGGTCGCTGATCTCCGCGGTCTGGTCGTTCACGCTCGAGGCGCCGTTCCCGTTGAACCTGGTGATCGTCGGCATCGTCGTGCTGATCGTGTTCGGAGCCCTGATGGCCTTGCTCCGGGTGGTATCGGTCATCCGGTCGATGATCGTGCCGCGCTGGTGGTGGGAGGCGGCGTACCGGCTCGTCGGGTTCGCCGGGGCCAACCAACTGCGGTACGGCCACGACGAGAGCGCTTCCTATCCGGGCGTGATCTTCGGCACCGGTACCGACCGGACGGTCGAACGGCGGTTGAGCACCACGTCCGGCCGGCACGTCGAGATCGGCAACTACCGCTACGTCGAACGCGGCTCCGACAACGACAGCGTCCGGGTCTACGGCTGGGGTTACGTCGCGATCAAGCTCGACCGCCGGCTTCCTCATCTGCTGCTCGACGCGAAGGCCAACAACGCGAGTGTCTTCGGGATCAAGACCTCGAACCTCCCAGTCGATCTGGCCACCGACCAGCGACTGACCCTCGGCGGAGAGTTCGACGCCTCGTTCACCCTCTACGCGCCGAGTGACTACGGCCGGGACGCGTTCCAGATCTTCGCTCCGGACCTGATGGCCCTGTTCATCGACCGCCTCGGCACCTTCGACGTCGAGATCATCGACGACACGATGTTCTGCTACGGCAGCCGGTTCGACCTGCTGAACCCCGCTACCTACGCGTGGTTGCAAGAACTGGTCGACACCGTCGTCGCCCGGACGGTCCGGCGGACCGCCCGCTACCGCGACGACTTCGCCCTGCTGGAGTCCGACCCGGCCGGCCGACCCGCGGCGAGCAATCCGACGGGATCCGCCGATCCGGCGCCCGGCCCCTCCGAGCCGCCCGCGGCGTCGACCGGATTCCAGTTGTTCCCGGGCTTCGTGCTCGGACCCGGGGGCGCTGGTCCGCTCCAACCCGTCGGCGCGACACCGGCCCGCTCGCCGGCGGCGCCGTCGAACCCGAGCCAGGAACCCGTCTTCGCGTTCGCGGGAGATGGACCGCCACAGACGGCGACGAACCTGGTCGCCGAGAAGGGCCGACGACTACGCCGCCGGCGGTGGGGGTTCTGGTCCGTCGTCGGCCTGTTGATCATCGGTTTCTACGTGTACAACGAGGTCGTCGCGCCCATCTTCGGCCTCCCGCATCTCGGCAGCTGACGGTCAGGAGTCACCGCTAACCTCGGCGGGGTGAATCCTGCAGCGGATCCCGTCCGCCCCCGACATCGGCGAACGCGCCGCCCTGCTGCACTTCCTCGCGGCCAACCGGGCGGCCGCCGCGCAGGTCCTGGAGGGATTGTCGGAGGACGACGCCCACCGCAGCGTCGTGCCCAGCGACTGGACGCCCCTCAGCATGGCCGTCCACCTCGCCGGCGTCGAACGGCACTGGTTCGTCTTCGCGCTCGACGGCGACCCAGCCCACACGCCGGTCCGGCCCGAGGAGCCGACGACCCTGGCCGAGGCACTGGCCCAGTATCGGAACGAGAGTGAGCGATCGGACGCGATCCTCGCGCGTTTCGAGCTGGACGACCCGCTGACCCTGCAGCCCGAGGAGCTGGAGGGCGAGGTCACCACGGTTCGCGGCGTCCTGCTGCACGTCATCGAGGAAACGGCGCGGCACGCGGGACACCTCGACATCGCGCGGGAGTTGATCGACGGCCGCACCGGGCTCGGCCCGCGCTGATCGGATAGGCCGGGGTCTGACGCAGGGCGGGGACCCTTGGTCGGCGAACGCCGACCCCAGGGCGAGGACCTCGGGCGGCGAACGCTGCCCTCGATCGATTGCGGCCCCGCCCGTGTCTCCCCTAACGTCGAAGGCCGCGAGGCTGGTCGCGATGGTTACCGCTGAGGAGGGTCCGTCATGCCGCAGGTTCGAGCCGTCACTGCGAGCGCCGTTCTGGGTACGGTGCTGATCCTGCTGGTCGCCACGTCCTGCCGGATGCCGAGTCCGGGGCCTGAGCCCGCCCCCGCGCCCCGTCCCGCCGGAGCGCCGTCGACCGCCACCGAGGAACCAGAGGGCTCGAGCGAACCGGAGCGCTTCACCCCGTTGATCATCACGGCCTTGGCGCCGGATCCGATTCCGGTCTCCGGCAGCGACGGCAAGGTGCACGTGGTCTACGAACTGCAGGTGCTCAACGCGTCGCCCCGACCGGCGACGCTCACGAGCGTGCAGACCCTGGCCGGTGGGCCGTCGGGTCCGGTCATCGCGACCCTGAAAGGCGAACAGGTCGTGGCCTTGTCGATCATCGTCGGCGACTATGCGCTCCCCCCGGTACCAGCCAAGACCGTGCCGCCGGGACGGACCGTGCTGCTGATCATGGAGGCCGTCTTCGACAATCGGGCCGAGGTGCCGGCGGCGCTGAGTCACCGGGTGACGGCCACGTACGGTGCATTCGAACCGAATCAGGGTGACTTCGCCACCAACAACTTCCCGAGCCGCAGTGTCGAGATCGGCGGCGCGGTCACCGTCCGTGCGACGGATCGCCGGAGGTGATCGGACCACCGCTCACCGGAGACAGCTGGGTCGCCGGCAACGCGTGCTGCAGCCTGTCGCCGCACCGGGGGGCGATGGTGCCGGTGGGCGGGCGGATCAACGGAGCCGAGCGGTACGCCGTGGATTGGTTGCGGTTCGACCTCGATGCCCGTCCCCTCGTGGACTTCACGAACGGCACCCAGGCCACCTTCGAGGGTGACCCGAAGAAGAACGAGAGCTACTTCACGTTCGGGCAGCCGGTGATCGCGGTCGCCGACGGAACGGTCGTCACCGTGGTCAACGACCTGCCCGAGGCGCCGCCCCGCACGTTCCTCACGCTGCCGCTCGGCGATCTCGGCGGCAACCGCGTGGTGCTGAAGCTGCGCGAGGGCGTGTACGCGCTCTACGCCCACCTGAAGACCGGCTCGATACAGGTAAAGCCCGGCGACGTGATCCAGCGCGGGGCGCAGATCGCCGAGGCCGGCAACTCCGGAAACACGTCGGAGTCGCACCTGCACTTTCACCTGATGGATGGCCCGCAGCCGCTGACGGCGACCAACATCCCGTGGGAACTCGACTCCTTCACGTTCCAGGGTCTGGTCGACCCGGAGGGTGTGGACCGAGCCGAAGCGGGTCCGCGCCGTGATCAGTTGCCGTTGATCAACACCGCGATCGGCTTTCCAGCTGATACGTCAGTGCGTTGATGCAGCACGACCAGCACTCGGGCCCATGTGGCACCACCTCGTCACCGTCAGACATGTCGGCGGATCAGTCGACGAGTTGGCCGTCGACGCACAGGTTGCCGCGCCGGAGCTCACGTCAGGGTCGGTACGGCGGCGCGACACCCCACCCCCAGCGGGGTACGGGCGCCTGTTCGACCACCTCCGCGCCCGGCTGAGAGTTGTGCAGCGCGAGCCGCGTCCCCCACTCCACGTATCCGACGAAAGCGGCCCGGAACTCCGGGTCCTCGGGAAGCGCCGCGTCGTCGGCCGCCAGGTTCAGCAACGTGGCGAACCGAAATCGCTGATCAGCACTGATGGCCAGACCGCGGTGGTGAGCGAGCATCGAGGGGTACCCCCCGTGTCGGTCGGTGTAGTCGGCCGGGCCGCCGAATACCTCCACCCACCAGGCCGTCACGTGCTCACGGTGCCCCTCGCTCACCCCGCCTGGGAAGAAGGGTCCGATCACATCATCAGCCTCAACCCGGTCGTAGAAGGCGTCGATGAGTCGGCGGATCGCCGCGGGACCGCCTGCCCAGTCGAGCAGCGTCGGATTCTCGGCCATGCTTCGAATGTAGGCCAGGGCGCCGATGCATAGCGACAGCGGACCGTATGCTCCGTCGGGTGTTGCCATTCGGGCTCTCCGTGCTCTGGTTGACGGCCGAGCCGCCTGGGGATTTCCGAGCCGCGCCGGCGTGATGGTGCGATGAACCCATGGACAGAGTGCCGCTGATTCATCCGCCGAAGGCGAAACCGGGCGACCGCGTCGCGGTGCTGTCGCCCTCCTTCGCCGCTCCCGCCGTGGCCCCGGCGATCCACGAGCAGGGACTCAGGCGGCTGACCGAGGTCACGGGACTGGTCCCGGTCGAGTACCCGACGACGCGGCGTCTCGGGGCCAGCGCCGCCGATCGGGCCGCCGATCTGAACGCGGCCTTCGGCGATTCCTCGATCCGGGCGGTGCTCGCCACGATCGGCGGCGAGGACCAGATCACCGTCGTACCGCACCTGGACCCGGCGCTCGATCCGGGCCGACCCGAAACCCTTCCTCGGCTACAGCGACAACACCAACCTGCTGAACTGGCTGTGGACGCACGGGGTCGCGGGCTTTTACGGCGGATCGGTCCAGGTGCAGCTGGGCGCCGGAGCGGGTGTCGACCCGATCCACCGAGCCGCGCTGTGCGCGGCGCTGATCACCGGCGCCCGGCTGGAGATCACCGACCCCGGAGAGTCGGAGGACTTCGGCCGCGAGTGGACCGATCCGGCCGCTCTGACCGAATTCGGTGACCGGGGACCCACCGAGCCTTGGACGTGGGCCGGGCCGACGGGGTCGGTGACCGGCCCGACGTGGGGTGGCTGCATCGAGGTCATCCAGTGGGCATTGACAGCCGGCCGCTTTTCTCCCGATCCCGCGGTCCTGACGGGCGCGGTGCTGCTGGTCGAGTCCAGTGAGGAGATCATCCCGGCCCGCGAGTTCGGCTGGATCCTGCGCTCGCTGGGCGAACGAGGTCTGCTGGCGGCCGTGGCCGGCGTCCTCGTGGCCCGACCGCCCGCCTCCGACGTCGGTCAGCCCCGGCCGCCGGCCGCCGAGCGGGCGGCGCATCGGGCCGCCCAGCGGGATGCGGCGATCGAGACGATCGCCCGGTACAACCCGGAGGCGGTGGTCTGCGTCGGGGTGCCGTTCGGGCACACCCGGCCGCAGTGGATCCTGCCGTACGGCGGGGAGATCACTCTCGACGGAGAATCTCGCAGAATCTGGGCCGACTTCCGATGAGTTCGCCGACCTGGGGCAGTCTCAAAATGTCTGACGTCGCGAGGAGGATCTGCCCATGACCAGTACCACAACCTCTGCCCTGCCGCCGGTCGTCGATGCCGACGCTTGGCGCGCCCAACTCGACGAACTGCGCCTCCGGGAGAAGGCGGCCACCCGCGAACTCGACGCCGTCGCCGCTCAGCGTCGCCGACTGCCGATGGTCAAGATGCCGGACTACACGCTGCAGGGCGAGCACGGTCCGGTCCGGCTCGTCGACCTGTTCGAGGGCAAGCACCAGCTCATCACCTACCACCACATGTGGTTCCCCGACGAGGAGTGGCAGTGCGGCGGCTGCACCGGCTTCACGTCCCAGTTCACCCGGCTCGACTTCCTGGACGGGTACGACGCCCGCTTCGTCATCGTGACCCAGGGACCGATCGACGAGGCGCTGGCCTATCGGGACAAGGTGGGCAACCAGATGACCTGGTACTCCACCGCCGACAGCCCCTTCGGATCTGACGTGGACGCACCGCCCGGCGGCGGCTTCGCGGTGAACGTGTTCCTGCGCGACGGCGACGACGTGTACCGGACCTGGCACACCAACGGCCGCGGGACCGAGCAGCTGAGCCACACCTTCCCGCTGATGGACCTGCTGCCCTGGGGGCGCCAGGAGCCCTGGCAGGACTCCCCCGACGGCTGGCCGCAGTCCGAGACGTACGAGGGCTGGCTGGACTCCCCCGACATCGCCGGCTGTACGGGCCCGCCGAACAGAGCTGATCCGCGCTGGGTCGGTGCTCAACCGTACGGTGGCCAGGTGCCTGATTCGACCTGGGAGCAGTTCACCGCAGCGCTGGAGGCGGAGGATCTCGCGAAGCTGACCGCGTTCCGTGAGTTCTGCCGATCGCTGCCCGACGTCGAGGAGCGGGTCCACACCTCGGAGATCGCGTTCGCGCGCAAACGGGTGTTCGCCTCGGCGTACGTCAAGTCGCACTATCTCGAACTGGGAATCGAGTTGCTGCGCGAGGTGAGTGATCCGATGCCACGGACCTCCTTCGCCACCTCCCGACAGGTGCGGATGCACCGCTACAGCCTCCGGCGACTCGGACAATTCGACGCACGGATCCGAGAGCTGATCCGGGAGGCAGCCGACACGGTGGGACCAGGCACGCGCCGCTCGGCCTCGGCCTGACCGCGACCACCGCCGCGTCACGTTCACTCGGGTTCGACGTCGCGCCTCCGGGCCCGCTCTTTTGGAGACCGTTCAACCGTTCGTTATGCTTTCGTGACTGACCAGCTTCACCTGCTCCGATTTCCGACAGCAAAGATCCGTCACATCCGATGGATCCAGGAGTCATTTTCCCGTGCGAAAGATCTTCCCTGCCGTGGCGGCAGGCGTAGCTGTGCTGGCCCTGGCCGGCGCGACCTTCGGCTACGCGGTCGCCGACAAGGACGTTCAACTCTCCGTGGACGGCGCCACCCGTGACGTCAGCACCATGGCCGGCACCGTCGCCCAGGTGCTGGAGAGCCAGGGCATCACGGTCGGACAGCACGACGTCCTCGCTCCCGGACCGGACACCGAGGTCAGCGACGGCACCCGGATCGCCGTGCAGTTCGGCCGCCAGGTGACCATCAGCGTCGACGGCGAGCCGCAGACCTTCTGGACCACGGCGACGACCGTCGACCAGGCGCTCAGGGCGCGCCAGATCGCGGTGGCCGGCGGTGACCTGTCCACCAGCCGCAGCTCCGCGATCGGCCGCGAGGGCATCGCGTTCGCGTTGTCCACCCAGAAACTCGTGACGATCGACAACGCCGGTACGAAGAGGCGGATCACGACCACCGCCCAAACCGTCGGCGAGGCCCTGACGGCCGCCCGGATCGTGGTCGACGCCGACGACAAACTGAGCGTCAGCCCGAACGCCACGCTGACGAACGGCGCCTCACTTCGGTACACCCGAGTGGAGCGCAAAGCGGTGGCCAAGAAGAAGAACGTGGAGTTCAAGACCACCTACCGCGACACGAAGAAGCTCGACGAGGGCGAGACCGAGGTCAAGACCAAGGGTGCCGACGGTGTCCGGACGACCGTGTACACCGAGGTCCGGCACAACGGGAAACTCGAGAGCCGGAAGCAGACCAGCTCCACGATCACCATCGAGCCGCGCACCAAGGTCGTGCTTCGCGGCACCCGGGAGACCAAGTCCGTGATCGACGGCGGCGAACCGGCCGACGTCGGCAACGGCGGCGGCCAGCGGTCGAACGTCTTCGTGACCGGCTACACGTACTGGGACAACAGCCCGCCGGGTTCGGCGCAGATCGCCCGGTCGGTCATCCACGACCGGGCGGGCGGCAACGGCACCTGGAAGGACCCGATCACCGTCGCCGTGGGCTTCGGGCCGCGGTTCGCCTTCGGCACGAAGTTCTATCTGCCGGAACTCAAGAAGTACTTCATCGTCGAGGATCTCTGCGGAGCCTGCAGCGACGGGCGCAACGGTGGGGCGTACACGCTGGACATCTGGCTCGACGGCAGTCATCTGAGCAGCGGCGGCGCCAGCTCCTGCGCGGCGAAGATCACCGGCACCCAGCCGGCCATCAAGGACCCCAGCTCCGATCTTCCGGTCGACTCCGGCTCGGTCTGCTAGGTGCCCTGCCCTGAACCTCAGGCGAGGCGCTGCAGGATCAGCTCGCGGACCCTGCCGGCGTCGGCCTGACCGCGCATCGCCTTCATCACGGTCCCGATCAGCGCGCCGGCGGCCTGGACCTTTCCGGCCCGGATCTTGTCCGCCACCTCCGGCTGGGCGGCGATCGCCGCATCCACCGCCTCGCCCAGTGCGGCGTCGTCCGTCACCACGGCCAGGCCGCGGGCCTGGACGACCTCGGCCGGCGTCCCTTCTCCGGCCAGCACGCCCTCGAACACCTGCCGCGCCAACTTGTCATTGACCGTGCCGGCGTCGACCAGCCCCTGGATCGCGGCCACCTGCGCGGGTGAGATCGGCAACTCGGCCAGCTCCACCCCGCGATCGTTGGCGTACCGGGTGAGTTCGGTCAGCCACCACTTGC
>CAWGEY010000009.1:0-144884 GCA_963821695.1 uncultured Actinomycetota bacterium
GGTCGAAGTCGGCCAGCACCGGCCGGTCGGCGTCGTAGCCGAACGTCACGTTGCGGAACTCCAGTCGGCTGACCGGGCCGACCAGCGGTCGGGCTCGGGAGCTTCCGGCAGCGCTCGGCCCGGACGAGGATCTCGGCCACCCGGTCCGCGCTGGCGCCGGCCTTGGCCAGCACGACCGACAGCCTGGTGAGACTCCGGACCGGGCTGTAGAGGGCACCGAGGTAGGCGATGACCACCAGCAGGTGCCCAGTCGTCTGCTGCCCGGACCGGACGCCGAGCCCACCGATCACCAGGACCAGGCCGGCGCCGACCGCCAGCACCACACCACTGCGCGGAGCCCAGCGGGACTCGGTGTCGACGGCGGCGATCTCGACCGCCAGCAGGTCGTCGTTGTGACGACCGAAGTCCTGTCGAGCACGGTCGAACCGACCGAAGGCCTGGACGGCGGCGACGTTGCGGATCAGATCCGTGGTGACGCCGTTGAGAGTGCCGGCGGCGGCGCGAGCAGCGACCTGGGTGCGCCGGACCACCCGTCGCTGCCGGATCGAGAGGACCGCCAGCACCGGCACGACGATCAGGCCGAGGACCGCCAGCCCGGGGTCGAGGAACACCAGCAGAGCCAGCACGCCGATGACAGCGATCAGGTCCGGCACCAGGGACACCGTCGTCGCGACCAGCGCGTCGAGCAGCCGACCCACGTCGGTGGTCAGCCGCGACACGAGCCGCCGCTGCGGACCCGGCCGTGCCAGCGCAGCGACAGCGTCAGGGAGTGATCGAACACGAGGGCCCGCAGCCGGGCGCCGATCCGCTCGGCCGCCCGCTCGCCGGACCGGTCGCGGCCAGATCGAGCAGCCCACCCACCGCACTCACCAGCACGGTGGCGAGTCCGGCCGCGACCAGCACGAGCTCGGGCGAGGCCCAGTCCAGGGCCGGCGGCAGGGGCCGTTCGTCCAGCGCGTAGTCGACAGCGATGGCCAGCGGCCACGGCCGAGCGAGATCGGCAGCGATCCGCAGCACCGACGCGGCGCACGACCCGGCCAGGGCCGGGGCCTCGGCCCGGACCGGGGCCGACAGCACGCGCTGCAGGGAGCTGGACATGTCCCCAACCCTGCGGGCGAAGACGGGCGGCTGCCCAGTGCACTTTGGTGCTACGACCGTCGTACGGGTCGTGGGCAGCATCCCCGCAGCGGCCGCCCGCTTACCATCGGGACCATGGTCCGGACGGCGACACCCCAGGATCCGGGCGTGGATCGCCGGCTGCGACGAGACCGTGGGTCGGAGCCGGTCTCGGTGGGCGCGCTGGTGCTCCGTTTCACGGTGGCCGGGGTGCTGGTGATGGCGGTGCTGGCCTTGATCATCGCGCTGCTCGCTCGGCAGGGCGGCACCGACCAGGCGATCGAGTCGGCCCGGCAGGTCACCTGGGTGACGGCTCGAGGAATCGCCGAGCCGCGGCTGACCCCGCAGGTGGTGTCCGGTGACCGGGCCGCGCTGACCGCCTTCAACGAGGCCATGCAGGAGTACGTGATCCACGGGTCGCTGGTCCGGGTGAAGATCTGGGACGAGCGCGGACGCATCGTCTACTCCGACGAGAGCCGGCTGATCGGACAGCGGTTCGACCTGGGCGACGAGGAGCTCGAGGCCCTGCACGAGCAGAGCACCGACTCCGAGATCAGCGACCTGTCGCGGCCGGAGAACGCCTACGAGCAGTCGTACGAGAAGCTGCTCGAGGTCTACGTCGGGGTGCGTTCGACGACCGGCAGCCGCTGCTGTTCGAGAGCTACTTCCGCTACGACGGCGTGGTGTCGGCCGGTCAGGCGGAGTGGCGCAAGTTCGCCCCGGCCGCCCTCGGTGGGCTGATCGTGCTGCAGCTGGTCCAGATCCCCTTCGCCTACTCCCTCGCCCGCCGGCTGCAACGCCAGCAGCTGGACGGCCCGCCTGCTGCAACATGCCGTCGACGCCTCCGACGCCGAACGGCGCCGGATCGCCGGCGACCTGCACGACGGGGTGGTGCAGGAGCTGACCGGTCTCACCTACATCCTGGACGCGGCTCGGCTCGGTCCGCCCGACCCCGCGCGGGACGCCGAGCTGGTGCGCTCGACGGCCAGCCGGCTGCGGCAGAGCACGGGCCAGCTGCGGTCGCTGCTGGTGGACATCTACCCGCCGAGTCTCACCGAGGAAGGTCTGCCCGCGTCGCTGATCGAGCTGGCCGGCGGCCTCGAGCGGGCCGGGCTGGCGGTCGAGCTGGACGTCGACGGGGCGGCCGACGTGCCGCCGCGACGGCCGCCGTGCTGTTCCGGTCGGCGCAGGAGGTGCTCCGCAACATCGTCAGCCACAGCGATGCCCAGCACGTGACATGCAGCGACCATGGCCGACGGCCGGGCGACTCTCGTGGTCGACGACGACGGGCGGGGGTTCGTCACCGAGGACCTGCAGTCCCGGCTGGCCGAGGGCCACCTGGGACTGCGTTCCCTGGGCGACCTGGTGGCCGATAGCGGAGGTCAGCTGACCGTGCGGTCCGCGCCTGGGCAAGGGACCCGGGCCGAGATCGTGGTGCCGGTCCGATGACCGGACGGCGGAGCGACGGGAAGGAGGCAGAGATGATCACCGTGCTGATCGTCGACGATCACGCCATCGTCCGCGGCGGGCTGGCGGCGTTGCTGGCGACCGCCGAGGACATCGAGGTCGTCGGGCAAGCGGCGGACGGTGTCGAAGCGGTCGTGCTGGCCGCCGCAGCTGACAGCCGGACGTGATCTTGATGGATCTGTCGATGCCCAAGGCGGACGGGGTGCACGCCACCCGCGGATCTGCTGGCCGAGCAACCCGACACCCACGTCGTGGTCTTCACCTCGTTCAGCGAGCAGCGCTGGATCGACCGATGCGCTGGAGGCCGGGGCCGAGGGCTACCTGCTCAAGCAGAGCGAGCCGGAGGTGATCCTGGCCGGCATCCGTGAGGTGGTGCGGGCGGTGCTCCCCTGGATCCGAAGGCCGCCCGGGTGCTGCTGACCGGTCGACGCTCCGCCCACCGGGTCGGCGCGTCGCCCCTGACCGATCGGGAGGAACGAGGTGCTCGAGATGGTCCGCGACGGTCACCCGAACAAGATCATCGCCCGTCGGCTGGGGATCAGCGAGCGTACGGTCAAGGCGCACCTGACCAACATCTTCCCCCGGCTCGGGGTGGCGGACCGGACCCAGGCGGCACTGTGGGCGCAACGGCGGTCCGACCCGCGCTGAGCCGCACGCGGGCCTGGCGGCGCCGGGGGTACTAGTACCAACGGACAACTCGGCAGGAGCGCACCGACGGGTGAGACTGGTCGGGTGGACCCGACCGACGCCCAGCAGGCCGACCCGGACGTGCGCGGCCGTACGGTCGTGTGGTCGGCCGGAGATCCGCTCGGCAGTACCCGACGCGGCGCGCTGGGCACGGCTCTGCGCCGAGCCGGCCTGGCGCTGGCGGGCGTGCTGGTGGCGGCCGGCGTCCTCGCGGTGGTGGCGACCTGGTCCATCATCGATCCGGTCGGCGCCACGCCGACCACGCCGCTGTGGATCGCGCCGCCGTTGTCCGACCCCCAGCCGGCGCGACCGGTGGCGACCGACGACTCCAGCGAGAGCCCGAGCTCTGAGCGCAGTCCCGAGTCCAGTCCCAGTGCCCGGCCCAGCGCGAGCCATCGCTCGGCCGACCCCAGCAGCAGGCCGTCGCCCAGCGCACGGTCGAGCCATGCTGACGACAACGGTCGGGTCCGTGGCCGAGGTCGCAGCGACGGCGACTCGGGAAGCTCGGACCGATCCGGTACCGGCAACTCTCGGTCCGGATCGGACGAGGAGTCCTCGAGCAAGAGCCGTTCGGGTAGCTCCAACAACTCCGATGCTTCCGACGATTCCAAGGCCGACGATTCCAAGTCCGATGACAGCTCGGGAAGGTCCGGCGGCGAATCTGATGACCGCTCGGGAAGAGCCGGTGGCAAATCTGACGACCGCGCGGGCAACTCCGGGGGCGGATCGGACGACCGCTCGGAGTCCGCCGACTCGAGCGGTTCGGGCAAGTCCGGCCGTTCTGACGAGGACGACAAGTCCGGTAAGTCGGGCAAGTCCGGCGGCTCGGACGACGACGACTGAGCGTGGCCTTACTCTCAGGAGCATGGACCCGGCACGCTTCGACCACGTCATCCTCTGGCACGTCTTCCCGCTCGGCTTCACCGGTGCCGGGGACAGCCGGGAGCAGGGCGAGCCGGTGCAACATCGGCTGCCGGCGCTGGAGCCCTGGCTCGACTACCTGGTGCAACTCGGCGCGAACGGTCTGCAGCTCGGTCCGGTGTTCAGTTCGCAGACCCACGGGTACGACACGACCGACTACTTCACGATCGATCCACGTCTCGGGGAAGAGGCCGACCTGCGGCGGCTGATCGAGCAGGCGCACGCCCGCGGCATCAAGGTCGTCCTCGACGGGGTGTTCAACCACGTCGGCCGCGGGTTCGAGCGTTTCCGCGCGGCCGAGGCCGGCGATGCCGCGGCGGCGAAGTGGTTCCGCCAGGAAGGGGGCAACTGGTACTTCTTCGAGGGCCACGATTCCCTGGTCGTCTTCGATCACAACAATCCGGAGGTCCGCGACTTCGTCGTCTCGGTGATGCGGCACTGGCTCGACCTGGGCATCGACGGCTGGCGGCTCGACGCGGCGTACGCGGCGCCGACATCGTTCTGGCGGGCGGTCAGCGGCGCCATCCGCGAGTCACACCCGCACGCCTGGTTGCTGGGTGAGGTCATCCACGGGGACTACGCCACCTTCGTCGCAGAATCCGGACTGGATTCGGTGACCCAATACGAGCTCTGGAAGGCCAGCTGGAGCAGCCTGAACGACGTCAACCTGTGGGAGTTGGATCATGCCCTCGGTCGACACCGCGACATGCTCGCGAAGTTCGTGCCGACGATCTTCGTCGGGAACCACGACACCACCCGGATCGCCAGCCAGCTGAGCGACGAGCGGCATCTGGCCCACGCCCTGACGGTGCTGTTCACGGTGGGCGGCATCCCCGCCATCTACGCCGGCGACGAGCAGGCGTTCCGCGGCATCAAGGAGGAGCGGATCGGCGGTGACGACGAGGTACGGCCCGCGTTCCCCGCCCGACCCGAGGAGCTGTCCCGGCTCGGCGAACCCGTACGGGAGTTGCACCAGCGGCTCATCGGCCTACGGCGGCGCAAACCGTGGATGGTGCGGGGAAACTTCGAGCGCGTACACGTCGAGCACGAGGTGATGATCTTCCGGGTCAGCGACCCGACCGGCGACGACGCAGTCACCGTGTGTCTCAATCTGGCCGACACCGCGCTGAAGCACGACCTCCCCGACGGCGAGGAAATCCTGGAGGGTGGCCTCGGTCCCCACGAGGCCGCGGTCATCGGTCGCCCCTGAACCGGTACCACTCATAGATGCACCACCTTCTTGGATCGGCACCACGTGCACGTGGTGCCGATCCAAGAAGGTGGTGCATCTGTGGGGTTGAGGTGCGGCGGGAGGTCAGCGGCCGCGGAATTCTGGCGGCGTCCGGTCGACGAAGGCGCGCATGCCGATCGACCGATCCTCGGTCGAGAACAGGCCGGCAAAGGTGGCGGTCTCCAGCTGCAGCCCGCCATCCAAGTCCAGGCCCAGCCCGCGGTCGACGCACTCCTTCGCCGCGGCCAGGGCCAGCCTCGGTCCGCCGACGAACGCCCGGGCCCAGGCCAGCGCGGTGTCCAGCACCTGATCGGCGGGTACGACCTGGTCGGCCAGCCCGATCCGCAGCGCCTCCGCCGCGGTCACGAAACGGCCGGTGAAGATCAACTCCTTGGCCCGCGCGGGACCGACCAACCGGGCCAGCCGCTGGGTACCTCCGGCGCCGGGGATCACGCCCAGCTTGATCTCCGGCTGACCGAAGGTGGCGTCGTCGGCGGCGATCCGGATGTCGGCGCACAGGGCCAGTTCGCAGCCCCCACCGAGGGCGTACCCGTTCACCGCCGCGACCACCGGTTTGGGCAGCGTCGCCACCCCCCGGAAGGCGTCCTGCAGCAGGCCGGCGTGCCGGAGCATGTCGCCGCCAGTCATCGCCGCCATCTCCTTGATGTCGGCTCCGGCAGCGAACACCGTGGTCCCGCCGGTGATGACCACGGCGGCGATGTCGTCCCGCGCCGCCGCCTCGATCGCCAGCTCCCCGATCCGGCGCTGCATGGCCGCGTCGAGAGCGTTCATCTTGGGCCGGTCGAGCCGGAGCACGCCGACGCCGTCCACGACCTCTAGTCGGACCGGTGCCGCGTCCGCGCCCGCTAGGGACTCGACCTCATTCATGCAGGGCAGATTACGGGGATGAGCCGAGCGAGGTCATCGCCAGACCGGCAGCCCGAGCGAGGGAGATATGAGTCTGTCGCCGATTGTCCCGACAATCGGCACCGTTCTGGAGCGGTTCAAGGCACAATGGTCGGACCCTTCAGCCCCAACCGGTTGTTCCGGTTTCGTGTTCGAGGAGTGTTCGGCCAGAGTTGATCCGCAAGACACCGCAGGGCCCCCAAAGGAAGACGATGAACACCGCCTCGACCGACATGCCGACGCCGGATGCGCGACTGCGACTCGGCGCCTTCATCGAGGGCGGCGGTACCACGTTCCGGCTCTGGGCGCCGCGGGCCACCCGAGTCGAACTCGCGCTGGTCAGCGAGGACCGGGTGCAGATCAACTTCGACATGGCGCCCATCGACGGCGGGTGCTGGCACGTGTACGTGGCCGGCGTCGGGCACCAGCAGCGGTACGGCTATCGCGTCCACGGCCCGTGGTCGCCCCAGGAAGGGGTCCGGTTCAACCCGGCCAAATTGCTGCTCGACCCGTACGCCCGGGCCATCACCAGCGGGGTCGACTACTCCGGCCCGATCCTCGACCACATCTCCGCCTCCGACTACGTGGCCGACCACCGCGACTCCTCCACGTCGGTCCCGTTGAGCGTGGTCGTGGCGGACACGCCCCGACCCCGGCCGATCTCTCGGCCAGTGCCGCTGGACAGCACGGTCCTCTACGAGCTGCACGTCAAGGGCTTCACCCAACTCCACCCCGCCGTACCCGAGCACCTGCGCGGCACGTACGCCGGCCTCGCGTACCCCACCGTCATCGAACACCTGCTTGACCTGGGGGTCACGTCGGTCGAGCTGCTGCCGGTGCACCACTTCGTGTCCGAGCCGTTCCTGATCAGCCGAGGGCTCAGCAACCACTGGGGCTACAACACCCTCGGCTACTTCGCCCCCCACGCGGCATACGGCTCGGTGGGGACCCTCGGCCAGCAGGTCCGGGAATTCAAGGAGATGGTCAGCGCCTTCCACGATGCCGGACTGGAGGTCATCCTCGACGTCGTCTACAACCACACCGGCGAGGGCGGCCACGAGGGTCCGACGCTGGCGTTCCGCGGCCTCGACCATGCCGGCTATTACCGGCTGACTGACAACCTCCGCAACGACTACGACGTCACCGGCTGCGGCAACTCGGTGGACTCAGCGGAGCCGGGCGTCCTTCGGCTGATCCTGGACTCGCTGCGCTACTGGGTGAACGAGATGGGGGTCGACGGCTTCCGCTTCGACCTGGCCACGACGCTGTTCCGCGATCAGCAGCACCACGTCGACATGGACCACCACCCGATCATCCGGGCCCTGGCCGAGGACCCGGTGCTGCAGCGCACCAAGCTCATCGCCGAACCGTGGGACCTCGGTCCCTACGGCTACCAACTCGGCTCCTACGGTGCGGACTGGAGCGAGTGGAACGACCGGTTCCGCAACTTCGTCCGCGAGTTCTGGCGGGGCAACGCCGCCGGCGTCTCGGAGTTGGCCGTCCGCCTGGCCGGCTCCGCCGACGTGTTCGATCGCGACGGTCGCGGCAGCAGCGCCGGGGTCAACTTCGTCACCGCCCACGACGGGTTCACGCTGCGCGACCTGGTCACCTATAACGTCAAGCACAACCGGGCGAACGGCGAGGCCAACCGTGACGGCACCGACGACAACCGGTCCTGGAACTGTGGGTACGAGGGCGAGACCGAGGACGCCGTCATCAACGCGCTCCGGGTCCGGCAAGCCCAGAACCTGATGGCGACCACGCTGCTGGCCGCCGGGCTGCCGATGATCACGGCGGGCGACGAGCTCGGCCGGACCCAGGAGGGCAACAACAACGCGTACTGCCAGGACACGCCCCTGTCCTGGGTGCATTGGGACACTGCACCGGAATGGTCGGGACTCACCGAGCTGACGCAGAAACTGCTCGAGTTGCGCGCGGAGCATCCCGTGTTCCGGCGCGGCGCTTTCCGGCACGGGGAGGAGATCACGGACTCGCAGGGGGCGCCGACCGGCCGGAAGAACTTGGCCTGGTTCGGGGCGGAGGGTGCTGAGATGCATCCGGGGACGTGGGCGGAAGGCCATCGCCGGACCCTCGGCATGTACCTCGGCCACGACGAACCCGACCGCGACCACGACGAGGCGTACCTGGTCTATTTCCACGGCGGCGCCGACCCCATCGAGGTGACCCTGCCGGGTGGCAGCTGGGCCGACACCTACACTGTCGTCGCGCATTCGGGTCGCGATGGAGAACTCCCCGACGAGAAGGTACTGTCCGGCACGGCCCTCACCCTGCCGGCCCGGACGGTGGCCGTGCTCCAGGTGGACTGACGCGACGGCGTTGGTTCAGCCCGACTAGCGACCGCCGACAGCGGCGCAGGTGACACGACTGGTCGCCCGACCGATCCGGTCGGCCACCTCTGTCGCCCTTGGGGTCGGCCAGCCGACGTTCTCGACGACCAGAAAGACTGACTGTGGCAATCGACACCGCAGGACCGGTCGCCATCGGTCGGAACGGTAGTACGGGAAATCCGGATCGACGGTGCGCCGGTACGCGGTGCGCTCCACCACGGCCACATGCCGGGTGCCGAGTTCGGATCGGCTCGAGGTCAGCAGCGTCTTCGGGTAGGTAGCGGCGTTGGCGAACCGCACCGCCTGGACGTGCGCGGCCACGACCGGGACCTGGAGATCGCGGGCACTACGCATCAGCGGATCGAGGGCCTGGTCGGTGTGGTGCCCGTCGACCTGCCTGATCGCGAGCTGGCGCGGGAGTCCGATCAGGGCGAGAAGCACGAGCAAGAAGATGGTGATCGGCGCCGCGAGCCGGGCCAGATGACGAAGACCCAGCGCCGCCAGGATCGCCACCCCAGGCATGACGAACAACAGGTACCGCACCCGGGTCACGGGCAGGTCGACGCTCACCTTGGCCAGCACCAGCAGCGCCAGCGGCACGCAGACCCAGACCGAGGCCAGGATCACCGCCGACCGCAGCCGCGGCCGACGGAAACCGACGGCCAGGCCCACCAGGGCGAGCACACCCAGGGCGGCGGCCAGTGCGACCGGCATCGTCGCACCGATCACGGCCGCCACCGAACCGGCGGACAACGCCGGATCGGTCGGGGAACCGGTCGGGTGCGCGAGGTTGAGATAGATGTGGGGGGAGATGGCCAGCACCGCCGATCCGGCCGGCACGATCGTCTGGAGGCACCGTCGGCGCCGGTCAGCAGGTGGTGCGACCGCAGCGGCGATGACGAGCGCGGGCAGCAGGGTGAGGGTGTACAGATGAGCCAGCCCCATGGCGGCGACCGCGAGTCCGAAGCCGACCGACCACCGCAGCGACCTGACCTTGCCCGCGCTGTCTCGCTCCAGGGAGAACTGCCAGAGCGTGACCGCCAGCACACAGAAGAGCAGGGCGAAGGCGTACGGGCGGTTCTCCTGGGCGTACCGGGACACGTTCGGCAGGATCAGCAGTACGGCCGCCGCCAGGAGCCCGGTCACGGCATCGGCCATCCGCCGGACGAGCACGGCGACCAGCACGACGGCGCTCGCCGCGGCCAGCACCGAAGGAAGCCGCAGCCATCCCGGCGCGGTCGACGCGGTCGACCAGATCTTCATCACCAGGTAGTACGGCCCGGGCCCCGGATCGCTGCTGACGACGTGCTGGCCCAGGGCCGACCATGGTTGCGCGACGGCGAGCTGGGTCAGGTACTCATCCACCCAGAACGCCGGGCGGTTGACCCCTACGGAGAAGACCGCGAGAGCTACCACGAAGGTTGCCACCGGCCACCACGCCGGCACCGCGAGTTGGCGGCTAGCTGCGTTGGTTCGCTCCCAGCGACCTGTCACGGCCATTCCGGTTCTCATGGCCGACACGTGCGATCCTCGACTCGAGAATCCCGGCCACCGATCATGATCGGAGCGTGCCACCGGCTCGTCGCCGCTGCCTATCCATGTCCGTGCAACGACGCCGGATTGCAACCGCGGGCGGACTCCGGTCGATCGCCCGATAACATTTCTTGCAATATCCGAAGTAACTGGTGGGGCCTGTGGGACGTACGTCTCTGGTGTGACGACGGATCACGATGAGGTCACCATCGAGCCGGGCTGGACCGCACCACGAGCGGTGGTTTCGACACCTTCGACGACGGGCAGAACCTGCGCGCGCTACCGCTCGCGAGGTCGAGGATCGCTCATTCGGCCACGAGCCGGCGCAGGGCGAGGGTCGCGGGGGCCAGATAAGCCAGCACCACCGGCGCCGGACCATCGAGATCGAGCGTTGCCACCGTGCCGCCGCCGGACCGGGCCAGCACCTCGTGTCCGAGTCGGAGCGCCACCGGCCCGCTACGTACGGTCCACCGCCAGGACCGTGCGACCTCGTCCACCGCGTCGACGGCGAACCTGAGCCGCAGTCCGGCCGGACCGCGCACGATCCCGGTGATCCCAGCGGCCAGCACCGCAGCGCTCGCGTCGACGCCGGAGATGAACGGCGCCCACTGCGCCCACTGCTCCAGCCGGACGTAGCGGTCCCAGGCCACCGCGGGCATGACCGGGCCCGGCACTGCCAGCGCACGTTTCACGGAGAACCGCGGCTCACACCGACGGCGGCGCCGACACCTCCGCCGGCAACGCCGCCAGTCCCATCTCGGCGTCGTTGGCCAGCAGCGGATGGTGCGGTACGACCCGCACCGTGTAGCCCAGTTCACCGGCCCGCCGGGTGGGTACCCAGCTCTCGTACCGGCGCAGGCCGCCGTCCACGTCGGTCCCGGTCGGGAACTGGTTGATCCGCGGTTCGAACAACTGATCGTCCGCGTCGACCCGGCCGGTGACGAGCTGCACCTCGATGTCGTCGGCAGTCAGCTCGCCCAACCGGATCAGCGCACTCACGTGGATCTTCGTGCCCAGCTCGACCTGATCGCCGCCCATGCTCTCGACGTGGTCGACCGCCACCCCGCTCCAGGCGTCGCGGATCCGTTCCTTCCAGTCGCTGAGGGCGGCCACGCCGCCCTCTTCAGAGACCACCCCGCGGGCGGAAACGGTCGCCGGGGTGTACAGCTCGGTGACGTAGTCCCGCACCATCCGGGAGGCCAGCACCTTCGGGCCCAGTCCCGCCACGGTGTCGCGCATCATCTGGATCCAGCGCTGCGGCAGGCCCTCGGAGTCGACGTCGTAGAACCGCGGCACGATCTCGTTCTCGATGATGTCGTAGAGCGCCTTGGCCTCGAGGTCGTCGCGGTGGTCGGGATCCTGTACGGCGGTCGCCGAGGGGATCTCCCAGCCGTACGCCCGGTCGAACCACTCGTCCCACCAGCCGTCGCGGATGGACAGGTTGGCGGCACCGTTCAGGGCTGCCTTCATGCCCGAGGTCCCGCATGCCTCGTACGGTCGGAGCGGATTGTTCATCCACACGTCGCAGCCCGGGTAGAGCGGCTTGGCCATCGAGATGTCGTAGTCCGGCAGGAAGACGATGCGGTCCCGCACGTCCTGCTCGTCGGCGAACTGCACCATCTGCTGGATCAGCATCTTGCCGGTCTCATCCGCCGGGTGGGACTTGCCGGCGATGACGATCTGGATCGGGTGCTCGGGGTGGGTGAGCAGCGACTTGAGTCGGTTCCGGTCGCGCAGCATGAGGGTCAGCCGCTTGTACGACGGCACCCGCCGGGCGAAGCCGAACGTGATGATGTCCGCGTGCAGCACCGAGCCGATCCAGTCGATCGGCAGACCGCGGTTGAGACAACTCTCGGTCAGCCGGGCCCGCGCCATGCTGATCAGGTCGAGCCGCATCCGCTGCTTCAGCGACCAGATGGTCGACGCCTCGACGTCGTACAGGCCCGACCAGTCGTAGCCGTCGATCACGGAGTCGGCCCGCTTGGAGCTCTCGAGCAGCTCCAGTAGCTCCGGGTGGACCCAGGTGTGATGGTGGACGCCGTTGGTGATCGAGGTGATCGGCACCTCGGAGGTGTCGAAGGCACTCCAGAGCCCTTGGAACATGCCGCGCGACACCTCGCCGTGCAGCAACGACACACCGTTGGCGCGCTGGCCGAGCCTAAAACCCATCACCGCCATGTTGAACATGTCGCGGTTGCCGCCCTCGTAGTTCTCCGCACCGAGCTCCAGCACCCGCTCCAGCGGCAGTCCGTCGAAGTCGGCGAACTGGTCGGCGATCAGGTGCCTGGGGAACCGGTCGATGCCGGCCGGGACCGGGGTGTGGGTGGTGAAGACGGTGCCGGCGCGGTTCAGTTCCAGCGCCTCGTCGAAGCTCAGACCTTGCCCGATCCACTCGCGGATCCGTTCCAGGCCGAGGAAGCCCGCGTGGCCCTCGTTGGTGTGGAACACCTCGGGGGCCGCGGTACCGGTCAGCTTGCAGTACGCCCGGATCGCGCGGACGCCGCCGATGCCGAGCAGCACCTCCTGGGCGAGGCGGTGGTCCGAGCCCCCGCCGTACAGCCGGTCGGTGGTCTCCCGCTCGGGTCCGCTGTTCGCTTCGACGTCGGAGTCCATCAGTAGCAGCGGCACCCGCCCGACCTGAGCGACCCAGATCTGGGCGTGCAGCGTACGGCCGGCGAGTGGCACCTCGAGCCGGACCGGACCGTCGTCGTCTGTCAGCAGGGTCAGCGGCAGCGAGGCCGGGTCGAGCAGCGGATAGCGCTCCTGCTGCCAGCCGGCACCGTTGAGGGACTGCTTGAAGTAGCCCATCCGGTAGAGCAGCCCGACGCCGATGATCGGAACGCCCAGGTCGCTTGCCGCCTTCAGGTGGTCACCGGCCAGGATGCCGAGACCGCCGGAGTACTGCGGTAGCACCTCGGTGATGCCGAATTCGGGTGAGAAGTAGCCGATCGCCCTCGGGGCATCGGCGTTCTCCGCGGCGTACGTCTGATACCAGAGGTCGCCGTGCTGGTACTCGCTCAGGTCAGCCCGGATCAACTCGAGGTTCTTGACGAATTTGCGGTCCGCCGACAGCGCCTCGAGCCGCTCCGAGGCGACCGCGGACAACAACTTGATCGGATCCTGGCCGCAGGACTCCCACTGCTGGGGGTCCACGGAGCGGAACAACGCCTGGGTCTCCGGATGCCACGACCAGCGGAGATTGAGGGCCAGCTCGCCCAGCGGTTTCAGCTTCTCGGGCAGGACGGGTCGAACACTGAATCGTCGGATTGCACGCACTCGCGCAACCTTAGCGGGCCCCAGCTGTCCCACGACGACACCGTGATCATGCCCAATCACAGGTCGGGGCTGCGTTGGGACCACGCCACGATCGCCACCGGTCCGAGGACGAGTGGGGCCAGTCCCACGGCGAGGTCGGTGTACCACCGTCCGGGGTCGATCAGCTCGACTGCCGGCCAGGAATCACCGACCAGCAACTGGCCGACGGTTTGGAAGGCGGCGTGGAAGCCGATGGTGGTGAAGACCGAGCCGCTGACAGCTCGCATGACTCCCAGACCGAGGGCGAAGAAGCCGAAGAGGAGCTGACGGTCGACAGTCAGCGCCGCCCCGATCGCGGCACCGAACCCACAGAACAGGACCGCCTGACCCAGCACACTCGCCCACCGCGGCCACCGCTCCCGGAGGGTCTGGTAGAGGTAGCCACGAAAAATGAGTTCCTCGGGAACCGCCTCGAACAACAGCACCAGAACGAGCACGGCGACGATCTCCCCGAGCGCCGGGAGCAGACCCCCAGGAATCCGTACCGCGGCCGATCCGGTCGCCACGATGATCAACGACGCCGCACCCCACGGCACCAGATACCCGAGCGCTCCCAAGCCGGCGAAAGGCAGAGCCGCACGGGTAGGGACCATGCCGTAGTCCCTCGGGTGTGCCCGCTGCCGAGCCAGCACCGCGATCAACATGAGCAAAACCAGGCCGAAGGTCAGGACGGCCCGCCCACCATGACCGGGCCGGCTGTAGCCCGGGGCCACGGCAACGGACACCAGGAGATCGACGCCGCGCCAGATGAACACCGATCCGGCGAAGACGACCAGCAACCGCAGCAGCCAAGAGCACACCCAGAATTCGTACCGGCCGGTGGGCAGCCGTGGCCAGCTGGGATGGTGCCCAACACGTAACGACCGCACGACCGGCGTCAACGTCACGTGTGAGCTGCAGCGCCCGAACGGTGTCTGGGACAGGGTTGCCGCCCGCGATGACCTGCCCGGTGACGACCGGGACGCTCGTCGACCTCCACAGAGCACTGGCGGCGTAGGGTCGCGGCCATGCCGGAGTACGTGCTCGACCACCACCTCGAAGGCGAAGCGGGGCGGCTCGCACTGATGTCGCAGCTACTCGATCCGATGCACCGCCGGATTCTCAAGATGCTCGGCGTCGGGGCCGGCCAGCGGGTGCTCGAGGTCGGCTGCGGCAACGGCTCGATCTCACGCTGGCTGGCCGGTCAGGTCGGCCCGGGAGGGCGCGCGGTGGCTGTCGATCTCGACCTGTCACTCGTCGCCCCCACCCGCGGCCTCGAATTGCGCCAAGGTGACATCGTCGCCGGTCCGATCGAGCCGGGCGGATTCGATGTGGTCACCGCCCGGGCCGTGCTGCACCACGTCGCAGACATCGAGGCGGCGTTGCAGAACCTGGTCGCGAGCCTCGCACCCGACGGCTCGCTGCTGCTGATCGAGCCGGACTTCCTGCCGGTCGAGATCTCCGAGCCGGCTTCGGTGCGGAGATTCTGGCACGGCTGGCTGGGTTGGGCGACGGATCGCAAGATCGACTACCACGTGGGTCGGACGCTGCCCGGCCGGCTCGCGAAGCTCGGCTTGTCCGACGTCTCGGGGGTTGCCGAGGCCGCCATCTACAGCGGCGGTTCCGGATGGGCGGACTACTGGGTCCAGACGATCACCGAGTTGCGCCCGAACCTGGTCGCATCAGGTCAACTCGACGACGAGACCATCGACGACTTCCTGACGCACTGCGCCGACCCGACGTGGTGGACGCAGACGATTGCGTTCACCGCCGCGTACGGACGGGCCCCGCTATCTCAGGCCGCGCCAGACCCTGGCACGACGATCGTTTAGACCGGCTGCGACGCTGAGTTGCCGGGGAATCCGAAGAGGGCGGTCAAGCCGATGGCGGCGACCCCGAAGACGAACGCGAGCAGCAGGGGAAGCGCGAGGGGCGTCTCGGTGGACGACTGACACCGACTGGCTCCACCTCGGCGACAGGCAGCCCGATGAAAGGACAGTACGTGCAGCACCACGACGACACCGTCGACGGCTTCGTGGCCTCGGTTGCGGACCGGCCGGAGGTACTCGGGGTCGTGGTGATCGGCTCCGTGGCGCGGGGCACGCCCCGCACAGACTCTGACGTCGACGTCTACCTCGTGGTCACGGACGAGGCCTATGCGGACGCCAGGTCTCAAGATCGCATCGCCACCGTGAGTTCGAACGGAGTCACCTACCCCGATGGGTACGTCGACATCAAGTTGGCGAGTCCGCACTACCTGACGATGGCGGCCGAGCGGGCTGACGACCCCACCCGGGCATCGTTCGTCGGGGCGCGGATCAGCCTGGACAGGACCGGCCAGATTCCTGGCTGGCTCGAGCGAATCGGCGCCCTACCCGAGGAAGTCTGGGCCCGACGTATCGCCAGCTATCGCGCCCAGGTTCGACTGTACGGCGGCTATTTCCTCAAGCAGGCTGAACAACTCCACGACCTGTTCTTGCTGCAGCACTCGGCTGTGCACCTCGCCTTGGCCGCTGGACGGCTGGCGCTCGCCAGGCATCGCCGGTTCTTCCGTGGTCAGAAGTACCTGACCGCCTCGCTGGCTGAGCTCGATCTTCCCGACGACTTCACCACGGCCTGGACTGAGGTGGTCCGCGGTCCCAACGCGGCCGTCGGGCAGCAGCTGCTGGACGCGATCGCCGCGTGGCTCGGCCCGCCGGACACCCTCGACGGCGAGTTGTCGCGATTCATCACCGACAACGAGTTGGCCTGGCTGAACGGCACCATTCCACCTGAGTTCTGGTGATCGAAGTCGATCTACCGGGCCGCGTCCTGATTCCGCCGGCAGCCATCCTTCGTCACGCCTGGAGCGGGTCCTCACGGTAGGCAGGATGCCGGCTGCCGACCTTGCGTGCCACAGCGAGGTGAGAGCCCAAGTAGCCGCCGACTCCGGTAACACTCGCGCCGACCAGCGCGAGTTTCACCCCGGTGTCCTGGTGACCGCGGCGGCGGGCGATCCAGGACGCGGCGTACACGCCGATGGCGAGGGCGGCGGTGGCGGCGTGGACGAGACCGAGCCGTTTGTCGCGCGGTCCCGCTGCCGACCATTCCGCCCACCCGGTCCAGGCCGTCGGGGCGGCCCCCAGCAGGCCGGCACCGACGAGACGCTGGGCAGCGGCGGAGGACTCGGCGCCACCGAACAGGTCGAGCAGACTGGCCGAGGTCCAACTCCCGAGCACGAGATCGGTCAGCAGCGGGTGTACCGCGTGGCCCAGCCAGTTGCCCCGCAACACCGCGGCGCGGACCCCCGTGCCGAAAACCCGGCGAATCGTCGGTTCGACGGCTTGCACTGCCACGTCCAGCGTGGTCGCGTCTTCGAGCCGGCGGGTCCAGCGCACGATGGCCGGGGGTCGCTCGGTGGAATCCATTAGCTCTCCTGCCGTCGAACGTTGGGGCGCCTCGATGGTGCTCGGATCAACCTTGCCTCCAGCCGACGGCCAGGGCAACGGCGGGCCACAGTGGATTGCGATGAGATGCTCCCCTGAGCGAAGGCGGTCCCGGCGCGGCGCCCGAGCCGGTCGGGTCAAGGCCACGGGAGGTCAATGACGACTGTCGACCCACCAACTCGCTTCCGCATCACGCGGAGGACTGGAGCTGGCCTACCAGCTGGGACATCGACAGATAGAAGCGGAGCGCGGTGATGCCCGTCTCGCCGAGGTCGTAAACGACGCAATACGGAACACGGACAGCGGCACCCTCGGGGGCCACGCCGGCGAATTCGCCGATATGTGTGCCGACGAAGTCGGCCTCGAGAGCCGCCGTGGTCTCGCCGACCGTGACGGACCTGAGCTCCGGAGCGGCGTCGAACAGCTGGGTGTGGAAGGCGACGATGTAGTCCCGCACGGCGTCGCGTCCGACGATCAGCTCGCCGGTCTCGATAGTCGTCCACGTGACGTCGTCACTGAAGTAGGTGGCGAAGTCGCGACGAGCCAGTAGGGCGTCGAGATATCCCGTCATGATGTCGGTGCTCGTGCGGACGGACACGATGCCTCCTCGCGACAGTTGGGTCCGGCCCGGCGTCGGTCCCACCACCAGGATCGACGGGCCGTGCAGCCCTGTCGAGGTTCTCCCCGAGCGGTACGTAAAAGTGCGGACGCGGGACGCATCGGCTGTTGCCCACCCGGCGATCGTTTCGATGTCGCGGCCGCAGCCGGGTCCAACGACTCCCGAGCAACACGACGGCGATGCGCCGGCATGACCGAGGATGGTCGGTCGTGGGTCAGGCTGGTCGACAGTTTCGAGGTTGCTGTCAGGTCAGTACTTTGAAACAGACATTAGGTAGCCACTACCGATCCGCAAGATCCTGTCGACGGCTGGGATGGCAGCACCCACACGCCGAGGAGAAGCATGAGCCTGCCCGCCGTCCAGACCGTCGGACCCAAGACCACGCCGGCCACCAGGGCGGGGGCCACATCGGTCCGCGGTATCGACCACATCGGCCTCACGGTGCCGGACCTGGAGGCGGCGACCCGATTCTTCACCGAGGCGTTCGGAGCGCTGGTGCTCTACGACGCACTGCCGCACAGCGCGCCCGCCCGGCACGGTCCCGACCTGGAGGCCAGGCTGGGTGTGCCTGCCGGCACCGTACAGCTCGCCATCCGGCTGCTGAGCTTGGCCGACGGGCCGAGCATCGAGCTGTTCGAGTACCGCAGCCCGGTCCAGGCTGCGGCCGCCACCCCCAGTGATTATGGCTGGCAGCACGTTGCGTTCTACGTCGACGACATCGAGGGTGTCGCCACCGCCGTCGTGGCCGCGGGAGGGATCACCCTTGGCGAGCCCAGACCGCTGCCGCACCTGGAAGCCGGTCGGGCCAACCGATTCCTGTACTGCCGCACCCCGTGGGGGAGCACCCTGGAACTGATCAGCTACCCCGATCCACAACCGTACGAACAGCACACCGGGATGCGACGCTGGCGTCCGGGACTTTCCTGGCCGTGGACGGAATTGAGCGGCTGACACCCGGCGGCGCTCATCACAATTCCCGGGCGACCCGCTTCGGCACGACCATCCGCCAAGCGTCCAGCACCAATTCTCGCATCTCATCCGGGTCGAGCGCCTCGAGCCAAGCCTCGATCCAGTGGAAACGCAGCTCCGACGCGCGCGGGAGAAAGAACACGTCGGGCCGCGCCGCCACCAAGGCGGCGCGCTCCTCCTTCGGGAAGGCGAACCCGATCTCGGTCTCGTCCTGGCTGAATGCCACGTACACGATCTGACCGACACGGAACTTCACCCGGTCGCGCACCAGCACCTCGCGGCTGCGCGGCAGGCCTGCGAGAACCGCTCGGACGTCGTCGACCGTGGCCACGTCACATCGACCATTCAGCGATCATCGGGTCCCGGTTTCTCGTCCGTGTCCGCTCAAGCATGAGGTAGCCGCCGTTTGCATCGTGCTGGCGGGGTTCTAATCCTCGGGCGGACGTTTTGCGCCGGTGTCGACGGGTTTGGATCCTGACGTCGCGCACTGCCGGTCGGGTTGGCAGTCGACCGGCGAGGCCCGGCCGTCGATTGTGACGTTGGTCTTGCCGCGGTTGGAAAAGTCGAAGATCCGCTTGGCGTTGGGCTCGTCCATCCGGACGCAGCCGTGCCCGATCGGCTGCCCGGTCACCTCGCTGTGCTGGTGCAGAGCTATCCCGCGCTGAGAGTAATACGGCTGGATGGGCGTCCACCAGAGCCACCCGTTGTGCTCGGTCTGCGGCTTGCCGGTGTAGAACGCGCTGCCGAAGTGGGTGCAGCACGATCCCACCTTGCCGGGCTGGTTGAACGGTGGCGCGCATTGCTTCTCGGGGTCGGAACAGCACTGCCGCTTGCAGGTCCCGGGCGGGTCGCTGGGATCGCCGTAGCCCTTTCCGGTGGAGACGGTGAAGGCATCGGCCCCCTTGGCGGTTGAGGGCGGGGTGCCTTTCCACTCCAGCTCGGCGTTCTGCGGCGGAGTGAGATGAACGGTGATCTTCTTGATGTAGGGGGCGGATCGGCGCTGGACGGCCACCTGCCGCTCGACGACGGGCTCGTCGTTCTTGTGCTTTTCCTTCTCTTCGGGTGGGCAGTCGCACGGGGTGGCTCCGCATCGCTGCACGAGCAGGGCGACCGCTGTGTTCCCCGCGGACCGTTGCAGCTGCAGCAGTGTCGGCGCCGTGAGGATGGCGTGGTTTCCCACGATGGGCGCGGCCGCGTCCGGTGAACGCTTCTGCGGGTGTGGTCGGGCAACAAGCTCCGGCTCGACCTCGCGGCTGAGAGACCGCACGTTGCTCACTCTTCCGGCTGGCGTTCAAAGATCAAGGGCCAGCCGGGCAGGCTTGTTGCCCGAAGGGGCAGGCGCGAGGACCTGATGTCGCGTCAGGGTGTCAGGTCAAGCTCGAAGTAGGCGCCGTCGTCATCGTGCCGGATTCGTGCCCCGCCGCTCCATCCGGCGAAGTCACCGGTCCCGGTGCCGGGGACGATGTGCCCGAACCAGCTGGCCGGGTTTGACTCGAGACCGCCGTGTTGGATCGTCACGGATCCTTCCTCGCCGCCGTCTGCGGCTCGACCGGTGATGCGTTCGGTCGCGACGTAGGAGCGGCTGCCCTCGATCCCGGCCGACTGGAACAGCGTCGTCGCAGAGCCCACGACGCCGGCCGTGAACGTCTTCTGGAAGATCAGCACGTCGACCCAGTCGGCGGCCAGCCCGTCGACACGGGACGGGTCCGCGCCGTCGACTCTGAAACGGGCGATCAGGGCCATGGGATCTCCTCGGGCTCGGTCCCTTCACCGTACCGAAACGGCGATCGACGATTCCCTGAACCGGCTTCGGCGAATCGGAAACGGGCGAGTCAGAATGCGAGTCAGCCGCCCGCAGAGAGCACCTGCCCTGGCCGCGCGCCCTGCCGATAGGTTGGCAATCGTGACTGCGACCACACCGGCACCCCCTGCCCGCGAGTCCGACCGCGCGTCCGTGGAGCTGCCCGATCCCGAACTCGGCACTTTGATCGGCCGGATCCCGGTCAGCAACGTGTCGCCGGTGATCGAAGGCGGCGCCTACCCGGCCAAGGCCGCGGTGGGCGAGACGTTTCCGGTTCGGGCGACCGTCTTCCGCGAGGGTCACGACGCCGTCAACGCCAGCGTCGTCCTGACCGACCCCGAGGGCCACGAGACCACCATCGGCATGCACCCCACCACCCCGCTCGGCTTCGACTGGTGGACCGCCGACGTCAAGGTGACCAGCGAGGGCAACTGGACCTTCCGGGTCGAAGGCTGGAGCGACCCGTGGGAGACCTGGGTCCACGGCGCGGAGATCAAGATCCCGGCCGGCATCGACGTCACTCTCGTCTGCACCGAGGGCGACACCTTGTTCCGGGCCGCGGCCGTGCGGGCCGACCAGGCCGGTGCGACCTCCGACGTGCTGCTGCTCCGCGCCGCCGGTGACACCCTCTCCTCCGGACAACAGGTGGAGGACCGGCTCGAGGTCGTCCTGGCCGATGAGGTCCGGGCCGCGATGCAGCGGTTCGGCCCACGGGAACTCGTCTCCCCGACCCCGGACTACCCGGTCTACGTGGACCGGAAGAAGGCTCTCTTCTCGAGCTGGTACGAGTTCTTCCCGCGGTCCGAAGGCTGCCGCTTCGACGAGGCGGAACAACGCTGGATCTCCGGCACCTTCGACTCCTCGTACTCCCGGGTCGAGGCGGCCGCGGCGATGGGCTTCGACGTCATCTACCTCCCCCCGATCCACCCGATCGGCACCTCGTTCCGCAAGGGCGCGAACAACACCCTGAACCCCGGTCCAGCCGATCCCGGTTCGCCGTGGGCGATCGGCAACGTCGAGGGCGGCCATGACGCCATTCACCCCGATCTCGGTGACTTCGACTCCTTCGACCGGTTCGTGGCGAAGGTGCGCTCGCACGAGATGGAGGTCGCGCTGGATCTCGCCCTCAACGCCTCGCCCGACCACCCCTGGGTCACCGAGCACCCCGAGTGGTTCTCCAAGCGGGCCGACGGCTCCATCGCGTACGCGGAGAACCCACCGAAGAAGTACCAGGACATCTACAACTTCAACTTCGACTTCGACCGGCACGGCATCTACGCGGCGTGGTTGGAGATCGTCCGACTGTGGATGAGCCACGGGGTGCGGATCTTCCGGGTCGACAACCCGCACACCAAGCCGGTCAGCTTCTGGGCCTGGTTGATCGCCGAGGTGCGCAAGACCGACCCCGACGTGATCTTCCTGGCCGAGGCGTTCACCAAGCCGGCCATGATGCACATGCTCGGCAAGGTCGGCTTCCAGCAGTCCTACACCTACTTCACCTGGCGCAACGAGAAGTGGGAAATCGAGGAGTACATGAAGGAGCTGACCACCGAGATGGACAGCTTCTACCGGCCCAACTTCTTCGTGAACACCCCCGACATCCTGCCCATGTTCCTGCAGTGGGGCGGCAAGACGGCCTTCACGATCCGGGCCGTGCTCGGCGCCACCCTGTCCCCGACCTGGGGCGTGTACGCCGGCTACGAGTTGTTCGAGAACGCCGCCCTCGGCCAGGGTCGCGAGGAGTACCTGGACTCGGAGAAGTTCCAGTACCGGCCGCGCGACTGGGAGGCTGCCGACGAGAGCGGCGAGAACCTCAACATGCTGCTCGGCCGGCTGAACTTCGTCCGCCGGGAGCACCCGGCGCTGCAGCAGCTGCGCAACCTCACCTTCCACCGCGCGCCGCACAGCCACGCCCTGGTCTTCTCCAAGAAGGAGGGCGACGACGTCGTCATCGTCATCGCCAGCCTGGATCCGCTGAACGTCGTCGAGACGGAGATCTTCCTCGACATGGAGGCGCTCGGGCTCACCAACGCCGACGTCTTCCTGGTGCACGACGAGATCACCGGCCAGACCTGGCGCTGGGGTCAGCACGCGTTCGTCAAGCTCACCCATGACGACCCCTGCCACGTCCTGTCGGTGATCAAGTACGGCTCCTACCGACCCGGCCTCGGGCTGGGACAGGCTCAGGGCTGATGGATCCCGACAGAGCGACCACCGTCGAGGCCCGGCTGCCACCAGGAGTCGACGCCGAGCGCGCCGGAGCGCTGCTGGGCTACCTCAGCGCCGCCCGCTGGTTCGCCGGCAAGGGCCGGGCCGCGGAGTTGACGTCCCTGGTGGCGCTGCCGTGGCTGACCGAGGTGGACGAGTGGCCCGCGGTGCGGACCGAGATCGTCGAGATCGTCTACCGGGCGGACGAGGACCCCGAACCGGATCGCGACGACGACCTGGTGTGGCCGTCGGAGCTCTACCAGCTGGTGGTCTCCTACCGGAAGGCCCCCGTGCCGGAGCTGGCGTACGCCGAGATCGGCCGGTTCCCCGACCGCGACCTCGGTCCGGTCGTGGCCTACGACGCGGCCCAGGACCCGGCGGCCTGCCGGATCCTGCTGCGCTGCCTGCTGGCGGGCCGGCGGCTCCGCGATCATGATCATCAGCAGCAGACGGAGGTCGATTTCCGGCTGGCCGCCCCCGGAGTGCTGAGCGAGGATCTCGAACCCGCGGTGTTCCGCGGCCAGCAGTCCAACACCTCGGTGATGCTCGGCGACGTCGGCATGATCAAGTTGTTCCGGCGGCTCGAACTGGGCCGCAACCTCGACATCGAGGTGCACGACGGGCTGCGCCGGGCGGGCGTCCACGACGTGGCCACGCTGTACGGCTGGGTCGAGGCCGGCTGGACCCACGCCGGGGTGCCGGTGCGGACCGACCTGGCCATGGCGGTGGAGAAGCTCGCCCACGCCGAAGACGGCTGGGATCTCGCCCTGACCGCGCTCGAGGAGAACCGGTCCTTCGCCGCCGACGCGGCTGCCCTCGGGGTGGCGCTCGCCGAGATCCACGCGGCCCTCGCCCGGACCTTCCCCACCAGCCGGTTACCCGGGACGACGGTCGCCACGGTCATGAAGACCCGGCTCTCCGCGGCCGCTGGACATCGCGCCCGCGCTGGAGCCGTACGTCGAGGGGCTCACCGCCGCCTCGACGCGCTCCGGACCGCGGACCTGCCGGTGCAGCGGGTGCACGGCGACTTCCACCTCGGCCAGACCCTGCGGACGCCAACGGGCTGGAAGATCATCGACTTCGAGGGCGAGCCGGCCAAGACGCTGGCCGAGCGCGCCACGCCGGACAGCGTCTGGCGCGACGTCGCCGGCATGCTGCGCTCGTTCGACTACGCGGCGGCGAGTCGCCCGGGACCCGGCAGTGCCGGTTGGGCCCAGGAGTGCCGGGACGCATTCCTGGACGGGTACGCCGGCGGTGCCCTGCCCGAGTCCGACTCCGCCCTGCTCGCGCCGTACGAGGCGGACAAGGCGATCTACGAGGTGGTCTACGAGGTCCGCAACCGCCCCGACTGGGTGTCCATCCCGCTGGCGGCGGTCGCCGCGCTGGCCGAGGACACCGACCCGAACCCCGCTGAAGCCGATCCCGCTGAAGCCGAGCAGCTGACGAAAACGACAAAGGAGTAAGGGATGGCATTCGACCCCAGGGGTGGACTGACCGGCTGGGACCTCACGGGCTTCCACGAGGGCCACGACACCGAGTGCTACAAGCGCCTGGGCGCGCACGAGATGTCCATCCCCGACGACGAGCGCGGTGAGATCTTCGGCACCCGCTTCTCGGTCTGGGCCCCGAACGCCCAGGCCGTCCGGCTGGTCGGCGACTTCAACTACTGGAACGGCGACCAGACCTCCATGCACCTGGTGCCCGGCGCCGGGGTCTGGGCGATCTTCGTCGAGGGCGCGAGCACCGGGGCGCTGTACAAGTTCGAGGTGCTCGGCGCCGACGGCGTCTGGCGGCTCAAGGCCGACCCGATCGCCCAGTTCTGCGAGGCGGCGCCGCACACCGCCTCGATCGTCTACGAGACCCAGTACGCCTGGAACGACGAGCAGTGGATGTGGTACCGCGGACAGAAGAAGCAGTACGAGGAGCCGGTCAGCATCTACGAGGTGCACCTCGGCTCCTGGCGGCGCGGGCTGACCTACCTCGAACTGGCCCAGCAACTGGTCGAGTACGTCAGCTGGCAGGGCTACACCCACGTCGAGTTGATGCCGGCGGCCGAGCACCCGTACGAGGGCTCGTGGGGCTACCACGTCACCGGCTACTTCGCGCCGATGTCCCGGTTCGGCTCTCCCGATGAGTTCCGGCACCTGGTGGACGAGCTGCACGAGGCGGGCATCGGCGTGATCGTGGACTGGGTGCCCGGGCACTTCGCCACCGACCCCTGGGCGCTGCAGCGCTTCGACGGCACCGCGCTGTACGAGCACGAGGATCCCGCGGCTGGGCTGGCACCCGGACTGGGGCTCCTACATCTTCAACTTCGGCCGCAACGAGGTGAAGAGCTTCCTGGTCGCCAACGCCTACTACTGGCTGGAGGAGTTCCACATCGACGGCCTCCGGGTCGACGCCGTGGCCTCGATGCTCTACCTCGACTACTCCCGCAAGGAGGGCCAGTGGGTGCCGAACAAGTTCGGCGGCAACGAGAACCTCGAGGCGGTCGAGCTGCTGCAGGAGGTCAACGCGCACTCCTACCGGCGCAAGCCCGGCATCATGATGATCGCCGAGGAGTCGACGTCGTGGCCGGGGGTGACCCGCGGCGTCGAGAACGGCGGCCTGGGCTTCGGCTTCAAGTGGAACATGGGCTGGATGAACGACTCGCTGCGCTACCTGGGCCGGGAGCCGATCTACCGGCAGTACCACCACCACGAGATGACGTTCGCCATGGCGTACGCGTACTCGGAGAACTTCATCCTGCCGATCAGCCACGACGAGGTCGTGCACGGCAAGGGCTCGATGTTCGAGCGGGTGCCGCAGGACGAGTGGCGCAAGTTCGGCACCCTGCGGGCGTTCTACGCCTTCATGTGGTCCCACCCGGGCAAGAAGCTGCTGTTCATGGGCACCGAGTTCGGGCAGCGCCGCGAGTTCTCCGAGCAGCGCAGCATCGACTGGGACCAGAGCGCGCACTGGGGTCACCGCGGGCTCCAGCGGTTGATCAAGGACCTGAACGCGGTCTACAAGGAGCATCCGGCGATGTGCAAGCTGGACAGCGATCCCGCCGGCTTCTCCTGGATCGACGCCGATGATCAAGGCGGCAACATCTTCTCCTTCCTGCGCTACGACGGGGAGGGGCAGATGATCGCCTGCCTCACCAACTTCTCCTCCGAGCCGCGACCGGACTACCGGATCGGGCTGCCCAGGGAGGGCGTCTGGAAGGAGATCCTGAACACCGACGCCGACTTCTACGACGGCACCGGTCAGATCGGCAACCTCGGTCAGGTGATCGCGCATCCGGTTCCCTCGCACGGCTACGGCGCGTCGGCCAGCGTGACCCTGCCGCCGCTCGGTGCGGTCTGGCTGCTGTTCGAGCCGGTCGTGACGGAGGAGACCGAGGATCGCGCGTCGGTCGAGGCCGGGGTACGGGCGGCCGCCAAGCAGGCCTCGCCGCGCTCGAAGAGCGTCGCGCCCGGGGCTGCTGATGAGGCTCCTCCGGCGGCAGCGGCGGAGCCGGCCCCGGCCAAGGGGACCTCGGCGGTGCAGCAGGCCGTGAAGTCGGTCCGGGATCGGGTCGAAGAGGTCGTCGAGGACGCGAAAGACAAGGTCGAAGAGGTGGTCGAGGACGCGAAGGACAAGGTCGAAGAGGTGGTCGAGGACGTCAAGGACCGGGCGGCCAAGCGGTCGGTCGAGAAGTCCGAAGCGCCCGAGAAGCAGCCACCCGCCTGAGGTTCGCCTTGATCCGGGTGACGGCCGAAGCCGGGGTCGCCCGGTTGGACTGGGCCGACGGCTGCGACCCCGAGGCGGTGCAGGCCGAGTTGACCGCGGTCGCCGAGCGGTTGCTGGCGACCGACGTCCGACGGCTGGAGATCGAGTTGCCGGCGACCGATCGCGGCGGCCGCCGGGCCGCCCTGCGGTCCGGGTTCCGGGTCGAGGGCACTCGGCGAGCGGTGCGGCAGGTCGCGCCGGGTGTCTTCTCCGACACCGTGCTCTACAGCCGGCTGGTCGGCGACGTGGTCGGCGGCGGGCACGGCTTCTCCGCGGTGATGAACACCGCGTTGCCCCGGAAGCGGCTGATCGCCCACGTGCTGATGCGGGACGCGGTGGGACGGATCCTGCTGTGCGACACCCGGTTCAAGCCGGACTGGGAGCTGCCGGGCGGGATCGTCGAGCCCGGCGAGCCGCCCGGCCTCGGCGCCGTACGCGAGGTGCAGGAGGAGCTGGGCGTGGACCTGGCGCTCGGTCGGCTGCTGATCGTGGACTGGATGCCCCCGTACCTCGGCTGGGACGACGCGTTGGAGTTGATCTTCGACGGCGGCCCGATCGAGGAGGGTGACCTGCCCGGGCTGAGTCTGCAGCCGGCGGAGATCAACCGGGTCGCGCTGGTGACCCTGGACCAGGCGGCGGAGCTGGTCACTCCCCTCTCCCACCGGCGGCTGACCGTGGCGGCCGGGCTGGCGACGGCCGAGACCGCGTACCTGGAGAACGGTTCCCGCCCGACCTGACGAACCCGAGCAACAGCCAGCTGCTCGGGTTGGACCCAGCTGCTCGAGTTCGCCCCCGAGCAGATGGCGCGAACCCGAGCAGCTGTGCTGGCGGTGGTCAGCTGTAGCCACCAGGAACCGGCTCAGCGCCGGCGCGGGCAGACCAGCAGTTCCCGGACGGCGACGGCACGATCGCAGTCGAAGTTGCGAGTCACCGTCTCCCGGACCCGCGGATCGAGGGTGTCGAACGGCACGCGCCACGTCTGCAGCACGAGAAACTGCGCCGCCGGATCGCTCAGACAGGCCAGATTGTCGGCGAAGCTGCGGAGCTCGGAGACCCCGGGAACGTTGCTGCGGTAGAGCACGACCGCTCCCGGGTACGCGCAATCGGTCGGGTTGCCGACGACGTAGACCGTCTCGCCGTCGGCCAGATAGCCCACCGTCGCGCTGCCCACCGCCGCCCTGACCGCGGCCCCGTCGGCCAGTAGCTCGGCCTGGCGTGCCACCTCCGAACGCCGGCTGCGGTCCTGGCCGAAGAAGCCGTACGGGGTCGCCGGCCAGCCGGGGAACGTGATGGCGATGGTGAGCAGGATCGCCGTGACGACGTACGGCCAGCGCCTCGACCGAGTTGGTCGGGTGTCACGCGCGCGGCTCGCCTGGAGCCAGGTGGCGATCGCGATCGCCACGACGACCAGCAGCAGCCAACCGGCCATCGTGGACCGGTAGTCGAAGCGCCAGGCGATCGGCGCGGGATATACCGCGCGGCAGATCCCGACCCAGCCGGCCAGCAGCACCAACCCCAGCAACACGGTGCCGTACCGCTTCGTCCAGCTCACGGCAGCGACCGCGACGACGGCGGCGGCGACCGGCAGCAGCGGCGTGCCGTGGTAGCCGAAGAACTGGTTCTGCAGCACGATCGCGGCGAGTACGACGGCGAACGCCAGCCCCGACCCCCAGGCCCAGATCCGACGCCCCGTCAGCCGCGCCGCAAGGGCGGCCGCGGCCGGCCAGGCGAGCAGCACGGGGTTGTTCCACGACCAGTTGACCGCCCACTCCCCGAAGGCGTCGAACCGCAGGCCCGAGGTCGGGTTCAACCGTGAGGTCTCGGTGAACCATTGCCACTCATCCGTCCCGACGGCGAAGGTCAGCCCGAGCAGTGCCAGAGTCAGGGCTCCGCTCAGCCCGGCGAGCACCGCTCCCCGACGCCGATCCACCATGGTCACGACGAAGAGGGCCAGCAGTGCTGCGGTCACCGTCGTGTACTTCTGCAGTACGGCGACCGCGAGCACCAGCGCCGCACCCCCGAACAGCACCGACGGCAGCCATCGGTGCTCCGACGGCGAGAGCGCCAGCAGGGCCAGGCCGAGGGCGCCGACGGCCAGCACGGTGGCGGTCCACTCGGGCTGCAGCACGTAGGCCTCCGAGGCCCAGGCCAGCGAGCCGAACACCGCGAGCGCGACGGCGGTGGCGGTGATCGCGGCCGTCCGGCGCAACAGAGCGAGCTGGAGCACCGCCGCCGCTCCCGCCACAACGAGCACGGCCCAGCCGATGGTGATCTTCTCCCGGATGGGGATCGACCCGTTGGTGAGGGCGTCGAGTCCGGCCATGACCAGCCGATTGGCCATCGGCCGGTGGACGAAGGTGTCGAGTGGCCCGGCGTACTCCCAGGCCGCCCGTAGCGGACCGAGCGTGAACCGGACGTCGTCGTGCAGATTGAGCCACGGCCACTGCGCGGCCACGGTGACGACGACCGCGACCGGCCAGACCAGCAGCCAGCGCCTGCCGGTCGGTGTCGGAGGCTGGGTAGGGGTCAGCGTCAGAACAGTGCCGTCATCAGCGCTCGCCGGGCCTTGAGCACCCGCTCGTCGGCGTTCCCGAGCGTCTCGAAGAGCTCGAGCAGCCGGATCCGGACCTGATTGCGCTCGTCCCCGGTGCGCGCCTTGACCTGGTCGATCAGCCGGGCGAAGGCTGCGTCGGCGTCTCCCGTCGCCAACTCGACGTCGGCCGCGGCCAGGTGGTCCTCGACGGTCGCGCCGGGCGCGGCGGCCCGGATCAGTGTCGGCCCGGGGTCAAGGTTTGCCACCCGAGCGAGCAGTCCGGCCTGCGCCTTGCCGGCCTGGGCCTCGGCGTCGTTCGGGTTGGTCGCGAGCAGCTTGTCGAACTCTGCCTCCGCGGCGGCGAAGTCACCGCGCTCCAGTGCCTCGTCGGCGGCGGCGAACCGTGGATCGGCGACCGGCTCCTGCTCTTCCGCCGCCTCGTCCGGCTGACCCCCACCGACGGGTTCGGCGCGGCCCACGATGCCGTTCGCCGCCGCCTGCTTGACGACCTGATCGAGCACGGCGGCCGCCTCTTCCCTGGCCACGACACCCTGAAAGAGCGGGAGCATCCGACCGCCGATCAGCGCGATCACGGTCGGCACGGCCTGCAACTGCAGCGCCTGGACGATGCTGGGCGCGGTGTCGACGTCCAGCCGTGCCAGCAGGAACCGGCCGGCGTACTCGGCGGCCAGCTCGGAGAGCGTGTCGGAGAGTTGCTGACCGGTGGCCACCCTCGGCGAGTAGAGCTCCACCACCACCGGATGCTTGAGCGAGCGCCGGATGGCCTCGGTCTCGAAGGTCTGCTCGGTCAGTTCGATCACGTACCCGGCGCCGCCCGCCTGACTGCCGCCAGGCTGGGTGCGCGGAGTCGACTGGGCCTGCTGCGCCTTGGCCCGCTGGGCCAGTCCGGAGAGATCGACCGCCCCTGGCCGATTGAAGCTCGACGTGCTCATGGCCCCATCCTGTCAGTTCGATCCCGCCAACCGGTCGCCACTCGGCGGACCGGACACTCGGGCGTTCCGGATACCGTCGCTGGGTGCGCACGCCCCCCGGCCAAGCCTGGCTGAACGGCTACGTCGTGGTGGCGGTGACCAATCTCATCGCCGGCCTGCTCGGCGAGGAACTCTTGCGGTTCGCGACCTTGCTGCTGGCCATGCCCCTCCTCATCGGGTGGTTCACCGCGAACAGCCGGCGCCGGGATCGAACGTTCTGGCTGGTCACCGGCGCACTGGCCTTCTCGTGGCTCGGCGACTGGCTGGGCGACCAGCTGATCAGCCCCGGCATCTTCGTCAAGCTGGCGCTGTTCCTCCTCGGCCACGTCTGCTACGTGCTGGCCTTCTGGTTCTACCGCGGCCGCCGGCTGCTGCGGCCCGGCCCGGTGGTGGCGTACGCGCTCGTGATCGGGGGCGCCCTGGTCTGGATCGTGCCGAGCAGTGGCGCGCTGGCCCCGGCCGCCGTCGCGTACGGCGTCGTGCTCGGCCTGATGGGCGTGCTCGCGACCGGTCTGAACCCGGTCGCCGCAGTCGGCGGCGCGCTGTTCGTCGTCTCCGATCTCAGCATCGCCGTCACGGTCTGGGTGCTGCGGGCACCGTCGGTCGGGACGGACCTGCTCATCATGAGCACCTATCTCGCCGCCCAGCCCCTGCTGGTGGCCGGGCTGATCCGCGCGCGACGCAGGATGGCCTCGACCTGACCAGGCGCGGTATGGGAAGAATGACCCCCATGGCCCACCCCCGCGCCGGACAGCCGGCCCAGCCCGAAGACCTGATCGACGTCGACGCGGTCGTCGGCGCCTACTACGACCTCGTACCGGATCCGGAGAATCCGGACCAACAAGTGGCCTTCGGTACCTCGGGTCACCGTGGCTCAAGCCTCGACACGGCGTTCAACGACGCCCACATCGCCGCTACCACGCAGGCCATCGTGGAGTACCGAGCCTCGCAGGGGATCAGCGGACCGCTGTACATCGGCAAGGACACCCACGCCCTGTCCGGACCTGCCTGGCGGACGGCGATCGAGGTCTTGATCGCCCAGGGCGTGAGTGTTCGTAGCGAGGGGGACGAGGACTACACCCCGACCCCGGCCGTGTCCCGGGCGATCGTGGTGCACAACGCGGATCCGAGCTCTGCGGGAGCCAAGGCCGACGGCATCGTGGTCACCCCGTCGCACAACCCGCCACGCGACGGCGGGTTCAAGTACAACCCGCCGCACGGTGGCCCGGCGGACACCGACGCGACCGGCTGGATCGCCGCCCGGGCCAACGAGTTGTTGTCCGACACCGGCTCGATCAAGCGGCGGCCGTTCGATCAGGTCAGCTCCGAGCTCGAGCGCTGGGACTACCTCGGCAACTACTGCGAGGACCTGGTCAACGCCATCGACCTGCGGGCGGTGCGCGAGGCCGGCGTCCACATCGGCGCCGATCCGCTGGGCGGGGCCAGCGTGCAGTACTGGGGCTACATCTCCGAGCATCTCGGTATCGATCTGACGGTGATCAACCCGGAGGTCGATCCGCGCTGGGCGTTCATGACCCTCGACACCGACGGCAAGATCCGGATGGACTGCTCCTCGCCGAATGCGATGGCGAGTCTGATCGCCAACCGGGATGCGTACGAGATCTCCACCGGCAACGACGCCGACGCCGATCGACACGGCATCGTCACCCCCGACTTCGGCCTGATGAACCCGAACGCGTATCTCGCGGTGGCGATCCAGTACCTGTACGCGCACCGCACCGGCTGGAAGGCCGACGCGGGCATCGGCAAGACGCTGGTCTCCTCGTCGATGATCGACCGGGTGGCGACCAGTCTCGGCCGGACTCTCATCGAGGTGCCGGTGGGCTTCAAGTGGTTCGTACCGGGGCTGCGTAGCGGCGACATCGGCTTCGGCGGCGAGGAGTCCGCGGGGGCGTCGTTCCTGGCCCTGGACGGATCGACCTGGACGACGGACAAGGACGGCCTCCTGCTGGCGCTGCTGGCCAGTGAGATCAAGGCGATCACCGGCAAGTCGCCGAGCGAGTTGTACGCCGAGCTGACGGCGGCGTTCGGCGCCCCGGCGTATGCGCGGGTCGACGCGCCCGCCAACCGGGAGCAGAAGGCCAAGTTGGCCAAGCTGGATCCGTCGGCGGTGTCCGCCACCGAACTGGCCGGCGAGCCGATCACCGGCAAGCTCACCACCGCGCCCGGCAACGGCGCCGCCATCGGCGGACTGAAGGTGACGACTGAGTCGGCGTGGTTCGCCGCCCGCCCGTCCGGCACCGAGGACGTCTACAAGATCTACGCCGAGTCGTTCCGCGGCCCCGAGCACCTGGCCGAGGTCCAGGCCGCCGCCCGCGAGGTGGTCTCCGCGGCTCTGGGCTGAGGCCATCCAGTTCGCGGCCCGACGCTGTCGCCGGCCCGTGTCTCGAGTGTGCAGTCGTCGCCCCTCCGGCCCGGGGCGGGTGGGCGGCTACTGCACGCTCGACGCGAACAGTCGGCACCATTCCTTGGTGAACACCGGCTCGGGACCGGTGTAGCCGCGTCGGCGCAGTTCCGCGAACACCTTCGCGACCATCGATCGCGGTCGACGCATCCGCGCAGCCGTGATCCGGAGTACGAGGTAGCCCTCCGCGGTGAACTCGTCGACCCGATCGATGTCGATGTTCCATTGCAGCTTGTCTGTTCGGTGCTGGTCGCCCTCGTACTCGATGATCAGTTTGAACTCGAGGTAGACCAGATCGACCCGGCCGATCGGATAGCTGTCGGTCCCCAACGTCAGGTTGCACTCCGGGGTCGGGAGACCGGCGAGCACCAGGCACAGCCGCAGCGTCGTCTCCCTCGGCGAGTCGACCCGCTCGGCCATCAGCGCGAGCGCGCGTCGGGCGAGCCGCACCCCGCGGCGAGAACTCCCGGCGAGGTACGACCCGAGTCGCGCCTTCGTGGTGAGCTTGCGGCGCAGCATCCGATCACCGGCGATGACCAGTTGGAGAAGGTCGAGCTGGCCCACCGCGGTGAGGAAGCAGTGCTCGACAGTGGCTACGGGAAACGCGCCCGGCGCCAGCCGTGGCAGGGCCGTCACGCGCTGCACGGCAACGCCCACTCGCCGGACAGGATGGGGATGCGTGCTGGCGAACCGCAGCGGCAGATCCGCACCGACGTCGACCCCGCGCAGCCGCAGACCGGTGACCCCGATGACAACGCTGTCAGCGGGCAGCACCAGCAGGGCGGCGCGCACCCGGTCGCGCAGGTTCGGGCCGTCCGGCTGCGCAGCGATCACCACGCCTCGCCCCAGGCTCGCGAATCGCCGCCCGCGCAGCATCTTGGAACTCAATCCGAAGGCCGCCGCGTCGGTGGTCCGAAACGGCGCACCAAGAACGGGATCACGCTGCACAGCACCAGGGTGGCCGACCAGACCCGCTCCGCACCCGGCTCAGTGGCAGTTATCCACAGTCGAAGCGGAGGATACGTTCTCCAGCGTGCAGTTGTCGCCCCTCAGCGGGTGGGCAGCTGGGCGACTACTGCACGGTCGGCGGTGAACCCGCCTGGCCCTTGCGCAATTGGAGCAGCAACCGGGCCAGGCCGGCGCGGGTGGCGACCACGGCCAGCCGGTCCTCGGCCTTCACCGGCCGGTCCACCGGCGACCAGTCCCAGCCCTGACTCGACGGCGCGTACGCGAGCACCAGGCACGCGCCCGGCTCGGCGAACTGCTTCAAGCGCCGCCCGATCACCGCCGAACCGGCGGGCACGCTGACTTCCGTGAACAGCACCACCCGCCGACCGATCGGGAAGATCACCTCGCTCCGTCGGGCCAGCGCCGCAGCCGCGAACGCCGGCGCGGCGAGCATCGCCACACTCCGGGTCGCGCCCAGTTCGAGCCGCCGCTCGACCCGGGTGGCCAGGTTGTGGTCGAACACCCGGGTGACCACCCGGACCCCCGGATTGACCTGCTTGGCCACGAGCCCGATCTCGAGGTTGACGGCCTCGTCGTCGGTGACGGCGAGTACCGCGTCGGCGCGGGCGATGCCGGCGGCTTCCTGGGCCGCCTGGTCGCTGGCCTCCGCGATGATGACCGGGATCTTGAGCTGGCGTACCCGCAGGACGCCGACCGCATCTTCGTGCCGCTCGATGGCCACGACCGGGACCCGCCGCTCCCACAACTGCGCCGCCACCGAGGTGCCGACCCGGCCCAGCCCGCAGACCACGACGTGATGCCGGGGACGGCCCCGAACCCCGCCGCTGATGGCCGCGAGCCGCGAACTCAGCAAGGCGTCGACGATGACCGCGGTGATGCCGGAGGACAGCACGAGTCCGAAGACCTGGATGGCGACCGCGCCGAACTGGTACGCCCGGGACAGCGACTCGAAGTCGCCACCCGTGGCGGTGGAGGCACTCAGGGCGAGGTAGAGCGCGGTGATCCAGTTCTGCCCGCCGGCGTGGAAGAAGAGGGTGCTGAGCACGATCAGGCTGATCAGACCCAGCAGCACGAGCCGGATCCGCCGGTCGAAGACGTACGAGAGGGTGCCGCGAAGGCCCGAGCGGCGCACCGTACTCGGTCCCTTGCCGACCAGTTCGGTGCCGAGCACGATGTCACCGTCCGGCGGCAGCACGGCCTCGATCCCGACCCGGGTCGAATCGCCGATGACCGCGAGCAGCTCCCCGGACACCCGGTACCGCGGTCCGGCCACGACCGAGCGGCCGGCGAGCTCGAAGGATCGGGTGTCGGCCGTGGCCAGCGCGGCGGCGACGAACGCGGGCGCCGCGAGTTCGGCGGTGGAGAGCACCGTACAGTCGCCCAGCAGCGTGGCGAGCTTGCCGCCGAGGTTGGGGTTGGACATCTCGACCACGAGCCGGGCCTCGGGGTTGAGTTCCTCCACGGCCAGCGCGGTCCGGACGGCCGCGACGTCGTCCGCACCGAGGATGACGACCGCCGTGGCCCTTTCGACCCCGGCCTGGGTGAGTTCGGCCTCTCCCACCCGAACGGCCGTGACCAGCTCGACGGCCAGCTCCGACAGCTCGGCCAGTGTGCTCGGGGTGGCGTCGCGACGGGCGAGCACGGTGAGCTGCTCACCCGAGCGGGACAGCTCCTCCACGAGTCGGATCGCCGTCGGCTCGGCGCCGACGATCAGGACCCGGTTTCGCGCCACCGGTCGGTCGAGCGCATCGCTCACAGTTTCGCGAGGTCGCGCTCGGCGAAGTTGCGGTGCTCCCACTCCTCGTTCAGCACGGTCAGCAGGCACTCGCGGACCGGGAAGCTCTGCGGCGGTGGCCAGCCCGGTCCGGCCACGGGTTCGGTGTCGGCGGCGAGTTGGTCGGCGGTCAGGTCGTCGAGCAGCGTGCGTACGGTGCCATCCGGTCGCGCCCGCAACTCCAGCACCTCGTCCAACGACGGCCGGACCTCCCGATCGCGCGGCACCCCGTCCGTGTCCGGCATCTCGTCCCACGGCAGATCGAGCGGATGCCACGGCGACGGGTTGCCGAGGATGCCGCGGACCGACCCAGGAGTCGGTGGCGAAGGCCAGGTGCCGCAGGGTCTCGATGAACGACCACTCCCCGTCGACGGATTCGTGCAGCTGCTCCGGTCGGAGGTCGCCGGGCGCGGGCGACGGTCTCGTCCCAGCGCCGCTCGATGATCGTCCACGCCTCGCGGAACCCCGCCGGGTCGTCCGGCCGCATCTTCGCCCGTTCGGGATCGCGCCTGGTCAGCTCGGCGTCGATCAGCGGCCAGACGTCGACGCCGTTGATCGTCACGTTCCACAGTTCGCCGGTGATCTCGACGTCGATGAGATCGACGGACCGCAGCCGCACGTCGCGGAATCCGACCGCCCGGAACTCGGAGCCGGAAAGGTCGACCATCCGGAACCGCGATCCGCTCAGATCCACGTCGGAGAACGTCGACCCCTGGAGATCCTCACCAGCTGAAATCCGCCATGCCGGCCACGCTAGTGCCCGCTCGCCGACACCCTGCGCGCGATGCCGAACGGCGGTCAGAAGCGGGGACGCTCCGCGTAGCCGCCCCAGACGTCGCGCAACGCGCCGCAGATCTCACCGAGCGTCGCCTCGGCCCGCGCCGCCTCGAGCATCGGCGGCACGAGATTGGCCTCGGTCCGGCTCGCGGCGACCAGGTCCGACAAGCAGCCGTCCACCCGGGCCTGGTCGCGGGCGGCCCGGCGCTTCGCCAGCGCCGCCTTCTGCGTCGTCTCGACCTCGTGCCCGACCCGCAGGATCTCCAGTTCGCCGGTGACGGTGCTCGGTGTGGACGTTCACGCCGACGACCCGCTTGTCGCCCTTCTCCACCAGGGTCTGGTACGTGAACGCCGCGTCGGCGATCTGGCCGGTGAACCAGCCCTCCTCGATCCCGACGAGCAGGCCGCTGGTGACCGCGCCGATCTCGTGCCGGGCATCCTCGCCGCCGCCCAGCTCGATGATCTTGGCGAAGATCTCCTCCGCCTCGGCCTCCATCCGGTCGGTGAGCGCCTCGACGTACCAGGAGCCGCCGAGCGGGTCGATCACGTTCAGCACGCCCGTCTCCTCGGCCAGCACCTGCTGGGTCCGCAGCGCGATCTCCGCCGACTCCTCGGTCGGCAGGGCGAGAGTCTCGTCGAGCGCGTTGGTGTGCAGGGAGTTCGTGCCGCCGAGCACCGCGGCCAGCGCCTCGACGGCGGTCCGCACGACGTTGTTGTACGGCTGCTGCGCGGTCAGCGAAACCCCGGCGGTCTGGGTGTGGAAGCGCAGCGACTGCGCCCGGGCGGTCGTCGCCCCGTACCGGTCGCGGAGCCAGCGAGCCCAGATCCGGCGCGCGGCGCGGAACTTCGCGATCTCTTCGAAGAAGTCGACGTGGGCGTCGAAGAAGAAGCTCAGGCCGGGGGCGAACTGCTCGATGTCGAGGCCGCGGCTCAGCCCCAGTTCGACGTAGCCGAAGCCGTCGGCGAGGGTGAACGCCAGCTCCTGCGCGGCCGTCGAGCCGGCCTCGCGGATGTGGTAGCCGGACACGCTCAGCGGCTTGTAGTCCGGGATGGTCGCGGTGCAGTACTCCATCAGGTCGCCGATCAACCGCAGGTGCGGTCGCGGGAGAGAAGAGCCACTCCTTCTGGGCGATGTACTCCTTGTAGATGTCGGTCTGCAGCGTCCCGTTCAGCCGGCGCGGATCGACCCCGGCGCGCTCGGCGGCCACCACGTACATGCAGAAGATCGGCACCGCCGGACCGGAGATCGTCATCGAGGTGGTGACCGAGGCGAGGTCGATGCCGTCGAACAGGGTCTCCATGTCCGCCGCCGAGTCGATCGCCACCCCGCAGTGCCCGACCTCGCCGAGACTCTGCTCGTCGTCGGAGTCGCGGCCCATCAGGGTCGGCATGTCGAACGCCACGCTGAGCCCCCCGCCGCCGGCGGCCAGGATCATCCGGTACCGCTCGTTGGTCTGGGTCGCGTTCCCGAACCCGGCGAACTGCCGGATCGTCCACGGCCGGCCGCGGTAGCCGCTGGGATGCAGGCCGCGGGTGAACGGGTACTCCCCCGGCCAGCCGATCCGCTCCATCCGCTCGTCGGCGGCCTCGTCGGCCGGTCCGTACACGGGATCGACCTCGGTCCCGGACAAGGTGGTGAAGTCGGCGTCTCGCACCCGGCCCGAGGCCTCGGCCTGCGCGTACGCCTTCGCCCACCGCTGCCGCCCTGCAGAGTTGCTCACGGCAAAATACTAGGACGTCCTACTAAATCGACCAAGCGAGCTGCGAGTGTCGGGGTCTCAGGCGCGGCTGGGCGCTGACGACGAGGAGTCGACGCCCGGCCTCCGGCGAGGGCCACGGCAGATTGCGGCGTCGACGACCGAGGAGGAAGCGCACAGTCTTGAGCGCCTGAGACGCACGAGCAGCTCGAAAAAAGAATCAGAAATCTCCGGCGGCGGCGCGCAGGGGGCGGAGCAGGTCGCTCAGCTCGTCGCAGTCAGCGTCGCTCATGGCGGGCAGCGCGAACCGGGCCGCGACGATCGCGTCGGTCGCCTGCTGCATCACCTCGCGGCCTTGCGGGGTGATCGCGGCGAGTACGGCCCGGCCGTCCTCCGGGTGTGGCGAGCGCCGGATCAGATCGGCCTTCTCCAGCCGCTTGACCAGCGGGGTGACCGAGGTCGCGTGCACCTGGAGGCGTTCACCGATCTTGCCCAGCGGCAGGGACCCGTGCCGGGAGAACGAGAGCAGCACCAGCACCTCGTACCGGGCGAAGGTCAGGCCGAGCGGTCGGAGCAGCTCGTCGAGTTCGGTGAGCACCAGCTGGTGGACCCGCATGAGCGAGGTGACGGCCCGCATCCGGGCGGTCTCCTCCCAGCGGTCCGACCACTGCCGGGCCGCCTCCTCGATGGGGTCGAACGGCAGCCGGTGCCGCCCACTCATGTGCCCCTGCTGGCGACCAGGTGCTCTGCCATCACCGTACGGATCGACGCGGCCCGCGCCTCGACGTCGGCCACCCAGCGGACGTCGATCAGGCCCTGGTCGTTCGCGGCGGCCACGAACCGCAGATGCCCGTAGCCGAACACCTTGCCGAGGAACGGCTGCTCCACCTCGATCGCCGAGATGCCGCGTCATCGGCAGGCTGGCCCGGATCTGGCTGAGGTTGCCGTGGACGCGGAAGATCCGCCGGTCGGTGACCACGAACCGGTCCCGATAGTGACTCGCCAGCCGCCACAAGGCCTGCGCCAACAAACCGACGGCCAGCGCGATCAGCACCAGCAGCCACAGCCCGCCCACCAACCAGGCGGTCGAGAAGGCCAACAGGGCCACGCCGACCCGGATCGCCGGGGAACGCGCTGGCCATCCAGTGCCGGCGCACCTCGTCGCGGATCTGCTCGCCGTCCGCGGACAGCACGGATTGCTCGACCTCGGGGTCGAGCCAATCCAGCGCACCAGGCACGGATCAGTTCTACCTCACCCGTTGTCCCCGACACGGAGCGGCGCGCCGCTCCTGGGCCGCCAACAGCCGATCCGCCGCCTCGAAGGGGTCCAGCTCGGCGTCGCGGACCGCCAGGGCCAGCTGTTCGAGCTCGTCTCGATTGGTGACCGCCAGATCGGCGCGCAGCCGGTTCAGGGCCAGCTCGGCGACCTCGCTGCGGGCCCGGTCGAGCCGGCGACGCTGCCAGGCCCCGGTCTGCTGCGCGCGTTCGGCGAAGCGGTCGACGGCGGCCAGCAGCTCGTCCAGCCCCGTGCCCTCGACCGCGACCGTACGCACGATGGCCGGCGCGTGTTCGTCTGGTCCGCGGGTCGTGAGCGCGAGCATCCCCCGCAGCTCCCGGACCACGGCCTGCGCGCCGTCCCGGTCGGCCTTGTTGACCACGAACACGTCGCCGATCTCGAGGATCCCCGCCTTGGCCGCCTGGATCCCGTCGCCCATCCCGGGCGCCAGCAGCACCACGGTGACGTCGGCCTGGCGGGCGATCTCCACCTCGGACTGCCCGACCCCGACCGTCTCGACGATCACGGTGTCGAAGCCGCCGGCGTCCAGCACCCGGAGCGCCTGGGGCGCGGCGACCGCCAGGCCGCCGAGCTGGCCGCGGGTCGCCATGGACCGGATGAAGACACCGTCGTCGGTCGCGTGGGCCTGCATCCGGACCCGGTCACCCAGCAGCGCACCGCCGGAGAAGGGCGAGCTCGGGTCGACCGCCAGCACCGCCACCCGCTCGCCGCGGGCCCGCAGCAGCCCGACGAGACCGGCGACGGTGGTGGACTTGCCCACCCCGGGCGAGCCCGGTGATCCCGACGACCCGCGCCCGGCCCCGGTCGGGCAGCAGGCTGACCAGCACCGTACGCAGCAGCGGCGACTGGTTCTCGACCAGGCTGATCAGCCGACCGAGCGCCCGTGGCTGGCCCCGCCGCGCAGCCGCCAACCACCCCTCGAGTCCGGGATTGCGCGCATCGTCCGCTCGATCACCGCGCTCGGCGAAGTCGGCAGCCGGCGTCGGCTCGGGTTCAGCCATCCGCGCGGGCGGCCGCCGTCAGCAGCAGCGCGTCACCCTGGCCGCCGCCGCCACACAGCGCCGCGGCCGCGATGCCGCGACCCCGACGCTGCAGCTCGTACGCCAGGTGCAGCACCAGCCGCGCGCCCGACGCACCGATCGGGTGACCGAGGGCGATCGCACCGCCGTGGACGTTGACCTTCTCGTCGATCTCCTCCGCGGACAGCCCGAGGGCCCGCGCACTGGCGACCCCGACGGCGGCGAACGCCTCGTTGATCTCGATCAGGTCCAGGTCGGCCACGGCGATCCCCTGCTTCTTCGCCGCCAGCTCGATCGCCGCGGCGGGCTGCAGCTGCAGCGAGGAGTCGGGCCCGGCCACCTGCGCGTGCGCCCCGATCTCGGCCAGCGGGGTCAGCCCGAGCCGCTCGGCCGCCGCGGGGCTGGCGACCACGACGGCCGCCGCACCGTCGGAGATCTGGCTCGCCGATGCCGGCCGTGATGGTGCCGCCGCTGCCGAACGCCGGCCGCAGCCGGCCCAGCCCGGCCAGGTCGGTGTCTGGCCGGATGCCCTCGTCGGCGGCGACCTCGACGTCCTCGCCGCGGCGCTGCGGGATCCGAACGCCGACGATCTCGGCGGCCAGCACCCCGGACTCGGTGGCCGCCTGCGCCCGCTGGTGGGAGCGCGCGGCGAAGGCGTCCTGGTCCTCCCGGGTCACCGCCACCTCGCCGGTGTTGCAGCCCTCGGTCAGCGCCCCCATCGCCTGGTCGGTGAACACGTCCCACAGTCCGTCGTAGGCCATCGAGTCCACGAGTTCGGCGTTGCCGTACTTGATCCCGGCCCGGGCGCCCGGCAGCAGGTGCGGCGCGCGGGTCATCGACTCCATCCCGCCGGCGACCACGATGTCGCACTCGCCGGCCCGGATCAGCTGGTCGGCCAGGGCGACCGCGTTCAGGCCGGAGAGGCAGACCTTGTTGATGGTGAGCGCGGGCACGGACATGGGCACCCCGCCCTGCACCGCCGGCCTGCCGGGCCGGGATCTGGCCGGCGCCCGCCTGGAGCACCTGGCCCATGATCACGTAGTCGACCTGGTCGCCGCGCACCCCGGCCCGCTCCAGGGCGGCGGCGATGGCGTGCCCGCCCAGGTCGGCCGCGGACAGGTCCTTGAGCCCGCCCAGCAGCCGCCCGATCGGCGTCCTCGCCCCGCCCACGATCACCGATCCCATGTGCCGCCCTTCCTTCATCGACTTCACAGCAATTCCGTGCCGCCCGGCCTCCGCGCCAGTCTGGCACTGTTGGCGCCATGGTCGTCGAGCCCGAGTCGGACCCGGCTCTCCCGGCATTCTCGGCGTCGACCACGTCGGGATCGCCGTCGGCGACCTGGACGGCGCTCTCGCCCTGCACGCCGACGCGCTGGGCCTGCGCGAGGTCCACCGGGAACAGAACCGCGACAGGGCGTGTCCGAGGTGATGCTCGCCGGGGCGGCCCCCGGACCCGGACAGACCCAGATCCAGCTGCTCGCCCCGCTGGCTCCGGACAGCCCGATCGAACGGTTCCTGGACCGGTCCGGGCCGGGCCTGCACCACCTCGCGTACCGCGTCCGAAATGTGGAGCACGCATCGAGAGTCCTACGAGAAAAGGGCTTTCGGCTGCTTTATGATTCAGCCAGGCCCGGCACCCGGGGCTCCCGGATCAACTTTGTCCATCCCAAGGACGCAGGCGGTGTGCTGATTGAACTGGTCGAGCCAGCCGCGATCCCGCGCCGGCGATCCGGGGGGCTCGCCGACGCCAGCAGCACCCGATCCAGCGGCACCGATCAAGCAGCAGACTCATCAGCACGGAGCACGTACGACAGGGAGCAAGCATGACCTCAACCGATAACACCGGCCTCGGGCTGTTCGACGACACCGCGAGTGCCGTCGGCAACTTCCCGTCGGCCTTGCGGGGGTACGACCGGAACGCCGTGGACGACTACGTCCGCAGCCTCGAGGGCACCCTCGTGAACTCCCGCCGCCGGACCTCGGAGCTGGAGCAGGAACTCGGGTACGGTGTCGGACCAGCTCGCCCAGGCCGAGGCCGCGGCCAACGACGTGGACTACACCAATCTCGGCGGCCGGGCCTCCGACATCCTGCGACTGGCCGAGGAGCAGGCCCGCGAGACCCTCGACAAGGCCGGCGTCGAGGCCGAGCGGCTGCGCGAGGAGGCCCGCCGCGAGGCCGACAAGCTGCGCAAGTCCGCGGCCCGCGACGGCGACGACCTCAAGTCCGGCGGCCTGGCCGAGATCGAACAGATCCGGACCAAGCTGGAGGAAGAGGGCCGGGCGCAGGCCGAGCGGCACCAGGCCGAGGCCGAGGCGCTGATCGCCGCCGCCCGCCGCCAGGCCGAGTCGCTGACCGAAGGAGGCCGAGCACGAGGCGCAGACCGTCCGGCAGCAGGCGTACCTCGATACGGAGGAGGCTGAAGCGCACCGCGGAGCGGGAGGCCGCCGATCTCCGGCAGCAGGTCGCGACCGAGCGGGAGACCGCCGATCGCCGAGCTCCGCCGAGTGCAGGAGGAGGCCGCCACCCGTACCTCGGAGCTGCTGGCCGAGGCCACCAAGCACAACCAGCAGTCGGCGGAGCGACTCGAGGCCGACATCGCCCAGGCCAACGCCGATCCGTACCGAGGCCCTGGCCGAGGCGGAGAAGGTCAAGCTCGCCGCGGTCAAGGAGGCCGAGGAGCGGGTCGACGCCGCCAAGGCGCAGGCGGCAGCGATCACGGAGCGAACCCAGTAGGAGTTCGCCTGGCGCAAGCAGGAGCTCAAGCGCGAGACCGATCTGCTCAGCCAGCGCAAGCAGGCCGTGCTCAACCAGCTGGCCAGCCTCTCCGCCCTCGCCACGCAGACCGCCCAGTCGTTCCCGGAGATCGACGACCTGACCGACTTCGACGGCGAGGACGGGGACCGGACCGTCATGCAGCCCGCCGGGTTGGCTCCGGCCCTACCGCCCGAGGCCAAGAAGGCCGCGGGCAAGGAAGACGGCAAGAGGGAAGACACCAACGGTCACGCCCAGGCGGGCGGACGAACGACGACGACTCCGACGGAGCGTCCGCAGGCTGGGAACGACACGCCGAGCGAGCCCGAGCTCGACGGGGATGCCACTATCGTCATCCCTGTCGGTGCCGTACCCTCCGGCACCGCGCACCTCAAGGGTGAGGGCGAGTAACACCGAATCCATCTGCTGACTCTTCCCCCGAGCCGACAGGACCCCCCTGATGGCAGCTACGGACTTCAATTCTTCTAGCACGCCCACGTTCGGCCTCGCCCTGCGCGGGTACGACCGGGCCGGCCGTCGACGGCTATGTCTCAGACGCCCGGCGGCAACTCAGCGCTCTGACCGAGGAAGTGGGCCGGTTGCGGGCCGAGCGGTCCGGTGCCGAGGACTCACGCGTCGTGCTCGGCGAGCAGGCCGGAGAGATCTTGTGGTCCGCCGACGTACGGGCCGCGGAGATCCTCGACCTCGCTCGCGGCGGCACCGTGGAGTTGTCCGATCTGTACGAACGCGCCCGCGCCGAGTGCGAGCAGCTGCTCACCGCGGCCCAGATCGAGGCGGACAAGACGCTGGAGACCGCTCGGCGGCAGGCTGCGACGATCGACGAGCGGGCGCGCCAGGAGTACGCCTGGCGGCGGCGCCAGGTACGCCAGGAGCAGGATCTGGTCGACCAGCGCAAGCAGCAGATCGTCCGCCAGATCGTCACCCTCAGCGCGCTCGCGGCCAAGACCGCCGGCTCGCCGATGACGGCCGAAGTTGCCGAGGACGGGCCGTCGAGCACCAGCCCGTCGAGCACCCGGTCGCCGTCTAGAACAGTCGCTCGCCCGCGTTGTCCAGGCCACGCAGGGCGTCGTAGTCCACGGTCACGCAGGTGATGCCGCGATCGGCGGCGAGCACCTTGGCTTGCGGCTTGATCAGCTGCGCGGCGAAGACCCCGTGTACCAGGCCGAGACGGGAGTCCCGGCGGACGAGGTCCAGGTAGCGGCTGAGTTGCTCGACCCCATCGATCTCCCCGCGCCGCTTGACCTCCACGATGGCGTAGCGCCCGGTGTGGTCGCGGCACAGCAGGTCCACCGGGCCGATGGCGGTCGGGTACTCCCGTTGCACCAGCGACCAGCCCGGCCCGAAGGTCTCCGGATGCTCGGCGAGCAGGGCCTGCAGGTGGGCCTCGACGCCGTCCTTCTGCAGTCCGGGATCCACGCCGAGTTCGTGCGCGGAGTCGTGCAGCACCTCGGCGATGTCGATCTGCAGGGTGTCGCCGTCTCGGCCGCGGACCTCCCAGCGGGCGACGAGCGGCTCGGTGCCCAGTCCCTCGGCCGTGCGGTCGGGCGGCGGCAGCTCGGCGAGCGTGCAGGGTGGGCTCATCCAGTTCAGTGGCTTGTACGCCCGGTCGTCCGCATGGATGGACACCGAACCGTCGGCCTTGACCAGGATCAGCCGGGTCGCCATCGGCAGGTGCGCCGTCAGCCGCCCCGCGTAGTCGACCTGGCAGCGAGCAATCACCAACCGCACTGTCTCAATTTAGCGGCTGCTCGCGCATCTCAAGCGCTCCAGACTGTCCTCTTCCTCCTCGATCGTCGACGCCCGACTACCTCGACGACCTCGGTCATGCGTCCGGGCGTCGACTCCTCGTCGTCAGAGCCCAGCCGCGCCTGAGATACCCGACGCTCGCAGCCGGGATGCGTCGACTCCTCGTCATCGTGACTCCCAGCCGCTCGCCCCGCAGCAGCTCGGGTTTGCGCCAGGTCAACCGGCAGCGTGCTCGAGGAGCCGACGTGCGCAAACCCGAGCGGATCGCGGCGCCGAAGGTGCGCAAACCCGAGCGGATCGAGTCGAACAGGAGTTCAGGCCGGCCAGGTGGTCTGCGCGACGCCGTCTGGAAGACTCGGAGGCATGGCCCGCCGTCCGAGCAAGCACTTGCGGGCGCCGCGGCCGCTCGGGTCCGGGCACGCGACGGCTGCCGACAAGCGGGACGGTCGCTGGATCGTTCGCAGTGTGAGCGGGGCGGCGGCCGGCAAGGCGTATCGCTGCCCGGGATGCGCCCAGACCATTACCGCCGGCACCCCGCACGTCGTCAGCTGGCCGGCCGAGCCGCCGCTGCACGCCGACAGCGGGCTCGACGAGCGCCGGCACTGGCACTCCGGTTGCTGGCAGCGCCGCCCGTGAGCGCCGCGGAGCCGCCGATTTTCACCAGCGAGATCGGGGAGTCCGGGCCGCGGCTGGTCTTGCTGCACGGGCTCTTCGGACAGGGCAGGAACTGGTTGACGGTCGCCAAGGAGCTCAGCCGCGACTTCCGGGTCCTGATGGTCGACCTACCCAATCACGGTCGCTCGGCTTGGACAGCCGACTTCTCCTATCCCGAGATGGCCGACGCGCTGGCCGACCTCCTCGCGCCGGGCCCCGTACACCTCGTCGGGCACTCGATGGGTGGCAAGGTCGCGATGGCGATGGCGCTGCGGCATCCGGACCTGGTGTCCCGACTGGTGGTGGTCGACGTCGCCCCTGACCGGGCCGGGGGGCTGAGTGCCTTCGCGCCGCTACGTCGCCGGCATGCGCGGTCTCGAGCTCGAACACCTGCCGAACCGGGCCGCGGCCGACAAGGGTCTGAGCGAGGCGGTCCCGGACCCCGTGGTGCGGGGATTTCTGCTGCAGAATCTGCGCCGGGAGGGATCGGGGTGGCGCTGGCAGATGAATCTCGGCTTGCTCGGCGACCACCTCGCCGACGTGGCCGACTGGCCGCAGGACGCCACGGCCGCTCGATACCGCGGTCCCGTCCTGTGGCTCGCCGGCGCCGAGTCCGACTACATCCGGCCCGAACACGTCCCGGCCATGCGCGCCCTGTTCCCGCGGGTCCAGCTCGTGACCGTGAAGAACAGCGGGCACTGGGTCCATTCCGACCAGCCGGAGGTGTTCGTGCAGGCGATCCGCCGTTTCCTGCATCCTTCGTAACGCCCGAGCCGGAAATATCATCGGGCTCATCTGACCCGCTCGCTCGAGAGGAACCCCCTTGATCCCGCTCGACCTGATTCCGCTGGACCTGCTGCCGCTCGACATCCCGGCGGACGCGCCCCGGCCGACCAGTTTCAGCAGTTTCCTGCCGCTGCTGCTGATCGTGTTGGTGGCCCTGATCGTGATGGTCGCCGTGTTGTTCTACGTCCGGCGTCGGCGGGGTAAGCAATGACCGCCGGGCTGGCCGACACGGCCGTGTGGACGACGGTCGCGCTCATCCTGGGCATCCTTCCGCTCGAGGTCTACCCAACGCGCGGCAACGGGTTCGCGGCCTCGATCGTGGGCGCCGTGATCGCGCTCGCCGTACTCGTCGTCGTGATGATGTTCATCAGCAGCAAGCCCAAGAACCGCGGGCGCCGAGGGCGCTGAGGATCGGTCCCAGGGCGAGCAGGCCGATGAGCAGGGAGACGGCGTTGGCCAGGAGCGCGGCGAGGAATGCCCAAGCCCACTCCTCGGGTGCATCGCGGCCGCGCTGCCGCCCCACCAGCCCGATGATGGCGCCCTCGACCAGCACGGCGAACGTTTCCGCCAGCAACAGCGGGCCGATTCCGTTGATCATGGAGGTGAACCCCCAGAGCAACGGATGGGTGACCAGGTTCACGCCGAGCACCAGCAGCAGGGTCCGCCCGACCGTCAGCCCGGAACCCGCGGCGAGCCAGCCCCGCGATCTGAACGCCAGCAGGTAGACAATCGACTCGATGAGCCAGGTCAGCACGAACGCCGGTACGAACCCGTCGCCGAACCGCAGCACGTCCATCCCGACCTCCATCCCGACCTCCACGCCGGCTCCCTCCGCTGCTCGGGTTCCGCCCAGTCTGCCGAACACCGGGCTGCTGATCGCGCTCCTGCTGGTCGCCGCCGCCGCGTCGCTGGCGCTCGCGACCCGGGTCCCGCTGGCCACCACCGTGATCGGCCTCATCGTCTTCGGCGTGCTGCACAACGTGCTGGAGATCCGGTACGTGGCCGGGCGGTTCGGCAGCCTGCTGACCGGGCGGTTCCTCGCCCTGCTGCTCACCTTGATCACCGGCATCGTGTTGTGCCGGGCCGCCGCCGGGCTCTGGCCGGGCCCGGGCCGCACTGCGGAGGTGGTCCTCGGCTTCGTCATCCTCGGCGTCGGGTGCTGGATCGGACTGCACCGACTGCACCACGGCTGGCTGGTGCTGGCCTGGGCCTTGCTGGCCCTCGCCGGCACGGCGGCGGTCACGATGCCCGGCTACTACTTCGTGATCTTGACCCATCTGCACAATCTGGTGCCGTTGATCTTCTTGTGGGAGTGGGCCACCCGGCTGCCCGCGCTCGGCGATCGCTGGGTGTTCCGCGCGGTCCAGGTGCTCTGGATCGTGCTGCTGCCGCTGCTGATCCTGGCCGGGGTGTTCGACGCGTGGATCAGCGCGGACCCGGGGGTGGCCGCGCTCTTCGTCGGCGACGGCAGCCGGATCGTCGGTGCCACCGCACCTCCGGATGTCTGGGCCCAACTCGGGCTGCGGTTCCTGGTGATGTTCGCCTTCATGCAGACCATGCACTACGTGGTCTGGGTCGCGTTCCTGCCCCGCTTCGCGCCCGACGCGATCGCGGCCTTCGACTCCCGGGTGCCGTGGCTCCGGGGTGGTCGCGCCTGGATCCTCGGGCTGGCCGCCGGCGGCCTGCTGGCGGTCATCTTTTTCACAGACTACTTCCAGGGCCGGGCGTTGTACGGGGCCCTGGCCAGCTACCACGCGTACCTGGAGTTCCCGGTGCTGCTCGCCCTGCTGCTGGCGGGTGGCCGGGCGCTGGTCTCCACCTCGGCGGATCGGCCGGATTAAGGTCGAGCACATGGCCTTGATCAGCTGCGACTTCTTCTCCGATGTCCTCCAGGTCGGAACGTCGATGACCGTGGTGCTGCCTCAGGTGACCGAGAGTCAGATCGGCGTCGAAGCCGCGGCCCGGCGGACCGACTTCCCGGTGCTCTATCTGCTGCACGGACTCTCCGACGACCACACCGCGTGGCTGCGCTACACCAGCATCGAGCGGTACGCCGCGGCCGCCGGACTGGCCGTGGTCATGCCCGCCGTACACCGCAGCTTCTACGCCGACGAGGCGCACGGGCACCCGTACTGGACCTTCGTATCGGAAGAACTGCCACGCATCGTCGCGGAGTTCTTCCGGGTTTCCACCGAGCCGGCCGACAGCTTCGTGGCCGGCCTCTCCATGGGCGGCTACGGCGCCCTCAAGCACGCGCTCAGCCATCCCGAGCGGTACGCGGCGGCGGCCTCGCTCTCCGGCGTGGTCGACCTCCGCGCGCTCAGCGGTCCGCTGCAACGCACGGAGCTGGTCGAGCGCGTCTTCGCCGGACGAATCGGTACAGGCGATGACCTGTTCGCGCTGCTGGCGGCCGCGGAACCCGGCTCGATCCCGCCGCTCTACCTTGGTTGCGGCACCGAGGAGGACCTACTGCTGCCGGGAATCGAGAGCTTCGCGGAGGCAGCCCGGGCCAAGGGTGTCGACGTCACCACCGACTTCCGACCCGGGGTCCACGAATGGGGTCTCTGGGACCGCCAGATCGCCGACGTGATCGGCTGGCTGAAATCACCCGACCGACCGGACTGAGGGGCACGTCGGCGAGCGCGAGCAGACAGCTCAGCCAGATACCGTGACCGAGATGATCTCGGAGGGGTTGTTCGGGCGGCCGCCACCGTTGGCGTTCTTGCCGTCCTGCCCCTCGTACGCCATGGTCCCGATCACCCGGCGGGAGGCGTCATCCATCGTGCCGAACACGGTGTACTTGGGGTCGAGCTGGGAATCGTCGTAGACGTAGAAGAACTGCGAACCGTTGGTGTTGGGGCCACCGTTGGCCATCGCGACGACGCCGGCGGGGTACTTCTCCGTACCGTCGAGTTCATCCGGGAACGAGTAGCCGGGACCGCCCGTGCCGCTGCCGGTCGGGTCGCCGCACTGCAGGATGAAAATGGCCGAGTCCACCAGCCGATGGCATTTGGTCTTGTCGTAGAACTTCTGCTTCGCCAGCGAAATGAACGAGTTGACCGTGCAGGGTGCGGCGTTGCGGTCTATCGTCACCTTGACCGTGCCACCCGTCATCCGGATCGTCGCCGTCACCTCGCCGCTGTTGGGCACGCCGGTGGCGGGCGGCGGCGTGACCGGCTTGGCCGGGGTGCCGGTCGAGACGTACTCGCAGTCGGTCGTGCCCGGAGCCTCGGAGTCCTCGGGCGCGGGCTCGATGGTGGACGCGGTCGGCGAGCCGCCCGCGCCGCTGGGGGACGGACTGACCACCGCTCCGGTCGGTGCAGCCGAGGGCGACGGACCGGTCGATAGCCCCTCGGGCACCCGCCCGCAACCGGCTGCGAGCAGCACGATCACGACCAGAGCCGGCGCCAGCCACCGCAGCGTCCGGCGCGGCGATCGGAGCAGGGGGGCGTCCACTCCCCAACCCTGCCATCGAAGCGACGCCGATCCCGCCCCCGACGCGCCGGACGGGTGCGGATGGGTACGGTTTGGACGTGGTCCACCTCACCCGTATCTACACCCGTACCGGTGACGGCGGCCGGACCCGGCTCGCGGACATGTCCGAGACCGCCAAGACCGACCCACGGGTGGCGGCGTACGGCGATGTGGACGAGGCGAACTCCCTGATCGGCGTCGCGCTCGCCACTGCCGAACTCCCCAGCGACCTCGCCGAGTTGCTGCGGCTCATCCAGAACGAACTGTTCGACCTGGGCGCCGACCTGGCCACTCCGGTGGTCGCGAACCCGCAGCACGAGCCGCTGCGGATCACCGAGGAGTACGTGAACCGGCTGGAGGCGGCTTGTGACCGCTACGGCGATCCGCTGCCGGATCTGCGTTCGTTCATCCTGCCGGGAGGGTCGCTGGCTGCCGCCCAACTGCACGTGGCCCGGACCGTTGTCCGGCGGGCCGAACGCGTCGGCTGGCGAGCCGTCGAGATCTACGGCACCGCCCCGGAAAATGATGGGCCCGCTCACGACGATCACCAGGGCGGGGTCAATCCGCTCGCCTTGCAGTACCTGAACCGGCTGTCCGACCTGCTGTTCATCCTCACCCGCGTCGTCAACACCCCGACCGGGGACATCCTCTGGCAGCCGGGCGGCGAACGGGGCCATCCGGCTGCCGATGCCGATTCCGCTCCTGACGACTGACCACCGACCCAGGAGGCTCCGCGCGTGACCGATGCAGCCCAGCCGACCACCCCGTTGAGGGAAGCCACGGGCAGCAAGACCGCGGCGCAGCCCCGACCGGTGACGCTGTTCACCGGCCAGTGGGCTGACCTACCGTTCGAGGAGATGTGTCGGCTGGCGTCGGAGTGGGGCTACGACGGGCTCGAGATCGCCTGCTGGGGTGATCATTTCGACGTGGCCCGCGCGGCCGAGGACGACGCGTACGTGCAGAACCGCCGCGACATTCTCGAGTCCCACGGTCTCGGCTGCTGGGCCATCTCCAATCACCTCAACGGCCAGGCGGTCTGCGAGGCGATCATCGACGAGCGCTACCAGAAGATGGTCCATCCGCGGGTCTGGGGCGACGGTGATCCCGAAGGGGTGCGGTCTCGGGCGGCCGAGGAGATGAAGACCACCGCCCGGGCGGCGGCGGCGTTCGGGGTGGAGACCGTGATCGGTTTCACGGGCTCGGCGATCTGGCACTACCTGGCGATGTTCCCGCCGGTCTCCGACGAGGTCATCCAGGCCGGCTACCGCGACTTCGCCGACCGCTGGCATCCGATCATCGACGTCTTCGACGAGGTCGGTGTCCGGTTCGCCCACGAGGTGCACCCGAGCGAGATCGCGTACGACTACTGGAGCACCAAGGCCACCCTGGACGCCATCGGCCACCGACCCGGCTTCGGCCTCAACTACGACCCGTCGCACATGGTCTGGCAGGGCCTGGACTACGTCGGTTTCCTCTGGGATTTCGCCGACCGGATCTACCACGTGGACTGCAAGGACACGAAGCTGCGGATGGGCAACGGCCGCAACGGGATCCTGTCCAGTCACCTGCCGTGGGCCGATCCGCGGCGCGGTTGGGACTTCATCTCCACCGGGCACGGGGACACCCGCTGGGAGGACATCTTCCGGATGCTCAACCACATCGGCTACGACCGGCCCATCTCCATCGAATGGGAGGATGCCGGCATGGACCGGCTCGACGGCGCCCCCGAGGCCCTGGAGTTCATCCGCACTCTGAACGCCATCACCCCGCCTGCCGCCGCCTTCGACGCGGCGTTTGCGACCAAGGAATAGAGGCTCCGACCATGACCGAGATGACCGAAAGTCCTGTAGTCGTGCCCAGTGAGGTCCCCACCCACTGGTACAACCTGGCCGCCGATCTGCCCGAACCCACGCCCCCGGCCCTGCACCCCGGCACCAGGGAACCGCTCGGCCCGGACGACCTGGCGCCGCTGTTCCCGATGGCGTTGATCATGCAGGAGGTCAGCACCGAGCGCTGGATCGAGATTCCGGAGCAGGTGCGCGACATCTATCGGCTCTGGCGGCCCTCGCCGCTGATCCGGGCCCGCCGGCTCGAGCAGGCGCTCGCGACGCCGGCGAAGATCTTCTACAAGTACGAGGGCGTTTCCCCGGCGGGTTCGCACAAGCCGAACACCGCGGTCGCCCAGGCGTACTACAACAAGGCCGAGGGTGTCTCCAAGCTGACCACCGAAACCGGCGCCGGCCAGTGGGGTGCTTCGCTGGCGATGGCGTGCGCGCTGCTCGGGCTGGAGTGTGAGGTCTGGCAGGTGCGGGCGAGCTACGACGCGAAGCCGTACCGGCGGATGCAGATGGAGGTGTACGGGGCTGTCTGCCACCCGTCGCCGTCGGATCTGACCAACGCGGGGCGGGCCATGCTCGAGGCGGATCCGGACACCCCCGGCTCATTGGGCATGGCGATCTCGGAGGCGGTCGAGGCGGCGGCCACCAACCCGGACGCGCACTACTCCCTGGGCAGTGTGCTCAACCACGTGCTGCTGCACCAGAGCGTGATCGGACTCGAGGCGCTGGCTCAGTTGGACGAGTTGGACGAGAGCGCCGACGTCATCTTCGGCTGCGCCGGCGGCGGCTCCAACCTGGCCGGGCTGTCGTTCCCGTTCCTGGGCCGGAACCTGCGCGAGGGCACAGCGACCCAGGTCGTAGCCTGCGAGCCATCGGCGTGCCCGTCGCTCACTCAGGGCGAGTACCGGTACGACTTCGGCGACGTCGCCGGGCTGACCCCGCTGCTCAAGATGCACACCCTCGGCAACGACTTCGTGCCGCCGCCGATCCACGCGGGTGGGCTGCGGTACCACGGGATGGCGCCGATGGTGTCGCACGCGGTCGAGCTGGGGCTGATGAGCGCGATCGCCGTCGACCAGGCGGACGCCTTCAAAGCCGGCGTGGAGTTCGCCCGGGCCGAAGGCATCATCCCCGCCCCGGAATCGACCCACGCCGTGGCCGGCACCATCGCCCGGGCCCGGGCCGCCACCTCGGAGGAGACCATCCTGCTCGGCCTGTCCGGCAACGGCGTCCTGGACCTTCCGGCGTACCACGAGTTCGTCTGACCCACCGCCCGGCCAGGTCCCCGAGCCAACTTCAGGGCGTCGCCGGGCCGGCGACCTCAGGCAGCCCGTCGGCCCCGGGAGAACGCTCGAAGGAGGCGAGCCTTCAAGGCATCCGGCCGGAACAGGTCCGCGTAGATCCAGCGTGCCATCTGGCTGCCCTCGTCACGGATGGCGTCTTCCCGGACCTTTTCCTCGACGAGTACGTCTTCAATCGACTGACCCGGCTGCAACACCCGGCCGTACTTCACCTTGCCGTCGAACTCGCCGACCGTTCCGTACTCTTCCCAGTCGAAGTCGCAACGCCCGATCAGGCGCCCGGATGAATTGCGCACCTCGACCTGAAGCTCCGGTGCCGGGATGCCGATCTGGTGGAGAACGACCCGGCTCTCCGACTCACCCGGCGACTCGCTGCGCGGGTCGAGGAACGGGATTGCCCGCCGCGCCCGACCGATGCCGTGCCGACCGCGGGCGCGCTCGAGCGCTTCGTCGAGTTCGCCGCGTGTGAGCCCCTTCCGAAGGGCTGCATCGCCGATCGCCACTGCCTTCCTCATGGTCAGTGCGCAGCACAGATCTAGCACCGTACGAGCCAGGCTGGTGACCAGGAAGCCATCGATCATGACCACCTCTCCCCTGGCGATCGGAATGCTGCGGATCTGTGAGTACCGGCGTTGTTTGAGGCCGCCCGCGCGGTCGCGGGTGAGCTGGACCCGGTCAAGTAGGTCCAGCCAGAGCGGCAGCCCGTGGACCGCCGCGGCCGTCATCCCGCTGGCGATCGGCCTCCGACGACGATTGGCGCAGCGTTGCCTCCAGGAGTTCCAGATGCGCGATCCGGGCTTCGGGCTCTTCGCTGACCGGGTCCGCGTACGCGCCGCGGCGCAGGTGACGCAGTTCGCCGGTCCTGGCCAATCGGCCGAGCTCGCCGGACTCGAACCCGCTGCTGCGCAGCTCTCGGGTGAGTCTGATCCGGTCCACGGAAGTAACTCGACCACGCCCCGGTTTGCCTCCAAAAGGGTCGGCGACGAATCTGTGGATAACCGCACGACCCGCCACAACCGCAGTCCTTCCCACCCCACACCAGTTCGGCCCCTTTTGAGCGGCTCGGCCCCCCTGCAGCGGGGCCGAGGACCTCAAAAGGGGCCGGAGTTCACAGGCGAGCGATCAGGCTCAGGGGGTGACTCTCTTCTCCAGCTTCAGGATGCCCGCGTCGACCAGATGGCGGAAGTTCCACTCGTCGGGCTGCTCGGTGCGATAGCTCCAGAAGCACCAGCCGTACGCCTCGGCGTAACCTTCGAGTTGAGCTTCAACGTACGCCCGGCGGGCGTCATCGCCGCGCCCGTCGTACGCCCTGTCGTACAGCGCCGCACTCCACTCACCCACCAGCACCGGATGAGCCCGCGTCAGCCAGCGGATCAGTCGGGACCGGCGCCGCGCCCGCTTCAGCTGGTCCTCGTACGACAGCCGCACGTCCCAGGGGAAAAAGCACTGGTACAGGTGCGTGTCCATCACCACGGGGCAATCGGTGCGCCCGCGGACCGTACCTCGGAAGAGCCATGGCAGGTAGCCGTCGGAAAACACCAAGTGGGTCCCGGGCCGGACGAGCTCGGCCAGCCGCTGATAGGCGGTGCGGTGGAAGTTCCAGAGTTGCCACACCCGCCAGTCGGTCGGCTCGTTGACCAGCTCGATCCCCCACAGGGCCGGATGGTCGCGATAGCGCTTCGCCAGTTCCTCCAACGCGTGGTAGGTGTGGTCGCGGTGCTCGCGTTCCAGGTACCACTGCCGCGGTCCGACCTTGCCGCTGTGGTCGCGGCCGTTCTGCGAACCCGAGGCGGCGTGCAGATCCAGCAGCACCTTCAGCCCGTACCGGTCGGCGGAGTCCATCGCGGCGTCCAGGATGTCCGCCGCCGCGGCGTACGGCGGATCGGGATGCAACACCCAGTGCCCCACCGGCAGGCGGATCAGATCAAGCCCTTGCTCCCCCATCCAGGCGAAGTCGTCGTCGGTGATGAACGTCTCGTGGTGGCGGCGCAGTTTGGCGGCCGCGCCGGGGGTGGTCATGAACGTGTACTCGTCGCGCGCGTCGGTTCCGGCGAACAGCGACGGCGTCATCCACGGTTCGAGAACCAGCCACCCCCCGAGGTTCACTCCACGCAGCGGCTCCGGCATCCGCTCAGTATGTCAGCGCCCGAGCGAGCGGAGGAATCCGCGGCCGGCGTCAAGAGCGGACCCGAAGCGAGCGGTCAAGCCGCGGACCAACACCGTAAGCTCACCGATATGCAGTCCGGCGCCGCACCCCTGGCTCCGGCCCCGGGACCCGAGAGCGAACCGGAGCTGCTCGAGTCCGGCCCAGGCCGCAACGGGCCTCCCCGCCGGACTCTGCCGATGGTGCTCGGCGTCGCGGCCCTCGTCGTAGCCGCACTCCTGGCCTGGCAGTTCTGGCCCCGGCCGATCGCGCCCATCAGCTTGACCGAACTGCAGGGGATCTACGCGGGCATGGTCCGCGGGGACGGCACCAACGACGCTTCCCTGATGCAGCGCAAGGACGACGCCGATCCCTGGACCGTGACCCCGGCCGGCTGCGCGCCGCTGTTCGACACCACCGCTTTCGACCAGTACCCGGCCGATGCGGTGGACGGGGTCGGCACCTACTGGTTGGCGGCGCGGGTCGGCACCTCCTTGTTCACCTATCGCTTCGCCGACGCCGACCTCGCCCGCCGCGCGTACGACCGGATCGACACTGCGTTGACCACCTGCGAAGGACAACAGGTCCGCGTCGCACAGCCGCTGAAGCCGACTGGCGATCAGACGGTGGAGATCGCGCGGACGCCCGTCACGTTCGGCAGCGGGGTACGGGACCAGCTCGGCTACCAGTACGGACCCGACCGGGAGGCCCGCTTCGCCGTCCATGTGCTCCGCTTCGAGAACACGATCAGCTGGCAGTTCCGGTACGACACAGCGGTCGGCGACTACTCGCCGCTGCCCGCTCAGCAGATGATGGACTCGCTGGTCGCGCAGACCCGGTCTGTCATCGACCTCCGTACCTGAGCCAGCGATCCGGGGTCAGGGCCGGCCCGAGCCACCGGGCGGGGCCGCCTCCAGCCAACTCAGCAGGCCGGTCAGCGAGTCCTGGCTCATGGCGAGTTCGACGTATTCGGGCCGCCCAGCCGAGCCCTCCTCCAGCATCAGAACCTGCTGCCCCGCGTACAACGCCACCGCCTCGACCGCGTCCGGCTCGCGGGTCTCGACCACCCGAACTACGCCACGGACGAAGCGCCGCCGCGGCCGGGCGGAGTAGGAGAAGAAGCGGAACCACTCCAGCTGGTCCCCGCTGTAGCGCGCCACGCCGAGCACCCAACCGGCGCCCGGGGTGGTCGTCCGCAGCCGCACACTGCACTCGAAGGCGAGCCCGTCACGGGCCAGCAACCGCCGTCGGCCCGCCAACCCGGCCAGCAGTCCGACGCACAACAGCACCGCTACCGCGATGATGAGGACAGCCAGCGACCACCCGTCCATCACAGCAACTCGGTCGCGAAGGTCAGCCCGAGGTCAGGCCAGCTTTTCGGCGGCCCGCACCTGGGCGCTCGCTCGCGAGAAGTGCTTGCGCGTTTCGTCGTCGTCCTCTCCGGCGTCGAGCTTGGCCTGGGCATCGGCCAGTTCCTTCTCGGCGTCCCGCAGACTGATCTCGTCGGCCATCCTGGCGTACTCGCTCAGGATCGATACCCGCCCCTGGGACGACCGAGATGAAGCCGCCGTCGACGGCGACGATCTCCCGCTCGTTGGTCTCGCTGAAGATCACCACGCCACTCGGCACCAGGATGGCCAGCACCGGCGCGTGATTCGGCAGGATGCCGATGTCGCCGTCCACCGTCTTGGCGATGATGTTGACGACCTTGCCGGACCAGACCACCCGATCGGCCGAGACGACCTCGACCTGCATGGGCTCAGCCATCGCACGCCTCCTCTTGGCCCTTCGGCAAACTCAGGGCACGAACCGACATCAGCCTTCTTTCTGGAGCTCGTCCCAGCGCTTCTCGACGTCGTCCATGTTGCCGACGTTGAAGAAGGCCTGCTCGGCGATGTGGTCGACCTTGCCGTTGCAGATCATCTTGAACGACTCGATGGTCTCCGCCAGCGGCACCGACGAGCCGGGAATGTTGGTGAACTTGGTCGCCATGTAGGTGTTCTGGCTGAAGGAACTGCTGGATCCGCCGGGCCCGGTTGACGACGATCTTGTCCTCCTCGGACAGCTCGTCGACGCCGAGGATCGCGATGATGTCCTGCAGTTCCTTGTTGCGCTGCAGGATCTGCTTCACCCGCACCGCGGTGTCGTAGTGCTCCTGCCCGATGTACTGCGGATCGAGGATCCGCGACGTCGAGGTCAGCGGATCCACCGCCGGGTACAGGCCACGGGACGCGATGTCCCGGGACAGCTCGGTGGTCGCGTCCAGGTGGGCGAACGTCGTCGCCGGCGCCGGGTCGGTGTAGTCGTCGGCCGGCACGTAGATCGCCTGCATCGAGGTGATCGAGTGGCCGCGGGTCGAGGTGATCCGCTCCTGCAACTGACCCATCTCGTCGGCCAGGTTGGGCTGGTAGCCCACCGCCGACGGCATCCGGCCGAGCAGCGTGGAGACCTCCGAGCCGGCCTGGGTGAACCGGAAGATGTTGTCGATGAACAACAACACGTCCTGGTTCATGCACGTCGCGGAAGTACTCCGCCATGGTCAGCGCCGACAGCGCGACCCGGAGCCGGGTGCCCGGCGGCTCGTCCATCTGACCGAAGACCAGCGCGGTGTCCTTGAAGACGCCGGCCTCCTCCATCTCGTGGATCAGGTCGTTGCCCTCACGGGTCCGCTCCCCCACCCCGGCGAACACCGAGGTGCCACCGAAGTTGTGGGCGATCCGGTAGATCATCTCCTGGATCAGCACGGTCTTGCCGACGCCGGCGCCACCGAACAGGCCGATCTTGCCGCCGGTCACGTACGGGGTCAGCAGGTCGAGCACCTTGATGCCGGTCTCCAGCATCTCGGTCTTGGACTCCAGCTGGTCGAACTTCGGCGCCGGCCCGGTGGATCGGCCAGCGCCCGTTCGGCGCGCCCTCGAGCTCCTTGATCTCGATCGTCGAGGGATCGACGTCCAACACATCGCCGGTCGTGTTCCACACGTGGCCCTTGGTGATGTCGCCCACCGGCACCGAGATGGGGGCCCCGGTGTCGCGGACCTCGGCTCCGCGCTGCATGCCGTCGGTCGGCTTCAGGGCGATCGCCCGGACCATGTTGTCGCCGATGTGCAGCGCGACCTCCATGGTCATCGGTCGGGTCTGCCCGCCGACCGTGGTGTCCACCAGCAACGCGTTGTAGATGTCCGGCATCTGGTCGACCGGGAACTCCACGTCCACCACCGGTCCGATCACCCGGGCCACCCGGCCGATGCCGCCCGCGGGAGCCTCGGTGGTCTCTTCCTCAATGGTGGCAGTCATCTGTTCCTCACTCGTTCGGGTTCGACTCGGTCATTCTCATTCAGCGCTGGCCGTGGCGTCGGCCAGCGCCGACGCCCCGCCGACGATCTCGCTGATCTCCTGGGTGATCTCGGCCTGCCGAGCCTGGTTGGCCTCGCGGGTCAGCCGCTCGATCAGTTGCTGGGCGTTGTCGGTGGCCGACTTCATGGCCTTCTGCCGACTGGCCAGTTCCGAGGCCGCCGCCTGCAGCAGGCAGTACTGGATCCGGCTCGCCACGTACAGCGGCAGCAGCTCGTCGAGCACCGTCTCGGCGTCCGGCTCGAACTCGTACAGCGGCAGGAGTTCGTCATCCTCCGGCGGGTCGGCGCCCTCGACGACCTCCAGCGGCAGCATCCGGATCACCTCCGGTCGCTGGGTCAGCATGGACACGAAGCGGGTGTAGACGATGTGGATCTCGTCCACCCCACCCTCGTCGGTCGGGGTCAGGAAAGCCTTGATCACCGCGTCGGCGATCTCGCGGGCATGGGCGTACGTCGGTGCGTCGGAGAAGCCCTCCCACTGAGCCGCGATCTCCAGCCGGCGAAACGTCGCAGTACGCGATCGCCTTGCGGCCGGCCAGGTAGCGCTGCACCTCGAGCCCGTTGCCGCCCAGCAGCTCCCGCAGGGACTGGGCCTCCTTGATCACCGAGGAGGAGTACGCCCCCGCCAGCCCGCGGTCGGAGGTGATCACCACCATCGCCGCCCGGCGCGGGTTCTCGCTTTCGGTGGTCAGCGGATGGTCGACGTTGGAGAACGTGGCCACGGCCGAGACCGCCCGGGTCAGCTCGCGCGCGAACGGCGCCGCCGCCTGGGCCCGCTGCTGGGCCTTGATGATCCGCGACGCGGCGATGAGCTCCATCGCCCGGGTGATCTTCTTGGTCGTCGACACGGTCTTTCGACGCTGTCGCAACTCCCTGAGGCTCGCCGGCATGGTGCTCCCTAGCCCCGCTTCTGCTTGACGATCTGCTCCTGGGCCACATCTTCCTCCGGCAGCGCCTCGTGCTCCTCGCGGCCGGCGAGCAACTTGCCGGACCCGGTCTGGAAGCCCTTCTTGAACTCGGCGATCTGCTTCTTCAGGGCCTCGGCACTGTCGTCGTCGAAGGTCTTGGTCTCCCGGATGTTCTTCAGCACGTCGCCGTTGTGTCGCAGGTACTCCAGCAGCTCCTGCTCGAACCGCAGCACGTCGTCGACCGGCACCTCGTCCATCTGCCCGTTGATGCCGGCCCAGACCGAGACCACCTGCTCCTCCACCGGGTACGGGGTGTACTGCGGCTGCCGCAGCAGCTCCACCAGCCGGGCACCCCGGTCCAGCTGACGCCGCGAGGTGGCGTCCAGGTCGGAGGCGAACATGGCGAACGCCTGCATGTCGCGATACTGCGCCAAGTTGATCTTGAGCGACCCGGACACGTTCTTCATCGCCTTGATCTGGGCCGCGCCGCCGACCCGGGAAACCGACACGCCGACGTCGATGGCCGGGCGCTGGTTGGCGTTGAACAGGTCGGACTGCAGGAAGATCTGACCATCGGTGATCGAGATGACGTTGGTCGGGATGTACGCCGAGACGTCGTTGGCCTTGGTTTCGATGATCGGCAATCCCGTCATCGAGCCGGCCCCGAGCTCGTCGGACAGCTTCGCGCAGCGCTCCAGCAACCGGCTGTGCAGGTAGAACACGTCGCCGGGGTACGCCTCGCGGCCCGGCGGGCGGCGGAGCAGCAGCGACATCGCCCGGTAGGCCTCGGCCTGCTTGGTCAGGTCGTCGAACACGATCAGGACGTGCTTGCCGCCGTACATCCAGTGCTGGCCGATGGCCGAGCCGGTGTAGGGGGCCACGTACTTGTAGCCGGCCGGATCCGACGCCGGTGCGTGCACGATCGTCGTGTACGGCAGGGCCCCGGCCTCTTCCAGCTGGCCACGCAGCGCGGCCACCGTCGAACCCTTCTGGCCGATCGCGACGTAGATGCAGCGCACCTGCTGCTCGGGATCGCCGCTTTCCCACGCCTGCCGCTGGTTGATGATCGTGTCCACGGCGATGGCTGACTTGCCGGTCTTGCGGTCGCCGATGATGAGCTGCCGCTGGCCGCGCCCGATCGGGATCATGGCGTCGATGGCCTTGATCCCGGTCTGCAGCGGCTGGCGGACCTCCTGGCGGTCCATCACGCCGGCGGCCTGCAGTTCCAGCGGCCGCCGCTCGTCGATGTCGGTGATGTCGCCGAGGCCGTCGATCGGCCGGCCGAGCGCGTCGACCGTCCGGCCGAGGTAGCCGTCACCGACCGGCACACCCAAGATGTCACCGGTCCGCTTGACGACCTGACCCTCCTCGATGCCTTCGGAGTCGCCCATGACGACCACGCCGATCTCGCGGACGTCGAGGTTGAGCGCGATACCGAGGGTGCCGTTCTCGAACTCCAGCAGCTCGTTGGCCATGGCTGACGGCAACCCCTCGACCCGGGCGATGCCATCGCCGGAGGTGATCACCGTGCCGACCTCTTCGCGACTGGACGTCTCGGGTTCGTAGTTCTGCACGAACCGGTCCAGCGCCTCCCGGATCTCTTCGGGTCGAATCGTGAGTTCCGCCATGGTTACTGAATCCCTGCTCTCGTCTCAGTTTCGTTCGTGCTCACTTGACTTGTCGGCTCATCCCACCGGCTCAACCGAACAGCCGGCGGGCCTCGTTGAGGCGACCCGTCACGGTCCCCTCGATGACCTCGTTGCCGAGTTCCACCCGAACTCCGCCGAGCAGGTGCTCCTCGACGATCTCCTGGATGGCGACGTCACGTCCGGTCTGGCCCCGCAGCACCTCGCGCAGCCGGTCCCGCTGCTCGTCGCTCAGTGGTTGCGCAACCCGAACGGTGGCGATCACCCGGTTCTTCTGTTGCGCGGCGAGGTTCACGTAGGTCTCCAGGGCGTAGCCGTAGCTACGGTCCCGAACGGTCACCGCCCGCCTGGCCAGAACCCCGGTGGATCGCGTGACCTTGCCATCGACCAGGGAACCGATCAGCCCCTCCCGCTCGGCCGTGGGGACGGATCGGTCCGAGAGCACGTTCCGCAGCTCCGGACTGGACTCCACCAGCCGGGCGAACCGGAACAACTCGTCCTCGGTCTCCTCCAGGTCGCCGTCGCGATCGGCGATCATCAGCTGCGCCCGCACCCCTTGCCGTTCGATCGCCGCCGCGAACGTACGCCCGCCCGCCCAGCGGCGGGTCGCCCCGTCGGCCACCAGGGCGGCGGCGGCCGCGGAGATCTTCTCGTCGAAGAGTCCGTGCACCAGATCCTGCCGGGCCCGCTCCGGCGTGCCGGGATCGGTCACCGCCCGGCGAAGCGCCGGGGAGGACTTGAATGCATCGGCCACCGCGAACAGGTCGCCAGGCAGCGATTCATCGAAGTCCGGACGGGCGTTCAGCAACTCGTCCAGCGCCGCCAATCGCGCGTCGCTCGCGTCGCTCATGTGCTTGCCGGCTCCGAGGAGTCAGAGGATTGCGACTCCAGGTCGGCCAGGAAACGATCGACGGTTCGCCGGGCCCGCTCGTCGTCCTCGAGCGACTCCCCCACGATCCGCGACGCCAACGTGGTGGCCAGGCCGCCGATCTCGCTGCGGAGCTGGTTCATCACCTGGTTGCGTTCGGCGTCCAGCTGCGCCTCGGCCGAAGCCTTGATCCGGGCGACCTCGGCCTGCGCCTGCTCGCGCATGTCGGCCAGGATCTGGGTGCCCTGGGTCTTGGCGTCCTCGCGGATCTTCGCCGCCTCGCCGCGGGCTTCGGCCAACTGCGCCTGGTACTGCTGCAATGCGGCTTCGGCCTCCTCCTGCGCCTTCTCCGCCTTCTCCATCCCGCCTTGGATCGCGGCCGTTCGTTCGGCGTACGTCGCCTCGAACCGCGGCACGACGTACTTCGCGATCAAGATCGTGAGCAGGATGACGAACACGACGGCAGCGATGATCTCCGGCAAGGCCGGAAGCAGCGGATTCTCCGTCGCCATCGGGACAGACAGCGGTAGCGCCAGCGGGATGGCCAGCGTTACGAGGGCCACGATCAGGCTTGCCCGGTGAAGCCGAAGACGAACGCCAGGGCGATACCGATGATGGCGAGCGCCTCGGTCACGGCGAAGCCGATCCAGGCGGTACCCATCATGGCGCCGCGCGCCTCGGGTTGACGGGCGGTGCCCTGGATGACGGAGGCGAAGATCAGGCCCACGCCGATGCCGGGGCCGATGGCGGCGAGGCCGTAGCCCACGATGCCGAGGGATCCGACGAGCTCCATGGGAGTCATCATGAAGGTGATTCCTTTCCGGGGTTCTACTGCTTGGTCGATGCTGGTCGTTGGGGACTGCGGTGGTCGGTCAGGGTTCCTCGGTCAGTGTTCTTCGGCAAGGGAGGAGGAGAGGTACACCGCGGTCAGCACGGTGAAGATGAAGGCCTGGAGGGACTGGACGAAGATCTCCAGGGCGAAGATCGCCATCGAGAAGATCCAGGCCACGATGCCGGCGGTCACGTTGACCACCGACCCGCCGTGGAAGACCAGGAACTCCCCGCCCAGCACGAAGACCAGCACCAGCAGGTGTCCGGCGAACATGTTGGCGAAGAGTCGGAGCGCGAGCGTGATGGGCCGCACGATGATGTTGGAGAAGAACTCCAGCGGGATGATCAAGGGCCACATGAACCACGGCACGCCCGAGGGCAGCACCGTGTGCTTGAGGTAGCCGAAGAACCCGTGTTTCTGGATACCGACGGCGTTGTACAGGATCCAGACCATCCCCGCCAAACCGTACGCCCAGCCCACATGCGAAGCCGTCGGTAACAAGGTCAGCGGGAAGATGCCCCAGAGATTGTTGACCAGGACAAAAGAAAACAGCGCGATCAGGAACGGCAGGAAGCGCTTGTAGTCGTGTCCGAGGTTGTCACGCGCGATGCTGTTGCGGATGAAGAAGTACGCCGTCTCGCCGATGAACTGGCCCTTGGTCGGCACCATCTTGTTCTTGTTGGCCATCACGAACCAGAAGATCACGATGATCACGACCGCGACGATCGCCTGCAGCATGTACTTGTTCAACCACTCCAGGCCTGGGACCTCGAAGATCGGGCGCAGATCGAAGCTGCTGACACTCGGCGGCTCGAACTCCTCACCACCGCCGGCCGGGGACTCGGTCTCCAGTGGGGTCAGCAGCAGCAGAAAGGCGCTCACCGCGGGATCCTCCTGATGACGTACTCCTGACTGGGACGGGTCAAACGTCGTCGCGCGGTGGCCGGAGCCGACCCGGCAACGTCGTCGGCTACGTGACCATACCGGCGGATGATCACGAAAACACCCATCGCCGCGCCGAGCACGATACCGACCGGCAGCAGGAACATCGTGCCGAGAAGATGATCACCGAGCCAACCGAGCAGACCGTAGACAACCACGCCCGAGATGAGGTAAGAGAGCACGCGCATCCCACGGTCGACGCCGCCGTCCATCGCGGCCCACGCGCTTCCCTGCGCTGGTTGCGGCCTTGGCACCGGGTGCTCGGGCGGCAACGACTGATTCCCCTGCTGCTTCATGGCGGTCGTAACGCTAGCAGTCGACGGGCGGCCGGTCACGGTTGGTCTGCGCTGCCTTCGGGTGCTTTGTACTCCGTGTCATAAATGCTGATCCGGAGCCTGTTGAAGACGTAGATCTCCACCGCCAGCCAGCCGACGACCACTGCGATGGTGGTGAAGAAGATGGCCATCGGTTCAAGTGTCGGCCAGCGTTCGGAGTAGCGCGCGTAGAACAACAGCACCAGTCCGAGGACCACGACCCGGGCCGTATAGGAGGTCATGGAGACCACCAACAGGGTCCGGGCACCAGCGTCGGCGAACATGACCATCACCAGTTGGCCGACCACGTAGAAGAAGAGCACCATCGCCGCGGCGAGGGCCGCCGACACCAGGCCGGGGGCACCGTAGACCACGGTGAACAGGATCAGCGAGACCACCGTCGCAACCGCCCCGCCGAGCAGACCCGCATAGAGCAGTTTGCGGGCCCGGACGACGTGGATGCTCGGGGCGGAGCCCTTCGGCCCGCGCAACGGACGGACCGGCCACTCGTCCGCGTCCGGGGCAGCGTCGAGGGCAGATCCAGTGTCCTCGGGCGTCATCGAAGCGGCGTCCTGTCGTCTCGGGGGTCCGGTTTCCCGCCGGTGGCCGCTGGCGGTCCGACGGAATCGTCGCAACGTAGCACAGGTATCCGGGACCGCCCCCGCCGTCGCTACTCGACTATTGATTCCTCGCGGGGTCTCGGCTTGCGGCGCTCCCGGACGGGTCGGCCGAGCGTGATGAGCAGCAACACCACGGCCAGCACCGCGACCACGGCCACCACCTGCCACTGGCGGTCGTTGGTCACCAGACCCAACACGATGACGCCGAACGAGACCAGGGCCGACCAGATGTACATCAGCAGCACCGCCCGCCGCTGACTGTGTCCGCGCTCGAGCAACCGGTGGTGCAGGTGCTGCTTGTCCGCGACGAACCACCAGCGGCCGGCGTACGTACGGCGGACGAACGCCAGCACCAGGTCGAGGAACGGCAGGGCCAAGATCGCGATGGGTAACACCAGCGGCAGCACGGTCGGAACCAGGCCACCCCGGCCGTCGGTGAGCTGGGACGTGTCGATCTGTCCGGTCAGGCTGATGGTCGAGGTGGCGAGCAGCAGTCCGAGCAGCATGGCGCCGGAGTCGCCCATGAACATCTTGGCCGGGAAGAAGTTGTGGGGCAGGAATCCGAGGCAGGCTCCGGCGATCGCCACCGTGATGAGGCTCGCCGTGGTGGCCCGGGTCAGGTCCTGGTTCACCGTGAGGAGGTAGGAGTACGCGAAGAAGGCGAGCGCCCCGATCCCCACCACCCCCGTCGCCAGCCCGTCGAGCCCGTCGACGAAATTCACTGCGTTGCTGCACAAGACGATGAAGAAGACCGTGATGGCCACCGACGCCGCGCCGTCCAGAGAGATGGTCTGACCGGGCAGCGGGATCCAGAGCATCCGGACCCCCAGCGCCACCACGATCCCGGCGGCCAGCACCTGGCCGGCGAACTTGGCCAGCGCCGGCAGATCGAACAGGTCGTCGAGCACTCCCACCAGGCAGATCAAGAAGGCGGCCACGAGGACGGCCCGGGAATCCTGCTGCACCACCACCTGGCCACCGAGGAAGGGTAGGTGCCAAGCCAGCAAGATGGCGCCGAAGACTCCGGCCAGCATGGCGACCCCGCCGAAGTAAGGCATCGCGATCGTGTGGACGTCCCGGTCGCGCACCTCGGCCAGGGCCCCCGTACGAAGCGCCAGCCGGCGGCAGAGCCCGCTCGCCAAGAACGTGATCGCCGCGGCGACCAGCATGACCAGGAGGTACTCGCGCACCTAAGCCCTACCGTCGGAGTCGGCGAACAGGTCGGGTTGATCGGGATCGTGCTCGCGGTGGGTGATCCCGAGCTCGTCGGTGTCCGGCTCGCGCTCTCCATGTTCTTCGTCGCGAAGCGGCGGTGCCTGTGGAAGGGGCGATGGCGGCTGCTCCACCGACTCCCCTCCTGAGGCTTCGACCAGCTGCTCCTGGGTCGGCTCCTCGAAGGACTCCGGCTCGGGATCGGCGGCCAGGTCCTCCAGATCCGGGCAGGTCTCCCGCAGGACCGCCACCGCGAGGGCACCGTGCCGGAGCACCTGACCGGTGGGCAGGACGGTGAAATCGACGATGGTCGAGGCCTTGCTGTCCGCTCCGCCGACCGGGCCGCCGTCGAGATAGACGGTCACGTCGTCGCCGAGCTGCTCGATGGCCTCGTCGCACGTCACCGCGGCCGGCCGGCCGCTGAGGTTGGCGCTGCTGACCGCCATCGGGCCCGTACCGCGCAGGATGTCGCGGGCGAGTTCGTGATCTGGGACCCGCAACGCCACCGTGCCGGCCGACTCGCCGAGATCCATCCGCAGGCTCGGTTGCCGCTTCACGATGATCGTCAGCGGGCCCGGCCAGTGCTTCTCCACCAAGTCCTTGGCGGGCTCGGGTACGTCGGTGGCGAGGGCCCGGATCAGTGACGACTCCGCGATCAGCACCGGCGGCGGCATCTCCCGGCCGCGCATCTTCGCGTCCAACAGCCGTTGCACCGCGTCCGGGTCGAAGGCGTCGGCCCCTATCCCGTACACGGTGTCGGTCGGCATCACGATGCACTCGCCCTGTTCGACCGCCCGCCGGGCCGCCTCGGTGGCGCTGGCCAGCGCGACCGGGTCGTCGACCGTGCAGTCGAAGCGCAGGAACGAAGAGTCGGGGGGCGGTTCGGGACTGGTTTCGAGGGTCGATTCTCCGGCGGGCAGGTCGCTCTCGCCGCTCGGATTCACCCGGCCATCTTGCCAGAACCGGGCCCTGCGACCCGGTCAATCAGGGTCGCGGTGCAGAAGCGGGGCCGCCCGGCCAGGTCGCGGTGGTCCCGGACCTCGGCGAATCCGCCGTGCCGCAGCACCACCTGCGGCGCGCTCTCCGCCTGGACCTCGGCGTGCTCGAAGGCGAGCAGGCCGCCGGGGTGCAGCAACCGAGCCGCGGTGACGGTCAGTTGGCGGATCGCGTCGAGCCCGTCCACCCCGGAGAACAGCGCGACGGTCGGGTCGTGGTCGCGGGCCTCCGGCGCGACCGACGCGAAGGCCTCCAGCGGGATGTAGGGCGGATTGGCGACCACCAGGTCGACCGTGCCGTTCAGCTCCGGCAGAGCCACCGCCAGATCGTCCTCGGACAACTCGACGTCGGTCCCGGCGAGGTTGCGCCGGGCCCAGTCCAGGGCCTCGGCCGAGATCTCGACGGCGTACACCCTGGTGCCGAGGGCTTCGGTGGCGAGGGACTTGGCGACCGCCCCGGACCCGGTGCCGAGATCGACCGCAACCGGCGACCGCCCGGCGGCGACGAGCCGACGCAACCGCTCGACCGCCCAGCCGGTCATGACCTCCGTCTCCGGGCGCGGTACGAAGACGCCGGGTCCGACCGCGAGCTCCAGGTGCCGGAAGTAGGCGCGTCCGGTCAGGTGCTGCAGGGGCTGCCGGTCGGCGCGGCGCTGGATCAGCGACTCGTACGCGGCCGCCTGGTCCGGTTCGACGACGCGGCGGTCGAGATCGCGCGGTTCGCAACCGCAGCAATGCGCGAGCAGCAGCCGCGCGTCGACGGCCGGGCTGGCCACGCCGGCCTCGACAAGCACGCGCGCACCGTCGCGCAGCAGATCTCCGGCGGCGCGGCCGGTCACACCGACCCGGCGGCGAGCCGCTCGGCGGTGTCGGCCTCCTGCAGCGCCTCGACCACCGCGCGCAGATCCCCGTTCAGCACCTGATCGAGGTTGTAGGCCTTGAAGCCGATGCGGTGGTCCGCAAGCCGGTTCTCGCCGAAGTTGTAGGTGCGGATCCGCTCCGACCTATCCACCGTACGGATCTGCGACCGCCGGGCGGCGGACGCCTCCGCGGCCGCGGCTTCCTCGGCGGCGGCGGTCAACCGCGCGCGCAGCATCCGCATGGCCTGCTCGCGGTTCTGCAGCTGGGAACGCTCGTTTTGGCACGAGACCACGATGCCGCTCGGCAGGTGGGTGATCCGGACCGCGGAGTCGGTGGTGTTCACGCCCTGCCCGCCGGGACCGGAGGAGCGGTACACGTCGATCCGCAGATCGCCCTCGTCGATGTCGACCTCGGACTCCTCGACCTCCGGCATCACCAGCACCCCGGCCGCGGACGTGTGTACCCGACCCTGGGACTCGGTCACGGGAACCCGCTGCACGCGGTGGACCCCACCCTCGAACTTCAGCACGCCGTACGGCATCTGGTCCGGCTCCCCCGCACTCGCCGCCTTGATGGCGACGGTGACCGATTTGTAGCCACCGAGGTCGGTCTCCTGGGCGTCGAGAATCTCGGTCTTCCAGCCACGCAGCTCCGCGTACCGGCTGTACATCTTGAGCAGGTCTGCGGCGAACAGGGCCGACTCCTCACCGCCCTCGCCGGACTTGATCTCCATGATCGCGTCGGCCGAGTCGTTGGGGTCGCGCGGCGCCAGCAGCTTGGTCAGCCGCTCCGTCACCGGCACCAGGCGCTGCTCCAACTCACCCGCCTCGACGGCGAAGGCCTCGTCCTCGAGGGACAGTTCCTGGGCGGCGGTGAGATCGTCGGTCAACCGGTCGTACTCGTCCAGGGCGGTGACGATCGGCGTCAACTCGGCGTACCGGCGGCCGATCTGCGGGCCTTCGCCAGGTCGGCGTGCACGGCGGGGTCGCCCATGGTCGCCTCGAGTTGCTTGAACTCCGCGCGCAGCGGCTCGGCTGACTCGAACATGCTTATCGCCTCCTATCGACTCGGCCGGCGTCCTTACGAGCGTCGGGTAGCGGAGCTGGAGACGCGAAGCGGGCGCGAGCAAGACAACAACGCCGGGGAAGGGAAATCTCCCTAACCCGGCGTTGTGGTGTCGCTAGCGCTTCTTGGCGCCGCCCTGGTTGGCGTAGCGCTTCTCGAACCTGGCGACCCGGCCGCCGGTGTCGAGGATCTTCTGCTTGCCCGTATAGAAGGGGTGGCAGGCCGAGCAGACGTCGGCGTGCAGGACCCCGTTGGGCGCGGTGCTCTTGGTGGTGAACGTGTTGCCGCAGGTGCAGGTCACCTGGGTCTCCACGTACGCGGGATGGATGTCGGGCTTCATGGTTCTCCTCGTTCTCATCGCACCGGGTCCCTACTGGGTGAACCGGCGCAGGAGGGCAATTGTGCCGCAGGCGCTCCTGGGGCACCAAATCTCCAACGCGCGGCAGCACGCGTTTAGTCCCCGCCAAAGATGCACCACCTTCTTGCATCGGCACCACGTGCACGTGGTGCCGATGCAAGTTCGGGGTGCGCCTGCGGGTCGCGTTGGAGCTACAGGGCCTCGCCTCGAGCAGGATTGCTCGGGATCGACTTCGTGATGGCCATCAGGAACTCGCCGTTGCTGTTGGTCTTGCGCAACCTGTCGAGCAGCATCTCCAGACCCTGCAGGTTCTCCAGGCCCGAAAGGACCCGGCGCAGCTTCCAGACGATGTTGAGTTCCTCTCGGCTCATCAACAACTCCTCGCGGCGGGTGCTGGAGGCGTCGACGTCGATGGCCGGGAAGATCCGCTTCTCCGCGAACTCCCGGCGGAGCCGGATCTCGCAGTTGCCGGTGCCCTTGAACTCCTCGAAGATCACCTCGTCCATCTTCGACCCGGTCTCGACCAGAGCAGTGGCGATGATGGTCAGCGAGCCGCCGAACTCGATGTTGCGGGCCGCCCCGAGGAACTTCTTCGGCGGGTACAGCGCCGCGGAGTCCACGCCGCCGGACAGGATCCGACCGGAGGCGGGGGCCGCCAGGTTGTACGCCCGGCTGAGCCGGGTGATGCCGTCCAGCAGGACGACGACGTCGTGGCCGAGTTCGACGAGTCGCTTGGCCCGCTCGATGGCCAGCTCGGCCACCGTCGTGTGGTCCTCGGCGGGACGGTCGAAGGTCGAGGAGATGACCTCGCCCTTGACGGCCCGTTCGAAATCGGTGACCTCCTCAGGCCGCTCGTCGACCAGCACCACCATGAGCTTGACCTCAGGGTTGTTGGTCGAGATGGCGTTGGCGATCTGCTGCATGACCATCGTCTTGCCCGCCTTGGACGGGGAGACGATGAGCGCCCGCTGGCCCTTGCCGATCGGGGAGATCAGGTCGATGATCCGGCCGGTCAGCTGCATCGGCGTGGTCTCGAGCTTGAGCCGCTCCTGCGGGTACAGCGGCGTCAGTTTGCCGAATTCGGGACGGGCCTTCAGCTGCTCGGCGTCGGTTCCGTTGACGGAGTCGATCCGGACCAGCGGATTGAACTTCTCCTTCCGCTCTCCATCGCGCGACGAGCGGATCGCGCCGGTCACCGCGTCACCCTTGCGCAGGCCGTACTTCTTCACCATCGAGAGCGACACGTACGCGTCGTTGGATCCAGGAAGGTAGCCGCCGGTGCGGACGAACGCGTAATTGTCGAGTACGTCGAGGATGCCGGCCGCCGGGACGATGACGTCGTCCTCCGACACGGTCGGTTCGGCTTCGAAGCGGTCCATCCCGGCGCCACCGCCACGGCTCCGCCGATTCTGTCGATCGCGGTTGCGGCGCCGCCGGCCCCGACGTCCGCCGCCGTCGTCGTCGTAGTCCCGGTTCTGCTGATTCGACTGGTTCTGCTGCGTTTGCTGGTCGCGATTTTGCTGACCCTGGTCGCGATTTTGCTGACCTTGCTGATTCTGGTCGCGATTTTGCTGGCCCTGCTGATTCTGGTCGCGATTCTGGTCGCGGTTGCGGCGATTCCGGCGATCACCGTTGTTGTCGTCGCGGTTCTGGGTATCGCCGCGATTCTCGTTCCCCCGGTCGGACTCGGTCCGCTGGCCGTTCCCGACGCTCTGGTCGAGAGGCGGCTGAGCCGATGCCGTCTGGGCGGGCGCGGTCTGAACGGGTGCGGCCTGCTCCGGCGCGGTCTGAACGGGTGCCGTCTGCACCGGCGCCGTCTGAACCGGCGCCGTCTGCACCGGCGCCGTCTGAACCGGCGGGGTGTCATTCTCCGGCGCGCGGCGCGCCCCGTTCCCGGAGCCGGCTGCGGTCTGCGAGTCGGCGGTGTTCCCGAGGTTCGCCGGGCGCTCGGCGGCGGGCTTGGCGCCGCCCTGGGCGCCGCGGATGGCGTCGATCAGTTGGCCCTTCCGCATGGTCCCGGTCCCCCGCAGACCGAGGGACGAGGCGAGCTGCTTGAGCTCCGGCAGGACCATCGAGTCCAGACCCGATCCCTTGCGCTTGCGGCCACCGGCGGCTGTGGTGTCCACCGATGGCTCGGCGGTCGGGGTGTTGACTTCGGCGATGTCGGTCACGTGCTTCCTTTGTCTCGGGCCGATCGGCCCATTTTCATGATTCGCTGCCGGCCGACTCGTTGCGTCGGACCCGACAGATCGCACTCTGCTGTGGTTTCGTACTCATCTCGTTCCGGCCCGCCGCTGCGGACCCCGTTCACCCGTTGCACCGATGACGTGCACTGCTCTCAGCTCAAGTACTGCGTGATGATGTAGGCCGGGAATGGATCGAGTGGCTTCATTCCTTGGGCACCGGACCTGCGGTGCTGCCGAATCGGGACAGATGGCTACGTCTGGCCAATCACCGCTCGACGACACCAGGCTAGCACCACATCCGGCACGTGTGTCACATTCGCTCCCGCGGTGGATTCTCAGTCAGGTCCTGCGGAATCGTCCGGCCCGGCCGACTCGACCAGTCCCCCGGTGCCGATCTGCACCGCACGTCCGTTGAATCCCGGCGTCGCCGACGAAGCCAGCACCGGCAGATCCGAGGTCCGACCGAGCACCAGTACGGACGGTCCGGCCCCGCTGATCACCGCGGCCCAGCCCTGCCGACGCAGGTCGGCCAGCAGCGCGTACGACGCGGGCATGGCCGGCCGCCGGTACTCCTGATGCAGCCAGTCCCGGGTGGCCTCGGCCAGCAGGGCGGGCTCGGCGCCCAGAGCGTGGACGAGCAGAGCCGCTCGAGCGGCGTTCGCCGCGGCATCGGCATGCGGGATCGACGCCGGCAACAGCGTCCGGGCGTGGGTCGTGGCCAGGGCCTCGTCGGCCACGAACATCCAGCCTGACACGTCCGGATGCACCGGGATCTGAGCCACCCGCGGCTCGCTCCCGGCCGAGAAGGCGACCACGAAGCCGCCATAGATGGCGGCCGCCACATTGTCCGGGTGACCCTCGATCGCCGTGGCGTGCCGCAGCAACCAGTCTCGATCCGGGCCCAACTCGGCAAGCCCGCGGGCGGCTAGCAAACCCGCGACGATGGCCGCCGAGGAGGAGCCCAGGCCGCGCCCGTGCGGCACGGTGTTGTGCGCCCGCAGTCGCAGGCCGGAGGCCTGGCGGCCCAGGTCGCTGAGCCCGGCGATGGCGCTGGCCACGATCAGATGGGAGTGGTCGCGCGGCAGCTGCGCTGCTCCCTCGCCGGTGACCTCGACGGCGTACCCCGCCGGGATCACCTCGACACTGACCCGGTCCCGCCAGTCCAGAGCCAGCCCGAACGCGTCGAATCCGGGACCCACGTTGGCACTCGTCGCCGGCGCGGCGACACTCACCTGTCGGCCGACCTCGAGTGCTGAGCCGGTCATCTCGGCGGGCAAGCGGACCTCAACCGGAGAAGCCGCAGGCATCCGCGACCCGGTCCAACTCGGCCGGCACGATCTGGGCCTGGGTGGGCGTCCGGGCCGACAGGGCCGTGTCCACGTCCTTGAGGCCGTGTCCGGTGACGGTGACCACGATCTGTTGGCCGGGCAGAACCTCGCCGCGCTCCAACCGCGAGAACAGTCCGGCGACGCCGGAAGCCGACGCCGGTTCGACGAAGACGCCTTCCCGGGCGGCCAGGAATGCCTGCGCAGCAAGGATTTGTTCGTCGGTCACGGCCTCGAACAGACCGCCGGATTCGCGCTGGGCCGCGACGGCGGAATCGGTCGACGCCGGGTTGCCGATCCGGATGGCGGTGGCCAGGGTTTCGGGCTTCTCCACCGGGTGACCGAGCACCAACGGCGCCGCTCCGCTCGCCTGGAACGCCCACACCCGCGGGGTACGCGAGGCCAGACCTGCCTCCGCGTACTGGGTGTAACCGCGCCAGTAGGCCGAGATGTTCCCGCCGTTCCCCACCGGCATCACATGCAGGTCGGGAGCGTCGCCGAGGGCATCGACGATCTCGAACGCGGCGGTCTTTTGGCCCTCGATCCGTACCTTGTTGACCGAATTCACCAACGCCACCGGGTAGTGCTCGGCGAGGCCGCGGGCCAGCCGCAGACAGTCGTCGAAGTTGCCCTCGATCTGGACCACATGCGCCCCGTGCACGATCGCCTGGGCGAGCTTGCCGGCCGCGATCTTGCCCGCCGGGAGCAGCACGACGGGTCGCATTCCCGCCTTCGCGGCGTACGCAGCGGCCGAGGCCGAGGTATTCCCGGTCGAGGCGCAGACGACCGCTTCGGCGCCGTCGCCGGCGGAGACACTGACCGCTACCGTCATGCCTCGATCCTTGAACGACCCGGTCGGGTTGGCGCCCTCGACCTTCAGCCAGACCTCACAGTCCAACCGGGCCGACAACACCTCGGCCCGAACCAGCGGGGTGTCGCCCTCGCCGAGGGTGATCACCGGGTCCGTATCGCGAACGGGCAGCCAATCCCGATAGCGGGCGATCACGCCACGCTGAGGCACGGCGCTGCCGGCCCGGGGCTCGAGGTGCACGCTCACGTCACTCGCCTTCCACGCGCATCACACTGCGAACCGACCGTACGGCGGCCAGTTGCTCGAGATCCCGGACCGTCGCGCTGAGGTCGGCGTCCCGGCCCCGATGAGTCACGATGACGAGCTGGGCCTCAGCACCGCGTCCCTGCTGTCGGACGGTTTGGATCGAGACGGCATGCTCGGCGAAACAATGCGCCACCGTGGCGAGCACGCCCGCGACGTCGTCCACCTCGAGCGAGATGTGGTAGCGGGTCAAGACCCCGTCGATCGGCACCACCGGGAGGGCAGCGTAGCTGGACTCACCGGGTCCGGCCGCCCCTCGGAGCCGGTTCCGGCCCACCGTGACCAGGTCGCCGAGCACCGCACTCGCCGTCGGCGATCCGCCCGCGCCCGGACCGTAGAACATGAGCCGGCCGGCCGAGCGGGACTCGACGAACACCGCGTTGTACGCGCCGCCGACCGAGGCCAGCGGATGGGTCCGGGGAATCATCGCGGGGTGCACCCGGACGGTCACCGACGCCGGGTCACCCGGCTCGTCAGCCGGCACCTGCTCACAGATCGCCAGCAACTTGACCAGGCAGCCGATCTCGCGAGCGGCGGCGATGTCGGAGGCGGTCACCTCGGTGATGCCCTCGCGGTAGACGTCGGCCGCGCGGACCCGGGTGTGGAAAGCGAGGCTGGCCAGGATGGCCGCCTTGGCCGCGGAGTCGAACCCCTCCACGTCCGCGGTCGGGTCGGCCTCCGCATAGCCCAGTTGCTGGGCCTCGGCCAAGGTGTCGCCGAAGCCGGCGCCCACGGCGTCCATCTTGTCCAGGATGTAGTTGGTCGTGCCGTTGACGATGCCGATCACCGACGTGATCTCATCGCCCACCAGCGACTCCCGCAGCGGCCGGATGATGGGGATCGCTCCGGCCACCGCGGCCTCGAAGTAGAGGTCCACGCCGGCGTCCTCGGCGGCCCGGAAGAGGGTCGCGCCGTCCTCGGCCAACAGCGCCTTGTTCGCCGTGATGACCGAGGCGCCGTTCGCCATCGCCTGCAGGATCAGTGAGCGCGCGGGCTCGAGGCCGCCGATGAGCTCGATCACCACGTCCAGGTCGCCCCGGTCGACCAGTTCGGCGGCATCGGTGGTGATCAGTTCCGGGTCGATGTCGGCCCGGTCCCGGCCGGCACGACGGACGGCGATGCCCACGAGTTCGAGCGGTCGCCCGACGCGAGCCCGAAGATCCGTGGCCTGCTGGGTGATCAGCCGCGCGACCGCACTGCCGACGGTGCCGCAGCCCAGGAGGGCGATGCGCAACGGGGCTCCGTCCCCGACGGTCGGGGACAACTCGGAACTGGGGTCGGAACTGGGGTCGGAACGGGCGTCGGAGTCGCGGGTGGCGCCGGGGTCGACCGAGGACGGCCGCGCCCGCGGCGGTCGTACGGTCGTCGTGGTCACGGGACTTGATCCCCTCGGCTGGTGGGCGTGCGAACTACCAATGTTGTCGCGGATCCGGACATCGGCAGGATCATTGTTCACCATGTGGCCCCCGCGATGTGACCCCGCGCGCCTCGGCCGCGGCTCAGCCGACGTCGAGCTCCAGTAGGTCCGCGAGGGTCTCCCGCCGGATGATGGTCGTGAGCTCGCCGTCGCGGACCGCGACCACCGGCGGCCGCGGAACGTGGTTGTAGTTGCTGGCCATCGACCGGCTGTAGGCGCCCGCAGCCGGCACCGCGAGCAGGTCACCCGGCCGGATGTCGGCGGGCAGGTACTCGTCCCGAACGAGGATGTCGCCGCCCTCACAATGCTTGCCCACGACCCGGGCCAAGGTGGCCGGGGCGTCGCTGCGCCGCGAGGCCAACGTCGCGGAGTATTCGGCGGCGTAGAGCGCGGTGCGGATGTTGTCGCTCATCCCACCGTCCACCGACACGTACAGCCGGGTGTTCCGGTCGTCGACGTCAACCACCTTGACCGTGCCGACCTCGTACAGGGCGAAGGCGCTCGGCCCGCTGATCGCGCGTCCGGGCTCGATCGAGAGATGGGGTACGACGATACCGAGGGCGGCGCACTCCGCGGCGATGATCCGGCCCAGTGACGCGGCCAACTCGGCCGGGGTAGCCGGGGTGTCGGCACTGGTGTAGGCGATACCGAATCCCCCGCCGAGATCGAGTTCGGGGAGGACGACGCCGGTCTGCTGGGTGAACTCGGCCTGCAACCTGAGCGTGCGCCGGGCGGCGACGTGGAACCCTTCCGTGTCGAAGATCTGCGACCCGATGTGGGAGTGAATGCCGATCAACTCCAGGGACGGATCGGCGTGACAGGCGAGCAGCGCCCGCTCGGCCTGAGCCGCGGCGATGGAGAAGCCGAACTTCTGGTCCTCGTGGGCGGTCGCGATGTAGGCGTGGGTGTGCGCCTCGACCCCCGTCGTGACGCGGACCATGACCCGCGGCCGGTTCGGGCGCCCAGCCGCGAGGCGCGACAACCGGTCGATCTCGTCGAAGGAATCGACGATGATCCGGCCGACGCCCGCGTCCAGCGCGGCCTCGATCTCGGCCTCGCTCTTGTTGTTGCCGTGCAGCCCGATCCGGGCGGCGGGCACCCCGGCCCGCAGGGCCACCGCCAACTCCCCACCGGTGCAGACGTCGACGCCGAGTCCTTCCTCGGCCACCCAGCGGGCCACGGCCGTGCACAGGAACGATTTGCCGGCGTAGTAGACGTCCCAGTTCGCGAAGGCGGTCCGGAACGCTCGTGCGCGCTCACGCAGATCGTCCTCGTCCACCACGTACACCGGGGTGCCGACTTCCCTGGCGATCCAGTCGGCGCGGAGCCCGGCCACGCAGAGCCTGCCCTCCCCGTCCTTGGTGACGTGGCGACTCCAGAGTCGAGACAGCAGCGTGTTGGCGTCCGTGGGACGCGCCAGCCAGTGCGGTTCGCGGGTTTCGGCGTCGGCATGGATCGAACCCGCGACGTGGGTGTGACTCATCGCGGTGCGCCCTCCGGACGAGCAGCAGGTACGGCCCCGAACTCCATCCGGGCACTCTGCCAGATCCGGACGGTCGGCGAGCCCAGGATTATGACGTGGACGGCAAGGCTGCGATCGGGACCGGGACGGATACCCTCACCCCGATGACGGGCGCCGATCGCCCGCCCGGCACTGGTACATTTCTCTTCGGCCCAAAGCCCGGCCCCCGTAGCTCAGGGGATAGAGCACCGCCCTCCGGAGGCGGGAGCGCAGGTTCGAATCCTGCCGGGGGCGCCAAGATGTGTGATGGATGGAGTGTGCAGTTTCGGCCCGGTTTCCGTCCGCCGGTGGGGCGAGAACTGCACAGTTCACCGATCGTGGACCCTGTGGGAAGGTGTCGCCACCCGTGACGAGCGAGACCTCTGCCGAGTCCGGGCTGCGCAGCTGGTACGACCGGCGCCGCGGCCCGGCCACCGTGGTGGCGGGGTGGCTGATCACCCGGGCGCTGATCGTCGTCATTCTCGTCCGCTTCGAGAGCTTCGTCGTCGGCGACGTGTATTACTACCACCGCAAGATCGCCTCGCTCTTCGACTCCGGCCTGAGCCAGACGCTGATCGAGTATCCGACCCCGGTGGTCTGGATTCTCTGGTTGCCATTCGCCGTCACCGGCGGCGCGGCGTTCGGCTATCTGATCGCCTTCATGGCTTTCATGCTGGCCCTCGATGCCGCCTTCACCTTCGCGCTCTACCGCACCGGTGGCCGCCGGCATGACGTCTCGATCGACTTCTGGATCCTGTTCGTGTTCTTGATCGGTCCGCTCAGCTATCTTCGATTCGACGTGCTGCCGGCCGTGCTCGCCGGCGGCGCCCTGCTCGCGGCCCGTCGCCGACCCTGGGTGAGCGGTGCCCTCACCGGCCTGGGCGCAGCGATCAAGCTGTGGCCGGCGCTGCTGATCGCGGCGTTCTGCGCTTACCGCCCAGACCGCCGGGCTGCCGGCTGGGCCTTCGTGGCCGTCGGCTTCGGGCTCGCGGCGCTCAGTCTGGTCACCGGTGGGTTCAGCCGACTCATCTCTCCGCTGACCTGGCAGTCGGGTCGCGGCCTGCAGGTCGAATCCGTCTGGGCCACGCCCCTGATGATCGCGCGGGCGTTCGGCGGTTCAATCGGCGGAGCCTGGACGGTGGACTACTCGCGCTATCAGGCGTACGAGATCTTCGGTCCCGGCGTCGAGCTCTGGGTGCAGATCAGCAACATCGCCACCGTGGCCGGGCTCGTACTGCTGGTGCTGCTGTGGATCCGGGCCTACCGCAACGGCGCCATCTCCCCGATCGCCGTCGGCCTGATCGTGCTGGGCACGGTGGCGATCATGACCATTACCAACAAGACGCTCAGCCCGCAGTATCTGCTCTGGCTCGGGGGTCCCATGGCGGCGCTGCTGCTGCTCCGTCGGGACGGCTCGGCGGCGCAGCGGCGGGCCGTCAACCGGCTCGCCGTGCACCTGCTCGTGCTGGCGCTGCTGACCCAGTTGGTCTATCCCCTGCTCTACGACGGACTGCTCGGCTTCCGCACTTCGACCATGGTCGTCGTGGCCACCGTGGTGACCTCGCTGCGCAACCTCGCGCTGTTGTTGTTCACGGTCGAGGTATACCGGACAGCGTGGATCTTCGCCGGCGGCCGCGATGGTACCTACCAGTCCCCAACTGGTACGGAATCTTCGCTAGATTAGGAGGTCGAGACGGCAGGCCGCTCCTGCCCGAACCCGGCGGAAATACCGAACAGACAAATGAATCACCGATGAAGGGATGAGTGGCCACCGTGCCCGACCCGTCGACCAATCCCACCGAGACCCAGACTGAGGATCTGGCCAGCCAGTTCGGCGCCAACGACTGGCTGATCGAGGAGATGTACGAGCAGTACGTCGCCGATCCGGGCTCGGTAGACCAACGTTGGGCGGACTACTTCAAGACCCACAGTTTCGGCGGCAACGGCGCCCCGACCGCGGCGGCCAAGCAGAGCAATGGCCGCGCCGCCGAGCAGCAGTCCGCACGCAAGTCTGGTCCAGCGCCGGCGCCCGCCCAGGCCCGGGAGACCGCGCAGCGAAGCGAGCCGAAGGCCGCACCCACGAGCGAACCGGGCGCGGCGAAGAGCCCGACCCTCACCAGCAACCGGAACGTCAAGGTCGAGCAGCCGATGGAGAGCAAGGAGTCCCGGCCCGCGAACGTGGGGACCCGGGGCGCCGTCCCGGCCGATCCGCCGAACCCCTCCAGCCGACCCAACGTCGACCTGGAGGAGCCGACTCGCACCACGCTGCGGGGCGCACCGGCGCGGACCGCGAAGAACATGGACCTCTCGCTGAGCGTGCCGACCGCCACCAGCGTCCGCTCACTGCCGGTGAAGCTGCTGATCGACCAGCGCGTGGTGATCAACAACCACCTCCGCCGGGCCCGCGGCGGCAAGGTTTCCTACACCCACCTCATCGGCTTCGCCATGGTGCAGGCACTCAAGACCAACCCCGAACTCAACGTCGGCTACGAGGTCGTCAACAACAAGCCGACCGTGGTCGTGCCCAACCACGTCAACCTCGGGCTGGCCATCGACCTTCCCCGGCCCGACGGCACCCGGCAGTTGCTCGTGCCGAGCATCAAGAGTTGTGAGGATCTCGATTTCGCCCAGTTCTGGGCGGCGTATGAAGAGATGGTCAAGAAGGCCCGCGGCAACAGCCTCACCGTCGAGGACTTCGCTGGCACGACCATCACGCTGACCAACCCGGGGACCATCGGCACCAACCACTCGGTGCCCCGGCTGATGCAGGGCCAGGGCGCGATCATCGGGGTGGGCTCGATGGAGTACCCGCCGGAGTTCCAGGGGTCCAATCCCGACAAGCTCGCCGACATGTGCGTCTCCAAGGTGATGACGCTGACCTCCACGTACGACCACCGCGTCATTCAGGGCGCGCAGTCCGGACAGTACCTGGCGCGACTGCACGCGCTGCTGCTCGGCGAGGACGGCTTCTACGACGACGTGTTCGGGGCGCTGCGGATCCCGTACGAGCCGATCCGCTGGGCCACCGACGTCACCACCGAGCACGAGGACCAGATCCCCAAGCAGGCGCGGATCATGGAGATGATCAACGCCTACCGGGTTCGCGGTCACCTGATGGCCGACACCGACCCGCTGGAATACCGGCAGCGCCGCCATCACGATCTCGACGTCCAGACCCACGGGCTGACGCTGTGGGATCTCGACCGCGAGTTCGCCACCGGCGTGTTCGGCGGCGGCCAGGGTCTGATGAAGATGCGCAAGATCCTCGGCATCCTCCGCGACTCCTACTGCCGCACCATCGGCCTGGAGTACATGCACATCCAGGAGCCGAGTCAGCGCAAGTGGATCCAGGAGCGGGTGGAGCGGCCGCACACGTCGCTCCCCCGCGAGGACCACCTGCGGATCCTCGACAAGCTCAACGAGGCGGAGATCTTCGAGACGTTCCTGCAGACCAAGTTCGTCGGGCAGAAACGGTTCTCCCTCGAGGGCGGCGAGTCCGCGATCGCCGTCTTGGACGAGGTCTGCGAGCAGGCCGCCGACCAGGGTCTGGAAGAGGTCTGCATCGGCATGCCGCACCGCGGCCGGCTGAACGTGTTGTCCAACGTCGTCGGCAAGAGCTACGCCCAGATCTTCCGCGAATTCGAGGGCAACATCGACCCTCGCACCGTGCAGGGCTCCGGTGACGTCAAGTACCACCTGGGTGCCGAGGGCCAGTTCAGTTCTTTGGCCGGCAACACCGTGAAGACGTCGGTGGCGGCGAATCCGAGTCACCTGGAGGCGGTCAACCCGGTGCTCGAGGGCATCGCCCGGGCCAAGCAGGACATCCTCGACCGCGGCGGGGAGTTCCCCGTCCTGCCGGTGCTGATGCACGGCGACGCCGCCTTCGCGGGCCAGGGCGTGGTCGCCGAGACCCTCAACCTGTCCCAGCTGCGCGGCTACCGGACCGGCGGCACGATCCACATCATCGTGAACAACCAAGTGGGCTTCACCACCTCGCCGACCGAGTCGCGGTCCTCCATGTACTGCACCGACGTGGCGCGGATGATCCAGTCCCCGATCTTCCACGTGAACGGCGACGATCCCGAGGCCTGCATCCGGGTGGCCCGGCTCGCCTTCGACTTCCGGCAGGAGTTCAACAAGGACGTCGTGATCGATCTCGTGTGCTACCGGCGCCGTGGTCACAACGAGGGCGACGACCCGAGCTTCACCCAGCCGCTGATGTACGACCTGATCGAGAAGAAGCGGTCCACCCGCAAGCTCTACACCGAGGCCCTGATCGGTCGCGGAGACATCACCGTCGAGGACGCCGAGGAAGTCATGAAGCGGTTCCAGGAGCGGTTGGAGAGCGTCTTCAAGGAGGTCCGGGACGCCAACGCGCCGATCGCGGAGAAGGACCGCAAGTACCAGACGGTGCCGGAGTATCCGGCGAAGTTCGGGGCCAAGCACGGTACCGCGATCTCGGTCGACACGCTGAAGGCCATCGCCGATGCGCACACCACCTTCCCCGAGGGCTTCACCGTGCACCCGAAGGTGATGCCGCAGCTCCAGCGTCGGGCCGCCGCGATCACCCAGGGACCCATCGACTGGGCCACCGCGGAGATCCTCGCCTTCGGCTCCCTGCTGATGGAGGGCCGCACGGTCCGGCTGACCGGCCAGGACAGCCGCCGGGGCACCTTCGTCCAACGGTTCGCGTCCATCGTGGACCGGATGACCGGCGAGTCGTGGGTGCCGCTCAAGCACCTGTCGGACGACCAGGGCAAGTTCCACGTCTTCGACTCGCTGCTCAGCGAGTTCGCGACCATGGGCTTCGAGTACGGCTACTCGGTCGCCCGCCCGGAGGCTCTGGTGCTCTGGGAGGCGCAGTTCGGCGACTTCGCCAACGGCGCGCAGACGATCATCGACGAGTTCATCTCCTCCGGTCAGGCTAAGTGGACCCAGAAGTCCGGCGTCGTCCTGCTGCTCCCGCACGGCTACGAGGGCCAGGGCCCGGACCACTCATCCGCCCGGCCCGAGCGGTGGCTGCAGCTGGCGGCGGAGAACTCGATCACCATCTGCCAGCCGTCGTCGCCCGCCAGCCACTTCCACATGCTGCGGCAGCAGGCGCTCGGGGAGATCCACCGACCGCTGATCGTGATGACGCCGAAGTCGATGCTGCGGAACAAGGCCGCCGTGTCGCACCCGGCCGACTTCACCGAGGGCAGCTGGCGACCCGTCCTCGTCGATCCGGTGCCGGATCCCGAGCAGGTGCAGACGGTGCTGCTGTGCTCGGGCAAGGTCCGCTGGGACCTGTTGGCCGGCCGCTCGGCGGCCGACCGCCACGGTACGCTGCCGATCATGGCGGTGGAGTCGCTCTACCCGCTGCCGCGGCGGACCCTGGCCGCGGAGCTGGCCAAGTATCCCAACGCGAACGAGTTGCGCTGGGTCCAGGACGAGCCGGAAAACCAGGGCGCGTGGCCGTACATGGCCCTGAACCTGCTCCCGGCTCTGACCGAGGTCGACCCGGACCGCTCCTGGACGCTGAACTCGGTCACCCGCGCCGCATCCTCCGCGCCATCGGTGGGCTCCGCCGGGGTACACCAGGCGCAGCAGCGGGAGTTGATCAAGACCGCGACGGCCTGACGGGCCCCAGGTGTACTTCACCGATCGCGGCATCGAGGAGCTCGAGACACGCAGGGGTGACGACGAAGTCACCCTTGCGTGGCTCGCCGAGCAACTCCGAAGCTTCGTCGACCTGCATCCAGAGTTCGAGGTCCCGGTCGAGAGGCTGGCCACCTGGCTCGCCCGTCTCGACGACGAGGACTGAGCCGGCCTGACTTCCGAGCCGCGTTTTCCGACCAGTGTCGAATCCGCGGCCGCCCGTGCCGCGAGCCGCCTTCCAACCAGTGTCGACGTGGCCGCCCAGCCAGCCCGAGCCGCCTTTTCCAACCAGTGTCGACTTCCGCGGCCGCCCAGCCAGCCCGAGCCGCCTTTTCCAACCAGTGTCGAGTTCCGCGGCCGCCCCAGCGAGCGCCGACAGGGCAGAACACCTAGGGCTCGAGCACGACCTTGCCGAACACCTCGCCGGCGATCAGGGCCGCGAACCCCTCCCTCGGCCTCGGCCAGCGGCAGGATGCGGTCGATCGGGGGACGGACCCCGGTGGCGACCAAGTGGCGGCCACCGCTGCCAGCTCCTCGCGGGTGCCCATGGTCGAACCGATCACCCGCAGCGGTTTGAAGAAGATCTTGGTCAGCTCGGCCCGGCTGGGTTCGGAGCCGGAGGTGGTGCCGCTGAGGACCAGCGTGCCGCCGGGCCTGAGCGAGTTGATCGAGTGCGACCAGGTCGCCGCCCCGACCGTGTCCATGACGGCGTCGACCCGTTCGGGCAGCCGGGCACCGGAGTCGAACCCGGCGTGCGCGCCGAGCTCGACGGCCCGCTCGGCCCGCTCCGGAGCCCGGGAGGTGACCCAGACCCGCAGTCCGGCGTGCCGGCCCAGCATGATCAACGCGGTCGCCACCCCGCCACCCGCGCCCTGGACCAGCACGGTCTGACCCGGGCGCGACCCGGCCGCGATGAACAGCATCCGGTACGCCGTCAGCCACGCCGTCGGTAGGCACGCCGCCTCCGCGAACGACAGCTCGGCCGGCTTGTCGACCAGGTTCCCGGCCGGCACCCGGACCCGCTCGGCCAACGTGCCCGGGTAGCGCTCCGAGAGCAAGCGACCTGGCCGGATCGAGGGTGGCGTCCGGGCCGGAGAAGAGCGGATCGGTGATCACGGCGTGCACGATCACCTCGCGACCGTCGGCGGTCACCCCCGCCGCGTCGCAGCCGAGGATCATCGGCAACCGGTCGGCCGGCAGCCCCACCCCACGCAGCGACCAGACGTCGTGATGATTGAGCGCGGCCGCCCGGACCTCGACGTCGACCCACTCCGCCGGCGTCTCCCCCGGCTCGACCTCGCCGACCTCCAACGCGCTCCCTGGGTCGTCGGCGTTGGCCCCGGCGGCATACGCGGCAAGCATGTGGGCACCTAAACCGGGAGGGCTGCGGCAGCTGCTGCGACCGCGGCACGTTTGGACAGACGCAGCTCAGCCTTCCGGATCTGGCTGCCGAGAGGCCCATCGCTAGAGTGCCGAGCGTGACTGACGCCGACGTCGATGCCGTGGTCCGGACCTTCGCCGACGAGATCGGCAAGCAGCCCGATGGGGTGTGGGCCGCGCCCGGCCGGGTCAACCTGATCGGCGAGCACACCGACTACAACGACGGCTTCGTGATGCCCTTCGCGCTGAGCCAGCGGGTGACCGTGGCCGCCGCGTCGCGGGACGACGACACCTGGCGGGTCAGCTCGGTCAACAACGGCGAGACCGCAGCCTTCGCTCGCGGCGACCTGACGCCCGGCCGGTCCGGCTGGCACGCGTACGTCGCCGGGGTCGTCTGGGCCCTGGAGGAGGCGGGCCACGAGGTGGGCGGCGCCGACCTCGTACTCACCTCCGATGTACCGATCGGTGCCGGGCTGTCCTCATCCGCGGCCCTGGAGTGCGCCACCCTGGCCTCGCTGGCCGACCTGTTCGACCTCAACATCGAGCCGTTGGAACGGGCCAAGCTGGCCCGCCGGTGCGAGAACGAGTTCGTCGGTGCCCCGACCGGTCTGATGGACCAGGCGGCCTCAACCCTGTGCGTCGACGGGACATGCCCTGTTCTTCGACTGCCGCAGCTTCGAGTTCCGGCAGGTGCCGCTCGGACTCGAGGCCGCCGGCCTGGAGATCCTCGTCCTCGACACCTTCACGCCGCACGCGTTGGTCGACAGCGAGTACGCCGCCCGCCGGGCCAGCTGCGAGAAAGCCGCGGCCATCCTCGGTGTGCCCGCTCTCCGCGACATCACCGATCTCGACGCCGCCCTCGCCGCACTCCCCGACGAGATCATGCAGCGCCGGGTCCGGCACGTGGTGACCGAGAACGACCGGGTGCTGCTGGCCGCCGACCTGCTCGCGGCCGGAAAGCTCCGGGACCTGGCGCCACTACTGGACGCCAGTCACGCCTCGATGCGGGACGACTTCGAGATCACGGTGCCCACCGTGGACTTGGCGGTGATCGTCGCCCGGGAGGCCGGCGCTATCGGAGCCCGAATGACCGGCGGCGGCTTCGGTGGCTGCATCATCGCGCTCGTACCGGCCGGCTCCGCGGACGCGGTGGCGGCGGAGATCTATCGGCGGTTCGAAGAATCAGGCTTCCGCGAACCGGCGCACTTCGTGGCTCGGCCGTCCGCGGGAGCACATCGCCTCCGCTGACGTGGTGGAAGGACCTGTCACCGAGCCGCGAGCTCCGACAGGTCGGCGACCCGGACCGCCGGGGGGACGCCGAACGATGCGACAACCTTCGTGTCGCTGAGCCCGACCCGGGAGATCGGATCGGGGGCGGCGATCACGGCGGTCTCGGGAAGTCCTGGGCGTACGTCGAAGAAGTGCAGTTGGTCGGAGAAATCGAGCGCGACCACCCGGCTGCCGTCCGGCGTGATCGCCGCGTCGAGCCACGCCCCGTCCGCGCTCCCGAGCGGTTGGCCGTCGGCAGCGACCAACAGCCGCCCGTGGTCGGCGATCAACAGCAGGCGTTCGTCGGCGGCGGACTCGATCCGGAAGGGCGGAACCACGGAGGGGAGCGATCCGAGCGCGGTGCCAGCATGGTCGAGAACGCGCGGCCCCCGGCACCCGACGACGAGCCGCTCCTGGCCGCACCACAACGCCTCCGGCGCCAGGTCGTGGGCTCGCCAGAGCACCGTCACCTGATCGCCGGCGAGCGCGGCGACCACCGCCGGGCTCTCGGCCCCAAGCGGACCTCCCCACCGTCCGGCCGCCAGCACGAGCCCGCCGTCCGGAGAGCGCGTGGCCATGGTCTGCTCGTAGCCCGGCAGCGCATCGGCCAGGAAGGGTCCGAACTCGGAGCGGCCGGTGGTCAGGTCCGTGAGGCAACTGCCCCAGCTCACGGTGTCGCCGACGACAACGGGCCGGGCGGGATTCGGCCGAGGGCTCGTGACCTCGGCGATGATCACACCGGATCGCCACCCGGTCAGTCGCGACAGGGTCGCGGCCACGACGACGTCGCCGGCGATGGCCACGGCCCCGCCCAGCTCACCGGGGAGCGCCGACCACGGTCCGCCGGCGCTCACGGGCCGGTCACCAGCGTGCGGTGCACGAACCCGAGGCGCCCGGAGCGGTCGATGCCCACCCAGTCGTGCGCGAAGCCGACCGCCGGAAGCGTCTCGCCCTTCTTCGCAACGGCGAACGCCGGCACCGACATGTTGGGCTGCGGCCGGATGTTCACCCGCGACGCCAGGACGACCGCCTCGAACGGCTGCGGCTCGATCCGCACTTCGTTCCGCTTGCCCTTGCGGACCTGCGCGTTGGCCTTCGGCAGCTCAACCTTCTTCCCACCCTTACCGACGACAACGACGGTGGAGATCGCGCCGAGGGTCGTGAGCAGGTCGTTCTCGTCGGCTCCGTCGAGCTGATCCTTCACCGCCTTGCTGAACTGGGGGCCGGTGGCCGGTTTCTCCACCTGATCGAGCATGAAGGCCCGCACGTCGGCGTTGGCGGCGTCGGTCTCCATCCAGGCGAGCGCGAGCCGGATGCGCCCGATCGTCACGGCGGCCTTGGCCGGAAACAGCAGCGCCGACTTGAGCTTGATCCACGGGGTCTGCAGCCGGGAGGCGATGTAGCCGCGGGTTGCGGTCGGGGTGGCGTCCAGCCACGCGATCATCGGATCGGCCCGAGGGCCGCCCGCCGCGAGCCACGCCTGGTCGATGGCGATGCGCCCGTTGCGAGCGGGCCCGCTGCCTGGAGCGACGAAGGTCGGCATGACGCCGAGGAAGTCGTAGAGCCTCAGCCCCAGCGGTTGCTTGTTCACGGCGTCCGCGACATGGGCGGCGTTGCGGCCGTGGCCGTCGTCGGCGTTGCCGACCAGGAACGGCGGTCCCACCATGTGCGCCAGCTGGTTCAGCTTCTCGACGGGCACGCCCGCACCAGGAGCGACGCCGTCCAGCGCCACCTGCACGCCGGCGATCGTCACCTCGTCGAACCAGCCGTGCTTGGGTGAGACTCCGGCCTTGAGGCGGGTGCGCAGCTGGGTCTCCGCCGTCACCGGCCCCGTGGCGCCGCCGGTCGAGGCGACCTCGACCGCAGCCCGGAACACACCTTCCGGCTCGTGCCCGGTGGCCACGTAGGTCAGCGCGTCGCCGAACGCCGTGGGGTCGAAGTCGTACTGCACACCCATGTTGCCGGTCTTGTCCATCAGCGACGACGAGCCGGACAGCCCCACGCTGGCCCGGGCCGCCTGGGTGAATCCGGGCTTCAGACCGGCGGCGGCCCCGCGTTGCTCGGTGAAGGCGGCCAGGCTCGGATTGCCGGCGATGTGGGCGCCCGCGGTCGCCGACTTGTCCAGAGGTACTGGATTGGACCCGACGAGGCACCCGGCGTAGACGACGCGCGCCGTCTTGGGATCCATGTTGGTGATCAGCGTGTCGAGCAGCTTCTGGGTCGCCTCCTTCTTGGCCGGATCGGCGATGTCCATCGACTCCGCACCGTAGGAGACGTTCCCGCCCGAGACCGTAGCCGGGCCGTGACCGGCCAGCTCGACCTTCGTCGCCTCGCCGTGCCCGGCGATCATCACCTGCCCGATCCGGGGCGTGCCCTTGGCGTCCTTCTTCCCGTACGTGGCCGCGACGGTCGGTACGGCCGCCGTGATGTCGGCCAACGACGCCGAGCCTTCCAGCATGAGGTGCAGATTGCGCTTGTCGGCGACCAGGTCGGCAAAGAGCTTCCGGCTGGCGAGGAACGCGCCCGCCGCATCGTGCCCACTGAACAAGATCAGGTGTACGGGTCGCTTCCGGGAGGTGTCGGCCCAGTTGGTGACGAGGTCCTTCAACATGTCGACCGGGAAGCGGTGCAGGTTGCGGACCCGGCCCTTGAGGCTGGCGAACGGGGCGATGCCGGGAGCCCGGACGAGGTCGAGGATCAGCTGGAACTCCTCAGCCCGGGCGCCCGCGGTCACTTCGTACCGTTGTTGGAGGTGGGGCTCGTACTGCTTGAAGTACGCGTCCAGCTGGGGCACGAGGGCGCCGGTGTGCACATCGAGCAGCTGAGCCTCGGACACGCACGAACCCATGACGGCGGGCGGGATGACGGGCTTCAACGCCAACAGGGTCTTGCCGATGGCGATCCGGTCGGCGAGGGGTCGGGGAGCCGCGTCGATGAGGCGAACGGTGTCGCCGTTGTTGCGTCGGCCCCGGCCGTACTCGGCCAGCGCGGTCCAGTCGGCCGCCGCCACGGTGCGGAGCTCGGAGAGCAGGAGGTCGCCGACGCCGGCCAGAATGTGCGGGCCCTCCGTCGTCCGGCGCAGCAGAGCGTGCAGGTCGGTCCGCTCGGCCGCGGTGAGCGCCTTCTTGGGATCCTTCTCGGCGAACCAGTCGGCCTGCACCTCGATCGACTTCTCGAAGTCGCCGAGGGTGGTCCCGGGAGGGTCGAGGAGCTCCGCCCGCGTGTGCCGGTGCACGTCAGTGCCGGCTACCTTGTGCCGCTGGACGACGGGCCGCATGCCGCCCTCGGCGATGATGCCGGCGACCACCGAGTTGCCGATCGACTGCTGCAGCCGCATCAACAGCGGCGCCGTACGACCGTGCGGTGACTGGCCTGGGCCTGCGGAAGAGTGCCGGACGCGACTCGGCCTCCGCGCGTCGTCGCCGCGCGGTTCGAGCAGACTGTGGCCCATCCGTCGCTCCCCACGAGAGGCTCCGGACCATCGTCGCACCCCGCACCCGCCCCGGTGAGCGGTCGCTCGGGTTCCGATGCGGGCAGCGCCGGTTGCCCGATCGAGCACGCCGGGCCGCTACGTCGGTCGCTCGGTTTCCGGTTTTGTCGGCTCCGACTCCCCATGATCAGGTCCCGCCGGATCAACCTCCGCGGGTACGAAGACGGCCGTCGAGGACTTCAGCAGCAGGCAGACCAGAATTGCCACCGAGATCACCGCCAGGGTCGCCGCCACCCACCAGGTCTCACCGCCCGCGAAGCTCCACGCCACCGGAAGCTGGATGAGCGAGGTCGCCACCCCGGGCCCGCGACTCCAGCGCCGGCCGCGGAATACGGCGGCCCCCACGGCCAGGAGCAGGAGGCCGTAGGCGGCCAGGAAGATTCCGGTACCCACACCCACCACCGGACGGTTCGGGTTGGTCGCCGCGAGTTCGAGGGCCCCGTACGCCACGGCGGCCACGCCCAACAGCCCCAAGAGCACGGCGGCGAGGCCGAGGGCGGGGGTGGCGGGACGCATCGGCCGGGGCACGGGAACCAGCCTAGGGAGTGTGTAGACCGCAGTGGTCGGGGTAACCAGGAGGTGGAGTGCGCACAACGCAGCGGGCAACGCGGTCAAAAGTGTGAGGGAACCAACGTCGACAGAGTCTTGTATTGGTTGCCAATACTTGAAAGGCTTGGATTCAGCTCGGGACCGCAAGCTTAGGGGGTCCGAGACGTGAACTTTCGTTGGGGTCCCCCCGGGCTACCCACGAACCGAGTAAGGAGTGATGACGCCATGGATTGGCGCCACAAGGCTGCCTGTCTGGACGAGGACCCCGAGCTCTTCTTCCCGATCGGAAACACCGGGCCGGCCCTCCTCCAGATCGAGGAGGCCAAGCAGGTCTGTCGGCGGTGCGACGTCCGCGACGCCTGTCTGCAGTGGGCGCTCGAGGCGGGTCAGGACCACGGCGTGTGGGGAGGCCTCAGCGAGGACGAGCGGCGGGCCCTCAAACGCCGCGCCGCCCGGGCGAGGATCCGTACCGCCTGATCTTCACCCACAGCTAGTGCAGAACGCCGGGTTTCCCCCGGCGTTCGTCGTCTCCGGGTTGACCAGATCGAGCCGGCCGAAGCTATCCGAGGGGGATCTCGACGCTCGCCCGGGTGCCGGAACCGTCGGGATTGGCGTCCAGGGCGAACCTGCCCTCCAGCTCCGCCACGAGGGAGTTGACGATCGACAGGCCGAGACTGCGGGAACGCCGCCAGTCGAAGTCGGGCGGCAACCCGCTGCCGTCGTCGACAATCTCCACCAGCAGCCGGCCGTCACTGACCAGCGGCACCACGACGACCTCGCCACTGCGATCCGCCAGCCCGTGCTCGACGGCGTTCTGGCACAACTCCGTGACCACCATCGACAAGCTGGTGGCGACGTCCGCGCTGACCTGGCCGAAGCTGCCCCGGCGGACCGCCCGGACGGTGCCACTGGTCGCAGCCACGTCGACCACCATCCGCAGCAGCCCGTCGGCCACCCGGTCGAAGTCCACCACCTCGTCGAACGCCTGCGACAAGGTCTCGTGCACGATCGCGATGGCGGCCACCCGCGACATGGCGTCGTTGAGGGCCATCCTCGCCTCCGCGGATTCGATCCGCCGCGCCTGCATCCGCAGCAGGGCCGCCACCGTCTGCAGGTTGTTCTTCACCCGGTGATGGATCTCCCGGATGGTCGCGTCCTTGGTGATGAGCTGCCGCTCCTTGCTCCGCAGGTCCGAGACGTCGCGACAGAGCACGATCGCACCGTGCCGCGCCCGGCCGCTCATCAAAGGTACGGAGCGGAGCAGGAAGTGGGCACCGCCGGCCACCGCCTCGGCCCGCCGCGAGATCCTCCCCGAGAGCACCGACTGCACCGAGTCGTCCACCGGCCCCGTCGGGACCGGGAGCAGGGCGGTGGTCAGGTTCGCGAGGTGCTCGTCGACCAGGTCGCCGCGCAGTCCGAGCCGGCGGTACGCACTGAGCGCGTTCGGGCTGGCGTAGACCACACAGCCGTCGGCGTCCAGCCGGATGAAGCCGTCCCCGACCCGCGGGTTGATGCCCGGGTCGAACTGGTCCCCGGCCACCGGGAATGCCGCCGTGGACACCATCTCGGCCAGATCCTGTGCCGAATCGAGGTAGGCCCGCTCGAGTGAGCTCGGCTGCCGGATACCGAGCAGACTCGTGTGCTGCTCGACCACGGCGATGGGACGGCCGCCGTACACCACCGGGATCGCGTGGGTCTCCACCGGCAGTCCCGCCTCCAGCCGGTTCGCGCTCGTCTTGGTGATGTGTTCGGACAGGAACGCCTCGGACACCAGATGCTCCGGCGCGTACGCGATCGTGTCCTCCACCACATCGTCCAGCAGCGCCGTCGGACCGGTGGTGGGCCGGATCTGCGCAACCGCGCGGTACACGTTCGGGTCGATGTCCTGCACCCAGAGCACGAGGTCGGAGAAGGACAGGTCCGCCAGCAACTGCCACTCCGAAACCAGCAGTCGGAGCCATTGGTGTTCGGCTTCGGCCAGCGCCGAGTGCTCAACGATGAGGTCCGACATCGAGGCCATGCCCCTCACCCTATGCGGAGATCTCCCTCGTGATCTTGACCGATCGCGGGGCACGGGGAGTAGCGTGCGGCAGGTCTACAGCCGGCGCGACGAGAGGTGCCACGGATGAGCGACGATCAACTTCCCCCCGCAGCCGATCCGTCCGGCGATGATCCGAGATGGCGACCCAGTCCAACCAAGATCGTCGTCGGTCTGGTGCTGCTGCTGGCCATCGTGGTTCCCCTGTTGGTGGGCACCTACGCCCGGATCGAGCCGCGGCTGTTCGGATTCCCCTTCTTCTATTGGTACCAACTGCTCTGGGTGTTCCTGGCCGCCGGCTTGGTCGGTCTGTCCTACTGGCTACTCAAACGGGAGCGCGACGAGTTCGAACGCGGCCGCCCGGGCGGAGGGGACGCCTGATGGACGGGATCAACTGGGTCGCCCTGATCGTGTTGATCGTGCTCTTCGCCGTGGTCACGGTGATGGGCTTCCGGGCGGCCCGCTGGCGGCAGGCCAAGGATCTCCAGTCCCTGAACGAATGGGGTCTGGGCGGTCGCAGCTTCGGCACCATCACGACCTGGTTCCTGCTCGGCGGCGACCTCTACACCGCCTACACGTTCGTGGCGGTGCCGGCGGCGATGTGGGCGACCGGGGCCGTGACCGGCTTCTTCGCCGTGCCGTACACGATCGTGCTCTACCCGATCATCTTCTACTTCCTCGGCAGGATGTGGTCGGTGGCCCACCGGCACGGGTACGTCACGACGGCCGACATCGTCCAAGGCCGGTACGGGACCCGCAGTCTGAGCCTCGCCGTGGCGGTCACCGGCATCCTCGCCACGATGCCGTACATCGCGCTCCAACTGGTGGGCATCCAAGCGGTGCTCGAGGTGGTCGGCATCGGTGGTGAGAGCCTGCTGGCCAAGGACCTGCCGCTGCTGATCGCCTTCGCGGTGCTGGCGGCCTACACCTACTCCTCCGGGCTCCGAGCCCCCGCGATGATCGCCTTCGTCAAGGATGCGCTGATCTACCTGGTGATCGCCGTCGCGATCATCTACCTGCCGATGAAGTTCGGCGGCTGGCTCGGCATCTTCGACGCGGCCCAGGCCAAGATGGCGGCGCCGTCGGCCACCAACCCGGCCGTGCCGACCGGGGTGTTCATCCCGAACGCCGCGCAGCACTGGGCGTACGCATCGCTGGCCCTCGGCTCGGCGCTCGCGTTGTTCATGTACCCGCACTGCGTCACCGCCACGCTCAGCTCGAAGGATCGCCGGACCGGGCGCCGGAACGCGATCATCCTGCCCGCCTATTCGTTGCTGCTGGGGCTGTTGGCCCTGCTCGGCTTCGTCGCGATCAAGGCGGGCACCATCCCGATGGGGCTGGACGGCAAGATCAACCCACAGCTCGTCGTGCCGCAACTCTTCGAGGACCACTTCCCCGGCTGGTTCGCCGGGGTCGCGTTCGGGGCGATCGCCATCGGTGCCCTCGTCCCGGCGGCGATCATGTCGATCGCCGCGGCGAACCTGTTCACCAGGAATGTCTACAAGGCCTACCTCAAGCCGGACGCCGACGACGCGCAGGAGGCGAAGGTCTCCAAGATCACGTCCCTGGTCACCAAGTTCGGCGCGTTGCTCTTCGTCTTGTTCCTGGACAAGCAGAACGCGCTCAACTTCCAGCTGCTGGGCGGGGTGTGGATTCTCCAGACCCTGCCGAGCATCGTGTTCGGCCTGTTCACCCGCTGGTTCCACCGCTGGGCGCTGCTGGCGGGCTGGGCGGTCGGCATGATCTACGGCACGGCGGTCAGCTACGGCTTCTGCACCCAGTGCACGCTGCGGCCGTTCGCCAACTCGCTCTCGGTCGTACCCGGCATTGGTCAGGCCGGCTACATCGGGTTGACGGCGCTCGCCCTGAACGTCGTCGTGGTGGTCGCGATCACAGTGGTCATGCGGGGCCTCAAGGTGAGCAACGGCTCCGACCTCACCGTGCCGGCGGACTACTTCGCCGACGTCGGCGACCCCGGCGTGCAGCGCACCGTGGACGAATCCCGCCCGGTGCACTGAGGACCGCGCTGCTCGCAGACTTCGGGATGGCACGTCTCAGCACGTATAGTCGCGGAGGCATTTCCGCCGCACATCGTCAGGGAGACATCATGGCCAAGACCGGTCGCAAGCGCCGCGCGCGCCGCAAGAAGAGCGCCAACCACGGCAAGCGCCCGAACGCCTGATCTTCGGGCCGGAGCCTCAGAGCCCGCGGCGGATCGTGGTCAGCGAGACGATGATCCGGCTGCGTAGCTCCGCCGGCGCGATCTCGCCGCCGCAGCTGCGTCGGATCAGCGACTTCACCATCACCTCGAGGTCGTAGCTGTCGACGCACGGCTCACAGGCCGCCAGGTGCTCGCGGATAACCCGCGCACTGCCGGCGTCGAGTTCGTGGTCGAGGAACGCGTAGACCTGTTCCAGGGCGTGTTCGCAATCGGCCTTGGACGAGCCGCTGGTGCCAAGTCGCTCCTCGCTCATGCCCGACTCTCCTCGCGCCGCAACAGGCCCCGTTCCCGGGCGTAGTCCGCAAGCAGATTCCGCATCTGCGTGCGGCCCCGGTTGAGTCGTGACATCACCGTGCCGATGGGCGTACCCATGATCTCGGCGATCTCCTTGTAGGAGAAGCCTTCGACGTCGGCGAGGAAGACCGCCAACCGGAAGTCGGGCGCCAATTGGTGCAGCGCGTCCTTCACGTCACTGTCGGGCAGGTTGTCCAAGGCGACGGTTTCGGCCGACTTCAGTCCCGATGAGGTGTGTGACTCGGCCCGGGCCAGCTGCCAGTCCTCGACGTTCTCCCCGTCCGAGAGCTGCGGCTGCCGCTGCTTCTTGCGGTAGGTGTTGATGTAGGTGTTGGTGAGGATCCGGTAGAGCCAGGCCTTGAGGTTCGTGCCGGGCGTGAACTGGTGGAACGAGGAGTACGCCTTCGCGTACGTCTCCTGGACCACGTCCTCGGCGTCGGCCGGATTGCGAGTCATCCGCAGGGCGGCGGCGTACAGCTGATCCAGGTACTGCAGCGCGTCCCGGGTGAACCGATCGTCGCGCTCCTCCGGCGTCTCGGTGGCCAGGTCGACGACCAGCTGCTCGGCCGGCCCGTCGCCGGTGAGGTCGAGCTCCGATTCGTCGGTGTCGGATTCCAGCGGGGCTGGCGTCGGGAGGGTCATCACGTACGAGAGTACCGGCGCGTACGGGGTCGCAAATCGGTCGGCACCCCGGCGCTGAGTGTCCGGGGTCTCGGCGAGAGCGAGCGGCATGTTTCGTACAACGCGACCGACCCGCCGCTATTCCCGAGGATCGGCGAGCACCGCGATCAGCTCCGTGACCGAGGCGACGATCGTGGCCCGCAGATCGGCCGGGGTGAAGGTGGACCCCTTCGGCAACCGGTAGCCGTGATCGGCGCCCGGCAGCTCGACCAGCACCACGCCGGAATCCGGTGGCAACCCGGCCCGGATCTCGGCGGGTCGCCCGAAGCTGTCGTTGCCGCCTTGCAGGACGAGCCGCGGCACCGTCGGGGTAAGCAATTCGGGCAGTCGCGACTTCTCCGGCCGGCCCGGCAGATGGAGCGGGAAGGCCAGGCAGACCACGCCGGCGACATCGAATTCCGGTGCGGTCCGGCACGCGACCCGGGCGCCGGCGCTGCGGCCGCCGAACAAGAGCATCCCGCCGGCCGCGGGATGACGGAGGACGGCCGGCACGGCGGCCCGCCAGCCGACGTCGAGTCGGGGCGGCGGTACGGCGACCTTCCGGCCGGCTGTTCGCCACGGTTGTTCGAACCGGACCACGGCGGTGCCGGCCGCAGGCAGCCGTCGGGCGAGCAGTTCGAGGTCGGACGCGGTCACTCCGCCCCCCGCGCCGTGTCCGAGAATCAGGGTCGCAAGGATCGGCGTACCGTCCGGTACGGCGTCGACGAACAGCCGGCCCGGGCCCTCGGGTGTGGTGATCGAGACGATCTCGGTGTCCATCTGAATCGTTGCGCGGGCCGGCTCAGAAAAGCGCGTCGTCGACGGCGTCCTCGGCCGTGAGGGGTTCCACCAAGGACGGATCGTTGTTCTTGACACTGTTCACGGCGGTCGACACCGCGTACGCCTCGAGCGCACCGGCCTCGGTCACCGACAAGAGCTTCAGCGCGGCCTCCGGATCGGTGAGCAACGGGTCGAGCCAGGCGTCGTACGCCGTCCGTGGGATCACCATCGGCATCCGGTCGTGGATGTGCCCCGCGGCGTCCGTGGCTTCGGTGGTGATCACGGTGCAGGTCCGCAGCCAGGCGCTGTCGTCGTCGCGCTCCTTGGTCGGGTCGCGCCAGATCTCGTACAGCCCCGCCATCACCAGCAGCTCGCCGTCGAAGCGATGGATGAAGAACGGCTGTTTCTTGGGGCTTCCCCGAGGCGCTCGTCTCCTCCCGCGCGTACCACTCGTAGAACCCGTCGGCGGGCAGCAGGCACCGGCGGGCACTGAAGGCGCGGCGGAACGCCGGCTTCTCCGCCACCGACTCCACCCGGGCGTTGATCATCCGGGATCCGATCTTGACGTCCTTCGCCCAGGACGGCACCAGTCCCCAGGTGAGGGGGCTCAGTCGCCGAGTGACGCTCTGGTCGGTCTTGGAGACCCGCTCGAGCACGGCCGGAACGACCACGGTGGGGGCCACGTTGTAGTCCGGCTCGGGCAGCTGCCCGAGGATCTCGTCGACGTCGAACTCCGCCATCAGATCGTCCGCCGACGCCGACGCCGCATACCGACCGCACATACGGGCGACGCTACCTGCTCGCACTGACCCTCGGACGGGGTCCGAACGTCGAACCTGCGGGCTCCGGCAACCTTCCCGACAGCCGCTCGGGTTGCGCCAGCCGCTCGGGTTTGCGCCAGCCGCTCGGGTTTGCGCCAGCCGCTCGGGTTCGCGCCAGCCGCTCGGATTTGCCCACTTCGCCCGACATCTGCTCGGGTTGCAGTCATCGGCTCTAGTTCCACCTCGAGCGGATGACTGCAAGCCGAGCGGGATCGGTCGCAACCGACAGGTCGGCGCGAAACCCGAGCGGATCGGTACCGAAGGTGCGCAAACCCGAGCGGATCGGTACCGAAGGTGCGCAAACCCGAGCGGATGGCGCGGCAGAACACGCGTCGAAGGCGTCCCCGAACCGGCGAGGATCCGAACGTGTACGCGTCGACCCCGCCCACGACGCAGGGCCACATCGCCGACGACAGGTTCGGCGAGACCTACAGTTCCATCGACGAGGTCGACTGTCGCGACTGATAGGAATATCCCTATGACGTTCTTGCGCTTCGTTGCCAGGTCCATGCTCGCCTCGTACTTCGTCGCCAGCGGCGTGAAGTCGCTGCGCGATCCCGGCGCGCTGGTCCCGGTCGCGGAGCCGCTGATCGACCGTGTGGTGCCGACGCTGAAGCAGTATGCGCCTGAGCAGGTGAGTGGCTACATCCCGGAGGATCCGGTCACCCTGATCCGGATCAACGGCGTGCTCCAACTGGTCGGCGGGCTGGCGCTGGCCACCGGCAAGGGCCGCCGGCTGGGCGCACTGGTGCTGGCGGCGACGATCATTCCCGCCACGATCGCCAAACACCCGTTCTGGACCCGGGCTACCGAGGAGGAGCGCTCCGCCGACCGTTCGCACTTCCTCAAGAACGTCAGCCTGCTCGGCGGCGTGCTGCTGGCCTCGCGCGACACCGAGGGCCGGCCGTCCATCGCGTACCGGGCCCAGAAGGGCGGCCAGGCCATCGCCCGCGACACCAGGAAGACGACGCAGGCAATCGCGCGCGACACCAAGAAGACCACCCAGAAGTTCGCCGATCAGGGCCAGGACCTGGTCGAGGGCGCGCTCGCCGGTGGTGCCGCGCTCGCCGCCACTGTCGTGGCGACCAGCCGCAAGGCCAAGAAGAAGGCCGCCAAGGAGCTCAAGGCCGCCCAGGCCGCCGCCGCCAAGCAGCTGGAGGAGTCGAAGAAGGCTGCCGCCGCGGCGGCGAAGCAGGCCCAGAAGGACGCCGTGCAGCTCCAGAAGGACACCGCCAAGGCCGCGGAGAAGCAACTGGCCGAGGCCAAGAAGGCGGCCAAGAAGACCGGCGACAAGATCAGCAAGAACATCAATCTCGGCGAGAACTAACCGTCGCTGACGCGACCGGCTCGCTGCGCGACCCGAACTGCGTGGAGAGCGCTGCGCGCTCGCGACTTGTTGGTTCCGGCGAACCAAGCCCTCCTTCGTCGGGCGGTTCGACGGTGGACCCCCCACAGCGGTCTGGACCCAGGGTGCGAGGTCCAAACGGACGTAGGGGGTCCAAAACGACCGGTCGCTGCGATGCGGAGTGGGAGCCGGGGCGGTAGGCGGCTTGGCTCGAGGGCTTCGGCGCAGCGGTGTACCCGTAGACTCCCGGACGTGCCAGCCAGCGCTCAAGTCCCCGCCGGTCCTTGGGTCACGCCCATCGCGAACGATCCGGTCCGTGCCATCGTGCGGGTGCCGGGCTCGAAGTCGGAGACCAACCGTGCGCTCGTGCTCGCGGCCCTGGCCAGCGGTCCGTCGACGATCACCAACGGCCTGGAGGCCCGCGACACCCGGTTGATGCGGGACGCGCTGCGTACGCTCGGCGTGCAGATCGAGCGAACTCGAGACGGGTCTGTGGCGGGTCACGCCCCCGGCCGAGTTCGTCGCCGGCGCGACGATCGACTGCGGCCTCGCCGGGACGGTCATGCGGTTCGTCCCGCCGATCGCGGCGCTCGCGCCCGGGCGGGTGGCCTTCGACGGCGACGAGCAGGCGTACGCCCGGCCGATGGCTCCGTTGCTGGCCGGCATGAGCGAACTCGGCGTCGAACCTCGAAGCCGAGGGCGGCGGCCCGGCGCAGGGCCTGCCGTTCGCCGTGACCGGTCGCACCGATCTGCCCGGCGGGAGCATCAGCCTCGACACCAGCGCGTCCAGTCAGTTCGTCTCGGGCTTCCTGCTGGCCGGCGCGCGGTACGCCCAGGGCATCGAGATCCGGCACGTCGGCGGCCCGGTGCCGTCCGAGCCGTAATCTGGCCATGACGGTCGCCATGCTCCGCGCCCGCGGAGTCGAGGTCGACGACTCCGAAGCCGGGCGGTGGCGGGTCTCGCCCGGCCCGATCGCGCCCCTGGACGTGACCATCCCCCCGGATCTGCAGAACGCCGCCCCGTTCCTCGCCGCCGCCGCGATCACGGGTGGCAGCGTCACGGTGCCCAACTGGCCGGAGCACACCGACCAGGCCGGAGACGCCATCGGCTGGGTGCTGGGCGAGTTCGGGGCGCAGGTCACCCGCGTCCGCGACTCGCTCACGGTGGCCGGCACGGACGAGATCCATGCGGTGAATCTCGACCTGCGCCAGGCCAGCGAACTGGTGCCCGTCGCTGCCGCGGTCGCCGCGCTGGCCGACGGCACGTCGCACCTGCACGGGGTCGCCCACATCCGCGGCCACGAGACCGACCGATTGGCGGCGCTGGCCGAGAACCTCACCGCCCTGGGCGCGCACGTCCGGGAGTCTCGCGACGGGCTAACGATCCATCCCCGACTGCTGGGGGGCGCCACCTGGTCCAGTCACGCCGACCACCGGCTCGTCCAGGCCGGGGCTCTGCTCGGCCTGGTCGTCGAGGACGTCGAGATCGACGACGTCGCCGGAGTGGCCAAGACGATGCCGGAGTTCGTCACGCTCTGGAACCAGATGCTGTCCGACTCCGCCACCGCGTCCGACGTCACGTTCGACTCAGCCGACAGCACCTCCCCGACGCCTTGATGCGCTCGTGACCTCACGGGGGTTCCGGACCGACGAGCACGACGCTTTCGAACGCCCGCGCCGCCGCACCCGCCCCCGCACGAAGGACCGTCCCGACTACAGCGGCGCCGAGATCGCCACCGTGTTCACGGTGGACCGCGGCCGCTACCGCACCCTGCTCGACGACCGCGACGTGACCGCGACCAAGGCCCGCACGCTCGGCCGGGCGTCGGTGATCGTCGGGGATCGGGTCCGGATCGTCGGAGATACCTCAGGCGAACCCGGGACGCTGGCGCGGATCGTCGAGGTCGAGGAACGGCGGACGGTGCTGCGGCGCACCGCCGATGACGACGACCCGTACGAGCGGCCGATAGTCGCCAATGCCGACCAACTCGTGATCGTGACGGCGCTGGCCGATCCGCCACCGCGGACGGGCATGATCGACCGGATCCTGGTCGCGGGCTACGACGCCGGCCTGGCACCGCTGCTGTGTCTGACCAAGGCCGACCTGGCCAGCTCCGACGAACTGGTTGCGCTCGTACCAGCCGCTGGGCGTCCGGATCTTCGTGAGTCGGCCCCAGGCCGAGCTGACCGAGCTGCGAGATTTCCTCGACGGCCACGACAGTGTCTTCGTCGGCCACTCCGGCGTCGGCAAGTCCACCCTGGTCAATGCGCTGATCCCGGGCGCGTTTCGGGCCGTCGGCGTGGTCAATGCCGTGACCGGCCGCGGTCGGCAGACCTCCACGTCGGCCATCGCCCTGCGGCTGCCGGACAGCACTGGGTGGGTCATCGACACCCCGGGCGTACGTTCCTTCGGCCTCAGCCACGTCAGCGAGGCCCGCATCCTGGCCGCCTTCGAGGACTTGCAGCAAATCGTCGCGGGTTGTCCGCGCGGTTGCACTCACACCGCGACCGAACCCGAGTGCGCCCTCGACGCCGCCGTGACCCGCGGCGAACTGACCGCGGACCGACTGGAGTCGTTCCGGCGGATGCTGCGATCCGGCCAGTAGCGTTACCCACCATGGCGATCACGAGTGAGGCCGATTCCGCCTACCGGAATCTCACCGACGATCTGCGGCTCGCGCACCTGCTGGCCGACGACGCCGACTCGATCACCACGAGCCGGTTCAAGGCGCTGGACCTGCACGTGACGAGCAAGCCGGACCTCTCCCCGGTCACCGATGCCGACACGGCCGTCGAGGAAGCCCTGCGCCGGACGCTGGGCCGCGCCCGGCCGCGGGATGCGGTGCACGGTGAGGAGATGGCCGACACCGGATGGGGTCCCCGGCGGTGGGTGATCGATCCGATCGACGGCACCAAGAACTTCGTCCGCGGGGTACCGATCTGGGCCACCCTGATCGCGTTGATGATCAACGACGAGGTGGTTGTCGGGTTGGTCAGTGCGCCTGCGCTGGGCCGGCGCTGGTGGGCGAGCAAGGGCGGCGGGGCGTACGTCGGGAAGTCCCTCATGAACGCCACCGAGTGCCATGTGTCCGACATCGCGGCGATCGGCGATGCCTATCTCAGCTACTCCTCGCTCGATGGCTGGGTGGCCGCCGGTCAGGGCCAGGAATTCGTCGACCTGCTCCGGGGGGTGTGGCGCAGCCGGGCGTTCGGTGACTTCTGGTCCTACATGCTCGTGGCCGAGGGTGGGGTCGACATCGCGGCCGAGCCCGAGCTCGAACTCCACGACATGGCGGCGTGTGCGGTCGTCGTAACCGAGGCCGGCGGCCAGTTCACCAGTCTGGAAGGAAAGCCCGGCCCGCTCGGACCCGGTGCCGTCGCCACCAACGGGCGGCTGCACTCCGAGGTGCTGGCGATGCTCACGCCCGAGATCGAGACCGACGACGAAGGCGGCGACCGAGGCCGAGCACGAGGCGGGCTCCCCCGGCTGATCGCGCGCAGGCCAGAATGTCGTCATGAACGCGTCTGATGTCGCGCTCCGCGCTCCCGAGAGGCTCCGCTGATGAATCTGACCCACCGCTTCTCGGTGCCGGCCGATCTGGACGCGGCATGGGCCGCCTTCAGCCGCCTCGACCAGATCGCACCCTGCTTCCCGGGCGCTACCGTCACCGCGGTCAACGGTCGCGATTACGCCGGGTTCGTCAAGATCAAGTTCGGTCCGATTCCGCTGGTGTACAACGGATCTGCGCAGGTGACCGAACTCAATCGGGAGGCCCGCCGGATGGTGATCCGGGCGATCGGCCAGGACCGTCGGGGCAACGGTTCGGCGACAGCGGACGTCACGGCCACCTTCACCGAGACCGGCACCATCACCGACATCCAGGTGCTCACCGAGTTGTCGATCACCGGCCGGCCGGCCCAGTTCGGCGGCGGCGTGATCACGGACGTCAGCGACCGGTTGCTCGACCTGTTCGTGAACTGCATCTCCGCCCGCTTCCGCGACGGGGAGTTCACCCAGGTCGAACGACCAGACGAAGGTGACCCGACGATCGAGATCCCGGTCGTGGGCCTGGAGGACCCGGGCGAAACCGCGGCCGCGGCATCGTTCCCGCGCACCGCCCCGTACGTCTACAAGCCGCCCAGCGACGACGCCCAACCGCACCTGCAGGTGATCGGCACGTTCCTGCCCGTAGTGCTGAAGCGGTACTGGCCGGTGCTGCTCGGCGCGGGGGTCGGACTGCTGATCGTTCGCCGGGTCCTTCGCCGGCACCGGTGAGCACCGCGAACCCAGTCGAGGTCACGGTCTGCGTCGCTCTGCATCGGGAAGGCCGCTGGCTGCTGACCGTCCGCGGCGTCAACGTCGCCCACGCACCGGGCACGATCGGGCTGGTCGGCGGCCACCTCGAACCCGGCACCGCCGGGGACGGCTCCGAGGTCGCACTGCTGGAATCGGACGTCCTGGAGCGGAACGGCCGACGCGAGGTGCTCGAGGAAACCGGAGTGGACCTCGAGGGCACGCCGCTCGCCTATCTGGGCAGCGAGTCCTTCCGCAGCGACACCGGTACGACCGTGATCGCCGTGACCTTCGTGGCCGAGGTGCCGGACGGGATCGAACCGACACTCGGCGCCCCCGAAGAGCTCAGTGTCGTGGGTTGGTGGACGCTCGACGAACTGGCCGCGGATCCTCGGTGCGTGCCGTGGACCCTACGTCTGTGCCGGCAGGCCGCCGCGCTGGTCGGGTGACCCGCCCGAGCCACGCAGCTCAGTCGATGACGCGCAGCCGTACGGTCTCGGGGAGGTCCCGGAGCCGCTCGGTCACTCGAGCGGAGAGCCGACCACCGACGTCGGTGATCACGTAGCCCAGATCGCCCCGGGTCGAGAGCACCTGGCCCTCGATGTTGACGCCGGCGTCCCCAAGTACGCCGTTCACCGTGGCGAGCACGCCCGGCACATTGTGGTGCAGATGCAGGATCCGGATCCGGTCGCCGGCCTCGGTCTGCACCTGCGGCATGTTCACCGACATGGTGCTGGTGCCACTGGCCGCGAAGTCCCGCAGCTTGCCAGCCACGAACCGTCCGATGTCCACCTGCGCCTCCTCGGTGGAGCCGCCGATGTGCGGGGTCAAGATCACGTTCGGGAGGCCGCGCAGACTGGAGACGAACGGGTCGCCCGCGATCTTCGGCTCCTCGGCGAAGACGTCGACCGCGGCCCCGGCGATGTGACCGGACTCCAGCCGCTCCCGCAGCGCCTCGTGGTCGACCACGATCCCCCGACAAAGATTCAGGAACAGACTGCGCGGCCGCATCTTGTCGAACTCCGCCGCGCCGAACAGCCCGGCGTTACCCGGCCGGCCATCCACGTGCAGCGAGACGGTCTCGGCCTCGGCGAGCAGCTCGTCCAGCGTGTCGCAACGGCGGGCGTTGCCGAGGGCGAGCTTGTCCGCGACGTCGTAGAAGAGCACCCGCATGCCGATCGACTCCGCCACCACCGACAACTGGCTGCCGATGTTGCCGTAGCCGACGATGCCCAGCGTCCGGCCGCGGACCTCGTGGGCGCCTTTGGCGGACTTGTCCCAGACGCCGGCGTGCATACCTGCGTTCTTGTCGGTGAGCCGCCGGGCCAGTGAGATGATCTCCGCGATCACCAACTCGACGACACTGCGGGTGTTGGAGAACGGGGCGTTGAACACCATCGTGCCCTGCTCCGCGGCCGCCACCAGGTCGATCTGGTTGGTGCCGATGCAGAAGGCCCCGACCGCCAACAGGTGCGGGGCGGTCTCCAAGACCTTCGCGGTCACGTTCGTCTTCGAGCGGATGCCGAGCAGGTCCACCCCGACGAGCGCGCCGGCGAGCTCGGTCTCGTCCAGCGCGCCTTTTGTCGTCGACACCTCGATCCCCCGCTCACGCAGCAGTCGTTCGGCTTCAGGGTGGATGTTCTCCAGCAGCAGGGCTTTCATCACGCTCTTCCTGACCTCGACAGCTCGCAGCGGCTCAGTCTAGGTTCGGGCGCCGGACCCGCCCGTCATTCTCGCGATCCGGTGGCCCGTGGGCGACGCGGCAGGGCCGCGCTCAGCACGCCACCGATCTGGGCGCCGATCGCGATCGCGAGCACGGTGTAGCCGACCTGGGCCGCCGGCGTGGATGCTACCGGTCCGGAAGCCGCCGAGAGCTGACTGATCGTGACCAGGCCGAGGGACCCGGGGACCAGCAACCAGAACGCCGGCCGGAAAGTCACCGGTGTGGGCCACCCCGGCCGCAGCCGCTCCAGGATCCGGCACGCCGGCAACACAACGGCCGCGGCGAGACCGCTGGCGACCGGCGCCGGTACGAAGACCTCCGCCGCGGCGACCAAGCAGTACGTGACCAGCAGGACGCCGGCGATCACCGCCGTCAGCCACCGATCCGCGTCGAAGAAGAGGCCGACGCCGATCGCCATGGCGATCAGGGCCGGAAATACGACCCAGGTGGGTACGGATCCGATGATGTCTTCCGAGCGGTCGACCGGACGGCCGGCGACCGCGGCCCCCGCCGCGATGCCGACCGCCAGGGTCGCCCAGGTCAGCAGCCCGGACACGAACCGGCCGCCGCCGGAGACCACGTCGCCGGCGGCCATCTCGATCACGGCGGTCGTGATCGTCGCACCCGGGATGAGCACGACCAACGGAGCGCAGACGACGTACAGGGTGGTCGGTCCCCATTGGGCGTACGGAGCCAGCGCGTAGACGACGGCGGCCACGGCGAACGCGGCCACGAACGGCGTGACCGCCAACCGACCGACACGGCCGCCCCGGGCACGCAGCAGGCCACCGATCGCCAAGCCGAGGACGCAATCGAGCACCACCGCCCACCATGTCGTGCGGAACACGACGGCGATTCCGGCCGACATCAGCCCGCTCCCCAGGACAGCCAGCACCGGACCGACTGATGCGGGCAGCGAGCGAATCTTTCCGAGGTGGACGGTTAGCTCGGCCGGCGACATCGAGACCCCGGCCGCCTCCCGTGCGAGGACGGCCAATCGGGCCGATTGGGCGAAACTGAGCGCCTCGCCGGCGGCGTTGTACACCCGGCTCGAACCCGACCGCCCGGAGTCGATCAGCACGGCGCCGGGCAGCACCCCGACCGTGATGCTCGACCAGCCCTGGCCGGCGATGACCGCACGCAGCGCCTCGTCTACGTCGGTCACCGCGTACCCGGCGGCCAGCAGCAAGGTGCCCAACTCCCCGAGCGCAGCCTGGCCCGCGGCTTCGGGAACGGCGCCGGTCACGGCCGCGGCGCCGCGTGGACTCGCCGCTCGGCCACGACCGCGCTGATCAAAACCGCGGGCGAAGCCGCCTCCCAGATGATCACCAAGGCGGCCACGGGAAGACTCCCGAGCGCCGGCCAGCGCAGCGACGAACGCGGATGGTTGGGACACGAACGGCGGAGAATCGGCAAGCCGAGGTCCGGTCGAACCTTTCGAAGATCGCCTGATCGTCGAATCAACGGTGCTGCACCTTGCAGTGATCACCTGCGCGGTCGCGGGCGGAGATCTGGACCAGCATGGCGGTAGCAGCAGCGGGAGAGAGATCCATGATGATCACCTCGGTTGGGGTCGGTGCGGGGCTCGTTGTGATTCTTGCGTCCTCCGGCCGGCCGCAACAAGAGAAGAGAGGCCGACGAAAAGGCGTCGACGAGTCCGGTCTCGACCAAAGCTTGGCGGCCTCTCAGTCCAAATTCCTGGTGTACGCCGGACGCCGTTTGCTCCACAGTTGGACCATGAGGGAGCCAGGGCCGCGTGTCGCGTACTGGATGCGCACGTTCTGCGACCTGCTGCAACGGCCGCACACGTCGATGCCGACCGGCTTGATCGTCGACCAGCTGAAGGCGACGTTCCGGTTCTCCCAGGTCACCTACAACTGGCGCAACGCGGACGGTCGACTCGGCGTCGAGGTCTGGCCGCATCATCTGCTGCCTTGCCCACTCCGACATCCATGCCGAGCTGCTGGCTGGCCGGCTGATCGACCACCACCCACTCATCCGGTGGTTCGCCACGCACGGCGAATCCGCTCCCGTGGACCAATGGCCGCGTGCCCGCCTGCATGTTGCGAAGGGGCAGTCGCGCAGAGATCCAGGCAGTACTGCGCCGGATCGAGTCCGAACAACAGCTGTCGATCAGCTATCGGCTGAGCGGTGTGATGCACCGCGCCTTCGTGTTGGGCCGGGACGGGCGCGACTTCGACGACGACGATCTCGTGGTCGCCGGCTACATCCAACGGGCCCTGCGGGCGCTGGATTATCAGATCGACCTCCTGGCCGGTTGCAGTCGAGCGACCGGATCTCGCGGGCGATCGACCTCGGGCTCACCGGCCGCGAGATCACGGTGCTGCAGCTGGTCAGCGCCGGCTTGTCAACCCGCGTCGTTGGTCGAAAACTCGACTGCGCACCGCGCACGGTCGAGAAGCACCTGGAACGGATCTACCGCAAGTTGGGCGTGGCCGACCGCCTGAACGCCGTCCGCGTCGCCCGCACGGCTGGTCTCATCGGCGACCAACCAGTCCGGTCTCAGCGACGGACGCTGGGGGTCGCATCGGCGTAGGCCCGCCAGTCACCGCGGGATTCGGCGGCGAGCAACGCCTCCAGACAGGCGTCGGTGAAGACGTCGGCGGCAGCGGCCAAGAGCGCGTTGTACGCGAACAGGGCGACCATGGGGTCCGACGAGGGCGGGATCCGACCTGAGGACAGGCAGAAGATGGTGTCCCCGTCCAGCATCGTGTGCACCGGCCGGATCGCGCGGGCCAGTCCGTCGTGGGCGGTGGCGGCAACCTTGCCGGCCTGCGCCTTGGTCAGCGTCAGGTCCGTCAGCACCACACCGATCGTTGTGTTCAGGGGTGGTGCGGCCGCCGCGGCCCAGACCTCGTTCAGCGTCGTCCGCTCATCCTCGGTCGGGACGCCGAGGACGCCGAGCCGGTCCGCCCAGAGCCGTCCGGTCGCTGGGTCCACCGCCGATCCAGCGGCGTTGACCGCGACCGCGGCGGCGATCGTCCCGCGGCCGGCGCCCAGACCCAGTTCGGCGTAGCCGAAGCCGCCCTTCAGCCCACCGCACGTCGCCCCCGTACCGGCGCCGACGCAACCGGTCGTCGGGTCGCTGGTGCCCGCGGCCGTGAGCGCCAGCCGGCCGAATTCGGGCGTCGGCCGGTGACCGAAGTGTCCGCCGCGACCGAGATCGAAGAGCACCGCGGCCGGGACGATGGGAACGATCTCCCCCGGGTTCCGACCGATCGGGAAACCGCGGCCGGCCGCTTCGAGAGCGGCCACCACGCCGTCGGCCGCGGCGAGTCCGTAGGCGCTGCCGCCGGTCAGGACGACCGCGTCCACCCGTTCGACGAGCGACTGCGGATCGAGTAGGTCGGTCTCCCGGGTACCGGGGCCGCCACCCCGGACGTCCACCCCGCCGACCGCGCCGCTCGGAGCCGAGATGACCGTCGTGCCGGTGAGCCAGCCGTCACCGTCGGCGGTGTGGTGCCCGATCTCGAAGCCGGTGATCATGTCACTCCCGGAGCTGGTCGACGCGTCAATCCAGCCGGATTTCCCGGCCCGCGTCGGCGGAGGCGTAGCAGGCGTCGACCACGATGGCCCGGACGAGTGCCTCCATCCCGTCGTGACCCTTGGTCTCACCGGATCGGACCTGGCTGACGAAGTCGGTGACCGCCTCGCCGTGTCCGCCGTCCGGCGGGATGGTTGGCTGGAGGTGCGCGGGAACGCCGTCCTTCTCGGTCCAGATGCTTAGTCGGTGGTACTCCGGGCCGGGGTGGCCGCCCCACTCGATGTTGGCGCCGCCGTCGGAGCCGTACACCGTCACGTAGCACTGATCGTGCGGGATCCACTGCGCCCAACTCGATTCGAGCAGCAGGGTGCCGCCGTCGCCCAACCGCAGGAACGCCGTCGAGAGATCCTCGACGTCGAAGTCGCTGTCGGCTCCTGATGCCGTTTTGGTCGGTCCGTAGGGGGATCCGCCCTTGCCGCGCGGCCCGAACTCGGCGTAGGTGGCCGCGGTAGCGGCCGTCACCTCGGGCTCGCCGAGGAGGTGCATGGCCATGTCGAGCATGTGTACGCCGATGTCCATCAGCGGGCCGCCACCCGCGGTGGCCACCCGGGTGAACCAGCTGCCCAGCCCGGGGATGCCCTCGCGGCGCAGCCAGCCGGCTTTCGCGTAGTAGATGTGGCCGAGCAGTCCGGCGTCGATGATCTTCTTCAGTGCCTGGACGTCACCGCGGCGGCGGTGGTTGAAGCAGATGTCGAGCACTCTGTCGTTGCGCTGCGCGGCCTCCACCATGGTGCGGCCCTTCTCGGCGTTCTCGGCCATGGGCTTCTCGCAGAGCACGTGCAGGCCGGCGTCCAAGGCACCGATGGCGATCGGTGCGTGCAGCGTCGTCGGGGTGGCGATGCTGACGATGTCCAGTCCGCCGCTGGCCACCAGGTCCTGCCAGTCGCGGAACCGGTGCTCCTCGGCGACGCCGTACTCCTCGCCGAGCGCGGCGAGCTGGTCGGTCTCCATCCCGGCCAGGGCCACCAACTCGACCTCGGCTTCCTCCGCGTACGCGGCCATGTGCTGCCGGCCGGCCCAGCCGAGGCCGATCACCCCGGCCCGCAACGGCTTGAGCTCGGTACCCGTGTCGCGACTGGTCATCGGACGACCCCCTCGCCGCTCAGTTGACCCTTGGTGAATGGTGCCGGCATGTCCACCACCGCCGGCGCGGTCCGGTCCTGGTCCACCGGAGCGGCCCACTGCACGGCGTTGGCCAGCACGCGCTGGATGTCGGGGTGGTGATAGACGGGATAGCCCTGGTCACCCGGAGAGAAGTAGAAGATCCGGCCCTTACCGCGCCGCCAGGTGCAGCCGGAGCGGAACACCTCACCGCCGGTGAACGTGGAGAGGAAGATCAGCTCGTCCGGGGCGGGGATGTCGAAGTACTCCCCGTACATCTCCTGCTCCTCGATCACGATCGGGTGCGGGATGCCGGCGGCGATCGGATGCGCCGGGTTGACGGTCCAGACCAGTTCGGTGTCGGCAGAGTCGCGCCAGGCGAGTGAGCAGGTGGTACCCATGAGCTTCTTGAAGATCTTGGCGAAGTGTGCGGAGTGCAGCACGAGCAGGCCCATCCCGCCGAGCACCCGCTCGTACACGCGGTCGACGACCTCGTCGGACACGTCGGCGTGGGTGGCGTGACCCCACCAGGTCAAAACGTCGGTCTGGTCGAGAACGTCCGGCGCCAACCCGTGGTCCGGCTGGTCCTGGGTCGCGGTGCGGACGTCGACGCCGCCCCCCAGCGAGTTGTGGAGACCGGCGGCGATGGCGCCGTGCATCCCGTGGGGATAGCGCTCGGCCATCTCGGCGCGGTCGCGGTCGGCGTTCTCGTGGTAGTTCTCGCCCCAGACGGTGACGCGGATCGAAGACGTAGGTGAAGGCACGGTCCCCCAGTCTGCCCAACGCGGCAAGCGTCCGCCGACCTGGTCCGGAAATGACCTGCGAAATCATGGCCTCATGAGCGACGACGGATCGATGCTGCAGCGGGTCAAGCTGCGCGCCTTCGACCTCAGCGAACGGACGACCCGGATCGGGCGAGCCTCGGTCGAGGTCCGGCTAGCACGCTGGCGGGACCGCTGGTTCATGATCGCCCAGTGCGCCGTGACCGCGGCGCTCGCGTGGTGGCTGGCGCAGACGTTCCTCGGCCACCCGGCGCCGATCTTCGCCGCCATCGCCGCGTTGTTGTGCCTCGGGGTGACGTTCGGGCATCGGCTGCGGCGCGGGATCGAAGTCGCGGTGGGCGTTGCGGTAGGGGTCGCGGTCGGGGATCTGTTCGTGATCGCGTTCGGCAGCGGCACCTGGCAGATCGCCGTGGTGCTGGTGGTGGCGATGTCGCTGGCCACCCTGCTCGGCGCCGGCCAGTTGATGATCATGCAGTCCGGGGTGCAGGCGATCTTCGTCGTCGCGCTGGTGCCCGGTACCGGGCAGGCTTTCAACCGATGGTTCGACGCCGTGCTCGGCTGCGTGCTGGCCCTGCTGGTCGCAACGATCGCCCCGAGTGCCCCGCTTCGCCGGCCGCGGCTGGTCGCGGCCCAGGTGCTGCAGGAGATGGCCTGGACCCTGGAGGCCGCCGTCGCGGCCCTGCGCGCCGACGACGAGCACGCCGCCGATGCTGTCCTGGAGCGCGCCCGCCGCGGCGAGACGGAGTTGCAGTCTCTCCAGGATGCGGCCGACGAAGGACTCGCCGTGGTGCGATCGAGCCCCTTTCGCCGACGGCACCGGGCGGGGGTCGAGGCGTACGCCGAGTTGATCGGGCCGATCGGGCGGGCTCAGCGGAATCTGCGGGTGCTGGCCCGGCGCTGCGTCTCCGCGGTGTTCCGCGGCGAGGCGGTGCCGGCCGGGCACCTGGAGCTGATGGCGCAGTTGGTACAGGTGCTGCGCAACATGGCCAGCGAGCTGTACGACGGGCGGCTCCCCCAGTCCTCCCGCCGCCGGTTGGCTGAGATCGGCGCGGGCAGTTCGCACCTGACCCTGAACACGTCGATGTCGGCCGTGGTGATCCTCGCCCAATGCCGCTCGATGATCGTCGACCTGATGGAACTGACCGGTCTGGATCACGCCGAGGCGCGCGAGCGGATGCCTGAGATGGATTGACCTCGTGGGTCGGGAGCAAGGCCGCGATTTGTCTGCGGTGAGGTCCTGGACTACAGTCGGGCACGGCCGACGCGGGGTGGAGCAGCTCGGTAGCTCGCTGGGCTCATAACCCAGAGGTCACAGGTTCAAATCCTGTCCCCGCTACTGTGAAAGACTTAGTCAGGGCCAGATTCGCCGCAAGGCGATCTGGCCCTCGCTGGTTCTCGCCAGATATTCGTTCGAAGACGCTGCCGCCTGCAGGGCGGAATTCTGGCCGTCGACGCCGCAGTCCAACTGTTGTCCGGACGACCGGATCACGACGTTCCCTTCGGCGCGGCTGAGAGCCGAAGCGCGCCTTTCGAGAGTGCCGCGAGCCCTGATGCAAGAGATGCACCTGCTCCTGGCGTCTGTCCTGGGCGCTTGACCCTTAGGCTCAGGCGTTGGCGATGCTCTCAAGCTGGAACAGCACAGCCATCACGCGAGCCGCCGAGCCCTACACGCGGCGGGCGACGAGTAACGTCAAGACCGCAAGGGACCGAGACGGCCAGAATCGGTGCGCAGGGTGGCTGCGTTGGGTTCAGCTCGGTAGGCGCCGGTGCGGTAACCGTCGTCCGTTCACTCCGTCTCCCTCGGGCCGACCACCACCTCGCCGGTCTCGGGACTCTCATCGGGGCAGGCCGGCCGATCGCGGCCATCAAGCGCCGGAAGGCCGGGTGGCTCGCGACACGTATCCCTCTAGAGACCGCAGGACGTACCCCTAGCGAAAATCACTGCGGACAGGTCTTGCGGGACGACATGTCGATCGGCGGAACCCCAAAGCACATACGAACTCTTGACCTCAGCGAACCTCGTCCACCGATGGCGATGAACGCTCGGTGGACCACATTTACGGCGCCAATTTGGCTCATGGCTGTTGTCCTAGAGCGGTCGATGCTCCTATGGATTGGCAAGGCCTGCAGGGGTCCGCCTACGGAACCGCTCCCCTGTTCCGCAGAGCCGACGGCTTATGACGCAGCCGGATCTGCGGGCCGCCCCAAGTCATGGATTCCCGATCGTCAGCGCGATGATGCGGCGTTGCCGTGGGAGAGCTTGTCGCGAGAAAATCTGGATAGCCCGAATGCCTGGAGTGACTCATGGCGATTCCCGGTGAGTATCTCTTCGGCGACGGCGTGTCCGAGGTGGGCCGCCAATGTGACGCCACTGTGGGTTGCCACGGCGTAAATCCGGTGGTTGCTAGTGATCCAGTCGGCGATGGTGAGTCCGTCTTCGGGTAGGACTCGTGTGCCGAGGCTCACTGTCTGGATGGGAGTGTTTTCGAGGCGGGGGTAGAGGGTGCGTGCACGATCGAGCAGGAGTGCGGGCACCGTCCAGATCTCGGGGTTGCGGATGTCCCCATTTGCCACCGGTGGGGTGAGGGTGATCCCGCCGTTGCGGGCGGGTCTCAGCATGATGCCTTCGGCGCGGACCAGATGGGTGATGCCGGAATCAGTCGGCGCTGTTGTACTGATGATCCCGACGCTGGTTCGAGGTGTCCCGGCAGCGTTGAGGTTGGTGCCGGGTCGATGGTCGGGAAGTTGATGCCTGCGTGGGCCAGGATCTCGCGTGTGCCGTTGCCGGCCGCCAGGATTACGGTGTCGCCTTGGTGGCGCTGAGTCGACCCGCCGCTGGTCGTAGTCACCTCCCCTGGCTGAATGTCGACGACGGTCTGGTAGGGGGCGAAGGTGGCTCCGGCGTCGATGACTTGATCGAGGAGGGTGAGGCACATCTTCTGTACGTCGAGCCAGCCCTCTTTGGAGTAGAGGGCGCCGCCGGCGAGTGGGGTGGTGATCTGCAGAGACGGCTCGAGTTGTCGCACATCGTCCTCCGTCAACAGTTCTGCCGCGTAGTCTCTGGAGGTTAACTGGCTGACCTTCTTCTTGAGAGCCGCCATCTGCTGATCGGTTTGCGCGATGTCAACGGTGCCGATCTGGTGGAACCACCGTGCGCCACGTGAGAATGACCGTGCCGAGCGCTCGTGGGCTTGGAGTCCGAGGACGTTGAGCCGGTGATACTCCTCAGGGGTCTTGTTGTTCGAGTTGACCCAGGCGAAGGTGGCGGCGCTGGTTCCGGATCCCGCTTCCGCTGCGTCGATGACGGTGACGGAGGCACCGCGCTGCGTTAGCTCGTAGGCGAGGCTGCAGCCGATGACGCCGGCTCCGACGACGATGAGGGTCTTGTCCACGGTGATGCCCTTCCTGCGGTCAGAGCGGTTCGATTTGGCGAAGAACTGTCCCGTTCTGTTGGGGCGTCCATCGGGGTGGCCACCGCTTCGGTCGGTGCATGAGATCGAGGGGGCCTTCAGGCATGCCTGACCGACGACGGTTCGTGTTCTTGAATATGCTCAGTCTCGATCTGGAACGTCGAGTGCAACACCGAGACCTCGAAGTGGTCGGCGACGCACTCCTTCACGTGGTGAAGCACCTCCGCCGCGTGCCCGTCGGTGAAGCACTCGTCCTCAACGACCACGTGAGCGGTGATCGTGGGGAGTCCGGTTGCGACGGTTGACGCGTGAAGGTCGTGGACGTCCCTAACGTGGTCAAGCTTCATAACGTGCGCGCGCACCTCGTCCAGATCCAGTCCCTTCGGGGTGAACTCCATCAGGACACTGATGGTCTCCCGTATGAGCTTGAACGCGCGGGGGACGATGAGCGCGGCAATGAGGAGGCCGGCAATCGCGTCCGCTTGCATGAAGCCGGTGGTGCCGATCACGATCGCCGCGATGATGACACCGAGGGAGCCGAGCGCGTCATTGAGGACTTCGAGGAACGCAGCCTGCATGTTGAAGTTCGCCCCACGACTCGAGGAGAGGATGAGGATCGCCACGATGTTCGCGGTTAGACCGATGATGCCGAAGATGAGTAGAGGCAATGCACATCTTCGAGCCGGCGTTCTTGGACGGCCGATCGGCGACTTGGACCGACGCAGACGCCTACCGCCTGGCTGACACGGCGATCAGGTATGAGACGTGGGAGAAGAACTACGCGAACCTGCTGGGTCTGGGCGCGGCGGTCGACTACGCACTCGACCTCGGCATCGAGGCCATCGAGAACAGGGTCCTGCAACTCGGCGAGGAACTGAGGAACTCACTCCGCGGCGTGCCCGGCATGACCATTACCGACCAAGGGAGTCGGCACTGTGGAATCGTCTCCTTCACACTTGAAGGCGTCGAACCGGACAAGATCATGCACGCGCTCAGACGGAGCCGGATCAACGTAAGCGTCTCACGAGCGAGGTCGTCGCAATGGGACCTGCCTCGGAGAGGTCTGGATGGTGTGGTGAGGGCGTCGGTGCACTACTTCAACTCGTCTGAAGAGATCCAGCGTCTAACGTGCAGTCTCTCAGCACTCAAAGAAGCAAGGGAACATGGGTGAGTGAATCAAAGAGTCAGACACTGCTCGGTGTAGAACGCACCCTCTCCGTGCTCGAGGCGTTCTCCCACCAATCGAGCTGGGGTCTCACGGACCTCGCCCGTCACCTCGACCTGAACAAGGCTGTCGCGTATCGCATCGTGCGCTCCCTAGAACAGCGGGGATTCCTCGAACAGGTCGAAACGCGGGGTCCGTACTGCCTAGGTCCAGCCGCAATCGCTTTGGGCCGATCGGTGGAAGGCCGTTCGATCGTCAGTGTCGCCCGCCGGCACCTGGTGCGCGTGGCGGAGCAGACCGGCGAGGTCGTCCTGCTCTACTCCTTGCGCGGACATCGATATCTGTGCCTTGAACGTCTCGACGTCAACAGCAACACCGAGGTGACCGTCGAGATCGGCGACACGATCGGCCTTCACGCCGGTGCGGGCAAGTCGATCCTCGCCTTCCAAGATCGGCAATTTATCGATGAGGTGCTCTCCGCTGGCTTGAGCAGATACACGGAACAGACGCCCACCGATCCCGACCGGATCCGCGCGATTCTCGACCAGATCCAACACTCGAACCACTGGGTCAGCCGGGGTGAGATCACCCCGAGGACGATCGGGATCTCGGCGCCCATCCGCGATGTGAAGGGCCGCGTGCAGCACTCGGTGTGCATCAGTGTCGGGGCACCGAATGAACAGCTCGACGCCGCCCGCCTGGACCATCTGGTCAGCGCGGTAACTGACACGGCCGCATCCATCTCCCAGGGTCTCGGCTATCTAGAGGGCAGACCTCTCGAAGACAGGCCTGCGCTCGCTCTGATGCGGTGAGACAAGATCACAACCCCCCGTCATGAAAGGTGTCCGTCGTGACCGTACCCGTCGACCTGAGAACAAGCCTGGAGTCGTGGACCGCCGACGACTCGCGTGCGCGAGGCACTAAGCGCTGGGGCCGTTACCCAAAAGACGTACTTGATCTTTCCGTTGCCGAAATGGACTTTCCGACCGCCGAGCCGATCGTCAGATCTCTAACCGACAGTGTGACACGCGAGAGGTTCGGCTATCCCCTCTCGGAAGAGCACACCATGTTCCAAAGCGCGTGCGGTGGTTGGCTCCGAGCGGGCGGGCTGCCGGTCCGGGACGAGAACGTGTTCATGCTTGCGCACGTGGCCCAGGGCATCACCCTGTCCGTGCGACATTTCACGAGGCCGGGAACGGCCGTCGCCGTCATCACCCCCACCTACAGCTCGTTCTTCTCCGCGATCGAGATCGCGAACCGAGAAGCGGTGCAGATTCCGATGAACTGCGACGAGAACGGCCGCTACCAACTCGATCTCGACGCCATCGAGGTTGCCGTACGAGCCGGCGCCGGCTCCGTGCTCCTCTGCAATCCCAGCAACCCAACGGGCACCGTTTATCGACAGGAAGAGTTGCTCGGTCTGGCCAAGATCGCGCATCGCCACCGGGTGAGGGTCATCAGCGACGAGGTGCACGCGCCCCTGTGCTACCCGACCGCGAATCATGCGCCGTTCGCGAGCGTAAGCCCCGAGGCGGCAGATGTCGCGATCACCGTCACCAGTGCGAGCAAGGCCTGGAACATCCCCGGCCTGAGATGCGCAATCATCGCGTTCACCCGCGCCACTGACGTGGCGACCTGGACCTCGCTCTCGGGGGGCGCGAGAGGAGGAGTCTCGCCGCTTGGGATTTTCGCGACGATCGCTGCGGTAACCCAGGGACACGAATGGCTGAGCGCCGCGATAACGGTTTTGGAAAGTAAGAGGGACCATCTCGCGAGGGCCATGAACGGACTCGGGCATGGCCCTCTCATGTCCACTCCGGATGCTACCTACCTTGGCTGGATCGATCTTCGTCAGTTCGGGGTTGATGATCTCGCGGGAGCCTTCTTGAGAAACGCGCGGGTGTTCTTGACGAGCGGCACGGCGCACGGCAATGCCGGAGCCGGGTACGTGCGCGTGAACTTCGCGACTAATGACTCGGTGATCGATGACTTCGTAGGACGAACCGACGTGCTTCTGCGATCGTTCTAGCCCGGCAAAGCAGGCAGCAGGAGCCTCGGCCGCCAGGCGAAGCGACGACCCATGTACTCGTGCTCAGGATTCGGGCATTGCGCCGCCTCTCTCCCGTCCAATGCGTCAGCTTCCCGCGACACCGCCGCCCTCAAGTTCTCGTAGCCGACATTGCCGGACCGGCACCACCCCAGCTCGATGAACGCGTACTCGTGCCCCCTCCAGAAAGGCCTCCTGGCCATGGGTGGGGAACGTCCGGTGAGATCGTATAGCGGGAACCCGTCTGGCCCGAGCTGGCTTCTTGGCTTAGACACCTCCGGTGTTCTCGCAAGACGGTCCCGTACTGACTGTCTCCGGCGCTGATGGCGAGGTGTCGAATGTCGACATCCTGGACGTGATCACGGTCCGATGAGCGGACATATTCGAATCGCGTGAGTGAACGCTTCGGACGAGCTGCACCGTGCCGCAACCGGCGCCTTCATTGGCGAGATCAGCGATCCAACACCGTTCCAGTTCACCAATTCTGGACTCGATCGGCTCGCCGCATCGGAGTCCGCAACGGCGAACCGCTAGCAGCAGCTAAGGGCGACGGGCACTCGCCTAGCCGGAACCGGATCCCGCTGTAACCCAAGCTCGTAGTCCACGGGCTTCAGTCCGGCTCCGCTCGCGGATCAGATGACGCGGCCCTTGACACTCCGGAGTGTTGAGGGCCACGATGAACCGAACTCTTGGTCAATCGATTGGGCAAAGGCTTTGAGCAATGGTCAGCGAGTGCGGATGACAGATGTGGCAGCACGCGCTGGTGTCTCGGTGACCACGGTCTCGCATGTGCTCAACGACGTTCCCGGCAAGCGGATCCTGCCCGAAACGGCCCAACGGGTCCGGGACGCGGCGGCCGGGCTCGGGTATGTGGTGAACGGACTCGCCCGCAGTCTGCGTTTGCAGCAGACGCACGTGATCGCTTTCCTCACTGACGAGGTGTTGACCACGCCCTTCGCCGCGGGCATGGTGCACGGAGCGCTGGAGACGGCCACCAAGCTGGGCTGGATGGTGGTGCTGGCCAACACGGGGGTGGATCGAGCCTTCGAGGCCGACCAGATCCGCGCCCTTCAGGAGCGCCAGATCGACGGCTACCTGTACGTCCGGATGTACAGCCAGGAGGTCACCACCCTTCCTTCCGGGCTGCCGAACCGCTCGACAGTTCTGGTGGATGCGTCATGTGCCGACCCTCAGATCGCATCCGTGGTGCCGGATGACTACTCCGGGGGCGCCCTCGCCGCCCGCGAACTCCTCAAACATGGGCACACCAAGATCGGCTTCATCAACAACGCCGACGACATCACCGCATCACGGGAACGCCTGCTTGGCTTTCGCTCGGCCCTGCTTGACGCTGGCGTGACCATCCCAGACGAGTACCTCGTCGCCGCGCAGTCCGATGCCGTCGGCGGCCTGCGCAGCGGCCGAACGCTGCTCGACCTGGCCGACCCACCGGAGGCGATCTTCTGTTTCAACGATCGGATGGCAATGGGGGTCTATCACGCGGCGCACGAACGCCGCCTGGAAATCCCGACCGATCTGTCCGTCATGGGATTCGACAATGAACCCATGATCGCCAACGGCCTGTTCCCCGGACTGACCACGCTGCAACTGCCGCACTACGAGATGGGCGCGTGGGGCGTTCGGACCCTGATCGGTCTCCTCCAAGGCAACCCGCCTAGACCGACCCGAATAGCGATGCCGTGTCCGCTCATCACCCGGGGCTCGGTGGCCACCCCGGCCGCCGACCGTGGGGATCACCGGCCGCGTCGTCCCCAGGGGTTGCCGTCAAGCACATCAGCGGCGGCACCGTGAGCAACCTTGACGGCGCTATGGAATCCGCAGACGTGGAATCCGCTGACGTTTCGTGGCGGGATGCCCTGGACTGCATCGCCGTCGACGGCCGACACATCTCGGCGCAGGAAGTCTCCGACTTCTGCTCGGTGCTTTCTCTCGCCGAGCGGGTCCACATCGTGGGTGCTGGACGGACCGAACCGGCCATGAGCATGCTGGCCGCACAGTTGACTGGCCTTGGTTATCCGGTCTACGGCGCCGAGTGGCTGACGGCCGTCGAGGCTTCGGACACCGTAGTCATCATCAACGGCCCCCCGTCCCCAAATCAGCGGTCCCTGCTGGATCCGCTGCTTCGGCCGGCGATCGAGGCGGGCGCTGTGCTGTTAGCCATCGCCACCGACGGCTGGTCACCGGTCTTGACGCTGGCGGATGCCGGCATCGCGATCCCGTTGCCCAGACCGCGGGGGCGCGCCAATGATCGCCTTCTCGCTTGCGCCGCCTTCGACCTGTTGGTTTCTCTGATCGTGGACGTCGTGGGGCAAGATCTGGCCGGGCGGATCACCAGTCACAGGTATGCGACCCGACCCTGGTTGACGAGCCGCGCGCAGTCCTCGGCCGCGGCGGCGGCAGTGCTAGCGGCATCGACAGATCGCGAATTTTCAGACCCGGGCCCTGACCGCGTGCTCATGCGGTGCAGCGCAGGCGGGCAGCAGTGAATGGTCGTGACACCCCGCCACGACCTCACCGATGGACGCTCAGATCCGGCAGCGGCGCATCCGTTCTCAGTTCAGGCGTTCAGCAATCGATCGAGGAGATCGCATGCGCAGATCCGCAGACCACGACGACGTGACTGCACCATTTTCGGCTCGGCGGGCCTTTCGCGCCCTGGTCATCGCGTTGGCGTTGGCGTTGGCGGTGCTGGTTGCCCCACCCTCGAGCCGGTCGGTTGCCGCACCACGCGACGCCGTACCCGCCGCCTACAACCAGGATTACCGGCCGCAACTCCACTACTCGGCCAAGAAGAATTGGCTGAACGATCCCAACGGCCTTGTCTACTACCGCGGCGAGTACCACCTCTTCTATCAGTACAACCCGAAGGGCAACACCTGGGGCAACATGTCCTGGGGCCACGCCGTCACCCGTGACCTGGTGCACTGGCGGGAGCTGCCGGTAGCCATCCCACAAACCCTCAACGCCGAGGGTGACTCGATCGAGGACATCTTCTCCGGGTCGGCCGTGGTGGACACCAACAACACGTCCGGATTCGGTACCCGGAGCAATCCGCCGCTGGTGGCGATCTACACCAGCGCCTACACCTCCCAGCACCCAACACTTGCCGGCCGACAGGCCCAGTCCCTGGCCTACAGCACCGACGGTGGGCGAACCTTCACCAAGTACGCCGGCAACCCCGTTCTCGACATCGACTCCCGTGAGTTCCGGGATCCGAAGGTGTTCTGGTACGCCCCCGCCAAGGAATGGCGGATGGTGGTGGTCAAGGCAGTCGAGCGGAAGGTCTCCATCTACCGGTCCGCCGAATCTCGAAGCAGTGGGAACACCTGTCCGACTTCGGACCCGCCGGCGCCGTCGGCGGAGTGTGGGAATGCCCCGACCTCTTCCCCCTCGCCGTTGACGGCAACCCGCGCAACGTCAAATGGGTGATGGTCGTCAACCTCAACCCGGGCAGCATCGCCGGCGGATCCGGCGGACAGTACTTCGTCGGCGACTTCGACGGCACCACCTTCACCTCCGACGACCCCGCCACCTACACCCCACCGGCCGGCACCGTCCTCCAAGACTTCGAGGCCCCAACCTTCGATTCCTGGACCACTACCGGCACCGCGTTCGGCGACGCACCCACAGCCGGCAACGCGCCCGGACAAGGCGGCGTGGCCGGCTACATCGGCGATCAGCTCGCAAACAGCTTCCACGGCAGCGACAGCAGCCGGGGCACCCTGACCTCACCGCAGTTCCCGATCACCGACGACTACCTCAACTTCCTCGTCGGCGGCGGCAACCACCCACGGGTCGACGGCACCACCCTCGATCCGAGTGTTCCCGCCGGCACCGTCTTCGCCGACTTCGAAGGCACCACCTGGGGCACCGGGTGGACCGCCACCGACGACTTCGCCGACGACGGACCCCGACCAGGAACCATCGGCGACCAACAGGCCGTGACCGGCTACCAAGGTGAGCGGCTGGTCAACACGTTCACCGACCACGATGCCGCCACCGGCACCATCACCTCCCCCACGTTCACCATCGACCAGGACTACATCAACCTCCTGGTCGGCGGCGGCAACCACCCCTACACCGGCAGCGGCACCGACGCGACCGCAGTGAACCTGGTCGTCGACGGCGAGATAGTGCGAACTGCCACCGGACGCGACAGCGAACTCGCCAACTGGGCCTCCTGGAACGTTGCCGACCTCGACGGCCAACAAGCACAGATCCAGGTCGTCGACAACAACACCGGTGGCTGGGGCCACCTCCTGGTCGACCACATCATGTTCTCCGGCGAGCAGGCCACCCCACTCTCGGTGGAGACGTCGGTCAACCTGATCGTCGACGGCCAGGTCGTGCGCACGGCCACCGGACCTGACAGCGAAACGCTGGACTGGGTCGGCTGGGACGTTCGTGACCTCGCCGGAAAGAATGCCAGGCTCCAGATCATCGACAACAACACCAGTGGTTGGGGCCACCTCATGGTGGACCAATTCACCTTCGCTGACACCGCCGCCCAATCGGCAACCCAGCGGGCGCACTGGCTCGACTACGGCCGCGACTTCTACGCCGGGGTCACCTTCAACAACACACCGAACAACAAGCGGATCATGATCGCCTGGATGAACAACTGGCAGTACGCGAACTCGATCCCCACCGCCCCGTGGCGCAGCGCAATGGCAGCACCACGAGAACTGACCCTGCAACGGATCGCCGGGAAGACTGAGCTAGTCGGGAAACCGGTACGGCAGCTGCAGACCCTTCGGCAAGGTCGGCCCTATCAAACCCGCAGCCCACGCCTCCTCGAAGGCGCCACCACCCTTCAGGGGGCGGGAGCGCGCGGTGACACCGTGGAAATCCTCGCCGAATTCCGCGCCCGCGACGCCGACAAGTTCGGCGTTCAGGTCCGCGCCGGTAACGGTCAAGGCACCGTCATCGGCTACGACGTGAACCGAGCCGCGGTCTACCTCGACCGAACCAAGTCCGGCGACGTCGGATTCAGCGCCGCCTTCCCCAGTGTCGAATACGCACCCCTGCAGGTACGGAACGGCAAGATCACCCTGCGAATCCTGGTTGATCGTTCCTCGGTCGAGGTGTTCGCCGACGACGGCCACCGTACGATCACCGACCAGGTCTTCCCCGACCGCAACAGCAAAGCCATTCGAGTGTTCTCCAGCGGTGGCCGAGCCCAGTTGCAGAAGATCACCGTCTGGCAGCTCCGCTCGATCTGGACGAAGTAGCCAGAACATCAGCGACGCCGGTCCCGTTCGTCCGAACGGGACCGGCCCGCCGTGTTGCTTCGAATCCGTCCCGAGAAGCACCTTCACGACGACGACCAGCTGGTCTGAGGGCTTGCTCCTGGTCACCGAGGAGCACGTCCTGACAGTCGACACTCAGGTCGATTAGTCGTCGTACCAGTTCGTCATGCGCCCCTGGACAGCCGCAGAAGTCCACCGCCGCTTCACCCAGGCTGGGCTCGAAGGGATCACCATCGAAGCCAGCGTCGGTCGGGTTACCCCTGACCGGCTCACAGTCCAGGCGTGGCGGCCCGGCTGAGCCCCGTTCCGCACAACGGTCGGGTTTCGGGCGGCTGAAAAGGATGAGAGGACGTTGTTGATCTCGCGGGCAACGTAGCGTTTCAGGCATCTGATGATCTCGGGCTTGGAGAGGCCTTCGTGGGTACGACGTTCGGCGTAGGCGCGGCTGCGTGGGTCGTAGCGGAGCCGGTTGAGGACGACGACGTAGAGGGCATTGTTGGCGCCGCGATCACCGCCACGGTTGAGCCGATGTCGGTGCACGCGTCCGCTGCTGGCGGGGACGGGTGCGACGCCGCACAGGTGGGCGAATGCAGCCTCAGATCCAATCCGCTCTGGGTTGTCGCCGGCACTGGTAAGGAGTTGACCGGCGACCTCTGGCCCGACGCCGGGGAGGGCGACCAGGCTGGGCGCCACCTCGCGCACCAACTGATCAAGGTCGCGGTCGGCGTCGGTGATCTCTTCGGACAACTGCTGATGGCGGCGGGCAAGGCGGCGAAGCGCGGTTTTGGTGGCATGCTCGGGATCGCCGAGCTGATGCCCCGGCCGCAGCCGGGTACAGATCGCGATGAGCATCGGCGTCCGCAGGTGACGCAGTTGCTCGCGCAGCTCGGCCGGCCCGGTCACGATCAACGCTTTGATCTGATTGGTGGCCTGACTACGGGCCTTGACCGCGCTGGAGCGGGCCACCCGCAGCGCACGGATGGCCTCCACTCGACCATCCCGCAGCTTCGGTACCACTGTCGCGGCACCGGATAGGGCGGCTCGGGCTGCGGCGTAGGCGTCGAGCGGGTCGGACTTGCCGTGCGCCCGACGCGACTTCCGGTCCGGCCGATCCACCTCCACCACCAGCACCCCGCCGCCACGCAGGTGACGGGCCAGCGCGGTCCCGTAGGTGCCGGTGCCCTCCACCCCGACCCGGTCGAGGTCACCGTGATCACCAAGCCATCCAGCCAGGGCGCGATAGCCCGCCGGTGACGCCGGAAACTCGCGATCGTCAAGTTCCCGCCCCACCTCATCAATCACCGCGGCATGGTGGGTCTGCCCGTGGGTGTCGACACCACCAACCACCACCCGAGCTGCGTACCTTGTACTCCTTGCCATGCTGGTCATGCCTTGCCTCCTCCGTTGCAGCGGGTCAGGTGAGGCACGCCGCGGTCGGGTCGGTGGACAAGCCAGTGATGGGCGCCTCGTGCGCAGGCTCCTGACTTGTTTCGATGAGGCAGGCACGCAGCGTTTCGACATGGTGTGCGTTCAGGGCGTTGACGGTTCGGCTCGCAGTGCGCCCTGCCGCCTATATCAGGTTGGCTCACTCATAGCCTGTCGCGCCGTCGGCGCCCGCCGCGGTGTGGCTCAGCAGAGGCATGAGATGTCTTCAAGTCAGGTTGCTCATCGCGGATCGTCGTTGTCCGCGAACTGGAAGGCCTGCAGTGATCACCATTGGTATCGACCCTCACAAGTCCACCTTGACCGCCGTCGCGCTGAGGGCAGACGGATCCGTCGTCGCCAGCTGTCGACTTTCGGTGCAGGCTTCGACTCTGGTTTCGTTGCTGCGGTTTGCTTGTGCCTGGCCCACTCGCCGATGGGCGGTCGAAGGCGCAGCCGGCCTCGGTCTGGGAATCGCGCAGCGCCTCGTCGAGGCCGGCGAGGACGTCGTCGACGTGCCGTCCACGCTGTCGGCGCGGGCTCGGTTGTTGTCGCCCGGCCAGGGCCGCAAGACCGATCTGATCGATGCTCAAGCGGTCGCGTTGATCGCCCAGCACCATCCACGGTTGAGGCGCGTGCAAACTGAGGACCTCGATTGTGTGATTCGCCTGGTCAGCGACCATCGCGACGACTTGGTGCACGAACACACCGCGGGGCTCAACCGGCTCCATCGGCTGCTGCGCGACCTAATCCCCGGCGGCGTGAAAACGGGTCTGTCGAGTCGTCAGGCGGCCGCAGCGTTGAAGACGGTGCGGCCCACCACCGCCACCGAAACAACCCGCAAACACCTGGCCCGGGACCTCATCGTCGGTCTGCGTTCCCTCGAGGTCCGCATCAAGGTCCTCACCGACCAGCTCGCCGCCCTGGTGGCACAGTCCGGGACGACCTTGACCGAGATCCCTGGTGTCGCCGCCATCTCGGCGGCCAAGATCATCGGCCACAGCGGCAATCCCGACCGGTTTCCCACCGCTCATCACTACGCCAGCTTCAACGGCACCGCACCCATCGACGCCTCCAGCGGCAACCAGACCCGGCACCGACTCTCCCGCCGCGGCGATCGGCAGCTGAACGCCGCCATCCACGTCATCGCGATCTACCAGATCAGCCACCCCGGTCCAGGCCGCGACTACTACCTGAAGAAGCTCGCCGAAGCCAAGACCCCCAAAGAGGCCCGCCGAGCCCTGAAACGACGACTCTCCGACGTCGTCTTCCGCCGCCTGAACAGCGACCACCACGCACCAATCCTCTCCGCCGCTTGACACAGAGGCGCTATGAGGTCACGCCGCCCGGCCGTTCGCGTGCCGCGATGTCCCTCGCCGGGCCGACGGATCGTCCGAAGGACAGCAACTTCGCGTCAGGCTTGCGGTGGGTCAGACCCAGCGAGGAACACCAAGCCCCATCCTCACTGGCTTGCGGGCATTCATGGTCTTGCACGCTGACGGGCGGAAACACGTATGTCCGTATCGCCGGTCGTGGCAGGGGACGTGCCCGCACGATCAGGTCAGCGCGCTCCCAGGGTCTGTCGTGCTCCAGGAATGGCAGCTCCTCGGCCTGCCAGGCGTGCCAGAAAGCGACCGTCGCCTCCTCGTCGCCGTTGACTCCCGAGGCGATGTCACGGGCTATGCCCCGACGCTCCGCCTCCGCCCAGTCGGACTGGATCCAGATCGCCTGATCTAGCCAAGCCGCGAGGTCGGCACGGGAGGCACCCACGCCCTCAAGGACGAGTAGCCTCGCCGAACCGGATATCTCGAAGCCCCCGCTCGACCGTGTCGGTCCCAAGCCGGTGGCCGGTAGGACACGGCATCGCTGGCGAGAAAAGGACGCAGCACCCCGTTGATCAGCAGGTGTGCCCAGCCGAACGTCGACTCATTCCATGCGATGTCGTCGGTGCTCTCCAGTGCGGAGTCGGGCAATGCGTCAATCAACCGGCGGGCCAGCGTGCTCTTGCCGCTGGCGCTTCGGCCGTCGATGGCCAGCACTCGTCGTTCGCGGCCCAGCTCCAGCCGAGCGCCGAGATCATCAACGAACCGACCCAGCGCCACTGAACGCCAAGCGGTGACCGCAGGCTCGCCGGCTGCGGGAGTGATCACAGCCGCTTTCGTGCCGGAGCATTTCCTCGTCACTTACCGTTCGACACCAACATTCGGATCCATTTCTGGCCCAGAATCGGTGTCGTATGGGCCGGTTGCTCAGCGCGCGTCCCGCACGACGGTCGGGTGCTGCGTGCGTCCCGCACGACGGGGCCGTAAAACCCCGCAGGAGCTCGGCCCGCCCCACAGGTCCGTCAGACCTCCCAGATCAAGACCAGCGCGTCGAACAGAACCCACGGGTCCAGCGCGATGCTGTTGCAGGTTACGGCGATCGCGTGGTCACGGTCTGCTGAGACACCAAACGCGGTGTAGAAGCCGCCGCTCTCACCGCCATGCCACAGTCGACCATCCGATGCAACGAAGATGCCGAGTCCGTAGCTACTGTCCGCCTCGGCACCGGCTGCCGCTTCGGTCTGCGGCTCAGTGGCGAGCTCCCCACTCACCACCCCGGTGCGATACACGTCCGCCCAGCGCACCAAGTCAGACGGAGCCGCCCGGACGCCGGCGAACCCGGTCGTTTCCCACGGCCAATCAGCAATCTCGAACTGCCCGTTCACATTCCCGACGTAAGACCTGGTCCGGTCCGGGTTCGTGCCTGGTGCGTCCACGACCATGGCGAGACCCAGCGGAGTGAAGAACGTCTGCGCCAGCTGCGCATCAAGCGGCCGGCCAGAGACCCGCTCGATGATCAACCCGACCAGCACGTAGTTGGAGTTGGAATACGCCCACCGCGAACCCGGCTTGAAATTCAGCGACTCCACCTCACTGATCGCCTTCAGCAAGTCATGCCGGCTGGCGTCCACGTCCAGCCACACCCCCCGCTGCCGCATCAGCCCGATCACCTCCGGAATGCCGCTGGTCTGATGGATAAGCTCGGCCAAGGTCACCTGCCCGGCCCAGTCCGGGAAGCCGTTCAGGTGCTCGGCCACCGTGTCATCGAGCGAGAGCCGCCCTTCCTCAGCCAGCAGCGCAGCGGCGAGCGCCGTGAACTGCTTCGACACCGACCCGATGTCGAAGGTCGACTCGGCGGTGATCGGTGTCGCCGGCTCCAAAACCGCCAGCCCGCGCCGGCCCTGCCAACGCACTTCGCCGCGCTCACCGATCGCGGCAGAACAGCCCGGGTTGGTGTTGCGTCCCACCAACTCGACCAACGCCGTCTGACTACGAGCGGCGCGGTCGTCCGTCGGGGTCGGCGCCGGTGCCGACCCACTGCAGCCACCGACCACCAAGGCGCAGACCACGAAAGCCGTCGCGCTCAGCCGCCGAGAACGTGTCGCCATATCGCCCCTCTCGCCGAGGTGGCCTTGATCAGTATCCACCCGTCCGACGCCACGGCGCTTCGGATGCCGTCGATCGAGGCCAGCATCCACTCCAGCCAACGTTCAGCGTGGAGATGCCAATTGACACGCGAGTCGTACCGCACGGCACTGCTGCCGGCGCTTCGCTGACGGGTCGCCTCTGTGACATGATCACTGGCGCGATCGGCCGGTCCTCAAGCAGCTGCTGCTCGCGACCGCAAGCCGTTCCAGCGACACAGGTCTCCTGCGCATCCCGCTATGGGTCGCCTTGCGGCGCATCAGCAAGCGGATCCGTTTGTGGCGATGCAGGTAGCGGCCGCAAGCTGTCTGGCTGGCGATCGTTCGGCGGTAGTTGCTGGAGCCGCCGCCGCCGGCCCGCGATCATCGACTCGCTCGCGTTCGTTGATCGCAGTAGCACGGTGGGCATGAGGTCGAGATCGGGCCACCGGTGGGCCTCGACAGTCGCCTCGGCCCGGCTGCTGGCGCTCGTGGCTCGCCGCGAGTGGTCGCTAGGGTGCCGGAGTGACCACGCATCGGACCGGCGATGAGCGCACGGTGATGGAGTACCAGAGCGATCGCCGCCGAGCACGAGCTCGACGAGGTCTTCGACTGGCGCGGGACTCCGGTTAGCCTGCGCTTCATCTACGTCGACCTGCTCACCGAGCTAGCCCGCCATGCCGGCCATGGCGAGATCTTGGTCGAGCAGCTACGGGCCCGACGCGGAGCGGGCGAACCCGGCCACTGAACGCCACTGGCTGAGCCGACACTCTCAGGTGGTACGTCAGTGACCGTCCCGGTGGCGGGTCCGCCTACGGCACGTCCTGCTCCCCAGGACGGACGACCGACGGTCGCTGGATTCGGATGACGACGGCAGTCGGAAGCTGGCGGGGTATCTCCTGTTCGGTCGAGAGCAGGCTGTCGAGGACTGCCTTTGGGAGTGGACGCGAGCTTCGTGCCTGGTGGTGGTGTGGATCGGCGTTTCGAGTCACGTCCCAGACACGGCTTCTCAGGCCCGCCGCATGTTCAGGACGGTCCACCCCCCTCGATCTCAAGAATCGTCCTTCGGTCGACATCGGGTCAGGGCCGGCAACCTCCGACGGAGTTGTTGTAACCGGGCTGCCGGTTTGGCTCAACGACGCTGCGGTTGTCCTGATCTGCCGAGAGTCGGATGATTCCTTCTCAGGCGAGAGCCGCTCGTACGACCAGTTCGAAAGTGGGCCGCGGATCAGTTGGGTCATGCCGGGCGATCCGGTGGAGCAGGAGCCCCTCGAAGCAGCCGGCGATAGCAATCCCGGCCGTGTGCGGTTGACGGGCGCCGAGGCGGGCCAGAGCTACGACACCCAAAGCTTCCATCGCCGCCCGCCCCCGGGACAGCGCCTCGCGGAGGGCAGCATTGTGGCTGGCCTCCATGAAGAGCACCAGACGCGCCGTGGTCACCGTTCGGTTCACCGTGGTGAGGTGCTCGAACAAGGCGCAGAGCGCGCCGACCAACTCATCCGGGGAGCTCGGCGAGAACGCGACGCCGACGGAAGGAAGTTCGCGCTCGACGATGCCGTCGACGACCCCTGACAGCAAAGCCTGATGGCTGCGGAAGTAGTTGGACGTCGAGCCCTTCGGTAGGCCGGCCCGCTCGTCAACGCGGGCGTGGGTGAGTGCCCGGAGACCCTTGGTGCCGACCAGATCGATCGCAGCCTCAACGACACGGCTCTTGGTGGCAGACATCCCGCCACAATATACGTAGTGACAGAGCACTGTGATCGTAGTACCCTTGACACGCGCGAAATCGTCGGTTCGATGACGCTTCTAGCGTTCGACACCCGCGGGAATCGGAGGGACGCACCATGTGCGCAGACACTCCACCGCGGATCGATGGGGCCGCTGAGGAGTCGCCACCGACTCGGACGCCGAGTGCGTTCATCCGGCTGCTCGGTCGACTGGAGCGCTCGCAAACTCTTGACCCCGTTGTCCGCATAGTCGAACCGCTCGCCGGCCGGATCGTTGCCGACGAGCGGCTCCGCCGCGTGCTTCACGGGGATGCCACCGGAATCCCGCTCCACATCATCTACACCGACCTGCCCTTAGGTGCGTGGTGGATGGCCCAGTTCCTCGACTTGTTTCCCGAGGACGGCATGCGACGAGCCGCCACCCGGCTCGTCGGCCTGGGGGTTGTCGCTGCGGTCCCGACGGCGCTGACCGGTTGGGCCGAGTGGACGCGGGCGGACCGCGGCACCCAACGGGTGGGGATCCTCCACGCCAGCGCGAACACCGTCGGGACGCTCGTCTTCCTCGGTTCCTGGGCGGCCCGGTCACGCGGTCGCCACGACCTCGGCGTCCGGCTCAGTCGATTGGGAGGCGTGGTCCTCCTCGTCGGCGCAATGAGCGGTGGGTACATGCGCAGCGACCGCCAAGCCGTACCCGACACACCCATGAAGCTGGCCAGTCAGCAGAGCCCTAAACATCAGCAGAGACCCAACAAGGAAAGAGGTAGGCAGATGTACGGAGTGATCATCACCGTGCCGGCACCCGTCGAAATGTACGACGGTATGCATGCTGAGATGAAACGGCAGAGCGGCGCATCCGTCGAGGGTTGCCTGGTGCACGTCGGGCGGGCAACTGCCGACGGGTTCGAGGTGTTAGAAGTGTGGGAATCCAAGGACCACTATGACCGCGCCAACGCCGACATCGTCGTCCCGCTGATACAGAAGCTCGCGGGCGACAAACCGGCGCCCCCGATCGAGCAAGCAACCGAAGCCTTCGAAGTCCACGGGCTTGTCATTCCGCGCGGGGGCATCCTGGTCTAGCCCGAACGCGACAGTCAACCGAAGCTCGGGCGTGGACCGTTTCCTCGAACCAATCCTCACGAGGCACTGTCTGAACCGCGCCACCGGCCCAACTCGACGTTCTCGCTGAACGGTCCTCTTGCGACGATCGGCCCAGGTCGAGGGCGCGCGGGCGACATGTCGACAACAGTGGGCCTATCCAGCGTCGCAAGCGCGACGGCTACTGACTCGCCCGACTGCTCCGTCCCAGGTGGCTGCTCGACGAGCTGGACTGAGCACCGCCAGCGTGTGCCTTCGGGCGTGGACGGCCGGGTGCTCTTGGGGTAGCAGACTGAGGACTATGGTCCACGCGGTGCGGGCAGTCGAGGACGGGCGGATGTCGTTCAGCCGACAGGCGTGGGGGGGTGCGTACGCCCAGTTGTCGGCGGCCGAGGCAGAGGCGCCGCTCGAACGCGAGGATCTTGAGCGTCTGGCCGTGGCCGCGTACTTGATCGGCCGGGACGAGGAGAGCACCGAGGTCTGGGTCCGCGCGCATCATGAGTGCAACCGTCGGGGTGATCTGGTCGGCGCCGCCCGATGCGCACTGCGGCTGGGTACCCAGCTTCTGGTCATGGGCGAGATGGCCCGCGGCGGGGGCTGGCTCGCGCGGGCCCGGCGCATGCTCGAGGAGCTAGACCAAGACTGTGTGGAGCGCGGGTGGCTGCTGGTGCCGGACGCGATCCAGTGCTTCGACTCCGAACCTGCGACGGCATACGGCACGCTCGGCCGGGCCGTCGAGATCGGCATCCGGTTCGGGGATCCGGACTTGGTGGCCTTGGCCCGGAATGCTCAGGGCTGGGCGTTGGTCCGGTTGGGGCAGCCAGCGTCTGGGGCGGTCTTGCTCGACGAGGCGATGGTTGCCGTCACCGCCGGCGAGGTCTCTGCCTTTGTGGCCGGCGGGGTGTACTGCGCGGCGATCGAGGCTTGCCAAGAGAGTTTCGACTTGCGTCGGGCACGGGAATGGACGGCAGCGCTGACCCGTTGGTGCGCGTCGCAGCCCGACCTGGTCCCCTACCGAGGGCAGTGTCTGGCGTATCGGGCTGAGATCATGCGGCTGCAGGGAGACTGGCCCGAGGCGTTGGAGGAAGCGCAGCGGGCACGCGACCGGCTTTCCGGTCACCCCGCGCTTGGGATGGCGTGCTACCAAGAGGGCGAGCTGCACCGGCTTCGCGGTGATTATGCCGAAGCGGAGGATGCCTACCGAGAGGCGCACCGGTGGGGACACAGCCCGCAGCCCGGGCTGGCCGAGCTGCGGCTGGCGCAGGGGGACGCGGCGGCCGCGGCGGCGACGATTCGGCGGGTCGTGGACGAGGTCAAGGATCGCGCCGCGCGGTGCAGAGTGTTGGCCGCCGCCGTGGAGATCGAGCTCGCAGTCGATGACGTCGGTGTGGCCCGCGCAGCGGCGGACGAGCTGTCGCACATCGCCGCCGAACTCGACGCGCCGCTGTTGTCGGCGATCGCCGCCACTGCGGTCGGGGCCGTGCTACTCGCAGAGGGTGATGCTCAGGCCGCGTGCGACACGCTTCGCCCGGTGTGGGTGGCGTGGCGCGAGCTGGAGGCGCCGTATGAGGCCGCTCGGGTCCGGGTCCTGGTTGGCCTGGCCTGTCGCGCCCTCGGCGACGAGGACACCGCGGAGATGGAGCTCGACGCCGCCCGGACGGTCTTCGAGCGTCTGGGTGCGGCGCCCGACCTGGCGCGGGTGGAATCGCTTGTCGGGCGGGCCTCCCGCGGGGCCCATGGGCTGACGCCACGCGAGCTGCAGGTTATGCGGTTGATCTCCGCCGGTCGCACCAACAAGGCGATCGCCGCCGAGCTCGTTCTCAGTGGGCGGACCGTGGATCGCCACGTCAGCAACATCTTCACCAAGCTGCGGGTGTCGTCGCGGGCGGCCGCCACCGCGTACGCGTACGAGCACCGGCTGGTCTGACCGAGCCTCCGGGTGACGCCCTGCTGGGCGAAACCACCCATCCCGAGACGCGGCGAACCTGGGTAGTTCACTCGATGCTTGCCCCGACGGCTGCTCGTACCGTGCGGTGTATGGCGACACCGCACGAAGTCTCCGGCTCAGAGGGCACGGTCTGCAGGCAACGACGCCCGGGCCCGACTGCTGTCAGGGCTGCCGGTGGCCGAGCGTCGGCTGCACCTTGCCGGAGTGTCTACGGCTGTGCTCGAGGGCGGCGACGGCCCGCCGATGGTGTTGCTGGCGGCGGAGTTCGCGGCCGTGTGGCTGCGGGTGATTCCCGACCTGGTGGCGACCCACCGCGTCATCGCCCCCGACCTGCCCGGTCTCGGGGCGTCGGAGGTGACCGACGGTCCAATCCATGTCGACGACGCCCTGGCCTGGCTGGCCGAGCTCATCGATCCACGTGCGCAGGCCTGCCGTGCTGGTGGGTAAGGGCGCAGCCGGCGCGCTCGCCGCGCGATTCGCCATCGACCACGGCGACCGCCTCGATCGTCTGGTGCTGGTGGACACGTACGGGCTGGATCGGTTCCGGCCCCCGCCGGCATGGCTCTGTCCTTCCTCGGCGTGCTGTGGCGACCGACCGAGCGCGGGCTGCAGCGCAGCTTCCGCAACTACTGCTACGTCGATGTGGACGGTGTCCGCGCCGCGATGGGTGAGTCGTACGACTGGATGTCGGCCTACGCCCTGGACCGCTTCCGCACGGCTAGCGTCAAGGCGGCGATGCGCGGCCTGCTCAGGGCAGCTCTCTTCGACCATCCCGGCCCAGGATCTGGGCCGGATCGCCGTGCCGACGACCTTGATCTGGGGCCGACAAGACGTCGGCATCGATTGAACGTCGCCGAGGCAGCCAGCCGCCGCCACGGCTGGCCCTTGTACGTGATCGATGAACGCCCGCGATGACCCTGCCATCGAGCAGCCGGCAGCGTTTCTGGAAGCGCTGCGCACCGCGCTTCGAAGCGAGGGAGGCAGATCATGACCGGCCAGCTGAACGAGCCGGGCACCACCCCGGGTCGGATCGAGCCCGTTCGGGTCCAGACCGTGATCATCGGTGGCGGCCAGGCCGGCCTGGCCGTGGGGTACCACCTGCGGAGGCAGGGTCGGCCCTTCGTGATCTTGGACGGTTACCCGCGGATTGGGGACTCGTGGCGGAGGCGCTGGGACTCGCTGCGCGTCTTCACCCCCGCTCGCCTCGACGGGCTACCGGGAATGCCGTTCCCCGCACCGGCCTCGTCGTTCCCGACCAAGGACGAGGTCGCCGACTATCTGGCCGCGTATGTGGCCCACTTCGATCTCCCGGTGCGATCGGGCGTCCGAGTAGACGGACTCTTCAGAGCCGGAGACCGCTATGTCGTGAGGTCCGGCCAGAACCGGTTCGAGGCCGACAACGTCGTGCTGGCGACGGGTGCCTACCATCACCCTCGAGTGCCGGTGTTCGCATCCGAGCTCGATCCGGCCATCATCCAGCTGCACTCGAGCGAGTACCGCAACCCGTCGCAGCTCGCCGACGGCGGCGTCCTCGTCGTGGGCGCCGGGAACTCAGGAGCCGAGATCGCGTCAGAGGCCTCCCGTCATCACCGAACCTGGCTGTCGGGGAGGGACACCGGGCACGAACCAGTCCGCCCAGGGAGCGGACCGGACCGGTTGATCACGCCGCTGCTGTGGTTCGCGGCCATGCACGTCCTGACCGTGCGCACACCGATCGGCAGGCAGGTGCAGCACACATTCCGATCCAGCGGCATCCCTCTGGCTCGGATGCGGCGAAAGGACCTTGCAACCGGCGGGGTCGACCTGGTGCCGAGGACCGCGGGTGTTCGGGCTGGCCGTCCTGTCCTGGAGAGCGGACAGGTCCTCGACGTGGCGAACGTGATCTGGTGCACCGGCTTCGCCCCGGACTTCGGGTGGATCGACCTGCCGATCTTGGACGAGCACGGGGATCCGGCACACGATCGCGGAGTCAGCTCAGCACAGCCGGGCCTGTACTTCGCCGGGCTTTACTTCCAGTACGCATTGGCCTCCGTGCTGATCGGCGGCGTGGGACGTGATGCTGAGCATGTCGCCAGCCACCTTGCGTCACGCCGGCCGACCAGCGCAGCCGGGGCTCGACTCCCGGCCTGATCCGGTGGTGGTGCGGGGCAGCAGGTAGCGCGACACGGCCGCGGCATAGGCGACATAGTCGGCTCCGAACCGGTCGGTCAGCTGCCGCTCCTCGGCGAGTACGTCGCGGTGCACCAGCAGCGCGGCGATCGGCCAGGTGGCGAGAACACCCGGGGATCGCATGGCCAACGCGGTGCCGACCTGCAGCAGTGACCAGCCGAGGTACATCGGGTTGCGCGTCCAGCCGTACACGCCGGCGACGACCAGACGCTCCGGCCGCCCGAGGTCGGCGCCCCGGTGGCTCCAGACGGCGGCGCCGCCCGCGGCCAGCCCGCTGGCGGCGAGTGCGACTCCGGGCCACCGCACACGGCGAGGCAGCCTCCGGCCACTCAGCGCATCGATGACCAGACCGGCGACAACGGCCGCCACGTGCTGCTCCGGCACGGGCAGGCGATCCCAGATCCGAACCACGCGACCAGTCGATCATGTCGAAAGGCGTCGACACGCGGCCAGCACGCTGCCGTCCGAGCGCCGCGCCAACCAGAGCGGCCGGGACCGCACACCAGGGCGAGCGGGTGAGTTGTCCGAGGTAGCTGCCCACGAACATCGCTGCGATCACCCCGGTCGCCGCGCGCCACACCACCGGCTTCGCCGACCCCGCCTGCCTCGACCTCCCCGCAGTGCAACCCATCCGCGACAACGCCGAACGCCGCGTCCGCACCCTCATCGACCAGCTCGGCATCCCCAAACCCGGCAGCGCGCGTGGCAGTCGCCTTCCTGACGGGGCAGGCACCTGAGTCTCGGTGAACGGTCCCGTTGGGGCACCCTGAGCCGGGAGCATCGGGCAGCCCATCGTGGCCGGCACCTGCCCGCATGCGGGTCGGCTTGCGGCACACGGGTGCTCCACTCGACGGAGGTTGGGCGTCTGAGTCGTCGGACAGCCGGGACTCCGACGGGCTGGAACTCGCCCAAGGAACCACCCATTCGGGCCGCCTGGATCGGCCGGCTGTTTGGCGGGCTCAGAGCAGCAGCCGGAATCCCCAGAGCGCGACTCCTGGCGTGGGGGAATGGTCCAGCGCGACGTCCCGGACGAAGCCGTTGCGTCCGTAGAGGCGATGGGCGGCGGTCATCATCGGCAGTGAGGACAGCAGCACCTCCCGCATTCCGGCACCCCTAGCCCGCCGCAGGCAGTCAGCAACCAGGGCCTGGCCGATCCCTCGGCCGCGGCCGGCGGGTGCCACAGACAGCATCCGGAACTCGCCCTGGTCCTCGGCGCTGGCCAGATCGCGCCAGGCAGAGCCTGGTGGACACCAGGTCACGGTGCCAAGGACGACACCGGTGGTCGACCGTTCCACCGCGACCAGTACGTCGGCCTGGCGAGCTCGGAGACGGGTGTCGAGCAGTCGGGCCTGGTAGGCCATGTCGAACGTGCCGTCGGACAGGGTCAGCAGGTCGTCGGCCAGATAACCGGCTGCCGTCACCTCGCCCGTCGTGGTCAGCTCATCATCACGAACAGGCCGGACCTCGATCTTCGACGACTCCACGGCCACCATTCTTCTCACAGCGCTGCATCGCCTCCGCCTCATCGCAGTCAACGGGTAGCGCGCCGCGCAGGCAGCCCCAGCACTGACACAGTCACAATCGCTGTCGACCCGTAGCAGACGAACCGACCCCAATCAGCGGCTGCTAAGCACAGCTGTTGAGACTACGACCGCCCGTCGAACAGTGCCCGGACCGGTCGCCTTGCGGCACTCCCCTGCTTCGCTCGACGGACGTCTTGTGACTCCGTCAGGCTCAGTAGGCGGTTGCTGTTCTAGCTGATCGTGTGCTCACCAGATGCTCGCTGGTTCCGCATGGCGAGGCCGACAGTCGTCAGGAATTCGCGGCGGCGGATTCAGCGCCGACCTCTGCGACGTCCCACACGATGCTCTTCACGCCTGGCCTGTCCACCGCGCCTTGGGTCAGCATGGCGTCGTGGTAGCGCCGTGCGTTCTGCTCATCCGCGAACACCTGCATCATGTGTCCGTCCAACGTCCATGTCCCGTGCAGAAAGCCCGGTGTCCCCACTTTGCTCGATGCCATGAGGGGAATCTGAGCGCGTAGCTCGTTAACCCCGGTCTTGCACGACGGTTTGGCCGGTAGCTTTTGTTGATCATGGTTGGTTGAGGCGGCGCATGTCGGGTTTGGGGTGCACGGGTCCGCCGGGTAGCGCTCCGGTGGCGGTTCTCCTGGGGTCCTCGAGTTGGTCCGGCGGGTGGGTCGGTGTCAGGTGGGTGCCGGGATCGCGGCGATCCGGTCGAACGCGGTGACGATCTGGCTCACCCAGGGCCAGCCGGTTGGGAAGCGGAGCCGGCGGCGCCGTCCGCTGCGGCTGAGCCGCGCTGGCAGGTGCAGCATTCGGAACCGCAGCAGTTTCGGTTCCGCTTTGGCCAGCGCGGGTGCATCGTGCAGGGCAAGGAGTTGGAGCCAGGCGATCAGGTCGGCGGCGATCGCGGCGACCTGGGTCCAGGTCTGGTTGATGGCGAACTCTCGCGATGGGAGTCGGCCCAGTCCGGTGTCCTTGGCGACCCGGATCCGGTCCTCGACCCGTGCGTGGGCCCGGTGTCGGGCCTCCAGGAACCCGAGCTGGCCCTGGTGTCCCAGGGTGCGGGTGTTGGTGGCGAAGGCTTGGTAGCGCCAGCCGTCGGTGGCTTCGAACAGGGTGATTGCCGCGCCCGGATGCGGCTTCTCGCGGCGCACGATTAGCCGCATCCCGGACGGCCACCGGGACAGGTCGACCAGGTTGGTGATCTCGGCGACATGGGCGCCGTCGCGGACCTGACCGTCGGCGTCCAACGCGGCCTGCCACGCCACCTCCGGTAGGGCATGGATGGCGTCGTGCACCGCAATACCTTTGTGCACGGGGAAACCGATCGAGTACTCCAACGATCGCCCCCGCACGTGGTCCTGCTGGGTCAACCAGTCCAACACTTGATGAGTGGCACCGGCGGTGTCGGACCGGACCAACAGCCGGTGACGGTGTCGGCCCGGGACCTGGCCGATCGCCTCGGCCAGCACCGCGATGTGATCCCCGGCGTGGTTGGCGTTCGCGTTGCCCGGCCGGAGCCGGACCGCGAGCATCTCACCGGTGTTGTCGCACCACACCCCGAGCGGATGGAAGCCGAAGCCACCCTTGAAGTTTGCCGTCGCGTGTTCCTTCTCCGAATGCGCGGTGACCAAAGTGGCGTCGACGTCCAACACGATCCGGTCACCAAGATCGGCTCCGGCCGCCCTGGACGGAGGCGGCCCGTCGGGCAACAGATCCCACACCCGCCGCCGCACCCGAGCGCGGGCCGTGCCGATCCGGTTCAGCATCGTCGAGTTGATCTGGTCCAGGGCCCGCCACACCGTCGCCGGCGACGCCACCGCACCCCACACCGGCTCGTGACGCAACGTGTCGATGTCGGCGATCGCCTCACCGCCCGCCACGAGCATCGTCGCCACGTCCACCAGCAACCGGCCACGGTCATGCAAGGGCACGAACCCGGGTCGCGTCACCGCGGTCGACAACTGTTCGGTGAGACCGACCCGGTCCGCGAGCAGTCGCACCGCCGCCGACCCGGCCAACGCCACCACACCGGTCCCATCGGCGGTCACCAACAAGCGGTCAGACCACGCGCTACGCTTCACCTGAAAAGTGCTCCTCGATCAAGGCCGAATCTGTCCGTCGCAAGACACATTCTCCCTGGTCAGGGGCACTTTTCACATGATCAACTCGCCGCTAAACCGGCCACTCATGCACGATCCGGGTTAATAACCGACGGGAGATCTCCCACACACCGATTACTGCCCACACGTCGAGCCCTCCTGCGAATCCCGCAGATGTGGCAGCGATTTTACGCCTGGAGTTGGTTGGTAGCTCCAGCCCAGACGTGGCGCCCGCCGAGCGGTCGGCTTGCAGCATCCTGTCCGGACAGTCAGCGTCGTCGACGCTGTGCGATCACCAGACAGACCATTCCGGCGGCGACCATCAGGTTGGCGACGAAGTTCAACAATTGACCTTGCACGGCGTTGACCACGGCAAGGACCAGGGACCCGACGCCTACGAAGGAACCCACAAGAACTGCACGTCCCGATTTCGCGGCAGACCGTTAAGGTCGCGCCCCACACTCCCGCCGCTCGAGCCGTCGCGCGCATCATCTGACACGTCGTGAACTCTGCCATGTCCAAAGGGGGCGCGAGCCCAGGTGGGAGCCGGGTCCCATCTTCAGTCAGCGGTGGTTGAGCGCAGTATGTGACACACCCGCCAGCCGTCGACCGGTGCCCGCATGCCGGTCACCCTACGGCGACGGCCGACAGCCCGCAGGACGGACGGCTTCGGTGCCGATTGGACGTCGATTGAGGAACTTGACAGCTGGCCCAGGACTGCGCCAACTCTGGCTATTCCCGTCGAGTGATGCAATCGCCCGCTCGGAGTTGGTCACCTGCGGTCGGGCCCCGTGGCGCCGAGAAGCAACTGAGCCAGCTTCTCTCCTCTCGGCATACAAAGTGTCAGCCTAAATAGTCCCATCGGGACGATTCAGTAAGTTCTACGGATACCTGCCGGCTGACTCTCAGCGATCGTAGGACGTGAGTGCGAGACCACCCAGGTCTCCGGCCAGAAGGGAGTTTCGCCATGTCCCTTCATCCCATCGGTGTCCGCAGAGTCGCCGCCATCGCCAGCGCGCTGATCCGCGCCACCGCGCTGATCGGCGCCACCGCGCTGACCGCCCAGGCGGCCCCACCGTCCAACGCGGCAACCCAAGGCCTTGCGGCGCAGACACACGGGGTCTACAACCCGGAGAAGTGGGCCATTCGAGTCCTTCACACTGGTCAAGTCGCCGAAGCCCAAGTCAACGGCGGAGGTTGGCTGCCAACCAACGGCGCCGGAGTCGTGCAGCAACCGAAACGGCTCGGCTGGGACAAGAAGCTGACGTGGACCCAGCAATGGCAACTGGTGATGCTGACTGACACCGCCACACAGGGAACCTGGAACGATGTCCTGATCCGAAATCGCGCGACCGGGCTCTGCCTTGATGTTAAGTGGCACTCCAAGTCTCCTGGCGCACTGCTTGACCAGCAGACCTGCGATGACAGCGGCAACACTCCGAGCCAACAGTGGTCCAGGCCGAAGGTCGCCGACGTGACCATATGGGGGCAGCAACTCTCCTACTGGACGAACCGCAACAGCGGTCTGGTGATGGATGTCAGCGGCGGATCCACCGCCGCCGGCGCCCAACTCGCCCAGTACTACAAGAAGCCGCCCGCCCAGGCCCAAACCAGTTGTTCACACTGGACTTCCTTGGCTTCGGATAGGCGCCGTGTTCTCGCTAGGACGACGGCGGGACTGTCCGGAAAACGGTCGTTTGCGGGCACCGCTCCCCTGCCTTGTTCGACTGGAGCGTCTCGGCCGATATAGGGTCTCGGCGGTGCAGCCGGTGAATGTCGACATCAGTGACTGATCGGGCGCCCGGTCGGCGGACGCCTTGCGGAGATCTCTCGCTTAGAAGCCTGACGGGGCGCTCAACTAGCGCGTGCGTCGGACTAGCAGGGTGGGTCTACTCGGACTTGTGGGTCCGCCGTTCGGCTCTGGAGGGCGCCTGGCGTGGTTTTATGTGGTCAGTCGGTCGAGGAGTAGGCGCAGGGGTGGCCATGTCGCGCGTCCCTTGCGGGTGACGGCGTAGGCCCGCAGGACCACAGCGGAATTGTCCAGGGGGAGAATTTGTACGCCTGCGTGTAGGGCCATTCCGTTCGGAATCAGGCCGACGCCCAGACCCGATGCAACGAGGTCTTGCACCAGGTCGAGGCTGTCGATCTTGTGCTGGATGTCTGGGGTGAACCCGGCGAGTGAGGCGAGGGTGCGGATAACGTCCTCGTCTGCGGTGTTCCGCGAGTTGACGATCCAAGGGTGGTCGGCGAAGGTGCGGACCAGGTCGAGGGCTTCGATGGCCGACTCGGGTGTTTCGTGGTCGGCTGGTGCAGCCAGGCCCCACCGGACCGACCAGAGTTGTGTGGTGTGCAGCTGGGGCCGGGGCGCGGCGGGGGCGAGGTTGTAGTCGTAGGTGAGGGCGAGGTCGAGGTCGTCGGCCTCCAGGAGTTCGAAGGCCTCCAGCGGTTCGAACTCATGGATCTGGATCTGGATTTCGGGATTGCTTCGCGCGAGGTCCGCGATGATCGGCAGAAGGGACCGGCGCACAGCGGTGGCGAAGCCGCCGACCCGCACAGTTCCGGCGGGTCGACCGTCGGGGTCGAGGTCGCGCCGGGCCGTGTCGACGGCTGCGAGGATGTTGACCGAATGCTCGGCGAGTCGGCGGCCGGCGGGTGTGATCCGGACTCCGCGACCGTCCGGCTCGAGGAGAGTCGCACCGGCTTCTCGAGCCAGCGTGGCGAGCTGGTGCGACACGGTGGAGGTGGTGAGCCCGAGCTCGTCGGCGACTTCTCGCATCGAACCGAGACGGGCAAGCTCGACCAAGAGGCGGAGGCGTCGGACATCCATATGTCTATTGTGCGGTTTCGTCGAACAGTACGTTCGTGTTTGTAACGTGGACAGGCACGATGTTCGGCCGGTTCACTGGCCCCATGCCGTCCTCGCAGCGTTGGTCATCTCCCCGGGCAGGCCTCGCGATAGCGGTCGCCGCCATGATGTGTGTCCAGCTCGGCCTCGCCGTTTCGGTTGGACTGATCGACCAGCTCGGCGCGGCCGGTGCCGGGTGGCTGCGACTGGTCTGGGCCGGAATCATCCTGCTGGTCGTGGTCCGGCCACGACCTGCGAACTTTACTCGGTCTTCGCTGCTGACCTGCGTGTTGCTGGGGGTGGTGACGGCCGGTTTGACGCTGCTGTTCATGGCTGCACTGGAACGCCTGACCCTCGGCACGGCAGTGGCGCTGGAGTTCCTCGGCCCGCTGGGCGTGGCGGTCGTGCGTGGCGGTGGCAAGCGGTGGGTGTGGCCGGTCGTCGCCGCTGTCGGCGTGCTCCTGCTGACTCAGCCCTGGCACGGCAAGGTCGATCTCGTCGGCGTCGGGTACGCCCTCGCGGCAGCCTGCTGCTGGGCGGCATACATCCTGCTCACCCAGCGCGCCGGTGCCGAGGTCCAAGGGTTACGGGCACTCGCGGTGTCGATGCCCGTCGCGGCCCTGGTCGCCACCGCCATTGCCGGGCCCTCGACGTTCCCCCAGCTGACCTGGGAACTGTTGTTGACCGGCCTGGGGCTCGCGCTGCTGCTGCCGGTCGTTCCCTTCGCACTGGAGATGTTGGCCCTGCGGCGATTGTCAGTCACCACGTTCGGAACGTTGATGGCACTGGAGCCAGCCCTCGCCGTCGTCATCGGACTCGTGGTGCTCGGGCAGGTGCCCGGCCTTCTCGGCGTCGCGGGTGTCGCCTGCGTCGTGGCGGCCGGGATCGGAGCCGAACGGACCGAGACACCCACCCCGACCGACACACCCACCTCTGATACGCAACTGATCGATCCCATACCAGGGCGTCGCCACACCGCGGCCCCCGCATCACCCGGTCCTGCTCCCTGCTGACACCGTGGGGTTGACATGATCCAGATCGACCTGCCCGACGGCTCGACCAGCCCACTCGTCCGTGGCCTCGCTGCCTGCCTGGCCTCGGTCACCGAGGTGCCGATCGGGGAGCTGCCCGAGTTCGAGGACCTGTCGGCGACGCACGCGGTCACCGCGTGGAAGAGCTGGCTCGCCGGTCGTGACTTCGGGATGGTTCCCATCGCCGATCCAAGTTCGTTCCAGTGGGCCGGTTGGTGGATCGCCGTCGTCAATCACTCCGACAGCCCTCTCGCCGACGGCCCGGATCGACAGGTCGCCGTGCTGGCGTTCGGGACACCGCCCGGCGTCGTTCTCAGTCCGCAGGACCCGACGCTGCTCGGACAGGCCACCGCCGACCTCCGCATCAGCAGCGCCTATGCCGTCGCGTCGCTCAACCCAGTACTCCCTCCAGCACCGGCAGGGCCCCGCTTATCCGGTGTGGTGGAGCTGATCGCCGTCGCGTCACTTGTGGAAGCGCCAATGCAGCTGGTCCAGCAAGCCTCCGCCCTGGCCGGCCGTGGCCTCGACGGCGACCGCTACGCCAACGGAGCCGGCACCTTCAGCCCGCGCGGCGCGCACCGACCCGGCTACGAGCTGACCCTGATCGCCGCCGAAATCGTCGAGGAGCTCACCACCCGCGACGCCCACCTCGACTTCACCAGCACCCGCCGCAACATCCTCACCCGCGGCATCGACGTCAACGCACTCGTCGGACGCGACTTCTACATCGGCGACGTCCACTGCCGCGGCCTTCGTCTCGCCGAGCCCTGCGCCCACCTCGAACGGCTCCAAGGCCCAGGACTGCTCCGACCACTCATCCACCGCGGCGGCCTCCGCGCCGACATCCTCAACGACGGCCACATCGCTGAGGGCAGCCCGATCAGCACCGAACCTCCTGGTTAGCGAGCATCCCGCGAGCCTGCCGACCGCGGATGGGGAATTACCACTGGAAACTGCAGCAGTCGGTTCTCGCTGCACGGTGCGCTTGAGGGCGGGCGTCTGGCCGCCCAGGCGCCTCGCCCGTGGGTTCGGAATCATCGACCTCGCGATCTCAGCCACTCGAGGACCGCCGGAGCGTCCGCTGCAGGGACATCGTGCGGAACACTCCACGACCCTGCGACGAGGAGCTCGCAGACAGAACCGATCTGCGCCCTAGAGTGCCCGTGTTGATGGGGATGATCGATTCCGCGCCGGGAGCTAGGGGCAGGAAGGCGGTACGATGATGAAGGCGGTCCAGTGGTAGTCCTACAGCTGGTGGGTTGGGCTGGGTCGGCCCTGCTGGTCTACTCCGTACTGCAGACGCGCATCTTGCGGCTGCGCCTCTTCGGCGCCGTTGCGTCGGCGGTGTTGGTGGTCTTCAATCTCGCGATCGCGGTCTGGCCGATGGTCGCCATGAATTTGGTACTCACAGCGATCAACATCTTCTACATCGTCCGGCTCCTACGTGATCGCCACGACCCCGAAACGTTCGACGTCGTCGGGATCCCTCCGACTGAGAGCTACGCGAGGTACTTGATGAAGGAGTTCGCCGCTGACATCGAGCACTTCAACCCAGGTTTCTCCACCGAGGACGCAGCCCGCGCCGACCGTGGCTTCCTCGTACTGCGAGGAGCAGAAACGGTTGGCCTGGTCCTGACCCGTAACGTCGGAGCCGCAACCGCCCAGATCGAACTCGATTACGTGGTGCCGAGATATCAGGGGTTCACACTCGGCGAGTTCGTCTACCGCCCCGACGGGCCGCTCGCCAGCTTCGGCTACCGCCGAGCCGTCGCCCCACGCAGGATGCAGAACACAGGCAACTACCTGGCTGATGTCGAGCTTTCACCTCGACGGCGAGGACATGGTGCGCGAACTCATCTAGGTCTCGCGAGGCGGGCAGGGACCCTCACGGGCTGACTCGTTCGGTAAAGGGTCCTGTTACGGCTACGACGATATGCAGCACTGCCGGGCTTCCGGTCCGTGGTTAGTGCGTCGCCGTTGATGGGCAGGTCGCCGAACAAAGAACCAGTTGGGGGCGTGGGCACGCTTGGGTGTTCCTACACTGTGCGGGTGTGCAGACTTCGAGCCGTCGAGTGCTGGCTCCTGCACGTCTTCAGCGTTGGGGTTGCTGCGGTCGAGCCGGTGATTGGCGTTGGTGGGTGACGGGGTGACCAGGTCTGCTGACCCGCGTCGACTGCTGGTGCCGACGCGCGGGCTGGATCGGGTGGCCCGGGTGGTGGTGTTGACCGGGTCGTCGCTTGTCTTAGCGGCAGGGGCCCATCTAACCGGTGGTGGTCACCTTCCCGAGCTCGCCATGATGGCGGTGGCCGCCTTCGTGGTGGGTCTGGTCGCGGTCACCGTCACCACGCGACGCTGTCGGCCTCTGCTGCTGTTCGCCATCCTCGGTGTAGAGCAGGTCCTGATGCACCTGCTGTTCGGTGCCGCCGGCTCGATGCACGCGGCTGGAACTCCTGGGCTCTGCGCCGCGTCTTCGACTCATGGTCACCACGGCGCCGCGCTGCTGTGTTCACCGCAGCCGGTCGCTGTCGCCGGTCAAGACTGGACCCCCGCGAGTGTCGGCATGATGGTCGCCCACATCGCGGCCCTCGTAGCGACCGTCTGGCTGTTGAGCCGTGGCGAGGCCTGGTTGTGGGGCACCGCCGACCTGATCGTCCACGCCGCGACCGTGACCATCTCCAGCACGGTTTCCGCTCCTACCGCCGCACTGGTCTCGTTGTACACCTCGCCGACCTTCAGTGGCCCAGGTGGGACACCGGCCGCCCCCCGTGGTCCGCCGGTCGGCTGCAGCCGGTAGTTTCACCTACTCTCCTCAGCTGCTCCGGTCACCTCATCCGATAGGGAGGTGATTCAGGTTCGGCGGCAAAACGTTCAGGTGGGATGCGACCGGTCACGTCGGCCCGGTTCCCGGGCCCTCCTGTGCCGCGCAGCGTTGAGTGTGCGGCAGAGGCGTCCAGGTCGCCGGTGTGGCCGGCGGACCTCATCCACGTGTTCTTGGAGGTTCACTCATGTTTGGATTGTTGTCTCGACCCAGAAATCGAGTTGCTCGGTCGAGTGCCGCCGCGGCGGTCGCGGTATCGCCCACGTTGACAGCGGTGTTGTTTGCGGCGTTGTTGGGGTTGGTCACAGCCTGCGGCAGCTCGCCGGTCGGCGGTAGGGGTGCCTCGGCGGCCGCGGCCAGTTCGGGTCTGTCGATCACCGATGCGTATGTGAAGGCGGTGCCGAAGGACGGGGCGATGGCGATGTCGGCCATCTTCGGTGTGGTCTCGAACTCGACCGACAAAGACATCACCCTCGTGAAAGGAGCCTCCGACGTCGCCTCTTCGGTGGAGTTGCACGAGATGGTGATGGACGGCGGCGGGATGAAGATGCAACCCAAGAAGGGTGGCTTCGTGGTTCCGGCCGGCGGCAGTCTCACCCTGGAACCGGGTGGTCTGCACGTGATGCTGATCGGTCTGACCCGGGACATCAAAGCCGGCGACGCCGTCCAGGCCACGGTGTCCACTGCCGACGGCAAGGAACTGGCTATCGACGCGGTGGGACGTGACCTGCCGAACGCGAACGAGTCCTACGCACCGGAGGAGTCCCCCGGATCGATGGAGTCCATGGGCTCCGGCGGATAACGGGTCCAACATGACTGACCAACCTTCGAGGCGGGTGTCTCGGCGGGGTCTGCTGTGGGCCGGGGGCGGCGCAACCGCCGCCCTCGGCGCCGGCGCTGCTATCGGCGCCGGTGCTGCTCTGGGGGTGGCGGGCAACCCTGTTTCCAGCGCCTCTTCAGATGCAGATCCGGGCTCGCGGCTGGAGCCGTTCTACGGCGTCAACCAGTCCGGGATCGTCAGTGCCCGGCAAAGCCATGCCGCCTTCGCGGCGTTCACACTGCTCCCGACCACGAAACGCGGCGATGCGGCTCGGATGATGCGTTTGGTGTCCGACGACGCCGCCCGCCTCACTCAGGCCCAGCCGGCTTTGGGTGATCCGGAACCGGATTTGGCCCGCCTCCCGGCCCGGCTCACGATCACCTTCGGCTTCGGCCCGACGTTCTTCACCCGGCTCGGTCTCCAGGCAGCACAGCCGGAGGGGCTGGTCGAGCTGCCGCGGTACACGATCGACCGGCTCCAACCCCGCTACGGCGGTGGTGATCTGATCGTCCAGATCGGAGCCGATGATCCGATGGCGGTCGCCCACGCGTTGCGACAACTGACCCGCACCTTCCGCAGCTTCGCAACCCGCCGCTGGGTGCAACGGGGGTTCACCGCTGCTCCCGGCGGCCGGGTCCGGAACCTGATGGGGCTGATCGACGGCTCGTCCAACCCGAAACCGGACGAACCCGACTACCAGAAGCTGGTGTGGTCGACCGGATCACCGGCCTGGTTCGCCGGCGGCACCACACTGGTGTTCCGACGGATCGCGATGACCCTCGGTACCTGGGACGAACTCGACACCAGCGGCAAGGAACTCGCCGTCGGCCGCCGCGTCGCCACTGGTGCACCCTTGACCGGGAACCTGGAGTCCGACGTCCCCGATCTGCAGGCCGTCGACACCAGCGGTCTGCCGGTGATCCCGGCGTTCTCCCACGTCGCCCGGGCCAAAGCCCGCACCGGCACCGAACGGTTCCTGCGCCGCTCCTACAGCTACGACGACAGCTTCCTCAACGACGACAGCGACCGCAGCGATGAAGACACCGGCACCGGGCTGCTGTTCGCCTCCTACCAAGCCGACATCGCCAGCCAATACCTACCGGTGCAACAACGCCTCGCCGAGAACGACGCCATGAACGCCTGGACCGTACCTATCGGCTCGGCCGTTGTCGCTTTACCACCCGGCTGCCAACCCGGCGGCTACATCGGCGAAGGACTGCTCACATGACCCAACCCCAGAAAACCCGCACCGTGTCCGTTGGGGCGGCGCTCGTGGGCATGCTGCTGGCCTGGCTCATCACAGCACCCGCTGCCGCCCACACCAACCCGCTGGCATCGTCGACCCCGGCCGCAGGCTCGATCGTCCGATCGGTCGACTCGATCGAGCTCAAGTTCGTGACATCTGTGAAAGCCGACGCCACCACCTTCACCCTCCGAGCACGTGATGGAGCAAATCAGGCCCTCGCAACGCCGACCTTCAGCGCAGACAGGACGACTGTCACCCTCCCGATGTCGAAGGCCGTCCCCGACGGTCGATACCGGATCGGCTACCAGATGATCCTCAGCGACGGCGATCCCGTCGCTGGCGTCGTCGAGTTCGAGGTCAGCAGCGACGGTGTCGCCCGCGCACCCGCCTGGCCCGAGAACGACCCGCCACCGCTGCCGCCCAAACAGCGGATCGACGCCGGTTCCGGCCTGTCCTGGGTCATCGGAATCGGCGTCGCCCTTCTCATCGTGACCGTGATCCTGCTACTACGGCCGAGCCGCCGCACCGAGGCGGATGAACCCGCTAACGCGAGCGGGCCCACACCATAACCGCCACGAGGCGGAGCTCCTTACACCGAGGTCGACGGCGCACACCGGTGCAGGAACGCCGCCAGCAAGCCCTATAAGCCACACGTCGCCCGAAGGTCAAAAGGCTTAGCAGCCTCTACCGTTCTCACTTCGAGGGTCCCGGTAAGGGCACCTTGAGCGTCGAACACCGGTCGCCCACCCCTCGGCGGACCGCAACCGCAAGCGGGTCGGCTTGCGACGATCGGCCCAGGTCGAGGGCGCGCGGGCGACATGTCGACAACAGTGGGCCTATCCAGCGTCGCAAGCGGG
>CAWGEY010000010.1:0-441011 GCA_963821695.1 uncultured Actinomycetota bacterium
ATGATCACGTACTCACGGCAGGACGTACGGCAGCGTCAGGCCGTCGAGGGCCCGGCGGCAGCCACACAGCGCGACGTCGTCGGCCTCGGTCGCGGGCAGTGCGGCGACCGTATCGCGGAGCAGCTGCTTCAGTCGCTCCAGATTCGCCGCGAAGATCTCGAGCACCTCGGCGTGGGTGACCGGCTCGCCGCCTTCCAGACCGGCGTCGAGGTCGGTGACCAGGGCGAGCGGGGTGTAGCAGAGGGCGAGTTCCCGGGCCAGGGCCGCCTCCGGCTGCCCGGTCATCCCGACCAGGGACCAGCCCTGCGCCGCGTGCCAGACCGATTCGGCCCGGCTCGAGAACCGCGGTCCGTTGACCACCACGAGGGTGCCGCCGTCGCTCAGGCCCGGATCGACGGCGAGCGCGGTGGCCCGGCCTCGTGGACAGTAGGGATCGGCGAACGCCACGTGGCCCACTGGTCCGACCCGGTCGACGAAGGTGTGGGCGCGACCCCAGGTCCGATCCACGACCTGGTCGGGCACCACGATGGTCCCCGGTCCGAGTTCGGGACGCAGGGAGCCGACCGCGCAGGGGGCGAGCACCTGCCGGACGCCCAGCGAGCGCAGCGCCCACAGGTTCGCCCGGTAGTTGACCAGGTGCGGCGGGTACTCGTGGTTCGGCCCGTGCCGGGGCACGAACGCGACCCGCCGGCCCCCGACCTCGCCCACCGTGACGTCGCCGGACGGGGGGCCGTAGGGGGTCGAGATGCTGAGCGGCAACGCCTCGTCGACGAACGAGTAGAACCCGGACCCGCCGATGACGCCGATCTCCGCCCGGCCGGGGGTGATGGTCACTCAGCCGAGCATAGGGTCCCTGCCCTCGTGCCCTGAAAACCACGCAACGGATCCTGCAGCGCCGTGCGACTCTCCGTGAATCCGGCCCTGGCGACACATCGATTGCGCGAATTCCAGGTTGGCGTCAGGGCAGCAGGACGATCTTGCCGCGGCCGTGCCCGGCCTGACTGATCCGGTGGGCCTCCACCGCCCGGTCGAGCGGGAAGGTCTGGACCTTGATCACGAGTTGGCTCGACTCCAGCAGCCGGGCCGCATCCTCCAGCGCCACCTTGGCGTCCCCGTCGTCGCCCCCCGTGGTCAGGCGGGCGCCGGTGTCCCCGACGTCGTAGTTCGCGATCGTCACCACCTGGGACGCCTCCGGCGCCAGGCTGATCAGCTCCGACAGCGGCGTCTTGCCCACCGCGTCCAGCACCGCGTCGATTTCGGCCGCCACCAACCGGGCCCGGACCGGCATCCCGTCCCCGTACAGCACCGGGGTCGCGCCGATCTCGCGGAGATAGTCCTGGTTGTCCTGACCGGCGGTTGCGATCACGGTCGCTCCCCGGGCGATGGCGAGCTGGGTGGCGACCGCCCCGACGCCGCCCGCGCCGCCGTCGATCAACACGGTGGATCCCTCACCGACCCCAAGCAGGCCCAGGGTCCGAGCCGCCGTCTCGACGACGACGCCGGCCGAACCGGCCACCCCCCAGTCCAGAGAAGCAGGCTTGCGGGCCCAGACGCGAAGGACCGCGTACTCGGCTTGGGTGTTGCTGCCGAGTCCGAAGACGTCGTCGCCGACCGCGACATCGCTCACCCCCGCGCCGACCTCGTCGACCACCCCGGCCGCGTCGTAGCCCATCCCCTGCGGCTCGCTCAGTGCCTCACCACCGGCCAGGTAGCCGGCGCGTAACTTCCAGTCGATGGGATTCACACTCGCCGCCGCCACCTTGATCCGGATCTGACCCGGTCCGGCGTGCGGCTCGGCGATCTCGTCGATGACGAGGACCTCCGGATCGCCGTACTCGTGGAACTGCAGTGCGCGCATGCTGAACTCCCTCAGTGGTTGACGGTCAATTCGGCCAACCCGGCGACCCACAGGTGTATTCCGCCGGGGCAGAATGCCGCCCATGAGCGCACCGGATTCGCCATCGCGGCGGAGCACCTGGTGGCTGGGCTGGGACCTCCCGATCCTGTACGCGCTGGCGGTGACGGTCGTCAGCCTGTGGATCGCCTTCCAGCCGGGAGGTCGCGACCTGGTGCTGCAGGCCAGCACCAACCTGGACAACATGCGGTCCCGGCCGCTGCAGGTCCTGCTGCTCAGCCTGTGCATCGTCTCGCCGCTGTGGTTCTTGTTGTTGTTGATCCCGCTCGTGGTCCTCTACCGCGAGGTGCAGCGGTGGCTCGGCCGCATCGCGCTCGTCATCACCGTGCTGATCTGCCACGTCGGCGCGAGTCTGTGCGTGATGGTCGCGGAGATCGTGGCCATCTCGGCCCGGGCTGCCTCCCCGGCGATCGAAGGCCGACACGATGTCGGCGTGAGCTACGGCCTCGCCGGAACCATCGGGCTGCTGCTCGTCCGGGTACCCCCGAAATGGCGGCTCTGGTACGGACTCGCAAGCGTCGCCGGGGTCGTCGCGCTGATCCTCTTCCGGTCCTCCTTCAGCGCCATCGGCCACGGCTCGGCCTGGGCCATCGGGATCGCACTCGGGTGGTTGGTCTATGTCAGCGCGCGCCAGGTGACTCCACGCCGCGGGTCGGATCGCTGACTCCCAGTTCACGGAGCGCGACCAGGAGCAACGGCAATTGGGTGAGGCCGTAAAGGATGTGGAAGGCGTAGTGACGCACCGACTGCTCTGGGTCGAAGGGCCAGAGCTGCACCGGCAACACACTGAGCACCGCGCCGCCCACCAGGTGCAAGGCGGCCCAGACAATCAGCAGCACCGAGCCCAGCCGTCTCCGAAATCGCCGGACGATGATGAATGCGATCAGGACCAGTGCCGGGACCGCCGATTCAGGACTCCACGGGACCTGGTCGGGCAGATCCGCGACGTTGTGCACGAGCAGTCCGAACCACGACACCGCCGCGGCCCACGGGATCAGGTCGGGACGGGACACGAATCTCGCGCAGCAGCGACCGCGTCGGCGAGGACCTCCGGGCGCGACAGATAGATCTCGTGCTCGTGCGCGGCGGGTACGGGATATACCGGGGTGCCGTACGCCGCCGCCAGCGCCACCGCGATCTGGTCGAGCAACGGGTCGACCCCGGCTCCGACGGCGATCACCACGTCGGCCGCACCCGGCTGCGGGGTCAGCCGGTGGGCTGTGATGATCGAAGCGTCGTCGCGGATCGCCGCCTCGGCGTTGCGCATCATCCGCTGCACGCGCGGCGAGCCGATCTCGGCTTCCCCACCGGACATGATCATCAGCATCACCGCGAAAGCACCCCGCCAGTCCTCGGGGTGATCGTGCAGATGATCATGCATCGGGGTCACTAGCCGAGCGTGCAGGGCCGGTCCGTCGGGCAGTGAGGTCAGCGCCGGCGTCTCCCAGGCCAGCACCCGGCGCACCAGCTCGGGGTGCGCTTCGGCCAGCGCCAGCGCGAGCACGCCGCCCGAGCTCAAGCCCAGCACGGTGCACGGTTCGGCGGCCAGCTCGGTGATCAACGCGGCCGCGTCCGCGACGTGAAGGGCCACGCCGCCGTCCGGCCAGTTCTCCCGACTGCTCGTGCCGGTGCCTCGCCGGTCGTAGCTGATCACCCGGAGGCCCCGGGCAGCCAGCGCGTCGGCCTGCGGTTGCAGCAGTTCGGCGTCCTCCCCCGCCCCGTACACGAGCAGCAGCGGCTCGCCCGCTCCGGTCACTCGGTAGTTCACTTGCATCGTCGCCTCACTTAACTCTAACAATATTGAATATATGCTAGATTAAGTCAATGTCGACCGTTCAGCAAGGGCGTTCCTACAACGGGTCGGGCCGGCGGGCCCAGGCCCAGCAGACCCGGGAGCGGATCTTGATCCAGGCTCGGGGTTTGTTCATCGAGCAGGGCTTCGCCGGCACCTCGGTGGCCGACGTCGCGACCGCCGCCGGGGTCTCGATCCCCACGGTGTTCAGCGCCTTCGGCTCGAAGGTGAATCTGCTCAAGGAGGCGGCGGAGACCACGATGGTCGGCGACGCCGAGCCGATCCCGATGGCCCGGCGGCCCGAGATGCAGCACGTCCGCGCAGGCACCACCGCCAAGGAGGTGCTGGACCGATTCGCCGACCTGATCGCGGCCCGGGCGGGCGAGATCTATCCCATCTACTCGGTGATCTACCGTGGTCGCGATTCACATCCCGAGATCGCCGCGATGGCCGAACTGCTCGATGATCAGCGGCTGCGCGGGGCGGCGGCGCTGGCCGAGATCCTCGTGGCGCGGTCGGGGCGGGATGATCCCGACCTCGTCGCCGTCGTGCGGGACGGTCTGTGGGCGGTCATGTCGCTGGAGTGGTACGAGGCATTGGTCATCCGGCGCGGCTGGTCGATCGGCCGCTACCGCGGGTGGCTGCGGGCAGCGATGGAGATCCCGTTCACTTCTTGTCGGCCTTGACCGGTTCGGCGGTGGACAAGGCGGCGACAAAGGCCTCCTGCGGGACCTCGACCCGGCCGACCATCTTCATTCGTTTCTTCCCCTCTTTCTGCTTCTCCAGCAGCTTGCGCTTGCGGGTGATGTCACCGCCGTAGCACTTGGCCAGGACGTCCTTGCGCATCGCCCGGATGGTCTCCCGGGCAATGATCCGGGCCCCGATCGCCGCCTGGATCGGCACCTCGAACTGCTGCCGCGGGATGAGCTCTTTGAGCTTGTTGGCCATCAGCACGCCGTAGGCGTACGCCTTGTCCTTGTGCACGACGGCGGAGAACGCGTCGACCGGTTCGCCGTGCAGCAAGATGTCGACCTTGACCAGATCCGAGGTCTGCTCGCCGGCCGGCTCGTAGTCGAGGCTGGCGTACCCCTTGGTACGCGACTTGAGCGCGTCGAAGAAGTCGAACACGATCTCGGCCAGCGGCAGGGTGTAGCGGATCTCCACCCGATCCGCGGACAGGTAGTCCATCCCGGTCTGGACCCCGCGGCGAGCCTGGCACAGCTCCATGATCGTGCCGATGTAGTCCGCCGGGCTGAGGATCGTGGCCTTCACCACCGGCTCGTACACCTCGGCGATCTTGCCGTCGATCGGGTACTCCGACGGGTTGGTGACGATGACCTCGGCGCCACTCTCCAGAAGCAACCGATAGACCACATTGGGCGCGGTGGAGATCAGATCGAGGTTGAACTCGCGCTCCAACCGCTCGCGCACGATCTCCATGTGCAGCAGACCGAGGAAGCCGATCCGGAACCCGAAGCCGAGCGCCCCGGAGGTCTCCGGCTCGTAGCTGAGCGCCGCGTCGTTGAGCTGCAGCTTGTCGAGCGCCTCGCGCAGCTCCGGATAGTCGGCGCCGTCGATCGGGTACAGCCCGGCGAACACCATCGGATTCGGGTGCCGGTAGCCCCCGAGGTCGTGCGCAGCCGGGCGGGCGGCAGAGGTGACGGTGTCTCCGACCCGAGACTGGCGGACCTCCTTCACACCCGTGATGAGGTACCCGACCTCCCCGACCCCGAGACTCTGCGCCCGCAGCGGCTCCGGTGAGATCACCCCGACCTCGAGGGTCTCGTGGGTCGCCTTGGTCGACATCATCAAGACACGTTCGCGGTGGCTGAGTTCGCCGTCGACCACTCGGACGTAGGTGATCACGCCGCGGTAGGTGTCGTAGACGGAGTCGAAGATCAGGGCCCTGGCCGGGGCATGGGGATCCCCCACCGGGGCCGGTACCTGGCGGACGATCTCGTCGAGCAGCGCCGCCACCCCGTCACCGGTCTTGGCCGACACCCGCAGCACCTCGGCCGGGTCGCAGCCGATGATCGAGGCGAGCTCGGCGGCGTACTTCTCCGGTTGCGCGCTCGGCAGGTCGATCTTGTTCAGCACCGGGATGATGACGAGGTCGGCCTCCAGAGCCAGGTAGAGATTCGCCAGCGTTTGCGCCTCGATGCCCTGCGCGGCGTCCACCAGAAGTACCGCACCCTCGCACGCGGCCAGCGAGCGGGACACCTCGTACGTGAAGTCGACGTGGCCCGGTGTGTCGATCATGTTGAGTACGTGGTGGACGCCTCCGACCAGGTAGGGCATCCGGACGGCCTGGGACTTGATGGTGATGCCGCGCTCGCGTTCGATGTCCATCCGGTCCAGGTACTGCGCCCGCATCGCCCGGCCGTCGACCACGCCGGTCAGCTGCAACATCCGGTCCGCCAGGGTCGACTTGCCATGGTCGATGTGGGCGATGATGCTGAAATTCCGGATGATCGCCGGGTCGGTCCGGCCCGGCGCCGGGGCGGCGAGGTTTCCGGGCAGCGGCGAGGTCACGTACGAATCTCCAGGTCGGTCGAGCGGTCAGGGCGAGGACCCATCATTCCACCTCGTGCTGCGCAGGATCGCCGGATTTGAGGCCCCCCGGCCGCCGCTGGTACCGTTGGCGGCTGTGCCCGGACGCGGGCGCGCAGCGAGAAATCCAGAATTCACTCAGCAGGCAACGGCAAGTTAGGTCGAGGACAGTACCCCGTGGCGAACATCAAGTCTCAGATCAAGCGGATCAAGACCAACGAGAAGGCTCGGCAGCGCAACAAGGCCGCCAAGTCGCAGCTCCGGACCTTCGTTCGTCGGTTCCGCGAGGCCGCCGACGCCGGTGAGGCCGAGCAGGCCCACGAGGCTGCCCAGGCCGCCAACCGCGCGCTCGACAAGGCCGCGTCCAAGGGTGTCATCCACAAGAACCAGGCCGCGAACCGCAAGTCGGCCATCGCCTCCCGCGCCGCCCAGCTCTGAATCCGGGTCAGCCCTTCCGGGCGCGTGACACCGCCAGCACCGCGCACTCCAGCGCGAACGCGGCGTCGTCGGCGGCTCCCTTGACCTCGGCGTCCGCCACCGCCACCGCCTGCAGCGCCTGCGCCAAACCTCGCTGATCCCAGTTGCGGGCCTGCGGTCGCATCGATTTGAGCTTCCACGGCGGCACCCCGACCTCCTTCGCCAGATCGGCGTCCCGCAATCCGCCGGGTGCCGCGATCAGCTTGCCCAGCCCCCGGATTCCGGTCGCCAACGCGCTGGTGACCAGGACCGGGGGTACTCCGGTCGAAATCGCCCAGCGCAGTTGCTCCATGGCCAAACCGGTCCGGCCCGACAGCACCGCATCCGCCACCGCGAAGCTCGTCACCTCAGACCGGCCGCCGAAGTAGCGCCGCACCTCCTCCAACGTCACGTGCGACTGCTCGGCATCGGCCAGCAATTGCGACACCGCCGCCGCCAGCGAGCGCAGGTCGTGCCCGACGGCCTCGACCAGGAACCTGGCCGCGTCGGCGTCGATGGTCCCGCGGGCGCGTTTGGCCTCGGCCGTGACGAACTGGGGCAGCTCCCACGATTTCGGCGGTACGCAGTCCAGCGTGTCGGTCGCCACCTTGCGCAGCCGGTCCAGCAGCCCCCGCCCCTTCGGCGGACCGCGGTGGGCCAGCACCAGGGCAAGGTCCTCGCCCGGATCGGCCGCCAGTTCGGCCACCTGGTCGGCCAGGTCGGCCGGCAACTCCCCCAGGTCGGTGATCACCACTGCCCGCCGGGTGGCGAACAACGAGGCGCCGCTGATCTCGATCAGGGTGCCGGCGTCGAGTCGGGACGCCTCGGTCGCGGTCAGCTCCACCGAGGACTCCTCGGCTCGGATCCGGGCCACTGCCGCGGCCACGGCCCGCTCGGCCAGAAGCGTTTCGGAGCCGACCACGAGGACGGCGCCACCGAACATCGGGGCCCGACCGGTTGACGTTCGCGAGGCCGGGCCGGACGCCGTACGAGCTGCCACCGGACCAGCATGACAGCGGCCGCCGACGGCGTCTCGTCGACACAGTCCGACCCGGGTTCCACGGGCTGTTCCGACACCGGGTCCGACACCCGTACGTTCACGCCCGAGATCCGCGAAACGGACGTCGGCGATTGATACAACTGGGAGCGTCCGCTGGAGCATGAAGGAGTAGCGGTGTCCAGCAATCCCTCGTCGCCGTTTCCCCACGACACGTCCGACCACGCCCGGACCGCGCTCGCCGCGGCCCGGTCGTTCGAGGTCGAGGCAGATCCCCAACAGCCGTTCACCGGCACCATCCGCCAACTGAGCCGCGGCGGCATGGTCCAGCCCGGCACGGTGGCGGTGCTGTTTCCACCCGGGAAGCCGATCGAACTGCGCTATCCCGGCGACACCCTGAGCGCAGGCTGGCGCCCGTTCCGTGCCCCCATCGACGTGTTGCCGGTCAATACCGCCAAGATCGGCCTGCACGCCGCGGTCACCGGGCTCACGACCTTCGACCAGTATCCGGTCGACGAGGTGACGCTCAAGGTCGTCGTCCAGTTGGCACCGGCGGACGGTTTCCGCGTGGTGCTCGACCTGGTGGAGCGGTACGGGCCGACATTCGGCACGTACCTGATGGAGCAGTTGCAGAGCAAGATCGAATCGTCCGTCCAGGGCGCCTTCCGGCTGAACAACTTGTCGGTCTTGCGGCGACGACTGGCCGACCTCCTGGAGGAGCGCTGGCTGCCGCCGGTGTTTGCCGACGGGGCCCTGATCCGCAGCGGGATGACCGTATCGGCGGTGCGCTGGCCCTCGGGCAGCGACATGACGCTCGGCCGGGCCCGGCCCGCCGCCCCCGAACCGACCATCAGCCAGTTCGAACTGTCGATGGACGCCCGGTTCCGGCGGCTGTGGGCCGTCCGGTGCCCGGTGTCACTGGCCGGCATCGCCGGGGCGACGGTCGATGGCTCGGCGACCGTCGTCGCCTCCTGCGAAGAGGCGCCCGAGCCCGTCGAGATCGAGCACCTCCGGCAGGCGTACGCGGAACTGCTCGGCGTCGAGGATCTGACCCTGGTGGTCACCGGAGCGCGCGACTACGCCGATATCGCCCGCGGTTGGCTCGAGCAGGTCTCCGGCGGCCGGATCCATCTGATCGGCGTGGACATGGTGCGGGCGACCGACACGTTGCGGATCCACGTCAGCACCTCACTCGGTCGGATCCCGGCGTCGGCGATCGAGGCCCTGTTGCGCCTGCTTCCGCAGCGTCGGGTCGAGTTCGAGAACTTGATGGGTCGATGACCGCGGTCGTCAGCTTCGACCGGAGCCAGCTGGCGCCGGTCGATCCCCAGCCACCGTCGCCCGCCCCGGATCGGGAATCGCCGCGCGCCCCGCGCCGGCCCCGCAACCCGCGGGAACCGGGCCGGGGCAGCCTGCGCTGGGCGTGGTGTCCCGCCCTGATCTCGGTCTCGGTCAACGCGATCTTCCTCATCGCCTGGTGGGCGCCGGAGTTCGGCGAGTTCGCCGGCCGGGACGCCATCCTGGCCCAGTTGTGGCCACTCGCCTCCGCGGAGCTGACCAGCGGAGGTCAGGCGGTGATCCCACAGCAGGCGGGACACCTGGGACTGCTCGCCGCCCTGATGCTCGTCACGTCGATCGCCCTGCCGTTTCAGGCTCGAAGTCGTAAACGTCCGGTGCGCGTGTTCGGGCCGACGGCCACGGTCTACGTCGGGGTCGTCACGTGGTTCGTCACCCTCGTCCAGGCGCTCGGTGCCACCAGCCCGAACCAGGCCTGGCTGGGGTTGCTGCTGCTGACCGCCTGGGTGGCCACCGCCGCGGTCACCGTGTGGCGGTCCCGGAACGTGTCGACCGCCGATCTGCCGGAGCGCCGGTTGCGGGTGGGCTGGTTGGTGGCGGTGATCGCGTTGTTGTATCCGTTGCCGCTCGCATTGGGCCGGGCGTTGTTCGCGCCCGCCGCCGGTGATGCCGCCCGCGAGCTGCTGGCCTCCGATCCCACCCAGAAGTTTGCGGTGCTCGCGACCCCGGCGTCGATGCTGGCGTACCTCGCCGGGGTGTTGGTCGTCGTGACGCTGTGGGCGATCTTCGATCTCGTCCCGCCGTACGCGAAGGTCCGCGTGCCGTGGGTGCGTAGCCGGCCGGTGACCGTCGACCCGCTCGTGGCGCGGATCGTGATCGCCGTCCTCTGTGTCACCGCCCTCGTGCTGGTGGTCTTCCCCGCCGGCGAGACGGGCCGGACCCAAGCCCGGCGGTGGCTGTCCGGGAACCCGACTGGTGACCACCTGGCCTGCGCGACCTGGGTGCAGCAGCGGCCCGGGCGGCCCACGGCCACCTTGCTGGCCCGCGGCGACCAGTGCCGCAGCCTCGTGTCGTACGCCGGCTACACCGAGAGCGGCAACGCCGAATTCGCGGCCACCCTGAATCCGGTCAAGGCCACGATGCCCGACGCCCGGGCCATCACGAGCCGGGTGGTGTCGGGACAGTACGGCGCTGTCGTCGTGCTCGCCAGTACGGCCGCGATCGACCTGGCACCGGATGAGTTGTTCGGGGTGTCGATGGACACCGCGCGGACCCTGTGGAGCTTCCGCTGCGACGACGACGGAACGATGAAACTCCGCTTCGCCGGCAGCGACCCGGCGTCCGGGTCGACCGCAGCCGCCGAGGCTGCGGCCGGCCACGTCACGAACCGAGGCGAGCAGCCGGCCGTGGTCGTGGCGTGCACCAACCAGGCGGTCCGGCTCGATCCGGCGACAGGCCAACCTGCAGACTGAAGCATGCCTACTGCCACCGCCTCGGTCTCCTCGCCCCTGCCGCCCGACCAGGTCCTTCAGATCCTGACCGATTTCGGGCCGGCCCGCGTCGAGAACTGGCCGGGCGTCGATGCCGAGCATTTGACCCTGCACGACTCCGGTGAGAACTGGGCCGAGGTCACCGAAGGCAACCCGACGACCTGGGAGCGGGAGCGCTACACCTGGGATGCGACGGCCGGCACGGTCTGTGCCGTCACCTTGGACTCCAACGTCTGGGCCGCCGGTAGCCGGTGGGACTACCGGCTGACTCCGAACGGAACCGGTACCCAGGTCGACGTCACGCTGACCCGGCGGGGCAAGGGGCTCAAGGGCAAGCTGATCGGTGCTCTGCTCCCGCTGGTCGGTCGCGGCGTGATCACCAAAGGACTGCAGCAGGCCCTCCGGGTGGCCTGAGCCGCGGCTCGTCAGTGCTCACAGACGGACGTCCTTCGACGGTCCTGCGTGGGCGAGACAGGCGCCGGCGAACGTCTGTGCGTGAGCACTAAGTTTGAGCCCATGCAGACGCGCACTGTCGGCACGACGATGCCGATCCTGGAGATCAGCCTGACCGGAGGCGAGAAGCTGATCGCGGAAGGCGACAACGTCTCCTGGTACACGCCCGGAATGGAGTTGGACACGTCCACCCGCTTCGGGTCGGGCGGCAAGGGCGGGTTCATGAGCGGCCTGAAGCGGGCCCTCGGCGGTGGCCAGTTGTTCCTGACCGAGTACACGGCGCCATCCAACGGCGGCTTCGTCGCCTTCGCCACCAGGTTTCCCGGCACGATCCGCGAGCTGGCCATCGACCCCAACGACCACTACATGGTCCAGTCCGGCAGCTACCTGGTGAGCACCAGCGACGTCGAGGTGTCGGTGGGCCTGCAGCAAAAACTCGGCGCCGGTATCTTCGGCGGCGCCGGGGTGATCTTCCAACGGCTCTCCGGTCGGGGCCAGGCGTGGATCGAATTGAGCGGCGAGATCGTGGAGTACGAGTTGCAGGCCGGTCAGTCGATGATCGTCCATCCTGGTCACCTGGCCCTGTTCCGGGACGGCATGCCGCTGAATTTCTTCAGCGTCAAGGGCCTGAAGAACAAGTTGTTCGGCGACTCGATGTTCATGGCCCAGATCGGCGGCCCCGGACACATCTGGCTGCAGTCGATGACCGCCGCCAAGCTCGCCTCGGCCATCGAGCCGTACCTGCCGGACAAGACCGGCAACGGAGATAACACGTGATCTTTTTGGGGCTGCTCGTGCGTCTCAGGCGCTTGGGACCATCGCCTTCCTCCTCGGTCGTCGACGCCGGACTCCGCCGATAGCTCACCCCGGGGCGCCCGATGGCGTCGACTCCTCGTCGTCAGTCGCTGGTCGCGCCTGAGACTCCCGACTCTCGCAGCCCGACACTCGCAGCCCGACACTCGCAGCTCTATTCGGCTCGCTGGGTGACCGCAGTCAGCTGGCCGTCGCGGAGGACGACGGCGACCGAGCCCTGCTGATCGGTACGCAACACCGTCATGCCGAGGGACGCCGCAAGCTGGAGGGTGCGCGGCGCCGGATGGCCGTAGTCGTTGTCGAGGCCGGCGCTGGCGATCGCGACCCGGGCGCCCGTCGCGGCGAAGAACGCCGGGTCCTGCCGGGCCGAGCCGTGATGCGGGAGCTTCAGGACGTCGGCGCGCAGATCGGCCCCGGCTCGGAGCAGTCGGGCCTGACCGTCGGGCTCGACGTCGCCGGTGAGCAAGATCGCAATGCCGTCGACCTCGACCCGGAGCACCAGACTCGCGTCGTTCTCGGTGGCCGACTCGGCGTCGCCGATCGCGCTCGGTGGCCCGCCGGCCCGGCCGACGGGACCGATCACCGACCACGTCAGGGCGCCGAGCCGGCCTGCTTCGCCCGGCGGTGGACTGCGAATCCCGGCGCCGTGCGCCGCCGCCCAAGCTGCGACCGCGTCCGCTTCCCCGGGTGGCGACGCGTACGGGCTGACCCAGATCTGGCCGACGGAGCGCCCGGCGCCGACACCCGGCAGGCCGTCGACGTGATCGGCGTGGAAATGGGTGAGCACCACCACGGGGACCGCTGAAACCCCGGACTGGTCCAGACACCGGTCCATCGCGACCGGGTCGGGTCCGGCGTCCACCACCATCGCCTGGTGCTGGTCGACCCGGACGAGCAGTCCGTCGCCTTGACCGACGTCGCAGGCCAGGACGATCCAGCCCCGCGGCGGCCAGCCCGGCTGGACGGGTGCGCTCAGCAGGCCGAGCACCAACACCACCGCCGCGACCACGGCGAGCCACCACCGGCGGAGCACGGCAGGCATCACGACCGCCAGCGCCAGGGAGGCGATGAGGAGTACGAGCAGCGCGACCGGTGCCGCGGGCCACCGCCAGGACGCGCCGGGCAACTCGGCACCGGCCTGCGCCACCCAGATGATCACCTGCGCGCAACCGGCGGCGCCGAACCCGGCCACCGCCGCGAGTGGCGCGTTGAGCAGGGAGGCGCCGGCGGCCGCGAAGCCCAGCACGGTCGCCGGACCGACGAAGGGTCCGGCGAGTGCGTTGGTCAAGACGCCGACGACACTCACCGCCCCGGACAGCGCCGCCACCACCGGCATGGTTGCGAGCTGGGCCGCCAGCGGCACCGCGATGGCCTCGGCGATCGGCCGCGGCAGCCACAGCATCGCCTCGCTCCACCGCCCCGCCCACCAGATGATGCCGGCGCTGGCCAGGACGGACAGAGCGAAGCCCCAGGATCGGCCGAGATACGGGTCGATCAGCACGAGGACGATCACCGCCGCCGACAGATGGCGAAGCCCGCGGCGCCGGCCGCCGGCCCCGAGAGCCGCGAGGGTGACGAGTCCCATGGCCGCGGCCCGCAGCACGCTCGGCTCGGTTCGGCAGAGCGCCACGAAGACCGCCACACAGACCAGCCCGAGCACGCGGAGCCACCAGCCGCGGACCCCGGTCCAGCGCGCGAGACCGAGCACGAACGCCAACAGCAGGGTCAGATTGGCTCCCGAGACCGCGGTCAGGTGCGTCAGACCCGTGGTCTGGAATGCGGTCGTCAGTTCCGGGGTCATCGCACTCGTGTCCCCGAGGACCAGGGCGGGGACCAGTGCCCGCGGCTCCGCCGGCCGGTCGGCCACCGAGTCCCGCAGCCCCGACCGGACCCGCTCGACGGCGCGCAGCAGTTGGCTTGGCCGTTCGACGACCGTCCCCGGGGATCGAACCCGGACCACAGCAGCCACGTCGGAACCGGGGTCCGGCCCGCTGAGCCGGGCCAGCGAGGCGACCCGTTCACCCACGGGGTGCCGTCGCCAGTCGGCGATCGCACTCTCACCGGTGACGACGAGCAGCAGCGGGGACCGTACCCGCCATCGGTCCCCGCGACCCTCGACACTCAGCGCGTGCGCCCGGACCACCAGGTACGGCGAGCGAGACCCTGCCTCGCGCAGCTGCGGATCGGCGGTCACCTCCACCTCGAGGTCGACTACCGCCTGCTGACGCGCCAGCTCGGCGATCGGTCCGGAGGTGAGACGGTGCGTCGCCAGTCCGCCCAGTCCCGCCGTCACCAGCAGCATCAGCAGCACGGCGGTCAGCCAGCTCGAACGCCGGTGCACCGTCGCGAGTCCGATCGCGAGGGTGAGTGCGGCCAGGATCCACCAGCCGGCGCCGATGCCGGCGGTACCCAACCACGCACCCACCCAGGCCGCCGCCGCGATCGGCACGAGCCGGCGGTCAACGTGGGCGCGTTGTTCGACGCCGGGCCGCTGTCCGGTCAGCTCTGCGGAGGGCGCTGAGGAGATCACACCCGGCAGTGCGGAGCGATCTCGGCGTACGTCTTGGGTCCGATCCCTGACACCTCCTGCAGCTCCTCGACGCGGCTGAACCGGCCGTGCTCCTCCCGCCAGGCGATGATCTTGGCCGCGGTGACCGGCCCGACTCCGGGCAGCGTCTCCAGCTGGCTCGTGGTGGCGGTGTTGAGATCGAGCGGACTGCCGGTCGTACCGGGCGTGCTCGTCGAGCCGTTCGGGCCGACACCGCCCGGCGCGGCCGTTCCACCACGGACCTCGCTGCGGCCTCCCGCGCTCTTGCCGACCACGAGCTGCTGACCGTCGACGAGCGGCTGCGCCAGGTTCAGATCCCCGAGACGCGCGCCCGCGCGGAGCCCGCCGGCCGCCTCGATCGCGTCCTGGACCCGCGCACCGGCGGGCAACTCGACCAGACCCGGTCGTCGCACGGCCCCGAGGACATGGACGACCAGTTGGCCGCCCGGCGTAGCCACCGGGCTGGCCCGGGCCGAAGCCGCCGGGCTGGCGGGGCTCCGGAACGGGCTGGCCGCCGAACTCTGATCGGACCGCGGCCCCGCCACGGCTGCGGCCGGCAGGGGCACCGGCTTGGCTCGCAGCACCGCCCAGCCGCCGAGCAGCAGTCCGAGCAGGACCAGCACCCCCACGACCGCCAGGTGCGCCCGGGTGAACCCGGGCCATCGGGCGCCCACTCCCGCCACGACCGGTTCGTCAGGGTCGACGAGCCGGCGGCTGATCCGGCCGACGGCCCGATCCCCACGGCGCCGGGCCGGCCTCGCGGCCAGCTCCTCTTCCAGATCTTCCCCGCCATCGGCGTCGGCCGCGACCTCGTCGAGGCCCGCTTCGTCGCCTTCGGCTCCCTCGCTGTGGTCCGGGCGGGCTCGCCGGGGCGCCCGCTCGGCCAGCAGCCGCTCCAGCCGCTGCTCCACCACCCGAGCGAGCTCCGGGTCGACCGCGTTCCTTCCCCTCACGCTCTGACGCTAAGGACGCCGCCGGATTCCGTACGGCACCGCCGCCGAGCCTGTGGACAGCCTCCCGAACACCTGCGCAGGGGCTGGGGACAACTCCGCGGACGAGAGGAAGCGCGCCCGTCACGGCACGCAGGGTGCAACCACCACACCCAACGTGCCGGGGCCGACGTGGACGCCCAGCACGGCACTGACCTCCGAGACCACCACGTCCTCGACCCGCACGCCCGCCGAACGCAGCGACGACCGCAACCGGTCGGCCAACTCGGTTGCGCCGGTCGCGTCGTCCAGATGGTGGACCGCCAGCTCGATGTCCAGGGCGGCCCCGCCCGCCGAGGCACCGACCGCCACCGCCGCCTCGAACGCCAGTTCCTGCAGGCGGGCGACGGCCTTGGCTCGGGTCCGGACCCGCTCGTACGGCCGGATGACTCCGTCGGCGACGGTGAGCAGCGGCTTGACCGCCAGCGCCGACCCCAGCAGCGCCTGGGCGGCTCCGATCCGGCCGCCGCGCCGCAGGTACTCCAGCGAGTCGACGCAGAAGAACGCCGAGGAGACGGCGGCCCGCCGCGCGATCAGTCGGGCGACCTCGTCCGCCGACGCCCCGTCGGCTGCCGCAGCCGCCCCGGCCAGGGCCGCGTACCCCAGCGCCATCGCGACGGTGCCGCTGTCGAGCACCAGCACAGGAATCGGTGCGTCGCGGGCCGCGCGGGCCGCCGCATCGTAGGTCCCCGAGATGGCCCGGCTGAGGTGTACCGAGACGACCGCCTCGCCCCCCTGATCCGCCACCTCCCGGTACGCGGCGGCGAACGCCTGACCCGACGGTCGGGACGTGGTCACGGTCCGGCCGGCTCGCAGGGCCGCAGCAACTTCGGCGCCCGTGATATCGGCCACACCGGCGTCGGCCGTTCCATGCCCCGACCCACCGTCAGACGCCTCGGCCGCGCTCACGCCGTCGAGTACGACCTGCAGCGGGACCACGATCATCCCTGATCGGCTCGCCCGGCCGGGCACCAGTGAGGCCGTAGAGTCGGTCACCACTCTGACGGCCGCCATGTGGTCAGAGTAGGGCGTCAGCGAGGGAGACCGTGCCGGTACAGGAGGTGGGAGTGAGCAAGGGCCCGCGCCGGGTCTGGCGAGCCGCACCCCCGACGTTGGCGCTGGTCGTCGCCTTCTGCGTGGCCGCCGGGATCTGCGTACCGGTGCTCGCGTACCTCATCCTCGTACGGGAACAGAGCCCACTGCTGTCCGCCTTTTTGGCGGCGCTGGCGGTGATCGCCCTGCTCTACGGCTGGCGGTTCGGCCTGCACCCCCGGGTCCTGGCCGACCCGACTGGCGTGACCGTCCGCAATCCCCGCCGGACCGTGCGGTTCGGCTGGGCGGACATCACCGTGCTCGCCCCCGGCGAGAACGGCCTGCTGATCGGCTCCGAAACCGACCAGGCCGAGGCCTGGTGCATCCAGAAGTCTCGCTGGGCGACCCGTCGTGGCCGCCGGACCCGGGCGGACCGAATCACCGAGGAGCTGTTCGACCTGCTGCAGACCAACGACCCGCCGCTGGAGGACGAGGTGACGGGGATCCGGATCCGACGCGCGCGCTGGAACGAGCACGGACTGCTGACCCAGATCGAGCGTTCCGCCAGCAAGGCGGCTCTCGGACACGTCTTTCCGCCTGAGGAGTACCCCTATCCCACCGCCGCCGTCCGCCGCCGCTGGCGGCGGGCGTTGCGGAACCGGATGGTGCACGTCCGAGTGCTCGAGGAGTTCGACACCCCGATCGGCCTGGTCGCCTTCGAGACGGGCGGCCTGCTGCACCACATCGCGATCGCGCCGCAATATGCGCGCCGCGGCTACGGGGCGCTGCTGCTGGAATACGCCACCGAGGAGATGTTCGACAGCGGCGCTCCGCGGGCCGAGTTGTGGGTGCTGGTGGAGAACCAGGCCGCCCGGGCCTTCTACCGCAGTCAGGGTTGGGAGGACACCCTCGAACGCCGCGACTGCGAGTTCCCTCCGAATCCGCGGGAGTTGTTGCTGGCCCGACCGAATCCGGCCGCCCCGCGTCGCAAGTCGTGACCGGCGTCCACCCGATTCGGCCGGGGCCGAAGTCCGCCCTTGTCCGACTCGGGATCCTGGGCAGGTGACGATGACCGCACCGCAGCCGCCGGCGTCGCCGCCCACCTGGGACACGGTCCGGCACCGGGCGCGCCCGCTGCAGGGCTGGCTGGTGTCCATCGGGCTGCTGGCGCTCGTTCCCGCCCTGCTCGCCACCGGTCTCCGGGTCTTCCCGCCCAGCGCCGACCGGGCGGCGCTGCTGGCCTCGTTCATTCCGTACGGTTTGCTCGGCTACTTCGTCGCCACCCCGTGCCTGCTGATCGCGTTCGTCCGCGCCCGCAGCGCGCGAGTCGTGCTGGGCGTCCTCAGCCTGATCACGGTGGCGGGACTGGTCTATCAACTCTCCAGCATCATTCCGCTGTACGTCCGCGACAACCGGCCCGCCACCACCGCGCCGTTCACCCTGATCAGCCTCAACATGCGCGCCGGCAACGCCGACCCGGCCGGGCTGGCCCGGCAGGCTCGCGATGCCGACATCGTCGTCTTGGTGGAGGCCACCCCCGACGGTGTGGCCCGGCTCGGCCGCTACGACTGGAACGAACGGTTCCGCTACGTGAGCGGCTCGACCGAGCAGGGTGATTCGGGCTCGGTGATCTACTCCCGGTTCCCGCTCAGCGACGGCGGTCCGCTGCCCCGCTCATCGTTCCAGCAGTGGGCGGCGACCGCAGACGTACCCGAGATCGGGCCGGTCCGGATTCTGGCCGTCCACCCTTGCAACCCGTACTGCGGCGGCGACAAATGGGACTCCGAGCACGCCGACCTCCAGCGGGTGGCCGAGGCGCAGCGCCAGGACCGGCCGCTGATCCTGGCCGGGGACTTCAACGCCATCGACGACCACGGGCCGATGATGGCCCTCTACCGGTCGGGGCTGACGAGTGCGGCCGACCTGGCCGGCGGCGGTTGGCTGCCGACCTACCCGGCCAATTCCCGGGTGCCCCCGCTGCTGCCGATCGACCACGTACTGGTCAACGACCGGCTCACCGCCACCGCCGCCGGCACCTTCCGGCTGCGCGGCACCGATCACCTGGGCCTGCAGGTCACCCTCGCGGGTACGAGCTGAGCCACAGCTGCTCGGGTTCGGGCCACCCCACAGCTGCTCGGGTGCCGCCCCAACCCAGCAGCTACGCCCGGCGGCCGCCTCACACCCGAGCAGATGGCGGGTCGTCAGGCGGGCACGATGGAGATCAGCTTCGGCGCGCGGACGATGACTTTGGCGACCTCGCGGCCGTTCAGAGCCCGCTGGACCGCCTCGTCGGCCAGGGCCAGATCCTGTAGCTCCTGCTCCGTCAGATTCGGCGGCACCTGCAACCGGGCCCGGACCTTGCCCTGGACCTGGACCACGCAGGTGACCTGTTCGGTCACCAGCAGACTCGGGTCGATAACAGGCCAGCCGGCGTTCGCCACCGATGGGGTGTGACCCAGGTTCTCCCACATCTCCTCGGCGACGTACGGCGACACCAGGCTCAGCGTCACCGCCACCACCTCGGCCGCCTCGCGGACCGCCGGATCGGCGGCACCCGCCCCGGTGTCGATGGTCCGCCGCGCCGCGTTGACCAGTTCCATGATCCGGGCCACGGCCACGTTGAACCGCTCGCTTTCCAGGCACTGTTCGATCTCGGCCAGCAACCGGTGGGTCTCCCGGCGCAATCCGACATCACCGGTGGCGGGATCGGCACCCGCCGGTGCCGCCGTCTCCACCGACAGCCGGTAGGCCCGCTGCAGGAAGCGCAGCGACCCCGCCGGGGACAGGTCGGCCCAGTCGATGTCGTCCTCCGGCGGCCCGGCGAACACCACGGTCAGCCGGATGGCGTCGACCCCGAACTTGTCGATCTGGTAGCCCAGATCGACCCCGTTGCCCAGCGACTTGCTCATCGCCTTGCCCTGGTTGATCACCTGGCCCTGGTTCAGCAGCCGCCGCATCGGCTCGGTGAAGCCCAGATGACCCATGTCGTACAGCACCTTGGTGAAGAACCGGGTGTACAGCAGGTGCAGGATCGCGTGCTCGACACCGCCGACGTACTGATCGACCGGCATCCAACGCTCCACGTCGACCGGGTTGAACGGCCCGCCCTGATACCCCGGCGAGCAATAGCGGAAGAAGTACCACGAGGAGTCCACGAAGGTGTCCATGGTGTCCGTCTCGCGGGTCGCCGGGCCACCGCAGCTCGGGCAGCTCACGTTGACCCAGTCGCTGGCCGCAGCCAGCGGCGAGACGCCCTTCGGCGTCAGTTCGGCACCGACCAGCCGCGGCAGTTCCACCGGCAGCTGGTCGTCCGGCACCGGCACCTCACCGCAGTCCGGGCAGTGGATGATCGGGATGGGCGCGCCCCAGTAGCGCTGCCGGCTCAGCAGCCAGTCGCGCAGCCGGTAGATGACCGAGCCCTCGCCGACGCCCGCCGCCTCCAGCTTGGCGATCGTCGCCGCGACCCCATCGGCCTTACCGGTCAGCCCGTTCAGCTCACCGGAGTTGACGTAGGTCCCGTCCCCGGACGTCGCGACGCCCGTCTCCGCCGGATCCGGCTCGCCGGTGTCGACGACCATCACCACCGGCAGCTCGAACGCCTTCGCGAAGTCCAGATCGCGCTGGTCGTGGGCCGGGACCGCCATGATCGCGCCCGTCCCGTACTCGGCCAGCACGTAGTCGGCCGCGTAGACCGGGATCGACTCTCCGTTCACCGGATTGATCGCGTGCACACCCAGAAAGACCCCAGTCTTCGGCCGCTCGGTGGACTGCCGTTCGATCTCGGTGGCCTGTTTGGTCTGCTCCAGGTACGTCTCGAACGCCGCCCGCTGCTCGTCGGCGACGATCTCCGCGGCCAGCGGGGCCTCGGGTGCGACCACGAAGAACGTCGCCCCCCACAGCGTGTCCGGTCGGGTCGTGAAGACCCGCACCGGCTCGTCGCGACCCTCGATCGCGAAGTCGACGTACGCCCCCTCGGACCGGCCGATCCAGTTCCGCTGCATGGTCAGCACCCGGTCCGGCCAAGCACCGACCAGCGTCTCCATGTCGTCCAGCAGCCGCTGTGCGTAGTCGGTGATCTTGAAGTACCACTGGGTCAGTTGCCGCTTGGTCACCACCGAACCGCAGCGCTCGCACAGGCCGGCCACCACCTGCTCGTTGGCCAGCACGGTCTGGTCCTTGGGGCACCAGTTGACCCAGCCGCCCTTGCGGTACGCCAATCCGCGCTCGCGGAAGCGCAGGAACAACCACTGCGTCCAGCGGTAGTAGTCCGGGTCGGAGGTCTGCAGCCGCCGGGTCCAGTCGAAGCTCAGCCCGTACCGCTTGAAGGAGGTCGCCTGGGTCTCGATGTTCGCGTACGTCCAGGTGGCCGGGTTCTCGTTGCGCTGGATGGCCGCGTTCTCGGCGTTCAGACCGAAGGAGTCCCAGCCGATCGGGTGCAACACGTCGTAGCCCCGCAGTCGCCAGTAGCGCGCCACGATGTCGCCCATGACGAACGCCTCGGCATGGCCCATGTGCAGGTCGCCCGACGGGTACGGGAACATGTCCAGCACGTACCGGCGCTCGCTGCGGCCGTCGTCGTCGGGCGCGAATGTCTTGTCGGCGTCCCAGAACGCCTGCCAGCGCTGCTGGGCCGCCACTGCGTCGTAGCCGGCCCGACTCGCGTCGGTTCGCCCCCCCGGCTGGATTGCCTGGTCAGTCATGTCATCTCCCTCGCTAGCTTCGTTTCATCCCTCAGGCCCGCCCACCGCAGGCATGAAAAAGCCCCTCACGGTGCCGACGTTCGACACGAAGGGGCGGCCGCGCGGGATCGCCGCGCGGCTAGGTAAGAAGCGAAGCGTGATGCATGGATGTCACCCTACCGGAGAGTAGTCCCGGGAGCGCAGCCACTTTTGGCTCAGCTGAGCTTGGCCCCGAGTGGTTGACTCGATCGGTGCCCCGCTTCCTGGCCGACGACGCCGACGGCCCCGCAGTGCAGGCTCGGCTGGTCGAACTCCGCCGTGTCCTCGCCGGGGCCGGTTTCGCCCGGACCGAGCGGTTGCCACTCCCCGGCGGCCCGCTGGATCTGTTGCTCGACCCACTGAACCTGGCCCGGGGTCTGCGCGGCCGGCCCAATCTGATGCAGCCGACCGCGGTCCCCGGTCTGCACCGCCGGCTGCTCGCTCGTCCGCGTCGGCCGACGCAACGCCGGGCCTCGCCGCGCCGGCGGCTGCCGCCGGGTCCCGCGGCCGCGGTGACACTGCACCGCCTGCTCACCGCGGGCGAGACGCTGCCGCCGGAGGCTCTCGAAACGGTGCTGCCGACCGGTCTGTTCGGCGGCCTGGTCGACATCGGCGCGCTCAGCGGCACGGAATCCGGGATCCGCTCGGAGATCCTCGTCGTCCCCTATCGCGGGAGGATCTACGTCAGCGACGCATCGCGGCACCGCAACGATCCCGACTTCTGCTACCTCGGCCGCGCCTCGTTCGCGACCACGGACCTGGTGCTCGCCGATGGGGCCGCGGGCCGGTTAGCGCCCGCCGACGGCCGTCCGCGGCGGCTGCTCGATCTCGGCTGCGGCCCGGCGGTCGGCGCGCTCGCCCTGAGCGATCTGGCCGACGAGGTGGTCGGCAGCGACCTGGTGCCCCGCGCGTTGCGGTTCGCGCGGCTCAACGCCGTACTGAACGACATCGGCGGCGCCGACTTCGTCGTATCCGATCTCTGCGACGACGTCGAGGGCAGCTTCGACCTCGTCGTCACCCATCCACCCGGCACCTGGACCCAGGAATCGGTGGATGAGGACGTCGTCGCCGCGCAGGGCGGCGCCGACTTCGGGCTGGAGCTGCCGCAGCGGATGATCCGGGCGGCGCTGGAGCGCACGCGTCCGGGTGGCGCGGTGTACGCGGTGATGTTCGCGCCGGTGTTGCGCGGGGCGTCGGGCAAGGCCCGGCCGTACGTGTCGGAGGTCGTCCGGCGGATCTGCGCCGAACGGCCGGCCGAGGTGACCCTGCACCCGATGCTGGAGTACTTCGAATACGCCGACGCAGCGCGCTACCGGGCCCACCGGGTGACCACGATGGTCCGCTATCTCGCGGTGTTCCGGCCCGCCGATGCGGTGTCGGTCCGCAACGCCTCGCTGGACCGGCCGCGGCTGCTGAGTTCGCGGCTGCGGACCGTGCCGGCCCGGCTGGCGAGCGCCGTCCGGCCCACAGGTTGATGACTTCTGCACCGACTACGGTGCAGAACGTCACAACTTCAGGCGGTCTGCTCGCGGTCGGCGTCGGCTGACCCGGACCGGCGCGTCTCCCGGCGACCGCGCGCCAACTCGGTGGCGAGCGCGTCCAACGGAGCAGCGAACGGGTCGCGGAATCGGTCGAACCACGACCCGGCCTCGGCTAGCGCCTCCCGGGCCACCCGGTAGTGGCGGCGGTTGGCCTCGGCCCGCACCACCACGAACCCGGCCTCCCGGAGCACCTTCAGGTGCTGGGAGACCGCGGGCTGGGAGATGCCGAACTCGTCCGCGATGACCGCGCCGACCCCGCCGGCACTGACCTCCCCCGGGCCGAGGATCTCCAGCATCCGTCGGCGGACCGGGTCGGCCAGCACCTCGAAGGCGTCCACTGCTCAGGCCCCGGTGTAGAACGCCGTCGTCCGCTCCTGCGCCGCCTGGGCCTGCGCGGGGTCGGCGCCTGCCGCGATGTTGGCGTCTCCCCAGGCCGCGCTGCTGGCGGTCACGAACGCGTGGCCTGCCGGGGTGGCGATCAGGTCCTCCTCGCTCCGCTCGCTGAGATCCGGGCCGCCGGCGAGGTGATTCGACAACCCAAGGAACGACAGGTCCCAGCCGACGCCGGCGGCACCGGGCCCGTACTCGAACCACTGCTCGACGAGCGGCGCGACGTGTTCGAGGCGCAGGCTGGTCCGGCCTCCGAGGTCGGTCAGCCTCAGTTCCAGCCAACTCACACCCCCGCCGAACTCCCAGGTGAGCAGGGCCCGTTCCGGTTTCTCGCAGGCCAACACCTCACCGCCGGCGTTCCCCTCGAACTGGTAGCGCCCGCCGACCGCGAGTTCTCCGGTCACCGGAAGGAACCAGCGCGGCAGCCGTTCCGGATTCGTCACGGCATCCCAGACATCGTCGATCCCACTCGCGTACTCCCGGCTGGCGAGGATGACCCGCGTCGGTTGCCCATCTCGTTCATCCTCGCGCACCGAGCGCCGCACCGCCGCCACCTCTGCCGACAGATCCATCTCCAGCTTCCGACTCTCCATTCCGTTACTATTTCAGCAAAGACTTAAATAAGTCAAGCCTTAATCAGTTCGGTCCGGGCTGCCTTCAGGCCGTTCACCTCTGGCCGTACAGTCAGCGGTGTGAGTTGGCTGGTGACCGGCGGAGCCGGCTACATCGGATCCCATGTGGTGCGGGCCTTCGCGGCCGAGGACATCCCGCCCGTGGTGATCGACGACCTGTCCAGCGGCCACCGGGAATTCGTGGACCCAGAGGTGCCCTTCTACCGGGGCAACGTCGGTAACGAGGACCTGCTGCGGCACATTCTCGCGCGGCACCCGATCCGGGGCGTCGTGCACCTGGCGGGTTTCAAGTACGCCGGCGTCTCGGTCTCCCGGCCCCTGCACACCTACACCGAGAACGTGACCGCGATGCTCGCCCTGCTGACGGTGATGGCGGAGCGGGAGGTCGACAAGATCGTCTTCTCCTCCAGCGCCGCGGTGTTCGGTACGCCGACCGACGACCTCGTCACCGAACAGAGCGCGACCCGGCCCGAATCGCCGTACGGGGAGTCGAAACTCATCGGCGAATGGCTGTTGGCCGACCAGGCCAAGGCGGTCTCGCTGAAGCACACCGCACTGCGCTACTTCAACGTCGTGGGGTCGGGCTACCCGGACCTGCGGGACACCAGTCCGCACAACCTGTTCCCCCTGGTCTTCGACCAACTGGCGGCGGGCAAGGTGCCCTACATCAACGGCGACGACTACCCGACCCCCGACGGGACCTGCGTCCGCGACTACATCCACGTCGCCGATCTGGCTGCCTGCCACGTGGCGGCCGCGAAGGCGCTCGACGCCGGTCGCGATCTGGAGCCGGTTTACAACCTGGGCAGCGGCGACGGCCTCTCCGTCCGCCAGATCATGGATGCCGTGGCGCGGGTGACGGGCGTCGACTTCACTCCCGAGGTGCATCCGCGCCGCCCCGGCGACCCGGCGCAGATCGTGGCCACCGGCGAGCTCGCCGCGCGCGATCTCGACTGGCAGATGCGGCACAGCGTGGACCAGATGGTGGCTTCCGCCTGGGAGGCGCGGCAGTCGGCTCCGACACGTAGCTAGGCGCGGGAAACATATCCGTCACATTCGGCGTGACATTGTCATCTGGCCGTAACGGCGAGCGCCTTTGGCGCAACACAGACCTTGCAGAGTTTCCCAATAGTCGCGTGTCCCGGATCCAGCCGCGCGATTTCCTGCCGGTCTGGTCCGCTACCGGGGCCGGTACATCGTTTCCATCTCCAGTCTTCTCACCGAAAGAAGCAGCATGACACCACTCGAACTGAATTCGGGCGACACCGCCTGGATGCTGACCTCGGCGGCCTTGGTGTTGTTGATGACACCCGGCCTGGCCCTGTTCTACGGCGGCATGGTCCGCGCCAAGAGCGTGCTCAACATGATGATGATGAGCTTCGGCGCCCTGGCGTTGATCTCCGTCCTCTGGGTGCTCTACGGCTACTCCTTCGCCTTCGGCAACGACGTCGGCTTCGGCCTGCTCGGCAACCCGGGCGAGTTCTTCGGGCTCAAGGGCCTGATGGCCGACGCCGACAGCACCTACCCCGCCATGGCGTTCGTGGCCTTCCAGGCCGTGTTCGCGATCATCACCGTGGCCCTCATCTCCGGCGCCATCGCCGATCGCGCGAAGTTCGGCTCCTGGATGATCTTCGCCGGGCTCTGGGCCACCATCGTCTACTTCCCGATCGCGCACTGGGTGTTCGACTTCACCCTGACCGGGGACGACGGCGTGGTCACCCACGTCGGTGGCTGGATCGCGAACAACCTGGAGGCGATCGACTTCGCCGGCGGCACCGCGGTCCATATCAACGCCGGCGCGGCCGGCCTGGCCCTGGCCCTCGTCCTGGGCCGGCGGATCGGCTGGAAGAGGGAGCCGATGCGGCCGCACAACCTCACCCTGGTGATGATCGGGGCCGGACTCCTGTGGTTCGGCTGGTTCGGCTTCAACGCCGGCTCGGCCGTGTCCGCGGGCAACACCGCATCCGTGGCCTTCGTCAACACGATGGTCGCCACCGGCGCCGCGTGCCTTGCGTGGTTGATCACGGAGCGGATCCGCGACGGTCACCCGACCTCGCTCGGCGCCGCCTCCGGCGTCGTGGCCGGTCTGGTCGCGATCACCCCGTCCTGCTCCTCGGTCTCGCCCGTCGGCGCGATCATCCTCGGCCTGGTGGCGGGCGCCGTCTGCGCCCTCGCCGTCGGCCTGAAGTACAAGCTCAACTACGACGACTCGCTCGACGTGGTCGGCGTGCACCTCGTCGGCGGTCTGTGGGGCACCCTGGCCGTCGGCCTGTTGCTGGACCCGGAGTCCCCGGCCGGCATCACCTACGAGCGGAGTGGCCTCTTCTACGGCGGCGGCGTCGATCAGCTGTGGCGGCAGGCCGTAGGGGCCTTCGCGGTGCTGTTCGCCAGCTTCTTGGTCACCCTGCTCCTCGGCTTCCTCATCCAGAAGACCATCGGCTTCCGGATCGACGAGGACTCCGAGATGGAGGGTGTCGACAACACCGAGCACGCGGAGACCGGCTACGACCTCGGTACCCTCGGCTCCATCGGCCGTGGCATCGGGTTCGGCACCGGAGGTCGCAAGACAGAATCCAGCAACCAGGATGAGGAGGTGTCGGCATGAAGCTCGTGACCGCCATCATCAAGCCCCACATGCTCGAAGAAGTGAAGACCGCATTGGAGTCCTTCGGCGTCGAAGGAATGACGGTCAGCGAAGCCCAGGGCTTCGGTCGCCAACGTGGCCACACCGAGGTCTACCGCGGCGCCGAGTACACCGTCGATCTGGTGCCGAAGGTGAGACTTGAGGTGCTCGTGGACGACGAGGATGCGAAAGACATCGTCGACGTCTTGGTCAAGAGCGCCCGGACCGGCCGAATCGGTGACGGCAAGGTCTGGTCCGTTCAAGTGGACGATCTCGTCCGCGTACGAACGGGTGAGCGCGGGCTGGACGCGCTCTGAAGCGTGACCTGACCTCCGAGCGTCTCAACGTCGCGATCCGGTCCGGGTGGGAAACCACGTCCGGGCCGGATCGTCGGCGTTGGATGACCGATTGTGTCGAGACCGAACTGGTCACCCTCTGGGCCGAGGTGGCCGGCGGCGCCCAGGGCAAGGCGCTGGCTGCGGTCGGCAGCCTCGCTCGCCGGGAACTCGGGCCCCGCTCCGACATCGACCTGGTTCTGCTGCACGATGGCCGGGACCGCAGGCGGATCAACGCCCTGGCCGAGAAACTGTGGTACCCGCTGTGGGACAGCGGCGCCAAGCTGGACCATTCCGTACGGACGCCGGCCGAGTGCGCCGAGGTCGCCGGGATCGAGCTCACCGCCGGGGTCGGACTGTTGGACCTGCGGCTGATCGCCGGTGACGCCGACCTGGTCGCCAGCGCCCGGACCGCGCTGTTCGCCGCCTGGCGCAACAACGCCCGCAAGCGGCTGCCGGAACTGTTGTCCTCCCTCGACGAGCGGCTCGCGACCTTCGGCGACGCCGCCTACCTGCTGGAGCCGGACCTCAAGGAGGCGCGCGGCGGGCTGCGGGACATGATCATGCTCCGCGCCCTGGCGGCGACCTGGCTCACCGACCGCCCGCACGCGGAAGTGCGGCCGCCGTACGAACGGTTGCTGGATGTCCGCGACGCCCTGCACGTCAGCTCGGGGCGCAGCATCGACCGGCTGCTGCACAGCGAGGTGGACGACGTCGCCAAGCTGATGGGGTACGCCTCGACCGACGGCCTGCGCCGCGAGGTCAGCCTGGCGGCCCGGCGGATCGGGCACGCCGTCGACATCACCTCCCGCGCCGCCCGACAGACGATCATCCCGCAGCGCCGCGTGCTGTCGTTCGTGAAGCGCGAACGACGCCCGGTCTACGAGCGGGCCGAACACGGCCTGATCGTCCATCAGGGGGAGGTGGGCCTGGATCGCGACACCGACCCGTCCGCACCCCTGCTCGGGCTGTACGCCGGCGCGCTCGCCGCGCGGCCGCGGGCTGGTCCTCTCCCCCGTCACCGCCGCCAATCTCGGGGCCCACGCGCCGCCGATCCCGACGCCGTGGACGGAGGAGGCCCGGGACGTCTGCTACCGGCTGCTGTCCGCCGGAGAGGCCCTGGTACCGGTCTGGGAGTCCCTGGACCTGGCCGGGGTCGTGGTGCGCTGGATCCCGCCGTGGGCCGCGATCAGTGCCCAGCCGCAACACCATCCGGTGCACCGCCACACCGTGGACCGACACTCGGTGCAGTGTGCCGCCGAGGCCCATCCCCAGCTGACCCAGGTCGAGCGACCCGACCTGCTGCTCCTGGCCTGCTTGTTGCACGACATCGGCAAGGTGCCGGGCGCCGGGATCGGCCACGCCGCGGTCGGGGCGCCGATCGCCCGGGAGATCGCGGAGTCGATGGGCCTGGACGAGGCCGACACGGGCCTGGTGGAGCGGCTGGTTCGGCACCACCTCACCCTCGCGGAGCTGGCCACCCGGCGCGATCACGCCGATCCGCGCACCCTGGCGGCACTGGTGGAGGCCGTGGACGGCCGGCTGGAGACACTCAATCTGCTCCGCCGGCTGACCGAGGCCGACGCCCGCGCGGCCGGTCCCGCCGCCTGGTCCCCGTGGCGGGCGCAGTTGATCAACGCGCTCGCCGACCGGGCCGAGTCCCAGTTGACCGGCGAGGGCCGGGAACGCGACGAGTACGGCCTGGTCGATCTCGGCCTGGCCCGCTCGGTCGGCGTGGACGGTCGGCCGCGGATCCGGTACGAGGCCCGCCCCGGTGGGATGCAGGTGCTCGTCGCCGCCCGGGACCGGCTCGGGCTGTTCAGCGAGGTCGCCGGGTTGTTGTCGTCCCAGTCCGTCTCGATCCGCTCCGCCGCGCTCAACACCATCGAAGGGATCGCGGTGAACACCTGGCGGGTGGACCAGCAGATCGCCTCCGACCTGCCCGACCCGGCCTATCTGGTCAAGCAGTTGGAGCGCCTGGAGGCGGGCGATCCCACGGTCTTGAAGTCCGTCGTCCGCCGCGAACGCCGGGTGCAGGCCAGCCGGCCCGCGACGCCGTTCGTGGAACTGGTACCGGACGCCAGCGCCACGGCGGCGGTGGTCGAGGTCCGCGCCGGCGACCGCAGCGGGTTGTTGTACGCGCTGGGCCGGGCGCTGGCCACCGAACGGCTCAGCATCCGCTCGGCCCACGTCTCCACCCTGGCCGGCCAGGCGATCGACACCTTCTACGTGACCGAGGCGGACGGCAGTACCCCCAGCCAGCAGCGAGCCGACCGGGCCGTCCAGGTGCTCACCGCGGCCGCGGTCGGGGAACTGTTCGAGTGGCCCGCCGAGTCCGCCCCGGCCGCCTCCTCGGTCTAGCAGGGCATCAGCCCCGGGTGGCGACCACGGTGTCGACCTCGGCCGACGTCGGTGGCTGGGCCCCGCGGCGCGAACAGACGATCGAGGCCGCCGCCACGCCCCGGGTGAGCGCGGTCTTCGCATCCGCACCCTGCCCGATGTAGGCGTCGAGGAAGCCGGCCATGAAGGTGTCGCCGGCGCCGACGGTGTCGACGACGTTGATCGGGAAGCTGCTGACCGAGGTCTTGCTGCCGTCGGCCTCGACGGTGGCCGCACCGACAGCGCCCAGGGTCACGACCCCGGCCCGGTAGCCGTACTGCTCGACCCAACTGGCCATCGCCTCCACCGGATCGGTGGACACCCCGGCCGCCGAGGCGAGGAAGCGGACGTCGACGTCACTGGCCTTGAGGATGCCGTCGTTCCGCGCGACCGCCCGGAGCCAGGGCTTCACCTTCTCCCAGTAGACCTCCGGGTCAGGGATGACCGAGGGCCGCACGTTGATGTCGTACGAGATGCCGCAGCCCTGTTCGGCCGCCCAATCGAGCAGGACGTCGCCGCCGGGACTGACCACACAGGCCAGCGACGCGATGTGCAACCAGTCGTCGTCGGCCAACGGCGGCAAGTCGTCGGCCTGCCACCCGAAGTTCGCGGTGTCCGCGAAGTGGAAGGTGTAGCTCGCCGTGCCTTCGGCGTCGAAACTCACGACCGCGATCGAGGTCGCCTGGGACGACTCCGTGGCCAGGTCGAGGGCCACCCCGGCGCCGGCGATGTGGCTCCGCAACTGGGCGCCGAAATAGTCAGTGGAGAGGCGACCGAGAAAATGCGTGTCGAGTCCGAGACGGCCGAGCGCCACGGCACTGTTCATCGGGCCACCCGCGGAGAGCGCGAGCCAGGTGGACCGAAAGCTGTCGGGAGCGACTCCGTCGGCCGGGACGAGGTCGATCAACGTCTCCCCACACACCACGAACCGCCTCGACGCCTGATTCATGCCAGACAACCTACTGGACCTCGACCGGGTGTCGTGCGCCTCCTCAACCCGGCACCAGCAGTCCCAATTCGGCCCGCAGCTTCGGCCCCAGATCGTCCCAGGCCGACGGTGGGAGGGCCCGCCAGCTCAGGTCCTGGAGCACCTGCAGCAGCCCGTACTCCGGCTGCAGCACCGCCAACCGTTCGATGCCGCAGTTGAGCAACGCCCCGTTGCCGGTGAGCCACGCAGCTATCGACTGCAAACCCAGCGGTCCCGGGGTCAATGGATCTGCGGTCCGGGACACGACCCGGCGCCACAGCTCCAGGTGGGCCGGTGCCGCATCCCGGCTCATCAGCGCCCAGGCCACGTCGCGCACCTGCAGATCGACGGCCAGGGCGGCCAGCTCCGCACAATCACCATCGGAGAGCGCGGTCGGGTCTGGCAGCGACCGCTCGACCAGGTGCTGCATCAGCCGCTGGCGCACCACCCGGCCGAACACCAGCAGGTCGAGCACGGCGCCCGCCCCCATGGCCTCCAATCGCCCCGCCTCGGCTGCCGCTGGCCCGGCCACCCACGCCGCCAAGGCGGCCCGGTCGGGCTCCGCACTCAACCCGGCGAGCACCGCCTCGGCGCACAGGGGATGAGCGCTCAGGTCATACGGCGTACCCGTCGGCGGACAGCAGTCCGGCGACGTGCAGACCAGGGACCACCATCGCCCGGGCGCGACCTGCACGGCCTCGAGCACCCGCAGCCGGTCGTCTCGGGCGAGCCGCTCGAGGTCGGGTCGTCGTGTTGGCGCATCGGTGTAGCACACCAGCACCACCGACGCGGTCTGAACGGGCCGGCCCAACTTGGCGATCTGCTCGGCCATCAGCTCGACCGTCGCCTGCGCGCCGGCGGTGCCAGGCAGGTCCAGTCGCGCCGTCAGGGCGACCCGGCCGCGGTCGAAGAACAGGACGACCACCGATTCGGTCGGGTGGAAGCCCAGCAGGTACGGCACGATCGCCACGAAATCCTCCGGGCCCGAGATCTTGATCCGGGGTGGCTCCGGCCGGCCGCCGTCCGCCTTGCCCGAGCCGCCGCGCCGACCGCCCTTCGCCCGCCGGCGCGTCTGGCCCGTCCTCGCCTTTCTCGTCATGTCCTATGTCTGCGTACGCAACGCGAAATCGTCCGCGCCCGATCGCCCGCCTGTGGACAGCCCCGGCCGGCGAGCTCCCGGGGCTGTGGACGAAGCCGACCGGCGGTGGCCGACACAGCTGCTCGGGTTAGGGCGGCCCCCGACACAGCTGCTCGGGTTTGGGGCGGCCCCGACACAGCTGCTCGGGTTTAGGGGCGGCCCCGGCCCGAACCCGAGCAGCTGTGGCTGGGCTCGGATCCTGCCGGCGAGGGTGACCTGCTGGCCCAGGTGGTCGGTGCCGCGCAACCGAACGTGCCGGCCTCGATCTCGGTGAGCCGGTCGTCGACGAGTACGTGGTCGATCGCAACAGCTGAGTGGGGCCCACGGACGGCTACCGGGGAGTAACGTGACGGCGTGGCCGAGTGGTCCGGGATGGGCGCAAAGCCCCGCGGTCCCTCCTTCACGCCCTGGTACGAAGCCGACGCCGCGTCCGCACCACCGGCCGGTCAGTCTCCGCTCGGTGGAACCGCGGGTCCGCAGCCCCCGTCGCCCGGCGCCAAACCTCCGACACCGACCCGGCCCCCGGCGAACCCCTGGCCGACGCTGCTGACCGTGATCGCGGTGCTCCTGGTCGGTGCGGTGGTCGTGGTCTCCACCGTCGTGGGCGGCCGGCAGGAGGCCCGGCCCACCGCGACCCGGGTCGTGGCACCGGTGACCCCGTCGATCTCCCCGACCCGGTCCGATCGGATGGAATTCGTGAGCAACGACGGTGACGGAGTCCTCGTCATCACCAGTCGGCTCTGGTCGAACACCGGGCTTCGGCCGCCTCTGTCAGGCACCTACCTGCACGTCGAGGTCGAACTCATCTGCACCACCGGTGAGGTGGGGTACGGCCCGGAGAACTTCTCGGCCTTCGACGCGGCCGGTGAGCTCTTCGAAGTCACGGGCAACGGGCGCTGGGGCACGCCACTGGGTTACGGCCGGCTCTGGGCCGGCGAGTCCGTGCGCGGGACCATCGCCTTCGACCTACCGCGCGGCGAGGTGACGCTGCTGATGAGCGACTCGGCCTCCCGCTCGGTGACCGCGCTCAAGATCCCTGATTGAGCAGTCGCTTCGTGACCAAAAGGCAAGACCAAGAACGGGAAGCGCGCAAGCGCTCGCGGCTGATCTTCCGCCGCACCAAGCCCTCCTTCGTCAGGCGCTGCGGCGGTTTAGGCTGCCTGCGTGGCGGACGTGGAGCGGTCGGAGGTCGCCGGCCGCGAGCACCTCACGATCACCGCCGAGGAACTGCGGATCGAGCTCGTGCCGGCGCTGGGCGGCACGATCGTCTCTCTCGTCTCGCTGCGACATCCCGACACCGAACTGCTGTGGCGGCCGCCCTGGGGACTGCGGCCCGCCGCAGCCGCAACGCTGCCCGACTCGGCCGCCATGGGCTCGTTCGACAGTCACGTCGGTGGCTGGCAGACGATGTTCCCCAACGGGAGCGAGTCCGCGGTGGTCGAGGGGGCCAATTGGCCGGCCTACGGCGAGGCGCGACTCGCCTGGTGCGACTGGCAGCAGACCGGCAGTTCGGTGATCTTGACCAGTCGGCTGCTGCGGAGTCCGTTCCAGGTAACGAAAATCATCTCGGTGCAGGACGACGAGGTCACCCTCGGCGAGACGGTGAAGAACGTCGGCGAGCAGCACGTGGATGTGGTTTGGGGGGCGTTGCTGATGTTCGGCAGCGCCCTGCTCGGCCCGTCCAGCCGGTTCGACGCCCGGGCGGCCCTGGTCCGGCCCGACGCCCGGCGGACCCCGGCGGCCGGTTACGACGACATCCTGCCGTGGCCCCGCTCGTACGCGGCCAACGGCCTCGTCAACCTCCGCACCATGCCCGAGCCGGGTTCCGCGGCGTCCCGGACCGCGTATCTGTCGGACTTCAGCGCCGCGGAAGCCAGTCTCACCAACGCCGACCTCGGACTGCGGGTGGACCTCGGCTGGGACGGCGACGTGTGGCCCTACCTGTGGTACGACCTCCAGACCGGTGGCCAGACCGGCTACCCCTGGTGGGGTGCCGCCCGCTATCTCGCCTTGACCCCGTGTACGAGTTGGCCCGCCGCCGGGATTGATGAGATCCGGCGCGTCTCCGCGACCAGCCTCCGGATCCAGCCAGGTTCGACTCGGACGACCCACCTCAGCGTTCGCATCAGCGCGGTGTGACCGGCGCGTAGAGATCGAACGAGGATTCAGGCCGCCCGGCCCAGCGGCCGAGCACCGCCGACCAGGGTCCGGGCCCGGCCCAGCCAGTACTCCACGCTTCGCCTGGCCGCGGAGTCGTCGGCGTTTGCGGTGTCGCCGGCCAACGTCCACGCGGCCTCGATCGCCCACAGTCCGCGCCACCGCGGGTCGACCTGACCGGGCCCACCGGCCCGCCGATACCCGCGCAGGAGGTAGTCGCTGAGCATGCCCTCCGACACCCGGCAGCCGCTCTCCAGCTCCGTCAACGTCTCCAGCGCCCCGGCGACATCCCAGTCGGGATCGCCGAGCCCGGCGCGGGCGAAGTCCACGAACCGCACCCGGGTCTCGGCGGCCGTCGCGACCAGCACGTGCCGGCCGGCGAGGTCGGCGTGGATCAGGCAGCGCTCCGACCACCGGTCGGCCGCCTGGCGCACCGCCCAGACCAGGCCAGGATCCGATCCGGCCAGTCGCAGCAGGGCCTGCTGAGCGGCGGTGGGCCGCTGGCGGCTGGTCACCGGCGGCCGGGTCGGCCTGGACAACACCCAGGGCCGCTCGGCCGGCCTCGCCCCCGAAGTCGTCACCGGTGTCGCGTGCAATCGGGCCAGCGCGTGTCCCCAAGCCTGGGCCAGCTCAGCGAGATCGCACGCGTCGGGGCGCTCGGCGCCCACCTCGGTGAGCGTGCGACCCGGCACGGCGGCGGTCCACACGTAGTCATCGTCCGCGCTGTCGTGAAGCAATCGGGCCGCGATGTCGGAGGTGGCCAGCCCCGCCAGGATCTGGCGTTCGCGACCTGCGGGACGCTTGGCGTAGCCGACGACCCGTCCTCGAACGGCCACCGACCACACCGGACCAGCGGGGTTGCGGCCACCCACCTGGACCTGCCCGGTCGCCAACTCGCGGCCGGTGACCAGACCAACCGCCTTCGCCGCGGCCGCCAAGCCGGCCGCCGGGTCCGCCCCGCGCCCGACCTGACCGCTGACCTGCCCTGTCGCCCTCACGATCTCTTCTTCCCCGATCGAGCCCTCATCCGTTCCTCCAACGAATTCGGCGTCGATCGCTTCGCCTTGCAGTGCTTTTCTGGGTATTCGGAGCCGCGGCCTCGGCGGGAGATACCACCGCCCCGGCTCCGCCTCGCGGCCGGCGCCCGATTTGGCCGGCTCGGGCAGGCTGGACGCGTGTCGAGCACCGTCAACGACGGCCCGTACGGCCGGTACGCCGGTTACGGTCAGTCGCGCGAACGGCCCGCACCCCGCCGCGGACCGTCGGTCGGCGGTGCGGCCCTGATCATCCTCGGACTGCTCGCCGGCATGTGGGTGCTGGAGTTCGTGGACCAGGCGAGCGGCAACGCGCTCGACCTGTACGGCATCGAGGCCCGCGAGATCGACGGCCTGCCAGGGATCCTCGCCGCCCCGTTCCTGCACGGCGGCTGGGAGCACCTGATCAGCAATTCGCTCCCGTTCGCGATTCTGGGCTTCCTCGTCCTGCTCGGCGGCTTCGCCCGCTGGCTGTTGTCCTCACTCATCAGCATCATCAGCTCCGGGCTCACCGCCTGGTTCCTGACCCCGCCGGACACGATCATCCTCGGCGCCAGCGGCCTGATCTTCGGCTGGCTCACGTACCTCATCGTGCGCGGACTCTGGTCTCGGCAGGCGTCGCAGGTCGTCATCGGCGTCGTGGTGCTGTTCGGGTACGGCGGCCTGATCTGGGGCGTGCTGCCCGGCGCGGCCGGCATCTCCTGGCAGGCCCACCTGGGCGGGGCGGTCGGCGGCGTGCTCGCGGCCTGGCTGCTGCACCGGCGATCGCCGGCCAGACGGGCCAGCGGCTACGGCCCCGGCGCCACCGGCTGGTAGGCCCCACCGGCCCCGGGCTGGTCTCAGGCCAGGTCGGGCGGATCGTCCAACCGGGTACGCAACTCCGTCAGCCGGGCTCGAGCCGCGGCCAGGTCATCCTGGCCGACGGAGTCGAAGGTCGTGAAGAACCGCTCGAACCAACTCGCCAGCTTCGACGCCGGCTGCAACCCGAAGGTGCCCGCCGAGCCGGCCAGCTGGTGGGCCGATCGCACGGCCGCCTCCTGGTGCTCACCGGTGAGGGTGCCCGATTCCATGCGCCTCAACGCATCGGCCAAGGTGTCGGCGCGGCCCAGATTGCTGGTCCGGGCATGGGCCCCGATGGAGGTGAGGGCCGCCCGGAGGCGGTCGTCACCGTTCGCGACCACGTGCCTGTGTTCGGTCAATCTGTCCACCCTAGGAGCTGTGAGATCTCGATGGCCAGGGTCATCGGGTCGAACGGTTTGGCGATGACCCCCGCCAGGTTGCGCCCGGAAGGGCCCATCGTAATCGGATCGGACAGCTTTGCGGTCAAGAAGACCACGGGAATTGCTCGGGTTTCGGGATCGTCCTCGAGCGCCGCCGCGGTCCGCGGACCGTCCATGCCCGGCATCATGACGTCCAGCAGCACGACGTCAGGCTGCTCCGCACGGGCCATCTGCTGTGCTTCGGCACCACTACCGGCCGCGAGGACCTGCCACCCGCCGACGACTTCGAGGGCGACCTTGGCCACTTCCCGGATCACGTCGTCGTCGTCGACCACCAGGACCTTGCGGGCCCCCATCGCACCACCCACCGTCAACTCGCCGAGCTCTTCGACCCACGACGGTGGGAAGAATCGCCAGCCGTATCCTAGCGGGCCGCGGTGATAGCGTCGCTGCATGCAGGGACACGCCGGTCCCCCGCCGGATTCCCCCACTTCGGCGCACCGGGCTTCCTGGATTCTGGCGGCGGTCGCCGCCGTCGCCGTGCTCGTCGTCGGACTGTTGCTGACCAGCAACCTGCCCGAATCCGTCCGCCACCTCGTCAGCACCGTCGCCATGCTGACGTCCGGCCTCGCCCTCTCGCTGGCCTGTCGCGGACGCTACCGCCGCAACGTCGGCCGCAGACGTCGGGCCTGGCTGTTCTTCGCCGCCGCCGCCCTCTGCGGCGCGCTGGGCAACCTGTGGGTGTCCGTGGTGGGCTACAGCCGACCCGTCATCGCGGTGCCGATCGGCGAGATCGCGCTCATCGCGGCTCTGGTGCTCTGTGTCGCCGGCATGCTCGTCTACCCGTCGACTCCACGTCGTGGCACCGACCTCAGCCGGATGCTTCTGGACGGGGTGGTGCTCGGCGGCTCTGTGCTGCTCATCGCCTCCAACACCTTGTTCCCACGGATCCTGGACCAGACCGGCGATGCGCTCTCGCGCTTCACCCCTCTGTTCGCCCCGGTCGTCGATCTCATGGTGGCCACCATCGGCTGGCTGCTCTTCACCCGGAGCAGCCGGACGGAGCGGCCGGTGCTGGCCATGGCGTCGGCCGGTTTTGCCCTGTTCGCCATCTCCGACGGTTTGGCCGCCGCGGCGGGGGCCCAGGGTTCGTTCGAGTTCGGGACGGTCATCGACCTGGGCTGGATCGCGGGATATCTGCTGTTGACCGTCGGGGTCTCCTGGTCCTCGATTCCGCGGCCCGACACCACCGAAACGCTCGAGCGGTCGGCCGTGACCGGGACCACGGTCATGTTCGGGATGCTGGTGGTCGCGGTGTTCCTGCACCTGACGGCAGCTGCGTCCGGCACGGCCACGACGACCTCGAACGCGTTGCTCATCCTCGTTCTGCTGGCCGTCTCGGCTCGCCAGACGCTGCTCACCTGGGACAACGAGACTCTGCGCCGCGGACTCGAACAGCGCGTGATCGAGCGCAGTACCGAACTCCGTGCCGTCACCCAGCGCACCGACCTGCTGGTGGATTCGGTGGGCGAGGGCGTGTACGGCGTCGACGCGGCCGGCGAGATCACGTTCGTCAACCCGGCGGCGGCGACAGCTCTCGGCTTCTCCCAGGGCGAGATCCTGGGCCGGAACGCGCACGCGCTGTTCCACGATCACTTCGCCGACGGCGGCTTCGAATCCCGTCTCGGCCTCAGCCCGGCCCTCAGCCACGATCTGAACGGCCGGGCGCCTGATCACGCGCGCCTTTCGCCGACTTGCTACCTCACCTCGGTGGTCGCCGACGGGATCCCGGTCAGCGGTATCGCGGACGTCTACCGGGACGCGGCCGGCCGCCTGATCCCGGTCGAGGTGACGGCCAGCCCGATGAACCCGGACGCCGGTACCCCCGGCGCGGTGGTGGTCTTCCGCGACGTCACCCAACGGCGCGAGATCGACCGGATGAAGAACGAGTTCGTGTCCATGGTCAGCCATGAGCTGCGTACGCCCCTGACCGCGATCCGGGGCTCACTCGGCCTGCTGGCCGGGGGTGCGCTCGGCCACTTGTCCGCCCCGGCCACCCGGATGGTCGAGATCGCCATGGATTCCAGCCGGCGGCTGACCCGACTGATCGACCAGATCCTCGACCTCGAGCGGATCGAGTCGGGCACCCTGCCGCTCGAGATCGGTACCTTCACCGCCGGTGAGCTGATCGACTCGGCCGTCAACCAGATGACGGTGCTGGCTGAAGCGGCGCAGGTACGGATCACCGTGTCCCACCAGGAGGGGACCGTGATCACCGATGCGGACCGCGTCGTGCAGACCCTGCTCAACCTGTTGGGCAACGCGGTCAAGTTCTCCCCACCCGGCTCGACCGTGACGGTGTCGGCCGCCGCCCAGCCGGACACCGTCGAGTTCCGCATCGACGACGAGGGTCGCGGCATCCCCGACGACATGCTCGAGTTGATCTTCACCCGGTTCGAACAGGTCGACTCCTCCGACGCCCGGGAGAAGGGCGGCACCGGTCTCGGCCTGGCCATCAGCCGCAGTCTGGTCGAGCGCCTGGGCGGTCGGATCTGGGCGGAGAACCGGGCGAGCGGCGGCGCCGCGTTCCGCTTTGTACTGCCCCGCTCGTTCGGTCACGAAGACGACGAAGCCGAATTGCCGCCGACCGCGGACCACGGCTTCGGGGCCCTCGATGAGCCCGGCAACGGGCATCGCCCGCACCACTCCGCGGACCCGGCACTCGAGGCCGGCCCGGGCAGGTAACGTTGCCCTCGGGCCGAGTCCAGCCGCCCTGCCGCAGGACCGGGTAGGCGGCCCCGAGCAGGAGACACGGTCCGTCTGTCACCTAGGAGAAATCGCCGCTGAGGGTCCGGGGTGTCGCACGGCCCCCCCAGCAGCCATTGCCGACCATGATCGACTCACGGTTCATGCCGTACCAATCGGGGAGAGGTTGATCGGGTGCCAGCCGGTACCCGGTCCGCGCCGTCGTCTCCGCGGCCTGAGCCAGAGCCGGTGAAGGAACTCATGACCAGATCCACGGTCAACATCACGATCGAGACCACCATCGACCTCGAACACGCCGAGACCTTCTACGAGCTCTACCTGAATGCGTTCGGGGAGCTGCGAACTCGAGCCGCGGCCCGGCAGGTGCTGCACCGGAACGAGTTCTTCGACGAGATGACCGACCCCCGGGTCTGGAAGTACGTCGCCTGGGGCGGCGACGGGATGCCGATCGCCCTCTCCACCATGACGAGGTCGCTGGAGACGGTGCCCTGGATCAGTCCGGAGTACTTCCAGGCCCGCTACCCCGAGCACGCGGCCCGGAACGCCATCTACTATCTCGGTTTCGCCCTGGTGGACCCCAAGAGCCAGAATCAGCAGGTGTTCGAGGAGATGCTGCGCCTATGGTCTCAGCGCTTGAGCGCCGATCGAGCCGTCTGCGCCTGGGACCTGTGTGCCTACAATCGTGATGCCGGATTGGGAGAACGCATCGACACTCTCATCCGCCGGTGGGCCGACTTGGAGGTCTTCGCGCTCGATTCACAGACCTACTACGCGGCCCGATACCTTTGATTCCGGCGAACGCGACACGAATCAAGACTCGAGAAGAGCAGAGGTAGGGAACTACAGGCATGCCGGGTGCTGAGCGGATCGCGGTCGTCATCGAGGATGACGCCGACATCCGGCACCTGCTCGAGGCGATCCTGGACCAGGCCGGCTTCCACTGCTTCACCGCCGAAACCGGCGCCGAGGGGATCAAAGCCATCCGGGACCACTCCCCGATCCTCACCACCCTCGACGTCTCCCTGCCCGGCATCGACGGCTTCGAGGTGGCGCGGCAGATCCGCGGCTTCAGCGACACCTACATCATCATGCTGTCGGCCCGCAACGAGGAGATCGACACCTTGATGGGGCTCGACGCGGGTGCCGATGACTATCTGACAAAGCCGTTCCGACCCCGCGAGCTTCGGGCCCGGATCGAGGCGATGCTGCGCCGCTACCGGCGCAGTCGAGCGAGTCGACGAGCCAATCGGCCGCGCCCGCGCCCGCGGCCAAAGCCCCGCTGGTGCCAGCGGCCAACGCCAACGACTTGCCGCCGCCGATCCCGACCGAGGCCGAGCCGGAGCCCGAGGCCGGCTGGCTCACCCACAACGGGCTGCGGATCAACGCCGACATGTGGCTGTGCGACATCGACGGCGCCCCGGTCGAGCTGACCCGCAGCGAGTTCGATCTGCTGCTGGCGCTGATGGAGGGCAATCGACGGGTGATCACGAAGGACGCGTTGGCGCTGGAACTGCGGGGCGAGAACGCCGCCACCGGCTACGTGGGCGATTCCGACCGCCGCGCCGTCGAGGTGCACATGGCCAACCTGCGGCGCAAGCTCAACGATCCGGTCAGCTCACCGCGCTACATCGAGACCGTGCGCGGTGTCGGCTACCGATTGGCCGAAGCCCAGTCCTGAAGGCCGGCGACGGGTCAGAAAACCGAGTCGGTGCCGTCGATCCCGCCGTTGGTCTCCAGAGCACGCCGCACGTCGGCGGCTTCGGACATGATCTTCGCGATCAGTTCGGTACGCAGCGAGGCGGGGCCGAAATCGACGATCCCGCGGAGTTCGCGGAGTCCTTCCACCAGCCGATGGGCACCGATCATCCCGCTGGCCGCCTCGAGGCTCAGCATCGCGATGCGTGCCTCTTCGTAGTGGTGGGTGGCGATGTTGTTCTCGATACTGGCCAGCCGGCCGTCGAGCAACTGCAGGTAGTCGAGTTGGAAACGGTCGCGCATCACCACCTCGGGCGCCGGGTCCGGCGCACCGGCGACGGATGGCGGCTCCCCCGAGTCCGCCGCTGCCTGCGCTCTCCGCCTCCCCGCCTGATCCGGGGAGGCTGACCGGCCCCGAGGCTCCAGTCGGAACCGGGACCGATCCTCCCCCTGACCCGCTCCCCATAGCGGGTTGATTTCCCTGGCGATCATGCGCTCCCCCAGCGCTGACGCCCATGTGTGACTCGGTCGTCCGGACCAGGTCGGGTTGCCCCCCGGTGAACCCGACCGGTCCGACGACCGGGTGCGCGTGATCCTCCCCCAAGGATGCTCGCGCGATGTGACCCCCAGCGGCGACGTTGAGCAGGCGAGTCTGTGGCTCGCGTTCGATGTCTGGCACTGACGGTCCTACCCCCTAGTTGCTACCGGTCGTCCCCCAACGGCCGGGCTGGAACTCTCCCCCAAGTGCTCCAGCAAGGTAAAGACTGCCGTAGCTGGCTCAAGAGACCCTGCTCGGAGGGATAAGGTGGTCATCAAGATTCCCTCAGGATTGGAGCAGGTTTCGCTAAACCTCAGGACAGGATCAGGAGCCCCATCGGATCGGTTGCGCAACGACCGCGAGACCTTCGGATCCAGTGCCGCTCGGGCGCAGTTGCCGCTGAACCCTGATTTTCCCGAGATGACGAAAACTGATCAGGCGGTGAGGTTCCCGGCCTCGAACGAGGCACGATCGGGGTAGGAGCTCTGGGCGCCCGAGGCGGTGGCGGCCTGCGCGGCGTAGCGCACCGCGAATCCGGTCGCCGCGACCAGGTCGGCGCCCGCGGCCAACTCGCTCGCCATCGCGCCGGCGAAGGCGTCCCCGCAGCCAGTGGTGTCGACCACGTCGACGACCGGCGCCGGCACCGGCTGCCAGCCGGCCGCCCCGGCCGGCCGAACCCGGGCCCCCGCACCGCCGAGCGTCACGACGACGGCCAGCTCGGGCCGGTCCAGCGCGCCCGGACCCAGTTCGGCCGCCTCGCCCTCGTTCACGATCACCACGTCGACCCAGGGCAACAGCCCGGCGACGGCCGCCGAGAACGGCGACGGGTTGAGCAGGGTGGTCGCGCCCCGCTCCCGACCGGTCTGCAGCGCGGCCTCGGCGGTCCCGGCTGGGATCTCCAGCGAGACCACGACCACGTCCCTGGGCCCGAGGTCGGCCAGACGCAGTCGTCGAGGTGCTCCGGAGCGAGTCGGGCGTTCGCACCCGGCACCACCACGATCGAGTTCTCCCCGGCGGCGTCCACCGTGATCAAGGCGGTGCCACTCGGCTCTCCGGCCAGCACCTGGAGCTGGTCGGTGCTGACCCCCGCGGCCACGGCCGCCGAGGTGATCGCCGAGCGAGCGTCGTCGTCGCCCACGGCCGCCACGATCCGGACGTCGGCTCCGAGCCGGCCCGCGGCCGCCGCCTGATTCGCACCCTTCCCGCCGCAGCGCCGGTCAAGGCGGTCGCGATCACCGTCTGTCCTGGCTGCGGCAGGGCGTCCACGGTGGCGGTCAGATCGAGGTTAGCGGAGCCGACCACGATCACCCGGCCCGGCATTCGGTCGTCGTTCACCCTTGTATCAAAGCCGGTCCGGTCCGATCCTGAGCACGTGACCCCGAACGGTGAGCGACCGGCAGGCCCCCAGCACGAGACCAGCTACGACGGGATGTACGACCCGTGGGTGGCCCACCGGGCCCGGGTCCTCGACCCGACCCGGGCGGTGCAGGTCGACGGCGTGGACGTCGACTCCACGCTGTACGTCGCCGACCGGGTCCTGCTGAACACCACTCCGGGCAGTGCCGGAGGCCGCCGACTTCGCCGCCGCGGCGCGCGAGCTCGGACTGGCGGTCCGGTTCGACCAGCGCAACGAGGAGCTGTATCCGGCGGGCCGGCCGACCTCGATCTCGGCGAGCGACTGGCGCGGCACTGGGTGCTGCCCGCCCAACTCCTGCCGCTGCCGGGCGTCGCCGTCCGGGTCGACGCGTGGACCCTCATCCAGACCTATCGAGCCCGTCCGTCGGCGCCGGGTGCCCCGCCGAAGGTCAGGGTCGGACTCGACCACCTGATGTACGCCAACGTCACTGGCGCCACCATGACCGCCGGGGGCACGATGACGGCGGGCGGCACCATGACCGCCGGCGGGACCATGACCGCGGGTGGCACGATGACCGCGGGTGGCGCGGTCCGCTACCAGTACGCCGTGCCCGGCCTCGGCGGTCGGACCCCGGTCGGATACTACGGACCCGCGCCAGACCGCCGTACCGATCAGGACCTACCGCACCGCCGGCCGCAGATCGCGATCCTGGACACCGGGGTCGGCGAACACCCCTGGCTGGTCGACGGCGTCGACGTGGATCCGAACCCGCGCGAATCCGAGCCGGAGGCCAGCGGCGTGGTCCACGACCGGCTCGAGGGTGGTCTGGACGACTTCTCCGGCCACGGCACGTTCATCGCGGGATTGATCCGGCAGACCTGCCCGGACGCCGATCTGTTGATGGTGCGGGTGATGGGCGCCGACGGCTACGTCGACGAGAGCGTCATGGTCAACGCCATCGTCCAGCGGATGATCGAGCACGCCGACGGGACGCGGCCGTTGGACGCGCTGTCGATGTCCTTCGGCTACTACCACGAACAGCCCGGCGACGAGGCCACGGACGCCTCCCTGCTCGGCCCCCTCACCCTGCTGGCCGGACTGGGGGTGGCGCTGTTCGCCTCGGCCGGCAACGACGCCACCAGCCGGAGGATGTACCCGGCGGCCTTCGCGGAGGTGCTGCGGCTGACCAGTGTGGGGGCCCGTAATCCGAACGGCACCGTGGCACTGTTCAGCAATTCGGCTGACTGGGTTCGGGTCTATGCCCCGGGGGCGCAGGTGTTCAGCACCCAGCCGGTGAGCTTTGACGGCTCCCTGGAGCCCACGGCCCGGATCGGCGGCTGGCGCGACACCCGGGAAACCTGGATCCCGACGACTTCACCAGTGGATTCGCGACCTGGTCGGGGACGTCGTTCGCGGCCCCGGCCGTCGCCGGTAGCTACCTCGAGGCCCTGATCAGGCTGCGCCCCGAGGCGGCCGCGCCGCAGCAACTCGGCGATCCCGCTGCTGCATTGAAGAGCGTGCTGGCCGCGTTCACGTCGTGAGTGTGATGGCGGGCGAGCTGCTCGTCGCCGAAGAACTCCAGCAGCGGGCGGTCGCGGAGAACCTCGGCGGTCATCCGGCGCGCGGGGCCCAGCTGGTCCGCCGCGGCCTGGCGAAACTGTCCGCGGGACCGGAATCGGAGCCGGAGTCGGAGTTGGAGCCGGCGTCGGAGCGTGTGTCGAGCCCGTGCCACGGGACCGCTCGGGACCGGCTGGTCGCCCGCCTGCTCGCCACCCTCGCGAAGTCGACCGTGGAGACCAGCGGGCTGCAGCCGGGTCTGGAGGTGATGGACCGGGCGGTGCGCTGGGGACGGTCCGTGCCCGACGACCAGTTCTCCGCCTTCCTCGCCAGTCAGCGCGGCCTGATCCTGTTCCGCGGCGGCCGGCTGCGCGATGCGCTGTGCGACCTCGACGACGCCGTTCGCCGGATCTCCGACGAGGCCGGGATCGACAAGTGGCGCGTGCTGTTGAACCGGGGCGCGCTGCACGTCGAACGCGGTGACATCGCGGCGGCCCGGACCGATTTGAGCCGGAGCATCGAGCTGGCCCGACGGTTCGGGCTGACTCAGCCGGAGCGGATCTCACTGCACAACCTCGGCTGCCTGGAGTTCATGGCCGGCGACCTGCCGCTCGCCCTGCGAACCATCGACGCCGGGATCGCTCTGGATCGTCGGACGGGAGTGGAGACGCAGGCCGGCATCGCCCTGCTCGACCGGTCGCGGGTGCTGCTCGCCGCCGGGTTGCGGATCGAGGCCGACGAGACCCTGGCCCAGGCCGCCGCCGTACTCAGCCGGGACCGGAACTTCCAAGACGTCGGCGAGGTGGAGCTGACCCGGGGTGAGTCGGCGCTGCTCGCCGGTGACACCTTGGCCGCGCGGCGGCAGGCGGCGCGGGCCCGCGACCGGTTCCGGCGACACGGGAACGAACGCTGGCGGCGCAACGCCGAGCTCGTACTGCTGCAGGCCGATCTGCGTGACGGCCGTCCGTCGGCCCGACTGCTGCCGCCCGCCCAGCGCCTGGCGGCCGAGTTCGCCATGGCCGGGTTCGCCGCGTCCGCGCGGACGGCGTGGATGTTGGCGGCCGAGTCAGCAGAGCGACTCGGTGATGTCGAGGGTGCCCACGGCCTGGCCCGGCGGGCCGGACGCCCCCGCCCGGAGGATCCGATCGGGGTCCGGCTGCAGACCCGGTACGTGTTGGCGCGACTGGACCTGGCCACCGGCCGGCGGCGTTCGGCGCGGCGCCAGTTGGTTGCCGGCCTGACCGACCTGGCGGCCTACCGGTCCCAGTTCGGCAGCATCGAACTGCAGACGGCGAGTGCTGTCCACGGTGTCCGGCTCGCCGAATTGGACGTGTCGGTGGCGCTGGCCGGGGGGCAGCCGGCTCAGGTACTCGCCGCAGTCGAGCGGTCCCGGGCTGCGTCCCGACGCCTCCAGCCGGTGACCCCACCGGCCGACGAGGTCGCGGCCGGCCGGCTGGCCGAACTGCGCCAGGTCATCGACCGTCTGCAGCGCGCGCAGCTGGGTCAGACCGAGACCGACGCAGCTCAGTTGAGCCGCTGGCAGCACCGGGCCGGCGAGCTGCAGCGCCAATTGCGCCAGCACGCGTGGCTGCTGGACGGGAGCCGGAGGTTGTACCAGCCCAGCGCGGTTCCCGCGGTCCGGAACGCGGTTGCCGAGGCGGGCGCGACGCTGGTCTGCTATGTCGAGTCCGACGGGCACCTGCACGCCGTCGTGATGCGGGACGGCCGGATGCGGCTGAGGAAGCTGGGCCCGATCCGGCCGCTCCTGGACCTCGTGCACCGCATCCGCGCCGACCTCGATCTGCTCGCCCTGAACCGGCTGCCGCAGGCGGTGGCGGCCGCGGCCCGCCGTTCCCTCGGTCGCGATCTCGACGCCCTGGATGCGGTCGTGGGTGCGCCGCTCGGATTCCTCGGCGCGGACCGGCAGGACCGGATCATCGTCGTACCGACCGAAGCCCTGACCCCCGTGCCCTGGGGGATGCTGCCCGGTCTGCGGGGGCGCCCGGTGGTGGTGGCTCCGTCGACCACCGCCTGGTTGCGGGCGAGTGAGATCGCACCAGCCCCCGCCGGAGCACCGGTGGTCGCGCTCGCCGGGCCGGACCTGTCGCGGGCGGGTGCGGAGATCGGCGCGGTGGCCGCTCACTGGCGGGGCGCGGACGTACAGATCCGTCCGAGGGCCACCGGCGCGGATCTCCGCGCCGCCTTGGCCACCCCCGGCCTGGTGCACGTCGCGGCCCACGGCACCCACCACCAGGAGAACCCGTTGTTCTCGGCCGTCCGACTGCACGCGGGACCGGTTTTCGCGTACGAGTTCGACCCGGCGTCGACCGCGGCCCGTCAGGTCGTGCTGTCCGCCTGCGACCTCGGCACCGTGAGCCCGCGGGTCGGCGGCGAGGCGCTCGGTTTGACCAGCGTGCTGCTGCACCTGGGCGTCCAGTGCGTCGTGGCCGGGGTGGCCCGGGTCAACGACGAGACCGCCCACGCGGTCATGACCCGCTACCATGCCGAACTCGCCCGCGGTACGGACTCGGCGGAGGCGCTGGCCACGGCCTGCGATACGGCCTGCGACACGGCCGTCGATGCTGCGGGCGCCCACCCCGCGCCCTTCGTCTGCTTCGGAGCGGCGACGTCCCACCCGGTGCCGGCGGCGGCGTCCGTAGGCTGAGGCCCATGCCCGATTCGACGGCCCGATCGTTGCCGGCGCCCACGCTCATCCCGTTCGACGGCATCGACCCGATCGTCGCCGAGGACGCATGGCTGGCCCCGACCGCCACCGTGATCGGCCGGGCCAGCGTGGAGAGCGGGGCCAGCATCTTCTACGGCGCCGTGGTCCGCGCCGACATGGACCTGGTCGTCCTCGGCGCCCGCAGCAATCTGCAGGACAACGTCGTCGTCCACACCGACTACGGCTTCCCCGCGATCATCGGATCCGGTGTCAGCGTCGGGCACGCGGCCGTGGTGCACGGCTGCACGGTCGAGGACGACTGCCTGATCGGGATGCACGCCACGGTGCTGAACGGCGCGCGGATCGGTACCCGGTCCCTGGTCGCCGCCGGCACGGTCGTCCTCGAGGGCACGGTGGTGCCGCCCCGTTCCCTGGTCGCCGGCGTACCCGGCAAGGTCCGTCGTGAGCTCACCGACGCCGAGGTCGACCGCGTCCTCGCCAACGCCGAGACCTACCGCACCCTCGCTGACGCGCATCGCGCCGCCACCGCGCGGTAGCCCGCCCGCGCCGCGTTTCTCCACCGAACGCGACTTCCGCAGCATGCGCAGCCACGTTTTCCCACCAAACGCGACTTCCGACCCGGCCGGGACCAGACCCATGCCGGTTTGCGGCCGGTGACAGGGTGGAGACATGAAATTCACCCACCTCGGACGCACTGGCCTCAAGGTCTCCCGGCTCTGCCTCGGCACCATGAACTTCGGTCCGCAGACGACCGAAGCCGACTCCCACGCCATCATGGACGCCGCGCACGAGTACGAGATCAACTTCTTCGACACCGCGAACGCGTACGGCGGCGCCGACCACAAGGGTCACACCGAAGAGATCATCGGGAACTGGTTCGCCCAGGGCGGGGGGCGGCGGGAACGGACCGTCCTGGCCACGAAGCTGTACGGCGACATGGGCGACTGGCCGAACTCCGGGCGGCTGTCCGCCCTGAACATCCGGCGGGCGCTGGACGCCAGTCTGCAGCGGCTGCAGACCGACTACATCGACCTCTACCAGTTCCACCACATCGACCGCGACACTCCCTGGGAGGAGATCTGGCAGGGCATCGAGGTCGCGGTCCAGCAGGGCAAGCTGCTCTACACCGGCAGCAGCAACTTCGCCGGCTGGCACCTGGCTCAGGCCCAAGAGGCCGCGCGCCGGCGTAGCTATCTCGGCCTCGTGAGCGAACAGTCGCTGTACAACCTGCTGGTCCGAGACATCGAGCTCGAGGTCGTGCCGGCGGCCGAGCACTACGGCATCGGCGTCATCCCCTGGTCCCCGCTGCAGGGCGGACTGCTCGGCGGGGTGCTGGCGAAGGAGGCCTCCGGGGTACGCCGCCAGGAAGGCCGGGCGGCCGAGTCACTGGCGGCCCACCGGGACCAGATCGAGGCGTACGAGAAGCTGGCCGCCGATGTCGGCGCCGCGCCCGGTGACGTCGCCCTGGCCTGGTTGCTGCACCGCCCAGCGGTAACCGCTCCGATCATCGGTCCGCGGCTGGCGAGCCAGCTCGACGACGCCGTCCGGGCCGTCGACCTTTCGCTGGACGAGGCCACCCTCGCCCGCCTCGACGAGATCTTCCCGCCCAAGAAGACCGCCCCGGAGCACTACGCCTGGTAAGTCCGAACGATGCGGCGGCACTAGCAGTAGCTCCGGCTTTTCCCACGGCCCTCTTGAGGCGCCGGAGCTACTGCTAGTACCGAGCAGACCCGCGATGCACCCTTCGACGACTCAGGGCGCTAACCCCAGTCGACGCTCCTGAACACGGGCGCAGCGACGCGTTGGGCACATCTGCGAGCGTCGGTAAGCGGAGAGCCGGACCCTCCCCGGCGAGCGTCGGTTAGCGGAGCGCCCGGCTCCGTCTGGACGACTGAGGGAGCAGACACGCTTTTCCGTCTGCGAGCGAAGGAGGAAGACGGAGTCTCAAGGGCGCGCAGCGGGCGCGAGCCGGACGACACAGTACAAAGCCAGTGAAGGTGAGGAGGTGTGAGCCTTCCTCACGATCACTGGCGCGGTACCCCCGAGGTCGCCGCCGAATGCTCTTCCCCTGAGAGACTGTCGACGCAGAGCAGGTTATCTGCGACCCTGTCGTACCCCGGTGCCCCGTTCTGCTCGAGCCCCGGTATGGGCTGAAATAAATCACCTACAGAGCATGCTGTCGAGCCAGTTCGACGCATTGTCTGCTATTGGCCATGTCATAAAGATGACACGCCTTCCGAGCCCTCTCCGGCGGCCGACGGAAGCTCCAAGATCTCCCGGATGTCGTCGGCCTCGATCTCCTTGGCGCCGAGCGCGTCGTCGGACAGAACGGCCTGCACCAATCGCTGTTTCCGGGCCTTGAGATCCATCACCTTCTCCTCGATCGTGTCCCGGGCGACGAGGCGATAGACCATCACCGTGCGCTGCTGGCCGATCCGGTGGGCGCGGTCCACGGCCTGGGCCTCGGCGGCGGGATTCCACCAGGGATCCAGCACGAAGCAGTAGTCCGCCTCGGTCAGGTTCAGCCCGAAGCCCCCGGCCTTGAGACTGATCAAGAAGACTCGCGCCTCGCCCGCCCGGAACCGTTCGATCACCCCCGCGCGATCGCGGGTGCGGCCGTCTAGTCGCACGAACCGGATCCGCTCGGCGTCGAGCCGTTCACCGATCCGATCGAGGAATCCGGTGAACTGGCTGAACACCAGCGCGCAGTGACCCTCCCCCAGCAACTCGTCGAGCATCGTCACCAGCACGTCGATCTTGCTCGCCGGCACTCCCGCGTACTGGGCGTCGACCAGCACTGGATCGAGACTCAGCTGGCGCAGCAGGGTCAGCGAACGCAAGATCGTGAACCGGTTGCCGTCCAGGTCGTCGATCAGTCCGAGCACCTTCTGCCGCTCCCGCTGCAGCTGGGTCTGGTAGATCTTCTGGTGCCGCGGCTGCAGGACGACCTCGACGATCTTTTCCTGCTTGGGCGGCAGTTCCGCCTCGACGGCCTCCTTGGTCCGGCGCACCAGGAACGGCGCGATCCGGCGGCGCAACTGGGCCAGCCGGACGGGATCGCCGTCGCGCTCGATCGGCCGCCGGTAGTACTCGGCAAAGCGGTCGGGATGGGGGAACAAGCCGGGGGCGACCAGAGAGAACAGTGCCCACAGGTCCATCAGGTTGTTCTCCACCGGGGTGCCGGTGATCGCGAGTTTGAACGCCGTCGGGATCCGGCGCGCGGCCGCATACGTCCGGCCACGCCGGTTCTTCACGAACTGGGCCTCGTCCATGATCATCCCGGCCCACGGCTGCTCCGCGTACGCGTCGATCCCAAGCCGCAGCAGCGCGTACGAGGTGACCAGCACGTCCACACCCTCGACCAGCTCGGCAAGCGGTCGGCGGCCCCGACCCGACTCCATCGTGACCACCCGGAGCGTCGGAGCGAAACGCGCGATCTCCGCGGCCCAGTTGGACACGACGCTGGTGGGTGCGACGACGAGGAAGGGCGGATCGGCCGGCTGATCGGCTCGAGCGCGGCAGATCAGCGCCAGCGTCTGGAGCGTCTTACCCAAGCCCATGTCGTCGGCCAGGACGCCCCCCAGATCGTGCCGCCACAACGCCTGCAGCCAGCCGAAGCCGGCTTCCTGATAGGGCCGCAGGGTGGCCAGCAGAGTGTCCGGGGTCTCGGCCGGAGCCCGTTCATGATCATCGAGCAGTGATCGGACCGACGCCAGCCAGCGGTCCGATTGGCCGAGCACCACACCGAGGTCGACCAATTCCTCCCAGAGGTCCACCTGGGTGCGATTGAGCCGCAGGCCGGGCGTTTCGGGAAGATGGCGATCACGATCGTCGAGCTGGCGCGCCTCGTCGATCAACGCGCGCAGTCGATGGAACTCGGGACGGTCCAGCTCGACGTAGACCCCGGTCTCGGTGATCAGGAAATCGTCCTGCGCGTGCAGCGCGACGAACAGGTCCTCGAACGGCACGACCTCGCCGTCCAACCGGACCCGGATCGCGAGGTCGAACCAGTCCGCGTTGCCCGTGGGGGTCGCCGACACCTCGAGCACCGGCTCGGACTCGGGCCGTCGGTAGGCGATCGGCTCCCCCCGGAAACTGAGGATGACTCCCGCCGCCTCCAGCCGCGGCAGGATGCGGTCGACGAACACCGCCGCGTCCCCGGCGGCGAGCAGCACGTGCGCGGCCGGTCCGGTCTGGCCCGTACCGGCACGGGCCAGCATCGGCAGCTCGTCGTACGGCAGCGGGAGCGACGCCGCCAAGTCCGTCTCGGCGGCCAGATCGCGCAGCGTGAACGTCGTGACGTCCTCGTCGAGGGCGTAGACGTGTTCGACGCCGTCCCGGGCGTACCGCACCGACCAGTCCAACCTCAGCCGGTGCTCGGCCCGGAAGGTCACCGCCAGCGCCAGCTGCGGCCGGGCGACCCCCGGCAGGGCGACGGAGCCGTCGCTGCTGACGACGGCGGCCCGGCGCCGGACGGCGGGCAGGTAGTCGGCAAGGAACCGCTGCTCGTCCGCGGCCGGAACCTGGATCGGGGTGGCGTCGGCCAGCAACCGCCGCTGCTCGCGGCTGAGCGGCTCGGACAACTGCGCCAGCGTCAGGCCGACCCGGCCCGGTCCCGACGCCAGGGAGTCGTACAGATACAGCCCGTGCACGGGGTCACCGAGCAGTCCGTACCGATCGGCGGCGAGCGGTTCGCCATCGAGCAGGATCCGAGGCTCCAGCACCAGGTCGGGAGCGACCCGCCGGGCGTCGAGCACCATGGCAGGCGCGTTCCTGGTGATCATGGGCGGTAGCTGGCCGCCTTCGACGAGCAGGGACAGTCCCAGCCGTTCGGCCTCGGCCAACAAGGTCCACAACCCGGCGCCGACCTCGCCGAGGGGGAGCCACGGACTGCGCGGCAGCCCGAACCGGGCCGAGGCCCCCGCGGCCGTCCGCAACTGCAGCAGCAGATCGCGCTGCTCACCGGGGTGGCGCCGGGACGGGTAGTCGAGCTCGTCCCAGGAAATGCCGGTGCGCAGCCAGGTCCCGCGGGCTCCCCAGCGGACCGGGCGCATCCGCAGGGTGGTGCGTCCCCGGTGCCCGCGGTAGCCCGGCAGCTGCTCCACGCCGAACTCCACCCCGAGCGGGATCAGCGCCGTGTCCGCGGCCGGTTCGGGCTCCCGCACGACCCGCTCCAGGGCCAGCTCCCACGCGGGACGCTCGTCCAGCAGGCCCGCCTGGACACGCGTCCGGGCCACGATCAACAAGGCGGCGGCATGCTTGCAGTCGTTGCGCACCGGGCACGAGCAGACTCCGCGGTGCCCGGTCCAGCCGCGCTCGCTGCCGACCAGCCGGACCGACGTGTCGTAGGAGTCCCGGTAGCTGCCCTGCACCCGACCGGACATGAGCATGGCCTCGGGGTCGATCTGGACCTCGCCGACCTGCCCATTGCGCGCGTACACCATGCCGCGGGCGAACGCCTCGTGGCCGACCATCGCGATGATCGCGTCGTTGCTGAGCAGATTGGCGAGCAGGCCGCCGGTCAACCCCGTGGGTACGTTCTCCCCCATGATGCTGCGATCGTAATCCGCCCTACCGACACTCGCCTTGAACCTTGCCGCCCCCGGCGGCCGAGAGCGTGCCCGCGACTGGTGTCTTGAGCCGGACCCCCACTGTGTCCGGGGGTAGAGCCGTGACAAAGTGGGTAAGGAACCCCTGTATCACCATCGAGCCCGCGCGGGCTCGGCCAACATCCACGAGGAGGATCGATGAGCGAATCGACACACGGCCCGGCTGACGGTGGCGCCGGCGGCGCCGAGGGCGTCCACGACGGTGGGGCCGACGGCGCGGCCGAGGGTCCCGCCGACGGTGGCGCCAGTGGCGTGCCCGGAGTCCATGACGGTGGCGCAGACGGTGGCGCAGACGGCGGCGCCGACGGTGGTGCCGACGGTGGCGCCGACAGCGGTGCGCACGGCACGGCCGACGGCGGCGCCGAGGGCGTGGCCGGCGTGCACGACGGCGGCGCAGACGGCGGCGCAGACGGCGGTGCCGACGGTGGCGCTGACGGTGGCGCTGACGGTGGCGCAGACTCCGGCGCCTGATCTGTCCTCGCTTTGATCACGCTGGACAACTTCGAGAGCGAGGGGCCCGGCCCGGTGGCCGGGCCCCTCGCCCTGTCCAGGCTCATCGCCGTCGGCGCGGAGGACTTCGCCGGGCAGTACTGGGCCCGCCAGGCGCTGCTCACCCCGGCGGCGCAATTGCCCCGCGACTTCACCGATCTACTCGACGAGCCTTCGATCGACGACCTGATCGCGCGCCATGGACTCCGGACGCCCTTCCTCCGGGTCGCCAAGAACGGCGCCACGCTCGGCAACCGGTCCTTCACCTCGGCCGGCGGGGTCGGTGCGACCATCGACGACCAGGTGAGCGACGACAAGCTGGTTCGGCTGTTCGCCGACGGTTCGACCGTGGTCCTGCAGGCCCTGCACCGGGTCTGGCCACCGATCATCGATTTCTGCCAGCAGCTCGCGGGCGAACTGGGCCACCCGGTGCAGGCAAACGCCTACATCACACCGCCCCAGAGCCAGGGGTTCAGCCACCACTACGACGTCCACGACGTGTTCGTGCTGCAGCTGGCCGGGACCAAGGAGTGGACCATCCACGAGCCGGTGCTGCCGGCGCCGCTGCGCGACCAACCATGGACCGATCGGCGCGCCGCCGTGGAGGCCCGAGCCACCGAGCAGCCGCTGATCCAGACCGTGCTCCGGCCCGGCGATTGCCTGTACCTGCCGCGGGGGTTCCTGCACGCGGCCCGCGCCCTCGGCGGCGTGAGCAGCCACCTCACCGTCGGCGTACACAGCTGGACCCGGTACGCACTGGCGGAGCGGCTCCTCCAGCGCGCCCTCCACGACGCCGCCATCGACGACTCGGTGCGGGCCTCACTACCCCTGGCGGTGGAGCTGGACGAGCCCGACGGCTGGAAGGCCGACCTGGATCTCGTCCGCGAGCACCTCGTGCACGCGTTGCAGGAGGTGGAGGGTGCCGCCCTCGTGCCCGACCTGCTCGCGAGCGCGCGCTCCGGCCAACGGGCGGCTCCGGTGGGCGTCCTGGCGCAGCTGCGGGCGGCCGAGACGCTGGGGCCCAACGACAGCGTCCGGTTGCGGGCCCACCTGCTGGCGACGCTGGAGCCGGGTGCCGGCGGCGCCTGGATGCTGCGAAGTCGGTCCGGGGACTTCGGGGTCACCGCTGACGAAGAGCCGGCGGTCCGGGATCTGCTCGTCGACGGCCGCGCCATGGCCGATGCGCTCGGGATCGAGCTGGCTCGCCGACTCATCGTGGCGGGCGTGGCCGTCCGTCCGTGACACCGCCGGCCGAGCGGACGCTGCGCTGTTCCGACACGGCCCGCCGCCGCGGTGATCCGCCCCTCGGCACGGCCCCGATGATTCGGCGCTGGCTCCTGATCGAGCACCCGGGACCCTGGCCGGTCGAGGCGCTCAGCACGCCGGACTTCGAGCCCGAACTGCGCGCCACCCTGAGTGCCGCCGCCCGCGCCGTGGTCGGGCGAGTGCTGCTCGTCCGCCGACCCGGTCGGTCCGTTCCAGCGGCGGCGCGCTCCTGGGCGGTCGTCGTCGACGGCGGGGTGCACTGGGGACGCTGGCGCACCTCGGGGGATCTACGCGACGCCGCTACCGCACTCCGCCATCCACCCGCCGAACTCCGGCACGAGCCGGTGCTGCTGGTCTGCGCCCATGGCGTGCACGACACCTGCTGTGCGGTGCGCGGACGACCGGTGGCGGCGGCGTTGGCGCAGCAATGGCCGGAGGCGACCTGGGAGTGCTCCCATGTCGGCGGTGACCGCTTCGCGCCGAATGTCGTGGTGCTGCCCGACGGGGTCTACTACGGCTACCTGGATTCCGGCGACGTCGTCGGAGTGGTCCAGCGGCACCTGGGCGGTGAGTTGGCGGCCGCTTTCCTGCGCGGCATCACCCGCTACCCGCCGGCCGCCCAGGTCGCGATCGGGGAGGCCCACCGGCGGTGGGGTCCCTACGGAGCCGACGAGGTGTACGTGCTGGGGCTGTCCCAGCCGGCGGGCGACCGGTGGGAGATCGATCTCGTCCTCCCCGGCGGTCGCGGGTGGCGGTTCACGGTCGTGACCGGCCACCGGCTCCCGGCCCAGCTCACCTGCCGGGCCGCAGAGGAGACCTCGGCGCTCGACTACACCGTCGTCGCCGCCCGGCGAACAGGCTGAGGTCCGGGCCGTGACCCGGACCCACCGCCGGCAGACTCGCGGCGGCCTAGTCCTGGCCTTCGGTTGCCACCTGCGGTTCGGTTCTCGGCGTGTCGTCCGGCGCGGGGAGTCGGTCGTGCAGCATCTCGATCTTCGCCTCCAACCGGTCGATCCGCGCCAGCAGTCGCGTGGTGTCGCTCTCCTGTGTGGCCGAGACGTTCTCGACCAGCCAGGACGCCAACGTGGCGGTGACCGTGCCCAGCAACCCGATCCCGCAGATCATCAGGCCGACGGCGATGGTGCGGCCCCAGGCGGTGACGGGAAACACGTCGCCGTAGCCGACGGTGGTCATCGTCTCGGCGGCCCACCAGACGGCGTCGCCGAAATTCTCGATGTTCGCGCCGGGTCGGCCGCGCTCGACACTGAGCACGGTGAGGGCGGCGACGAGGGCGATCAGGGTCGAGCCGACCGCCACGTACATCGCCACCCGGCCCCGCAGCAGCATGGTGGCCCGCCGATTCAGCACGCTGATCAGCGGCAGCAGCCGCAGCAGCCGCAACGGCCGCAGCAGCGGCAGGGCGACGATCAACAGATCGAGCCAGTGGTGCAGCAGATATCGCAAGCGGTCGTCGGAGAGCACCAGCCGGACGAAATAGTCGAGCGCAAACAGCGCCCAGGTCACCCAGTCGATCCAATTGCAGATCGCCTTGACGTAGCGCGGCACGGTCGGATCGATGATCGGCACCGCGTACGCGACCAGGAACAACAGCGCCGAGATGATCAGCGGCCACTGGGTCAGCCGCTCCCAGCGCTCCGCCAACTCGGCGCGAGTTCGCGTGGCCATGGCTCATTGTTTCCCGGAAGCACCGCGCAGGGCTGGAGGTTGACGTATCTCGCCGAGTCAGCTCTGCTCCTGATTATCGAGTCCGCAATCCCGAGGAGACGGGCATGAGCCTCGACCGATTCAGTGTCGCGACCTTCAACCTCTACAACTTCCAGCTGCCCGGGGCGAACATGAATCCCGGCCAGCGGCCGTGGACTCCTGGAGCAGTACGAACGCAAGGTCGATTGGGTCGGCCGGCAACTCGCAGCGTTGCAGCCCGACATCGTCGGCCTGCAGGAGCTCTGGCACGCCGACGCGATGGCCGCGGTGCTCGAGCGCCCCGACCTGCGCGACACCTACGACCTGCTGGCGACCCCGGCGAACGGGGAACGGATCGTCTGCGGCGCGCTGGTCCGGCAGGGGCCTGCTGCGCGGCGAGCCGAACTGGATCGACCGCTTCCCGGACGCGATGCGGCTGCAGAGCAGCGCACCCAGCGATCCGCAGGCCCCCGCGGTCATCGTGACCATCCCCGGTTTCTCCCGACCGGTGCTCCGCTTCCAGGTGCAACTGCGCGACGACGGACCCCGGACCGAGGTCTTCGTGGCCCACCTCAAGTCCAAACTGCCGACCCGGATCGACTCCGAGGACTGGTTCGAGGAGTCACCCGAGCTGTACCGGCCGCACACGACGGCCCTGGGTGCGGCGCTGTCGACCATCCGACGAACCGCGGAGGCGACCGCGCTTCGGGTGCTGCTGACCGGGGTCATGAAAGGAACCACCACGCCGGTCCTCGTGCTCGGCGACCTCAACGACGGTCAGCACAGCAACACCCTCGGCATCCTGACCGAGCAACCGCGCTATCTGGTCGGCGACTCCACCGGCGGGGCCGACATCGGCCTGTACACCGCCCAGACGCTGCAGGAGTACCGGGACACCCGCGACGTCTACTACACCCACGTGCACGAGGATCTCCGGGAGTCCCTCGACCATGTTCTGGTCAGCGAGCAGTTCTACGACAACAGCCGGAAACGACAGTGGCTGTTCGACGGTTTGGTGATCAACAACGACCATCTCGACGGCGACGACCACCGCGAGACCGGCAGTACGGACCACGGGGTCGTCAAGGTCAGCTTCCGATACCGGCCGGCGAGGCCCTGATCCGGTGTAGACCGTCGCAGCTCAAGCCGCCGATGGTCAGGCGGTTGGATCCACCTTGGCCGCTCTTATCCGCGTCGTCTTCTTCGGCTTCGGTTCCTTGGGCACATTGCTGGAGTCGAGGAAGGATTTCGCCCAGGCCGCCCGCGGGTCGGCGTCGACGAGGATCGCCTTGACCAGCAGGGTCATCGGGAGTCCCAGCACCGACCCGATCGGGCCGAGCACCCACGCCCAGAACACGACCGCGAGCAACGTGAACGGGACCGACAAGCCCACCGCGTCACCCACGAAGTACGGCGGCACCAGGGACGGGAACAGCGAGTTCACCACCACGTACACGACGACGACGATGACCGCGACCTGCCAGTCGAACCCCAGCAGCGCCAGCAGGGCCGGCGGGATGAGCGCGATCGCGAAGCCGACGTACGGGATGTAGGTGCAGACAACGGCGAGCATCCCCCACAGGGGCGCAAAGGGGATCCCGAGGGCCAACAGCACGACGGTGTCGACGATGCCGATGATCAGGGCGAACAGCGTCGTGACCCCGAGGAACTTCCGGGTCCGAGTCGCGAAGTCCCGCAATGCCGTGGCGAGGTCGGGACGGGTCGCAGCCAACAGATTCATCCGTGACTTCGCGCTGGTGGCATCGATGCCCATGAACAGCAGCAGGGTGAGCAGGAAGACAACGTAGCCGGCGAAGTTGAGCACCGAGTTGGACAGTGCCGTCAGCCACCCGGCCACCCGATCGAAGTCGATGTTGCGCAGGAAGCCCTGGATGTAGTCCTGGTCGATGCCGAGCCGGGACAACTGGGATGCGGCCATGTTCACGAGCGCGGTGGCGGTGTTCGCGTACTCCGGCAGGATCGCGGCCAGTCGGATCACCGAGAACGCCAGTACCGAGGCCAGGCCGAGCACGATCCCGAAAATGGCGATCAGCAGTCCGAGCAGGGCGACCACGGCGGGCACCCGGCGGCGCAGCCAGTCGTGCACCGGGTGGACCAGGACCACGATCACCATCGACAAGAACGCGGGGCCGATCAGCCAGCCCAGTTCCCGCATCCCGAACGCCACGATGACCCCGGCGGCGCCCCCGAGCAGAATCGTCAGGGCGCGCGGCAGCCCGGCCCCGGATGACGCCGGGATCGTCATCTCGTCCCACCCCCTCGCTCGTCGAACGGTGTCGATGCCGTTGCGCGGCCGCGACGACGCTTGGTCAATGTAGCCCCAACGGACTCGCCGCTGTCAGACTGGCCACGATGACCCTTGACGTCGACTGGACCGCCATCGTGGTGCTCGCGATCTACCTCGCGATCATCGTCTTCGCGGCCTCGGTGATTTCAGCCAACCGCAAGCCCTCGTCGGCGATCGCCTGGGTGCTGGCGGTCATCTTCATCCCGGTCATCGGAGTGCTGTTCTTCCTTCTGGTGGGCAACGGCCGGCTTCCCAAACACCGTCGCGACGAGCAACAGCTCGTCACCCGGGCGATCATGGACCGGACCCAGGGCGGGCTCGACCAGATCCTGAGCAACGCCGACCGGTGGCCCGAATGGTTGCCGAGCATCGCCACCTTGAACCGCAATCTCGGAGCCCTGCCCATGGTGGGCGGCAACACCGCGACCCTGATCCCCGACTACCTGGGTTCGATCCAGGCGATGGCCGACGAGATCGACCGGGCCGAGAGCTACGTGCACGTGGAGTTCTTCATCCTCGTCTGGGACTCCGACACCAAGCCGTTCTTCGACGCGCTGGGCCGCGCGTGCGCACGCGGTGTGACCGTCCGGGTGCTGTCCGATCACGTGGCCCAGTTCTCCTACCCCAACCGGAAGCAGACGCTGCGGTTGCTGCAGGAGATGGGCGCTCAGTACATGCCGATGCTGCCGCTGCAGCCCTTCAAGGGGCACTGGCGGCGGCCGGACATGCGCAACCACCGCAAGCTCATCGTGGTCGACGGCGCCGTGGGGTACGCCGGCTCGCAGAATCTGATCATCGACCATTACCACAAGAAGGCCAACATCAAGCGCGGGCTGCACTGGCACGAGTTGATGGCCCGGTTCTCCGGCCCGATCGTGCGCGAACTGAACGCCGTGTTCATCACCGACTGGTACTCCGAAACCCAGGACCTGCTGCATCTCAACGAGGCCCCGGTGGTGCTGAGCCGGGAGCCGGGCCAGCTGGACGCCCAGGTGGTGCCGAGCGGCCCGAGTTTCGAGAACGACAACAACCTCAAGATGTTCGCCGCTGTCATCCAGAACGCCCGGCGACGGATCAGCGTGACCAGCCCGTACTTCGTCCCGGACGAGACGATCCAGATGGCCATGGTCACCGCCGGCAACCGTGGCCTCGACGTCGAACTGTTCGTCTCCGAGATCAGCGACCAGTTCATGGTGTACCACGCGCAGCGCTCGTACTACGAGCAGCTGCTCCGCGCCGGGGTGAAGATCTACCTGTACGCCGCCCCGACCGTGCTGCACGCCAAGCACCTGAGCATCGACGACGACGTCGCGATCATCGGATCCAGCAATCTCGACATCCGCTCCCTCAGCCTGCACATGGAGTTGATGGTCTTGGTACACGGAAGGGAGTTCGTGGATGCCATGCGCGAGGTCGAGGACGGCTACCGGTCCCAGAGCCGACTGCTCACCCTCGAGCACTGGTTGCAGCGGCCGCGCGGGGAGAAGGCTCTCGACAATCTCATGCGGCTCACGTCGTCACTGATGTGAGACTCGTCTCGTTCAACATCTTGAGCGGACGCTCGCTCGGGCGCGCCGGCTTCGATCCGGACCGACTGGCAGCGGCCGTCCGGCACCTCGATCCCGACGTGCTCGGGCTGCAGGAGGTCGACGTCAATCAGCCCCGGACGCGGGGGGTCGATCTGACGGCCGTGGCCGCGGAGGCGATGGGGGCTACGGACCACCGCTTCGCCGCGGCGCTCGACGGCACCCCGGGCGAGCACTGGGTCGCCATCGCCGGGGACCCCGATCTCGACCACCCGCTGTACGGGGTTGCGCTGCTGAGCCGGTTCCCGGTCCTCAACTGGGAGCTGCTCCGGCTGCCGGGGGTCGGCCCGCACTTTCCGATGCGGCTGCCGACGACCCACCGCTCGGTGCTCTTCGGGGAAGAGCCACGGGTGGCGCTGATCGCCGAGCTGGACACCCCGAGCGGCCGGCTGACGGTCGCCAACACCCATCTGTCCTTTGTGCCCGGTTGGAACGTGGCGCAGCTGCGGCTGGTGACCCGGACGGTGAGCCGGTACGCCGACCCGGTGCTGATCATGGGTGACCTCAACCTGCCGGCGCCGATCCCGGCGCGGGTCACCGGCTTCCGGGCGCTGGCGGCACATCGCACGTTCCCGGTGCGGGCGCCTCGCCTGCAGCTCGACCACATCCTGCTCCGCGGCGACCTCGGCGAGGTACGGCGGTCCGAGGCCGTCGCCCTGCCGCTGTCGGATCACCGGGCGCTGGTGGTCGACGTCGGCTGACGTTTCACCCGCGGCGTGAAAGGGTGAGGTCGTGGCGAAGGCGGTCGGCTCGACCCGCGACCAGCGGCTGATCATGCTCTCGATCTGGGTCTCGGCTGGCTTCGCGGTGTTGTCCACGGTCTGGGGTATCTGGATCGGGTCGAGCTTGATCGTCTTCGACGGCATCTACTCCTTCGCCAGCATCGGGTTGTCGGTGCTGGCGGTCCTCGCGCTGCGGTTCACCCGGCGCGGTGCCGACGAACGCTACCCGTGGGGCCGCGACGTCGCGGAGCCGCTGGTCGTGGTGGTCAAGGCCGCCACCTTGGGCGCGCTCTGCATCTACGCCGCGGTCGGTGGCGTGATCGACATCGTGGCCGGCGGGCGGCAGGTGTCGGCGGTCTCCGCCGTGGTCTACGCCGTGATCTCCACCAGCGCCGGGCTGATCGTGGGACTGGTGCTGCGACGGGCGAGCCGGGAGGACCGGCCCGGCGACCCACCGTCGGACCTGGTGCGCGCCGAGGCGGCGGAGTGGCTCGGCGACACCCTGCTGTCGGCCGGGGTCCTGTTGGGTTTCATCGTGGCCTTGATCCTGGTCGCCAACGGCCGAACCGATCTCGCCGCGTACGTGGACCCCGTCATGGTCGTGCTGGTCTCGGTGATCTTCCTGGTCGTACCGGCCAAGTTGATCATCGCCGGGATGCGGGAGGTGTTGACGATGGCGCCGCCTCCGGAGATCATGGCGGACCTGCAGGCGGTCGTCGACCGGGCCAGTGCCCAGCACGGCTTCAGCGAGACGTTCCTGCGCGCCGCGAAGGTGGGGAGCCGGGTGGACATCGAGATCGACTTCATCGTCGGCGAGGCCTCCTCGATCCGCACCATCGCCGACTGCGACCGGGTGCGCGCGGAGTTGTACGCGGAGCTGGGTGCGCTCGGCTACGACCGTTCGGTCGCGATCGCCTTCACCCACGACCGGAGGTTCGCCGTATGAGTGCCGCGGATCGCGATCTGGTCATCGACTTGTTCAAGCCGGAGGACATGGTCAGCGCCGACATGGCGGGGCTGCTGCAGGGCGAAGCACGGATCGTGCCCGGCGTGGTCGAACTCGTGGACAACCTGCTCGGCCGCTCGCGGGTGGGACGGCGGGCCCAGATCGTGGTGACCCTGCCCCCCGCGCAGATCCAGCCCGACACCGCCGCTCAACTCCAGGCCACCGTCGTGCGGTACTGCCGGGCCCGGCTGGCCGCCGCCGACCGGGAGGCGCAGGTGCTGTGGCGGCAGGGACTGCGCTCGCTCGGCAGTGGTTCGTTCCTGTTCGTACTCGGCCTGATCCTCTCCAGCGGATTCCTCGAACCCAACGTGGACAGCTTCTGGCAGAACCTGCTCGGCAACGGGGTGTTCCTGGTCATCGCCTGGGTGGGCCTGTGGTATCCGCTCGACCTGCTCTTCTTCGCCCGCCAGCCCGTCCGCCGCGAGCAGCAAATCCTCCGCGTCCTGATCGACTCCCCGGTCGAGGTACGCCCGCGCGACTGAAGCCAGCCGGTAAGCGTCGGCTGCCGGAGGGGGCCCCGACCTGCGTTTCCAACCAAACGCGACTTCCGCAGCCTCCCGGCTTGCGTTTTCCAACCACACGCGACTTCCGCAGCACCCGGGCTGTCGGAGCCTGTCGCTACGTTCTTGGCATGAGCGAAGCAATGAGTGAAGCCGAAGCCTTCTTCGCGCAGTACGCCACGGCCCTGCTGGCCCGGGACGAGCAGGCGATCGCGCGGATGTATGCCGTGCCGTCCCTGATCCTGTTCCCCGGGCAGGCCCTAGCCGTGAGCGATCCACAGCAGACCGCCGAATTCTTCGCCGCGAACTGGGAGCAGTACTCCGGGGTGGTGGAGGCGAATCCTGAGATCACGGTCATGGGCACCGGACCGGCGACCATCTGGGCCGACGTCACCTGGTCGTACGGCGGTTCCGCCCAGGAGCGCTTCTGCTACCAACTGGTCCCAGCCGAGCACGGTCAGCAGATCGCCGTGCTCACCTTGCTCGGCTGATCCCGCCCGGACCGCTTCAGAGGCCGTAACGGGCGACGAATCGCGCCAGGATCGGCAGCAGTAGGTCAGCCCTGCGGGTGACCTCCATGTGGGTGGTGTCCGGCAGGATGGCCAGCGCCGAGCCGGGGATCTTCTCCTGCATCACGGCCGCATGGGAGTTGAGAGTGAAGTCGCGGTCGCCTTGCACCAGGAGCACCGGGCAACTGACCGCGGCCAGCTGGTCGTCCGACCAGCCGGCGAAGTCGGCGTCCATCGCGCTCATCGAGGCCAAGAACTCGTCGAACTTCTCCGGGTGCGGGGACAGCCGCTCGTAAGCACCCTTGAAGTCGGCGAAGTCCTGCGCGGTCGGCATGATCGGCGACGTCTCGAAGGTGGACGGGTCCTGCAGGTCGGGGTGCATCCCGTCCAGGCTGATGCTGGTCGACATGGGTACCGCGGCCGCGAGCCGGCCGCCATGACTGACCATCAGCTCGAGTACGGCTCCGCCTCCCATGCTGTGACCGATGACAGTCGCCTTCTCGATCCCCAGCTCGTCGAGCAGGGCGACGACATCCGAGGCCAGGTTGGGGTACGTGACCGGCCGGTCGGTGTTCGCGGTCCGGCCGTGGCCCTGCTGCTCGACCCCGATCACGGTGTGGGTCCGGGCCAGGGTCGGGATGAGAGCCGCGAAGCTGAGTTCGATGGTCAGCATGCCGCCGTGCAGCAGCACGATCGGCGGGTGGTCGGTGCTGTCTCCGTAGCGCTCCCAGTACAGGTGCAGGCCGTTGACGTCGGCGTACCCCGTCTCGTCGGCGACGAGCTGGGTGGTGCTGGGGGTGGTCATCAGGTACTCCTCGGCTGTGGGTCGGGCTGTGGGTCGCGGAATCGGTACTGCGGTGGACCACCCGTACCCACCTAACTCATCGGGCGACGGGGATAGCGTGATCACCCGAGCGTGCCACGGCGGAGAGGGTGCCTGATGAGCGAGTCCAGACCAACCGCCGGACCGGTGCGGATCGCTGCCGCGTCGACGACGGCGGGCCGGGTGGCCCTGCAACCCGCGGACGCCGCCGTCATCACCGGGGGGCTGTGGGCCGACCGCCGCCGGATCAACCGCGCCGTGAGCATCCCCGACGCGTGGGACCGTCTGCACCAGGCCGGGAACTTCCACAATCTCGAGCTGGCGGCCGGCCGGACCTCCGGCGCCTACGTCAACGAGCTGCCCTTCCTGGACAGCGACGTGTACAAGTGGCTGGAAGCGATCGGCTGGGTGCTCGCGGACCCGGACCTCGACCCGGCCCTCGCCGAGACGCTGCGCGCCCGAGTGTAGTCAGACCACGGAGCTGCTGCAGGCGGCCCAACAACCCGACGGCTATCTCGACTCCCACTTCCAGGTCCGCTTTCCCGGCGAGCGCTTCGTCCAACTCGCCTGGGGTCACGAGCTGTACTGCGCCGGTCACCTGATCCAGGCCGCGGTCGCCCTGCAGCGGACCACCGGCGACGACGGCTTGCTGAAGATCGCACGCCGGGTCGCCGATCTGGTCGTCACGAGCTTCGGGCACCGGCCCGGGTCAGGTCGACGGCGATCTGCGGTCATCCCGAGATCGAGACCGCGTTGGTCGAGCTGTACCGCGAGACCGGGGAAGACTCCTACCTCGCCGCGCGCCCGGTACTTCATCGACCGGCGCGGACACGGTCTGCTCGGCGCGGACCGGTTCGGCCCGCAGTACTGGCAAGACCACCTTCCGGTCCGCGACGCGACCGCCGTCACCGGACACGCCGTCCGGCAGCTGTACCTGCTGGCCGGGGTAGCCGACCTCTACGTCGAGCACGGCGATCCGACCCTGCGCATGCATCGGAGCGACTCTGGACCGAGCTGGCCGCCACCCAGGCCTACCTGACCGGCGGGGTCGGTGCCCACCACCTCGACGAGGCGTTCGGAGACCCGTACGAGTTGCCGAACGAGCGGAGCTACTGCGAGACCTGCGCCGCGATCGCCTCGATCATGGGCTGCTGGCGGATGCTCATGATCACCGGCGAGGCGGGGTACGCCGATCTGCTGGAACGCACGCTGTACAACGGATTCCTGGCCGGCCTGTCGCTCGACGGCCAGCGCTACAGCTACGCCAATCCGCTGCAGGTCCGCGACGATCACGTGGCCACCGGGTCGGACGGGGACTACGAGCGCCGGCCCTGGTTCGCCTGCGCCTGCTGCCCGCCGAATGTGATGCGGCTGCTGGCCTCGCTCGAGCACTACGTCCTGCTGGCCGGTGATCGGCGGGTGGCACTGCACCAGTACGTGCCGGGTCGGTTCACCGCCGGCGAGGTGACACTCGGAGGTCGAGACCGAGTACCCGTGCGCCGGCGACGTCTTGATCCGCGTCGCCGACGACTGCTGCCGCTGCGTGGGAGCTGAGCCTTCGGGTGCCCGAGTGGGCCGTCGGCGCCTCGCTGGCGATCAACGCCCAGGCAAGTCGACACCGCGCCGTTCCGAGGTTGGTGGACGGTCGAGCGGCGGTGGGCTGCGGGCGATGTCGTCGAGCTCCGGCTGCCCCTCCGGCCGCGGTTCACCCGCGCCGATCCGCGCGTCGATGCGGCTCGCGATTGCGTCGCGCTCGAGTACGGGCCACTGGTCTACTGCTTCGAGACCGCCGACAATCCGGGACACCGGTTGGACGACGTGACCGCCGACACCAGGGTCGCGCCGACCGTCGGCGGGGTCGAACCCGGGCTCGGCGGCGTACCCACCATCCCGGCTAGCGGGCGGACACGGGTCACCCGTTCGTCAGTCGTGGTGGCCGTACCGCCCCGTCGAGGAGGCGCCGGCCGAGCTCATCCGCGACGAGCCGATCACCCTCACGGCGATCCCCTACTACGCCTGGGGCAACCGCGGCCCCGGTGCCATGCGGATCTGGATGCCTCGCGCTCGCTGACCCAGCTGAGCGGAGCGAGAGGCGCCGTCAAATTGGTGTCAATTTTCGACCGCGCGGAGGCCGAATCCGGCGTTCCGGTGATGAAGTGGGAGGGTGACAGTCCCGACCTCCAGTCGTACGCACGCCGCGGGATCCGAGGCGGCGGTGGCCGGCGGATGGGTCAGCCGGCGGCTGGCGCTGGTGTTGGCGCTGGTGGCCCCCGTGATCGCTGCCTGGCTGCTCGGCACCTTTCGTGGGCTGCTGGCGAACACGAGTGCCGCGCTGATCATGGTGCTGCTCGTGGTTGGCGTCGCGTGCCTCGGCTACCGCAGTGCCGGCCTCGTGGCGTCGGTGTCCGCCGGTCTCTCGTTCAACTTCTTCCTGACCGCGCCGTACCTGACGTTCCTCATCTCCGACCGCAACGATGTCGAGACCTTCGTGGTCCTGGTGAGCGTCGGCGTCGCGGTCAACGAGATCGTGCAGTGGGGGCGCCGGCATCTCGCTCGGGTACGGGAGCGCGACGCCTATCTCGACGCCCTGCTGGCCATTTCCTCCAGCGACGATTCGGACGATCACCGCTGGATCGACGTTGTCGGCAGCTATCTGACCACGATGCTCGATCTGGACCGCTGCGGGTGGCAGGACGACCTCGATCAACGTGCGCCGCGGCTCGACCGCGACGGTGAGGTGCGCCTCGGCACCCGGCGGCTGCGCGTCGAGTCCGATGGCCTGCCGACGGACTCCGTCGTGGTGCTGCCCATCCTTCCGGGCCAGCCGGGGTCGCCTGGTTACGTACTCACGGCCACCACCCACATCGCGCGACCGAGTCTGCGACAGCGTCGATTGGCCGCGGCGCTGGCCGATCAGACCCGATGGGCCCTCGCTCGCTGACGCTAGGGCATGAACCGGTAGCCGACTCCGGGTTCGGTGATGAAGTGCCGAGGCCGGCTGGGTTCGGATTCGAGCTTGCGTCGCAGTTGCGCCAGGTACACCCGCAGGTAGTTCGTCTGTCCCCGGTAGGTGGGTCCCCAGACCTCGTTGAGCAGGTCGCTCTGCCGTACGAGCCGGCCCGGTTCGCGCGTCAGGACCGTGACGAGATGCCATTCGGTGGGCGTGAGATGCACCTCGTGGCCGTCCCGGGTACCCCGTTGCTCGCCGAGATCGAGGCGAAAGGTGTCGGTCTCCACAACGGGCTGCACGGTTGGTCGCTGGGCGTGCCGGATGGCCGTGCGGACCCGGGCCAGCAGTTCGTCGATCCCGAACGGCTTGGTGACGTAGTCGTCCGCGCCGAGGTCGAGGGCCTCGACGATGTCGTCCGCCTCGTGCCGGGCCGACAAGACCACGATCGGCACCCGGCTGAAGCTGCGGACCTGCCGGAGGACGGTGACGCCGTCGATGTCGGGCAGTCCGAGATCGAGGAGTACGACGTCTGGTTCGTGATCGGTGACGACCTGCAGGGCGGTCCGGCCGTCGCCGGCGAGCTCGACGTCGTAGTTCCGGGCCTGGAGGTTGATCCGCAGGGTCCGCAGGATCCCGGGGTCGTCGTCGACCACCAGCACTCTGGTCACGGGCCGAGCCCCGTCGGAGGACGCGGAGGGTTGCGTTTGCGGCTCCGCGCGGGGCAGGTCGACGACCATGGTGAGGCCGCCGGCGGGCGTGTCCTCGGCCGAGATCCGCCCGCCCATGGCCTCGGTCAGTCCCCGGACGACGGCCAGCCCGAGGCCCAACCCGTCCCCCTGCGGCACATCGCCGAGACGCTGGAACGGGGCGAAGATGGCTTCCCGCCGGCTCTCCGGGACGCCGCTGCCGTGATCGACGATCCGCAGCGATACCCACTCCCGGCCGTCGTCGACCAGGGTGCAGCCGCCGATCTCCACGGTGGTGCCGTCGGGGGTGTGCTTGAGGGCGTTCTCCACCACGTTGGCGATCACCCGATCGAGCAGCCCCGGATCGGCGACCACCGCGGGCAGCTCCGGCTCGAGCTCGACCTTCACGGACTCAGATCCGGCGACGGAATCCAGGGTCCAGGTCACGGCGCTGGCGAGGTCGACGTCGGTCAGCAGGGGTTTGACCGCACCGGCCTGGATGCGACTGAGATCGAGCAGGTTGCTGACGAGGGCGTCGAGCCGGTCGACAGACTCCTCGACGGTGTCGAGGAGCTCACGTTCGTCGTCGGGCGACCAGGTGATGTCGGTGTTCTGCAGACTGCTGACGGCCGCCTTCGCCGCGGCCAGCGGGCTGCGCAGGTCGTGGGAGACCGCGGCCAGCAGGGCGGTTCGGGTTCGGTTGCCCTCGGCCAGATCGGCGGCCCGCCGGGTCTCGGCCTGGGCACGTCGACGCTCGAGGATCACGGCCAAGTGCGCGGCGTACGCGGTGAGCAGGCTCTGCTGATCGGCGCGCAGGGCGTGCCCACGGAGCACCAGCCTGGTGCCGGGCTCGATGTCGATGCTCACGTCGGCCCCGGCCTCGGTCGTCGCATCTCCGTAACGGGCCTCGACCTCGGCGTCTTCGCCGTCGGCCACCCGGAGGACGGCGGCTCCGGTCATGTCGAACACCTCACACGCCTGCTGGAGCAGCTCGGTCGGCCGGTCCCCGGCCTGCAGCAGATTGTGGGAGAGGACAGCCAGGGCATTGGCTTCGGTCCGCGCCCGCGTCGCCTGCTCGGACCGGCGGGCGGCCCGGTTCACCACGCTGGCGACGGCGAACCCGATCAGCAAGAAGGCCGCGATCGCGAACGCGTTCTCGGGATCGGCCACGGTGAACGTGCCGGTCGGGGGCACGAAGAGGAAGTTCAACGCCAGGCTGGCGAGCAACGCGGCAACGATCGCGGGGAGCAGTCCGCCGATCAGCGCCGTCGCGATCACCACGAGCAGCATCACCAGGGTCTCGGTGGGCAGACCGTGCAGGTCCGCAGTGGCCAGACAATGCCGCCGCCATGACTGCTGTGCCCAGCATGGCCACGACGTAGCCGGCGATCTGGCGACGGTTGCTGAGGCCCGACCGGCGGCGCCGACCGGGAGCAGCGTTCCGGGCGTACGCGTGGGTGACGGCGTGGACGTCGATGTCGCCCGACTCGGCGATGACGGTCTCCCCGACCCCGGGGCGCAGCAGCGTCGACAACCGGCCGCGGCGACTGGCACCGATCAGGATCTGGCTGGCGTTCTCAGCGCGGGCGAAATCGAGCAGGCCCTCGGCCGCATCGTCGGCCACCACGGCGCGGAAGGTGCCGCCAAGATCCTCTGCCGATCGCCGCAGCCGTGCGAGCTGGTCGGTCGGTACGCTGCGCAGCCCGTCGCGGCGGCTGATGTAGACCGCGAGCCACTCCCCGCCCGCCGTGCGGGACGCGATCCGCGCGGCCCGCCGCATCATCGCCTCCGACTCGGGTCCGCCCGAGAGTCCGACGACCACCCGCTCGCGGGTGGCCCAGGTGGCGTCGATGCCGTGGTCCTCGCGGTAGCGCTCGAGCGCCTCATCGACCCGATCGGCCAACCAGAGCAGGGCAAGTTCCCGAAGGGCGGCGAGGTTGCCCTCCCGGAAGTACCGCGACAACGCGGTGTCGACCTTGTGGGCGGGATAGATGTTCCCGTGGGCCATCCGCCGGCGCAGCGCCTGGGGACTCATGTCGACGAGTTCGATGGCGTCCGCGGCGCGAACCACACGATCCGGAACCGTCTCGGTCTGCCGGATACCCGTGATGGCGGTCACCACGTCGTTGAGGGACTCCAGATGCTGGATGTTGACAGTGGTGATCACGTCGATGCCGGCGTCGAGGAGCGTCTGCACGTCCTGCCACCGCTTACGCGGCGTCGTGATCGTGCCGCTGCTGGGATCGTCGCCGGCGTTCGTGTGGGCCAGCTCGTCCACGAGAACGACGGCGGGGGCCCGGCGGAGGACGGCGTCCACGTCGAGTTCACTGGTCTGCAGGCCGCGGTGGTCGACCAGGCGGCGAGGTACGACCTCCAGGTCGCCGATCTCGGCGATCGTCTTCGGCCGGTCGTGGGTCTCGACCAGTCCGATGACCACGTCGGTCCCCCGCTCGGACCGCCGGCGTCCCTCATCGAGCATGGCGAAGGTCTTGCCGACCCCGGGTGCCGCCCCGAGATAGACCCGTAGCCGACCGCGCTCCATCAACCCAGTCTCCCAGCGCGCGCGAGATCAGCGGCGCGACAGCTCGAGATTGAGTTCCACGACGTTGACCCGGGGCTCGCCGAGGAAGCCCAGCATCCGGCCTTCGGTGTGCGCGGCCACGGCGGCCCGTACGGCGTCGGCGCTGAGGCCACGCTCGCGGGCCACCCGAGCCACCTGGATCGCGGCGTACGCCGGTGAGATGAACGGGTCGAGCCCCGAGCCGGACGACGTCACCGCGTCGGGCGGTACCTGGTCGGGGGCCACCCCGTCACGCTGCGCGATGGCCTGCCGATTCTTCTCCACCGCGGCCACCAGGTCGGCGGAGTTGGGTCCGAGGTTCGAGCCTCCGCTGGCCTGCGCGTCGTAGTCGCCGGCCGAGGGGCGGGGCTGGAACCAGCCCGGCCCGTCGAACTGCTGACCGATCAGCACCGAGCCCCGGGGCTGACCGTCGACGAAGATCAGGGATCCGTTGCGTTGGGAGTCGAAGATGGCGCCGACGCCCCAGACGACCACCGGATAGGCGATGCCGAGCAGCACGGTGAGGACGAGAAGGGTCCGCAGGCCCGTCCAGAGTTGACGCAGAGTTTCAGGCATGGTGATCAACCGATCCCGGGGAGGAGGGAGATGAGCAGGTCGATGGCCTTGATGCCGAGGAAGGGCACCACGATGCCGCCGACCCCGTACAGCAACAGATTGCGGCGCAGCAGTGCACTGGCCGACGACGGCCGATAGCGCACCCCACGCAGAGCCAGCGGGATCAAGATCACGATGATCAGTGCGTTGAAGATCACCGCGGACAACACCGCCGACACCGGGGTGCTGAGTTGCATCACGTTCAGCGCCGCCAGTCCGGGATAGGTCGCGGCGAACATCGCCGGGATGATGGCGAAATACTTGGCGATGTCGTTCGCGATCGAGAACGTGGTCAGTGCGCCGCGGGTGATCAGGAGCTGCTTGCCGATCTCCACGACGTCGATCAGCTTGGTCGGGTCGGAGTCGAGGTCGACCATGTTGCCGGCCTCCTTGGCGGCCGCCGTGCCGGAGTTCATGGCCACCCCGACGTCGGCTGCGGCCAGGGCGGGCGCGTCGTTGGTGCCGTCGCCGGTCATGGCGACCATCCGGCCACCGGACTGCTCCTTCCTGATCAACAGCATCTTGTCCTCGGGCGTGGCTTCGGCGAGGAAGTCGTCCACCCCCGCCTCCCGGGCGATGGCCGCCGCAGTCCGCGGATTGTCCCCGGTGATCATCACGGTCCGGATCCCCATGGCGCGCAGCTCGGCGAACCGATCGGCGATGTTGGGCTTCACCACGTCCTTGAGGTGGACCACGCCGAGCGCCCGGCCGGTGCCACCGCTGCGTTCGGCGACCAGCAAGGGGGTGCCGCCGGATTCGGAGATCGCGTCCACGGCCGGCTGGAGTGCGGGCAGGTCAGAGCCGAGCCAGCACGCCACGGCCGTGCCGGCGCCCTTGCGAACCTGCCGATCCGCCGCCGGCAGATCGACGCCCGACATGCGTGTCTGCGCACTGAACTCGATGAACGTCGCGCCGCTGGGCAGGTCGTCGTCGCGACTGCCCTGCGCGAGCGCGAGGGCCACGATCGAGCGTCCCTCGGGGGTCTGGTCCGCCAGACTCGACAACCGGGCGGCGTCTCGGAGCAGGTCCGGGTCGACCCCGGGTGCGGGGACGAACTCGGCGGCCTGCCGGTTGCCGTACGTGATGGTTCCGGTCTTGTCCATCAGCAGGGTGCTGACGTCACCCGCCGCCTCGACCGCGCGCCCTGACATCGCCAGCACGTTGCGCTGGACGAGCCGGTCCATACCGGCGATTCCGATCGCGCTGAGCAGCGCGCTGATCGTGGTGGGGATCAGGCAGACCAGCAACGCGACCAAGATCACGACCGACTGCGGCTGACCGGCGTAGACCGCCATGGGCTGCAGGGTGACCACGGCCAGCAACAAGATGATGGTCAGCCCGGAGAGCAGGATCGACAGCGCGATCTCGTTGGGTGTCTTGCGGCGGCTGGCGCCTTCGACCAGGGCGATCATCTTGTCGAGGAAGGTCTCGCCCGGCGCGGCGGTGATCTGGACCACGATCTCGTCCGACAGCACGGTCGTCCCGCCGGTCACCGCCGAACGGTCGCCACCCGCCTCCCGGATGACGGGCGCGGACTCGCCGGTGATCGCCGATTCGTCCACGGTGGCGACGCCTTCGACGACGTCGCCGTCACTGGGGATGACCTGGCCGGCTGACACGCGTACCCGGTCCCCCAGCCGGAGCTGACTGCTCGGAATCCCGGCCTCGGTGCCGTCGGGGTCGACCCGGCGCGCCACCGTGTCGCGCCGAGTCGCCCGCAGACTGGCCGCCTGGGCCTTGCCCCGGCCTTCGGCGACTGCCTCCGCCAGGTTGCCGAAGAACACGGTCAACCAGAGCCAGACCGCCGTGAGGATCGAGAACACGGACGGTTGCACCACCGCGGCGACGGTCACGATCAAGGACCCGATCCAGACGATGAACATCACCGGCGAGCGCCACAGGTGCTGCGGGGCCAGCTTGCGAAAGGCCTCGGGCAGCGCGGCGCGCAACGCGGCCGGCTGCATCCCCGACCGGATCGACGGCCTCGAAGGCGGCGAAGCCTTCTGACTCGGCTCCGCCTCCACGGTCGGCGGGGTGTGTAGGGATGTTTTCATGGACGCATTCATGTTGAGAGAGCCTCGGCGATCGGCCCGAGCGCGAGCCCGGGAAAGAAGGTGAGTCCACCGACGAGCAGGACGACACCGACGAGCACGGTGACGAAGAGCGGCGAGGTGGTGGGCAGGGTGCCCGGGGTCTCGGGCACGGTTTGCTCGCGAGCCAGCGATCCAGCCAGCGCGAGCACCAGGGCGATGCAGGCGAACCGACCGATCAGCATGGCGGCGGCCAGAGTGAGCTGGAAGAACGTGGACGTGACCGTGATCCCGGCGAACGCGCTGCCGTTGTTGTTGCTGGCGGACGCGTAGGCGTAGAACACCTCGGAGAAACCGTGGATGCCGTCGTTGTTCATCGCGTCCGGCGTCGAGGGCAGGCTGATAGCCGCCGCAAGACCAACCAGGACCAGAGTGGGCGAGGTCAAGATGTAGAGGGCGACGTAGCGGATCTGCAGTGCGCCGATCTTCTTGCCCCACAGTTCCGGCGTCCGGCCGACCATCAACCCGGAAACGAAGACGGTGACAACGGCGGCCATCATCATCCCGTACAGGCCAGACCCCACCCCGCCCGGCGAAACCTCACCCAGCAGCATGTTCAGCAGGACGACACCACCGCCGCCGGGGGTCATCGAATCGTGCATCGCGTTCACGGCCCCGGTCGAGGTAGCGGTCGTACTGGCCGCGAACAACGCGCTGGCCCAGATCCCGAACTGCGACTCCTTGCCCTCCATCGCCGCACCCGCGGCCCGGGTGGCGATGCCACCCCCGGCGGTCTCCGCCCAGACGGTCAGGCCGACCGCGATCGCCCACAGAGCGGTCATCGCGCCGAGCACCGCGTAGCCCTGGCGACGGTTGCCGAGCATGGTGCCCAACGTCCGCGGCAGCGAAAACGGGAGGGCCAGCAGCAGGAAGATCTGAAGCAGATTGCTCAGCGGGTTGGGGTTCTCGAACGGATGCGCCGAGTTCGCGTTGAAGAACCCGCCACCGTTCGTACCCAGTTCCTTGATCGCTTCCTGACTCGCGACCGGCCCGCCCGGTAGCGTCTGGCTGCCGTCGGCGAGGGTGCGCACGATGAGATCCGGCGCGAAGTTCTGGATGACGCCCATGGCCACCAAGGCGATAGCCGCGGCAAGCGAGATCGGGAGTAGAACCCGGAGATTGATCCGGATCAGGTCGACCCAGAAGTTGCCGACCTCATCGGTCCGGCGCCGGCCGAAGGCCCTGATCAGGGCGGCCGCGACGGCGATGCCGACGGCTGCGGAGACAAAGTTCTGCACGGTCAGACCCGCCATCTGCGCGGTGTAGCCAAGGGTCTGTTCCCCGGAGTAGGACTGCCAGTTGGTGTTGGTGACGAAGGAGACGGCGGTGTTCAACGCCATGTCCCAACTCATCCCGGCCAGCCCCCGACTGAAGGGCAGGTACGGCTGCAGCATCAAGATCGCCATCAGCAGCACGATTCCGACCCCGCTGAATGCCAGCACCGCCACCAGGTAGCTGCGGGAGCTCTGCTGGCCGTCCGGATTCACCCCCAGCACCCGGTACAGCCCTCGCTCCACGCGGCTGTGTGACCTCGGGGTCAAAACACCAGCCAGATAGTCACCCAGCGGGACGTGCACGAGCGCCAGCAGGCCGATCAGGCTGACGATGGTCGCCAACCCGGCGGCGGTGTCGCCGATGTCGGTGCCCATCAGAAGCGCTCCGGGAAGACGAGGGTCGCCACCAGATAGCCGAGTACGGCCACCACGAGGACGATCAACAGCACGGTCACAATGCCCACAGCGCCATCCAACGCGCCCACAGCCCCCGCCCGAGCCGCCTTGACGGGCAATTGAGTGATCTTGACGTGGTCTTGACGGTGTGAGCGCTCGGTAGTCGGCAACCCGGCGTCGGTAGCTGGGAGTCAACATCGGTACGTCGTACGGATCACCGACGCCGGCTGCGGCCGTAGACCTGGAGATGGGCCCGCGCTCAGGTGGGCCGCCATCGGAAAAACGGAGGACACCATGACCGAACTTCACCTCAACGTCTCGCGGGTCAAAGCCGCGGACGAGACCGGCAGCGGCATCACGGAGTGGGGCAGCGATGACATCTACCTCGCGGCCGTCACCATGGACGGCCGGGGCGTGGTCAACATCGTCGACGAGATCAGGATCGGCGAGTTCGACGACGGCGACGCCAAGAACTTCGCCCCGCCCAAGACGCTGACCAGCATCCGGCTGAACGGCCGCTCGTATCCACAGGCGTACGGCGCCGTGGTCGTCCTGGCCGAGCGCGACAGCGGGAAGCAGATCCCCGCGTTCCTCGCCGAACTGGCCAAGGGCATCGAGGAGTACATCCCGCGACCTCGACTCAACGCCCCGAGCGACTTCCTCGGCCTGAGTTCGGAGAAGTTGTGGGAGATCGGCGAGAAGGTCGCCAAGGCGCTGTGGAAGAAGTACCAAGAGATCCGCCAGGACGACATATTCCAACCCAAGACGACCGTCGTGGACGTGAGCGGCCCCGATCACCGCTGGAACGGCTCGCGCCGCTCCGAGCTGGACAAGTTCCGGTTCGCCGCGCACAACGGGGTCTACTGGGTCGGCATGCATTGGGCCCTGGCCGACCAGGCCGCCACCGGAAAACCGCCGACGCGAACCCCACAGCGGGTCCCGCGCGACCCGCGCCCGGCCGAACCCCGCCGGCAGCAGCCCTGACGGTCTGACGTCTGTGGCGCCGGTGCCGCCGGGTCCGGGGGCACCGGTGCCGCTGGCTCCGACACCGTGGCCGCAAGCGCGGTCGCCCTATTTGAACGGCGTCGTCCACACCGACCTCGGATCGACCGCGGGGACGAGCAGGGCCGTCAGTTCGGGGTCCGGACGGCCCCGGAGTTGATCACCGGCCAGCCGGGCGGCGATGCCCGCCAGGAAGTCGGCGACCTGGATCCTGGCGTCGGCGCGCGAGTCGACGAGCTGGACACCAGTCAGCTCGCGGCCGGGACGGCGCGCGGCGAACCGGTCGGCGATCTCGGCGATCCGGCCCTGGGTCAACGCCGACTGTTCGTCGTGGACCAGCGAGATCGACGTCATCGTCTCGCCCCAGAGCTCCACGGTCCGCAGGACGGCCGGGATCAATGGCTCCATCAGAGGGGTGCGCAACCGATCGCTCAGCAGCTCGGTACGGGTCTGCTCGGCAGCAGACCGGCTGGTGCGCAGCCGCGCGATGACCTCGCCGACGCTGCCGGTGCTGCCACCGCTGCCGCTGCTGCCACTGCTGCCGCCGCCCTCCAACGAATCGAGCGCGTTGCCGAAGATGGCGATCGGCCGCTTCGGCAGCCACCGGTTGTTGGTCCGCAGCACATTGGCCGCGCTGACCAGGAACGCCTGCCAGCGCTGCGTTCCGTACGCGAGTTCTCCCGACCGGTAGAGGGTGAGGGCGTGCTCCCGCAGCGCCGGATCCTGCCCGGGAGTATCGGTGCCCAGGACCGGTCGCTGGCCGAGCAGGACATCCACTGCTCGGGCCAGAACGAAGAACCGGGTGTCGACCAGGTGCACGCGAGACGAACCCGCCAGCGGCCCGGCGGCGTCGAGGAACCAGCGCAGCACCGCGCGGTGCCGTGGTCGGAGCAGCTCCGCCGCCTTGTACTCCCCGCTCTTCGCTCCGATCGAGCGCCTGATGTGGCCGACCACCGACTCCGCGGTGCCGGGATCGAGGCGCACGCTGGCGTGCACGAAGACGGGACTGTGCCCGGGACCGACCAGGTTGCCACCGGAGAAGCCGGATTCGTCACAGGCGATCTCGTACGCTGCGCCGGCGCGGCTCACGAGGGTCCACGATAACCATCGGGTGTTGCGTCGGCTCGGACTTTTTGGGTGGCCGGCCCTGGCAAGGGGTTGCCTGAATCGGGCCGTCGCGGCCAGGCTCAGGGGGTGACTCTTGTCATCCAGTGCCTCGACATCGACGCCGCCGACCCCGACCGACTGGCCGCCTTCTGGGCGGCAGCCCTCGGCTGGCGCCGCACGTACGACTCGAGCGAGGAGGTGGCTCTCGAGCCTCCTGAGCACTCGGTGTGGGACGGGGTCGTTCCGGATCTGCTGTTCCTCCGGGTGCCGGAGGCGAAGGCGGGCAAGAACCGTCTGCATCTCGACCTGCGACCCGACGACCAGGGCATCGAGGTGGAGCGGCTGATCTCCCTCGGCGCCGCCCGGACCGACGTCGGTCAATCGGCAGACGTCAGCTGGGTCGTCATGGCCGATCCCGAGGGCAACGAGTTCTGCGTGCTCCAACCGCTGGCACCCGAGCAACGAGCGGAGATCGACGCGATCATCGCCGCCCGGCGCTACCCCTGAGTGGACCGCTCGGTGTGGTCGGCCCGCAGCGCGTCGGCGACGAGGTCATGATCTGCCTCCTGCTCGGGAAGCCCGGAGATCCCGAGCACTCCGGCCAGCGCACCCCCGACCCAGATCGGCACTGCTCCACCGGCGGGCGCGTACAGCTGGGGTGAGAGAGCGAAGGTAAAGAAGAACTGCTCCCAGCCGTCCTCGGCGTAGCGGTGATACACCGACAGCGACGAGTCGGCGAAGTGACGGACGGTGCGGATCTTGCGGTCGACCCAGGCGTCGTTGTCCGCACTCGACCCGCGCAGTGCCGCGTGGAAGACGCGCTGCTCGCCCAGCTGCAGGCTGATGGTGACCGGGAGGTCCCGCTCCCGGCAGTGGGCCGCCAGTCTCGTGCCGATCCGGTAGGCGTCGTCGTGGTCGAATCGGTCGAACGAAGGCAGCTCGTCAAGGCTCGGTGTGATCATGCCGGGACCCTGGCCTGGTGAGGAGTCAACTGGCGGTGGAGCACCACCGAGGCCGCTCCCAGCGCGGCGGCGTCGGCACCGGCCCGGCTGAGCCGCACCGTGATCGGGTGTAGTTCGCGCATGAAGGCGTACTCAGTGAGCTGGGACTCCACGACGCTGCGGTAGTGCTCCCCGAGTAGCGCGAACCCGGGTCCGGCGAGTGAAACCTGGGCGAGGTCGAGGGTGTTGACGAGATCGTTGACGGCGACCGCGAGATGGTTCGCGGTCTTTTTGAACAAGGCGGTTGCGGCTCCGTCAGCCTGGAGCACGGCGCGGGCGTACCGGCGGTAGATCTCACCGAAGCTCGTGTCGTCGGTGATCCCGCAAGCGGCCCGTAGCTGCGGATCGTCCACGATCTGCAGCGTGACGGCCCGGGGGCTGGCGACGGTATCGAGGCACCCGGTGCGTCCGCACCAGCACCGTGGTCCCTGGGGATCGGCCAGGACGTGGCCGATCTCGCCGGCGTTGCCCGACGCGCCTCGGTAGATCGTGCCGGCGATGACGATCCCGGCGCCGATGCCGTACGCCATGTACACCGTGGCGAAGTCTCGATTGGGGCTGCCGCCGCTCGTCCAGTACTCCCCCAGGGCCGCGCAGTCGGCGTCGTTCTCCCTGATGACCGTGAACCCGGTGCGCCGGCCGAATTCCTCCTCCGTCGGGTATGGCTCCCAGATGTCTGCGAAGGAGGTGTCGTCGCCAGCACCGAGCTGCCGCTGCCAGCCGTGCCGGCCGCCGGAGGCGACTCCGATCCCCATGACCGCGCTCTGGTGAATGCCGCGGCGGGCAAGCAACTCGCCCAGCGCGGGAGCCAGCCGATCGAGAACGACCGGCGGCTCGTCATGTCCGGTGCCATCGAGTTCGGACCGGGCGATCTCGGTCCCGTCGAGGCCGCACACGACAATCACGCAGCGGGCGACGTCGAGCGTGACGCCGACAGCGTAGAGCTGCCTATCGCTGAGCCGGAGCAGGATCGGGCGCTTGCCCCCCGTGGATCTTGCGAATCCGGCCTCGACGACCACGCCGGAGTCGAGCAGATTCTTCACGATGACGGATATCGTCTTCTCCGTCAGCGCGGACCGACGGGCCAGCTCGGTGCGGCTGATCTCCCCCTGCGACCGGATGAGATCGAGGATGGCGCTTCGGGTTTCGGCTGAGGAGCGCCCCTTGAGACCGAACGCCGGGCTGGCGGTACCGATCGTCGACGACTTGAGACCTGCCGAGCCGAACGAGCGCTCGATCATCGGTCCGCCTCCACGATCACCGGGTACGCGACGTAGGCGAACCGCTGTCCGTCGGGGGACCAGCTGTTGACGTTGAGTGTGCCCTGCCCGCCGAACAGTGGGTACCGGGCGATCGGCTGAGTCCAGTCGTCGGTAGAGACAAGGCGTACCTCGACGTCGAGATCGGCCGGATGACCGACAGTGCCGGTCGGGAAGCTGATGTAGGTCGCCATCGTCCCGTCAGGCGACAAGTGGGGAAACCAGTCCACCGTGTCTGACTCGATCAGCCGCTCCATCGGTCCACCCGTCGTCGGCACCCGAGCCAGTTGGGCGTGGCCGGCAGTGGATCCGTACTCCTCGGTGTTCAGGTAGAGCCAGGCCCCGTCCGGTGAGTACTCGGGGCCGTCGAGGTGGCGGGTACCGCCATCGGGATAGCGGGTCTCGCCGCCCAACGAGTCGATCAAGGCGAGCCGGCCGGGCGCGTTGACGTCACGTCGCGGGAGCTCGACGAAGGCCAGCGTCCTGCCGTCGGGGCTGACACCGTGCAGGTAGTGGTGCCGGTCGGGGTCGCTGGTAACGCGCGCGGCCACCCCACCTGAGGCCGGGGCCACGTAGATGTGGCCGTCGTTCGCGGACAAGTAGATGAGCTCGCGGGGCGGATCGAGGACGTGGTCGTTGTTGATCGGCGGCAGCTCCTCGATCTCCACCTGCCTCAACTCGGCGGTCCCCTCGAGGTCAAGCCGCCAGAGCAGGCCGCCTCCGTTCAGCAGCAGACTGCTTCCGTCCGGAGACCAGTTCGGCGCCTCGACCAGAAGTCGATCGCTGCTGTAGACGAGCTGCGGATCTCCCCGTGAGAGGTCAGCGACCCACACCTCTGACCGCTGGCCAGGTCGCAGCTCACGGACGTGCTTCATCAAGGAGTCATCGGAAAGCGTGCTCATGGGCGTCCTCGAGGTGGCGTCGACGGATGGGGCGGGTCAGCCCGGCAAACTCTACGAACGACTGGAGAACTTAGCAACTCGATGGTAATAAAGTTGACGCCACAACCAGCTATCTCGACTCATCACACTCAACTTTCTTTTCAATCTTCTGTACTCAAGTATGACTAAGCTCGAGGAATCGGTTCTGGCTCCGGAAAGAGATACCGGCAGCGCGAGCAAGCCGTCGGATCTCCTGCCGTCGGGGTCCTAGGATCCGACCCTGTGAGCAACGAAGACATCGCCCGAGACATCCTCGACGCGAACGCGTACGTCGTCTTGGCCACGGTCGACGAGGACGGACGTCCGTGGGCGTCACCGGTCTGGTTCGCGCTGGAGGACTACCGGGAACTGTTCTGGCTGTCCTACCCGGGTGCCCGCCACTCGGAGAACATCGCCGCCCGCCCGCAGATCGCCATGGTGGTGTTCGACTCGACCGCGGCACCCGAGACGGGCCAGGCGGTGTACATGTCGGCCACCGTCGATCAGATCAGTGACCCCGACGACATCGCCCGCGGCGTCGGCGTCGTGGCGTCTGTTTCGGCCCGTCAGGGCGGCAGACACTTCACGCCCGCCAACGTGACCGGTGACGCCCGACTCCGGCTCTACCGGGCCGCGGTCCACGATCATTGGATCCTCGATCCCGACAGCCGCTACGACGTACGCGTCGCCGTCACCTTGTGACCGAAAGGCGGGGTCACCTCGGCCCGTGGTTGGCTGGAGTCCGTCCCTCGTCTCCACCCGACGGCCGACTACTCCGAAGGAATTCCCATGAGTGACCATCCGTCCACCACGCCCGCCCGCAGCGCACCCGACCCCGATCGTAATCTCGCCCTCGAGTTGGTTCGGGCCACCGAGGCAGCCGCTATCAACTGCTCCCGCTTCCTCGGACTCGGTGACAAGAACCAGGTCGACGCCGCCGCCGTCGACGCCATGCGCCCAGTTCTCGGATCGGTCCGGATGAACGGCATCGTGGTCATCGGTGAAGGCGAGAAGGACGAGGCGCCGATGCTGTTCAACGGCGAACGGGTGGGCGACGGGACCGGACCGGAGTGGGACATCGCCGTCGACCCGGTCGACGGCACCACCCTCACCGCCAAGAGCCTGCCCGACGCGGTCAGCGTGCTCGGCGTCTCACCGCGCGGCACCATGTTCAATCCGGGTCCGGCCGTCTACATGAAGAAGCTCGTCGTGCCTCGCGAACTCGCCGGCACCGTGGATCTGGAGACGCCGATCGCGGACACCCTGGCCCAGATCGCCAAGACCACCGACAGGTCGGTCTCCGACATCACCGTCGCCGTGCTGGACCGCCCCCGCCACGAAGAGCTCGTCGTCCGAGATCCGGAAAGCCGGCGCTCGGATCCGCTTCCTCCTGGACGGCGACGTCGCCGGCGCCATCATGGCCGTCACCCCCGGTACCGGCGTCGACCTGCTCGTCGGCGTTGGCGGAACCCCCGAGGGGGTCCTCGCCGCCTGTGCCCTCCGTTGCCTCGGAGGCGAACTCATCGGCCAGCTCATCGCCCGGAACGACGATGAGCGGCGGGCGATCCTCGACGCCGGATACGACCTCGATCGCGTGCTCACCACCACCGACCTCGTCGCCGGGGACAACGTCTTCTTCGCGGCCACGGGAGTCACCGACGGTGCCCTGCTGAAGGGGGTGCGGTTCGAGGCGCACCGCATCACCACCCATTCCCTGTCGATGCGATCGCGCTCGGGCACCGTACGGCTGATCGAGGGCCACCACAATCCGCACACGTCGCTGCTGGTCAACTTCTGACCGAGCCTCAATTACGACCGGTCGTGTCGATCGGGCCGCGCCACCGCCAACCTCTGGCTCGGCGCTGACGCTGTCAGCGCTTCAGCGGATCATTGCCCCAGTTCATCAGCGAGTACCGCCAAGGGGTCTCGCTGACGTCACCCGCCGGACGCTGGGCGGAGTGCCGCTCCACGTAGCCCACGACCTTTCGCATGTGGGCGTAGTCGTCGTCGCTGAGGTCGTCTCTCTTCTTCTCCAGAATGCGCACGATGTGGCGCCCACTTCGATGGCCGGCCGACTCGCCTCCGGACTTCTTCTGGCCGACGGACTTGGCGTCGTCGGTGGCCAACCAGTCCGTCAGCTCCTTGACGGTCATGTTGACGGCGTCGCAGAACTCCGCGTAGGTCTGATCGTTGTCCTTGCTCATACGCACGGCTTACCCAGCCAGGCCACGATCACTCGTGAACACCTGGTTCCGGGATCACCAGAAGTATCGGCTGGTGGGCATCCACCGACCGTGTGGAGCTCGCCTCGACCAAGAGCGGTAGCGTCGCACGCTCCACCGGAGTGGGTCGACTCCCCGGCCCCAGACAGGAGACGTCGTGACCAAGCCCGTATCGGTACAGACCGAACCTGATCCGATGCCGCAGGTCGGACAACGCCCGGGCCACCGTTCTTCTCGATCTTGATCGTCGCGGGACTCATCGTGATCGGGGCCGGGCTGCAATCGACGGCCAACATCGTGGCTCCGGTGTTCCTCGTCATCACCCTGGTGATCACCGTGGCGCCGCTCCGCGGCCTCCTCGCGGCGCGGGGATGGCCGTCGTGGCTGGCCAGCACCGTGTCACTAGTGGCCATCTACGCATTGCTGTTGCTGATCCTGGGCTCGGTCGCGTTCGCGGTGTATCGGCTCGTCGACCGGCTGCCCCAGTACGCCGACGCGCTCAACCAGATCCTCAACTCCCTGCTCGCTCTGACCGAACCAGATCGGCTACGGCAAGGAGCAGCTGCTGTCGCTGGCGCAATCGGTACAACTGAGCAGCCTGAGCGGCCCTGCCCGAACCTTGGCGAGCGGGGTCGGCGGGAGTCTGTCGTTGCTGCTCTTGATCATCACGGTGGCGATCTTCGTCGTCTTCGACGCCGCGAGCATGTCCGATCGGATCGCCGTGATCCGCGAGACCCGGCCGCACATCGCCGAGGGGCTGGTCAACTTCGCCGGCCGGGTTCGCCGGTACTGGATCGTCACCACGGTCTTCGGCCTCATCGTGGCGGTCCTGGACGTCATCGGCCTGCTCATCATCGGCGTCCCGCTCGCCGTCACCTGGGGTGTGCTGGCGTTCGTCACCAACTACATCCCGAACATCGGATTCGTGATCGGCGTCGTTCCACCGGCCCTGATCGCCTTGTTGGACGGCGGACCCGGGAAGGCGATCGCGGTGGTCGCCGTGTACACCGTGATCAACGTGGTCGTGCAGACCATCATCCAACCCCGCTTCACCGGCGACGCGGTAGGGATCAGTGCCTTCATCGCCTTCGTCTCGTTGATCTTCTGGGCCACCATTCTCGGCACCCTGGGTGCCCTGCTCGCCATCCCGGCCACCTTGTTCGTCAAGTCGGTGCTGCTGGACAACTCCGTCCCGGCCAGCTGGGTGAACGCGCTGGTGACGTCGTCGCCGAAGAAGGACCGCCCGCAGGTGCGAAGACGCAAGCCGGAAGCCGCAGGTCAAACCTGATCGGCCCCGGGCCGCCCCCAACCCGAGCAGCCGTGCGACGTCGGCCGGTGCGACGGCGGCCGGTGCGCCACCGAACTCGCGTACGGTCGAAAGAACGCACGCCGCCAGACCCAGCCTGGGCCGGATCCGGACACCTACCCGGCCGGCGTGACCTGTTTGCGAGAGAGTTTGCGCCAGATCCAGCTGGACGGGATGTGTTGGTCGAACAAGACGTAGGCGGCCGTCGAGTCGACCACGAAGGTGCTCTCGAGTTCTCGGCGCTCCGCGGCCTGGCCCGCGAACAACAACTCGTCGTCCGGTCGCAGCGAGATCTCGCCGCCGGGCGTCAGGGCCGCCTCGCCCTCGCGGAGCAGGAGCAGCGGCACCACCCGCAGTTGCCGCTCGCGATCCTCGGGACTGCGCAACAGATCACCCAGCGGAACCTTGTCTGCGGCGAGCCAGCCACCGAGGGCCGGTGCCTGCGCGTCGTTCAGCTTGACCTTCCAGAGCGCGGGTAGTTCGCGGCCGCAGTTGTGCCGCAGTTGCTGGATGAGCTCGGCCGCCCACTGGTTTCCTTGGGCCGGCATTTCCTGGATGAAGCGCCACAGCATCGGTGTGCTCAGTTGCGCGTAGACCTCGTGGGCCACGACCTCGGTCGGGACCAGGAGGGCATCGATCCGCATGGCTTCGAACAGGGCCGCACTGGTGGGCTTGTTCTGCCGGGCGGCCAGGAAGAGGTCCGGGTTCAGGCGCCGCGCGTTGGCCAGCATGGACAGATTGGTCGTGTCGTTGTCGGTGCCCGCCACGAGTCCCACGGCGGTGGCCACGTCTGCCTGGACCAGGACCCGCGGTTCGGAAGCGTCTCCGACGATCACCCCTGGTTCGGGCTCACTCCGCTCTGCCGATTCGATGATCGTGACCTCGAGCCCCGCATCCCGGAGGTCCGCGGTCACCTCGCGGCCGAAGCGGCCGTAGCCGCACACCACCCAACGACCGTGCGTCGGCGGGCTCCCTCGCTCGGGCAGCTCCGCACCCGGTCCGGCCTCGAGCCAGGTCAAGAGCTGGTAGGACGCGGGTGCGTTGAGGGCCAGCCGCAGGTGCTCACCGAAACGGTCGAACGGGTTGACCACCGTCGGCGTCCCGAACGCACGCATCCGCTCGGCGATCGGGGCCGAGATGGTCCGTGACACCACGGGCAGATCGGGACGCAACAGGGCCGCCGTCATCGTGACGGCGAGGTTCGTCTCATCGTTGTTGGTCAGCGCCAGCACCCCGGAGCAGAACGGGCTCTCGAGTCCGGCCGAGCTCAGGTGGTGCGGATTGGACGCGTCAGCCGACCAGTCCCGGGATGTCGGCGTGATACGACCCCAGATCGAGCGCGTCGACCCGATCGGCCGACTCGTCGATCACGACCAGCTGCTGACCGAGGGCGTCGAAGGCCTTGGCCAGCAGCTCGCCGGCGCGGCCGTAACCGACCATCAGCAGGAACGGCTCGCGCAGGCTCGCCACCTTGCGGGTGAAACGCCGCAACGCCAGCGCCTGTCGAAACGATCGGTCCTGCAGCAGGGTCAGCAAGGAGCCGATCGCGTACGCCCAACCGACCACCGACAAATAGATCGAGAACGTGACCCAGAGCCGCTGAGCCGGCGTGAACGGCCACGGCAGCTCGCCGAATCCGATCGTGGTGGCGGTGTAGCTCATGAAGTAGAACGACTCGAAGAGACTGATGTACGCCGGTCGGCCACTCGGATCGACTCCGGGGATCAAGGTAAGACCGACGACGCTGACGGCGAAGATGACGATGAGGGTGATCAGCGGCGTCCGCATCCGCCGCATGACCACGAAGATCGTCGAAGAGGCCTGGTGTCGAGGACTCGATGTGCGCCTGGGTCGCCGCCCGGCCGGCGGGCTCTCGACGTCCGAACAACTGGGCCCAGAAAACCAGCAGCGGGTTACTCACCGGTGCTCCGTCTCAGCCCCGGTGGAAGGTGACGGTTTCCGTCACCAGGAGCACCACCGACACCAGATTGGCCAGCAGCGCACCGCCGGACAAGGAGACCATGCTGGCCGTGTGGACAGCGGTCAGACCCTCGGGGGAGATCTCCACCGCCCAGACCCAGACGACGCCGGCCGCGACCAGTTGGAGATCGGCGACCAGGCTGGTGGCCAGATGCACGGCGCCGATCTGGGTGCGGTCGCCGAACTTCAGCACCGTCGCGATCAGGCTCACCGCGAGCGCCGCGAACAACTCGTACACGTTGTGCAGATCCGGATCGGCGATATCACCGATGAAGAAGCCGAAGTTGAGCGTGGCCGCCAAGAGCACGAAGAAGCCGAAGATGACCTTCTCGAGATTCATGTTCTCCTTCCGCAGTGATCAACTGTCTCACGTAAAGCCGCCATGCGGATCTCGGCTAATGTGCCTCAATGGAAGGCGGACCGGCTGGGGCCGTAGCTGCCGTGTCGCGTGGTGCTCGCATCGGGCGGGCCATGGCGTGCATCGTGTTGCTCGGTCTGCCGGTCTTCCTCCTGAGCTTGGCCATCCGACAAGAATTCGAGCCGCTGCTGCGGACCGACGCGGCCATCGTCCGGTGGGCGACCGGGATCACCCAGAGGTGGGGTCTGGCTCCCGCCTTGATCGTTCTGCAGGCGGTGAGTCATCCGTCGGTCGTGTACGCCATCTCCACGTTGGTCGCGCTCTGGGCGTGGATCGTGCAGGGGATTGCGGGGATTGGCGCTGTGGGCGTTCAGCACCATGATGGCGGCCTGGATCGCCGGTGAGGTCATGAAGGTGATCGTGCAGCGAGCCAGACCCGTACTCGATCTCCCGCTGTCCTTTCCGCCCGGCTATTCGTTCCCATCCGGCCATGCGCTCAACATCACCGTGGCTGCCGGGGTCCTGGTGCTGTTGCTGTGGTCGCTGCTGTCCCGGCCCGGCCGCGTGCTCGCGGTCTCGTCGGCCGCCGTCGTCGTGTTGGTTGTCGGCCTGGACCGCATCTTTCTCGGCGTGCACTTTCCGTCGGACGTTCTGGCCGGTTATGTGCTGGGCTGTTGCATTACGTTCTCATCATGGATCGGGTTCGTTGGGCCGATGGGCGGGACGTCCTCCTCCGCGTCGTCGCACCAGCCCTGATCCTCTGGGGTCTGATCGTCGGACTGGGTTTCGTCGTGACCGGCCCGCTGGCCGGTCCGCTGAACGCCGAGGACGCCCTGAATCAACTACTGGTTGTTCCCCGCGGCGGCGCCTGGGACACCATCACCATGGTCTGGTCATTTCTGGGTAGTACGGAGATGGTGGCGGCGGTCTGCCTCGTGGTGTCCATCGTGGTGCTGTGGCACACCCGTGACTGGCGACTGGCGGCCGTGCCGGCTATGGCGGTCGTCCTGCAGCTGTCGATCTACTTGGCGGTCACCGCCTTGGTTCCTCGCCAGCGACCCATGGTCGAAAGGCTGGACACCCTGTTACCGATGAGCAGCTATCCCAGTGGCCACGTGGGTGCCGCCACGGCGCTCTATCTGGCTTTCATCCTGCTCGCGTCCCGCATTCCCAGCGTCCGTCGGCGCACAGCGGTGATCGTGCTCTGCATCGCCGTCCCGGTCCTGGTCGCCTTGGGTCGGTTCCTTCGTGGCATGCACCACGCGTCCGACGTCGCGGTCGGCGCACTCGTCGGCGCCGGCTGCGCGATGTTGGCGTACGGGTGGTATCGCCGAGCCTCGACCAGGGCCGCCTCGGAACGGCGAGTGGCCGAGCCGACTTCGCTTGACGACGCAGAGCTGGACCAAAAGGGATGATGTCGCCCGTTCGGGTAGCTCGGCCAAGGCGGCCGGCCTGCTCCAACCGACCCGGCAGTGGTCTTACGAGCTTCGACCGGGCGACACCATCCCAGATCCAGGTGGTGAGAACGCGCGCTAAGCGCGGGCGCTGCGGCGTTGCAGGGCACCCCAGATCAGCAGCACGATGATGGCCCCGATGATCGAGCCGATGATGCCGGCCGGTTGCAGGAAGCCGCCGCCGGCGTCGCGCCCGAACAGGAGGTAACCCAGGAATCCGCCGACGAAGGACCCGATGATGCCGAGGACGATCGTCATCACGATCGACATGTTCTGCTGGCCGGGAACAACGAGCCGGGCCACCGCGCCGGCGATCAGGCCGATCACGATGATGCTGATGATGAGACCGAGCATGCTCAAACCTCCCTCTGGTCGGCTACGTCGTTGACGCAGTCCGGCCCTCGCGGACCGATGGACGAATTGCCCACAGGGGTGAATCTTCCACCCCCAGGGCGGATGCGGTACACCCCTACGGAGGTTTATCGTGATGGGCATGGTGGAGCCTGCTGCTGCGGCCGGACCGGTCCGGATCGCCCTCGTCGACGACTATGACGTCGTCGTGATCGGCATTGCGAACATGCTCGATCCATACCGGGATCGGGTGCTGATCTGCGAGCTGGATACGAACCAACCGCTCAGCGACCCCGTTGACATCGTCCTCTACGACTCGTTCGCGCAACCGGAGTCGGACCAGTCCGACCTACGCGTACTGATCGACAATCCGCAGGCGCGGCGGGTGGTGGTCTACACCTGGAACTTCCACCCCGACCTGATCGACATAGCCCGGCGCAAGGGAGCACACGGATACCTGTCGAAGTCCTTGCCGGCCCGCGACCTCGTCGCTGCCCTCGAGGCCGTACACGCCGGCGAAGTCGTGATCAGTGACCCGCCGCAGCGGCTGCGGGTGGCCAGTGGCCTCGATTGGCCTGGCCGCGGCGAGGGACTCACCGACCGCGAGGCGGAGATCCTGGCTTTGATCACCCAAGGCAAGAGCAACGCCGAGGTGGCGCAGGTGACGTTCCTGAGTCCCAACACCATCAAGTCCTACATCCGCTCGGTCTACGGCAAGATCGGAGTGGCCAGCCGGACCCAGGCCGTGCTCTGGGGCGTACGGAACGGCTTCAGTCCCGATCATCACCGCATCGATCACTGGCGAGGCGGACCCTGACCCACGGGGGTTGGCCTCGGTACGGCCAGTCGAAGCGCGAACTCCGCCCGTCCGGCGAGAGATCCTGCGAGACTTGACTGCGTGGCGGAGCCAAGCAGGAGCGCGACGTCAGCTGCGAATGATCGGCGGTACACGTGACGAGGGATTACGGCGCGGCGATCGCGGCCGCCGGCCAGCTGTACGGCGACGCCTGGTTCGTTGATCGCACCCAGGAATCGGTCAACGCCTTCGCTGGCGACGTGGAAGCCGAGTTGGCTCCGGGCGAGAACGTCTCTCTCGCTCTCGCGGTCATGATCGTGAAGAAGGTGACGTACCCAGGGCTGCTGGTCGTCGTGCCTGGATCGCGGTTCCTGATCTGCTGGCGCGAGGAATCGCAGACGTTCACCGAGTACTACGAGCTCAATTCCGTCCCCGCCGAGATCTCGACCGGGACCGTGCCGGGCGTCGACGGCACGGCTGATCTGCTGGTCCTCACCGACCGGCGGATCGTGGTCCCCTCACCGGCGGTCGCCGAGCACCTCCGCATCCTGTTCGCGACGCCGCCGACTGCTCTCGGCAGCGCGGAAGCCCCGACCGAGGTAGGGCCGCAACCGGGGCAGCCTTCGACCACCGGGACACCGTCGGATTCCGTCACCGCGACCAGGCCGATGCAGCCGGTCGGGTCGAGCACCGGCCCGGCGGCATCGCCGCCACCACCGCCGCCGGCTGGGACCGCCCCGGCCCCGCTGAGCGGCGCGCAGGGCGGCCGCTCATCCGGTCGCGTCGTGCTGATCATCGTGGCGGCCGTCGTGGCCGGTGTCTTGTTGCTGGGCGGTGCGGCGTACGGGATCTACCGGGCCAGCCAGCTCTACGCTGGGCAACCGTCGACCGGCGCGAGCCCGGCCGAATCGCCGCCGGTGAAGGAAACCGCCGGACCGAGCTCGGCCGAGCCCAGCGAACCGGAGTCGTCGCTACCGCAGGCTGCGGAGGCGCTACCCGATGACACCATGGTCATCCGCCGCAACGACTCCGGGGACTGGAAGATCGAGACGTTGAAGGTCGACGGGAGCACCGTCTCGGTACTGGCCACCGGGGAGCAGAACCGGGCCGTGGTGCTCACCCGCGACCGACGGACGGTGCTCTTTCTCCGCGTGGCGGGTGACACCTCGACGCTGCGTGCCGTCGCCGCGGACGGTTCGAAGGGCTGGGCCCTCTTCTCCGACGGTACGAGCGAGTGCCCGAAGTTGGCCCAACCGGCCATCAGCGCAGACAACGTGCTGGCGGTCGCCTGCGCCGGCTCCCTCAAGCTGATGAACCTCGACGGCAGTCTGATCCGGACGCTCGACCGCGGCCGGGTCGGCGACCCGACCTTCACCCAGGACGGCAGCGCGATCATCTACTGGAAGGCGTCCGGTTCCGGCGAGGGCGGCGCGCTGTATCGCGTGCCCGTCGACGGTTCGGCCGGGCCGACGCTGCTGGCCGCGGCCGACGACGGCACCTTCGACGATCCGGCCTGCTCGCCCACCGAGGACGTGGTCGCTGCCACCCGAGTGCGCGGCGACGAGCGTCGGATCGTCACCCTGAGCACGACCGGAGACTCCCCCGAGGTGACCGCGGTGTCGCCTGAAGGGACCCCCGCCACCGGGCCCGCCTGGTCACCGGACAGCAGCCGGCTTGCGTACCGGGTCGGCACGGGCAACGACTCCAGTCTGTCGGTGATGAACTCCGATGGTTCTTCGGTCGAGGAGGTCCTGCCGGCCCAGCGGAACCTGTCCAACCCGATCTGGACCGCGCACTGAGCCACCAGCCGACCGTGGCCTGCGATCAACTGGTGCTGGCCGCTTGGGCGGGCGGCGCTTCGGCGACCCAGGTGATGGGATCCTCGATCTCAACCAGGTGCCGCTCCCAACCCAACCACCACTGAGCCGCTCCTGGCGGGAGCCTGCCGGGCGGGACGTGGGCGACCAGGTCGCGTAGCTGACCCTTCAAAGCGGAGAGTTCGGCAGACGGGCCGATCGAGGAGTCGGCGGTCCGGGCCGCTACGAAGGCGTTCTCCTCCTTCCAGATCCGTCGACGCAGCTCGATCGCATCGCGGGTTACTCGCTGGTCGGATTGACTCGCCTCCTCGCACGCTTCGGCCGCCCGGAGGTAGCCGTAGTCCCGGGCGATGGCCAGCAGTCCGGGGTCGACCTCCCATACCTCGAGGACATCCACCTCGGGCGCGATCAGTACGGCGCCGTGGGCCCTGGCCCGCGCAACCCCGGAGAGCTGCACCTCATCGGACATGATCCCTGCCGTGGCCCGCAGCATGATGGCGAGCATGTCCTTGCCGTCGTAGTTCGTGTCCACCGAGACCCCGGTGGGGCGTGAGTTGACGGCATAGCACCGGGTGGCCCCGAGATGGGCCATGGCAATGTCCACCGGCAGATTTTCCCGAGTGCCGCCGTCGACGTAATGCTCGGCGCCCAGTGGTACCGGTCGATAGATCGCCGGGATCGCACAAGAGGCGTGGACCGCATCCACCAACGGCACTTGTCCCTCCCCGGGCACCGGCTGGTCGGCGCGGTCGACCAGTACCCCACGGCCGGTGACATAGCGCAGCTCGCCCGATTCCAGGGCTACCACGGCTACCCGCAGCTCGGTCGCGGAGCGGGCCAGCCGGGCTGGGTCGAAGATCTCCGGGCCGAGCAACCGGCCGAAGATGGGACCCCGCCGATACAGGGACTGCTCCTGACGCCCGCCCCTCAACAAGGCGTCGAAGTCGGGTCGGGCGCGACCCACGCTCCAGATCGCCGACAGGGTCTCCCGGACCGGCGTCGAATCCCAGTGGGGCAGCCGGATCCCCGGTTCGCCCGTCCCTCCCGGGCGACCGTTTCCCAGCCACCGGCGCGAACGAGTCGGCGGCAGCGCTGGCCGGATCATCGCCTGCGGGTGGGAGGCCCGGGCCTCAGCCACTCGCTGCAGCGCAGGCGCGAGCTTCTGCAGCTCGGTGAACCACTCGAGCTCGATCATGATGTCGGAGCGGTATCGCAAAGTTTCGTACTGCTCCTCGATCTGCCCCAAAATCCGTCGCTGGCCCGCGTAGTCGTCGGCTTGAGCCAGCAGGGCGGCCAGGATCGATCCGGCGGAGGTGCCCGCGATGACGGTCGGCGCGATACCCACGACGTCGTAGAGGTAGCGCAAGGCACCGACCTGGAAACCCACGGTCGCGCCACCGCCACTCAGCACGAGACCGACGACCGGTTCCGGCGTGTCGTCCATAGCTGGGCCCTCACGATACGAGTTCGGGAGCCCGGAGGATTGTGGAGGCGACGGACCGCGGCGTTTGGGCGGCGCGCAACGACCCAGCGGCCGATTGAGCGGCAGCAACTTTCACCGTACAACGTAAGCCGCCGATTACCAGTCCACCGCGTCGACTCGGGGTCGGCGATGCCCGGCATCATGCGATTGCGGTGCCGCCGGCCAGATAGACGGTATTGGTCGACTGCCGTTGCTGCAGCGGGTTGAAAAAGGCGATGACCTCGGCGGCAACGTGCGCGAACACCGCGCCGAGAACATCGAGGTACTCCTCGTCGGGCGGGTCGTTGGACCAGAGGCCGAAGACGCCACCGGGGGTAAGCCGCGCGGCCAGCCGACGGACACCGGCAACGGTGTAGAAGTCGGCGTTGCCGGCCCCGAGTCGGTGGCGCGGCGAGTGGTCGATGTCGACCAGCACGGCGTCGAACCGGCGATCGGGGATGTTTGGGTCGAGGCCGGCCGACTCGACCATCGTGAAGAAATCGCCGAGCTCCAACCGGCACCGCGGGTCGGTGGTCAGCCTCCGACCCAGGGGGACCAGCTCGCGCCGGTGCCAGCTGATCACCGGTGCCAGCGCGTCCACCACGATCAGGTGGCGGACCCGGTCGTCGGCCAGCACCGCGTCGGCCGTGTAGCCCAAGCCGAGACCCCCGACCACGACATCCCATCCGGTCGATGGTGTCCCGCGTCGCCCCAGCCTCTCGAGCGCAAGATCCGCCAAGGCGATCTCCGCGACGATGAATTGGCTCGACATCAGGTACGCGTCGCCGAGTTTGACCTCGAAGATGTCGAGGTCGGTGACCGGATCCTGACGACGCCGCAGGCTTACTTCACCGATCGGGGTCGGCTCCCACGCGAGTTCCTCGAACCGTCGATTCACCCCACCACCGGCCTCTCCGGACTTCCCGATCGTACGGCGAGCTGCCCCTTTGGCGGCTCCTACAGCAGACCCTGCCCGCTTAGCGCGTCGATGAGGTGCTCGGTCCTTGCGCGCCTACGGTGCCCTGCAGAGGCAGTTCACCCGGAAGAAGCGCTGAAGACCACTCAAACCAAGCTCGAAGCGCTGATCCACTAGCACGACCGTTGCCGCGACCACCCAAGAGCTGTCAGCACCCGGCCACGTCATACCGTTCTCACGTCACAACCGCTGAAGGAACCATCACCTTGTCCAGCACCCCCTTCAACATCGGGGTCCTCGGCGCCGGCCAGATCGCTCAGGCGGCGCATTTTCCTGCCGTGCGCAAATCGAAAACCGCCCACCTGTATGCGATCTGCGACGCCGCCGACGATCTGCGCGAGCGGATGGCCGCCGTCCACCAGCCGACCCGTACCTTCGACGATTACGACGCAATGCTCGCCGACGAGGACATCGACGCCGTGATCGTCGCCGTCGCCGACCAGTTCCACGTGCCGCTGTCCATCCGTGCTATCGAGGCCGGCAAGCACGTCCTGGTCGAGAAGCCCATGGCCACGACGGTCGAAGATGCCGAGGCCCTGCTCGAGGCTGCCCGTACCCACGACCGGGTCGTCATGATCGGCCACGAGAAGCGCTACGACCCAGGGGTCGCGTACGCCCACGACTTCATCCGCGACGAGATCGGTGAGCTGATCGGATTGAAGCACTGGTACTGCGACTCCACCTACCGCTACCCCGTCACCGACACCCTGCAACCGATCATCGAGACCAGCGCCGCCGCGCGTCGCCCCCCGGGCAACCCCAAGGCCGACCGGCGGCGCTACCTGGTCCTCGGACACGGCAGCCACATGCTCGACACCGCCCGCTACCTCGGCGGTCCGTTGGAGGCCATCCGGGCCCGGCTGTCGACCAAGGCCGACACGTATTGCTGGTTCCTCGAGGTCGCCTACGCCAACGGCTGCCTCGGTCAGCTCGACCTCACCGTCGCCGTCCGGATGGACTGGTGGGAAGGCTTCCAGGTCTACGGCAGCGCCGGGAGCGTGGTGGGCAAACTGTTCAATCCTTGGCATCTGCGCGCCGCCGAAGTGCAGGCCTTCTCCGTGAAGGACGACCAGTACCACCAGCCTATCGGCGAGGATGCCAACGTCTTCCGGCTGCAGATCGAGGATCTGGTCAACGCCGCCGCCACCAATGCCAGCCCACGCGGCGCTACCGCCGAGGATGGAGTCGCCTCCGTCCGGGCAATGGTCGCCCTCGCCCAGTCGGTGACCTCCGGCGACTGGGTCCGGCTCGACGACGTGACGGGAGGGTTGGTCTGATGCGGCTGGGAATTTTCGCCAAGACCTTCGACCGTCCCGACGTCGCCAGCTGCCTGCAGGCCGTCGCGCAGGCCGGGATTCCGGCTACCCAGTTCAACTTGTCGGTCGCCGGTCTTTCCACGATCCCGGATGCACCCGTGCCGGCCGGCGTCATCGGCGAGATCAAAGCAGCGGCGGATCGGGCCGGCGTTGTTCTGGCGGCGATCTCGGGCACGTTCAACGCCGCCCATCCCGACCCGTCACACCGACGGCGCTATCTGGAGCGTTTCCCGTACCTGTGTGCGGCTGCCCGCGGCCTACGGATCGACATCGTCACGCTCAGCAGCGGTTCCCGCGATCGTGACGACATGTGGCGGGCGCATCCCGACAACACCACCGCAGCAGCGTGGGAGGACTCACGCTCCACCTTGCAGGCGCTCGCCGAGATGGCCGAGAGCTACGGCCTCACGGTGGCGTTCGAACCCGAACACAGCAACGTCGTCACCACGGCGGAGATGGCCATCGTGATGCTCGATCAGGTCGGCTCCCCCGCACTCGAAGTCGTCTACGACGCAGCCAACCTGCTCGCCCCGGCCGACTACGACGCCGGGAGGGCGGCAGCAGGCATCGCCCACGACATCGCCATCCTCGGCCCGCACATCGCCCTCGCCCACGCCAAGGAACTCATCGCCCACCGGGCCCCAGCCGCGCCCGGCGAAGGGCTGCTACCGTGGCCGCTGATCGTCAAAACCCTGTACGACAACGGATTCGACGGCACGTTGGTCACCCACGGACTGCCTGAGGCCGGGGTCGCGATGGCCGTGTCCACACTCGACGCGGCCATCGCTACCGGCACAACCGCCGATCGCGACATCCGCGATCAGGACACCAGCTTCACGGCCATGGCGTAATGACGCCGCCACAGATGATGCAGCCATCCATGATCAAGACCGCCGGGACAGGCCGGATACGGATCGGTGAAATCTCGCTGACGTACGAGACCGTGCCCGGCATCCGCCCGGCCAGCGGCGAAGGCCGGCTACCGTTCATCTTCCAACACGGCATGGGCGGCGACACGTTGCAGCCTCTCGACTATGTCGGCAACAACGCCCCAACCCCGGTCGTCGTCTTGAGCGCCCGCGGACACTCAAGACGAGCAGCGATCTGGCTCCGGACGCAGCGACCTTCGTCACCTTCGCCGACGACGTGATCGCTCTGGCGGATCATCTCGACATCGACCCTCCGGGCCTTCCCGGCGATCAGTCCGACCACCTCGACAAGTACCTGGCGGGCTGTCGACGTCCCCAGTCTCGTGATCGGCCACCACGACGATCCCTTCCACCCGTACGAGATCGCCGAGGCTCACGCCGACCTGATCCCTGACTCCAGGCTGCGTACCGTGCCGAGCAAGGACGCCGACCCGGCTGCGTTTACTGCCGATGTCCGAACCGCACTGCACGACTTTCTGCGCCGCCTCCCTGACTATCTGTGAGCGAATAGTGACCGTGTCAACTGACGAGAGGCCGAGCGAAACGCCCGACGGCCCGCCCACCGTGTACTTCGTCGTCGACCTGGGTGGCACTCAGCCTCGTACCGCCGTCTTCGACTCCCGGTGAGGCCGGCGACGATGCGGCGTTGGAACAACATGCGGCGTCAAGTAACACCGACACAACCAGTACCAGCACCGGCGCAACCCCTCGGGTTGCGCCGGTACTGCTTTCAGGGCTGTCTGACAGGCGACCAATGATGAGCGCAGCGATGAGTTTGGGTCGCGCGAGTGGTCTAGGCAGCAAGGGTCCGCCAACCGGAGGTCGTCGAACATGCGCAAAGTCGTCCTGTACGAGCTGTTGTCCCTCGACGGCGTCGCGGACAAGCCCGATGGGTTCATCGCCGACTGGGACGAGGCGATGGATGCCAACCTCGGCGACGTCATCGCGGCGCAGGACTCGGTCATCCTCGGCCGGCGCAGCTACGACGAGTGGGCCGAGTACTGGCCAAGCAGCGACGTCGAGCCGTTCGCGACGTTCATCAACGGGGTCAAGAAGTACGTCGCAACCTCCACGCCGCTCGATCGAGAGTGGGCCACGACGACTGTGGTCGACGGCGAATTGGTCGAGTTCGTGCGGCAACTGACAACCGAACCCGGAGCCGACATCGGCGTGCATGCGAGCATCTCGGTCGCCCAGGCGCTGCTGGCCGCGGGGGTCGTCGACGAGCTCAGACTGGTGATCGCACCGAAAATCGCGGGCAGCGGGCGGAGGCTTCTCGACGGTTTGCCGGCGATTCAGCTCGAGTCGATCCGTTGCACGACCTCACCGACGGGCTATCTGCTCGTCGACTATCGCGTCCGCAGATAGCAATTTCGCCATCCACAAGTACGACAGTCACCGCATGGTGGGCCAAGAACAAGCCAGGCCCGAGGGAGCTGCGGGTCTCAGTTCACAAAGCGTCGAAGCCCGTGCCCGACGTGAGGTCCTTCCACTGCTCGATCTGGGCGCGGTCCGCCTCCAGGACACGGGTGATCGCGCCGTAGGCATCCTTGCCGAGGAGCAGGAAGCTCGGCGGAGTCGGCGATTCGACCGCGGTCAGGATCGCCCGAGCGGCCTTGGCCGGGTCGCCCGGCTGGGTGCCGTGGACGGTGTCGTGCTCCTTGCGACGTTGACCGGCGGTTTCGGCGTAGTCGGCGATCGGGGTCGGGGATTGGGTGAGTGAGCGACCCGCAAAGTCGGTACGGAATGCGCCCGGCTCGACCAGCGTGACGCTGATGCCGAGTGGTTGTAACTCCTTGTACAACGAACCGGAGAGCCCTTCGAGCGCAGCCTTGCTCGCCGAGTAGTAGCCCGACCCGGCCGGGCTGATCCGGGCACCGATCGACGAGATGTTGACGATCGCGCCGGAGCCTCGGGCCCGCATCCCCGGCAGTACCGCCTTGATCATGTCGACCGCACCGAAGAAGTTGGTCGCGAACAAACGTTGGACGTCGGCCGTCGGCGCCTCTTCGATGGCGGAGCGGTAACCGTAGCCGGCGTTGTTGACCAATACATCGATGCCGCCGAAGCGATCGTTCGCGGCGGCGATGACCGGATCGATCTGGTCCGCGACGGTGACATCGAGCGGCTGGGTCAGACAAGCCTCGGGATGCGCCTCAGCAAGATCGTCAACGGTCTCGACGTTTCGAGCGGTGGCAACGACGTAGTGGCCCGCCTCGAGGGCGGCGTCGGCGATCGCACGTCCGAGACCGGTCGAGCAGCCGGTGATCAACCAAGTGGACATCTAAAGGACTCCCTTCATCGTGAACCTTCCGACAGCTGGATTCAGCGGTTGATCCAGCGCTGCATCTGGGCGGGATAGCGGTCGCCGCTGAAGTCGATCAGGTCGGCGGCCGCGGTGATCTCGCGGAGATCGTCCGTCGAGAGCTCGAGGTCGGCGGCGGCAGTGTTCTCCCGCAGCCTGTGCGGCTTCGTGGTGCCCGGGATCGGGATGATCGACGGGTGCTGAGCCAGGATCCAAGCCAGCGCGACCTGCGCGGGTGTGGCGTCGTTGCGTTCAGCGGTCGCCGCGATCACATCGACGAGCGTCTGGTTGGCGGCGCGGGCCTCCTCGGTGAACCGGGGCAGACTGCCGCGCAGGTCGCCCGCGGCGAAGCGGGTGCTGCTGTCGATGGTGCCGGTGAGGAACCCCTTGCCGAGCGGACTGAAGGGTACGAGGCTGATGCCGAGTTCGATCAGGGTCGGCACGATCTCGGCCTCGGGTTCGCGCCAGAACAGGGAATACTCGCTCTGGAGGGCGGTGATCGGTTGGACCGCATGAGCCCGCCGGATGACCTCGACTCCGGCCTCGGACAGGCCGAAGTGTGCTACCTTCCCGTCCGCGATCAGCTCCTTGACTGCGCCGGCGACGTCCTCGATCGGCACCTCGGGATCAACCCGGTGCTGATAGAGCAGGTCGATGCGTTCCACGTTCAGTCGACGCAATGACTCGTCCACCGTCGAGCGGATGTGGTCTGGTCGACTGTCCAGGCCGGTGGAGCGACCGTCCTCGTAATGGAACCCGAACTTGGTGGCGATCACCACCTGATCGCGGACCGGCGCGAGGGCCTTCCCCACAAGTTCCTCGTTGACGAACGGCCCGTAGACCTGCGCCGTGTCGAAGAACGTGACGCCGAGGTTGACAGCGGTACGAATGACGTCGATGCCATCCTGTTCGGCGACATCGAGGCCGTACGCGTGGCTGAGGCCCATGCAGCCGAAGCCGATGGCCGACACGTCGAGGCCGCTCTGGCCGAGGGTGCGGTTGATCATGATGTGTGGTCCTAGCGTCGTTGTTGCGGCGGCTTCGATCGAGGTATCGATCGGTCTGTCGAAGGCGCGGTGTCGAGGTTGGACACCTGGGTCTCCTAGGGTCTGGAGTGGTGGATGATCACTCGGCGAAGGCAGCCTTGGCGACCTGGATGGCCGACATAGCGCGGGGCCAACCGGCGTAGAAGGCGAGATGGATGATCGCCTCTTTCAGCTCGGTCTCGGTCAACCCGTTCTCCTTGGCAAGGAGCAGGTGGTTGCGAAGCTGCTCGGTATTTCCGCCGGCCACCAGCGCGGCCACGGTGGCCAGACTGCGATCGCGCCTCGACAACTCCTCACGTTCCCAGACGTCTCCGAACAGCACGTCGTCGGTCAGGGACACCAGCTTGGGGGCGAAGTCCCCGATCGCCCGTTGCGCGGGGGTCAGCAACTCGTCGTCTGTCATGGCTTCTCGACTCCTTCGGATGTGGTGGTGCTCGCGGTCTCGGTCCAAGTCATCGGTAGGTCTCGTGGCCGCTGCCCCGTTCGCCGGCCACGGCGAGGCGCGCGGAGCGCTCGTCGATCTCGGCAACATCGTCGGGGCTGATGGTCACCGAAGCGGCCTCGAGGTTCTCGGTCACGCGCTCGGATCGGCGGCTGCCCGGAATCGGGACGATGCTGGGCGACTTCGCCAGCAGCCACGCGAGTGCCACCTGCCCCGCAGTCAGGTGCAAGCGGTCGGCGATCTCGGTGACGAGGTCGACGATCGGCCGGTTCGCGGCGAGCGCTTCGGGGGTGAAGCGGGGGAACCGGCTCCGGATGTCGTTGGCCGAGAAGGTCTCGCTCTTGCCGACGGTACCGGTGAGGAAGCCTTGCCCCAGCGGGGACCAGGGCACGAACCCGATGCCGAGCTCGATGCAGGCGGGGAGCACCTCGGCCTCGGGATCACGGGCCCAGATGGAGTACTCGCTCTGCACGGCGGCGAGGGGTTGGACGGCCTGGGCCCGCCGGATCGTGTCCGCGCTGGCCTCCGACAGCCCAAAATGCACGACCTTGCCGGACGCGATCAGATCCTGCACCGTCGAGGCGACGTCCTCGATCGGAACCTCGGGATCAACCCGGTGCTGGTAGAGCAGGTCGATGCGGTCGGTCCGCAATCGCTGCAGGGAACCCTCGACAGCCCGGATGATGTTCTCCGGCCGGCTGTCGACACCAGTGCGAGCGGCGCCGTCGTATCCGAAGCCGAACTTGGTCGCGATCACAATCTGGTCGCGGATCGGTTCGATCGCTTCCCCGACCAGAGTCTCGTTGGTGAAGGGTCCGTACGCCTCAGCCGTGTCGAAGAAGGTCACCCCCTGATCGTGAGCGCCGCGGATCAGGCGAACACCGTGCTCGGTGTCGACCGGATCACCGTAATTCGCACTGAGCCCCATGCAGCCCAAGCCGACGGCCGAGACCTCTAGGCTGCCGAGATGCCGCTTGTCCACAATCTTCCTTTCGTTCCGATGTTTCCTGCTAGCTGAGCAAACCCGCTTGTCGGAGCCATCCTTCGACGTGGGCGCTGTTCCGATTGACCTCTTCACCCCGCACGGCCAGGCCAGCGCCGATCCGGGCCCCGGAGCAGGCTTCGCTGTAAACGCGTTCGGTGCGACCGAGACCACTGACCGCGTACGTGACGAACGGGGTGACCGTCCGGCCGGCGAAATCGAAGCCGTCGGCGAACGTCGACATGATCATCGGCGGACGCACGTTCCAAATCGGGCTACCGAGCAGCACATGCTCGTATTCGTCGATCGAACCCAGCGGATCGGCGATCGCTGGTCGCGCGTCCCTGTCCTGCTCGGTGACGTTGCGGGACACGGTCGCGTCGTAACTCTCCGGGTACGGATCGCCCGCCTCGATCCGGTAGACGGCGCAGTCGATCAAATCCGCGATCATCCGGGCGAGCACCTCGGTGTTCCCTATCGCGAGATCGCGACGGCCACCGTAGTAGTAGTTCTCCCCCGCTCGGGAGAAGTACGCCAACAGAATCCGACCACTCCCGGACCCGGTTCCTGTCCGAGACGCGCTCGGATCCACCGCTGTGACGGTCGGGCTGGCTGGTGAGCCATTGGGGCCCGAGCAGGCCGCCAGCGCAGGACTCAAACCGCTGAGACCGAGTAGCAGTCCCGATCCGAGCAGCGTCCGACGGCTTGGCCGGAGTGACCGCATGACCTGGTGTATATCGAGGATGGAGGTTCAGTCCTCCGGAACGGGCCGGCCGAAGGCTTCCAACGTGATCACCTCGGGCTCCGGGCCGCCCCGCTGGCCGGTGTCGAGAGCGTCGATGGCAGCCAGCTCCTCGGCACTCAACTCGAAGTCGAACACGTCGAGGTTCTCCGCGATGCGAGCCGGCCTGGTGGACTTCGGGATCACCGAACGGCCCTGCTGCACACCCCAGCGCAGCATCACCTGCGCCGGCGTCTTCCCGTGCGCCTCCGCGATGCTGCCGATCACCGGATCCTGCAGCGTGCTGGAGTGCTGGCCATCGCGATAGAAGGTGATCCCGCCGATCGGGGACCAGGCCTGGGTGAGGATGCCGTGCTCGGCACCCAGCTCCTGCACCTGGCGCTGCTGGAAGTACGGGTGCACCTCGATCTGATTCACAGCCGGCACCACCGAGGCACGATCGAGCAGCCTGTTGAGGGGGTCGACCATGAAGTTGCTGACCCCGATCGCCCGGACCAAGCCGTCGGCCAGCAACGTCTCCAACGCCCGGTACGCCTCCAGCGTGGACTCGAATTCCGACGGCAGCGCCTGATGCAAGATCAGCAGGTCGATCTGATCGACGCCGAGCTTGCGAGCACTCTTCTCGAAACCGTGCAGAGTAGCCTCGTAGCCGTAGTCGCTGATCCAGATCTTGGTCTCGACGAACAGATCCGACCGGTCCAATTCCGATGCGGCGATGGCTTCGCCGACCTGGCGCTCGTTGCCGTAGGCAGCGGCGGTGTCAACGTGGCGGTAGCCGGCCTCGAGGGCGGCGGTGACTGCGTCTCGGGTCTCGTCCGGCGGGGTCTGGAAGACGCCCAGGCCGAGGGCGGGAAGCGTGACGCCGTTGTTCAGCGTCAGCGTGGACACATCGGGCATGAACTGCTCGTTTCTCTCAGTTGTTGTCGAGTCAGGTGATGGAACGTCCGCATCCACGACGATCAGTCGGGGCTGGATGCGGGGTCGAGGACGGTGGGTCGGGTGGCGGCCCAGCTGGCGAGCAGCTGGAGCTGGTCTTCGGCCTGCGAGCCGACGTCGGCGGTGTAGGCGATCAGGATCAGCTCGTCGCCGGGAAGCTCCAGGGCGCTGCCGGTCAACTCGATGTCGCCGACGACCTGATTGTGCAACCGCTTCCGGGTGGTCCGGTGCAGCCGCACGTTCTGCCGGGCCCACCGGGTGACAAACTCGTCGCTGCGCGTCGACAGCTCCCCGATCAGATCGCTCAATGCCTTGTCGCGAGGGTCCCGCCCGGCTTGGACCCGCAAGCTCCCGACCAGGTCATCCGCCACGGACTCCCAGTCCAGATAGACGCCGCGCGAGTGCGGGTCCAAGAACAGGTACCGGGCCAGATTCACCGGCAGCCGGTCGGCGTCGAGCGCTCCGCCGTACAGGGCCTGGCACAGTTCGTTGACGGCGACGATGTCCATCCGCGACGTCCGCACGTACGCCGGAAGCGTCATGCTTGTCAGAATCGACGTCACGGCCGGCGGTGGGGCGGCTGCCGGCTTGGGGCGGCGTTGCCGCCGCGACGTCGCTGTATCACCGTGGTGGGCCAGGTCGAACAGGTGTTGCCGTTCGGCGTCGTCGAGCTGGAGTGCGCGGGCCACCGCTTCCAGCACCGAATCCGAAGCCCCGCTCAGATGACCTCGTTCGAGCCGCGCGTAGTAGTCGACGCTGAGCCCGGCGAGCATGGCAACTTCTTCACGACGCAGTCCCGGCACTCGGCGCTTGCCGCCGTAGCTGGGCAGCCCGGCCTGCTCCGGAGTGATCCGTCCCCGGCGGCTGACCAGGAAGTCCTGGACGTCGTTGCGGCGATCCACGGGATCGACGCTAGAGCCTTGTCCGACGATGAACCAGGACCTGTCAGTACATGGTTCGGCACGTCCTGCCAAGTGATGGGCGCTGACTACGAGCCCAGGAAACAGGGCGACGACCGTGGGTGACCGCGGCTTGGTCTTCACAAACGGGGTCCCTTACCCGCGTCCGCGGAGGGTAAAGACATCGCGGCTCGCACCGGTGGCCGGCGACCGGCCTCAGTCCTCCCAGGGGGGCGTGTCATCCATCTTCTTGTAGTACTTGGCCAGGTGGCTCTTGACCCGGTCGACGTCGGAGTCGGGAATGTCGACGCCGCCGCGGGCACCTTGGATCACGCCGGCTGCTGCCATGACGCCCCGCGGCACGCCGGTGAGGCGGCCGTTGATGACATCGGCGATGAGCAACTTGTAGGCGGTGAAGTTGTCCTTGTTGTCAGCGTCGTACCAGACGTGAGCGTCGCGGTACTTCTCGTTGGGCTCATTTGATGCGTCGGCCCAGGAACGGACGCGCTTCTCGGCTGCGGCGCCGTCCCACTCACGGTCGCGATCGGCCAACGGAAGATCTTGAAACGCGGTTACTGCCATAACACTTCCTCCTCTACGTCGCGGCGCATCCGACGGTCCGTGCGGATCGTCAACGCGTTTACACAGTAATCCGGGGACACCGGTCCGTCTCGGCACCGCCAATCGAGCAGAGCTCGGTCCTGATTGGCACGGCGTCATCAAGACCCCTGCGATCACGGCTGTGCTCGCTGGGCCGGACGAACACCCGGCCACTGACGCTATGTCCAGCAGGCGGATTGGGCTAGCGTTCTGTGCTGAATTCCTATAAACCCTAGTACAAGAACAGGCAAAGGAGATCTACCGTGCGGCAGCTGATCGTCCTGGGTGTGGTCGGATTCGCAGCCCAACTCATCGACGGCAGTCTGGGCATGGGCTACGGCGTGACCACCACCACCTTGCTGCTGTTGGCGGGTTTGACGCCGGCAGCGGCGTCCGCATCGGTCCACCTGTCCGAGCTGGGCACCAACATCGCATCAGGCATCGCACACTGGCGGCTCCGCAATGTCGACTGGCGTGTTGTTGCGCGGATCGCCGGACCGGGCGCCGTGGGTGCCTTTCTCGGCGCGACCGTTCTGTCGTCGTTGTCGACCGAGACCGCGGCACCGGTGATGTCCGGCCTGTTGGTGTTGCTGGGCATCTACATCCTCGTTCGATTCATCGTCGGCATCAAGCCGGTCCTCAAGAAGGCGCTCACCATCAAGTTCCTGGCGCCGCTCGGGTTGGTCGCCGGCTTTGTGGACGCCACGGGCGGGGGCGGTTGGGGACCGGTCGCGACGCCCGCCCTGCTGGCCGACGGGCGGCTCGAACCCCGCAAGGTGATAGGCACCGTTGACACCAGCGAGTTCGCCGTGAGCGCCGCCGCCAGCATCGGTTTCCTGATCGGGCTCGGCGCCGCCGGCATCAACTGGGGTTTCGTGCTCGCCCTCCTCATCGGAGGCCTGATCGCCGCACCGCTCGCCGCCGTACTCGTCCGCTTCGCCCCTGCCCACCTCTTAGGCGTCGCGGTCGGCGGTGTCATCCTGCTCACCAACTCCAGGACGCTGCTGCGGGCCTTCGAGGTCGGCATCCCGGCCCGGTTCGCCGTCTACGGCGGCATCCTGCTGGTCACCATCATCGGCCTTTCCATTGCCTCTCAGCGGGTTCGTCGTCAACGTGCCGCTGGTCAGGAGACGAGGATCGACCAGACTGCCGAGGTGTGAGCCGGAAACCGATCCGCCTGATTTCGGCTGGAGCCAGGGGTTCCAGCCGCCCTCGACACCGGAATGTCGACACGGGCCGGCTGAGGAACGCCGTAACCGTCACTGGTTGGGCTCGGACAGTCGGCGCCACCCCATCCAAGATCGTCGACTTCGTGGTGACCAACGGCACCAACCTCGTCGCGGTGACCGGAACGCTGCTGCTTGCCGTCGCACGGGCTCCCGGAGCGATGGCCGGGGCGGTGCTGACCGCCGCGGCTCTGCTCGCCACAGCCTGGCTGGTGAGGCGGGAGGCTGCGCGCCACAGGAGGCTCCTCACCACGCTCACCGGAACTCGTCTGCTGTTGCTCATCGGTGTGACGCTCGGTTACCTTCGCCGACGACCAGACGACGATGGCTGGATCTGGTTGGCGACGGCCCTCGCGCTGCTGGTCATCGTCAGTGAACCGATGATCGCGATTCTGCTCAGCAAGGCGGAGCAGGTTGCGGTGAATCTGCCGGGCGTCCGGCCGGTGCCCGACCCGCCCTTCCCGCCGGGGCTGATCACGTGGGTGACTCTGGGCCAGATCGCACTGACCGGCGCCTTCGCCGTGTGGGGTGTTCCCGGATGGCTGTACGTGATCGTGGCCGCTGCCGGCTCGTCTACCGCGCTGATCATGGTGTTTCATGCCGGCCGGGCGAATCTCATCCGTCGCCGGTCGCTGAACGCGGTGTCAGCCGCTCTGAAGAAGCACCGACCGGTGTTCGCGGTCTACTATGGCGCCGTCCACGGTGCCGGCTACCAGCTCGGCATGTGGCTCCCGTACCTCGAGCGCCTCGATCTGCCGTTCGTGGTGATCACGCGGGCGGCAGAGACCGTGCGGACGATCACTCCTCTCACCCGAGCGCCGGTCGTGGTTCCCCAACGCAACAGCGCGTACGCGAACCTGGACTCGCTGGTCGTGGCTTCGCTCACCGCGGCCTTCTACGTCCAAGGCAGCAGAGCCAACCTCGGACTACTACGCTTCCGCCAGCTCACCCATGTCTGGCTGAACCACGGCGATGCCGACAAAGTGGCCAACTACAGCGGGCGGCACGCGGCCTACGACAAAGTGTTCGTTGCCGGCCAGCGCGGAATCGACCGATATGCCGCCCACGGCATCAAGATCAGGAAAGACCGCCTGGTGATCGTCGGCCGACCGCAAGTGGAGAAGATCGAGGTTCGCGACGAGCCGCTCCCCGTCGGAGAACCGAGAACCGTCTTGTACGCGCCAACCTGGCGAGGTGGACGGCCGGCCACTGACTATTCCTCGTTGTCACTCGGTGATCAGATCATCGATGCGCTGCTGAGCCGTCAGGCAACCGTCATCTTCCGACCCCATCCGCTCAGTTACACCGACCCAGCTGATGGGCGGCAGATTCGCAGCATCCAAGAACGTCTGGCGAGTGACCAAAGGGAGTCCGGACGACAGCATCGGTGGGGAAGAGAGAGCGAACAGATCTGGGATCTGCCGTCGTGCATCAACTTCTCGGATGCCCTGATCACCGATGTGTCCTCAGTCGCCTCGGACTACCTCGCCTCCGGGAAACCGTTCGCCATGGTCGCCATGCGAGGCCCAGGAGAGGTATTCCGACAGCAGTACCCGACGGCACGGTATGCGTATCTGATCGAACGAGACCTTTCCACTCTCAACGCAGCCATAGATCAACTGCACGGCGCCGATCCGCTCGCCGAACAGCGACGGATGCACCGCCGCCACTGCCTCGGAGACGAGATCGGCTCGCGAGCCCCCGACGCGTTCCTGCAGGCAGCCCGACGGGTCATCGCCGGCGAGCCAGTAGGCAAACCGCGCTGAGCTGGTCGGCGGGCTAGATTCCGAATTTCCGTCGGGTTGGTGATGGGTCCGATCCATGTCGGTCGGTCGGCGAACCACCGCGTGCGGGCCTTGGCCGTCAGAAGTCACATCCCGAGCGGACCGCCTCGCTGCCCCATGATTGAGTTCGCAGGGTACGCGCGCCGAATCGGTCACGATGCCAACGAGCGCCGAGGCGGCGAGTTCAGATTTCTTTGGCGAGTCGTGACGCCGTTAGTGTGACCGCGGTGGGGACGAGTCGGGGTCGCAAACTGCTGAGCAGGGCACTGCCGGTGGTGGTGATTTCGATCATCATCGTCGCGATTGTCCAGTTGGCGGGTGGACTCGACTGGAGTCAGATAGCCGCCGCTGTCGGCCGGCTGCAGGGCTGGCAGGTGGCGTTGCTGTTGCTCTGCGTCATCGCGAGGCAGTGGCTGAACGCACTCCCACTCACCATCTACATCGACGGCATCGGACCCTTGCGTGCGATGCAGAACCAGCAGGCGGCGATCTTGTTCACCACGATCGCTCCGCCGCCGTCGGATTTGATGTTGCGGATGCGGATGTTCCGATCGTGGGGGATCTCGACCACGGAAGGGCTGGCTGGAACGGTTCTGAACACCCTCGCCTTCTATGTCGTCTGTTTCGGTTCGCCGATGGTCGGTGTGGTGCTGTTCGGCGCTATGGGTCTGTTTCACGCCGCTGAGATTGTGCCCGCGCTCCTCTTCGGCGCCATCAGCGTCGCAATCGTGGTGCTTCTGCGGCTCAGCTTGCGAGGTGAGGCCCAGGCCGCAGCCGTTGGGTACCGCGCCGGCCGCCTTGTGCATCGGATACGTCGTTCGGTCGACCCGGAGCGGTGGCGTGACGCCGTCGTAGAGTTCAGAGCTACGGTCTCGGATCGGGCCTGGCAGCGGTTTCCTCGAGCCCTGGCCGCCTTGCTTGCGATGATCGGCGTCGAGGCCGCCATGCTCGTGCTGTCGGTCCGATTCGTTGGCATCACCCCGGGTGAAGTCGGAGCACTGCCGGTGCTGGCCGCGTTCTTGGTCGCCTACCCCCTGATACTACTGCCCTTCTCAGGGCTGGGTTTGCTCGACGCCGCAGTGATCGCGACCCTGACCTTGCAGGTTGCGGTCGACCCGGCGGTCGAGCCTGACCTGGTTGCCGCCTTCTTGGTGTGGCGGATGGCAACCCTGCTCGTTCCCCTGGTGCTCGGGGGCGTATCCCTGTTGACGTGGAAGATCCAGACAAGGCGACAGAGCGCGCACTGAACTGAGTCCCGTCTCGCATTCGGGCTGGGTCGCCGCAACGGTGTCGGTACGATCCGTTCGGCAGGAGGCGGTTGTGGCACATCGGCATCTCGGCCACCGACGGCCGGATGTTCACCGCCGGCGATGTCGACCGGCCGTTCACCATCATGAGTGTGGCCAAGCCCGTCGTGTTCGCCTTGGTCTGCGACCGGATCGGCCCGGATGCGTGTCAACCTCTACACCCGCCAGAGCTGCCTCGCCGTAACCGCGCGAGACCTCGCCGTGATGGGCGCGACCCTAGCCGACGGCGGCGTCAATCCAATCACCGGGAGCGGGTGGTCAGCGCCGAGACCTGCCGTTACAGCCTGGCGCTTCCTGTCTGCTCGCCTCGGACTGAACCTGTTCGACTCCCGGCCGGTCGCGACGCCGCCGGCTTAGGTCTCGTCGCCCGAAGGTGTCGAAGGTCTGAAACGCCGGTGATTGGCCTGAGGAGTTGAGATCCGCGGTCATCAAGCACCAATCCCACACGCCGTACACGAACCTGTCGAGCGGTCCTTGGTTGTCATGAGGGTGCAAGAGCCTCGAGCACTTCGCGGTAGCGGTCGAAGCGCTGCTGAAGCACCCCGACACGATGTCCTGGGGTGGCGACTGGGTCTGATGTCACCTCGGCCGTGGCGCCAAGCTCCGATGGATCGATGAGTCCCGCGGCCTGCGCGGCAAGCAGACTTGCTCCGCGTGCGGACGCGCTGGGCGCTTCCACGGCTTCGAGCGGGCGGTTCAGTACGTCGGCAAGCAGCGATCGCCACGCCGGGGACGTTGTGCCGCCGCCGGCGAGGAGTAGCTGCCGCGGCCCGGCTGGATCGACGGGGAGGGCATGCAGCGCATCTGCAGCGGCGAAGGCGACGCCTTCCAGGGCGGAGTAGAGCAGGGTTTCTCGGTCGTGACCGGCGTCGAGCCCGGTCCAGGATCCGCGGAGCCGGGAATTGAGATACGGCGTGCGCTCGCCGGCGAGATGGGGAACGAAGAGTGGGTCACTCGGCAGCGGCTCCCGACCCGCCGAGGCGTTGAGTTCATCCCAACTGGTGGCGAGGACGGACCGGACCCACTCGAGACTTTGTCCGCCGGTGAGACTCGCGGCCATGGCGTACCAGCCGGACGGGGTCGAATCCCGGTAGAGGTGCGTGAGTGGTTCGCTGACGGAAGCGGCATCTGGCGCGGCCACGATGCGGATCAGCTGCACGCCGGTTCCGATCGTGAGCAGGGTGCGTCCCTGATCCAGGAGGCCGGTGCCGAGCGCGGCCGCCGCGGTGTCGGCAGCCCCGGCGGCAACGGGGATCCCGGTCGGGATGCCGAGCACGCCGGCGGCGTTCGCGGTGACGGCGCCGGCCACGGTCCCCGAGTGGCTCAGGATGGGTGGTAACAGGTCGCGGCGGACGCCGAGGGCGTCGACGACCAGGTCATCCCAAGCCTGAGCGTCGGCGTTGTAAAGCAAGGTGGCCGATGCGTCGCTCGGTTCAGCAGCGATGCGACCGGTGAGCCGGGCTCGGACCCAGTCTTTCGGCTGGAGGGCCCAGCGCGCGGTCTGCATGAGCTGGTCCTCGTGTTGCTGTAACCAGGCGAGCTGCGGACCGGCCATCCCGACGGTGATCGGGTTCCTGAGGCGCGCCCGTAGGTCATCGGGGAGGGCGCGGTAGCTGGCGAGCTGGGCCTCGGCGCGCGTGTCACACCACAGGATGCACGGCCGAACGGGTACCGCGTCCGCATCGCAGAGAACAACCCCGTGCATCTGCCCCGACAGGCCGACGCCGACCGGCGTGCCCGGTCCGGCACCGCGGTTGAGTCGACCGACGGCCCGAATGATCGCCGCCCACCATGCGAGCGGGTCGGTCTCGGCCCACCCAGCGTGGGGCCGAGCGACGGGGTAGGCCTCGATCGCTTGGTCGAGCAGTCGCCCGCGACCGTCGCCGAGGACGACCTTGACCGAACTGGTCCCCAAGTCGATACCGAGGACGGTCGGTTCCGTGGTCATGGCTGGTCAGCGGTGACCCGGACGGCCTCCTCGAAGGGCCGGGCCGCCTCCTCGGTGATGCGCACGAGTTCATCCTTGCCTGGTCGCCTGTGGGTGTCGCGGTTGGCCAACGCCGAGTGGACCCAGCCGCGACGCAGCCGCGCGGTGACAGGCTGGCGACGGGAGGTCTGGATCGACGACAGGGTAATGGCTACAGCCGAAGGTCGATCACGATCTTGTGGACGCTCACGTCGGTGTGCAATGCCTCCAACGCCTTGCCGTAGTCCTCCAGCGCGAACCGGTGCGTGATGATGCCGTCGGTGCGGGCGCGGCCACTTCGCAGCGCGGCGATGGCGCTGGGGAAGGACGTGATCTCGGCAAATGATCCCTTGATGGTGACCTCGCGCCGGAACACGTCGTAGGGAGAGATGGTGATGGTGGCGTCGTTGGGCGTGACCCCGTAGAAGACGGCGGTGCCTCCGTTCCGGGTCAGGGGAACGCACTGTTCCACGACGCTCGGCGCACCAGTGGCGTCGACGACGAGGTCGTACCCGTGGCCGCCGGAGAGTTCTCGGAGCTTGGCCACGTCGCCGGCAAGATCCGAGCGATCCATGGTGAAGGTCTTGTCGATGCCGAACGCCTTCGCCTTGTCGAGCTGGAATGCGGTCGGTGCGGCGACGGTGACCTGGGCCGCGCCACCGTGGACGATCAGCTGGGCCAGCAGCAGTCCAGTCGGTCCGGCGCCGAACACCAGAGCAGTGGAATTGGCCGACGGGCGAATGATGTCAATCCCGTGTGCGACACACGAGGTGGGCTCGGTGAAGACGGCGACATCAGGGTGCAAGCCCTCGACCGAGAACACTTGGGCCTCCGGCGCCACGGCGTATTCAGCGAACATGCCCGGCCGGTTGGACCCCATCCCCCTGAGACCGTCACACAGCAGGGGCCGCCCGGCGCGACAGTAGTCACAGAGTCCGCAGCTGGAGTTGGGGTTGATCGTGACTTGCTCGCCGACGACGAAACCCGTCACTCCATCTCCCAGCGCGTCCACGACACCTACGGTTTCGTGGCCAGGGATCAACGGATACTCCGCCATGAACTGGCCCTCGTGCAGGTGCAGGTCGGTGCCACAGACCCCGGTCTGCAGCACCTTGACGCGGACGTCCCCCCGCGCCGGATCCGGAGTCGGGACGTCACGTACGGTGAAGGAGCGGGGGGCGTCGTAGACGACTGCTCGCATGAACTCTGAACTCCTTTGCGCAGGCCAAACCCGATGACCATCGAATGATCAGCTGTCGATCGCAGTGGACCACATGACGAAACGAAGCAAAATTACTCCCGTGTCCGCAGCCACGGAATCGGCGCCCGCGTGTACGGCGACGGACCACCTACCAACTCCGCGACACCGCCGGCCGCATCGGCTACACCTGCGACAACGGTCCTGATCTACCGCTAGCGCTGACCCAGTCCGAGGAGAACCACGTGACAGCCAGCCGTCCTACCCCGTCCCCGACCCGCTCGGCCCTGATCACCGGGGCGGCCCGCGGCATCGGACGCGCCATCGCCGAACGGCTCTCCGCCGACGGGTTCGGCATCACGATCACCGACCTGCCCCGCGCCGCCGATGATCTCGAGTCGCTCGCCGACGCTCTTCGCAACTCCGGCGGACCCGCCCTCGCCGTGATCGCCGACGTCACCTCCGCGGCGCAGGTGCAAGCAGCCGTCGACGACCATGTGAGCAATCACGGCGGCCTGGACGTGATGGTGGCCAACGCCGGAATTGCGATCACCGTGCCCTTGATCGACACCACGCCCGAACAGTTTCAGACCACCATGGACGTCAACGTGCGAGGTGTCTTCCACTGCTATCAGGCCGCCGCGCGGCAGATGATCAAACAGGGCCGCGGCGGGCGGCTGATCGGTGCCGCCTCCCTCGCCTCCCATCGCGGCGGAAAATGGCAAAGCGCCTACTCCGCCTCCAAGTTCGCCGTTCGCGGCATGAGCCAGTCCATTGCCCAAGAACTCGCCGAACACCAGATCACCGTCAACGTCTACTCCCCCGGAATCGTCCACACCCCCATGTGGGACTCCATCGACGAAGCACTCACCGCCCGGACCGGTGCGCAGATCGGATCTGCGCTGCAGGCGTGGACCGAGACCATTCCCCTGGGCCGCCTCGAGACTCCGAGCGACGTCGCCGGAGTCGTCTCCTTTCTTGCCTCACCCGACGCCGCCTACATCACCGGACAATCCATCGTCGTCGACGGTGGTCTGTGGTTCTCCTGATCGGGCGTCCAATTGCGAGGTGCAGAGTCGGGGCACATCGCGGATCCAGTGAACCATTGCCGAACGGTCGGCGTTCCAACCCCTGACCTCTCCCATGCCATGGGCCTCGGACACGCACCAAACCAGCCATCTGAGATTGAATCAGGTGCCGCGGGGTAGCCGGTGCCCTGAGTGCGGACACCGGCCACCACACGGAGGTTTATCGGCGGGCGAAGACAGCGACCGTGCGGGCCGGGACGGTGAACTGTCCGGTTCGGGTGTTGTGGGTCGAGGTCTTGACGACGGGGTCGATGCCGTTCGCCTGCACCGAGTGCAAGTCGTAGCGCTGGCCGGCGGTGGCCGCCACCGTTTGGGTGGTGGCTTCGTCGGAGGCGTTGAAGACCACCACCAGGCCTTTGAGGGCTCGGTCGACGTTCGGTCCGACGGTGTCGTCGATACGCATCACGATGACGCCCGGGCGTCTGGCTCGGGGCCGCCGGTGGGGAAGGACACCTTCTGCTGCACGAGTCCCTCGGTGCCCAGGTGGAACAGCGGGAGCTCTGCCGGATCTGCAGCAGGGCTCGGGCCTGCCGTTTGGCGGTGCGGATCTCGGCCGTTGTCGGCTTCAGGGCCGGGTCGGCCAGCAGCGGCCGCATGTAGGGCCATTTGGCCTCGTTGTCTCGGCCGCGGCGGTAGTCCGCGGCCGAATCCGTTGGTCTGGTAGCTGTAGTCGAGCACGTTGAACCAGTCGCCGGAGTCGTAGCTGTTGCGGTCCAGCGACTTGCTGCGCAGGATCTCCCCGCCGGCGTGCCAGAACGACACGCCCTGGCTCAGCGCGGTGGTGGACAACGCCAGGGTCTGCATCCGGATCCGGTCGGCCATCGAGGTGTCCTGCGGCAGCTTGTAGGCGAGAGCGTCGTACAGGGTCTCGTTGTCGTGCGCCTCGACGTAGTTGATGACTTCCTGCGGATCGGTGGTGTACCCGGTGGGTTGGCCGTTGTAGTCCACGTCCGCGCCGCGTCACGGTCGCTGCCGGTGCGGTCGACGAAGCGGTAGTCCCGCAGGTTGCCGGTCAACCCGACCTTGATCCGGTCCTGGTTGAGCAGCAGCGCGCTCGTCTGCTCGGCGGCGCTGCCGTTGACCGGGTCACCGTTGGGGTCGGTGTACTGGCCGGAGGCGAAACCTTGGACTCGCGGGTTCTCGTCGAACGGGCCGCCGCCGCGGACCGCGTCGCGGAGCCGGTCGTTGAAGGTGCCGATGCCGGTGCCGGCCATCTCCAGCTGGGTGGCTTGGACGAACCGGGCGTTGTCGGCGACCTCGCCGAAGTTCCAGCCCTCCCCGTACAGGTAGATCTTCCGGCCGTCGACGCCGTCCTTGGCCGAGGGTGAGCTTGTTCAGGGCGCGCCGCAGATTTTCCATCGCCGACTTGGGCTGGTGGCCCATCAGGTCGAAGCGGAACCCGTCGAGCTTGTACTCCTTGGCCCAGGTGACGACGGAGTCGATCATCAGCTTTTCCATCATCGCGTGCTCGGTCGCGGTGTTGGCGCAGCAGCTGGAGGTCTCGACCGCGCCGGTGGTCGGGTTGAGCCGCTGGTAGTAGCCGGGAACCACCCGGTCGAGGATGGACTTGGGATCCTGCCCGGCCGCCGGGGTGTGGTTGTAGACCACGTCGATGACGACCCGCAGACCGGCCCCGTTGAGTCCTTGCACCATGCGTGCGGAACTCCCGGGTGCGGGCGGCGCCCTCCGGGTTGGTGGCGTAGGAGCCTTCCGGGGTGGTGTAGTGCAGCGGGTCGTAGCCCCAGTTGAAGCCGTCCCGCTCAGCGACGGCGGCGACGCACTCCTGCTGTTGCTCGCTGTCCGGCGGGAAGGCAGCCAGGTCACACGCCGGCTCGTTCTGCGCGGATCGGCGCTCCTCGATGGTGGCGATGTCGTTGACCGGCAGCAGATGCACCGTATTCAGACCGGAGCGGGCCAGTTGGCGCAGGTGTCGCATGCCGTCGCTCTGCTGGTCGGTGAACGCCAGGTAGGTGCCGCGGTGCGCGGCGGGAACGGTGTCGTCGTTGATCGAGAAGTCGCGGACGTGCAGCTCATAGATGGAGGAGTACTCCGGCTTCGGCAGCGCCGGCTTGGCCAGCCGGTTCCAGCCGGCCGGCTTCAAAGCCTGGTCGGAAAGGTCGGCGAGCACCGAGTACTGGGAGTTGGTGGTCAGCGCGACCGAGTACGGGTCAGTCACCCGGTTCACCACCACAGATCCGGTGGTCGGTGCGTACACCGGGACCTCGAACAGGTAGCGGGCGTTACGCCAACCGGGGAGCCCACGGACGACTCCACACCCCGTCGGCGTTCCGTCGCATCACGACCCGGCGTTCGGGCGCCGCTCCGGCCGGGTCCAGCAGCAGCGTGACCTTCTTCGCGGTGGGAGCCCACACCGCCAGCGTCGGCCGACCCCGCCGCCAGGTCGGGCCGAGATTGCGCTGCTGCGCCCCTCGGTAGACGTCGTCCAGGACGCCGGGAATCTGGACCCCGGTAGCCGCGGCAAGAGCGCCGGTCTGGTCGAAAGCGGCGACCGCGATCTGGCCCGTCAGGATCGCCGGAATCCGGCTGCGGAGACTGGCGGGAACGCGGAGTGCCTCATAGGAGGCCAGGTGCGGGAACTCCCGACGCACCGAGGCCGGGAGCCCGGCGGCGTCCAGTTGCAGCGGAACCGACGATCCGCCGGTGATGGTGCCGTTGTCGTTGACCAGGCCGCCCTCGGCGGCCCAGTACAGGCGGTAGCTGAACCCCGCCCGCTCATCGGGAAGATTCCAGGCAATCAGGTCGCCGCTGACCCAATGCGCGGCCCGCTCCGAAGTCACCGACTTGGGTAGGTCATCGGTGATGACATGGGTGTTGTGGTTGTAGGTGAACGTCACCGCACCACCCGGCGCCGGGAGGGCGATATTCGCACCGCCCGGGGCTCCACCGGAACCGTAGTTTTCGTCGAATGACTCATTGATCGCGACCTTGTACTCAAACCCGCCCGCCGGAACCGCGAACGTGCCCCGGAAGACTCCAGGCTCACCCGCCACCGGCTGCAAATGCGTAGCGTCGCACGCCGGCTGCCAATCACCCGGACAGCCCAACTCCGACTGCAGCGAACCCACCAACGTCACCGTGTTCGGCAACGGGGTGTGATCCGCTGCCGCCTGCAGCGGCGGCAGTGTAGCCAACCCCACCGTGGCGACCGCTAAACCGACAAGCGCCAGGCGGACCCGGGACCGTACCGATGTTGGCTTCATTGCCACTCCTTCACGCGTCCTCTAAGGGTCCGCAACCGGTTGCTGGAATGTTCCAGCAAACTGTCGTCTCACCGCCAAGCGGTGTCAAGACCCAACTTCGGTTTGTGGGCGGACCTTTCGTTTGTGGGCAGACCGCCGTGCCAAAATCACTCCATGGCAGAGCCGCGGATCACCTTGATCCAGGTGGCCAAGCGGGCTGGTGTCTCGAAAACCACCGCCGGGTACGTGCTGACTGGTCAAGACCAACAGATGCGCATCGGGGAGGAAACCCGCCACAAGGTGTTGCGGGCCGCCGCGGAAATGAACTATCGGCCCAACCTGATGGCGCGCAGCTTGCGAACCACCGTCGACCGTCCGATAGCGGTTATCTCCGACACGTTGGTCACCGAGCCGTACGGCGGCGAACTCATCGGTGGCTGCCTCGCAGCCGCTGCCCACCATGGACGGTTGACGTTCATCGGCGAAACGCGGCGCGATCCCCTCCTTGAAGCGGCGCTGATCGAGGAATTCCTGAATGAACAGGTCACCGATTTTGTTTTCGCCGCCGTCTATCCACGAGAAGTCGTTGTCTCGGAGCATCTTCGCCAAGCCACGGTGGTCACCTTGAACTGTGTCGCCGAAGGCGACCGCACCACGGCGGTACTACCCGATGAGGTGCAGGCGGGATCCCTTGCCGCCCAAGTCCTTCTCGGCGCCGGGATCCGCGGCGACATCTACCTCGTCGGCGATCGTGCCGCCCACCTCCACGCGCCCGGCCGCGACCGCGAGCACGGGATCCGTCGCACCCTGGACACGGCAGACATTGAACTCGCCGGAGCACTTGACTGCGCCTGGGAACCAGAAGCAGGCTACGACGCCGTCACAGCCGCCCTCGCCGACGGACTACGACCGGCCGCGTTCATCTGCATGAACGATCGGGCCGCATTCGGCACATACCAAGCCCTGCACGAAGCCAGCCTCGAGATACCCGACGACGTCTCCGTGCTGGCCTTCGAAGGGTCCCACCTGGCGACCTGGATGAAACCCCAACTCACCACCATCGACCGGCAGCTCGACCAGATGGGACGACGCGCCATCGAACACCTCATCACCGGCCCGCAGAGCCACGAAACCGACCTTGTGCCACTCACCCTGCGCACCCGACGATCAGTCATCACACCGGCGTTCAAGAACATTTAAGGCAGCGGGCCGCTCATACTGCCGCCGCCATCTCTCCCCAGATGTCCTCGAGGTAGCGGTCGGAGGCCCTCAGTTCCGCGAGCCACCCTTCGGCCGCCTCCTCGGATCCGCCGGTCTTGGCCCGGTACATCTCCATCAAGGCTGCTCGTACTCCAGGCGCCATGGTGCTGGCGTTGCCGCAAACGTAGATCACCGCGCCCGCCGCCAACAGGTCCCATACCTGGTCGCGCTCGCGTTCGATCAACTGTTGGACGTAGGTACGAGGCTGATCGGGTTCGCGCGAGAAGGCCACCTGCAGCTCGGTGACCCCGTCGGCCTCGAACGCCGTGAGCTCATCGGCGTACAGGTAGTCCGTCGCTGAGTCCCGGCAACCGAAGAACAGGATCGACTTCCCGATCGGCGCTCCCTTTCCCTTGAGGTCAGCCCGCTCCTGCAGGAAGCCACGGAACGGCGCCATCCCGGTACCGGCGCCGACCATGATCATCGGAGCGTGCGGGTTAGCTGGTGGCCGGAACGGGATCGTGGGCTTGCGGACGAAGGTGAACACGGTGCTGCCCTCCATGCCGGCCTCCAGGTGACCCGATGCGACCCCACAGAACTGGCCCTCCCCGCTGCGGGCCGGCCCACGGAGTACGCCGACGGTCAGATGGCAGGTGTCGGTCGCCACCGGCGAGGAGGAGATGGAGTAGAAGCGGGGCCGAAGCGGGGGCAGCAAATCGAGGTAGACGTCGAACGGCAGGTCGCAGCTGGGGTACCGATCGAGCAGGTCCAGCACCGTGCGCCGCGGCGTCCCGACCCGCTCGCGGTACGCCGCCCGGCCGGGCTCGTCGAGGGCGGACATGGATTCCAGTTCGGCTTTCTCGTCCGGGTCGCCGGCGTAGCGGGCCAGCACGGCGAGGTCGGAACGGCTGGCCATGTCCTGCAGTTCGACGCAACTGCCGAGGATGCCGAGCAACGGCGCTGGTTCACCCAGCGGCAGGTGGGTGTAGCTGCCACCGCCGGTCGGGTTGATCGTCACGTAGGTCCCCGCATCGAGATTGAAATGCGCCAGCACTCGGCGGATCAGATCGACGTTGTTGCGGGGCAGCACCCCCAGGTGATCCCCGGTCGCGTACTCCACACCGGCGGGCAACCGGAGCTCGACGTGGCGGGCCGACCGCCCGTTCCCGCCGAGCAGCTCCCGGTTGACGATCAAGGTGCTCGGCTGAGCCCGGTACGACACCACCACGGGGTTGGTGGTCTGCCGATTGACCATGCTGAGACTGAGGCGAGGCTCGGTGCTGGACGCCGTGTGCGCCTCCTCGGACAGCTTCAAGGTGGTCGCGAGGGTGGTCCACAGGTCGGCGTACCACTCGGAGAACTGGCCGTCGAAGTCGGAACGGGCGTCGCCCTCCCCGCGCGGGCGCACCCGCTGCCCGCCGTGAGCCTCGAGTTGACGATCGATCAAGGTCGGGACGGCCTGGTAGGTCGAGGCCCAGTCCATGTTGCCGCAGCCGAACACGGAGAAGGCGAGGTCGGAAGCGGCATCGGGCGGCGTCGCAGCGTCAGTGAGCCAGCGGCAGAACCGGTCCGCATTGTCGGGCGGCTTTCCGTTGTAGGACGCACAGACCACCACCAGCGCGCCCTCGTGCGGCAGCTCACCCGTGTGGTCGTCCAAGGTGCCCAGGGTCACGGCGTAGCCGCGGTCGGTCGCGTCCTGGGCGATCTTGGTCGCAATACCCTCGGCGGTCCCCAGGTTGGATCCGAACAACACCATCAGGGGGGTGTTGTGCCCCTCGCCGCGCTGCCGACGGGGCGCGGGTTCCTCGGCCGGCGCTTGCGCCCGCTCGACGGCGACGAGGGTCGTTCCGGTGCTTCGGCCGGAGCGCCGCCGGAGAGTGATCAACAGACCGTCCGGCTTGACGGTCAGACTTTCTTTGATCTTGAGCTGGTAGTCGAAGGTGTCCACGAACTCGAACCGTTGGATCAGCATGCCGAGCACGAGGACGGCTTCCTGCATGGCGAACTGCCGGCCGATGCAGGCGCGCTGACCCGAGCCGAAGGGCTTGTAGGCGTTGGCCGGCATCGACGCCCTCGTTTCCGGTCGGAAGTGGTCGGGGTTGAACTCCTCGGCATCGTCGCCCCAGATCTTGGGGTCGCGGTGCAGCATGATCGTCAAGGCGGTGATCGAAGAGCCCTTGGGCAGCAGGTAACCGCCGACCAGGGCGTCCTCGTACGGATAGCGGGTGAAGGCGGGCGCTGTCGGATACAGTCGCAGGATTTCGTTGAGGATCTGGGTGACGTAGGTCAAGCCCTGCACCTGCTGGTAGCTCGGCAGGATCGAGGTGTCGGTGCCGAGGACCCGATCGACCTCCTCCTCGGCGCGGGCCACCACCTCGGGATGCTTGAGCAAGAACTGGATCGCAAACGACAGCAGCCCGCTGGTGGTTTCGTGTCCAGCGACCAAGAACGTCTGGCACTGGGCGACGATGTTGGCATCGCTCAGCTTCTCCCCGGTGCGCTTGTCCACGCCGGTGAGCATGCAACTGAGCAGGTCCTTGTGATCCTCGGCGTCACCGCTCCGGCGTCGCTCATCGAGGATCCCTTGGACTTCACGCTCCATGTATCGGATGTTCTCGGTCAACCGTTGCTGGGCGCCGCGCCTCATCTTCGTCATGATCGGCAGCTCGCGGCTCCGCTTCTGGCCCTCCATCAGCAGCTCCATCATCGCGCTGACGTACGGGTGCTGGGTGTCGCGATAGAAGGAGTTGAACCGGTAGCCGAAGCCACACAGGGCGATCGTGTCCAGGGTCAGTCGGGTCGTGTCGGCCGTGACGTCGACCGGTTCGCCGGGATTCAACCGCTCCCACTTCTGCATCAGCTGGGCGGCGATGTCGTTCATCATCGGCAGGTAGTCCCGCATCGCCTGGGTGCTGAAGTTGGGCAGCAGGATGTTGTGGGCCTTCGACCAGTTCGGATCGTCGGTGTCGGAGGTGAACAGTCCGGCGCTCGATCCGAGCGACCGGATCGCCTTCTGACCGCCACCGACCAGCTTGTCGAATCGTTCGTCGTCGCACAAATCGTCGATCATCTCCAACCCGGACGCCACGAACACTTCACCGCCCGGTGTGCGCACCCGGAATATCGGACCGAACTGGCGGGCAAGTTCCATCAACGTCTGGATCGTGCGCTCGGCCGGAATGTCGAACATGTTGCCGAGGACAGGTACGCCTTTCGGACCGGGGATTTCATCGATGCTGCGTCCCGTCGGCGTTGATGTCGTGTTCGTCATGGCGTCATCTCCTGCGGTGGGTTGGATGCGGCGAGGTTTCGGGTACGAAACAGGATCACGAGGCCGACCAGGATCCCCCAGGCCGGCAGCAGCAGCATGACGACGGGGTTGTTCGTCGTGCTCACCAGCAAGAAGGCGGCCAGCAGGTAGCCGACCACGGCCAGCCACCGCGGCAAGATCCCGGCGTTGGCGAGCAGCGTGGTGGTGGTCAGTGCGTACATGCCGGCGCCGCGCACCGAGTAGACGAACACCATGCCGTACCCGACGGCGAGCAGCCCACGGGCTACGTCCATGGACGGCAACGGACCCGATCCCAGGTCCTTCAGCAAGGCCACGGCCCCGGAGGCGGCCGTGCCGGCGAACAACAGAGCGACGAACACGATGCCGGCCATCAACTGGAGACCGTCCGGAATGGCCGAGGGCTGACGTGTGCGGGTGCGGATCAGCAACCGGACGGTGTTCACATGCCACAGAAAGGCGATGCCCGCGAAGGGCACCAGGTAGAGCCCGACCGTGACCAAGACGGTGCTGTTGCCGGCGTAGAAGGCCGCAAACTCCGCCTCTGACGCCTTCAGGTTCGGTGCCGAATGGACGAAAACCAGGGCCAGCGCAAGCAGTACCGCGAAGATGAGGCCGGTGAGACTGGACAACCTGGCGTACTTCACGGTGTCCGACATGCGGGGCGGCCTCTTGCTGCCAGCCGGAACGTCGGCGACCGGTTCAGCCACGGGTCTCCGCCTTGTCAGATTCGAATCCGCGCTCGGCGGCGGAGTCGACCCGGGGCCGGGAGAGATCCAGACCTTCGAGAACGCGCAGCAGGTCGAGGGTGCTGGAGAACGCGTCACACTGTCCGTCCGGCGTCTGCAGCGTGCCCTCCAGGCGCCCGTCCTGCTCGCGGAACAGCTCAAGGATCACCCGCATGACAACACTGTCTCGGATCTCAGCGCACCGTGTCTCTGACAGTCCTTCCAGCAAACCTTCCAGCGTTGACCTCTCGCTCAGGACAGCAACTGCGGCAGGCGCTCGGCGAGCTGGCGGCGGGAGCTGATACCGGCCTTGGCGTAGATGTTGGTCAGGTGGAACGCGACCGTACGGCTGGTGATGAACAACTCCAAGCCGGCCTCAGAATTCGTCCGGCCGGCCGCCACCAGACGCGCAACGGCCAGTTCTTGTCCGGTGAGATCCAATGGGTCTCCCCGCGAGGGCGGCCGCAGGCCTGCTGAGTGCAGCAACTCGTCGCAGATCGCGAGGAACGGCTTGGCGCCCAGCCGCTCAAGTCGCTCGCGGGCGGCTCGCAGGACATCCAGCGCGGCCCGTCGCTCGCCTCGAGAGAGCAGGAAGCGACCGTACGCGGTTTCCAGCCTCGCCCGGCTCAGCTGGGCCTTGCTGTCCCGGGTCAGCGCCATAGCTCGCTCGTACTCCATGCGCGCCTTCTCGGCGTCGTCGACCTGCTCCGTGAACAAGGCGCGCAGCCGCGCAGCCTCGGACTTCACCCAAGCGCCGGAACCCTCCCGGACCCGCTCCTCCAAGTCACCCAACGCTGCAGCCGCCTCGCCCAGCCGGTCAAGACCGAGCAGTGACTCCGTGAGCAGACAGCGCCAGCCGAGCGAGCCGAGCCCGTCGAGGAGGGAGACCAAGGCTTGGTCCTGCATCGGACTCAACGCGGCGAACATGGCGGTGTAATCGCCGCGGGCCTGAGCCAAGGTCGCCTGCGCGGACGCGGCGTAGGCGCGGCTGCCCCACCACGGCAGCTTCTGAGCGGCTTGAACAGCGACCATGACGAGTGAATCGGCTGTCTCCCACGAACCTCGACCAGCGGCCACATAGCTTGCTACGGCGTGCGTCGTGCCCTCGCCGAGCACGATTCCGGCGTCCTGGGCGAGGGAGAGGGCACGGTCGGCGTGGGTGGTCGCGCCGTCCCAGTCGCCGAGGCGATAGAGCGCTTCGGCCAAGCCGATCAAGGGTTCGATCTGGCCCGCCAGCATGGTGCCTGGAGGAATCTCACGAACCACTCCCCCCAGAATGGCCACCGCCTGCTCGTCTTGACCAGACCAGAGGGCCAGCAGGCCACGCAGAATCTGTGCCTGGACGGCCGGAGCCGGGCCGGAGCTGTGGGAGGCAGCGAAGAAGTCCAGAAGATCAAGGGCCTCCTCCTGACGTCCCAGGCTGGCCAGCCCGCCGACCAGCACGAATCCGGCGAGCGGTGTGACATCGCCGTCGAGATCAGCACCGATCGCTTCGGTGGCCAACTCGACCGCTTGCTGGGTGTTGCCCTCAACGAAACAGGCCAAGCCGAGGTACGCCGACGCCACTGCGCGCTGACCGGTCCCGTCACTTTCGGCCGAGTGCTCGAGGGCCGCCGTAAGCTCTTCCCGACCTGCCGAGAACCGGCCGGTGAACACCGCGATTTGGCCTAGCACCAGATTGCGGCCGGCGCTGCCCGGCGCCGATCGCACGGCTGGCTCGAGGCGCATCGCGCCGACGATGTCGCCCCCGGCCAGCATTGCGGCGACAGCGGCGATCAGGCGTTCGCCGCGGTCGGCCGACGTGGTGCTGAGGTCGGCGGCCGCCAACAGGTGATCGGCGGCAGAGCGCCAGTTCTGTCGGCGTTGCTCTTCGCCGGCCAGGGCGGCGAGTTCATCGGCCAGTGCACGGTCCGGACCGGCCGCCGCCGCGATGCGGTGGGACAGCGCGGGCGCACCGCCGAGCACGGCCGCAGCCCGACGGTGCAACGCGCGGCGGCGGGCGGGCGACAGGTCGGCGTAGACCGCCCCCCGGTACAGCACATGGGGGAAGGCGACGTCGCGTGGGTGCCCCGCCGGATCCTCGACCAACAGACCGGCCCGGGCGGCCTCGTCGAGTGCGCCGATCGGATCGGCGACGTCGGCCACCAGCACCGCGTCGGACAGGACACACCGGGAGCCGAGTACGGCGACGGCCAGCACCAACGTCTGGGCGGCGGGGCTCACCTTGGCCAGCCGCACGAGGACCAGCGAGGAGAGCGAATGCGGGGCCGGCAACACCCCCGTGGCCTGCAGTAGCGCCTCGGGGGGAAGCTCCTGCAGCAAGGCCCTGGCGTACAGCGGATGACCGCTGGTGTGTTCGTGCAGCCGGCGACTGGCCGCGGGAGAGAGCCGCAGCCCATCCACGGCCGAAGACAGCGTTCTCAGGTCCTCGGCACTCAGGCCGCCGAGGGACAGACGTCGGGTGAGCTGGCTCTGGGCCAGCGCCCTATCCCAGGTGTCCGCGGCGGTCGGAGATTCTGACCGCGCGCTGAGCAGGACCAGCACCTGATCATTCCGCAATCGACGCAGCACGAAGATCAGGGCCTGCACCGAACGGTCGTCGGCCCAGTGCGCATCGTCGACGACCATGACGATCGGGCCGCTCGACTGCATGGCTCCGAGGTCGGCCAGCAGAACCGCCCCCACGGCCAGCGGGTCCGCATCCGGACGCAGGTCGTGCGACCAGCCAGGCCGGCCGGACGCCGCCGGGGGCCACCCGGCGACCAGCTGGGAGAGCACTCCGTACGAGAGTCCCGCCTCATCCTCGTCACCGCTACCCCACAACATCCGGACGCCTGACAAGCGGGCGACGAAGCGGTGTAGTAGCGACGTCTTGCCGATGCCGGCCTCGCCCGTGAGCCACACCAGCCTTGGCTGGCCAGCTCGGACCCGGTCCAGCTCTTGGTCCAGGAGCGCTAGTTCGACACGCCGTCCGACGAAGGCGTCGTCGCTGGCCATGTTCCTCATTCTGGCGTCGGCGATCAGGTCAGCGATAGTCCCGCCGTCCGCTGATCCTTCAAACAGCGATGACCGTTGCCGCGTAGTGGACAGCTAAAGGCACGAGGACAGAGCCAACATTCGCGCTGGCTCTCGACCTTCACGGTCGGCCCAAAAACACGTCACAATCACCCAATGACTGACAGTGGGGGTGCGTACTGCGCGCTCGGCACAACGGGCGAAGGCGGGTTGCACCCCGTGCACGAGGCGTTGCTCATGGTCGCGTTCGAGCGATGAGGCCAGCGGTGCGCGGGGCGCTTGCCCGGCTCGTGCCGGGAGTCGACCGCTTCGGGTTGGTGCTCGCGCTGCTCGTCGTGAGCTACCTCGTGTTGGCGCTCGGCGGCAGCTCGGCGCCGCGAATACTCGAGGGATCGTCCGCGGTCATCGCCATGTGGCTGGCGCTCCACGCGTCCGCCGTGGGTCCGCGGGTGCGGCTCTGGGCGGCGGCGATGCTCCTCGCAGCCTTCCTCGCGGTCGTCGTCATCACCCAATCCGTGGCCGACAACACCGCCCGCGGGCTGAGCGAACTGTGGTTCGTTGTCGTCTACCTGCTGACCCTCTTCGCCGTGCTCCGTCGCGTACTGATCCATCAGGAGGTCACGCTCGAGACCATCTTCGGCGCCCTCTCCGCGTACCTTCTCCTCGGCATGATGTTCGCCGCGGTGTACGGCGCCATGGCCGATCTCGGCCACCAGCAACTGTTCGCGCAGGTCGCCGAGCCGAGCATCCCGCTCCGGCAGTACTTCTCGTTCACCACCCTCACGACCTTGGGGTACGGCGACGTCACCGCGGCCACGGACCTCGGCCGGGCGGTCGCCAGCCTCGAGGCGATCTGCGGCCAGATCTTCCTCGTGACGCTCATCGCGCGCCTCGTCGCCAACTTCGCTGGTCGCCGCTCGACCGCCTAGCGGGAGCGAGGGACCTGCCCGCCCGAAGCCGCCTGCCGCAGGCGTCGGCGCTCCGGCGGCAAGCCGCGATGTGGAGAGTCCATCCACAACGGTGCGGGGCAACATCGCTGCGGGTAACGGAGACCTTTGGCATCGAAGCAGCTCGACCTCCGGCGTTGGGAGCCGCTCCGCCGCCCGCCAGGTGATGATTCGCTCGTCACCCGGCTCCGGCGGCACTGAGCGAGCGGGGCATCAGGAACACCGGTACCGGTGAGTTCCGGACAATCTTGGAGGCATGCGATCCCAGGAAGAACCGGCTGATCGCCGAGCTGCTGGTGCCGACGGCGAGCACCTCACCGTCACCCCACGACGATGTCGGCCAGCGCCTCGGCCCAGGACGCTCCCTGTCCGACCACGGTGTCCACTTGGCTGGCCACCGAGCCGCGGTCGCTCGGGCTCAAGGCCTGCGCGATGTCGCGCTCCGAGGTCCTGGACCCACTCGTGGACCACGCGATCCTCGGCTGCCGGTTCGATCTGACCCGACGGCGACGGTCATCGGCCGGACGGCGAAGCAGGCGACCCGCAGCGACGCCCCGATGTCCGCAGCCGCGGAGGCGGCGGTGAGCAGCAGGTCGCTGTCCTGGTCCGCTCGGCCGAAGGCCACCGTGATCCGGTGACACGCGGGCGTCTGTCCGTAGCCGGTGTCGAACCCCCGTGGGGCCAAGGTGACCGGGATGTCAGAGCTGTGCAGGATGCGCTCCGCCACCCCACCGAGCGACACCCGACCCAGGACACCGCTGGAGGACGATCCGAGGGCCACCAGGGTCGCGTTGTGTTGGCGAGCGACCTCGAGCAGTCCTGAGGAGACCGACCGGGCGTGATGGGTGATCAGCTCGACGGACAGGTCCGATCCGATCTGGGTGCGGGCCACGGCCAGTGCCTCCTCCGCTGCTGTCTCCTGCAGCGCCAGGTACTCGTCGTCGATCCGGTACGGGTTGGGTGGCCAGGGGGTGGGGACCACGGTGGCCACCACCACGTCGTCGGAGATCGACCGGGCCAGCATGGACCCGAGGTGGACCGCCGCGGCGCCCGCTCGTTGGGGGCCAGGCCGATGACAGTGGTCATCGCTAGACACCGGCCGGTACGGACTCGACGACGACGTGGGTGACCGGGATGTTGTAGGTCTCCCGGGCACGCTCGACCACGTCGTAGCGGAGCCAGGCCGACCGGTCCTCGGGATGGGTGCAGATGACCAACCGGTCCGGCTTGAACTCCGCCACCGCATCGGCCAGCGCCCGGAGCGGCTTGTAGTTGCCGAGCGCGCCGTCTGCGCGCAGGTTCTCCGCGCGCAGGATCTCCAGCGTTCGGTCCAGCCGGGCCTGGGCCGCCTCCGTCGTTGCCTGCCAGACGAACGCCGCTCCTTCGTGCATCGCCTGACCGGTGTCGATCGGGTTCGCCGGCACGCAGACGAAGTACTCCGCGTTCCGGTCCTCGGTCGATCGCGGCGGAGCTCGTCGAGCAGTTCCTGGCCGTTGACGGTCTCGTTGGCCAGGACCAGCACGCGCTCGGCGGGACGCCGCGGCTCGTGCCGGCTGTGCTGCGGCAACCTCGGCGGGCGCCTTGCCGCGGAGCTTCTTGGTGGCGAAGAAGATGATCACCACGAGCGCCCAGGAGGCCAGGCTGAGGAGCAGCTGGGTGCGGGCGTCCTCGTCGAACGCCATCTGGGCCAGGACGGCGAGGATGGCGGCGACGACGATGAAGGACAGGACCGGGAAGGCCCACATCTTGACGGTGAGCTTCTCCGGCGACGTCCGCCGCCGCAGGATGATCTGGGAGATGGCGATCAGCAGGTAGACGAACAAGATGACGGCCCCGGAGGAGTTCAGCAAGAAGGAGAACACCCGGTCTGGGGACACCGCCGCGGCGATCACGCACAGGAAGCCGACCACGGTGGAACCGAGGATGGCCGCCATCGGGACCCCCGCCTTGTTGACCGACATCAGCGCGACCGGCGCCTCGCGCCGGGCGGCCAGCACGAACAGCATCCGCGACGAGGTGTAGAGACCGGAGTTGAGGCAGGACAGCACCGCGGTCAGGACGACGGCGTTCATGATGTGGTCGGCGTACGGAATGCCCATCAGCCTGAACGCGGAGACGTACGGCGAGGCGGCCAGCTCGGCGGAGTTCCAGGGCAGGATGACCGCCAGCAGGAAGATCGAGCCGACGAAGAAGACCGCGATCCGCAAGATCACCGAGTTGGTCGCGCGGGCGATGGCCTTGCCCGGGTCGTGCGACTCGGCGGCGGCGATGGTGGCGACCTCGGCGCCCACCATGGAGAAGATCACCACGACGATGGCGGAGAAGATGGCGCCCGATACCGAGCGGGAAGAAGCCGCCGTTCGCGGTGAGGTTGCTGAAGTCCAGCGACTTGTTGGGCCACAGCGCCGAGCACGAACAGCGTGCCCAGCGCGATGAAGACGATGATCGCGGCCACCTTGATGCCGGCGAACCAGAACTCGAACTCACCGAACGACGACACCGAGAACAGGTTGGTCGCCGTCATCAAGGTCATCAGGATCAGCGAGATCAGCCACAGCGGTGCATCGATCCAGTACTGCATCACCTTGGCGCCGGCGACGGCCTCGAAGCCGATCACGATCACCCAGAAGTACCAGTAGAGCCAGCCGACCGAGAAGCCGGCCCAGCCGCCCAGCGCGTTCCGGGCGTAGTCGGCGAAGGAGCCGGTGGAGGGGTTCGCCGTGGCCATCTCGCCGAGCATCCGCATCACCAGGATGATCAGCACGCCGGTGATGGCGTAGGTCAGGAAGGCCGCCGGGACCGGCGCCGCCGATCACCGTGCCGGAGCCGACGAAGAGGCCGGCGCCGATCACGCCGCCCATGGCGATCATGGTCAGGTGCCGCTGCTTCAGGCCCTTCTTGAGCTCGACCGGTGCTGCGTTCCCATGGTGTACCTCTTGGAGGTTGGGTCAGAACTGCCTGACGCTGTTGAAGGAAGGCTCGCCGATTGGTGGGCCCAGAGAAAGCTCCACGGAAATGCTCGACCGCGTGACTCGCGTTACCGCTCGATCCGGAATATCTGATACTTCTGAGCCCAGCTCGTTCGCGTTCACCCCGCAACCTAACAGACGAACATTCCCATCAAACTTCACCAGTCAGGAAGGCGTCGATACGCAAACGCCACGCGGTGCGGTGAAATCCTCAAACGTATGATCAAAAAAATCCGGGTCGAGGAGGCCGCATGCGACCAGAACTACAGCACATCATCGACGAGGCGGCGCCCGACGCCCGACGGCCGGTGTCTCACAACTAACTCTCTGAATACCGCATACCCGGACGGAACCTGCAAGACAGCTTCGCAGGTCCGATCGCGTCTTCGTGAGATGTCCGTTGACCGGGCTTAAAAATCGGGCGGGGCATACGGCGACCCCCTCCGCGGCATGAGAGGTCTGACCAGGCCGTCACCTTAGGAGGGACGTCCTATGGCGATGGTCGCTGACGCCACCGACTAGCAGTATCTCAACGAATCTCCGCTGGGAGCGTCGACCTCGGTGGAGGTTGGGAGTTGGGCGCCTTGGCGTGAGCAGACGCGGCGGCGCGGCGCAGGCTTGGTTGTAGGTCGAGACCCAACCGCACTCGGGCGTCGAGGAAGCCGGCCGAGATGCTGCGGGATCGCGCCGAGCTTGCCCAGGGCGGCGACCGCCGGTGTTCATCGGCCCCGGCCGACAAGGCTAGCCATGGCGACCTGGCGACTATGGGTCGGTCCGTCCAGGCGTGGGACCAGATCAATAGGTGATTCCCTGGCAATCCACAAACCGAGTCATGGAATCGCTGGTGGCGGCTCCGAAGGCCGCGCAGTGATCCCGATGGCTTCGTAGCCTGATGAATAGGCCGCATTCATCGTCGCCAGCAGCATGAGCCACAGATCAGCAGAATCCTGAGTGAACGAGACCTCGAACAGTCCGGCAACACGCGACTGCTCGTCAACTTTCACATCACACAGCACCCGGTCGGCGAACATCTCAAGGCCGCTGTCGAGCTCGTCTTCCTGGTCGCGTTTTAGGGTCACCGAGACTGCGAACCAGCTATCGCTACGCAGCAGCCCCCCGCTCGAATGGCCGCGACGCGGTAATAGTTGAGGCGGCGTAGTCAACGGATCGCACCTTTCTTCTTGGGAGCACGGTGCAAAGTCGAGACTACGAAGGTTCCTGGGTCTGCCACTAGCGCGACCGAGCCTGCGTACTGATACTTTCGTGTCGAGGCGGGGAGGGTCGAGTTTGCTGCAGTCCGGGGAGGTTGCCAAGCGGCTGGCGGAGGTGCGAGCCGCCCGCGAGGTCGTACCCGGCGACCCCGACCTCTCTGCCCGGTGGCACCGGCACGGTGTGCCCAGCCCGTACTCGCGGTGGAACTACCACCCGGAGTACGAAGTGCATCTCATCACCGCTGGAACCGGGTGGTTCGTCGTCGGTGACTGCATTGACATTTTCACCGCGGACCAGTTGGTCCTGGTCGGATCGAACGTCCCACACCACTGGATCAGCGACCTCGAGCCGGGTCAGCAGCTACCCGAACGCGACGTGGTGTTCCAGTTCCACCCCGACTGGGTGGCCGCCTGCGCCGCCCAGCTTCCCGAATTGGGAAAGCTGGAGTCGGTGCTGCGTGAGTCGCGTCGCGGCATCGCGTTCGACGGTGCAGCACGACACACTGCCGCGCGGCACCTGCTGGCCATTGGCGCTACAACCGGGCCGACCAGGTTGGCTCACATTTTCGGCCTGTTCGGCGCCTTCGTCGATGCCGGAGAAGGGGAGAAGCGGCTCCTCAGTGATCAATGGTCGACGGGCCAGCTGCGCTACCCCGAAAGCGGCGCCGCTGACCGGATCGATCTGGCGTACTCCTACATGCTCAGCCACCTCGCCGACCCCGACCTCAAGATGCGTGACGCGGCCAGACACATCGGCTTGTCCGAGTCCGCATTCTCCCGCTACTTCAGCCGGGTCAGCGGCCGCTCTTTCACCGACACGGTCCGCCGTATGCGCCTCACCCAGGCGCGCAAGCTCCTACGCGACACCGACCTGCCGGTCGCCACGATCGCCCATCGGGTCGGCTACGCCAACCTGTCCAATTTCAACCGGCAATTCCTCGCCCATCACGGCCACACCCCCCGCGAGCACCGTTGAAGCCCGAGACTAGATCGGCCACCGAAGCAGTGCGGCCACCCCTGAAGAGCAGCCCGACAGCATGAAAGTACGCAAACTGCGCAAGCCGTGCGCTTCCGGAACTGCATCCGCGGCTTTACCGTGATGGACGTCCACCCAACTGATCACCGGTGATTCGATGACCAACCGCAGCGCGGTCCTACACGCCGCCCACCAGCTCACCGTCGAGGAACGTGAGATACCGACGCCGGGGCCGGAAGAGGTCTTGGTGAGGGTTGGAGCGGTCGGCATCTGCGGATCCGACGTCCACTATTACGAACACGGCCGCATCGGCGGCTACGTCGTCGAACAGCCCATGATCATCGGCCACGAGGCCGCCGGCACCATCACGGCGGTCGGCGCGAACATCGACCGCAACCGGACCGACCAGCGGGTTGCACTCGAGCCAGGGGTGCCCTGCAGAAACTGTGAGCAGTGCCTCACCGGCCGGTACAACCTCTGCCCTGACGTCCAATTCTTCGCCACTCCTCCCGTCGACGGCGCCATCAGCGAGTACGTCACCATTGCCGCCTCCTTCGCCCATCCGATCCCCGCCGGGCTCGACCTCGAGGTAGCCGCCATGGCCGAACCCGTGTCGGTGGGCATATGGGCGTGCCCGCGCGGCGGTGTTACCGCGGCGACCGCGTCCTCGTCACCGGCGCCGGCCCGATCGGCCTACTCGCTGCGCAGGTTGCCCGCGGCTTCGGAGCCTCGTCGGTGACGATCACCGACATGAGCCCCTTCAGGCTCGACGTGGCCAGCGGCCTTGGACTGCAGCCTCAAATGGCCAGCCAGCCGTTAACCCAGGACTACGACGTCGTCCTGGAATGCTCAGGTGCAGCCGCCGCGTTCCGCAGCGCTTTCTACGCGATCGCACGCGCGGGACGCATAGTGCTCGTGGGCATGGGTGCCGACCAGATGAGTTTCGACGTGCCCCACCTCCAGGGGCGCGAAATCACGCTAACGGGCACCTTCCGCTATGCCAACACCTACCCCCAAGCAATCGGCATGATCGCCACCGGTGCAGTCGACCTCGACGCGGTGATAACCCATCGATTCAACATCGACCAAACCGAACTGGCGCTCACCCTCGCCCAGCGTGACCCGAACTCCCTCAAGGCTGTCGTGGTCCTCTAACCGCGCTGGCGTCTTCTGGGACCGTCGGCATTGATTCAATTGCAATTGACCCGACCATCTATGAACGCAGAGTCGCGGGTGTTTGATCGGAGCCTCTGACCATGCGCTTCGCCCAGCGACAGCACGGCGCCCGCGGAACGGACGGCAATCGGTGCAAGCGTCTTTTGGCTGGGCGACGGACGGCTCCTATCGTGAGGCGATGGGAACCATCGACCGCCCAGCCGCCGTCAGGCGGCTGGCGTCTCAACCCCTGTTAGCCGGGCGGCGACTCTTGCGGCTGACCGGCGGCGTCCTTAAGCCGCCGGTGGGGGGAGCTGCCAATCACGCGCACGCTCTGCCGCGTCCCGGCGGCTGCTGACCTGCAGCTTGCTGAATACCGAGGACACGTGACTATCCACTGTGCGGACCGACAGCACCAGCCGCCCGGCGATCTCGCTGTTGGTGAGCCCTTCCGCGAGAAGGGCGAGGATGTCCAGTTGACGCGATGTCAGCCCGGCCGGATTGGTGCGCGCCTTCGCGTACGGTCCACGGGGCACCGAGCGCACACCCAGTGCCTTCAGCCGGCGGCGCACCTTGCGGGCGGCGGCTCGTGCCTCCAGCTGGTCGAGCATGGCCAGTGCCCGCACCGTCAGTTCGGCACTCCCTGAGTCCGCGAGCTCCAACGCCTGCTCGTAAGGATCTCCGATGCGCTCCCAGGCACCGGCCGCCGCCTCCCACTCTCCTCGAACTCCTAGGCTCCACGGCCCCGACTCACCGAGGTCGACTCGATCCACCGGCACACCGGCTCGCAGCGCATAGCGCTGGATCTCGGCCCAGAGGGGACCGGCGGTCGGCCGGTGCCGGTGAGCCGCGAAGGTCTCGACCACGTCGCCGGCGACGTCGGGAGCGTCGTTCAACCACGCCCATTCCAGGAGCGCCACCCCGGCCAGGCCGAGCGCGATCAGCAGCCGCTGTTGCCGAGCACGGGCCCACGCCTCTACGAGCATGGGCCCAGCAGACGCCTGACCACGGCGCGCGAGGAGTCGCGCGTAGGGCGGCACAGAGTAGCCGATCAACATGCCGACATCGGCGTCGCGGCGGACGGCGTCGGCGAACCCCGCCAACGCCACTGCCCAGTCACCCTGACGCACGTGCAGGAGATGCCGGTGCACCTCCAGGTTGAAGGCGTGAGACCAGAAGCCTCGATCGCGGGTGAACCGCAGACCCTCGGTCAACACGTCCGCGAGCTCGTCGTAATGGCCGTATCGGTAGAGCGACTCCCCCAGATTCGTGTAGGCCCGGGCCGCTGCTTCCCAGGCACCATCGGCCAGGGCGATCCGGAGGCTCTCGCGCAACAGGTCGGCTCGCTGCGACCCAGTCAGCTCCGGTTGAGCGAGGCTTCGGTAGTTCAGCACGAGGGAGACCAGATCCAGCCGGCCTGCGGTGGTTGCGAGCCGTTGCGCCCGCTCGAGCACCGGTACGGCGGCGGCCGCGTCATCGTCCAGGGCGAGCAAGGCGCCCTGGGCCACCAGCGCGTCGGCCGCGACCGGATCCCGGCCTCGGCTGGTCAGCTCGACGGCGCGCGCGGCACAGACCGAAGCGGCGTCCGGCTTCCCCGCCATGTACAGGTGGCGGGACAGTCGGACCATGCCCTCGGCCTCCCGGCGCTGCTCACCCAGGCGCCGGAACAGGTCGACGGCCCGCTCGCCGGCGACCACCGCCTCGACGAAGCGGTTCGCGTTGTAGAGCTCCCAGGCGTAGCGGTCGAGCACCTCGGCCAGCACCGACGGCGCCAGCAGCGCCTCGTGTTGCAGGGCGGCGGCGAAGAAGACGAGCGCCTGCCGGTGGGCACCCGCATCGGCGCACCGCTGACCAGCAGTCGGGGCGAACTCCGCCACCGTAGCCGCGTCGCCGGCGCGGACGGCGTGATGCACGAGGCGCGGCAGATCGACCTCGCCCCGCGCGCGCAACAGCGCGGTCGCTCGTTGTTCCAGTTGCCGACGGCGCAGCCCGGACAAGCTCGCTTCGGCGGCTCGGCGCGCCAGCTCGTGGCGGAACCGGAGACCTTCGGGCGTAGCGAGGACGATGCCGACCGCTTCGGCCTCGGCGATCGCGTCGAGGCCATCGAGCAGCTGCTCGGCGAGGTCGTACTCGATCACTCCGGCCCAGACCGAGACCCGCTCGACGGCGTCGCGCCCGCGAGCCGAGAGCTGTCGCAGCCGGGCGAGAACAGCATCGGCGATGCTCTGGGGCACGGGCGCGTCGGCCGGCGCGGCCAGCGCTTCGCTGACGTAGAACGGATTTCCGCCGGTGATCTCGTGCAGCAGCTGGCCGTCCCATCCTGAGCCGGCACTCAGTCGCTGCACGCTGCCGACCCCGAGTGGACGCAACCCGAGCCGAAGGGGGTGCGCGCGAGAGGCCGCACCGAGGAAGCGCTGCACCGGGTGCTCGGGCCCGGTCTCGTCGTCGCGCAGCGTGACCACCAGGAGCAGGTTCAGTTCGTCGATCCGACGGGCCAGATAGCCCAGCACGTCCAGCGTGGCGTCGTCGGCCCAGTGCAGGTCCTCGATCACCAGCAGCATGGGCCAGGGCCGGGCGAGTTCGAGCATCAACGTGTCGAGCAGCTCGTCGAGACGTCCATCGGTCATCAGCTGGTTCAGCTCCGGGGCGACGGCGGTCGGACCCGATCGGGGGCCGGTGCGGACTGCTTCCCGTAGCGGTCCGAGTGGATTGGCCGCGACCAGGTCGTCACATCGACCCTGAAGCACGCGGATTCGATCATCGACATCGCCCAACACGCCGCGAACGAGACTGGTTTTCCCAACCCCTGCTTCGCCGGTGACCAAGGCGATTCCTGGTTCGCCCTCCTTCAGCCGTGTCAGGGCATCGGCGAGTGCGGCCCGTTCATTCGAGCGTTCGAGCAGTAGCGGCATGGTGTGCGACCCGGGGGCAGGGCTGCGCCCGCGCTCGGGGTGCAGCGGGCGTATCTACCAAGATCAGGTTACTCAATCCTGAGGCGCGACTGCACCCCACCCCGGGGAAATGTAGGTACCTCGAAATATTAGGTAGGTACCTGCTGCCGATGCCTCACGGCATCCGACGGAGCGCAATGGGAAACGTGGTTCTTTTCGTACCGTCCTTCCGTTTGGTGCGACCAGCCGATCACGTCGTACTCGACGTGTCGCTGACCGGGTTCACCCAAACCCACGTCGACACTCCTCAGGGCCGGCGTTACTTGATCACCGTCCCCGCCGGCGGGACGGGGCGGATCTGGGTGCAGTTCCCGAGCCAGCAGATCCTCGAGTACGCGACTCCGGCGGCCAACCCGAACCCCGACCAGCCGAGTCCAGAACGGGCCACCCAGAATCAGCCGATCTATGGTCCGCGGACAGACGTGGTGGTCGACGTGCCCGCGGGCACCACCATCGACTTCAGCGCCGCCGGGCTCTTGGCCGCGCTGGCCCAACAGCCGCTCCGGATCACCCCGAACGACCCGCAGCTCCCCGTGGCGCGTACCGTGCCCCGGGCCCGCTCCTCCGCCTACGCCCTGCTCGCCGCCAGTGCCAAGGCACGCACCGCTACCGAGGCACGCACCGCCACCAAGGCAGACGACTTGCGGTCCGCCCTGTCGGCACTGATCGGGGAACGGATCGCCGAGCACGAGGCCCGGCTGACCGGCGGCACGGTGGTCGATCCCCTGCCGCAGAGCGCGGAACCAGCCCCGTCGAACAACTCAGAGAGCGACCGACCCGCCGAGGCCGCCACGGCAGCCCAGCTCGGTCCGGTAGGCCCCTTCCCGACCGCCACCCGGTTCTCGCTGCCGCGCCGGTTGGCCATCCGCCCGCCGGGTGGGCCCGGTCCCCGGCTCACCCACGCCAGTGACCCGGTGGACCATGGCGGCCGGACGGAGCTGTGGACCACCCGCTACGCCATCCGCACCGACGACCCGACGGAGCCGCCGGTGGAGAGCGACGTCCAGGTGCGGTTGGACGCCCACGACCCTCACCCCAGCCCACCCGCCCCGATCAGCGACGCCTTGCTGGTCAACAGCCTCACCGACGGGGACAACAAGACCTTTGCCGATCTGTCCAAGATCAAGACGGTGACCATGTCGGACCTGTCCCTGTCCAGCCTGGGCGGCTGGGTCACCTTGGACGGCACCTGGCCGAACGGCACCCTGCCGCCCACGCGGCTGCGCCACGAGACCCGGCAGGGCCGGGACCAGTTCCAGTACAAGGTGCTCATCGGCCGGCTTGTACCCTTCGGCAACCTGGCCGTGCTGACCAGCACCACGAACCGCTCGTTCGAGAGCGGCACCAAGCGGGCCGCGGCCTTGCAGACCATCGCCTCGATCGACATCCTCGAACCGAACGTGCCGTTTGCGCCCACCCGCGCCCAGACCGTCGGCAACCAGACCTTCACCCGCGGCGAACCGTGGCCGTGGAGCAGCATCGCCGTCGCCGAGCCTCCCGACGGCGTCCAGCAGCCGATCGCCGGCACCAACTTGTCGAAGTTCCTGGTCGGTGGAGCCGACTGGCGGTTCGAGGTGACCGCCGTGGACCGGATGGGTAATACGACGATCCTGCGGCTGCCGATGCTGTTCGCCGCCGCGCCGCCGCCCCCCGCCGACGCCAACGCCCCGCTGACGGCCTCGGCGCGGACCACCTGGCTGCAGCTGTACGCGAGCGCCGGCCTCGACCTGGCCGGTCAGCCGATCGCGCTCACGGCGGTGCCCGAGCCGCCGCCGCCGGACTCGGGCGGCCGTGCCGGCGGACCGCTGCCGCCCGTGGCTACGACTGTGCTGGCGAAGCAGTTGACGATGTCCTTCACTCCCGACGGGCGACCGCAGGTCGACAGTCTGCGGGCCCGGCTGCCCAGCATCGACGCGGTCACCGGGCAGATCGTGGACGAGCTGCCCGGTGGCTTGGGTGAGGTGTCGCTGGCGTACGCCAAGCCCTACCTGGACAGCGTCTACGCCGAGGCCAACCGCCAGGGCCAGGTCTTCCTCCAGGTGCTGGAATCCGAAGGTCAGGCGGCGGTCCTCTCGTTGGGCAAGCAGGCCGCCGGTGGTCTGGCCGGGGTCGACCTGCCGATCGCGGCGCTCTCGGCCAGCCAGGGCACGGTCGCCGGCGTGGTTGGTGCGGTCGACGACGCGGCGGCCCTCGCGAGCCTCGCGACGCTGGCCACGGGCAAGGTGGACTTCAACTTCGTGACCGACAAGATCGGCACCCTGCTCGGTCTGGTCCCGCTGAACGAGATCCTCGACACCGGTGCCGACCTCACGCTGAAGGACGCCCAACACGTCGTGCAGGACTCCCTCGACGGCGTGCTGACCAAGACCGTCACCTGGAAGGTGCCGTTGTTCCGGCGCAACGCCCAGGGTCAGGTGATTCCCTTCCGCAAGGGCTTTATCGAGCTTAAGCCGGTCAGTGCCAACCCGCGGATCACCATCATCCAGACGCTCGTGGCCGACGCCGGGACCTCGGAGGTGCACGGCACCACCAGCTGCGAGATCAAGGACCTCGAGCTGAGGGTCTTCTACCGCTCCGACCCGCCGCCGACCGATGAACCCCTCGTCGTGGTCCCGTTCAGCACGATCTCGGCCACCTTCCGCGACACGGAGAAGCCGGAGATCGACGTCAAGTTCGCCGCCGTGCGGTTCGGCGGCCTGCTGAAATACATCGGCGTACTCGCCGAGCTGATCGATGACCTCGGGTTGAGTGACCCACCCGCGCTGGAGATCACCCCGGACGGCGCGCTCTCCTCGTTCTCCTTTCAGGTCCCCGCCGTGGCCGTCGGGATGTTCGCGCTGGAGAACATCACCTTCGCAACCTCCCTGCAGCTGAATTTCACCAAGCAGCCGGCCGTGTTGTTGATCGTGGCCTTCTCCAGCTTCGACCACCCGTTCCGGATGACGGTGGCCTTCCTCGGCGGCGGTGGTTACATCCGGGTCGGCGCGGCCTCCGACGGGCTGGCGCTGATCGAGGGCTCGCTGTCGTTCGGTGCCTCCATCTCGGTCAACCTGGGTGTCGCCTCCGGCAGCGTGGAGGCGATGGGCGGGATCTGCTTCCGCTACGACCGCGCCGTGCCGCTGGCAGAGATCGTGGCCTTTCTCCGGGTGCGCGGCGAACTCAACGTGCTCGGGCTGATCTCGGTGTCGGTCACCTTGTTGATCACGTTGACCTACGACCTGGACTCGAATTCGCTGATCGGCCACGCCGAGTACGTGGTGCAGGTGAGCGTGCTGTTCTTCTCCCAGAGCGTGGTGGTGCCGTTCACCTGGGTGATCGCCGGGAAGAACTCCGATCCCACGTTCGCCGAGCTGATGGCGCCGGACGAGCTTTGACGGCGAGCTGCCGTGGGACACCTACTGCCGGGCGTACGCCTGAAGGGAACCCCTCCATGACCTTCTCCGTGCTGTGGACCCTGCTGCCCGCGGGTTACGTGCCGGGCCGCACGGACCGGCTGCTGCTCCATCTTGTCGCCTCGCTCCGAGTCGCCGACGCGCGCCCGATCCTCGGCAACTCCCCGCTGCGCAACTGGCCGAAGACGGTCAACCAGCTCGGCCCGTGGCACGTCGCCGTCCAGGGCGAGTCCGCGCCACGACCCGCCACGGTCCGCTCGGCCGCAGCAGACAACGACTTGTGGCAGACGATCTTCGCCACCCAGACCCGGGTCGATGCGATGAAGGCCGTTCCCGACGCCCTGCCGATCACCCCCGTCCCGGCCTCGTTCACCGACGCCGCGGGCGCCCTGGACGCCCTCTTCTCCAGCGTCGACACCGCCAGGGCGAAGGAGCCGACCGCCGAGCTGACCGCCGACCACCCAGCCATCCGGGCCATCCACGCTCTGGCGGAGAGTCCGGCCGAACGAGCCGCGCGCACGGACCGCGCCAGTGCCGCGGCCCGCGCCGTGGCCGACCCCATCGCCGCCTTCGCCCGCGCGCTGCGGACCACGCCGGGCGACCCGCGACGGCGCCGGCAGTCAGACACCAACCGGGCGACTGCGCCCCTGGATCACATCCCCGAGGTGCAGCGGGCCGACTTCCACCAGGTGGTCGGCATGCTGCTCAACCATCCGACGCTCGCTGCGGCGGTCGGCTTGCGGGTGACGCTAGAGATCGCCGCTTTCGAGGGGGAACGGCTGATCCGGGCCTGCGACCCCGCCGGCCGGCCCTTCCAGGGTGAGATCATCGTCCGCCAACCCTGGTCGCGAGTTGAGGCCACTCCCGGGATCCGCCGGTTCGTGATGGCCACCCAACGAAGCCACACGCCCGAGATCAAGGCCGGGATGCTCGACCTGGTCACCCCGGAGCGGGCCAAGGAGTACGTGCTGACCAGCATCGACGTCCCCGGCCTGTCGGCGCAGCTGGAGGCGCACGCCCAGGCCGTCAAAGCCGAAACCGAGATCACCGGCGGGCGCGTGGGCGGCGGCAAGAATCGGATGCCGGTCCGGCACGACGCGGGGCTGACTCTGGCCCGGCGGGGTCGCCCGCAGGTGGTCGTCCGGGACAGCATCGAGCGGGCTCAGGCGCTGGCCGACCCGGCGTCCGCGGCGGAGCAGAACGGCGGGGCGCCCGTGCTCTACGCCGATGACGTCACCACCGGTTTCCGGCTCGACGTGTCCACCGACGGGGGCCCGTATCGCTCGGTGATGCACCGCCAGATCCGGTACCGGGTCGGCGCGTTGGAGCTGACTGCACTGGAGGAAGGGCGGATCGAGGGCATCGTCGGGGTGCAGCAGGAAGACGCCGAGGAGAACGTCGTCCTGCGATCGGGCGAGGAGGTGGCCGCCTGGGACGGCTGGGGGCTTTCGGTACCGCGGCCCGGGCCCAAGATCGCGGCCCAACCCGGGGCACCGTCACCGGTGGTGACGGTCGAGCCGGACAGCATTCCCGGCTACAACATCGACATCACCCTGGCCGCTCCGCGCGGGACCCTGCCGCGGCTGCGCTACGGCCACTCCTACGACCTGCGGCTGCGGGCGGTCGACCTGGCGGGGGGATCCATCGCCGAGGGCATCGATCCGGCCCAGAAGATCAGCTTCGGGCGGTATCTGCGGCACGAGGCCGCCCCGGGCCCGTACGTGCTGCCGCGCCGCCGGTACACCTTCGGGGAGTCCAACGAGCGGCTGGTGGTGCGCGAGCCGAAGATCGCGGGTCCCGGCACGCCCGACCAGGCCTGCGAGCGGCACCTGGCCCCACCCAAGGCCTCGTTCGCGCTGTGTGAGCTGCACGGCGTCTTCGACAGTGCCTTCGGGCCGGGCGACCGGGTCGAGGCGCGGGCCCGGATGCTCACCCTGGCCCGGCGCGAGCAGGGCTCCTTCCTGGATCCGACGGTGATCACCGCCGGCGGGACCGAGGTGCCGGCCCGCGGCATCGCGATCATCACCAACGACCCGGCGCGCGACCCCGACGTCACGCTGCCGATCCCCCGCGGCTCCACGCTGCCGAACGGCGCGTACGTGATCCACGACACCGACCAACCGCTGACCCCGTACCTCTGCGATCCCATCGTGACCGGCGTGACCCTGTCGGGGCTCGGTGCGCTGCCGCCGGTGACCGCCACGTACCGCGGATCGAGCTGGCCCGATCGGCAGCCGATCGGCCTCGTAGTGCTGCCGACCAGCCGGACCGAACCCAAGCTGGCGGTGCGGGTGCGTACGGTCGGGCCACGGACCGAGCTGGTGGTCTTCGTCCCGCCCGGTTTCGACGGCACCTTCGAGCTGTCCAGCGCCATCGACCCCGGCCGGCTGGCGGAGCTCGCCGTCGGCGGCGCGACGCCGGCCCAGGTCACTGGCGGACTCCACCTGGGGCTGAGCGCCCGCCAGCCGCTCAGCGTCGTCCACCCGGTGCGGAAGCCGCTGAACGCACCGGTCCAGATCGGGACCGTGGCCACGACGGTCAAGCCGGGCGGCATCGGCGTCACCGGCTCCGCGAGCTATGAGACCCATCGCGCGACAACGGGGACGGTGGACGTGGTCGCCACCTGGCAGGAGCACCTCGACACCGGCGTGGGTGATGTCACAGTGCAGGATCGCCGGGCGACGGTCGGCTCGACGCCGGTCGACCGTTCGGCCATCGACCCGACCAAGGTCCGCTTTGTGCACGACTTCGGTGACACCCGGCACCGGCGGGTGGACTACCGCGGAGTCGCGGCCACCCGGTTCGCCGAGTACTTCGAGCGGGTGCCGCCGGGCGATCGGTCCCAGCAGCTGGAGGGGACGCCGACCACGGTCAGCATCCCGAACCGGTCCCGCCCTCGACCACCGCAGGTCCATTCGCTGGTGCCGATCTTCACCCACACCACGACCACCGACACCTTCGGCGTGATCAAGAAGCGCCGCCAGACCGTCGGCCTACGGATCTACCTGCAGCGCACCTGGCTGCAGACCGGAGAGAACGAGCGGCTCGGGGTGGTGCTGCCCCGCGACACCGCGTTGACTCCTGGCGAGCCGGCCATCAACGCGGCGCTGATGGACGCCTACACCTCACGCTGGGGCTCCGACCCGATCGGGAAGGTCGGCAACAGCGCCCCGCAGAAGCTCAGCAGCGGCCAGTTCGGCAACAAGATCGCCGCCGAGTCCGTGATCATGCCGCTGGTCGATCAACCGCTCACGTCGGCCGGCCAGAAGGGCCGGATCATCTCCCACGCGGTGTCGTTCGATCCCCAGCGCCGACTCTGGTTCGCCGACGTGGCGCTCAGCATCACGACGGAGGAGTGGCCCTTCGTGCGGCTGGCGCTGGTCCGCTACCAACCGCAATCGGTGTCGGGTTGCCACTTGTCGGAGATCGTGCTGACCGATTACGCCCAGCTGCCACCCAACCGGACGGTGACCGCGCAGCGCGTCGGTACGCACGGGGTCAAGGTCGACGTGACCGCCGACATCAAGCCCGTGCTGTCCCGCGAGCAGGCGGGTCGGGCGTACAGCCTGCGGCAGGAACGCCGGATGCCCGATCCGCTGGACACCTCGCTCGACCTCGGCACAGACGCCGGGATCGTCGGCGGCTGGACGGTGACTCACGCTCCGGACAGCGCGCTCGGGGCGTTCCAACTGGCCAGCATTCAGCTCACCTACAGCGGACCGTTGCCGCCCCCGCAGGCCGCCGAGCTGAAGGCCGGCCGGATCGTGGTGGAGGAGACCATCAACGGTCACGCGCTGCTGCCGACCGCACCGAGTAGCCGGGTGACCTTCACCCAGACGTTCGACCGGAGCCAGATCGGCTTCGGTTGAGCGGTAGGACACGCGCACAGGAGAAGGACATGGTCATTCACATCAGGGATCGCGTCGTCGTCGACGACACGCTCGTCAAGGCGCTCGCACCGGTACCGGGAGAGGAAGTGATCCTGGTCGGCCGGGAGGTGCTCCTCGCCGGCGCGCAGATCACCGACCGCGCCGTCACCATCGTCGCAGACGAGCTGCGCGCCGGCGTCGGCCAGCCGAATCTCACCGTCGCGCACAGCCAGGCAGCACAGTCCTCGGTGCACTCATCCCGCGGCCAGATCGAACCGCCCATTCCGGTGGTCGAATCGCAGACCGCCCAGCCCGGCCTGGCCGGCTTCCAGCTCACCGTGCTGGCCAACAGCATGGGGGCGAGCACCGCGGTCAGCCACGGACAGACCGGCGGGAAGGGCCGGCTCGGGCGCGACGAGAACCGCAACGCCTGCCAGATGACGCCGGACTCCCCGGACCACCCGTGCCGCAAGCTCAGCGTCAAGAACCGGGACTTTCTCGAGGGCCCGCAAGGCGGACCGGGCGGTCGGGGCGCCGACGGCGGGCCGCCCGGTCCGGTCAGCATCACCTGCGGCACCTCCTTCCTGGCCGGCCCGGACAGCTGGCGAGGGGCCGGGGGCACCGGCGGGGCCGGCGGCGACGGCGGCGAAGGCGGAACCGGAGCCGGGTGGCAGGCAAGCCAGCACCACGGGCCGGCGGGACCAGAGGGAGCCCAGGGCACCACCCCTGCTCCGAAGAACGCCGCGGTGGCCGTGGTCGGCGAGGCCGGCTGGATCAAAGCGGTGCGCGACACCGACCTGGACTTCCGCTGGGCATCCTTCCGGCACCTCCAGGCAGCCCATCTGCTGCGCTGCGCCGGACCTCTGTCACCGCTCGGCCCGCCGCGGATCCAGGCCGTCCGCGACGAGCTCGAGGCGGTCACAACCTTCCAGTCCGGCGGGATCCTCTTCCCGCTGATCGCCGATCAACTCCGCCAGGTCGTGGACGAGAACGGCCTCGAATTCGACCTCGACATCGTGCCGGAGGTCGACCTCTACGACGACCGCCGCGCGCGCCGGGCCAAGGAGCTCCGCGCCAGCCTGGAGTCGATCGCCACCATCGCGCCCGGCATCGGCCAGACCATCGCGGCCAAGGACGCCCTCGCCGGCGCGTTGACCTCGCTGCTGTCCAGCGGCGGCAGCTACACGAAGCAGGACAACGCCGCGGCCGCCCGGCTGACCCGCGCCAACACAGCACGCACCGTCGCCGCCCGGACGATCGAAGCCAGCGTCCTCCGACTGGCGAACGTGCTCGGACCAGGTCAAGTTGTCACCGCCGCCGGCGTCAATTTCGACCAGGCCGGGGTGAACGATCTGGCGGCGCGCTTCCGCGCCCTGATCGCTCCGGCCGCACCGGCCGACACCCAACCCAGCGGCTACCACGCGTGCGCGCTGCCGGCGGCACCGCACCTGCTGGTGAACCGGGTCCGCCGCGACACCCGCGGTCCGTTCGACTTCGGGCTCCCTTTCGCCATGGGCGGCGTGATCGGCCTGGCGGAGCGGACACGCTGGACAGAGCTCGCCGCCGCCACGTCCGACACGGTAATCGACATCGCCGCCGTGGCCCTGTCCCTGCGGTCGGCGGCCGGCCCGCGGATGGCTCGTGATCTGCTGGTCGAGCTGGCCGAGGCCGTGCGCACCTGGCTGCTCGCCGACCTACGGATCGAGCACGCCCGCTTCGCCGCGACGGTGGTCGCCGCGAACCGCAAGTCGGCGGAGAAGACGCTCGCCAACTTGCCGCTGGTCTCGATGGACAGCTTCGAATCCGACGTCAACCTGCTGCTCGACGCGGCCACCGTGGTGGCCGACGCGCTCAGGTACGACACCGCGCGAGCGCAGCGTGCCGCCTCCATCTACAGCCTCGACCTGACCGCTCCCCCGCTCAAGACCTACGCCGGAGCCTCGGACCCGGCGAAACGCTACGACCTGGCCGACTTCGCCGACCTGAGCGCGCGAGGAGTAGTCGCCAGCCACTTGAACACCGCCATCATCGGCACCACCCAGACCATGCTGACCAGCTACCTCGACCGGGGCACCCAGCTCGCCCGACAGGACGCGGCCGGCGCCCGGATCACCTTCTGCGCACCGGAGGCCGACCCCGCCTGCGGCGCCACGGCCCCGGAAGTCTTCGCCCGACTACGCAGCGACAGCGAAGCCGGATTCTGGTTCGACGCCTCGCTGGCCCACATCAACGGTCCGCACACCGAGGCGAAGGTGACCGGGGCCAAGCTCACCGTCACCTTCGACTCGAGCGAGACCACGCCGGTCGAGTTCAACGTCCACCTCGTCCACCAGGGCTTCTCCGCGCAGCGCGACCTGCGGGGCAAGGAGCACTCACTGACCGCACTGCCCGCCCTGATCGACATCCGCCTCCAACAGACGACGACCGCGGGCACCGAGGGAAGCCCCGACGTTGGAAACCTCTACTGCGAGGGCGAGAAGGTCAGGACGGAGCCGACGGCCCCCAATCCGGGCGAGGAGCCGGAGCCCACCCTGGAGGCCTACGGTCGCGGCCTGGCCGCCGGCTGGCGCTTCGAGCTGCAGAACCTGGTGATGGATAACGGCGAACGGATCGCCGATCACATCCGCCGGATCGACATCGACATCCTCTACGAGACGCTCCAGGACTCCGCCATCGTCAATGTCAGGCGGGTGGAGATGGCGACCAGCGGTCTGCGGGCCGGTGGCACGGCGCGGGGTCGGATCACCTTGACCGGGAAGGCGCCGGCGAACGGTCTCGAGGTCAAGCTGGCCAGCAGTGACCCCTCGATTCTGCAGGTGCCGGCCGCGGTGGTCGTACCTCCCGGCCAGACGACCACGGAGTTCGCCGCCACGGCCCTCAAGGACAGTGCCGGCGATGCGCCGACCCTCACCGTCCGCACCGCGGACGGCGCCACCCGACGGGCGCGGATTCCGGTGGCGAAGGCGGTTCCCCCGTCCGCCAACCAGGTGCGACTCGGCCCGGCCGCCGAGGGGATGATCAACTGCGTGACCGTCCTGCCGGCCGCCGGTCCCCAGGCACCGGCGCGGGTGCTTGCCTCCATGAGTCGGCCCGTCGACCCAGCAGGACCGGCCGTGACGGCGGGCGTGCACGTGCTGCAGACGGACCTGAAGACGGTGACCGTCGGCACCCCGGAGCATCCGCGCAGCATCGCGGTCGACCGTGGCCGCAACGCGGCGTACGTGATCCACGGCTTCGACGTCTCCCGACTCGATCTGACCACCATGAAACCCGTGGCCACGCACCACATCGGCGTGGGAGTCGCCCATGTGGCGGTCGACCCGGGGGCCGGACTTGTCTACGTCTCCAACGTGAGCCACCACCGCATCGACATCTTGTCGGCCGACGACCTCACGCTTCGGGACTCGATCGGAAACATCACGACGCTTGCCTTTCCCTTCGGCCTGGCGCTCGACGCCGCGCGTGGTCGCCTCTACGTGGCGCGGGGCGGGATCAACGACCAGGTAACCGCGTTCGCGGTGTCGGCGATCCAGCGGCGGCCGGACGGCAGCCACGTGATCGAACACGATCGCCGCTTCGAGGGTCCGTTCTTCCAGCCGGTGGATGTGGCCTGCGATCCCGTTGCGGGCCTGGTGTACGTGTCCTCGCTGGGGAACCCGACCGCGAAGCAGCGGCTCGTCGTGCTCACCTCGAGCCTGCGGGAACGCGGACAGGTGATCATGCCGAGCAACGCCCACGGCGTGGCCGCCCGGCCGGGAACCGGTTTGGCGTACGTGGCGACCCAGTCCGGGCTCCTGCTTGTCGATGCTCGTGCCCTGCAGATCTTGCTGACAGTGAAGACCGGCCCGTTCCCGTTCACGGTTGACGTAGACCCCGCCGACGGCACCGCATACGTCGGCGACCTGACAGAGCACACCGTGACTCGCGTGCGATTCCCGAAGGAGGTTCCGCTGACCATCTTCCGTTAGGACGGACCCGGCTCAAGGACCTCCTGCCCCAACAAAAGAGGCTCCCCATCGGGCGACGTCCTCAGCAGCTTCTTCGGCGATGCCGGCGCAGCCGATGTGGAAGCCGGGGTCTTGAAGGTCTGCCCAGCCGCTGAGATGGTGACCGAGTCCTTCCCAAACGTCGAGGCCGGCGACCCGGTCGAACAGCACATCCATGGCGGTGCTCCCTTCCCCGCCGGCGCGGCTGTCGCCGGGCGACCGGATGACCGGATGACCGGAGGGACCTCTGCCAGGACACAGACCCGCGTGCTCGTAGCAACAATCCAGCGGCATCTGGTGGACTAGACCCGGACACGTGATCCTGCTCAACGGAGCATCGAGCACAGGCAAATCGACCCTTGCCCGCCATCTCCAAGATCTTCTTGACGGACGGGGCCAGATCGGAGGCCCAAATGCCCTCCGATTGCCCCCCAGTAGCCCCACCCGCTAATTGGTGGGTCGATTTTCGATTTCCAAACCAAGATCAAATGTCTCTGACAAGGTCAAATAGGGGTGGAGCTAAGGGGATTCGAACCCCTGACCTCGTCCATGCCACGGGCCTCCCGCACGCGCGCAATAGGCCATCTGAGCGCGAACCGGGTCCATGTTCGTCCACCGAAGACCACCTTCGCGTGCGGGCGTAGACCCTCACTTAGACCCTCAGGGATCGCAGCGAATATCGTCGGGCAATCATCTGCGAGGCGATTTGGTGTGGCCGTTCGTGGACCAGGAATCGAACGGCTGGATTGGGGGGCAAGGAAGGGCACCTGACACCCTACTTTCCTTGGCCGCAGAGCTGCCTTCTGGTGCGTTGACTGACTTGTCGACTTCACCGCAAGACCGGGGAAATTTGCGCCAACCCGCCGCGCGCGTGAGCATTGCAGCATCATTGGGCGACTGGCATGGCGAGCCCTACGATCAAAGAGTCATCGTGGCTGTCGGCGCGGCAGGAACTGGCAAGAGATGCAGTGTGCCGCGGGGGGCGCTGCAGAGCCGACAGCCACGATTGGCACAGAGTGGTTGCTTGACCGCCGCGGCGCCGCGCTGCTGTTCAGGTTCTCACCGAGAGGGAGGAGAAGAACTCGGTGGCGATCGCGAGCAACGCGTCACCCTCCGGCTGGACCAACCCCTTCACCGACCGCAGGCTCTGCGCCGCGATCGTTGAGCGGCTCATCTTCGGCGGCACCATCATCGAAACCGGCTGCGATTCCTACCGCTTCGCTCACAACCGCTACAACTCCAACACTTGTGACCCGGGAGCCCCCAGTGGGCACGCCCCGGGCCTCCGGTGAGGCCGCGGCACCCGGTTGAGGCAGGGCCCGCCCGGTGGACCATTTCGACGGTGTGGTCCTGCCACTGCGCGACGGCGGGATGGTTCGGCGCCCGGGTCCCTGGCCAGGGTCACGGTCACCGCGGTCACCAGGTGTCCTTTCCCGGTGGTTCAGCGCAGTCTGTGAGACGCAGTCGACCCGTCTGCCGGTGGCCGGGTGCCGGTCGTCGACCAGATCCTCACCGGCTTCACGCTCGGCGGCGCGATCGACATGACCGTCATTCGCCAGCGCCGGTGATGCAGAGGAGCCGTCCGAGTCGTACTGTGCAGGCGAACGATCGGGTCAGTTACGGACCTTCGACTGGCCGAGTGTTGGAGGACCTATGAGTCATGTGATAGACGGCAATGACCTCGAGGAAGAATTCGGAGGCCGCCTCGACCATCTCGTCAATCCGGTCGGCCGAGGTCTCCCACAAGGCCATTCGAAACACCTCATGGTGGATTCTGGACAGCTCGAGCATGCTCACGCCCTCGATCACCGCGGTGCGGCCGATCTCGTATCCCGCGTGCAGAGCCTTCTCCTCCCGCCGAGGGAGGTAACTCAAGAAGGCCACTCGGTAGTCGCGCTGCACCGCGTCCGAGTTGCTCATCTGGGATGCGCGTTTCGCTGAGGACCTCGTACGTCGATTTCCGCAGCCAGGTACTCCAGCGCCTCCTCGAGATCGAGGGCTGTCTGCACCGAGCCTGTGTCAAGGCCGAGTTCCACCATGGCGAAGGCGACGTCAGGTTGGATGCCGACGATGGTCGTGACCGCGCCGCGGAGTCGCGCCATCTCGGCCATGTTTCGGAGGGTGCGCAAACCGAAAGAGTCCAACACGTCGAGGGCTGCGACGTCGATGATGACAGCGCGTGAGCGGTACTTCCCGACGCTGTCGATCAGGTCACGCTGGAATCTGAGCAGCTGGGAATCGTCCAGGGCAGTGTGGATCGATGCGATCAGGTACGAACCCTGTCGCAGGATCGAGACCAGTGCCGGGCCGGTATCCACTATTCCGCTGGCTCCTCCTGTCGAATGACCCGGAAGCCCAGCAGCCGTTCCGCCTCTTCGAGGCCGCCCTGCAGGTCGCCGATCGTGTTCATCTTGCTCAGGTCGACGCCAATCGTCACCAGAGTCTGGGCGATCTCGGGCGACAGTCCGGTGATGATGACGCTGGCTCCCATCAAGCGGGAGGCGTCCACGGTGCGCACCAAGTGATTGGCCACAGCCTCGTCGACATCGGGAGCTCCCGTGATGTCGATGACGACCACGCGGGCGCGGTGGGTGCGAATCCCCCGCAGCAGCTGCTCGGTCAACTGACGCGCCCGCTCGGTGTCGAGCACACCGATGATCGGCAAGATCAACAAGCGTTCTCGTACGGGAAGCACCGGCGTGGACAGCTCCCGGATCGAGTCCTGCTGCTGGCGGATCACCCGCTCGCGCTCCTCGACGAAGCTGACAGCCACGGTGTTGGCGATGCGGTTGGCCGCGGGCTCGTACGCATCCAGCACGGCGTTCAGCATCGGGAAGTCCTTCTGGTACTTCTCGAAGAGCGAGCGGGCGAGGACGTCGCGCAACAGCAGGACGATGCTGACCACCTCATGCGTCTCGACCCCCCTGGGGATGATCCGTTCGGAGAGGTCCCGTGCGTAGTGCTGCAAAGCTTCCACGCTTCCGGTCTCCAGTACCTCCACGTAGTTGTCGTAGACCGAATCCGTCTCCTCCGCCATCTCCTGCGGCGTCATCGCGTCGAGCAGATGGGCGTCCTGGATCCGGACCTCCCAGTCCTTCCGCAGCTTCGTCCGGTGCTCACGCAGGTGAGCGACCAGTTGAGGCAACAACTGATCCGCGTCGTGCTCGTCGCCATTCGGGAGGTCCGCGGCGAGTTCGTCGCCGGTCGTCTCGTCTGTCGTGGCCTCTGTCGTGTCGTCGTCGGTCATGTCAGCCTTCCCGCCGCCACTTGGTCATCGTGATCGTGGTCCCTCGCCCCAGTTCGGTGACGATGTCGAACTCGTCCATCAGCCGGCGCGCTCCCGGCAAACCCAACCCAAGCCCGCTGTAAGTGCTGTACCCGTCAGCCAGTGCCCGCTCGACATCAGGAATCCCTGGCCCGGTGTCCCGGGCTACGACGCGCAGCCCGGCGCGCGGTCCATCCACGAGCTCCAGGAACACCTCGCCGCGTTCGGCGAATCGTACGATGTTGCGACTGATCTCCGACACCGCGGTAGCGATCACCGTCATCTCCGTCTTGGAGAAGCCAAGTCTCGTGGCCAGATCCCTTGCTCCCTGGCGCGCCCGGACGACATCGGAGTCAGCAGAGATTTTGACCCGGATCTCGTTGTCACGCGGCTGCCCCCGCTCGAGGAGAGGCTCGCTCAAGGTGGCACAGAGCGCACACTCCAGCAGATGCCGGGGCGCGCCGACCTCAGCCTGCCGACGACGATCGGCCGCCGACAGCGACAACAAGACCGGCCGGCACCGATCGGATGATGGTTCGAGCCGATAAAGCGCCAAGAGGTACTCGACCCGGAGTCGGGCCCGCGTGCGATTCAGCTGGGCAGCGACCGCGCCCGGCGTCGAACTCAGATCTGTGGCCAGCGATCTGGTGTCGCGTCCCGACACCTCGTGGGCCAGCAGCGTGGCTCGTTCACGCTCACTAAGTCTCGTCAGCGCCTCGGAGACCGCCTGCGTGTCGACGTTCTTCAGGAGTTGTTCATCCGGAGCGTCTCCGCCGTCCAACTCGAGGACTCGATGTTGGTTTCGCCGGTGCCGGTCGCGTTCGGTCCACAGCGACCGGACGACATTTCTCGACGTCACGATGGCGTACGGCTCCAGCATCGCCGGCGCGATCCGATGAGCCTTGGCGAGAACTCTCACCAGGGTCTCCTGGATAAGATCCTCGGCCACGGTCGGATCGCTCACACGGGCCCGGATGATGCGCCGAACGATGGGGATCAGCGCCTCCACGTCAGACCGTCCCTCGGGCGAGGTGTTATCGACCTCGTCGTCGACCGCCCCCGAGGCGCTCATGCCTTCACCCCAACGGGTGAAAGACAGTCCGGCTCCACTGCGCAATCCGTCCGTTCCTGGACTCGGCCGTCCACCCGTCACGGGTCGATCGACAAATTCGACAGAGGAATCCGCGTCATCCCGCGCCACCACGATGGTCTTCACTCATGAGAGCCCTTCGTCGATCCTATTCCTGAGCCGCGTCCCCTGGGGCGTACGCGGGTGTTGTAGCTGCGGATGCGCACAGACTCCCGGCATCAATGGCAGCCCCTGGTGGCCCTGCGATGCGCTTCGACGTGGAGACGATGACGAGCTTGAACCGAATGACGATCTTGACCGAATGACGATCTTGACCGAATGACGATCTTGACCGAGTGACGAATCTCGAACAGGAGTGATGGCATGACCAAAACCAATCCAGTCTTGTGGCTCGCGCGGCAGGCCGGACGGGGTATCAGCGATCTTCCACGGAACGTCAGCTGGGCCCTGGACACGTCGCTGAAGGGACCCGCCGGCGCCGCCGGACGCTCGATCCAGTCGGCCGGGCACAAGGTCGCGGCTGCGGTGGACGACGTCAATCCGCTGACCGACGGTGCCGAAGGCCGAGTCCGGCAGGTTGATGTAGCCCTTGCGCGAGCGCGCCAGTTGGAGACCAACGCTCGCGAGGAGGCCGCGAACGCCAAGCAGTTAGCCGACGAGGCACGGCAGGCCACTGCCGACCGAAAGATGGAACTGGACACGGCCGGCAAGGAAGCAGACCGCGAGATCGCAGCCGTGGTCGACGACGCCGAACGAGAAGCGGACCAGTACGTGGCCTCGATGCGTGCTCGCGCAGAAGAGATCGCCGCCAAACGCCTGGCCGCCATCGAGGCGGATCTCGACACCAGGGTCGAGCAGGCCGAAGACGAGGCCCGGCAGGCGCACAGCAAGGCCGAGCAAGCCATTGATCGGGCGCGTGAGCAGATGCAGCAAGCACGCGAACTCGCCGAGGCGGCGGCGGAAGAGGCTCGGAAGGCTGCCGACGAAGCCCGGGAAAGGGCCGAACAACTCGCCGGGGAAGCTCATGCCCGAGCCGATGCGGCGGAGCGAAAGGTCGACGAGGTCGAGGAACGTCGCCAGGCAGTCGCGTCGGAAGGCCAGAGACTCGCAGCGGACGCCGACACCGAACCGCTCGACCTAGACGACATGACCAAGGACGAACTGCTGGCTCTGGGTGCGGAGATGGATCTCGATCTCAAGGCAGCCATGCGCAAGCAGGAGATTCTGACCAAGATCCGCCGAGCGAGCTGACAACCGAATCAAGGGAACAGGAGCATAATGAAGGGACTCTTCGCCAAGAAGTCGATCATCGACCGGATCGCAGAGGGTATCGGCATCAAGCCCAAGCGATCCAATACGGCAGTGCGATCCGGCCTGGCCACCGCGGGGGTTGCGGCCGGGCTGACGGTGCTGAGTGCAGTGGTCTCCGAAGTACGGGCCCGGAAGACCCGCGGAGCGGCACGCGATGATGGGTAGCAGGTTCCTCGGCCGAGCCGTCTTCTTCGGTCTGGGCTATCTGGCAGGAACTCGGGCCGGCCGGGAGCGGTACGCGCAGATCGAGGCGGGTGCCAAGGCCGTCATCGAGACCGTCCGGGCGCGATACCAGGAGTCAAGCGCCAGTTCGCAGTCCTCGGCGAGCGGCTCGCAGCCTTCTGACTACAGCGATATCAAGCTCGGCACCATCCGATAGGGGCCCGATGCTGATCGAGATTCGGCTCCTGGCCCGACTTTTTCGAATTCCACTCCTCCGCGTCGAAGGCTTCGTGGTCCTGCAGAATGACGGCGACTCGGTCCGCTCGCCGGAAAACTCACTTCCGACCGGGTCGTCTGGCACGATCACACTCGGAACCACTCCGAGTAAAGACCGCAAGCTGAGGCCACTTGGACGGGATCTGGACGAGGCAGAAGCGATCATTCGGGGCATCAGTTTCAACCGCAGCCACTAATGTGTCGGACCAGGCCTAGGAGTTGCCGATCATGATCGCCAGCACGTCGGGTGGTGTTCTCCAAACACTGTCCGGTCGGCAGACACGAGTCGCCGTCATCCGAGGCTGACTAGACCCCAAGGTCACACGATCATTCCAAGCCTGGATCCCAGCACAGTTTGAGCGCCCCACAACCGGGCACAGTTTGGGTTGCCAGGTGGATCCCGTCCTGGCCGACCATGCACATTTCTGAGTTGACCGCCAGCAAAGTTTGGTCCCGTTGCAGCGCCCGCGGTGTGCTGATCGTCCTTTGCTAGTCCCAGATGTTCGGTATCTCGAGCAGTACCTTGAGGGGCAGGGCGCCAATGGCTTGTGTGGGCACGGGAGGTTTGAACATACTTGCAGTGTCTAAGCTCGACCGATCGCGGTCAGGGTCCGCCGCGCCAGTGGTCGATGCGGTCGTGATCGGGACTAAAGCCGTTCCGGACACCCCAGAGAACCGCCTGGGTTCGGCTGGTTACTCCGATCTTGCGGTAGACCGAGCGGATGTAGGACTTGATGGTGTTGGGGCTGAGGAAGGTCAGCTCAGCCACTTCGGCGTTGCTCTTACCTTGGGTGATGAGCGCCAGGATTTCGGCTTCCCGGTCGGTCAGTCCTTCGCCGCGGCCCGGCCAGTCGAGCCCGCCGGCGGCTCGCTGCCGTTGCGGCGCGTCACTGACCACCAGTTCGCCGGCGTGCACCGCCTCCAACGCGGCAACCAGGTCCCGTGCCGGAAGCGACTTCGACAAGTAGCCGTGCGCTCCTTTGCGGCGGGCGCTGTCGATCAGGTCAGGATGGAAGTTCCAGGTGTAGACGACGACCCGGCGCGCTTGGGGGTTCTTGATCAACACTTCCAGGTCGGACTGATCGGCCTCGGGTTGGGCGAACGAGTCGTAGAGCGCGATGTCGACCTGGTCGTCGAGCGGTTGGTTGGTGTCGATTTCGCAGATCAGCACCCGGTCCCGGTACGGGTCGAGCATGTTGGCAATACCGATGACAACGACGTCGTAGTCGTCGACAAGAGCGATCCGGATCGGTCCGTCGCCGGTTACTGGTCGCTTCGCCATGAAGTCCACGTTAATCCCCCCTTGGGGTGTACCGCATCCACCCTGGGGGTGGAAGATTCACCCATAGCGTCATCGTGGCCCCCTCCGGGGTCTCGGGCTCGTCGTCATCCAGGGGAAGGTTTGCTCATGCTCGGCCTCATCATCAGCATCATCATCATCGGCTTGATCGCCGGAGCGCTGGCCCGGCTCGTCGTTCCGGGCAAGCAGAACATGTCGATCGTGATGACGATCGTGCTCGGCATCATCGGGTCGTTCGTCGGCGGTTTCCTCGGCTACCTGTTGTTCGGCCGCGATGCCGGCGGTGGTTTCCTGCAACCCGCGGGGATCATCGGCTCGATCATCGGTGCCATCATCGTGCTGCTGATCTGGGGTGCCGTCCAGCGACGCAGCGCCCGCGCCTAACGCCTTCGGACTCAGACCGCCGCACAGTCCGCTCGAATCTCGTCGGGCAAAGCGCGCAACAGGTTCCATCACCCGCCTCGACCGCCACACAGGTCGCTGTGCGACGTGACAAGTCGACCGTGGCTGGAGGCCACGATCACCCCCGACCGCAGGCACGCCCCACGCAGCTCACATCTGCCGTGGCGAAACAGGCGCTCATGCGGTTCCAGCGAACCTGCGCAACCGGCTTGGGTCGACCGTTCTCGCCTTCACCGTTCTCACCATCACCGTTCTTGCCAGCACAGTCCTGGAATCACACTCTGGAGAAGACATGACCGATGGATTCGGACCCGAGCAACCCCCAGGAGCCGCACTCGTTTGGGGGCGAGACGAGCCACTCATCGACACGCTACGCAGCGTGTCGGACGGGACGGACCTCAGGGTCGGACCTCAACCAGGTGTCCTTCCCAGCGGCGCGACAGACGGTTCGCTGACCCCGGATCGTGGCGAGCCTGACGAGACAACGAGTTAGCGCTGATGAGGCAGATTAGCCTCGAAGCGGCCGAGCTCGCCGAAATGTCGCAAGACGTAGCCTCCCAATCAGATCCCGTTCGGGCGGGTGATCACGTCATCCGACGAGCGCAGTGGATCTTTCGGTGCCGACGGTGTCACGTTGCTGGTCCGACGCGGAAAACAGCCGATCGTCGCGGCCAACCCCGAGGGACTATGCCGAACAGTTGGACTGCAGTTCACAAACAACGAAGGGCCGTGCCTGACCGCCTCGCAGGACGGCCGCCTGCAAATCAGCGAGGACATCGGCACCGACCCGCGCTGGCCGACCTGGGGACGACAAGTCGCTCGACTCGGATGGCGGGCCTGCGTCAGCTCACCACTGCGGTTCGGCTCGCGCACCCTGGGAGCACTGACCCTGTATTCAAGGAAACCCACCCGGTTCGACCAGGCGTTCGTCGATGCTGTGAACATCTTCACCGCGCAAGCGGCGACCACTCTGTCCTTGGTGATGCAGGCGGCGCAGCTCCAGGAGGCGATCGGCAGCCGCCACCTCATCGGCCAAGCGCAGGGCGTCCTCATGCAGCAACGCGGCATCAACGCCGACGAGGCCTACCAACTGATGAAAGCCCGATCCCAGAATCGCAACATCAAGCTCCACACGATCGCCATGTCCGTTGTCGACAACCGCCGGATGCCGAGACCAGACCAGGTTCTCCCGGTTCAACCGACCGGCGAGGGCCAATCGCTGGCACACCATGCCGACAACAGTGCCGACGACGACGCCGACGCGCGCCAAATCTCGAGACCGAGGGGCACCCGATGACCGAGCCAACAGTGATTCCGACGGGTCGATGCGCGGTGGTGGTCAACCCGACCAAGGTCAGCGATCAGTTCCGCGGCCAAGTCGAAAAGGTACTGCAACGCGATGGTTGGGACGACACGTTGTGGTTGGAGACCTCTGCTGAGGACCCAGGCGGGGTGATGACGAGGGAAGCGGTCACCTCCGGTGCAACGCTGGTCGTGGCCGCGGGTGGCGATGGAACGGTCCGGATGGTCGCCGACGGCCTGGCCGGCACCGGCATCCCGATGGGCATCATTCCAGCAGGCACCGGGAACCTGTTGGCTCGCAACCTTGATCTGCCACTGGAGGAGGCGGCCGCTATCGAGGTCGCCTTCGCCCGGCACACGCGGACCATCGACTTGATTGAAGTGAGTGTCGATGACCACCCGTCAGAGCACTTCGCCGTGATCGCCGGCATCGGCGTGGATGCGATGATCATGGACGAGACGGACCCCGCGTTGAAGAACACGATCGGATCGGCCGCCTACTTCGTGGCCGCCGCCAAAGCGCTCAGGCGCCTACCCGTCCGACTGACCATGCAGATCGACAATCGCCGACCCGTCCGCAGACGCGCCATGATCTGCGCCATCGCCAACGTCGGCGAATTGCGCGGAAATCTGATCCTCGTGCCAGGCGCTTCACCCGACGACGGACAACTCGACGTCTACATCGCCTCACCCCGTCGGCTCCGACACTGGATCAAACTCGGCCTGCGACTGATCACGCGGCGACCCAAAAAGGACGACCAAGTCGACCAGGTAGCCGGGAAAAGGGTCACCATCACCATCCGGGGCTCCGAGAAGTATCAACTCGACGGTGACGTAGTCAGAGCGGGCACCACTCTCATCGCCGAGGTCCGACCAGGCGCCCTCGCCGTCTGCGTCCCCCAACACGCCATCCCGGCAGGCGACAACGATGAACCGACATTCGGCACACGGCTCGCGACCCGCAATCGCTGATCGCGACAAGAACGTCGATCGGTCGTACGTCTTCCGCGGGCAGAGAGGGGCGTTGGTGGAGGACAAGCCGTACTAGTGGAGCGACCCTGAAAGGGGAAGGACGTGGTTGTGCCGTTGCTGGTAGCGCTGTGCTCGGCGGCGTTGTTCGCGGTCGGAAGCGCGCTCCAACACCGGTCTGCAGGCTCGGCCCCGAGATCATCCAAGCGCCGGATGATGATCGTCCTCGCTCGGCGTCCTGGCTGGTTGCTGGGGGCGGCAGCATGCGCCGGCGCATTCGGTCTGCAGGCGGTGGCGCTGAAGCTCGGCGAAATCAGCCTCGTGCAATCCGTCCTACTCACCGGGATCGTGTTCACCGTTGTTGCGCGATCGGCGCTGGACCGTCGCATACCGGCTCCAGCAGTGCTCGGCTGGGTAGCGGTCACGTGGGCCGGACTGGCGCTGTTCATCCTCGCGCTTCCGCCCGGTGATGAGCAACCAGCACAGGCCAGCCGGGCCGCGATCATGGTCTCTGTGGGGCTGGCGGTGGTTGCCGTCCTGGCCTGCATCGCTCGGCGCTGCCACCGACGGCTCGTAACGCGCAGTGTGGTGCTCGGATGCGCGTCCGGGATCTTGTTCGGATTGGTCGCTGGATTGGTGAAGCTCACCGGTCTCGCAGCCGATCGCGGTGTTCTGCAGGCGCTGTCGCAGTGGCCCTTCTGGCTTCTGGTTGCGGTCGGCGGCTGGGCTGTCTTGCTCAGTCAACGCGCTTATCAGGCGGCCGAGATATCAGTGTCGACGCCTGTCCTCAACGTGTGTCAACTGCTGGTGGCGATGAGCTTCGGTGTCGTGGTCTTCGGCGAGCAGCTCACGTCCTCACCCGCCGGCACCGCCGCCGAGATTGCCGGCCTGATGATCATGCTTCTCGGCGTCACCAAGCTCGCCAGTCAGGCGGCCGATCTACCCAGACCAACCGACTCGACACACGAGATGCAACCGCACAACGCAACCGCCGCATCTGACGGCTAGCTCACATGGGAGGAGATCCGCGTCGCCGGGTCCGCGAGGTCCTTCCGGCTATACACGACAGTGGCCTCGGTGCCGAGCCGGGTGCTGAGCTGCAGTGCGGCGAATCGGAGCAACGCATCGAAACGGCCAGCGACGTCCGTAGCGCCCGTGTTGTTGATCCGCAACGTGCCATCGGCTACAGCGTTGCGGGACCGATACCCACGCCGGACCCATGTCATCGAACTCGAGAGCACCCGATCGCGGATGCTCGAGATAGCGGATCAGCTCGCCAAGGATGTAGGCCTGGTCCGGGTCCGCGACACCGCGATGCTCCTTCTCCAGCACAGCCTGGGACAAGACCTCGTTCCAGGCGAAATGGTGCATCGCGACATGTCGGAGCTTGCGCTTGTCGACCTTGGTGGGGTGCGCCCCCGCTGCGATCGGGGTTTCGTTCGAGATCGTCATCAGAGCCTGGATGTTGTTGCGGCGAGCAACTCCAAGTAGTTCTCCAGCTGCTCTGACTGCAGATCGTTGCGACCGGTCTTGACCTCAACCAGACACGTCCAGACCCGGCTCCCCGGCTAACCCGAACCAGTCCGTCAGGAATGACTTTCTTGCCGTCGAGGTCGAACTCGACCTCGATGAACGTGTCGATCTCCCCGGCATGCGCACCCATCGACCTCGTGATCGTCCGGCCGTACTCCTTCACCGCACTCATCACCGCCAAGAGCGCCGAGGTCGCCCGACGTTCCTGTTCCTGGGCACCGTTTGAAACCGCTGGTCGGAATCAGTCGGGCCTGCTGCCACGCTGGCTCGGTCAGGTTCGACTGGGCCTCCTCGCCTTATTCATACGCCGTCCATCGATTTCCGGGAATCTAGCCGGCAGATGGTGGGGCCGTGCTGAGTTCGACGGAATTGAGGCGGCCCCGCCGGCGGCGCGCCTCCGCGAGTGGAAATCTGAGTGCCAGCGAGCCCAAGCCCCTCGGAAATCAGCACGACACATCGCTCACTGAGCCTTTGGAGGTGGCTGTGTCGGAAGCTAGCCGCCCCGTCAAGGCCGTAGCGACTGGATCCCTTCGACGCGAAGGGCCTAGTACAGGCCGTTTTCGGTGACATTGGCTTGCGTTCTGTGCCCACCAAGCGGAGGAGTAGGAGCGGCCGGAGCACAGCCCGCAGCTCCAAGGCGGCTGCTTCGAGGGCAGCAGCATCTCCCACACGCGCTCCGGCGCCTCGAGCGTCCGGTACCGAGCCTGCTCGCCCCACGCCAACACGTTCTCGGACACCGAAAGGAACGGCACCAGGTTGATCTCCTGGTAGACGGTTGACAGACCAGCGAGTTGTGCCGCGTTGGGCGAGGTGAAGTTGACTTCTTGGCCGTCTGCGCAGCGACGACATCGCGCCCAACGACCGGGTCATCGTAATCGCCCGCCAGCAGCGCTCGCGTAGCGCGTTACCCCAATCGCGGAAGATCAGCAGCTGGTACTGCTGGACCCGCTCGGCGATCTCGCCGAAACGATCCAGATCTGGCTCGGCGTCGTCCAACTGGCAACGCCCTAGCAGCAGACCCGTTCGGCAGAGAGGTGGGCCATCGCCGACGAACTGACGGCCTGCTGCCCGACCCGATCGTCCTGCCGGCCCGGTCGCCACCAGCGTGCTGGGCCGCAGCCAGCGCCGCGACCAGGGCGTCGGCGTCGCCGAGCCGCCTCGCAATGGCGACGGCCGCGTCCGCGGCTTCGCGTTGCTGCTCCTCCGAGGCAGCGGGGTTCATAGCCGGGTCGAGAGTTCTGGGCATGGGTGCGGCGCAGGAACACGCGAGGACGCGCACCGAAGCCGTTGCCGTCTGCCCAATGTCCGACGTCGACACGAGAAGACTCCGGTGCCCGCGGGAGCAGACGCGAGCAGCTCGCGCCAGCGGTCGTACCACCGGGCACGTCCTCACCCACACAGCAACCATGGGCATGGGAACCTTGCGGACCGGTACAAATTGTGCCAACGCCGCACGTCATTGCGCGATGGTGCACCGGTCTCTGCACTCGAAAGGGGTTTCGTCCGGACAGCAAGAGATCGATACTGAGCTTCATGCGGTCAAGGGACCCGCTGCTCCTGGAGAGGCGCGACACCCGACAACCAGCGAGTCGTGTCGACGATCGAGGCGGGGAAGCGAACCGCGCACTGACCGCGAATAGCTGGGTGCTCTCTTTGCAGCGTGCCGCCGGGAATGCCGCGGTTTCGGGACTGATGCGCAGTCGGGCGGTTCAGCGTTGCGGGCCCAACCCGTACCTCCGTGACGAGCCCGGGCAGACCGACCCGATGTCAGCGGCTGAGCCCTTTGCGCTGCAGAGGGCGGCGGCACATCGGGGCAGCGTGCCAGTGCAGCGCCAAGGCGCTGGCCGTGTCGATAAGGGCCACTCCGGTCGCCGGGACCTGGACCTGGACGAAATGGCCAAATGGCCGGACATCGCCTTGCGCAACTGGGCCAAGTCGAACAGCGCTCAACGACTGCTGGTGATCTGGGCCATCGCGGAACGGTACGGGACAGAGTTCGCGGCGATCTTCAAGGCCGAGGCCGACCTGCCGCGTCACAAGAGCTTCGTGGAGTACTACTACGGGCCGGGGATCACCTGGATCACACCGACGAAGCTGCGTGCCTGGGGCTACCGGCTAGCACAGAAGGATTCTGTGCACGAATGGTGGGTGCACCCTAAGGGCGACGGAGTAACTCGACGCTGGGACCGGCCTGAGCGCACACCTGCCTCCGACGACGCGCCCTCGAAGGACACCGGCCCTGATTCGGTGCCCGAGACGCCGCCCAGCCCTCCTCAGCGGAAGCCGCCGACCGAACAGACCTGTGTCGAAGCCGCGACTCTCGGCGACGCCATCTGCGACAACGCCGGCCGGATCTGCCGCATCGCCGAAGAGCTCGGGGACGACCCCGGAGCCCGAGCGTCCTGCGAGCGAGCGCGACAAAGCTGCAAGGACGCTCGCACTCGGGTCAAAGGATGCGGTCCCCCACCAACCTCATGACGGCGAGTGCGAAGCCGCTGGACGCTTCACCGCTCTTCACCATGACCGGCACGTCCCGAGGCTCCCCTGCTACTTGATCTTGCGGTCTAAAACCGCCGCGGCGAAGCTCGCGGCAGACATGTGCAGAATCTCGGGTGCGCGACTGAACTCGCGACCCTCGCGCTCCAGCTCCCACGATCCGACCCGGAGTCATCACGTCGTACCCGGCCGCAGCTTGCCGTCGGTCTCGGTCTGCCCGACCTAGGTCCGCAACGCCTCCGGATGAGTCCCGAGCCAGTCAGCGATCCGCTGATCGCAACCACGCCCTTCGACTGGTCCCGGCGGGTGTGCAACGCGATCCGGGTAGCCCGCTCCGTCAACTCGTCGCTCCACTTCTTTGTGCTGCCACGACTCTCACATCCTGGAATGGAGCCTCCACCGGACCCGGTGCGATTTGCGGACAGTCCCAGTCGACAGCACCACCATGATGCTGGCCGTGATTCAGCCATTTCACCCGTGAGGAGGGTGGGGCACAGCCAGCCACCGGCGTCGAACGCCTTTGGCTGCCACCGCGATGTCGCCGCGCCACCAGACCACGAACGCGTAATGGCCGGCGTCCACCATGAACAGTGAGGTCAGGTGCGCGCGAGGGTCAGCACCGCCGCGCGCCGCGCCGGTCACGCCGAGGCGGCGCATCAGCCGTTCGACGGTGGACCGGGCGACCGGGATGGCTGCACGGTTGAGCTGCAGCCACACCTTCCTGGCACCGTAGACGCCGTCCTGCGCCGTGTGGACCCCGCACCACATCGGCCTCGAGCTGCTCGTCACGGACCCGGCGCCGGCTCGGCGGCTGCTCGAGCCGAGCGAGGCCGTCGTGGTAAGTCGATGGGGGATCGGCAAGCCGTGCTCGGACAGCACGGTGCAGATCGGCTCGACGCCACACCAGGTCCGCCGCGTCGCGGCGGCCCTGGTGGGTGCGGATGAACTCCACGACCAGTGGTGTGGCCGGTCGAGCTCGGCCGCGAAGAAAGTTGACCTCACTCTTCCACGAGCCCGATGTGGACCCGTGACAGCTGCGGCGTGCCGGTCATCCCCGGCTCCAACGCCCGGGCCAGAGGACGCTTTGACCATCAGCCCGCGCGCCAGCGAACCGTTTGGGCTGATCATGCTCGAGTACAGCTAAGGGTGCGCCTCACCGACGCCAACGGCCATCCGGACTCACGTTGACCGCTTCCAAACAACGGAAGCAGTCACCATGTAGAAAGTCAATCGTTCGATTCCTCGCCGTTGGACGGATCTCATCGATATCACTCTGACAAGGCGAAACCCTGCCAGCAGCGTCGCGAGGTGTGCACCGGCTGGGTCGTGAGCGGCTACCCGACGGGCCAGATCGGAGGCCAAACGCCCCCCGATTGCCGCCCACCCGCAAAGTGGTGGCTTGATTTTCGATTCCTGAACCAAAATCAAATGTCTCTGACCAGGTCAAATAGGGTGGAGCTAAGGGGATTCGAACCCTGACCTCTTCCATGCCATGGGCCTGTGCCACACCTGAAACCAGCTGTCTGAGCGCGAACCCGGTCCAAGTTCGTCCACCGAAGACCACCTTCGCGTGCGGGCGTAGACCCTCACCAGTCACAGCCCGAGGGGACCAACACTTCCGGGGCGAGACCATCTAAACGAGCCCGCAGCTGACGCGAGACTACCTAGTCCGACCTGTCGCTGTGTTGGCCGTGCGGCTCTCCCCTGCCCTCAGTGCCTGCACCGCGACTTCTCACCGATGCTGGATTCTCGGCTGGAGTTCGCGCTGCAGGCGGATCATCCCAAGGTCATGGGCATCGACGGCCGCCAGAGCCAACAGCTCCTCCGCCGCGGCGTGATCTCCAGGCTGCGCACGCCGGTGCAAGGCCTGGGCCAGTCCTGCCCGCGAGCGGGCAGCGTAGGGACGGGCGCGCATCTGGAGGGAACGCTCGAGCGCAAGCTCGAAGCTTGCGGCCGCATCATCGGGTCGGTCCTGGACGAGCTGGAGCAGCCCGAGTGAGTACGCCACCGGGCCGAGGGTCGCCACGCCGATCCCGAACACGACCCACTGGTCCCGGAACGGGCTCAAGATCGGCTCGGCGCGGGCAGCTATCCCGCGGTCGCCGAGCTCGGGAAGGGCGTGGGCGACAATGGCCAGCGTCGGCACCAGGTTCACGTCGCGCGGGACCGCAGCGAACCGGTCGCTGCTGATCGCATCGAACTCGGCGCGAGCCAGCTCGATCCGCCCACCCTGCAGATAGGCCCAGGCGAGCACCGCCCGCCAGCCCGGCAGCCCGCCGATCTCGTCCACCAGCTGCTCACCGATCTGCGTCAACGTCCCCAGCTCGTTGCGCTCACTGAGCAGCACCAGCTGCTCGACCCCGAACGTCTGCAGCAGCACCGGCATCGGGGCGCTGCCTTGCTGCGCGGCACGTCGACCCCACTCGAACACCTGCTCGGCCGCCGCAGAGCCCTCCGCGTAATCGCCCGCGAGCAGGGCGCGCATCGCGCGTACGCCGTCGCGGAATCCCAGCAGCTGGTACTGCTGGACCTCATCGGCGATCTCGACGAAACGATGCAGATGCGGCTCGGCCTCGTCGAGCTGGCACCGCTCGAGCAGCAGGCCGGCGCGGCAGAGGTGGGCCACCGCCGCTTCGCCGAGCGCGCCTCGGATTTCAGCCAGCTGAACCAGCTCGTCGATGAGGACGAGCCGGTCGTCCTGCCGGCCCGGTCGCCAGCGGGCGTGCTGCGCCGCCGACAGTGCCGCTATCAAGGCGTCGGCGTCCCCAAGCCGCCGAGCGATGGCGACGGCGGTGTCCGCGGCGTCGCGCTGCTGCTCCTCGGTGGCCGACGGGGTGTAGTAGAACAGCACCGCGAGCCGCGCCAACACCTCCGATCGCAGCCGGGAGTCCCCTGCCGGGAGGCGCTTCTGCGCTTCCTCGAGCAGCGCGACGCTGGCGGCGTCATTTCGGCCGTACTGCTCCCAGAATCCACCGGAGTGGCCGAGCGCTGCCTCGGCGAACACGGCCCCGGCCTCGCCCACTCCATCGCTCGCATGCCGAGCGGCCTCCGTGGCGCGGATGAAGCTGGCCCGAGCCGTCTCCCACCGACCGGCACCGGACTCGGCCATGGCCAGCGCCGTCTCGAGTCGTGCGATCTCCAACTGGTCGAGGGGGTCGTCCTGGCGACGCAGAGCCACCGCCTGGGTCAGCAGCGCCACGGCCTCGTCGTGGGCGAGTCGGTCGGTGGCTTGGGCGGCGGCGCGGACGGCGTAGTCGACGGCGCGGTCGGTCTGGCCCGGCCCGGCTTCGGCGAAATGGCGCGCGAGATCGTCGATCCGGTCCGGGTAGGACCGCTCGATCGCCTCGCCGATACGACGGTGCAGCAGCGCGCGCCGGGTCACCGAGAGCTCCGCCGCCATGGTCGAGCGGAGCAGGGCATGCGCGAACGAATAGCGGCCGGGTGTGCTCGGCACCTCAGACAGCAGGGCCCCGCCGACCGCTGCGTCGAGGACGTCGAGCAACGTGTCGGGGTCGACATCTGTCACCTGCTCGAGCAGCTCGAACTCGAAGTCACGACCGATCAACGCCGCGACCCGCAGGACCTGGCCGGCATAGTCGGGCAGCCGGGCCACGCGCCGCGTGATCACGTCGTGCACCCCCGCCGGTACGCCGACGTCCTCCCCGGCCGCCAGTCGAACGTCGCCGGTCATCTCCTCCAGATGGCGGACGAGTTGCTTGGCGAAGAACGGGTTCCCCTCGGTCTCCGCCAGGATCGCCTGCACGGTCTCGTGCCGGACGCCGGTTCCGTGCCAGGCTTCGATGAGCTCGGCGATCTCCTGCTCGTCCATGCCGCCGAGCCGCACCCGGGGCACCGGCCGGTCGCGTTCGACATCGGCGATCAGATCCAGCAGCGAGTGCCCGGGGCCGATCTCGGTGTCGCGGAAGGTTCCCACCAGCAGCACGCGGCCGAGTTGCGGCTCCCGGGCGAGGTGGCGCCCGAGCAGCAGACTGGAACGGTCGGCCCAGTGGAGGTCGTCGACGACGACCAGCAGCGGTCGGCGACGCGCGAGCCGGCCGAGCACCCGGGTCACAGCCACGAAGAGCAGGCGCCGCTCGGTCTCCGGGTCGCCGGTGTAGCCGACGTCGCGACCAGGTGGCAGCCGCGGTCTGAGTTCCGGTAAGAGCCGAGCGAGGTCGCTCGCCTCGGTTCCGAGAACGGCGGTCAATTCGGTGTCTCCCATGGCGGCCAGCCGCGGCCGCAGCAGGTCGACCCAGGGGCCGTAGGGGAAGATCTCCTCCTCGTCGCAGCGCCCGTACAACACGTCGAAGGCGGGCAGACCGGCCGCCAGCTCGGCCACGAGTCGGGTCTTTCCGATCCCGCCGTCGCCGACGATCAGCGCGAAGCCAGTGCTGCCGGCGGCGGCCAGGTCCGCGAGGTCGCGCAGCCGGCCGAGCGCCAGCTCCCGGCCCACCCACGGAGCAATCACCGCCTGGGTCAACCGATCGGGCAGCGGCCGCTGTCCCGGCAGCGCGCTCGAGCTCACGGCGGACGCTCCAGCGCCGGACCGTTCTCCGGCGCGGAGCAGCTCGCCGTGCAGGGCGAGCAACTCAGGGCCCGGCGACGTACCCAGCTCTTCCCGCAGGAACATCCGAAACTGGTCGAAGGCGACCAGGGCTTCGGCCACGTTGCCGCGCCGGCGCAGCACCTCGAGCAGCACCAGGCGGGCCGACTCGCGGAACGGTGCCGCCTCGATCGCCGCGCGGGCCGCCAGCTCGGCCTCCGGCAGCTCTCCGTCGCCCAGCTGCACACCGGCCCGCGCGAGGGTTTCCAGCAGGTCGAGCCGCTGCTCCGCCAGCGCGCTGCGGAACGGTTCCAGCCAGACTGCCTCCAGGCCAGGAAGCAGCCCGTGCTCCGCGATGTTCAAGGCGCTGCGAGACGCCTCCCAGCTGCCGTAGGCGTCTCCGGCCGCCAGGAGTGCGCGTCCGCGGCGGAGACCCTCGAGCACGGCTTCGCGATCGACCCAGGTGTCAGTCGGGAACCGGATGGCCAGCTCACCTCGCCCTTCGAGCCGGCCCGGCCCCAGAGCGCTGCGCAGCCGAGACAGTGGCGGTCGCAGGAGCTCGTCTCCGCCGGCTACCGACCGGTCGTCCGACCACAGGGCGGCCACCAACTCGTCGCGACGTACCAGTCGCTCTCGGTGCAGGGTGAGGAACGCGAACAGCAGCCGCCCCTGTCGACCCGATAACGCCGCCTCCAGCCGCTCGCCGTCCCACTCGACCTGCAGGCGACCACACAGGTGTACCCGCACGGTCACCGGCGCATCGTAGAAGCAGCCACAACCGACCGGCAAGCGCTCCCGTCGCGGATCAGCGGCAGCGGATGCCGATGCAGTCCTGCTCGCCGTTCCCGCGAGCCACGTTGCCGCCGGCGTCCACCGGCTCGGCTCCGTCGCTGCGCAGACCGACCGCGGCGTTGCGCTGGGCAACGTTGCGTCGCCAGACGGTGCCCTCGCCAGAGTCGTTGATGCCGTGCTCGTCGTTGCGAATCACGCGGTTGCCGAGGTAGCGCACACCGGAACCGACCACCGCGTTGATGCCGTCGAGACCGTTGCGCTGCACCACGTTCCGGGTCACGACCGTGTCGACGGCGGATTCGAGCGACATCCCGTCGAAGGTGTTGCCGGCAACGTGGTTGCGCACGTGGAGGTTCGCCCGGGAGTCGATGTCGGTGATGCCCGTGGTGTCGTTGTCGACCACCGCGTTGCCAGCGATGGTGGCCCGGTCGGTCCGTCGTAGCACGATGCCCTCCCGGTTGCCGACGACGCAGTTGTCGATCACTCGGACACCGGTCGACTCCTCGAAGTTCACCCCTTCAAGGGTCCGGGTGATCTTCACTGCCTCGACGCGGGCGTGGTCGGCGTCATACCCAAGCACGCCGCGGCTGAAATCGGCGATCCGGCCGTTGTGGATCCGAACGTTCTCGTATGCGTCGATGTCGATGCCGGACAGGCTGAGGAACGGCCCGGTGCCGGAGATCAGGTGACCGTTGAGGTCGATCTCCACACCGTCGGCCCCCACGACCAGACCGTTCCCGGTGCAGCCGAGGAGATCGCGGCTCAATCGGACATCGCGAGTGACCACGCTGCCACACTCGGTGATTCCGTCGCCCGAGACGGCCTGGGCAGGGCCAGCGGTCGCCGAGGCGCTCGGAGCAAGGGACAGCAGGGCCGTCACGAGCCCCACTGCGGCCAGCTGCCGCCCGAGTCTCGGCGGCGTTGTGACGTTGTCGATGATCAAAGATCCTTTCTTGAAGTGGTTGGTGAATCTCACTGTGCTGGCCGCCGCTGGCAGCCCTCTGTCACCTCGCTGCCATGGCGTCGACCGACGCTGCTGGAGTGGTCGACCCTCCCGCCGTTGCCGGACCGCGGCGGCCGTAGCGCAGATACCAGAAGAGCATCAGTCCCGACGTGGTGAGATTGAACGCGTGGATGGCCCACACCGGGCCCACGGGGACTTGAACGACGTAGACGGCGTACAGCAGATTGCCGAAGTTGGCCAGCCCGATGTTGGCGAAGCTGTAGGAGGTGAGGTCTTTCGTCCGGCGGGCCTTCACCAACATCGGCAATTGGCTGATCATGAAGATCGCCGCGGCCGCCGAGCCGGCGAACAGCGCGAACGTGTGCATAACGGTTCCATCTCTACCTAGATCGGGTGGCGGGATCGTCGCCCAGCCATGAGCGTCAGCGACGTCAGGGCGACTCTGCCGTCGCAGCGCTGCCCCGGGTCGGCACGGTACGAATGTGGCGGGGCAACCAGTCGAGCAGCCGGTGGCCCCTTTCGGCTCGCGCCTTGGATCGCCGCTCGGACAAGGCCTGCAGCAACAGGTAGCGCTCCGAGGCCGCCCGGCTCAGGTCGCGGTCTTCGTTGACGCTGCGCAGTGAGTAGATGTCGAACATGGGTGTTTCCTTTCGAAGTGGAGCTCGGTGACCCCGGACCGGCTGAGTTCAGCTGTCCTTGTGGCCAACGGCGATGAGGTATTCGGCTTGGAGGAGCAGGCCTCCGTCGCTGGCAACGTTTCGGCGTTCGGCCAGCGCGACGACTTCGGCGCGGCAGGCGTCCCACCGCCCCTCGGCGGTCAGGCGCTCGCGCGCCTTGACCGTGGGACCGTAGGCCGTCTCGAGAAACGCGACCCAGTGCTCAGCGGAGTCGAAGCGCCACGGGTTGTGTCCGTGGTCGAAGATCAACTGGACCCCGGTGTCGGCGAAGAGACGCTCCAGGTGGGCTTCGTTGCCCCACAGCGGCGGTGGTGAGGCGAAGGCAGGGGGCGCTGGCAGGTAGCTGCTCATGATCTTGAAGAACTCCCCGATCACGCCGGTGGGCGTCCAGTTGAGGAGCCCGATGTGGCCACCGGGACGGCAGACCCGCGCCAGCTCGGCCGCCGTGATCTCGTGCCGCGGCGCGAACTGCACGCCGAACACGGAGACGACGTGGTCGAAGGAGGAGTCGTCGTACGGGAGGTGTTCGGCGTCGCCCTCGGTCCAGGTGATGTGGACCCCGTGTTCTGAGGCCCGCCGGCGCGCCGCCGCGAAAAGCTCCGGGGCGAGGTCGAGGCCGGTGACGTGAGCGCCCGCGGCGGCGGCGCGCAGGGCGAGATTGCCCGTGCCGGTGGCGACGTCGAGGACGTCTTGGCCCGGCCCGATGGGTAGGCGAGCGAGCAGATCGCTCGGCGGCACCGCGTCGATGTGCTCGGCGACTGCGGCGTAGTCCCCCGCCGCCCACGTCGCCCGGTGCACCTGCTTCAGATCAACAAGAGTGGTCATGTTCAGCATGCTGGCCGGATGGCATTGCGGCACCGTTGACGAAACGTTGCGCACCCAATCCGACGGCGGTGAGGTGTCAAGCCAGACCAAACTGCGCGCCTACCGGCAGACCATCTGACTGAAGCTCTACCGACACACCTCGCGCAGACGATCAAGTGGCTCTTGCCGGGCGCCTGTTGAACCTACGTCGCTGACGCCAACCCGCCGAACGTTCGTTCCGTCAGCACGCCGACAACCTCTTCCAAACACGGGACGAGGTCAGGGGGGAAGAGGTTCCGCTCGACCGATCGCCGACGGGAAGCTCGGCTTTCAAGCGGCGCTGACAAGGGGAGACACGCCAAAATCGAACAGCGCCAAAATCGAACAGCGCCAAAATCGCGCACAGGCTCGAGCAGGAGCTTCCAAGGAGATCCACGGCGTCCCATAGACCCTCAGTTAGACCCTCAGAGGTCACAGATTGAGCTCAGTTTCGAATTCATTTCCAAGATCAAATGGCTGCGACTAGGGGTGGAGCTAAGGGGATTCGAACCCCTGACCTCTTCCATGCCATGGGCCTCCCGCACGCCCGAAATCGGTGATCTGAGCGTGAAACCGGTCCATGATTGTCCACCTCGGACCGCCCTTGCGTGCGGGCGTAGACCCTAACTTAGACCCTCAGAGGTCACCTCTTTCGATTCCCAAGGACATGCCATGGCCGGCTGTTCGACGAGTCTGCGCGGGACAGGTCGAATCAAACTGTTCTGCCTGCGAACAGCCAAGCTAGCTCGTCCAGACTGACGGACTGGCGCCGGAGCGTCGAGCCGAACGAGGGCGATTGAGCAGCGACGATCTTTCATCCGATCGTGCTTTGCAGATTACGTCCGATATGGGACATTATCTGTGTGGCCGGTCAGGAGTTCCTCACCATCACCGAGACGGCGAGCACCCTCGGGGTGTCGACTCGTCATGCTCGGCGACTGGCCGACTCCGGGGCCCTCAGCTGGATGGCTCGTGGGCTGATTAACCGAGCCTCGGTCGACCGGTACCTCCATTCCCACAGCCAGGGTCGCACCCGAGCGTGGGCGGAGCACACGGCGTGGAGGGCCGTCGCGTTGCTGGCTGGCCGACATGCCGACTGGCTAGGTGCGACCCAGGCCGCCCGGCTGCGCCACAACCTACGTGAGATCACTGAAGTCGACGACCTGCTGAGCCGGATGCGCGACCGGGCACAGGTCCGCATCTACGAGGCCCACCGCGCCGCACTCACCCGACTCCGCGAACGCGTCGCGGTCGCCAACACGCGATCCCTCGGCATCACCGACCCCATGAACGAAAACATCGACGGCTACGTCGCGGCCGACAACCTGAACGACATCGTGCGCGCCCTCGGCCTACGCCCAGATCCGGGCGGCGCGATCACGCTGAGGGCAACGGGGTTTGACTTCACCCAGGTCCGCGAGCTGGTCAACACGCCCGTGGTCGCGGCTCTGGACGTGGCCACAAGCACCGATCCACGCCTGCGAGGTGTCGGGCGCCGGGCGCTACGCCAGCTGTTGGAGGCGTACCGATGACTGCCGAACGATGACTGCCGAACGATGAATGCCGAACGGCCCACCATCGACATCGCTTCCGTTCCGGGCGGCTGGCCGGTTCCGTGGCCCAGCGTCGCGGAGTTGGCCGCGGTGCTTCCGGCCGGGAGTTGGACTCTGGTGGGCGGGCTCATGACCCAGCTCCACACGATCCATCACGGGCTCGGAGTCGTCCGGCCGACTAACGACGTCGACATCGTGTTGCACATCGAGACCCAGCGTGGTGTGCCGAACAAGGTGGCCGCTGCCCTCGAAGAACTCGGCTATCTGTTCCAGCCCAGCATCGACAAACGCTACAAGACCGCGCACCGGTTCGTCCGCGGCACCTCAACGGTCGACCTGGTCGCCGGTGCCAGCAACGAGCAACAGGATCAGCATCAGGATGAGCGTCATGACGAGGAGCAGGTCGACGTCCTGATCGCCGACCATCCCGCGCCACGAGTGATCGAGAAGCTGCGCGGACACGAGATGATCCGCATCGAGGGCGGCACCCAAGCCCTGCGTCGCACGATGAACGCCCGCCTGGAGATCCTCCCCAGAACGGTCACGACGATCTCGGTGCCACGTCCAATCGGGGCGCTGATCCTCAAGTCCGCCGCCTACACGACGGACTCTCGCGACCGGGAGCGTCACCTCTTCGACAGCGCCGCACTGCTCGCCTGCATCGACGACCCGTTCGCCGAACGTGGAGAGTTCACCGGATCGGACCGGCGTCGCATCGCAACGCTTGTCGCGCAGCTAGACGCCGCCCACCCGGCCTGGCAGGCACTGCCCGACAACCCCCGAACCCAGGCCCAACTGACCCTCGAACTGCTCGCCAATCCCGACCCAGATTCGGCCGCCGGGGGTCCCGCGGAGGCCCCAGCGTGAGCCAGAAGGGTGCCTGCGCAGGTCAGACAAGGAAATAGATGGCGGCGGCCACGCCCCACCTCCCTTAGGGTGGCGAAACATATGGTGGCGAATGTGTGCCGCTGACCGCGCCGCCCGGCATCGCGGCCACCTCCCGACGTATAGAACCGATCTGTGCGTCACTCAGGCGCGTCGGTCGCCGCCTGGAGGAAGTGATGGCGTGGGCCGGCGGGTGCGTGTGGCAGGGCGATGAGGTGGGTTCCCGAAACGACTGACTCTGCCTGTTGCATGTGAACCGACCATGTTCACTAGTGTCGCGGCGACCGCTGCGAGGTCTGCGGCCGAGCCGAGCCGTGGAAGGTGGGTGCTGAGCATCCTCTTGTGGGGATCAGCTCGTCGCCCTCGACTGCTTCCTAGGTTCAGGAGACCCGACTGTCAAAAACCTCCGTCAGTCTAGATTCCGACAGCAAGCACAACGGCCCGAATCGAACACCGCCGTGGCCAGCGAAACTGGTCAATCGGCGTGTCCATGATCAAAAGAGTCCGAGTCTCGTCGCTAAGAACTGGCCTCCGACAAGGTGAAACGGTTCTCGTAGACCCTCAGTTAGACCCTCAGAGGCCAAATCAGGTCACCCGTTGAGGCCAATTTCGATTCTGATTCCAAGATCAAATCGCTCTGACTAGGGGTGGAGCTAAGGGGATTCGAACCCCTGACCTCTTCCATGCCATGGGCCTCAGACACGCCCGAAACCGGCCGATCTGAGCGCTCAATCAGTCCATGCTCGTCCGCCAGAGTTCACCATGAGTCGAGGAGGATGCCCCCCACTTTGCCCCCCACCGATCCGGCCGCCAAGCGGCGCCGTCGACGATCAGACACGATCCCACCGTACTGGGCCGCTCGCTGGAACCGAGCGTCTTGGCGTGCGTATCACCCGCGATTCCGTCCCATTGTCGAGGGTCGAAACGAAATGCATCGGGTGAGAAGAGTCTGACGGCGGTGATGGCCCAGCGCCGTGAGCCTGAAGCGGGCCGTGCCGCTCAGGTCGGACCGTGTCTCGCTGTTGACCATCCGAGGCTCGCGTCGCTAGCTTGAGTGACAGGCGGTGCGCGCCGCTCGGCCCGCAGCCTCACTCGATCCGTCCTGACGCGCAAGCCCGTGGTCGTGGTGACTCAGGAGTCCCTCCTCCGAGACTGCCCACGCCCGGAAATCGGACGTCATGGATCTGCCCCATGCTGCGACGGCCAGCCCAAGCCCGGCCGCGCGCATGCCGACGGCCGATCCACGAGACCAAAAGAGTCAGGCGTCGCCCCCCGCTCCCGGGCCCTTCGCCGACATCACTGCGCCGACCCTCGAACTGCCCAAGGGCGGCGGCGCGATTCGCGGGATCGGTGAGAAGTTCGCGGCCAACCCGGCCACCGGACCGGGTCGATGACGGTGCCGATCGCGACCAGCCCGGGCGGGCGGGCTTCGGTCCCGAGCTGTCGCTGTCCTACGACTCGGGTGTCTGGAACGGGCCCTTCGGGTTCGGCTGGTCTCTCGGACTTCCGGTGATCAGCCGCCAAACCGAGCAGGGACTGCCCCGCTACGACGACGCCGCCGAGTGCGGACGTGTTCATCCTCGCCGGTGCGGAGGACCTCGTGCCGGTCCTCGACTGGCCGATGGGCGCAGCCGACTACGAGCGACCGTGCCACCGCACCCGGCTATGTGATCCAGCGCTACCGGCCGCGCATCGAGGGACTCTTCGCCCGGATCGAACGCTGGATGCGGCTCGAGCGACGGCGACGTCCACTGGCGACTCGACCCGGACAACGTCCTGACCGTCTACGGCCGGGACGCACGACTCACGGATCGCCGATCCGGCCGACCCGAGACGCAGCTTCAGCTGGTTGGTCTGCGAGACGCGCGACGACCGGGGCAACGCCGTTCTGTACGACTACAAGCCCGACGACGGCGAGGGCGATCGACCTGACGGCGGCCCACGAAGCGCAATCGCGGTCCGCGCGACGACGCCAGCGCCGCGGCGTCAACCGCTACCTCAAGCGCATCCGGTACGGCAACCGCACACCGCTGCTCGACGCCTCCGGTCGGCGGCGCGACCTTTCTCGACGACCGAGAGCTCGACGGCGTCGGCTGGATGTTCGAGGTCGTCTTCGACTACGGCGAACATGACCTGACGGCCCCGACGCCGGCCGAGGACACAGCCGTGGACGTACCGGACCGGACGCCTTCTCCACCAACCGGCCCGGCTTCGAGGTTCGCACGGGCCGCCGCTGCCGGCGCGTGCTGATGTTCCACCATTTCGCCGGACGAGCCGGACGTGGGCAATGACTGCCTCGTCCGGTCCACCGACTTCACGTAGTCGACGAGGTCGAGCCCGGCCGATCCGCGCGCCCGATCCACTCCTTCCTGCGGACCGTGACCGCAGTGCGGATACCGGCGCCAGGACGACGGCTACTTCGAACGCACTCTGCCGCCGCTGGAGTTCGAGTACAGCGAGCCGGTCGTGCAGGCGACCGTGCACGACGTGGACGCCGCGAGCCTGGAGAACCTGCCCGCGGGTCTCGGTCCGACGCACGTACAGTGGACCGACCTGCACGGCGAGGGGGTCCCGGTCTGCTCACCGAGCAGGCCGGCACGCTGGTACTACAAGCGCAATCTCAGCCCGGTGAGCGAGCGGCGCCGTCCAGTTCGCCCCGGCCGAACGCGTCGCCATGCGGCCCAACGTCGAGCTCGCCGGTGGGCTGGCGCGGCTGCTGGACCTCGGCCGGCGACGGACGTACCGACCTGGTGGTCCTCGACGGGCCCACCTCCGGCTTCCACGGACACGACGCCGACGAGGGCTGGGGGCCGTTCCGCGCCTTCACGGCCAGCCTGAACCGCGACGACTCGTCGAGCCCGGACCTGCGCTTCGTCGACCTGGACGGCGACGGCCGCGCCGACGTGCTGATCACCGAGGACGACGCGTTCGTCTGGCATCGCGTCGCTCGGCCGAGGACGGCTTCGGCCCCGCGCTGCCGGGTCGCCCTGGAGCGCTCGACGAGGAGACCGGCCCACGCCTCGTGTTCTCCGACGCCGCGCAGTCGATCTACCTGGCCGACATGAACGGCGACGGGCTGACCGACATCGTCCGCATCCGCAACGGAGAGGTCTGCTACTGGCCCAACCTGGGCTACGGCCGCTTCGGCGCCAAGGTCTCGATGGATCGCGCGCCCTCGGTTCGACCGGCCCGACCATCTTCGACCAGCGCCGGATCCGGCTGGCCGACGTCGACGGCTCCGGTCCCGCCGACCTCATCTATCTCGGCGGCGACGGCGTGACCGTGTACTTCAACCAGTCGGGCAACGGCTGGAGCGCCGGTCGCGCGACTCGCGGCCTTCCCGGCCGTGGACGACGTCGCCGCGATCAGGTGGTCGACCTGCTGGGCAACGGCACCGCCTGCCTGGTCTGGTCCTCGCCCCTGCCCGGCGCAGGCGACCCGGCCGCTGCGCTACGTCGATCTGATGGGCGGCCAGAAGCCGCACCTGCTGGTCCGGGCGGTCAACAACCTCGGCGCCGAGACGACCGTGCACTACGCACCGTCGACCCGGTTCTACCTGGCCGACAAGCGGCCGGCCGGCCATGGGTCACCCGACTGCCGTTCCCCGTCCAGGTCGTCGAGCGGGTGGAGACCGTCGACCGGATCAGCGGCAACCGGTTCGTCACCCGCTACGCCTACCATCACGGCTACTTCGACGGCGCCGAGCGCGAGTTCCGCGGCTTCGGGCTGGTCGAGCAGTGGGACACCGAGACGTTCGCGGCGCTGACCGAAACCGGGATGCAGCGTCGACGCGTCAGTCGCACGTCCCGCCGGTCCTCACACGCACCTGGTTCCACACCGGCGCGTACCTGGGTCGACACCGGGCGTCTCGAACTACTTCGCCGGGTTCAGCGACGGCGACGACGTGGCGAGTACTACCGCGAGCCCGGCCTGACCGATGACGAGGCGCGCGCGCTGTTGCTGGCCGACACGGTGCTGCCGCCGCGGGCTGACCCTGGACGAGGAGCGCGAGGCCTGCCGTGCGCTCAAGGGAGCCATGCTGCGCCAGGAGGTCTACGCGCTGGACGGAGCTGAGCGGCGAGCCGCATCCCGTACACGGTCACCGAGCAGAACTTCACGATCCGGCTGCTGCAACCGCGGGCCGGCAACCGCCACGCGGTGTTCTTCACCCACGCGCGCGAAGCGGTCACCATGCCAGTACGAACGCGATCCGGACCGACCCGCGCATCACCCACGCGCTCACGCTGGACGGTGGACGAGTTCGGCAACGTCCTCACGCTCGCGCCGCGGTCGGCTACGGCCGCCGGCAGGCCGATCCCGGCGCTGTCCAGCGAGCGACCAGGCACGCGCAGGCCGAACGCCAGATCACCTGCGGCGAGAACGCGTCTTCACCAACCCCGTCGACCTGGCCGGACGCCTACCGGACGCCGCTGCCGAGCGAAAGCCGCGCGCTACGAGCTGGCCGGCCCCGGATCCTCGCGCCCGGGTCGACGCGGCTCGGCTTCGACCAGGTGCTCGACCGCGGTCGCGACGGCCACGCCCTCGCCTACGAGGAGCCGTTCGCCGCGAGCCGGGCGACAGAAGCGGCTGATCGAGCACGTCCGCATCCGATACCGCCCGGATGATCTCGGCGCTGGCGCCAGGGCGACCCGCTCGACCCTGCTGCCGCTGGGCGCGCTGGAGTCGCTGGCCCTGTCCCGGCGAGAGCTACCGGCTCGCCCTCACCCCGGGCTCGATCGACCAGCGTCTACGCCGGCACAGGGTCGGCGACAGCGATGCTGCGAAACCGAGGCGGGTCCTACGTGCACAGCGAGGGCGACCCGAACTGGTGGCTGCCGCTCCGGGCGCGTGCTTCCTGTCGCCCGGACGCATCCGGCACGGACGACCCGGCGACCGAGCTGGCGCACGCCCGCCGAGCACTTCTTCCTGCCGGCACCGCTTCCGCGATCCGTTCCACCGCGCCGGATTCGACACCGAGAGCGTGGTGCGCCTACGACGCCTACGACCTGCTGGATCGTCCGAGACCCGCGGACGCGCTGGGCAAGCGTCACGACCGCGACCTACGACTACCGGGTGCTGCAGCCGCGGCTGGTCACCGACCCCAACGGCAACCGCTCCGAGGTCGCGTTCGATGCCCTGGGCATGGTCGTCGGCACCGCCGTCATGGGCAAGGACGGCCGAGACCAAGGGCGACTCGCTGCTCGGCTTCGCGCCCGACCTGGACGAGGCCACGTCGCTCGCGCACCTCGGCGATCCGCTGGCCGATCCGCACGCCATCCTGCAGCGGGCGACGCACCCGGGTGGTGTACGACCTGTTCGCGCTACCTGCGCACGCGCGAGCAGGCCGCAGCCGCAGCCGGCCGTGGTCGTACGCGCTGGCCCGCGAGACCCACGACGCCGATCTCGGACCGGCGGCGAGCAGACCCGCGATCCAGCACGCGCTTCTCGCTACTCCGACGGCTTCGGCCGGGAGATCCAGCGCAAGACAGGCGCAGGCCGGGCCCCTGCAGCCGGGCGGAGCGGCGGTGAGCCCGCGTTGGGTGGGCAGCGGCTGGACCATCTTCAACAACAAGGGCCAGCCGGTCCGCCAGTACGAGCCGTTCTTCAGCGCGACCCACGGCTTCGAGTTCGCCCGCATCGAGGGCGTGAGCCCCGTGCTGTGCTACGACCCGCCGGGCCGGATCGTGGCCACCCTGCATCCGAACCACACCTGGGAGAAGGTCGTCTTCAACGCTGGCGGCAGGAGACCTGGGACGTCAACGACACGGTCGCTGACCGACCCGCTGGGCGATCCTGATGTCGCCGAGCACTTCCGGCGGCTACCCGGAGGCGCAGTACCTGCCCAGCTGGCACGGCCAGCGGGTGTCCGGCGGCGCACGGGCGCGCTGGAGCAGGCTGCCGCGGCGCAGGCGGCGGACCACGCCGGCCACGCCGAGCGTCAGCCCACCTGGACTCGCTCGGCCGCACGTTCCTGACCGTTGCGCACAACCGGTCCGAGCGCAGCGACTCGCCAGCCCGCCGATCCGCCGGAAGAGTCCTTCCACCGCACGCGCGGACGATCTTCGACATCGAGGGCAACCACGCGCGAGGTCATCGACGCGCTCGAGCCGCGTCGTGATGCAGCGACGACTACGACCTGCTGGGCAACCAGATCCACTCGATCAGCATGGACGCCGGCGAGCGCTGGACGCTCACACGATGTGGCCGGCGGGCCCGCTACACGGCTGGGACAGCCGCGATCACCGCGCTCGCGCACCGAGCTACGACGTGCTGGGCCGGCCCGTCACCGTGTACCGACTGCAGACCGGCGGCGCGGCCGGAACTGATGGTCGGCCGGACCGTGTACGGCGAGAGCCAGCCGGACGCCGGCGGCGGCAACCTGCGCGGCCGGCCGTACCAGACGTTCGACGGCGCCGGCGTGGTGACGACCGCCGAGTACGACTTCAAGGGCAATGCGCTGAGCGGCAGCCGCCAGCTCGCCGTGGACTACAAGGCGCGACGCCGGACTGGTCCGACCACGGTCGCCGCTGGAAGCGGAGGTCTTCGCCACCCGCACGACCTTCGACGCGCTCAACCGCCCGGTAGCTGCAGACGACGCCCGGACGACAGCACCGTCCGGCGGCCGCTACAACGAGGCCGGGCCTGCTCGAGCGCGTCGACGCGAACCTGCGCGGCGACGGTGGGCGGAGAGCCGTCTGGAAGCCGTTCGTCACCGACATCGACCTACAACGCCAAGCGGTCAGCGCGAACGCATCGACTACGGCAACGGCGTCGTCGACCACCTACGACGTACGACCCGCTCACGTCCCGGCTGACCCGGCTGCAGACGACGCCGGGGCAGCGAGCGGCTGGCAGGAACTGTCCTACACCTACGATCCGGTCGGCAACATCACGCACGTCGAGGACGCCGCGCAGCCGACGATCTTCTTCCGCAACACGGTCGTCGAGCCGAGCAGCGACTACCGCTACGACGCGCGCTACCAGCTGCCTCGAGGCGACCGGCCGTGAGCACCTCGGCCAGCTCGACGGCAACCGCCCGCACCCCACGCGCCGACGCGTTCAACCGCTTCCCGACCGGCCTGGACCATCCCGGCGACGGCAACGCCATGGGCCGCTACCTGGAGCGCTACGTCTACGACGACGCCGGGAACTTCCTCGACATGCAGCACGTCGGCAGCGACCCGGCGCACCCGGGCTGGACTCGCACACTACGCGCTACGCCGAAGGCAGCCTGACTCGAGGACCACGCGCGAGTACGGCAACCGGCTCACCTCGACGCGGGTCGGGCGGGCGCCCGATCGAGCCCTACACCTACGACGCGCACGGCAACATGACCTCGATGCCGCACCTGCACGCTGATGCGGTGGACTTCCTCGACCAGCTCCAGGCGTCCAGTCGCGCAGGTGGGCTCCGAGCGGCGCGCCGGAGACGACCTACTACGTGCTACGACGGCCGGCGGGCAGCGGGTCCGCAAGGTCACCGAGCGGGCCGCTCGAGCAACGCAGGCGAACACGCCGACGACAAGAGCGAGCGCATCTATCTCGGCGGTCTGGAGATCTATCGCGAGTACGACCGCCGGCGGGACCGAGTGAGCCTGGAGCGCGAAACCCTGCACCCGTCGACGGATGACAGCAGCGGATCGCGCTGGTGGAGACGCGCACCGGGGGTGACGACGGCTCGCCGCCGGCTCGACCCGGTACCAGCTCGGCAACCATCTCGGCTCGGCCTGCCTGGAGCTGGACGACGACGGCCGCGTCATCTCCTACGAGGAGTACCTGCCCGTTCGGCAGCACGTCCTACCAGAGCGTTCACGGCCTCGCCGCCCGGTCGGCGAAGCGGTATCGCTACACCGGCAAGGAGCGGGACGAGGAGATCCGGCCTGTACTATCACGGTGCGCGCTATCTCGCCCCGTGGCTGGGGCGCTGGACGGCGTGCGATCCGGGGCGGAGCCCGCCCAGCACGTCACCGTACGTGAGCATGGGCAACAACCCGGTCGTACTGGTCGACGAGGACGGCCGATTCGAGAGCCGGGCCGCCGTCCTTCAAGAGCTGCAGGTCCTCGGACCCGAGGGCTATCAAGAGGCGCATCGAGAGCAGATCGCCGCCGGCACAGCGGTTGGATACGTGCTGATGCTGCCCCCCGTCGCCGGCACGCTGCAGATCGTCGGTGGTCTCCTCGAGTACTACGGCGGGGGATTGGTCCTGGCCGGGTCTCCCGACCCCTTCAGCAAGGTCGGCGCGGCATGGATGGTGGTGCACGGCGGCGACATGATCTCGACCGGCGTGCTCACCCTCAAGACGGGGAAGGTCCAGAAAACGTTGCACGCGTTGGGCGCAGAAGGTTTCGCCAAGGCAGTCGACGCTCCCCCGAGCGTGGTGACCGCCGCCGGCATCGGCGCCGACCTTTTGCCGTCACTGGGAGGGAACGCGTACGGCGCGACGGGAAGATTCTTGACCCGGCCGTTCCTCGCCGGACCAGCCGGCCTGGCCAAGATCTCGGTCCCTCTGGAGGGGGCCGTGGCATCCGGTGCGGCGAACGCCACCGAGATCATCGTGCCGATTCCGCGGCCAGGGTTCATCGCCAAGGACGTCGAGCTGCTCTTTCGACGCGCCGGAGAGATTGCCGAGGCCCGAGGGGCCGCAGTGGTGCCGTTGCACGAGCTCGGTGACATCGTCGACGTCGCCCGGGTCCGCAAGGTCACCTTCTTCGGACACGGCGACGAATTCACCCTCGGCCAGCTCACCGCCGACGACATCCACCAGGTGGTGAGCAGCCGAGGTCTCTCGCCGGACGTCATCGAGCTCGCCGGCTGCAAATCGGGAGCCGTTTCCAACGCCGGCACAGAAGCGTTCTTCTATTACGCGCTCGAAACGTCGCCCATTGCCCCGCGGTTGGCCCAGATCACCAAAGCGAAAGAGGTGATCGCCTATCCGCAGGTGATCCGGCTCGGCGGCGATCTGCCTCCGGGCCAGATCGGGCAGTTGATCGACCTCACGAACCCCAGCAGCGGTCTGCGGGCCGCCGATCAGGTCGTGCTGCCGAGATTGTCTCCGCCGTGACCTCGACGCACTCGCTACCCGGCTCAATCACGGTCTCCGACGAGGAGGATGAGGATGGACACCCAGTCACCCGAAGGTGCGGTACGTCGGGTTGCCGGCACCGTCCGGCATATCAGTGGTTCGCCGGTCGGCGGGTTGTTGGTCCACGCGTTCCACCGTCAACTGGGCGGCGAGATCGCCCTCGGCAACGAGGCGCTGACCGACGGTCGGGGCCGGTACGCGATCCCCTACGAACCGCCCGCCGGGCTGACCCGGGTCGATCTTTTCGTGCGCGCAACCGACGACGGAACTCTCGTCGCGACGTCGCCGATCGCCATCGGGGCCGACGCGGAACAGATCTTGGATCTGGAGGTCGTCGACGAGCGCTACCGCGGGTCGTCGGAGTTCGACGTGGTGTCGGCGGCGCTCCGCCCCGAGCTCGCCAACGTCGAGGTGGACCGACTCGACGCCAACGATGTCGCCCTCCTGGTCCGCAGCACCGGTGTCCGCCGGGGCAGCGCCACCGCCTGGATCGCCGCGGGCCGTCTGGCGACGCGCACCTCAGTCGATCATGAATCGCTCTACGGCCTGCTCCGGGTCGAGAACGTCGCGTCCCTCCCCCGGCTGCTCCGCCGACCCCGCGCCCGCCTGCAACGCGCCCTCGTCGAAGCGGCGGAGGCCAACGTGATCTCCGCGGCAGCCGGTCAGCGGGCGAGCCAGACCGTGACCAACCTGCGCCGGCTCGGTGTCGATCTGAGCACCTCGGCTGAGACCCCGGGTTCACTTGGACGGCTGCTGGCCACCGGCACGGCCTCGACGGCCGCCCAGCAGGCGGCGTTCATCCGGCGCTACGCCGACCACGAAGGGCCGGTGCGGGAGCTGTGGCGTGATCTCCGCGCGGATCCCGCCTTCGGCGACCCGGTGGTCGACGATCTGCAGCTCTCCGTGCAGCTCGGAGTGTTGACGGCGAACCACGCGCCCTTGGTCACCGCGCTGCGGCGGCGCGGCATCACGCATGCGGCCCAGGCCGCGGCCCTCACGGCCACCGAGTGGCGCCGACTGCTCACCGAGAAGATCTCCGACACCGCGGTCGGTACACCGCCGTCGATCAAGGGGGCGACGGCGGCGGAGCGACGACGGAACTACGTCACACTGCTGACCGAACGCAGCGCGAAGGCCCATCCGACCGCCCTGGTAGCCAGGTCGCTCAAGCGGTTGTCCGGGTGGAAGTCCTCGACCGCACTGGCCTTCCTCGACCGCAATCCGGGGTTCAACCTGCTCGGCTCCGATCTCCGGGCCGGGCTGTCCGCACCCGAGGTCACGCTGGATCCGGCCTGGGATCGCGACACGCTGCACACCGAACTCGCCACCGTGCAGCGCGTCTCCCGAGTGGCCCCCGAGGGGCTGGCGGAGCCTGTCGTCGACGCGCTGCTGTCTGGCGGCTACACCTCCGCCCTGGCGATCGCCCGCTCCTCTCGGTCGTCGTTCCGGCGGAGAACCGCGACCAGGTTGGGCGGCGAACAGACCGCCGACAGCGTGTACCGCCAAGCGCAGTTCCAGGTCAGTCGGGCCGCGAGCGCGTACGCGATGATGGACCCCGCGATCACCGGAGGCCTCGCCGGGGCAATCGGCACCGTCGGCAGCGTCCTCACCGACGTCGGCGACGAGGGTCCGGGCGGGTTGGCGAGCGACCCCACCTGGGCCTCGCTGTTCGGCAGTGTCGACTACTGCGAGTGCGAGCACTGTCGCTCCATCTACAGCCCAGCGGCGTACCTCGTGGCTCTGCTCAGTTGGCTGGACGGTCACGACGCGGGCCAGCAGACGGCCTTCGACCTGCTCGACGAGCGCCGTCCGGATCTGCAACGGATCGAGCTCTCCTGCGACAACACCAACACCGTGATGCCGTACGTCGATCTGGTCAACGAGATCCTGGCGGTCCGGGTGACCAACCCGTCCGGGCGGCGACCGAACGCACCGGCGGTGCCGACGGCCACCACCGCCACCAGCCCCGAGGTGCTGGCCGACCCCGAGCATCTCAACGCCGCGGCCTACGACGACCACCTGGCCAAGCAGGTGTCGCCGCACACCCTGCCGTTCGATCTGTGGGCCGCCCTCGCCCGGGTCTACTTCGAGCATCTGGGGGTCCGCCGATCGGATCTGATGGAGCGCTCTGAGCCAAGACCCCGGGGCTGTAACCATCGACACCGAGCGACTGCGACTCACCGGGCTGGAGCGCCGCATCCTGCTCGGCACCGCCAACCACGACGTGTGGGAATATTGGGGGTACTCCTCTGAGACGCCGGACGGGGTGGACTTCAAGGTAGACCTGTCCGTGGTCTCCACGCTGCTCCGCCGGGCTGAGATCGACTACGAGACCCTGCTCGACCTCCTGCACAGCCGCTACGTCCGTCCGGGCGGGGTGCGGATCGTCGGGGCCGAGTCCGATACCGACGAGATGACCGTGACTCCCGCCGTCGACGAGGTCTTCGAGCGGATGGATCGGGTCCTCCGGCTCTGGCGCAACCGGGGCGGCACCCTGCTCGACCTGGACAAGACCCTGCACTCCCTGGGCATCGACACCCTCGACGAGACCGGCCTGCGCCGGTTGGCCGATCTGGATCGGCTGCAGAGCCTGACCGGTGCGCCTTTGCTGGAGTTGCTCGCGTGGTGGGCGCCACTCGACACGCTCACCGACCGACCCGAGAAGGAGCAGCCGGTCCCGTCCCTCTATGCCCGAGTTTTTCTCAATCGCGCCGTCGACGCCGGCGCCGAGGAGCCCGACTTCCCACTCGCCCTCGATCTGGAGCGGACCGAGCTCGCGCAGCAGCCCGCCTGGCCGGACATCCGGTCCCTGCTCGCCGCGTCATTGATGATCGACGACGGAGACCTCGGACTCATTCTCGACGAGGAGACGAGTGCCGGAACTCCCAACGAGCAGCGGGTGGTGACGGGCGAGGTGGCCACGCTCGCCGGGTTGTCCGCCCTCTATCGCCACGTCAACGCCGCCCGCCACCTGAACCTCTCGCTCGGCGAATTCCTCGGGGTGCTCCGACTCACCGGAATCGAACCCTTCGACCTGGACCGAACCGACACCATGCTCAGTCTGGTCGAGACTGTCCAGGCGATCCAGGCGTCGGCGTTCTCACTGCTCGAGCAGCACTACCTGCTGGAACACGACCCGGTCGCCGACGTCAGCGTCGGCATCACCGACGAAGCCATCGGGCAGTTATTGACCGACATCCGCGAGGGACTCAGCCGGGTGGCGGCCGACTATCCGGTCGCCGCCGATCCCGGAGGTGACGTCGCGACCCGCTATCTGGGTGTCCTTCTCGACGCGGATGCGGTCGGGGCGGTGGTGGCAGCCCTGCGGACCGCCGACCGTCGCGAAGCGTCCATCACCGACGACCCGATGATGGTCTTGGAGGAGCACCTGGGGTCATGGCTGGATCTCGACCCGCGGGCGTTGCTCCGGCTCGACGTGGCCGACCGTTTCACGGCGTTGCTGACCCGACTTGCCCCGTACCTGCGGGAGGTCCAGGGCGACGCCTTGATCATCGAGAAAGTGGCGGGTTTCGCCGACTTGCCGCTGGACTCCGCGGCCGACCTGCTCGGGCTGCGGCTGCAGATGTCGGTCGGGGCTCGGACCGTCTCCGGGCTGGAGGGGTTCCGATCGAGCCCGTATGTGATGTCGACGGCCGCGGAACTCACGGTCCCCGACGACCCCGAAGCCTTCGCCGCCGCCCGCCGGATCCACAAGGCCGCACTCGTGCTGACCACGCTCGGCCTGTCGTTGGAGACACAGGTTTGGCTGTTCGACGTCGGGGTGCCCAACGGTTTGCTCAGTCCGCTGGCGCTGCCGACGTCATTTGAGCGCTCTGACGGGCAGCGGTGGTCTGGCTGGCAGAGGCTGCTTGACCTGGCGGCCCTGGAGACTGACCTGCCGGGTGGTGAGCCGACTCTGGTCCAGCTGTTGCAGCTGCTGGAGTCTGCGGAGGATCCCGCGGTCGCCGAAGCGACGTTCCGCACCGAACTCGCCGTTCGCACCGGGTGGCTCGGCTCCGACATCGAGGTGCTGGTGAACACGTTCACGCCCGAGTTTCCGGCCGACTGGCGCGACGGCCGGCCGTTGCGTCGGCTGCTCGACGCACAAAGCCTGATCGGCCGCCTCGGGGTCTCGGCCGGACAGGCGCTGCGTTGGGCCGAGCTGGACATCGACGCCACGATCGCCGAGGAGCTGCGGTTGGCGGCCAAGACCAAGCACGACGAGAATCAGTGGCCGGTGATCGCGCGTGCGCTGCGGGATCCCGTCCGCGAACAGCAGCGAGCCGCACTCGTCAGCTACCTGGTCGCCACCGACGACGCGTACGACGATGCCGAGGCCCTGTTTGCCGATCTGCTGATCGACGTCTTGATGGCTCCCTGCATGCTGACGTCGCGAATCAAGCAGGCCATCTCCTCGGTCCAGCTCTTCGTCCAGCGATCCTTCTTGAATCTCGAGCCCAAGGTCGAGCTGAGCCGCGAAGACCAGGTTCAGTGGGAGTGGATGAAGAACTACCGGGTGTGGGAGGCGGCCCGCAAGGTCTTCCTGACCCCCGAGAACTTCATCGAACCAGACCTACGAGTGGACAAGAGCCCGCTGTTCGTCCAGCTGGAGAACGATCTGCTGCAGGGCGACCTCGACGAGGTGACGGCGGAACGGGCCTACACGGCCTATCTCGAGGGATTGGCGAAGATTGCCCGGCTGCACGTGCTGGGTCTGTACCACCAGTACGAAACCGACGACGACGGAACGGTCGATGTGTTGCACGTGGTCGCGCGCACGCAGTCCCAACCGTACGAGTACTACTACCGCCAGTGGATCGACAGGCAGGAATGGACGGCGTGGGAGCTGATCGACGCCGAGGTCGAGAGCGACTCGGTCGTGCTCGCGGTGCACGACCGCCGGCTCTTCGTGTTCTGGCCGTCGGTGGTGCAGCAGGTCGCGGCCGAGGAGCTCGACGAGGAGGACCGGCCGATCCCGACCGACTTCTACGACCTGACGCTGTCGTGGACCGAGCGGATGAACGGGCAGTGGAGTCCGCGCCGGAAGTCCGATCAGGCGCTGACGGTCGACGGCACGTGGGATGGCCCGACGGGGAACTGGCAGTTCACCTACTTCCGATTGGCCGACGGTCCCCAACTGGTCATCGAGTGCCGGCAGGCCGTGAGAAGTGACATCGCGGCGCTGCTGGTGGGCACCTTCACGCTGGAATCGGGATCCGGCACACTCGTCGCGGCCGTTCGGGACTCCGAGACCCCACTCGTGGCCCCGCCCACGAGCTATGTGCTGGGGATGCGTTTCGAGGTCCGGTCGCAGTTGTCCGGCGCCGAGCCGCCGGTGTCGATCAGCCTGATGAGCGGCACAACCGATGAGGCGGGTCGCCTGGTCGGAGCGGCCGAGGACCTGCCGTTGGTCGAGATGGCGTCCGGCAGCAGTCTCGCCTATCCCCACCAGTACGGCGAGTTCGTGTCCCAGCACGGCGTCTTCCTCGACGACGCCGAGCGAACGTTCCACGTGCTACCCGAACCGACCATGGTCTGGAAGACAGCCGGTGAACCGGACACGGCGGACCCCGGCGATGTCGGCACCACCGATTCCGACACCGATGTCCTCGAGCAACCGAAGGAGGACGACTTCGAGCCGGAACTGGAGTGGGACAAAACCCAGGAACCAGACCTCCAGGCCGAGAAGTTCCGGACCACGCCGGGCGGCGCTGGCTTGATCAACTCCGGCTTGATCAACTCCGGCTCGATCAACTCCGGCTCGATCAACTCCGGCTTGATCAACTCCGGCTTGATCGACTCGGGCCTGATCAACTCCGGCTCGATCGACTCGGGCCTGATCAACACCGGCGGGGTGATCGACGCGACCTCCGCGTTGGCCGAGTTGAACACCACAGGCCTGGCGCTCAGCCAGACCATGATCAACGCCGTCAGTGACACCGGCGACATGTTGGTGCGCTCGCTGTCGCACCGCTATCGCTTTTCGCTGTTCGACCATCACTACGTCTGCGACTTCATGACCGAGCTGCGTCGATCCGGACCGGCGGGCCTGCTGGACCCGAGCCCGGAGGGATCGGCGCCCCGGCTGGTACGGCAGCAGAAGAGCTTCGACTTCTTCGTGGACCGGCATCAACCGACCCAGAACGTGCTGACCCCGCACCCGATCCAGGTGATCGACTTCGCCTTCGGCAGCGCCACCGCGACCTACAACTGGGATCTGTTCTTCCACGCACCGATGCTGATCGCGGGCCGGTTGGCGGCCAACCAGAAGTTCGAGGAGGCTCGCCGCTGGTATCCACTTCATGTTCGACCCCACCAACCGCAGCGACGACGACGACCCACTGCGGTTCTGGAAGATCCAGCCCTTCTACCGGATCCCGACGCACCGATCGAGGAGTTCCTGGCGCTGGCGGCCTCCGACTGACGCGTCGGCCGAGGCGGAGGCGGCGCGAGCGGACGTACGACCTGCAGATCGACGCGTGGCGACCCGGACCCGTTCAATCCGCACGGGATCGCCGAAGCTCCGCACCACCGCCTACCAGAAGGCGCTGGTGATGAAGTACCTCGACAACCTGATCGCGTGGGGCGATCAGCTCTTCCGCCGCGACACCATCGAGTCGATCAACGAGGCGACCCAGCTCTATCTGCTGGCGCTGCAACTGCTCGGTGAACGCCCGGTCGCTCTTCGCCCCGCGCGGGTGGCTGCCGCCACCACCTTCGAACAGGTACGCGCCGACCTGGCCGGAACCGTGCTGGACGAATCCACTGGTGCAGCTGGAGAACGCTGATCTTCCCCGGCCATCTGCCGCGCCGCTCGGCGGATACTCGCCCGATCGTCCCGAGGCGGCGCAACTCCTGGGGCAACTCGCTGTTCCCGGCACCGACGGTTGCCGGCACCGGCAGCCGGGCTTCTACTTCTGCATCCCGCCGAACGAGAAGCTGCTCGCGCTACTGGGACATCGGTCGACGACCGGCTGTTCAAGATCCGGCACTGCATGAACATCGAGGGCGTGGTGCGCCAGCTCCCGCTGTTCGAGCCGCCGATCGATCCGGCGCTGCTGGTGCGCGCCCGGGCCGCGGGCATCGACCTCGTCCAGCGCGCTGGCCGACCTGAGCGCGCCGCTGCCGCACTACCGGTTCGCGGTCATGCTGCAGAAGGCGTACGCCATGAACGCAGACGGTACGGGCGCTGGGCAGTGCCCTGCTGGTGCGGCTCGAGAAGAACGACGCCGAGGCGCTGGCCCTGCTGCGCGCCAATCAGGAAGTTGCGGTCATCGAGGCGGTGCGCGCAGGTGAAGAAGCTGGCCGATCGAGGAGGCGCGCGCACTCGCTGGCGGCGGCGGAGCAGAGCCTCGCCGTGGTGCAGCAGCGGTCAGACTACTACTTGCAGTCTGCATCAAGACCGGATTGCTCGCCCAGGAGAAGAGCCAGATCGGCTCTGATGGACGAGCGCGGAGAGCGATGCAGGTCGCCGCTGCCGACGTCCTCGTCGGCGGCGCTGGCGAACATCCCGACGCGTCGACATCGGCGCCTCCGGTATCGACCGGCAGCCGGTGGCCAAGGCTCGACGTCGTTGTCGGGGCTGTCAGCTGGCCAAGGCGGGCGCCCAGGTCGGCCAACAGCTCGCATCGACGCTCGGCAGACGCCGCATCGGCGGCGAGCGTCGGATCTCGGTGTCTCCGCCGGCTGGCAACGCCGGGCGGAGGAGTGGAAGCATCAGAGCTGGCGCCGGCGGGAGATCACGCAGATCGACAAGCAGATCGAGGCCGCCGGAGATCCGGGTCGCCCTGGCCGAGCACGAGCTCGACGAACCACGACCGGCAGATCGAGCAACGCCGCGTCGGTCCGGGAGCTTCATGGAGCAGAAGTTCACCAACGTCGAGCTGTACCAGTGGATGGTCGGCCAGCTGTCGACGCTGTACTTCCAGAGCTACCAGCTCGCCTACGACCTGGCGAAGCAGGCCGAGCAGGCGTACCGGCACGAGCTGGCGCTGCCCGACGCCACCTTCATCCAGTTCGGCTACTGGGACAGCCTGAAGAAAGGGCTCGCTGGCCGGCGAGCGCCTCGCAGTACGATCTGGAGCGCATGGACACGGCCTACCTGGAGAACAACGCCGCGCGAGTACGAGATCACCCGGCACGTTTCGTTGGCGCTCGATCGACCCGGTGGCGCTGCTCGCAGCTGCAGACCGCGGGAGCGTGCGAGTTCTCCGTTCCCGAGGCGCTGTTCGACCTGGACTGCCCCGGCCAATACCTGCGCCGGATCAAGTCGGTCGGCGTGACGGTGCCGTGCGTGACCGGTCCGTACACGGGCGTGCCGATGCGGCTGACGCTGGTGCTCGAGCCGGACCCGGGTCGACCCGACGGCGCGACGGGCGATATCCGAAGGATCTCGCGGCCGAGGACCCGCGTTTCCAGGTCCAGACCGGGGCGGTCCAGTCGATCGTGATCAACAGCGGCCGCGGAGACGGCGGCCTGTTCGTCGCCGACCTCCGCGACGAGCGCTACCTGCCGTTCGAGGGCTGCGGCGCGATCAGCGACTGGAGCCTGACACTGACCAGCGCCGTACCCACCTTCGACTGGACCACGATCACCGATGTGGTGCTCCACCTCCGCTACACCGCCAGGGAAGGGGGCGAGCTGCTGCGCGAGGCGGCACTCGCATGCGCTCGAGACGACGAGCTCGGCGGGTCTGCCCCTGCGCCGGGGGTTCTCGGCTCGGAGCGAGTTCGCCACGGAGTGGAACGCGTTCCTGCGGCCGACCCCGGCGGACGCGCCCTCGATCCTTTCCGTCGAACTTGGCGAGCGGCTGTTCCCGTACCTGGCCCAGGCAGCGGAGCTCACGATCACCGCTCTCGAGGTCGTGGCCGTCGTCGCCGACCCAGTGGCTGGCGCGGCGCCGATGTGATCATCAGAACGGGTACGACGGTGGAGCAGGCGCCGCTGGTGAGTTCTGCGGCCATATACGGCGGGCAGCCCGCCGCCGCGTTCGCCTTCGCGAGCGGGGTGGATCCCGGTCACTGGGAGATCGAGTCCCGACGGACGGGATGGGGCCGCCGTCGACCTGGGTGTCGGACCTCGTCCTGCTGGTGACCTACACGGTCGATCTCGGACTTGACTGAGTCGCGGCCCGCCCTCCATCCGCACGGTTGCGGCGGTGTCCACGACGGGCGAAAGGCTTGGCAGTGCGCGGCGGCCTCCACCGCATGAAGTCAGAGTCGGGCGACATAGACCGCGTCGCCGACCGCGGTGCGGCAGGCAAGGCACACAGGTGCTATGCGACGAGGCACCCCGACTTTCCTGCCACGGACGATCTGACCGTTTCCAATCAACGGAAGCAGTCACCATGTAGAAAGACAATCGTTCGATTCCTCGCCGTACGACGGATCTCATCGATATCGCTCTGACAAGGGAAAACGCTGCTAGCAGCGCCTATGCGCACCAGCTGGATCATGAGCGGTTCCCGGAGTGGGCCAAATCGGAGGCCGAATGCCCCCCGTTTGCCCCCCAGTTGCCCCCCACCCGCCAATTGGCGGCTTGATTTTCGATTTCTGAACCAAGATCAAATGACTCTGGCTAGGCCAATAGGGTGGAGCTAAGGGGATTCGAACCCCTGACCTCTTCCATGCCATGGAAGCGCGCTACCAACTGCGCCATAGCCCCGCACGCTCGGGTCACCGGCCGAACGCCTTGAGGATCCTACCCGCTGGGCGGAACCGCGGCGAATCGAGCGCGGCAACTTCAAGAACCCTGGATCGGCGCGACGAGCTCATGCTCGAGCCAGACGAAGTGTGCACTTTCTGCCCTCGACACGGCCGCCAGACGGGCAACAGGTGCACACTCGTGACCGGCGGCCAAGCGGCGACGTGCTTGACCCAAGAGCCGAGCTCACGGCTGCTGAACCGGAGCACCGGCATCCCTGGGAGCGGTGACGTTGTAATCGGCGATCCGCCAGTACGCGCCGCTGCGGTGCCGCTCGACGGTGATCCAGCCGCAGTTGTGCAGGCCGCCGAAATGGTGCCAGGTCTCCTGCGGCAGCCCGACGAATCGGCACACGCCGACCCGACCCGCGAGCCCGTGCATCACGACGATGACCGTCGATCCGGCCTCCGCCAAATCCGCGATCTCGTCCAAGGACTGCGCGACCCGGTCGGCCACCTCAGCGATCGTCTCCCCGGTCGCGGACCGGCGTACGTCCTCGCCGCGCAGATAGCGGCTGCCGAGGTCCGGATCCACCTCGACGACCTCGGCCGCGGTCAGCCCCTCCCAGGACCCGACGTGGATCTCGCGCAACCGGGGATCGGTGCGCACCAGCAGTCCGGTCGCCTCGGACACCGCGGCGGCCGTCTCCCGAGCGCGGCCGAGATCGGACGACACGATCGCCGCGGGCGCGAGTTCGGCGAGCACCGCCGCCGCTCGCTGCGCCTGCGCCTGACCGCGGTGGTCGAGCGGGATGTCGGCCTGACCCTGGAACCGGCCCTCCGCGTTCCACGACGTCCGGCCGTGCCGGAGCACGATCAGCTGACCCGCCTTCATCGGCGGTCGTCGACACCCAGTTCGATCCGCGGGCAGTCGTGCCACAACCGTTCGAGCGCGTAGTAGCGCCGTTCCTCACTGTGTTGCACGTGCACCACGAGATCGAGGTAGTCGAGCAGGACCCAACGCTGCTCCCGATCACCCTCGCGCCGGGTCGGTTTGGCGTCGTGCTCGCGCAGCGCCTCCTCGATCCCGTCCACAACGGCGCCGACCTGCCGCTCGTTGGCGGCCGTCACCACCAAGAACACGTCGGTGATGGCCAGTTGGTCGGACACGTCGTACGCCACCAGATCGGTGCCCAGCTTGTCGGCGGCCGCCTCGGCGGCGGTGCGAGTCAACTCCAATGCGTGTTCGGTCGCGGTCACGCGTTCCTTTCCGTACTTCTATTGCAGAACATCTGGGCAGAATCACGTCCGAGCGTAGAGGCCACGCTTGGCGATGTACTGCACGATCCCATCCGGAACCAGGTACCAGATCGGGTGCGAGCCCATCACCCGCTCGCGGCAGTCGGTGGACGAGATGGCCAGCGCGGGTACCTCCATCAAGGTGATCCGCTCCGCCGGCAACGATGCGATGGCCGGCGAATCGAGGTCGACCCCAGGTCGGGTACAGCCGACGAAATGCGCCAGCTCGAACATCACCTCGACATCGCGCCAGCTGAGGATCTGGGCCAGTGCATCGGCGCCGGTGATGAAGAAGAGGTCGACGTCGTCCCCGCGGATCTCCCGGAGGTCCCGCAAGGTGTCGACGGTGTAAGTGAGGCCAGGCCGGTCGATGTCCACCCGGCTCACCGTGAACCGCGGATTGGAGGCGGTCGCGATCACCGTCATCAGATACCGGTCCTCAGCGGCCGACACGTCACGATCGGTCTTCTGCCAGGGCTGCCCGGTGGGTACGAAGACGACCTCGTCCAGACCGAACCGGCTGGCGACCTCGCTGGCCGCGACCAGGTGCCCGTGGTGGATCGGGTCGAACGTGCCACCCATGACGCCCAGCCGATACCGGGCGCCACCGTTGGCCCGCCGAGCCAGCCCTGCGGCCGGGCCGCGCCGGGCTACGTCATCCACGCGGGACGCTTAACTGTGCGGGCGACCTTTGCCGATCGCCAGGGTGACCAGCAGCATGAAGACCAAGAGGCCGAAAGCGATGACGCCGAACCCCCACGCCGGAATGGGCAGTTCGTTGAGCGCCTCTGCTTCCGCCTCCAGCAGGATGGGTCCGAATGGCATGTCCGAACTCTAGCGGTTCGTCCCTTCAGCGGGTCTGCCCGGCACCCGTGACCACGTACTTGGTCGAGGTCATCTCCGGCAGCCCCATCGGGCCGCGGGCGTGCAGCTTCTGGGTCGAGATGCCGATCTCCGCGCCGAAGCCGAACTCGGCGCCGTCCACGAATCGGCTGGACGCGTTCACCAGGACCGCAGCCGCATCCACCTCGGCCACGAAACGGTCGGCCGCGCGCTTGGAGTCGGTGACGATCGTCTCGCTGTGACCGGTCGAGTAGCGCCGGATGTGGGCCAGGGCGCCGTCCAGGTCGTCCACCACGGCCGCAGCGATGTCCAACGACAGATACTCGTCGGTGAAATCAGAATCCCGGGCCGGTTCGACATCCCCGTACGCCGCGATCCGTTCGTCCCCGTGCACCGTCACGCCGGCGTCGGCCAGCGCGGCCAGCGCCCGCGGTACGAAGTCGTCCGCGATGCCGGAATGCACCAGCAGGGTCTCCACCGCATTGCAGACCGACGGCCGCTGGGTCTTGGCGTTGAGCAGGATGGCCAGGGCCATTTCCTGGTCGGCGGCGGCGTCGACGAACAGGTGGCAGTTGCCGACCCCGGTCTCGATCACCGGGACCTGGGCGTTGCGTACGACGAAGTCGATCAAGCCGGCCCCACCGCGTGGGATCAGGACGTCGACCGCTCCGCGGGCGCCCATCAACTCGGCGGTGACCTCGCGCGGCCCCTCGACGAGCTGGACGGCGTCCGCAGGCAGACCGGCGTTCTCGAGCCCGGACCGGAGCGCGGCGACGACGGCCGCGTTGGACGACGCCGCCGACGAGGAACCGCGCAGCAGCGCCGCATTGCCGGACTTGAGGCAGATGCCGCCCGCGTCTGCGGTCACGTTGGGGCGAGCCTCGTAGATGATTCCGACCACCCCGAACGGCACCCGCACCTGGCGCACCTCGACGCCGTTGGCGTTGGTCCAGCCCCGGACCACCTCCCCGACCGGATCCGGCAGCCGGGCCAGATCGCGGAGCCCGTCGACCATGCCGGCGATCCGGTCCGTGCTCAGCCGCAACCGGTCGACCAGGGCGGCACCGGTACCGCCTGCCTCGGCGCGCTCGATGTCGGCAGCGTTGGCCTCGAGCACCGCGGTCTCGGCCTTCGCCAGAGCATCGGCCATTGCTTCGAGCGCCGCGTCCTTTTCGGCCCGACTGGCCTGCGCCAGCACGATTGCGGCCGCGCGAGCGCGGTCACTCAGTTCCGCAACATTCACGGCCCAAATCTAACCCGGGGAACTCAGGCCGAGATCTCCGCGAGCCGGGCCCGAACCCGACCCGTACGACGCAGCCACGCCCACGACAGGTTCAGCGCCATCAGGAAACCCATCGCGCTGGCCACCAGGGTCACCGACTGCTCATGGGCGAACACGGACCAGGTCAGCCAGAGCACCTGATTCAGCGCGTTCAGCGCCAGGAAGGGGATGGACAGCCCGCCGATCATGGGCGCGATCAACAACTCGCGCATCTGCATCAGCTGGCCCAAGACCGAGGGCAGACCGGCGGCGATAGCGAAGGCGATCGGCCCGAGGGTGAAGTCGAGCGTGGCCGTGATCGCGGCCAGCCCGAGACTGGGCACCAGCAGCGGCAGCCACGGCAGCGACCGGTCGCGGCCGACCTGCACCAGGATCAGCACGCTGCAGATCATGAACAACAGGTTCGGCACGATGATCGTCGGGTTCTCGCCCTGGACCCCGTGCAGGGTCCAGGCGATGTTGGCCGCCAGGGTGAGGCGCCAGGCGGTGACGGAGACCCCGCCGGTGCCGCGGGTGCGAAAGAGGCGGATGACTTGGGGCAGAGCGACGCTGGACGCGAGCAGGGCGGCAGCCCAGCCCAAGATGTCGAGAAACACGGCAGGGTCTTTCTCCGGCGATCGCCGGTGGCGAACAAGGTGAAGTGTGTGGCTGGCGACGCTGCCGAGAAGAGGGCCGGTCCGACTTCGGTGACGAGTCAGGTGATCCGACAAGATCTATAGTACGCCTAGTTGTAAGGACAATTTCCCAATTGCACGTGTTTTCCGTGAGGTCATAGACCGTGGCGCTCCATGACGGCGAACACGTCGTCGAGGATCTGCTCTGAATCCTTGCCGGCGGCCTGACCGCGCTCGTAGATCTCCCCGACCCGACCCTCGACCTGGCGGTAGCGGCGGGCGTACGCCTCCTGCTGCGGCCGCCAGTAGCCGACGATGTCGTACCGCGAGGAGCGCCACTTCAGCTCGTGCCGGAAATAGCGCCGGATGTCGCGCGCGCAACCGGACTCCCCCGCCATCCAGACGAACCCGTCCCCCGGAGGCAGTTCGACGCTGCGGGCCACGGCGCTGAGCGGGCTGGCGATCTGGTCCGGGCTCGGGTTGTAGACCCAGCATTGCCTCAGGTCGGCGGCGGTGTCGAGGCCGAAGGTGGCCGCCTCGTTCGGGGCTTCGAAGATGGCGTGCACGTGCTGCCCCGCGGGCAGTTCCTCCACGATTCGGCTGCCTCCGGGGACCCCTGTCTGGTCCGCGATGATCAGCATCCAGTCGGCCGTGATGTCGGCGAAGCGCCCATGCGGCTGGGAAACGATGACCTGGTCCCCCGCCTCAGCGGTCTCGGCCCATCGGGTCGCCACTCCGTCGGCGTGGATCACGACGTCGATCCACAGTTCGCGCCGCTCGGCGTCCCAGCGACGCACCGTGTACCAGCGGGGGGCGGGTTGCGGGTTCGCGAACCGCCACTGCACGCGCGGCGGCTCGCCCACCTGCTCCGGCAGCGGCACGCTGCGCTGCCGCTCGGTCGGCACCATGACCCGGAGCCACTCGTCCGACGCGCCGCTGGTCCGGAAGTCCTCGAGGCCGGGACAACCGAGGATCAGTCTCAGCATCACCGGCGTCAGCCGTTCGGTCCGGACCACCGTGGCGCGGAAGTACGCCTCGGGAAGTGCCATTGAAACTCCGCCTCACTGCTCGGGTCCATGCACGTCGGCATGTAGTTAGGTAAGCCTAACTTGCCGTTCCTTCCGGACCGAGCCTAGATCAGAGTCGGCGGGAAAGCACCCTCGTGCTCCAGCAGCCAGCGCTTGGTCGCCAGTCCCTGACCTGGTTCGCCCCCCGAATATCCGCCCAGCCCGTCGCTGGCTACCACCCGGTGACAGGGGATGACCAGCGGGACCGGGTTGCTACCCATGACCGAGCCGATGGCCCGGGCCGGCAGCCCGGTTCCGCTCCGCAGGGCCAGTTCTCCGTAGGTCACCGTGGTCCCGTACGGGATCGCCTGCAGCGCGGTCAGCACCGCCCGGGTCGCCGGCTCCAGCGCGGCGAGATCGAGCGGCAGGTCGAAGGTCCGCCGCTCGCCGGCGAAGTACTCCCGCAGCTGTCCGATCGCCCGCTGCGTCGCGGGATCGGGATCTGCGGACGCCGTCCCCGGTCGCAGCCGCCAGCCCACCGTTCGGATGCCGGCCGGCCCGCCGACTACACCGATCTTGCCGACCGGCGTGTCGAAGGACGCGTAGTGAAGGACCGGAGAAGAACCCTCGATGGGTGTTTCGACAAGCTCAGGGATCGACATATGTCGACGCTAGCGGAGGTCGCCGACAATCTCCGGCGTCGTCGGTTCTGACGCGTCTTCGACGTTCTCGGGGAAGTGGCAGGCGACCTGATGCGCCGGGGCAAGTTCAACCAGCGGCGGTTCGGTGGTCTTGCAGATGTCTTGTGCCTTCCAGCAGCGGGTGTGGAAACGACAGGCCGGGGGCGGGTTGATCGGACTCGGCACATCGCCGACCAGCCGGATCCGCTCACGTGCCCGTGGCTTGGTGCTGGCAATCGGCACCGCCGACATCAAAGCGACCGTGTACGGGTGCATCGGCCGGGTGTAGAGCGCCTCCCGATCGGCGAGTTCGACGATCTTGCCGAGGTACATCACCGCGACCCGGTCCGAGACATAACGCACCACGGACAGATCGTGGGCGATGAACACGTACGTCAGTTCGAACTCGTCCTGCAGGTCCTCCAGCAGGTTGATGATCTGGGCTTGGATGGAGACGTCGAGCGCGGAGACGGGTTCGTCGGCCACGATGAGCCGCGGCCGCAGCGCCAGCGTGCGAGCGATGCCGATCCGCTGTCGCTGACCACCCGAGAACTCGTACGGATAGCGGTTGTAGTGCTCGGGATTCAGACCCACCGCCGCCAACAAGTCCTGGACGGCCTTCTTCACCCCGCCGGGCGGCTTGACCCCTTGCAGCCGATACGGCGCCCCGATGATCGTGCCGATGTTGTGCCGAGGGTTCAGCGACGAGTACGGATCCTGGAAGATCATCTGGATGTTGCGCCGCAGCGGCCGCATCGCCGCGTCGGACAGGTGGGTGATATCGCGGCCATCCAGGGTGATCTGGCCCGACGTCGGCTCGAGCAACCTGGTGAGCAGCCGGCCGGTGGTGCTCTTCCCGCAGCCAGACTCTCCAACGATGGACAAGGTTTCCTGGCGCCGGACACCGAAGCTGACTCCATCTACCGCCTGCACCGCGCCGACCTGTCGCTGCAGCAGACCCTTGCGAATCGGAAAATGCTTGACCAGGTTCTCGACCGTCAACAGGTCGTTCTCGCTGCTCACAGCCGTGGCTCGATGTCTTCGGTGAACACCCGTTGTCGATCGCGACGGCTCAGGTGGCAGGCGACGAGATGGCGCGGCTCTGCGGCCGCCAATTCCGGGCGGACCGTCTCGCTCTCTCCTTCGTTGAGCGACGCGTAGGCGCAGCGCGGATGAAAGGCACAACCCTCCGGCACGTTGATCAGACTCGGCGGATTGCCCTTGATCGACAACAACCGTTCCCGCTCGTCGCCCGCGACGGCCGGTCCGGCATCGAACCGCGGGATCGAACCCAGCAGGCCCCACGTGTAGGGATGCAGTGGCCGATTGAAGAGGTCGTCGGCGGCACCGTACTCCACCGCGCGTCCGGCGTACATCACCAAGATGTCGTTGGCGATCTCCGCCACCACCCCCAGGTCGTGGGTGATCATGATCACCGCGGAGTTGAACTCGCGCTGTAGATCCCGGATCAGATCGAGGATCTGCGCCTGCACGGTGACATCCAATGCCGTTGTCGGCTCGTCGGCGATCAACAGGTCGGGATCGCAGGACAGAGCCATCGCGATCATGGCCCGCTGCCGCATGCCGCCGGAGAACTGGTGCGGGTAGGCGTCCACCCGCCGCGCCGGTTCCGGGATACCGACCCGACCCAGCATGTCGATCGCATGCTGGCGGGCCTGCTGCGTGGACACCTTGTTGTGGATCCGGAAGGCCTCGATGATCTGGTTGCCAACCGTGTAGTACGGATGCATCGCCGACAGCGGATCCTGGAAGATCATCGCCATCCGCTTGCCGCGCAGTGATCGGACGTAGTCGGCGTCGCGGGTGAGCAGGTCGACTCCGTCGAGGAAGATCTCGCCGCTGATCCGGCTCTTGCTCGCAGGATCGTTCTTCTGCTTTCGCTGCTTCTCGGTCGGGCGCCGGTGCAGACCCATCACCGCCAGGCTGGTCACGCTCTTCCCCGATCCGGACTCCCCCACGATGCCGAGGGTGCTGCCACGCTCGATCGAGAAGTTCAGCCCGTCCACGGACTTGACCACTCCGTCGTCGGTGCCGAAATGCACCCGCAGATTCCGTACGTCGAGGAACGGTCGATCCGTTTGCGGTGCCGGCGGCTGGTCGCGCAGCACGGTCTCGGATTCGGTCATGGCGCGCTCACCCCAACCGGACCCGCGGATCGACGATGGCGTACATCAGGTCGACGATCAGATTGGCGAAGATCACGAAGACGCCGGCGAGCAGGGTGACGCCGAGGATCTTCGGCAGGTCGCCCGCGATGATCCCGTCGTAGGCGTACTTGCCGATGCCGTTGAGGGAGAAGGTCTTCTCCGTCAGCACGGCCCCGCCGATAAGCAGCCCGACGTCCAGACCGAAGATCGTCAGGATCGGGGTCAGCGCGGCCCGCAGTCCGTGTTTGTAGACCACCACCGGCTCGGGCAGGCCCTTGGCCCGGGCGGTGCGGATGTAGTCCTCGTCCCATCGTGTCCAGCATCCCGGCTCGGGTCAGCCGGGCGTACTGCGCCGAGAACAAGAAGGCCAGCGTGATCCAGGGCAGCAACAGCGCGTACGCCCACTGGATCGGGTTCTGGGTGATCGGCACGTAGGATCCGCCGGGTGCGGTCCAGCGCAGTTGGTAGCTGAAGAAGGCCAGCGAGACCAGACCGGTGAAGAAGATCGGTAGGGACACCCCGGCCAGCGCGATGGTCATGGCGGCGCGGTCGAAGATCGATCCCCGACGCAGCGCCGAGAAGACGCCCACGCTGACCCCGAAGACCAGCCAGATGATGGCGGCACCGATGGCCAGCGACGACGTCACCGGCATCCGGTCGAGCAGCTCGGGCCAGATCGGTTGCTTGGTGATGAAGGAGTAGCCGAGGCACGGCGCGGGACACCGCTCGATGCCCGCGCCGTAGTCGTAGTCCGCCCCGACGAAGATCCCCTTGACCCAGTTCCAGTACTGCACCGGCAGCGGGTCGTAGAAGCCAAGCTTCTGGCGACCAACTGCACCGTCTCCTCGGTGGCGGCGCGTCCGACGTAGCGGGTGGCCAGCGTCTCCGGTGTCGCGCCGGCCAATCGTGGCACCAGGTAGAAGATCGCAAAGACGACGAACGCTGAGCACGAACAGCAGGCCGATCGCACCGATGATGCGACGCGCGATGTAGGCGAGCACGATCTCCCTTCCCGTCTCATTTGGGACGTGCCCTGAGTCTGTCGAGGCGTCGTCCGGCAGACTCAGGGCATCGCTGGAACTACTTCTTGGCTCCCATGGCGACGTAGTCGTACATGCTGTACGCGTCCGGCACGTCAGGTTGGTCGCATTCTTGGACCGCAGCAGCAGGCTCTTGGCGTAGACGCCCGGGTAGATGACGGCCTCTTCCATCACCCGCTTGTCGATCGCGCCCCACATCTGGTTGCGCTTCGTCCTCGTCGAGCTCCTGCAGGGCGGCAGTCGAGCATCTTGTCGACCTCTGGGATCCGCACGCTGGTGTTGGACGAGCCGCCGGTCTCCCGGATCACCCGCGAGTCGACGATCTGGGACAAGAATCCGAAGCCGTCGTTCCAGTCCGCACCCCAGCCGTTCGTCGCCAGACCGAGGTTGTTCTTCACCACGAACGGCGGGTTGCCGGCGTAAGCGGAGAAGTAGTCGCCCTGCGGATACGGCTTGAGGGTCAGCTTGATGCCGATCCGGGACAGCGCCTGCTGGAACGCCTCGGCGGTCGCCTTCTCCTTCGGCCGCTCGGCTCGGTAGGCCATGTTGGTAGCGAAGCCGTTCGGCTGCCCGCACTTGGTCAGTGCTTCCTTGGCCGCGTCGACGTCGCCCTTGTGGTCTTGACCGTTCGGGTAGAGATCGAAGGCCTGGTAGCCCGGGATCATCGGCGGCAACATGGTGGTCGCCAGGTCGCCGCCGGCGAACGGGCCGCCGTACGCGGTCTGGTAGCCGGTCTGGTCCATGCCGTACAGCACGGCCTTGCGGCACTCGATGTTGTCGAACGGCTTGACCGTCGGGTTGATCGAGGTGTACCAGAGCCGGGCCAGGGTCGGGTTGTCCGATTGCGCCTTGAGCGCCGGATCGGTCAGCACCTTCGGCTGGGTGGCCGGCTGCACGCCGGTGCCGGCGATGTCGACATCGAGATCACCGCTGATCAGCCGGTTGTCGATGTCGTCGGCGTTGACGTTGAGACTCACCTCGTACTTGTCCGGCAAGGCCTTGCGGTTCTCGTCGGTCGACTGCATCCCACTGGTCGTTGCGGACCAGATTGAAGCTCTTGCCGGGCTGCAGGCTGTCGAACTTGTACGGGCCGGTGGACACGATCGTGTTGCGGTACTTCGCCCCGGTGTCCTTGGCCTTCGGCACCGGCATCGTCTGCGGTCAGCTGGGCCAGGTAGTCGAAGCTGGCGAACGGCTGCTTGGTCTTGAACACGATCGTGTACTTGTCCGGCGTCTCGATCGCGGAGTCGGTGTTCATGTCGGGCGACTTGTACGGGCCCTTGTAGCCCTCGGGCAGGTTGAGAATCTGCTCGAAGTAGGCCGGTCCGTTCGGGAAGGTCGCCTTGTCGGTGGACCGCAGCACCGCGTACTTGACGTCGGCCGAGGTGACCTCGGTGCCGTCCTCGAACTTGATGCCTTGCTTGAGCTTGTACGTCCAGGTCTTGCCGTCGGAGCTGGCCTCACCCTTGCCCTCGGCGAGGTCGGGCACCAGTTCGTTGCTCTCCTTGCCGGGGGCGACCTTGAACATCAGCAGCGAGCGGCCGTACAGGCGGGCGAAGTTCCAGGAGTAGCCGTAGTAGGTCTCGCCCGGATCGAGGGTGTCCCAGTCGCCGGAGTTGGCGAACTTGAGGGTGCCGCCCTTGGTCTCCGACGGGTTGACCACGTTGGTCAGCGCCGCGTTGAACTCGCTGCGCGCCGGCGCCACTCGGAGCCCCCTGCTGGGGCGTGCCACCGCCGCCGCCGCAGGCGCGTGACGAGCAGCGCCGCGCTGGTGAGCCAGGGCGGCGCACCCGAGGATGCCGCCATCGTCCGGATATCGCGTTCGTTTCATGTGAGTTTTCACCTTCTGTTGTGATCAGTTGGATGAGATCGAAGTTCGTCAGCGGTTGGCGCGTGGATCGAGCGCATCCCGTAGTCCGTCGCCGAACAGGTTGAAGGCCAGACGGTGATGAAGATCGCCATCCCGGGCCAGAACATGAAGTGCGGTTGGGTGTAGAAGGCGACCGCTTCGGACAACATCCCGCCCCAGGACGCGGTCGGCGGTCGGATTCCGACTCCGAGATACGACAGGGCCGCCTCGAACAAGATGTTGGTCGGGATCAGCAGGGTCGAGTAGACGAGGATCGGCCCGATCAGGTTCGGCAGGATCTCCTTGACCAGGATGTAGGGGCGCCGGGCACCGAGGCTGCGCGCCGCCTCGACGTACTCGCGTTCGCGCAGCGACAGGGTCTGGCCGCGGATGATCCGGCCGATGTAGGGCCAGTTGAAGAACCCGATGATGAACACCAGCAGCGCGATCCGCAGCGTGTTGCCCTCCAGCCCGAAGGCCTGGTCGGGAATCACCCCGGCCAGCGCGATCGCGAACACCAGCACCGGGAAGGCGAGGAAGATGTCCATCATCCGGCTGATGAAAGCGTCGACCCGGCCGCCGAAGAACCCGGCGATGATGCCGAGGGTGCGCCCCGATCACCACCGACAGCAACGTGGCCAAAAAGGCGATCAGCAGGGAGATCCGGCTGCCGTAGATGATCCGCGTGAAGATGTCGCGACCGTTGACCGGCTCGATGCCCATCGGGTGGTCCCAGCTGATCCCGCCGAACCGTCCGATGGGGGTCAGGGTTCCGCCGGCGGTGTCGATCAGGTCCTGGTGGAACGCGTTCGGGTCGCGGCCGAGTCGCGGCCATGATCAGCGGCCCGAAGATCGCCACCAGGATCAGGAAGACCAGCACCCCGGCGCCGACGAGGGCAACCTTGTCCCGCTTCAGCCGCATCCAGGCGATCTGGCCCAGGGAGCGACCTTGGACCTTGCCCATGCCCGCCAGGACGGCCTCCGGTGACGCGCCGCCGCGTTGAGCCTACCTCGAAGGGTACGGTCACCGCTGTCCCCCTCGCCCAGCGCTTATGGTGCGCTGAACCCGAATTCGCCGCACGATCTGAGCCGCATCTGCCCGCACAAGCAAGAAACTGACGGTTTGCGGCTCGATCCTCCAACCTGCTAGCCCGGCTGAGGATATCTCAGCGATCCGCTCGAACGCATGGCAGGCGCGGCTTCGTGACGAGAGTGCAACGCGGGCGCGGCTCGGACCCAGGACGAGCAGGCGGTCGACGGGTCAGCCGGCCGAGGCCTCCACCAGGACCAGGGCGTCGCGGTGCACGACCGTACGGTCGAAGCCCGCGCCGATCTCCTGAGCGATCTGGCCGGTGGTCTTGCCCAGCAGGGCGGGCAGCTCGTCGGCGTCGAAGTTGACCAGGCCGCGGGCGACGACGGCGCCCGTCGGGGTCGACCAGGTTCACCGCCTCGCCGGCGCGGAACTGCCCATGCACCGCGGTCACGCCGGCGGGCAGCAGGGAGGCGTTGCGGGTGACCACGGCCCGGACGGCGCCGGCGTCGAGGACCAGCTCGCCGCGCGCGTCGCTGGCGTGCCGGAGCCACAGCTGCCGGGTCGGGCGCCGGCGACCGGTGGGGTGGAACAGGGTGCCGACCGGCTCGCCGGCCAGCGCGCCCGTGACCTCGTCGGCGGCGGCGAGCACCGCCGGGATCCCTGCGGAGGTGGCGATCCGGGCGGCGTCGATCTTGGTGATCATGCCGCCGGTGCCGACGGCCGTACCCGCGGTGGGAGACGTCGATCCCCGCCAGATCCTCCTCGCCGTGGACGTCGGTGACCTTCCGAGCTCCCGGGCGCCGCGGGATGGGCGGTGTAGAGCGCATCGATGTCGCTCAGCAGGATCAGCGCGTCGGCATGCACCAGGTGGGCGACCAGCGCCGCCAGCCGGTCGTTGTCGCCGAAGCGGATCTCGTGGGTGGCCACGGTGTCGTTCTCGTTGACGATCGGTACGACGCCGAGCTCGAGCAGCCGGCCGAAGGTGCGGTAGGCGTTGCGGTAGTGGCCGCGGCGGGTGACGTCGTCGACGGTCAGCAGCACCTGCCCGACGGCGAGTCCGCGGGCGGCGAACAGCACCGGTGTAGTGGCCCATCAGCAGGCCCTGGCCGACGGAGGCGGCCGCCTGCTGGGTGGCGAGGTCGCGCGGCCGGGTCCGCAGGTGCAGCGGACCCAGCCCGGCGGCGATGGCCCCCGAGGACACCAGGACGACCTCCCGGCCGGCGAGTCTGGCGTCGGCCAGCGCATCGACCAGCGCTCGATCCGCGCGGGGTCGGGCTGCCCGTCGGCGGTGGTCAGGGACGAGGACCCGACCTTGACCACCACCCGGTGCGCGGCCCCGACCTGCTGGCGCGTACGTCAGTCATCGTGGCCTCAGTCGGCTCCACGTCGGCCGTCGTGGTATGCCCGGTCCTTCTCCCGGCGGCGGGCCAGCGCCGGACGCTCCTCGGCCAGCCGGGAGTCCTCCCCGCGGCGGCTGAGGATCTCGGCACCGATGTCGACCTGCGGCGAGAAGTCGAAGACGACCGCGTTCGCGCCACCGATGGCGACGCCGTCGCCGGCCCGGGCGCCGAGCTCGAGCAGCCGGTCCTCGATCCCGATCCGGTTCAGCCGGTCGGCCAGGTAGCCCACCGCCTCGGGGTTGCCGAAGTCGGTCTGGCGTACCCAGCGCTCGGGCTTGGTCCCCCGGACCCGCCAGTACTCGCCCTCGCGGCGGACCGTGAACTCCTCGCCCGCGACCGGCGCCGGGCGGATGCACGATGCGCTGCGGCGCGGGCGGCGGGGCGGCCGCCCGGCGGGCCGCGACCATCTCGGCCATGGCGAAGCGCAGGGCGTTCAGACCCTCGCCGCTCTTGGTGGAGATCAGGAACGTGGTCAGGCCGCGCGCCGCCAGCTCGGGCAGCACCAGCTCGGCGAGCTCGTCGGCGTCGGGGACGTCGACCTTGTTCAGCGCGACCAGCCGGGGCCGGTCCTCCAGCCCGCCGTGCGCCGCGAGCTCGGCCTCGATCACGTCGAGGTCGGTCAGCGGGTCCCGACCGGGCTCGAAGGTGGCGGAGTCGATCACGTGCACCAGCGCGGCGCAGCGCTCGACGTGGCGGAGGAAGTCGTGTCCGAGTCCGCGGCCCTCGCTGGCCCCCTCGATCAGGCCGGGCACGTCGGCGACGGTGTAGGTGACGTCACCCGCCACCACCACCCCGAGATTGGGGACCAGGGTGGTGAACGGATAGTCCGCGATCTTCGGGCGGGCCCGCGAGATGGCCGCGACCAGCGACGACTTGCCGGCGCTGGGGAAGCCGACCAGGCCGACGTCGGCGACGACCTTGAGCTCGAGGACGACCGTACGGGTCTCGCCCTCTTCGCCGAGCAGCGCGAAGCCCGGCGCCTTGCGGCTGGACGACGCGAGCGCGGCGTTGCCGAGACCGCCCCGGCCGCCCTGGGCGACGACGAGCTCGGCGCCGGGACCGATCAGGTCGGCGAGCGCCTCGCCGGTGTCGGCGTCGGTGACCACCGTGCCGTCGGGTACGGCGAGCACGACGTCGTCGCCGGTGGCGCCGTTTTGATGATCGCCCCGGCCGGGCTGCCCGCTGACCGCCTGGCGGTGGGACTGCCGGTGGTAGTCGACCAGCGTGGTCAGGTTCGGGTCGACCCGGACGATCACCGAGCCGCCGTTACCGCCGTTGCCGCCGTCGGGGCCGCCCAGCGGCTTGAACTTCTCCCGGTGCACCGAGGCGCAGCCGTTCCCCCCGTTGCCGGCGGCGATGTGCAGCACGACCCGGTCGACGAAACTCGGGATCGCCATGGGGTGTCACCTCCACTCCTCGAGAAATGCGTCGAGGGTGGCTCAGCAGAATGTGCTGAGCCACCCTCGCGGTTGTCTGCGCTGTGTCCTTCAGGCCGCTCAGGACACCGTGGCGGGCTCGGCCGGGACCTCGGCCGGAGTACGTGCACGACCCGGCGCCCGCGGCGGGTGCCGAACGTGACGTGGCCCTCGACCAGCGCGAACAGGGTGTCGTCGCCACCGCGGCCGACCCCGTCACCCGGGTGGAAGTGGGTGCCGCGCTGCCGGACGATGATCTCGCCGGCGTTGACGAGCTGGCCGCCGAAGCGCTTGACGCCGAGCCGCTGGGCGTTGGAGTCGCGACCGTTGCGCGTCGACGACGCGCCCTTCTTGTGTGCCATGTCCTGACTCCCTACCGACGAGCTCTCGATCTCAGCTCTCGATCCCGGTGACCTTGACCCGGGTGTACCGCTGGCGGTGACCCTGGCGCTTCCGGTAGCCGGTCTTGTTCTTGAACTTGAGGATCCGGATCTTCGGACCCTTGGTCGCCTCGAGCACCTCGGCGGTGACGGTGACGGCACCGAGTTCTCGGCGTCGGAGGTCACGGACTCGCCGTCGACCAGCAACAGGGGCTGCAGGCTCACGCTGGCGCCGACCTCGTCGCTGGTGCGGTCGATCTCGATGACGTCGCCGACGGCGACCTTGTGCTGGCGGCCGCCACTGCGCACGATCGCGTACACGCCTGACCTACTCTCTCGATGTCGGATTCGAGACGGAATCCGGCGCGAATGCGCGGCCGGTCAGCTCCATCTTCTTTGCGCGCGCGGACGCACGCCGAGGGTCTACATTACTCGGCGCCGTCGGCGAGGGTCAAATATGTCCGGCGGGCACACGTCTGCGTTCTCTAGGCTGTGAGGGTGCTGCCCACGGTGACCGCCACGGCCTACCTGACGCCGCTGCGTGAGGGCGGTTCGCTGCCCGGCATCTGTGGAGGCGGACGACCTCGGGACGTACGTGGTGAAGTTCACCGGTGCCGGCCAGGGCCCGAAGGCGCTCGTCGCCGAGATCGTGGTCGCCGGGTTGGCCCGGCGGCTCGGGCATCGCCGTACCCGACCTGGCCCTGATCGAGGTCGATCCCGAGATCGGCCGCCGGGAGCCGGACGAGGAGGTCCAGGAACTGGTCACGGCCAGCGCCGGCCTGAACCTGGCCGTCGACTTCCTGCCGGGCGCGGTCGGCTACGACCGCAGTTTCGCCGTGGACCGCGAGGTCGCCGACCGGATCGTCTGGCTGGACGCCTTCGTCGCCAACGTCGACCGCAGCGCCCGCAACACCAACCTGCTGATCTGGCACAAGTCCCTGTGGGCCATCGACCACGGCGCCTGCCTGCGGTTCCACCACGCCTGGGGTCGGCGGGACGCGTTCGCGACGGCTCCGTACGACTACGGCGACCACGTCCTCGGTGGCCTCGGTCGACCGCGGCAAGTCCACGACGCGCTGGCCGCCGAGGTCACCGGCGACGCCGCTGGCCGAGATCCTGGCCGACGTCCCCGACGCGTGGCTGGTGCCCGACCCGACGCGTCCCGATCCGGCCGCGCCGGCGGACCCCGCCGCGGCCCGCGGCGCGTACTCGGAGTATCTGCTGGCTCGGCTCGACGAGGCCGCGAGTTGGCTGCCGGACGATCAGCGGGGCGAGAGGCTCCGCCGTGACCCGGCGCCGGCACGCGTTCGTGTACGCCGTGCTGCGGGCCGTGCCCCGGGTGGACCGCGGCGAGTTCGTCAACGTCGGCGTCATCCTCTACTGCCAGTCCTTGGACTACCTGCACGCGGCGGTGGCCGTCGACGAGGTGCGGCTGCGGGCCCTGGCCCACGACGTCGACCTCGAGGCGGTCCGGGTCGCCGCCGCGGCCGTGGTGAACGCGTGCCGCGAGCCGGTCGGCACGCCCCGGGAGAACGCCGGCCTGGCCACCCGGTTCGGGATGCTCACCGCCCCCCGCAGCACCGTGGTCCAGCCGTCGCCCGTGCACGCCGGGATCACCGAGAATCCCGAGCGCACCCTGCGCCACCTGATGGGCCGCCTGGTCGGTCCCTCCTGAGTTGAGGCTGCTCGTGCGTCTCACGCGACACCCGACACTCGCAGCATCAGCCCAGAAACTGTGGGCAAACCGCAGTCCGAAGGGACCCCCGGCGCCGAAATTGCGGAAACTGGCAACAGTTGCCGAAGTTCGGGGGGCCTGGGGGGATTCACCTCCCGTACAGCTGGGTCAATTCCGTCCGGGAGGTGATGCCGAGTTTGCGGTACGCCGAGGCGAGGTGACTCTGCACCGTACGGATGGACAGCACGAGTTCGTCGGCGATGTCGCGGTCGCTCAGGCCGCGGGCGGCGAGCCGGGCGACCTCGGTCTCCCGCGACGTCAGCGGACTGGCTGGAGCGCGGCGGCCGACGACTTGTGGTCGCCGAGCAGCTCCCGGGCCTGCCGCTGCAGCCCGGCTGCGCGGCGCTCGTGGCTGCCGGTTCGGTCGGCCTGGCGGGCCAGCTCGGCCAACTCGAGGCAGTGCCGGGAGAACCCGGCCAGCAACTGTGCCTCGGCGGCATCCAGCAGCGCCTGGGGTGACGACGACGCGCGAGCCGTGAGGTCGGCGGCCCGGATCCGCTGCACGTCGGTGTCCAGCGCGAGACCGAGGGTGGGCAGCACGCGCCGCCGCCCGGCGCGGATCGCCCCAGCGGCCGGCGTCGCAGAGGTAGTTCATCGCCATCGCCGCCGCGCCCCGGCCGGCCGCGGTCTGCGCGGCTTCGATCGCGAAGTCGGCGGCTCGGCTGTGCAACCCGCCCGCGGCCGCGACGGCCGCCTCCGACCACGGCAGCAGGCCCGGGATGATGGCGACCTCGTCCGGCGGGTTGTCCCGCAGGATGGCCGACCGCCTCGTCGAAGTCGCCGAGTTCGGCGAGCACGACGATGAGTTCGGCGGTGGTCTCGGAGCGGAACAGTCCCTCACCCGCCTGCTGCTGGACGAACGCCTCGCGCAGCGGCGCCACCGCACCCTCCAGGTCGCCGCGGAGGTGCCGCCGGACCCCGACCAGCAGCGGCCAGCCGAGCTGCCCGGCTCCATCGTCCCGGTCGCGCGGCCCGACCTCGACCTGCACGCCCGGGCGTTCTTCCAGCCGTTCCGGGACCCCGGGCCAGCGGCCCGAGCGGGCCGACGGAGCGCGGCAGCTGGTACTCGGCGCCGAAGAACACCCCGGTCACCGCGATGAGCGCGTACGCCAGGCCCGCCCGGGTCGCCGACACCCGGGTCGCGGTCAGCGCGTCCAGCAACTGCTGTGCCGGCGTGCAAGGCCTCCGCGCCCGCGGTCGGCGAAGGCCAGGGCCCCGGTCAGCGCGGTCAGGGCGCGGATCCGGCGCTGGCGGACGCGGTCTCGCCGCGCCAGCACCGTTCGGCCAGCGGCGATCGCCGCCGACACTGCCGCCGGTGAACAGGCGTGAGGACGGCCTCGCATCCCGTCCAGGTCGTCGGTCGTAGGCGTCGGGCAGCTCGGCGACGCAGATCGTCCAGCACGGCCGCAGGCCCGCGGCGGCGACCGCTCGCCCCAGAGCGCCAGGCCGACGTCGTCGGCGCCGAAGGAGAGCAGCTCGTCGTCGTGTCGACGAGCCGGCGACGCCTCCGTCATGGTCGCCCGGGCCAGGTCGGGTCGGCCGTGCTCGGACTGGGCCCGGGCCAGCATCGTCTGCGGCCTGGAGCCCGCCGCTCGGCCTGGGTCGCCCGCTGGCCAGCCGAACGGCGGCGCCGGCGTCGTTGATCAGCATCGCGTCGGCGGCGGCGAGCAGCAGCTCGACGTTGGGCTGGCCGGCGGCGTCCTCCCAGGTGGCGCGCCGGATCGACGTCGACGTGCTCGGCCGGGGCGTCGGCGCAGCCGGCGGGCCAGGGCCCGCCGCCGGGTGGCACTCAACCGGTTCTCGGCCACGGTGTGCAGCAGCGGATGGGCGAACCGGAGCAGCAGCACGCCCTCCCGCTCGTCGCTGGTGACGATCTGGCGCTGATCGAGTTCGAGGATCGCGTCCTCGTTGACCAGCGCGCTCAGGGTGTCGTACGGCAGCGGCTCGCCCAGGGCCAGGAATTCGATCGGCTTCGAGCCCGGCTCGGCGAGACCGAGTCGATCCGGCGCTGGAGCAGTTCGCCGAGCCGCGGCGGCATCTCGGTCTCCCCCAGCCACCACCAGACGCCGGCCTTGGTCTCCAGATGACCCTGATCGGCGCCGAAGCGGGCCAGCTCGGTCAGGTAGAAGGGGTTTCCGCGGCTGCTCTGCCAGAGCATCTCGACGGTGCCGGAAGCCACCGGACCCCCGAGCCGGGCCTCGAGCAGGGTACGCGTGGCCCGGTGGTCGAGCGGCGACAGATCGAGCCGTTCGACCAGCTGCTCCTTCCACAGCGCGGTGACGGCGTCGGACGGGGTGCTGCCGCTGCGCATGGTGGCCAGCAGCCGCAGCGACTTCGCCGCGACCAGGGACAGCAGCACGGCCGCGGACTGGGCGTCCAGCAATTGGGCGTCGTCGACGACGAGGACGGGAGGGACCGAACGACGGTGGTCGGCCCGGCTCAGTTCGCGCAGCCGGGTGTCCACGTGCTGCGCGATCAGCGCGGGATGGATGGTGGCGAGATCGGCCGGCAGCAGGTTGCTCAGTGCGCCGAGCGGGATGGTCCGGCTGGCCGCCGTCGCGACGACCCAGCCCACCGGCGGGGTCGACAGCCGCTCGACCACGGCGGCCGCGAGGGCCGTCTTGCCGACCCCGGCCTGACCGGTGATGAGGACGCCGCCACCGAAACGAAGGCTGTGCAGCGCGTGTTCGAGTTCCTCGTCGCGCGCCACCAGCGTCGGTTTGGGGGCAGTTTTCATGATCGTCCCGATGAGGCGTCCCTACCCCCGGCAATGGCGGGAGTGCCTCCGCCGGGTCGCCTCGATTGCATCAGGCTAGCGCCGAGGGACCCCGCACGGCGAGGGCATTGCCGCAGACTCGCTCAGCGCGGCTCGCCGTCCTCGGCGGCGGCGAGCAGATCACTGCGGTGGGCGAGCGTCGTGCGCTGCCGGCCGTGCGAGTGACCCAGTTCGATCTCGGCAGCGTCGATCCGGTGCCAGGCGGGCATCTCGAGCGGGGTCACGCCACGCGCGGCGAGCAGCTGCTCCAGCTCCTCGACGGTGTGCGACCCCGTGATCGCGCCGTCGGCGATGTCGGACAGCAGCGACGTCACGGTTTCCACCGCGTCGGACTTGTTGGTGCCGATCACCCCGGTGGGCCCCCGCTTGATCCAGCCGGTGACGTACTCGTCGGGGGAGAATCCGCCGTCGCGGATCACCCGCCCCTCCGCGTGCGGCACCCGGCCGGTGGCCTCGTCGAACGGCACGCCGGCCATCGCGACACCCCGGTAACCCACCGAGCGGACGATCAATTGCGCGGCCAAGGTGGAGGTCACGCCGGTCCCGCGGACCTAACCGTCTTCATCATCGCGGTGCGCTCGACCTCGACGGCTTCGACCCGGTCGGTGCCGATCACCCGTACGGGTCGGGTCCAAAAGTGCAGGAAGATCCTCCGCTCGGCCGACCCGCGCTCCTGCGCGGCGAAATCCCGCAGCACGGCGACGTTGCGCGCCGCGACCTTGTCCTGGGCGACGATGGCCTGGCTGGACCGTCAAGCTCGAGATCTTGCGGATCGACGATCACGTCGACTCCGGGCAGCTGGCCCAGCTCGCGCAGTTCCTTGGTGGTGAAGGCGGTGTACGCCGGGCCCCGGCGGCCGAGCACGTGCACGTCGGTGACCTGCTTGGCGGCCAAGGAAGCCAGCACCTCGTCGGCCATGTCGGTGTCGGCGAGCTGATCGGCGTACTTGATCAGCACCCGGGCCACGTCGAGGGCCACGTTGCCGACCCCGACGACCACGGCGGAGGTCGAGCGCGCCACGAGGTCGGAGAGTTGGCGGTGCTGCTCGCGCGGTGTGGCCTCGGCTGAATTGGACTCACCGCCGGTATCGCGGTCGGTGTCGGGGTGGACGTCGGGGTGGCCGCAGTACCAGGCCACGAAGTCCGGCGCCGCCACGCTGCCCGGCAGATCCTCGCCCGGGATGCCCAGCCGCTTGTCGGTGCCCGCGCCGAACGCGTAGATCACGGCGTCGACCGCTCCCGCAGCTCCTCGACAGTCAGGTCGGTGCCGATGGTGACGTCGCCGAAGAACCGGACGCCGGACTTCTCCAGCGTCCGTTCCAGCGTGTTGCGGATGGAGCGGATCGAGGGGTGGTCGGGCGCGACTCCGTAGCGGACCAGGCCGAACGGCACGGGCAGCCGGTCGATCACCACGACCTGGACGTCGACCTCGGTCTGCTGGGTCAGCGCCTCGGCCGCGTAGATCCCCGACGGGCCGGCGCCGATGATCGCCACCAGCACCGGAGCATCTCTCACGAGCGGCGGACGCCTCAGCGACCGGCCGGTGCGCCGGCCAGTTCGGGCTGGGAGTTCTCGGGTTGGGCGTTCGCCGAGTCGTCAGGGTTCTCAGGCGGCGACGCCGACTCGGCCGCGGGTTCGGCGGCTGCCGGTTTGGGCTCCGGCGGTCGCGGCATCTTGGGTCGGGAGGAGCGCTCAGAACGCGAGCGATCGCGGGAGCGGTTGTCCCGGGCACCGCCGTCGGGCTGCTTCTGGGTCTCGACCGGCATGTCGTGCAGCTCGTAGCCGCGACCACCGCAGTGCGGGCACTCCGTGCTGAATGCCTCCAGCAGACCGGTGCCGATCTTCTTCCGGGTCATCTGCACCAGACCGAGACTGGTCACCTCCGCCACCTGGTGGCGAGTCCGGTCTCGCCCGAGGCATTCGACCAGGCGGCGCAGCAACAGCTCACGGTTGCTCGGCAGCACCATGTCGATGAAGTCGATCACGATGATGCCGCCGATGTCGCGCAACCGCAGCTGGCGGACGATCTCCTCGGCCGCCTCCAGGTTGTTGCTGGTCACGGTCGCTTCGAGGTTGCCGCCGGAGCCGGTGAACTTGCCGGTGTTGACGTCGATCACGGTCATCGCCTCGGTGCGGTCGATGACCAACGAGCCGCCCGAAGGCAGGAACACCTTGCGTTCCAGGCCCTTGGCGATCTGCTCGTCGAGCCGGAAAGCGCCGAACAGGTCACCGTCCGCCTCCGGATCCCACCGCTTCAGACGATCCTTCAGGTGCGGGGCCACGTGGGCGACGTAGCCGTCGACGGCCTCGTACGCGTCGGTCATCGAGCCGGTGCCCTGGATGATCAACTCACTGAAGTCCTCGGTGAACAGGTCGCGGACGATCCGCAGCGTGAGGTCCGGCTCGCCGTACAGCAACTGCGGCGCACTGCCGGCCTTGACCTTGCGCTCGATGTCCTCCCACTGAGCCTTGAGCCGGTTGACGTCGCGGACCAGTTCGTCCTCGCTGGCACCCTCGGCCGCGGTCCGGACGATCACGCTGGCCGAGTCCGGCACGAGTTCGGACAAGATCGACTTCAGCCGCTTGCGCTCGACGTCGGGCAGCTTGCGGGAGATGCCGGACAGGTGGCCGCCGGGCGCATACACGATGTAGCGGCCGGGGATGGAAACGTGGTTGGTCAGCCGGGCGCCCTTGGCCCCGACCGGATCCTTGGTCACCTGGACCAGCACGGTGCTGCCCGACTTCAGCACGCTTTCGACCTTGCGGTGCTGACCCTCGCCTCCGAACGAGCCCCAGTCGACCTCGCCGGCGTACAGCACGGCGTTGCGGCCACGGCCGATGTCGATGAAGGCCGCCTCCATCGAGGGGAGCACGTTCTGCACCCGGCCGAGGTAGACGTTGCCGATCAGGGACGCGGCGGAGTCGCGATCGACATAGTGCTCGACCAGGATGTCGTCCTCGATGACGGCGATCTGGCTGAGATCGTCGCGCTGCCGGATGATCATCTTGCGACTGACCGCTTCGCGGCGGGCCAGGAACTCGGCCTCGCTGAGGATCGGCGCCCGGCGGCGGCCGGCTTCGCGACCCTCGCGCCGGCGCTGCCGCTTCGCCTCCATGCGGGTGGAGCCGTCGATGCCGGCGACCCCTTCCGAACGGCGCCCGGAACGCGGTTCGCGAACCCGGACCACGACCTCGGTCGGATCGTCGGGAGCCGCGGCCGTGTCTTCTCCGCGGCGCCGACGGCGGCGACGACGACGACGTGCGCTCTCGCTCTCGGAATCGGCGTCGGTGTCAGTGTCGCTCTCGGACCCGCGATCGGCGTTGTCGTTCTCGGTGTCGGCGGCCCCGGCCTGCGACTCCCGAGCGCCAGCGTCCGCGTTCTCGACGGAGCTGTCGGTGGCGGACCGGGCGTCGCTGGATCCCGATCGGCTCTCGTCGTCGGTTTCGCCGGCTCCGCGCCGACGGCGTCGACCACCGCGACGCCGGCGGCGTCGCCGGCTTCCCGAGCCGTCATCGCTCTCGTCGGCCTGGTCGCTCGCATCGCTCGGGTCGGCCGCCTCGTCGGTTTCGGCGTCGGAGCCGGCGTCAGCGGAATTGTCGGCGGTGCCGTCCGGCGCGGCGTCGTCCGAGGCGGTGTCGTTCGGGCCGCGGTGTCCTCGGCGGTCTCGTCGGCCGAGACGACGCCGTCGGTCGGCTCGACCTCCTCGGTCGACTCGGAACCGGTGGCTTCTGCGGAGACGACGGGCTCCGACGTGGCCTCGACGACGGGCTCGGGGGCGGGCTCAATGACGGGCTCAATGACGGGCTCGGCGTCGGGCTCGGTCTGCGCATCGGGCTCGGTCGGGGCGGCCAGCTCGGGCTGGGGGGCCGTGTCGGCCTTCTTTCGGCTGCGGCGGGCCCGCGGCGGCTCGCTGTCACCGCTCTCGGCGGTCTTGGTGCTGCGGCGCGTCCTCTTGGCCGGCTGCTTCGGCTCACCCTGCGCGGCCGCCTCGACGGCGGGCGTCTCGACGGCGGGCGTCTCGACAATGGGTCCTTCGACAGCCGCATCCGAGGCTGCCAGCTGGCCCTCGGCGAGCTCAGCGGGCTCGGGTGCGGGCACGGGCGGACCGGCGGGGCGGGTGGCGGCGCGGCGTCGTCGGCGCGGTGGCGGGGTGGCGTCGCTGGACGCGTCCCCCGGGGTGGTGTTGTCGATGTCTGTGTAATCGGGCTCGATATCGAGCATCCGGACTCCCTTTTCGGATGCCGTGAACGGCATCCCTTCTCATGCGCAGGAACGGCGAACCGTTCCTGACCAAAGCCTCAGGGTTGACGGCGAAGGACCGCAGCTCCCGCGGTCAAGCAGTCCGATTTCTCGATCGGTCCTGCTCGTCGCGGTGGAGGCTGATCCCCCGAACCGGCCAGCTGTCACCTGGCTGTGCCCGTCAACGAGAGCGCGGCGCGCTCATCGCGAAGAATTATCCCACAGGAATCTCGTTTCCGACGACTCCGGCCACCTCAGAGTGGTTCGAGGATGGCCCGCACCCCGTCCGGACCGGGTTCGGCGAGATTGCCCTGCTGCAGACGCGTCATCCGGGGCGGCTGCGGCGGACGCCAGCGCGGGTCCGTGCGGGCGAGGGCGGTGAGCACGTCGTCGGGCCGCACCAGCGGCACCGTGTGGGCGAGCACCAGGTCCAGGTCGGCGCCGACCACCCTCAGCGCGACGACCGCTCCGCGGGCGTCGAAGGTACGCAATCCGGTCTTGGTCATCCGATCCACCTCGGCCGCCGGCAGCGCCAAGAAGACGGCGACCGCCTCGCGCATGACGTCGGCCGGCATCGCGGTCAACTCGATCCGCCAGCGGGAGCCGGTCAACAGGTTCGCCAGGCCGCCGGGTGGTGCGGCCGCGACCGCGACGATGTCCAGTCCGTCGGGCAGGGCGGCGTCCAGAGCGGTCCGGACCTGATCAGGGTCGACCGCCCGCGCCAGCCCGATCTCGAGGTACTCCGCCTCGCTCGCCGCCCCGGTCGGTGCGGCGTTGGGGTAGGAGATGCGCGGATGCGGTGAGAACCCCGACGAGTACGCCATCGGCACTCCCGCCCGCCGCAGCGCCCGCTCGAACGCGCGGCCGAAGTCGCGGTGACTGGCGAACCGGGCCCGGCCGCGCCGGGCGTAGCGCACCCGCAGCCACTGCACCGGCGGCGGATGCTGCTCGGGTTGGTGACGGGGCATCAGTGTGCCGCCCAGTCCCGACCGAACCAGCGTCGGATGCGGCTCGTCCCGAACTCGGCTTTGTCGACGGCGTGCAGAGAGGTCGGCTCCTCGAACGTCCCGGACGGCGCGATGCCGGGCCGGAAAGTGACATCGACCCGGGCGACCCGGCCGGACCCGAACTCCAGGTAGCAGATGCCGCGGCCGTCGTAGCCGGCCCCAGGCTGGGTTCCGCGGACCCGAGCGATGATGCCATCGGCCACCACCGCGGCCTGCCGTTCGGCGAAGACGCCGGCCTTGGGCGTACCGACGCTGGTGACGTCCCCGACCGCGTACACGTCCGGGATCGCCGTGGCCAGGGTGACCGGGTCGACCGGAATCCAGCCGTCTACGCAGAGTCCCGCCCGTCGTACGACTTCCGGCGCCCGGTGCTTTGGAACCCCGAGGAACATCTCGAATCCCATTTCGTCGCCGTCGGCCAGCACCGCCACCTGCCGATCCGGCTCGAGGATGCGAATCACCCGGTTCGGATGCCAGCCGATGCCGCGCTGGGCAAACGCCTCCAGCAACGCGGCCGAGGCATCCGGGGACGGTGGGATCGGGGCGCCGAGCGGCATCACCAGGTCGATCTCGCTGGCGCCCCGGAGCCCTCGCTCGACCAGAAAGTCGTGCACCAGCAGCGCGGTCTCGCTCGGCGCCGGCGGGCACTTGAAGGGCGTCCCGGTCACGCCGATGATGACCCGCCCACCGCTGAACCCGGCCAGCGCGGCGCGGGCGGCCATGGCGCCGGGGACCGTGTAGAACTCGTGGCCCGCCTCGACCAACCCGGGGGTCGCCGCCGGGTCCAGGTCGGCGCCGAGGGCGATCACCAACACGTCCGCCGCGAACGGACCCGCGTCGGTCTCGACCCGGCGCGCTGTTGCGTCCAGGTCGGTGACCTCGGCCCGCACGAAACGAACCCCCGGCTTGACCAGGTCGGCGTAGCGGTGCTGGACCGCCTCCGGTGTCGACCGGCCGAACATCGCGTCCAGCTTCGAGTAGCCGAAGACGAACCCGTCCGCCCGGTCGATCAGGACGACGTCCACCTGCTCGCCGAGTTCCTCCGACAGCCGAGTCGTCAGCTCCAAACCGCCGAATCCCGCGCCCAACACCACAACCCGCATCTCGATCCCCCTGTCCGCCTCCGCCGCCGGTCGCGGTGTTCTCCCGCGCAGCTGGTCCACCCGCCGCCCCCGCTGCGGAACTGTTGACAGTTTCCTGCATGGGGATTCGGGCGACGGCGTGTCGCCGTCATTTGCCAACACTTTCAGCGCGTTCGCTCGCGCCCCGCTGTATTGCTTGACAGCTATATTGCCGAGAGGGCATGCTAGCGGAATGGCGGTGAGCATGTTCGAGGTCGTGTCGGAACCCCACCGGCGCCAGATCCTGGACGCCTTGCGCGTCCGCGATCGCGCGGTCAACGAACTCGTCGAGATGATCGGCCTCGCCCAGCCGACTGTGTCGAAGCACCTGAAGGCGCTGCGCGGCGCCGACCTGGTCGTCGTGCGTCCGGAGGCACAACGGCGCTGGTACGGGCTGCGACCCGAGCCGCTACGCGAGATCGACGCCTGGCTGGAGCCGTATCGATGGAACTGGGCGGAACGGCTGGACGCCCTCGGTGGCCACTTGGACCGGATGCAGGAGAAGGAGGACGGACAACGATGAGCGAGTACGCGATCGTCGAGCAGCACGCCGCCGCGGCACCGCTGGGTGAGGTGGTGCACGACGGCGACCGGATCGGACTGCGGTTCGAGCGGCACTATCAGCACCCGATCGAACGCGTGTGGCGCGCCATCACCGAATCGGAGCAGATCCGCGAGTGGATGCCGTGCGACCTGATCGGTGAGCGCCGCGAGGGCGCCGATATCAGGCTGCCGTTCGGCGCCGCAGAGGTGGCTAAGTACGACATCGCCGAGCCCGAGCTGACCGGCCGGATCGAGGTCTGGGATCCGCCGTCGGTCTTCCAGTGGACCTGGGATGCCGATGTCATGCGGTTCGAGCTCTTTCCGACCGACACCGGCACCCGGCTCCTGTTCACCACCTGGCCCGAGTCGCAGGATCCGGCGGAAGCCGCCAACGCCGCGGGCGGGTACCAGCTGTGCTTCGCCGAACTGGCCGTGCTGCTCGACGGCTTCCCGGTTCCCTCCGTCACCGACATCGACCAGATCGCCTCCAGGTACGTCGAGGCGTACCGGGAACGCCTGGGAATCGGCTGACCTCGAGCTCGGTGCCACTGGTTCACCCGGTACCGGCGACCACCTCCTCGAGCCGTCCCACGGCGGCTTTCTCGGCCTCGTAGATCTCCCCGAGGATGCCGCTCATGGCGGCCAGGATCGCGGTGATCTCCTCGGGAGCAAACGGCGGTTCGGCGGCATAGCGGGCCCGCAGCGCCCAGAGGTTCTGCGCCGCGGCGGCGCGGTCGGCCCGACCGGCGTCGCCTTCGGCGACAGCGCCCGTCACGGCCGCGGTGAACTCGCGGGCCTCAGCGCCGGCCGGGACTGTGATCGGCACGGCCGCCTCCGCCAGGCTGTGCCACAGTTCGCCGATCTCGACCCAGCGCGCCGCCTCGTCAGCGAGCCTCGGCTCGTCGAGCAGCGCGGCGGCCTCGATCAGTCCCGCCGCGAACTCGCGCCGCAGGTTGCCACCGGTCATGCCGGCGGGCTCGACGCCTTCCCACACGCTCAACAGCGCTGCGAACAGGCCGGCTCCGTCGGCAAACACTCGCGGCCACGCCTTGTCAGGTCCGGACGCCACCAACATCCGCGCCCACTTCCGCCAGGCCGGGAGGGCGAAGGAGTCCGACCGGCCACCGAGGTTTCCGACCATGTCCACCAGGCCCGACAGCACCGCCGTACGCAACTGTTCCGCCGGGATCACGGCGTCCCGGCTGCGAACCGCGAGCATCGCGTTCCGGTAACTGCCGACCCTGGCCCGGGCGCGGTCGACGTCCTCGCCCGCGACGGTCAACGGGGCCAGGGTCCGGTCATCCAGGTGGATCCGACCGTCCCGCTCGGCGTAGGCGACCACCGGGTGGCCGCCGTGGCCGTCCAACCAGGCGGGCAGTTGCCAGTAGCCGATCGGGTAGCGGTCGGGCCAGACAATGACCGGCTGCCCCGCCCGGAGCTCCTGCCGCAGCGCGGCAGCCGCACCCACCGCTCCCGATGTTCGCGACCAGTCCGCCTGCAGCCCCAGCCGGGTAACGGCCACAGAGAGCCGCCGGTCGAAGTAGTGCGCGGAGTTCGCGAAGCCGAGGGTGACGATCCGGCTGTCGTCGTGCTGGAACTCCCACAGGATGTAGCCGGCACCGAGCCCGCCCGCGACCAGGACGATCAACTCCTCCGACAGCGGCCCATCGGGACCGACCATCCGCGAGTTGGCCAAGACGTTCGCCAGCGCGGCGGCGTCCGGATCGGATCCGCCCCGGAGTTCCCACCCGCTGTCGACGGCCGAGCGGAGATCACCATGGTCTTCGCCGCTCCCGACGAGCTGGGCCCGGGCGGCCGCGTATCGCTCACCGGTGGCGGCCATCCGGGTCCGGATCCGGGCTTTGAGTTGCTTCTGCGATGTCACATCGAAACCTTCCGGCCGCGATCCGACGCCCCGACCCCACGCCTCGAAACGTCGCGCGACCGAACTGGACATGTGCACATCGGTGGCTGTCGTGGAGGCTCTCGAAGTCCCCTTTGCTCCCGCCTCGCCGAATCGCGTGGAGACCCGGTCTGGGAGTTCGGCGTCGGACCCGCCGTGGCCACAGACTAGCGCGTTTGGGCGCGCCGGAGGGGCTCAGCCGTAGAGCTGCGCCGTGTACTCCGGCCCGTAGTGCCGCTCGATCTCCGCCAGCGTCTGGTCCTGCCGCTCGAACGTCTTCGCGATCACCGGTCGCGACGGCAGCGGGTCCTGCCAGCTCTCCGGGCGCCACAGCTTGGAACGCAGGAACGCCTTGGCGCAGTGGTGGAAGACCTCCTCGACCTCGACCACCAGGGCCAGGATCGGCCGGTGTCCCAATACCTGCATCTCGTCGAAGAACGACGCGTCCCGGACCAGGCGGGCGCGGCCGTTGATCCGTAGCGTGTCGCCCCGGCCAGGGATGAGGAAGATCAGCCCGACGTGCGGGTTGGCCAAGATGTTGTGGTAGCCGTCGACCCGCTTGTTGCCCGGTCGTTCGGCGATGGCGAGGGTGCGGTCGTCCAGCACGTACGCCAACTGGCCGGGCGGATCGCCCTTGGGCGAGACGTCACACCCGCCTACGGCATCACTGGTGGCGAGCAGACAGAACGGGGACGCGGCCAACCACTCCCGGTCGAGCTCGTGCAACTGCGTGCGGACCTTGTCCCGCACCCGCTGGTTCGGCTCGCCGACCAGCGCCTGCAGGTCCTCGACGCTCGTGATCTCGTCGCTGATCTCGTGCATACGTCCCACTCTCACCCGGCGGCCGCCGCCACCTCAACGGATTTACCTCAGACCGGCGTGATCGGCAGCAGTTGCCGCCCGGTCGGCCCCATCTGGATCTCGGTACCCAGATCGGGGCACACGCCGCAGTCGAAGCACGGCGTCCACCGGCAGTCCTCGACCTCCACCTCGTCGAGCGCGTCCTCCCAGTCCTGCCAGAGCCAATCCTTGTCCAGGCCCGCATCGAGGTGGTCCCAGGGCAGCACCTCCTCGACGGTGCGCTCCCGGGTCGTGTACCAAGCCAGGTCGACCCCGGTGCCCGCCAGTTGCTCGTCGGCGCAACGCAGCCAGCGTTCGTAGGAGAAGTGTTCGCTCCAGCCGTCGAATCGACCCCCGTCGGCCCAGACCGCCTCGATCACCCTGCCGACCCGGCGATCCCCGCGGCTGAGCAGGCCTTCGATCACGCTTGGCTTGCCGTCGTGGTACCGGACCCCGATGGCCTTCGCGAATTGCCGATCCGATCGGATCGCGTCCCGGAGCAGGCGGAGCCGGTGGTCCACCACGTCGGCCTCACACTGCGCCGCCCACTGGAACGGGGTGTGCGGCTTGGGCACGAAGCCGCCGATGCTCACCGTGCAACGGATGTCGCGCCGGCCGCTGACCTGCCGGCCGGTGGCGATCACCCGCTTGGCCAGATCCGCGATCGCCAGCACATCGTCGTCAGTCTCGGTCGGCAGGCCGCACATGAAGTAGAGCTTCACCTGTCGCCAACCACCGGCGTACGCCGCCGCCACCGTGTCGATCAGATCCTGCTCGGTGACCATCTTGTTGATCACCTTGCGCAGTCGTTCCGAGCCACCTTCGGGCGCGAAGGTCAGCCCCGACCGCCGGCCGTTGCGGGACAGCTCGTTCGCCAGATCGATGTTGAACGCGTCGACCCGGGTGCTCGGCAGCGAGAGCGAGACATTCGTTCCGTCGTAGCGATCCGCGAGCTGCTTGGCGATCGGCCCGATTTCGGAGTGATCGGCACTGGACAGGCTCAGCAGCCCGACCTCCTCCAGCCCGGTCGCCTCGATCCCGGTCTGCACCATCGCACCGATGGTCTCGATGCTGCGTTCCCGCACCGGTCGGGTGATCATCCCCGCCTGGCAGAAGCGGCAACCCCGGGTGCAACCGCGGAAGATCTCGACCGAGTAGCGTTCGTGCACGGTCTCGGCCATCGGCACCAAGGGCTTCTTCGGGTACGGCCAGGCGTCGAGGTCCATCAGCGTGTGCTTGACCACCCGCTCCGGGATTCCGTTCCGATTCGGCACCACGCGCTCGATCCGGCCGTCATCGGTGTAGTCGACGTCGTAGAACCGGGGTACGTAGACCCCACCGCCCGACGCGAGCCGGAGCAGCAGGCCGTCCCGCCCGCCGGGCCGCCCCTCGGCCTTCCATTCCTTGATCATCGCCGAGATCTGGAGCACGATCTCCTCGCCATCCCCCAGCACGGCGGCGTCGATGAAGTCCGCCACGGGCTCGGGGTTGAAGGCGGAGTGCCCCCCGGCCAGCACGATCGGGTCGTGCTCACGGCGGTCGCCCGCGTGGATCGGCATCTCGGCCAGGTCGAGCGCGTTGAGCAGATTCGTGTAACCGAGTTCGGTGGCGAAACTGACGCCGAGCACGTCGAAGGCGCCGACTGGACGGTGACTGTCCAGGGTGAATTGCGGGATCTCGTGCCGGCGCATCAAGGCTTCCAGATCGGACCACACCGCGTACGTCCGCTCCGCCAGGATCCAGTCCTGCTCGTTCAGCAGCTCGTACAAGATCGCGATGCCCTGGTTCGGCAGTCCCACCTCGTACGCGTCCGGGTACATCAGGCACCACCGCACGTCGACCGAGTCCCAGTCCTTGACGTGGGAGTTCAGCTCGCCGCCAACGTACTGGATGGGCTTGCTGACCGTGGCCAGCAGCGGCTCCAGCCGGTCGAAGAGCGAATCCGGGGCGGTCACCGGCACAGCCTAACGGCCGTTCTCCTCCTCAGCCTCGTCGTCGGCCTCGGCCGTACCCGTGCTGCGGCGGAAACCGGCGCGGGCCAGGTCCTCGGACAACTCGTCGGGTTGGGTGAGGTCGCCCCGAACCTGACCGGTGCGGTGCGCGGTTCGGCCGACCAGGTGCGCGGCCACCGGTGCGGTCAGCAGCTGCAGCACCGCGATCAAGAAGAGCAGGCCCAGCGTCCGCGGCTCCCGGAGCGAGATGGCCACTCCCGTCACAACCAACAGCAGACCCAGCGTCTGCGGCTTCGTGGCCGCGTGCATTCGGCTCAGGACGTCCGGGAAGCGGACCAGTCCGAGCGCCGCGGCCAGGCAGAGGACGGCACCGAGCAACAAGAGCACCGCACCGACCACGTCCCACAGCTCGCCCGAGCTCATCGGCGGTCCTCCTGATCCCATTTGCGGGCCTGGTCCCGGTCCGCGACGAAGCGGGCCATGCTCAGCGACCCGGCGAAGCCGAGCATGGACAGCACGACCATGATCGGCAGGGTCGTGCTGTGATGATTGAGACTCGCCTCCAGCGCGAGGCCGGCGATGACCACCGCGACGATCACGTCCGCCGCGACCACGCGGTCCAGGGTGCTCGGTCCGCGCGCCATCCGGCCCAGGGTCAGCCCGGCCGCCACCCCGAGGACCACCACCCCGACGACGATGATCACGCCCGCCACACTCACGGCAGCTCCCTGTTCTCCGCGTCCAGCTGGGCGACCTCCTCGTTCGAACCGAAGGCCCGCAGGACCTGGGCCTCGGCGTCGCGCACGTCGCGGCGGGCCTGATCGAGGTCGGCCTCGGAACGGACGTCCATCACGTGCAGGTAGAGCACGCCTTCCCGCCGCCGAGCCTCGAGCACCAGACTGCCGGGGACGAGGGAGACGAGTTCGGTGGTCAGCGTCAGGTACAGATCGTTCCGGCTGCGCAGGTCGACCCGGATCACTGCGTTCTGCATCCGGAGGCGGCCGAACCGGAACGCCTGGGCCGCCACCAGCACGCTGGAGCGCACCAGGTCCCAGAGCAGATTGACGATCAGCCAGGCGTGCGCGACCGGCCGGAATCGGCCGTGGAACTCGATCGGCGGCAACGGGAAGACCAGGGCAACCAGCAGCCCGAGCAGCAGTCCGGAGACCACGTTGGCCACCGACAGGTCGCCCCAGAACAGCACCCAGACCACCGCCAGGCCGGCGATCCGCAGCCACGGCAGCCGGCGACGGCTGGGCCGGGTCGGCGTGGTCGTACTCATCGGGTGCCTGCCGGCAGCACGGCGGTCACGTAGGGCTGGCCGTTCAGCATGTCGGTGGCGGAGCGCTGCGCGTAGCCGTACAGCGGACCGGCGGCGAAGGTGATGCCGAGCCCCACCAGCACCAGGAACGCCGCGGTGACGACCATCCCCCGCGGCAGCACGATCCGCCGGCGGCGCACGATCAGGGGATTGGTCGACGGCACCCCGGTGTCCGGTATCGCCCGCCAGAAGGCCCGGTTCCAGACCTTCGCCATGGCGTACAGGGTGAGCAGGCTGGTCACGACCCCTCCGGTCACCAGCACGTACGCCAGCCAGGAGCCCTGTCCGACCCCGGCCTGCAGCAGTCCGATCTTGCCCACGAAACCCGACAGCGGCGGGATCCCGGCGAGATTCATGGCCGGGACGAAGAAGAGCACCCCCAGCACCGGAGACAGTGCCGCCAGCCCACCGAGTTTGTTCAACGAGGTGCTGCCACCGCGCCGCTCGATCAGCCCCGTCACCAGGAACAAGGTGGTCTGGATCGTGATGTGGTGCACGGTGTAGAAGATCGCGCCCGCGTAACCGGCGGTCGAGGCCAGCGCGATGCCGAAGATCATGTAGCCGATGTGGCTGACCAGCGTGAACGAGAGCATCCGCTTGATCTCCGCCTGCGCCACCGCCCCGAGGATGCCGACGACCATCGTGGCCAGCGCGGCCCACATCAGCAAGGTGGTGAGTGGACTGTCGGGAAACAGCACCGTCTGGGTCCGAAAGATCGCGTAGACACCGACCTTGGTCAACAGGCCGGCGAAGACGGCGGTGACGGGTGCAGGTGCGGTCGGATAGGAGTCCGGCAGCCAGGCCGACAGCGGGAACACCGCCGCCTTGATCGAGAACACGGTGAGCAACAGCAGTTGCAGGCCGAGTTGGACCCCGGAAGGCAGTTCGGCCAGCCGCAGCGACAACTGGGCAAAGTTCACGGTGCCCGTCGCGGCGTAGACACAGGCGATCGCGGTCAGGAAGAGCAACGACGACAAGACGCTGACCAGGACGTAGGTGGTACCGGCCCGGATCCGCTGCCCGGTGCCGCCGAGCGTCAGCAGCACATAGGAGGCGAAGAGCAAGATCTCGAAGCCGACGAAGAGATTGAACATGTCTCCGGCCAAAAAGGCGTTCGAGACGCCGGCGGACAGGATCAGGAAGGTCGGGTGGAAGATCGAGACCGGCGTCTCCCGCTTGCGTTCCTCGATGTCCTGACCCATCGCGAAGATCAACACCGTCAGCGTGACGACGGCCGAGACCAGCAGCATCAACGCCGACAGCCGGTCCGCGACCAAGGCGATGCCGAGCGGCTGCGGCCAGGCCCCGACCCAGAGCACGATCGGCCCGTACCGGTCGCTGAGGTACACCAGGAACCCGGCGATGATCACCACCGAGAGCAGCACGGTCGCCGAGGTCGCGCGCTGCGCCTTGGGGTAGCGGCTGAGGACGAGGGCCAACCCGGCGCCCAGCAGGGGCAGCAGCACGGGCAGCGGCAGCAGATTGTTCATCCACGCTCCCCGGTGTCGTGCCCTGAGCCTGCCGAAGCGTGCCCTGAGCCAGTCGAAGCGTGCCCGGAGCTTGTCGAAGGGTCGCCGTCCGCGCCCTCCTCGGGTACGGGCTCGCTGTCGTCCTCGGACGGGAGCGAGTGGTCGTCCTCGTCGAAGGACGCCGACACCAGGTCCGAGTCGGCCAACTCGCGGATCCTGCGGTCCTCGACGTCGTCCTGCACCTCGTCATGACCGTTGATCTGGAAGCTGCGGTAGGCCATGGTCAGCAGAAAGGCGGTCAGCCCGAGGGTGATCACGATGGCGGTCAGCACCATCGCCTGGGGCAGCGGGTCGCTGATCGATTCGCGCGGATTGCTTCCGATGAACGGCGCCTGACCCGCCGGACCAGAGGCCACCAGGAAGAGGATGTTCACCCCGTTGCCGGCCAGCAGCACGCCCACCAGCACGCGGGTCAGCGACCGCTCCATCATCAGGTAGACCCCGGTGGCGATCAGGATGGCCGCGATCCCCATCAGGGTGAGGTTGGCGCTCATCGGGGCGCTCCGGAGAGAACGGTGCGAGGCCCGGCGTTGGTGGGCGACGGCGTACGCTCCTCTGCCTCGTGCTGGTCGATGCCGGCCCCGAGGCTGCGAGCCAGGTCCAGCATGACGCCGATGACGACGAAGAAGACACCGATGTCGAAGGCCAGCGAGCTGACGATGTGCACCTGGCCCAGCAGCGGCACGTTGAGGTCGACGGCGTAGCTCTGCCCGATCCGGCCGCCGATCAGAACCGGGGCCAGCGCGCTCAGCCCCGCCACGAGCAGGCCGGTTCCCAGCACCCGGCCCGCATCGACCGGGGCGGCCTCGTCCAGTTCGGCGCTGCCCCCGGCGAGGTAGCGCAACACGAGCGCCAAGCCGGCCACGAGTCCGCCCGCGAAGCCGCCGCCAGGGTTGTTGTGCCCGCTGAACAGCAGGAACAGTGCGTACAGGATCATCACCGGGAACAGCAGCCGGGTGATCACCTCGAAGACGATCGAGCGCTTCAGCGGCGACAGTTGTTCGGTGCCCCGCAGCCACACGGCACGGCCGCCCGAGTCCCGCTTCGGACCCGGGTCGGGCCGTCGATACCGGCCGCGGCGGCGCCCGCCGCTTGGCGAGCGCTGCGGTGAGTCGGCGGTGTAGCGGCGCCGGATGAAGATGAGACTTGCCACCCCGGTCGCCGCCACCACCAGCACTGAGATCTCGCCCAGGGTGTCCCAGGCGCGGGTGTCGACCAAGATCACGTTCACGATGTTGCGGCCGTACCCGAACTCGTACGCGGCCTCGTAGTAGGCCTCCGACACCGGCTGGGCGACGCGCGCGCCGGCGGCGATGAAGGCCAGCGCGGTGACGGTGAAACCGACCAGCGCGGCGATCACGATCCGCCACCAACGGGAGGCGGCCAGCGGTCGGTCGGTGAAGTACTTGGGGAGCTTGCGCAACACCAGGACGAAGACCACGAGGCTGACGGTCTCCACCAGGATCTGGGTCAACGCCAGGTCGGGTGCTCCGTGCAGCAGGAACAGCATCGCCGTGCCGTAGCCGGTCACCCCGACGAGCACGATCGCCTTCAGCCGACCCCGGGAGCCGGCCGCCAGGAACGCGGCCGCGACGATGATCACGCCGACCAGCAGCTGGGCCGCGGTGTCGAAGGCGCGGTAGGTCGACGGCCACTGGGTGGTGAGCAGCAGCACCCCGCCGGGCAGACAGACGACCACAAGCAGCACCGCCCCGAGGTAGATCGGCAGGGACCCGCGCTGGGTCCGCGAGGTGAGCTCGACCGCTGCCCGATCCACGCCCCGCATCATGGCCTGGTAGATCTCTTCGGCCTCCATCGTCTTGGGGAACGTGGCCTGGATCCGCGCGACGGTGCGACGCTGCCAGAACATCAAGAACCCGGCGGCGGTGGCCACGACCGACATGGCCAGCGGGACCGAGAACCCGTGCCACAGCGCGATCCCGTGGCTCGGCTCACCCACCGGGGCCAGGTCGGCGTACGGGGTCAGGGCTGCGGTCAGTTGCGGTCCGACGAAGCCCCCGATGAGGCTGAGGACCGCCAACAGGACGGGGGCGGCGACGAAGCCGGCGGGCACCGGGAGGACGTCGGTCTCCGGCTCGTCGCTGACGTCGTTGCGTTTGGTGGCGAAGCTACCCCAGTAGAACCGGAGGGTGTACGCGACGGTCAGGGCCGAGCCGGCGACCAACACGCAGGTAACGCCCAGCGCGGCCAGCGGCGGGATCCCCGTACCGTCGCCGGACGGCAGCAGATAGCTGAGGGACTCGAACGCCGCTTCCTTGGCGGTGAAGCCGATCAGGGGTGGCAGTGCGGCCATGGAGGCAGCCGCCAGCGCGGCTGCGACCGCGAGCACCGGCAGTCGCCGCCCCACTCCGGACAGCCGGCGCAGATCGCGGGTTCCGGTGGTGTGGTCGACGATGCCGACGACCAGGAACAGGGCCGCCTTGAACAGGGCGTGGGTGATCACCATCGCCACGCCGGCCAGCAGGGCGGAGCGGGTGCCGAGCCCGCACATCGCGACCAGGAAGCCGAGCTGACTGACCGTGCCGTAGGCGAGCAGCAGTTTGATGTCGTACTGCCGCAGTGCCCGCCAGCCGCCGACGATCATGGTCGCGGCCCCCAGCACCAGCACGATCGGCCGCCAGCCGGGCACCGCCGCGAAGGCCGGGGCGAGCAGGGCCACGAGATAGACCCCGGCCTTGACCATCGCCGCGGCGTGCAGATAGGCGCTGACCGGCGTCGGCGCTGCCATCGCGCCGGGCAACCAGAAGTGGAAGGGAACCAGCGCGGACTTCGACAGGGCCCCCACCAGCAACAGGATCACCGCGACGACGACGAAGGTGCCGCCGCCGAGTCTGTCGGGATCGGCCAGGATCGTCGACAGCGCGAACGTCTGGGCCCGGGTGCCGATCATCAGGATCCCGACCAGCATGGCCAGGCCCCCGAAGGTCGTGACGAGCAGCGCCGTCAAGGCCGCCCGGCGGTTCGCGCTGCGGGTCGGGTAGTGCCCGACCAGCAGATAGGAGAAGACCGTCGTCAGCTCCCAGAAGACGTACAACACGATCAGGTCGTCGGCGGTGACCAGGCCCAACATGGCCCCGGCGAACGCGACCAGCAGCCCGGCGGTGCGAGCCGGTGGCTTGTCGTCGGCGAAATACCAGCGGCAGTAGAACAGCACCAGTGCGCCGACGCCGGTGACCAGCAGGGCGAGCACCCACTGCAGGGTCCCGACCCGGAACGACAATTCGATCCCGAGCTCGGGGATCCAGGACCACCGCTCGACCAGAGCCCCACCGGGCAGGACGACACCGGCCTGCGCCACCAGCCAGCCGAATGCGGCGGCGGGCGGGATCGCGAGCACGAAGAAGGCACGGCACCGCAGCCACCGGGTCAGCAGTGGCGCCAAGCAGGCGATGCCGAAGTGCACGGCGATGAGGAGCGTCACGCTGGACCTCTCGTCGTCGGGTGGGTGGTACCAGGATCGGTCTGGGCGGGAGCGGGTGGATGAGGCTTCGACCCTACCGAGGAGCGCCAGCGGGGGCCTGGTTTGCCCAGGGGATGGCTCGGACGGCAGGCTGGCGACCATGAGCGCAGAAGAGGTCCGTACCGTCGTCGACGAGAGGTTCCCCGGTGACGACTCGGTCGTCCAGGGCAACGAGTTCGTCATCTTCAGCAAACCGGAGCTGGGTCGGCTGAACGGGGCCGACCTGGCCGCGGTGTGGGATCTGTTCGCGGATCTGCTGGGCCGCCACGACGTGATCGTGCACGACAGCTTCATCCTCACCGGCCCGGAACTCGACGCCCGCGGTGCCATGCAGGAGCACTACGGCGTGATCAACCAGATCTCGCGGCTCGGCCGCTCGGAGCTGACCCAACCCGCCGAGCAGGCGTTGCGGTCGGCCTATGGCGCCGACCTCACCGATGCCGTGGTGCTCGGCGGCCACCAGTTCCTGGCGGACTATCCCGAGATCAGCCCGTACGCCCTCGGGATCTTGTTCGCCAACGCCGACGTGCAGCGGCTCGGACCGGGCACCTACAGCGCGCTGGTCACGGTGGACGGAACCCCGGTCGTCATCCTCAACGGCTTCCACCCGCGCCAGCTCGGCTTCTTCACCGCCGACGACGCCGTCTGTGCCTTTCTGCACGGCAGCAGCCCGACGAGATGGGAGAGTCTGCGCTCCGACCTGATCGGCACGACGGATCCGTCCAAGGCCGACGGCGCGTCGATCCGCGGCCGGTTGTTCGCCGATCCTTCCGGTTTCGGCCTGGAGACGGTCAGCTACAACTTCAACGGCGTCCACATGTCTGCCGGTCCGCTGGAGGGTCTGGCCGAACTGCAGCGGTTCTTCGGTACGGGGACCTCGTTGACCGACTGGACGTTCGGGCAGGCCCTGCTGTCCGCCGGACTGACCGCCGATCAGGTCCGAGAGCTCGTGGACAATCCGACCATCGATGCCGGCGGCGAGCGCGGCACCGCCTTTGACCTCACGGAGGGTCTCGACGCCTCCGTGGCCGTCACCTTGCTGGCGGGGGCCACCCGCGCCGACTGATCGGACCTGCGACTCGCCGAGAGTCGAGATGGTGCTGCTTGGAGCGCGGTGAGGTCAAGCCGCACGAAGTCGACTTTCGGCCCGTAGCAGACCCAGGAGGCGGGATCAGCCCGTTGCGGGTCCGCGGTTGCGTTCGAGCCGCTTGCCGAGGACGAAGGTGAACACCCACAGCCCGGCGAACATCGCCCCGACGACGAACATCCCCGGCGTCAAGAAGCCGAGGGCGATCCCGACGACCTGAGTGAGCCACCCGACGTAGTAGCCGGCCGGACGGCGCAGCATCCCCGCCGCCACCAGGGCCAGCACCGCGGCCCCACCGCCGGCCAGCGCGGCCAGCGAACCGGAGACAAACGAGACGAAGATCATCACCGGCACCGAGAGACCGAAGACGACGACCTCGAAGATCAACACCGCCAGCAGCACCGGCCGCATCGGGTTGTTCGGGGGCAGGATCACGGATGCTCGCCGTTCCCGTCGGGCAGATCGGGATCCCAGTCGTCGTCGGGCTGGCTCGTCGACACCTCGGTCCCGGCCTCCTGGCTGACCAGCAGGGTCCGGGCCTCACCGACCAGGACCACCGAACCGGTGACCAGGACGCCGGGCGATCCGACCCCTCCCGACTCGGCCAGCGTCACGGCACGTTCGACGGCGTCGTCGAGCCGCGGCGCCACGTGGACCCGGTCGGCCCCGAAGATCGAGGCGGCCAACTCCGCCAATTCCTCCGCGGGCATTCCTCGCGAGGTGGACGCGACCTGGGTGATCACCACCTGCTGCATGATCTCCTCGAACACCCGCAGCAGGCCCTCGGCGTCCTTGTCGGCCATCACCCCCACCACGCCGACCAGCGGGTTGAACGCGAACGCTTCGGTGACGGCCGCGGCGGCGGCCCGCGCGCCGTGCGGATTGTGGGCGGCGTCCAGCACCACCGAGGGCGAGCGACGGACCAGTTCCAGCCGGCCCGGAAAGCGGACCTGGGCGAGACCCTCGCGGACCACGTCGGGATCGAGTGCCTTCATGCCGAGGAATGCCTCGACGGCGGCGACCGCCTGCGCCGCGTTGGCCGCCTGATGCGCCCCGAGCAGCGGTAGGAAGACATCCTCGACCGGCCCCTCGGCGGCGTTCAGCCGGATCAGCTGCCCACCCACGGCCAGCCGCCGGTCCAAGACGCCGAACTCGATTCCCTCCCGGTGGACGAGCGCGCCGACCTCGGTGCAGCGCTGTAGCAGTACCTGGGCGGCCTCGACTGGCTGGCCGGCGAGGATCGCCTGGGCGCCCGGTTTGATGATGCCGGCCTTCTCTGCGGCGATCTCGGCGATGGTCGTTCCCAGCAGGTGGGTGTGATCGAGGTCGATCGGGGTCACCACCGCGACGTCGGCGTCGGCGATGTTGGTGGCGTCCCAGGTGCCGCCGAGGCCGACCTCGACGACGGCGACATCCACCGGGGCGTCGGCGAAGGCGGCGTAGGCCATGGCGGTGATGATCTCGAAGAAGGTCATCGCGACCCCGTCGATCTGCTGCTCATCGACGAGGGCGACGTACGGTTCCAGTTCCCGCCACACCTCGTCGAAGCGCTCATCGGAGATCGACCGACCGTCGATGGCGATCCGCTCGTTGACCGTCATCACGTGCGGGCTGGTGAACCGGCCCGTCCGCAGCCCATCGGCGCGCAGCAGCGACTCGATCATGGCCGCGGTACTGCCCTTGCCGTTGGTACCGGTCAGGTGGATCACCGGGTACGCCTGCTGCGGGTCGCCCAGCAAACCGGTCAGCGCGGCGATCCGGCCGAGACTCGGCGCGACCCGATGCTCGGGCCAGCGCCGGGTCAGTGCGGCGACGATCTCGGAATGGCTGGCGACATCAGACATGGCGGTCTGAGTCTAGGGCGAGCCGGTCACTGCACCTTGGTGTTGACGTCCCCGTCGATCGCGACCTTCATCTTCGGTACCAGGTTCTCCAGCAGATAGGCCATGCTCAGAACCGTGATGAAGGAGTACGGCTCGTACACCTTGTCGCCCGGAGACATGAACAGCGCGCGGCCCTCCTTGTGCACGGCGAGTGCGGTGTACAGCTTGTTGCTGTCGACCTCCTTCTTGTTCGCGCCCTCGACGAACCAGATGACCAGGTCGGTGTCGAGCAGGTCCACCCGCTCGTTGCTGATGTTGCCGCCGAACTCGTTGCCGATGACCTTCGCCAGGTCCGGCGGCAGGGTCAGGCCCAGCTCGGTCAGCAATCGCGACCGCGGATCCTGGTCGCCGTAGACGAAGATCCCCTCGTACGGGGTGGCGACGACCCCGGACTTGCCGGCAAACTCGGGATTGGCCTTCGCCGCCTCGGTGACGGCGCCCTTGGCCGCGTTCACCAGGTCGGTCATCGCCTTCGGCCGACCGAGGATCTTCCCCACCTCAGTGGCCTGCTGGTCCCACGGGATGCCGTAGTCGCTGTATTGCTTGGGCTGCGCCACCGTGGGGGCGATCTTGCTGAGTTGGTCGTAGTCGGACTTGGTCAAACCGGCGTACAACGCGATGATCACTTCGGGCGTGGCGGCCGCGATCTTCTCGAACTCCAGCTTGTCGACGGAGGTGAGCACCGTCGGTTCGGGATTGCCGCCGAGGGCCTCCTTGGCCCAGGCCCCGATCAGTTTGCTCCCATCGAGGTCGAACCAGGTCGTCGACGCGACCGGCACCACCCCCAGCGCGAGGCAGTCGTCCTGCTCCTTCAGACCCGCGGTGACCACCCGCGTCGGCTCGGCCGTGATCGTGGTTTCGCCATACTTGTGGGCGATCGTCACCGGGAAGGCGCCCGGCTCTGCTCCTTCGGCGGCCCCGGAACTGGGCGCGCCCGTCCCGGCGCCCTGCCCGGCCGAGGCGTTGCAGGCACTCAGTCCGGCCGCACCGGTGGCGGCGGCGGCCAGTCCGGCGGCAGCGAAGAGCAAGCGGCGACGAGTCAGGTCCATCGAATCCTCCTGGTCAGGTAAGGCGACCCATATTTAGGTAAGGGAACCCTTACTCAACCACAGATCCCCTGCTCGGCGGAACCGGCGTGCGTCCCTGGATCCGGCTGCCTAGGATCTTCACCGTGACCAGCACGACGACCGACCACCGACCCACCGCGTCCACCGACGCGCGGGTCGTACCCGATCGTCCGGCGTTGGAGGGCCTGGAGGACAAGTGGCGCGAGCGCTGGCGGACCGCCGGCACGTACGCGTTCGTGCGACCCACCGGCGATCCGACCCTGGCCCGCGAGCAGGTGTTCAGCATCGACACGCCGCCGCCGACGGTGTCGGGATCGCTGCACGTCGGGCACGTGTTCTCCTACACCCACACCGACCTGATCGCGCGCTATCAGCGGATGCGCGGCAAGCACGTCTTCTACCCGATCGGCTGGGACGACAACGGCTTGCCCACCGAGCGCCGGGTGCAGAACTACTACGGGGTGCGCTGCGATCCGACGCTGGCGTACGACCCGGATTTCACGCCCCCGCCGAACCCGGACCCGAAGCGGCAGATCCCGATCAGCCGGCCGAACTTCGTCGCGCTCTGCCACGAGCTGACCCACATCGACGAGCAGGCGTTCGAGGACCTGTGGCGACGGGTCGGGCTGAGTGTGAACTGGGACGACCTCTACACCACGATCAGCGACGACTCGGTGAAGGTCGCCCAACTCGGCTTCCTCCGGAATCTGCGGCGGGACGAGGCGTATCTGTCCGAGGCGCCGACCATGTGGGACGTGACGTTCCAGACGGCGGTGGCGCAGGCGGAGCTGGAGGCGCGGGACTACCCGGGCCACTACCACCGGGTGGCGTTCCACGCGGCCGACGGTCCCGTGGTCATCGAGACGACGCGACCCGAGCTGATCGCCGCCTGCGCCGCGCTGATCGCCCACCCCGACGACGAGCGCTACGCGCATCTGGTCGGGCAGACGGTGACCAGTCCGGTGTTCGGGGTGGAGATCCCGGTGCTGACGCACGAGTTGGCCGAGCCCGACAAGGGTTCTGGGCTGGTGATGTGCTGCACGTTCGGCGACCTGACGGACGTGACCTGGTGGCGGGAGCTGCGGCTGCCGACGCGGGTGATCATCGGCCGGGACGGTCGGATCGCCGCGTGAGCGGCCGGAGTGGATCCTGGCCGCGGCTGCCTGGACGGAGATCGCGGGCAAGACGACCTTCGGCGCCCGCGAGGCCATGGTGGCCTTGCTCCGCGACTCCGGCGACCTGCTCGCGCGAGCCGACACCGACCCAGCGCAAGGCCAACTTCTACGAGCGGGGCGACAAGCCGCTGGAGATCGTGTCCACCCGGCAGTGGTACATCCGCAACGGCGGTCGTGACGCCGATCTCAAGCAGGCGTTCCTGGCCCGCGGCGAGGAGCTGGCCTGGATCCCGCAGAACATGAAGTACCGCTACGACAACTGGGTCGGCGGGCTGAACGGGGACTGGCTGATCTCCCGGCAGCGCTTCTTCGGGGTGCCGTTCCCGGTCTGGTATCCGCTGGACGCCGAGGGCGAACCGCAGTACGACCGTCCCCTGCTGCCGGACGAGGCCGAGCTGCCGCGTCGATCCGACCTCGACGGTGCCGACCGGCTACACCGCCGAGCAGCGTGGCGAGCCGGGCGGCTTCATGGCCGATCCCGACGTGATGGACACCTGGGCCACGTCCTCGCTCAGCCCGCACATCGTCTGCGGCTGGGAGCGGGACCCGGAGCTGTTCGCGCTGACGTTCCCGATGGACCTGAACACCCAGGCGCACGAGATCATCCGGACCTGGCTGTTCTCCCGGGTCGTCCGTGCGCACTACGAGAACGACTCGCTGCCGTGGGCGCGGTCAATGATCAGCGGCTGGGTGATGGATCCCGACCGCAAGAAGATGAGCAAGTCCAAGGGCAACACGGTGGTGCCCACCGACGTGTTGGAGCGGTACGGCTCGGACGCGGTGCGCTGGCGGGCGGCCAAGGCGCGGCCCGGGCTGGACTCCCCGTTCGACGAGCGCGAGATGAAGGTCGGCCGGCGGCTGGCCCTCAAGGTGCTGAACGCGAGCAAGTTCGTGCTCGGTCTCGGCGCTGCGGCGGAGCCGGATGCGGTGACCGAACCGGCGGACCTGGCCCTGCTGGCCGGGTTGGGTGCGGTGGTGGTCGACGCGACCGCGGCCTTCGACGCGTACGACTACACCGGCGCGCTCGATGTGACCGAGCGGTTCTTCTGGCAGTTCTGCGACGACTACCTGGAGCTGGTGAAGGAGCGGGCGTACGGCGCGCAGGGCGTCGAGGCCGCCGCATCGGCCCGGGCCGCCCTCGGTCTCGCGCTGGACGTGCAGCTGCGGTTGCTCGCGCCGATCATGCCGTTCGTGACAGAGGAGGTGTGGTCGTGGTGGCGCGACGGGTCGATCCACACCTCGTCGTGGCCCACGGCGGAGGAGCTGCCGGGCGCCGGTGACGCCCTGCTGCTCGACGACGTGGCGGCGGCCCTGATCGCCATCCGCGGCGCCAAGTCCCAGGCGAAGGTGTCGATGAAGACCGAGATCACCCGGGCGGCGCTGACCGGGCCGGCCGAGACCCTCGACCGGCTGCGGGAGATCGAAGCCGATCTGCGGGCCGTAGGGCGGCTGACGGGTGAGCTGGTCTGGTCGGTGGCCGACGTGCCGCTGATGGTCGACGTCGAACTCGCCCCGGCTGGCTGAGCTCGCTCAGGCGGCGAGCGGCTCCAACGCGGCTGCCGGATCCAGCGGGCAGTTGAGTTCGACCACGTCGCCGTCCACGTACTGCCGGGTGCCCGGAAACACCGACCGCAGCAGCGACCGCGGTGTCCGGTTGCCCGGCAGCGTCACGGCCTGCACCTCGGCATAGCCGGCCGCGCGGGCCCACGACCCCAGATCCATCAGCAGCCGGCGCCCGATCCCGCGGCCCTGCCACGCGTCGGCCACCGCTAGCGCGATCTCGGCGCGCCCCGGTTCGATCTCGGCCAAGTGCGCAAGCCCGACGGCCTCGAACCCGAACAACCGGCGCACTTCGGCGACGAGTGCGTAGCGATGTCGACCGTCGACGTCCAGCAGCTGGGTCGCCAGCGTCGAGGTCAGTCGCGGGGTCGGGGAGAAGAACCGCAGTTCCCGGCTGCGGTCGGACAGGCTGGCGAACCACGTCTCGAGGGTCGACCGATCGCCGGTCCGCAGCGGTCGGATCGAGAGTCGGACATTCGCCCGGTTGGCCATGAGAACTCCTGACGGTGGTGATCAATCATCAGGATCGGTCTTCCGGCAGGGCTGCTGCACCCGTACGGACTACGGGTCTTGTCGACCGGGTACCTAGATCAGAAGTCGATCGCGGACACGTACCACGGCCCGTCGAGCGCGATCGCCGGTACCACGACCGCGATGGCCAGGATCGTGGCCACCGCCGGCCGATTGGTGCGCCGGGCCTGGGAGACTTCACACATGACCGTGTCAGCTGTCGCGCTCCGCTCATGACCCGCCCCGTCGCCTTGATCACGGGTGCCTCGTCCGGCATCGGCGAGGCCGCCGCCGGCCGCCTGCACGATTCGGGATTCGTGGTCTGGGCCGGGGCCCGGCGGGTGGACCGGATGACGGCACTGGCGGCGCGCGGGATCCGTACCCACGCTCTCGATGTGACCGACGAGGACTCCATGACCGGCCTCGTCGACCGCCTGCTGGCCGAACACGAGCGCATCGATGTGCTGGTCAACAACGCGGGGTACGGCAGCTACGGCGCGGTGGAGGATGTTCCGTTGGCCGAGGGCCGCCGGCAACTCGAGGTCAACCTCTTCGGACTCGCGCGGCTGACCCAGCTCGTGCTGCCATCCATGCGCAGGGCCCGGCGGGGGCGGATCATCAACGTCTCCTCGATCGGCGGCCGGTTCGGCGAACCGCTCGGCGCCTGGTACCACGCCAGCAAGTTCGCCGTCGAGGGCTTCTCCGACTCGCTGCGGCTCGAGGTCGCCGACTTCGGTGTCCAGGTCGTGATCATCGAGCCAGGGCCGATCCAGACCGAGTGGGGCGACATCGCGCGAGACAGCGCGAAGGAATTCTCCGGCGACGGCGCGTACGCCGGACACGTGGCCGCGACGGAGACGATGTACGCCGCTGCCTACCGGTTCGCCGCTCCCCCGTCGGTGGTCGCCGACGCGGTCCTGGCCGCGGCGACGGCCCGGCGGCCCAAGATCCGCTACGCCGCGCCCACGTCCGCGAAGGTCCTGCTGACGACCCTGCGGCTGTTGCCGGATCGGGCCAAGGAGGCATTGTTCCGTCGGGTCATGCTGGGCGGATCGGTCGACGTGGACGCCGTCGAACCCCGCGCGTCGCGGCGATGACGATACCCAGGGCGAGCAGGGCGGCGGCGATGATCACCAACCCGGCCACGCCCAACGTAGCGATCCCGGCGGAGACTCGCCCCTGCAGATCGGCGGCCGCCGCGATGATCGGGTCGTCGAGCGCTCCGCCCGCGAGCACCCGCAGCTCCCACCAGCCGTAGTAGGCCACGTAGCCGCCGACGAGCACCAGCAGGGCACCGGCGATGCGTGGCACCAGCCCGCCGATCCGGCGGAGCCGGTCGATCAGGGACTGCTGGGCGAGAGCCACGGCCAACGACGCGGCGCCGACCAGTAGACCCATGCCGAGGCCGTAGGCGACGAAGAGGGCGAGCCCGGACAGCACCGAGCCGGATCGGAAGCTCGTCACCACCACCGCCAGGAACGGCGCGATGGTGCAGGTGAGAGAGGCGATCGCGTAGCTGGCGCCGAACCCGATCATCGATCCGGCCCGCCGGCGGAGCTGCGGGCCGCGGGGGCTCCAGCCGAACGCCGGCAGCGAGCGGCCGATCAGCAGCCAGACGCCGGCCAGGACGAGCAGGATGCCGAGGACCACGGTCACGTACGGGAGGTACTGCTGAATTCCCGCCGCCAACGGAGCGACGACCAGCCCGAAGACGGCGAACACGGCCACGAACCCGATCGTGAGACAGCCGGTGCTGACCAGGGCCCGCCGGACGGCGGCCCCCCGTCCGGCGTCGTCGGCGTCCACGATGAGCAGGGACAGGTAGGCCGGCAGCAGCGCGAACCCGCACGGGTTCACGGCGGCGAGCATCCCGGCGGTGAGGGCGAGCAGGAGATCGGAGGACATTCGACGAGGGCCTAGCCGGAGACCCGGGCGACCTCGTCAGCGAGCTTGGTGCTGCCGCCGTACCCGGCACTGAAGACCTTCTCGCCCTTCGCGTCCAGCAGCAGGAACGAGCTCTGCTCCACAACCCCGAAGTGCTTCCAGACCTTGCCCTGTTCGTCGGTCAGGTGGGTCATTCCCCAGGCGTCGTCGGCGAAGCGCTTGATGGCGTTGCCGCCGTCGAGCGATCCGACCCCGATCACGCTGACCTTGCCCTCGTACGCCTTCGCCAGCTTCTGCACCTCGGGCGTCTGGGCCTTGCAGGTCGGACACCACGGGGCCCAGAACCAGAACAGCGCCGGCTTGCCGGCCAGGGTCGCTGGGTCGAACCGCTTTCCGTCGACCGTCGTCGCCTCGAAGCGGAGGGTGTCCGCGACCTCGACCGGCTTGGTGCTCGGGAGGGGAGACTTCGAGGTACTTGGCTGAGCGGGCCGCGAAGCCGTGCTCGGCGCCGGGCTGGCCTTGCTGGCGGCTGGGCTGGATGGCGCCAGGGCGCGGGTGCTCGCGGCGGGCAACTCACCGGCTACCCCGCCGGTCGTCGGACTGCCGCCACACCCCGCGAGCGCGAGCACGAGCGTCGCCGCCATCGCCCAACCCAGCTTTCCGGTCACTCGGCCATCATGCCCGGGCGGAGCCGCCGGTGAGGCCGGCGTGCGGTTACCGACGGCTAACGACCCCGTCCCAGCACAAATCGGTCACAGACAGCAGATTTCCCGCCCCGGAGTTGCGGTCTGCGACCGATTGGTTCGTCCACAGGCGGCTGGTGACGCTTCGCCGCGGTTGTCCCCAGGCTCGCGGCCGGCCGCACCGATTCGGCGCGGCGTCCGCAGACTCCGTACGTGACCCTCCCCCTGGACGCCGCGGTTGTGGGTGAGATTCGCCTCAGGTCGTGGGAGCGGCTGAGCTACGGCCTCTGGGTTAGGCGAGGACGCCGGGACGAGCGCTCGGACCTCCGCGCCTGGCAGTTGCTGCTACCGCCTACCGCCGGGTTCACTCATCTGACGGCGGCGGCCGTGCGCGGCTGGTGGCTGCCAGTGCCGCTGGTGCATCCCGTCTTCGCCGCGATGCCGGAAACCGGTAATCGCTATCGCCGCCGCGGGCTGATTGTCTTCCGCCACCCCCAGCCGCCGATGCTGGAGTTCTGGCACGGACTGCGGGTCACGACCGCGGCCGACACCCTGCTGCACGCGGCTCGCGATCTGGCTCTGCTCGATCTCGTTGTCCTGGGTGACTCGGCGCTGCGATCGAAACAGATCACCTTGTCGGACCTGGAGCGTATTGCTCGACAGCGCCGGCGCGGCGTACGGCAGCTCCGTCGGCTGATCCCGCTGCTGGACGCGCGCAGCGAGTCGCCCTGGGAGTCGATCATGAGGGTGTTGCACCGGGCGGCGGGGATCCCGGTTACACCGCAGTACAAGATCTACGACGAGTACGGAGACTTCGTCGCTCGGGCCGACCTACGCATCGACGGCACCCGGCGGTTGCAGGAGTACGACGGTGCCGACCACCGGGACAAGGACCGGCATCGCAGCGACCTCGGCCGAGACCGGGCCCTGTTGCGCACCGGCTGGGAGCGCGCGGGCTACACCTCAACCGACGTGCTCTACGGTGGCGCCGCCATCATCGCCGATACGGATCGCGTCCTGGGCCGCGAATTTGAACCCGGCCAACTCGCAGCCTGGAACGCACTGATCGCCGAGTCCCTGCACGCGCCCGCAGGCCGAGCGAGGGTGTGGCGCCGCTGGCGGCGCAAGTAACCGGGCACAAACCCCCACTCTGGGGCACCGCGAGATGGGGTTTGCGACCGATTACTTGTGAGGGAGGACGCGGGGTCGAGCGACCTAAAGCTCAGGCGGACTTCTCGCGCCGCTCGCGCTTGGCGAGCTTCTCCCGCGGCACGAGAGTCGGCAGCACCGAGTCGTTGACGACCTCGGCATTGATGATCACCTGGGCGACGTCGTCGCGGCTCGGTACGTCATACATGACGTTGAGTAGGACTTCTTCGAGGATGGCCCGCAGCCCGCGTGCCCCGGTCCCCCGCAGCAGGGCCAGGTCGGCGATGGCCTCGATGGCGTCGTCGCTGAACTCCAGATCCACTCCGTCGAGGTCGAACAGCTTCTTGAACTGCTTGATCAGCGCGTTCTTCGGCTCGATCAGGATCCGGATGAGGGCGTCGCGGTCGAGTTGGCTGACCGAGGAGATCATCGGCAGCCGGCCGATGAACTCCGGGATGAGACCGAACTTCACCAGATCCTCCGGCCGGACGTCGGCGAACGGATCGTCGGAGGCCTCGCGACGGGACTCCAGACTGTTGTTGAAGCCGAGCGGCCGCTTGCCGACCCGCGAGGCGATGATGTGGTCCAACCCGGCGAACGCACCACCGACGATGAACAACACGTTCGTCGTGTCGATCTGGATGAAGTCCTGGTGCGGGTGCTTGCGACCGCCCTGCGGCGGCACCGACGCGCTGGTCCCCTCGAGGATCTTCAGCAGCGCCTGCTGGACCCCTTCGCCGGAGACGTCGCGGGTGATCGACGGGTTCTCGCTCTTGCGGGCGATCTTGTCGACCTCGTCGATGTAGATGATGCCGGTCTCGGCCTTCTTCACGTCGAAGTCGGCGGCCTGGATCAGCTTGAGCAGGATGTTCTCGACGTCCTCGCCCACGTAACCGGCCTCGGTCAGCGCCGTGGCGTCGGCGATCGCGAACGGCACGTTCAGCATCTTGGCCAGAGTCTGGGCCAGATAGGTCTTGCCGCAGCCGGTCGGGCCGATCAGCAAGATGTTCGACTTGCCCAACTCGACGCCGTCGTCCTCGGCGCGCCGCGGCGGGTTGGCGGCCTGGGCCTGGACCCGCTTGTAGTGGTTGTAGACGGCGACCGCGAGCGCCTTCTTGGCGCCGGTCTGGCCGATGACGTAGCCGTCGAGGAACTGGCGGATCTGGTGCGGCTTCGGCAGCTCTTCGAGCAGGCCGACCTCGTGACCCTCGGAGAACTCCTCCTCGATGATCTCGTTGCAGAGGTCGATGCACTCGTCGCAGATGTAGACGCCCGGGCCCGCGATGAGCTTCTTGACCTGCTTCTGGCTCTTTCCGCAGAACGAGCACTTGAGCAGATCGCCGCTCTCTCCGATGCGTGCCACCCCGCCTCCTCTCTGCCGACCTAACCGTTCACACCTTGACGTCCAACGTGTCCGACCACCCTAACGCTGGCTACCGACGATGTGGAGGACATGTGTCCTCCGCGTCGTGGCGGTTGCGTGGGCCTCGAATCGCTCAGACCGGGAGTGCCTTCAGCGGGGTCAGGACCTCGTCGATGATGCCGTACTCCAGGGCCTGTTCGGCCGTGAGGTACTTGTCCCGCTCGATGTCCTGGCTGACCTCCTCGGTGGTCCGGCCGGTGTCGGTGGCCAGCATGTCCTCCATCAGCGACCGGATCCGCAGGATCTCCCGGGCCTGGATCTCGATGTCGGAGGACTGGCCGTAGCCACCCTCGGTCGCCGGCTGGTGGATCAGGATCCGGCTGTTCGGCAGGGCCAGTCGCTTGCCCTTGGTGCCGGCGGCGAGGATCACCGCCGCGGCCGAGGCGGCCTGGCCGAGGCAGACCGTGCTGACGTCCGGCTTGATGTAGCGCATCGTGTCGTAGATCGCGGTCAGCGCGGTGAACGAGCCACCGGGTGAGTTGATGTAGATCTCGATCTGCCGCTCGGCGTCCATCTGCTGCAGGCACAGCAACTGCGCCATCACCGCGTTCGCGATCTCATCGCTGATCGGCGTGCCCAAGAAGATGATGCGGTCCTCGAACAGCTTGGTGTACGGATCGATGCGGCGCATGCCGTACGAGGTGCGCTCCTCCCACTGCGGGATGTAGTAGTCCATGGTCGGCGCGAATTGCTGCGAGCGCACCATCGGGTCGAAGTTGGCGTAGGGGTTGCTCATCGCACGCTCTCTCACTGGTTGGGGGCTTCGTCGGAGGGGATCTGCGCGGCCGCGACGTACACATGGTCGATGAAGCCGTAATCCTTGGCCTCCTCCGCGGTGAACCAGCGGTCGCGGTCGGAGTCGGCCTCGATCTGCTCCAGCGTCTGGCCGGTGTGCTCGGCGATCAGTCGCTGCATCATGCTCTTGATGTGCAGCGACTGCTCGGCCTGGATCCGGATGTCGCTCGCGGTGCCGCCGAGTCCGCCGGACGGCTGGTGCATCATGATCCGGCTGTGCGGCAGGGCGTACCGCTTGCCGTTGGTGCCGGCGCAGAGCAGGAACTGCCCCATCGAGGCCGCGAGACCCATGGCCACCGTCGCGACGTCGTTGGAGATCCACTTCATCGTGTCGTAGATCGCCATGCCGGAGTCGACCGAGCCGCCCGGGGAGTTGATGTAGAGGTAGATGTCGCGGTGCGGGTCCTCCGCGTTCAGCAGCAGCATCTGGGCGCAGATGGCGTTGGCGTTCTCGTCCTTGACCTCAGAGCCCAAGAAGATGATCCGGTTCTGCAGCAGCGCCTGATAGACGTTGTCGTCCAAGCCGATGTTGCCGCCACCGCGCGCCATCGAGACGGGACGCGAGAGAGGGTGCACCGATGCGGCCGGGGGGTGTGCGATGGGTTGGTTCACGGGGATGAAACTACCCCGCGGGGTCGATTGAGCAGAGGGTTCGGCACCGGTGTTCGCTATCGGCGCACAGGAGCGCACAGGCCGAGAAAAGCACGATGGTCAGGGCTGGAACGGTGATATCCAGTCCTGACCATCGCACATGTGGCTCTACCCCGAGTAGACGTTCCCCCGAACTGCGTTCCCGAAGAGCCTCATCGCCAATCCCTACGAGGAGGCCGCCCCTGACTTGGCCCCTCCGGTTCCGGCGACAGACAAATCCTGACTCATCAACCTCTTGGGGTACGCGGCGTTTGATCTAGATATCCTCAAGATCTGTTGAATCTTGAATTGCCGCAGGAAACGCTGCCTACAGCTACGAGGACGACGAGTTCTCCGGCTCGTTCTCACTTTCCCCAGAGATGCTCTCGTCGGCCTCCGAAGGATCTTTGATCGACCCGTCCGCCTGGAGGTTGCTCAGGTCCACCCTGGTGCCCGCCGAGTCGGTGATCTCGGCAGTTTCGACCAGGACGCCGAGCGCCTTGCCGCGGCGGATCTCGGTCATGTACTCGTCGATGTGGTGCGGGTGCTCCTGCAGGTGATCCGCGATCTGCTGGGGAGCGGTGTTCTCCTGTTGGGCCTTGCGGATGATGTGGGCCGTGAGGTCGTTCTGGTCCACGGTGAGTTCGCGCTCTTCGGCCACCTTGTCCAAGACGAGCTGGGCTCGCAGCGCCGTCGCCGTACGCTCCTCCAGCTCGGTCCAGAAGTCCTCGGGGGTCTGGTCCCCGTCGACGAGATACTCCTCCAGGGTCAATCCGGCGTTGCGCAGGGTCGACTCGAACTCCTGCTTGCGGGCGTCGAAGTCAGCCTGCACGACGTTCTCCGGCAACGCGATTTCGACCTTGGTCAGCAACTCCTCCAGGACCGCGTCGCGCGCGGCAGCCGCCTGCTCCAGACGGGCCAGGTTGGCAATCTTTTCGCTCAGATCGATCCGCAGTTCCTCGATCGTGTCGAAGTCGGAAGCGAGCTGGGCGAACTCGTCGTCGGCGTCGGGCAACTCCTGTTCCTTGACCGAGGCAACCCGGACCTCGATGTCGGCCACCTCGCCTTTGAGCGGGCCACCGACCAGGGTTGAACTGAAGGTCGCCGACTCCCCCACCGACAGGCCGGTGACGGCGTCGTCGAGGCCATCGAGCATCGCGCCGGAGCCGACCTCGTAGTCGAGTCCCTCCGCGGTGGCGTCCGCGAGCGGCTCCCCGTCGCGACTCGCGATCAGGTCGATGGTCACCAGGTCGCCGTCCTGGGCGGCGCGCTCCACGGCCGTCCGGGAGCCGAACCGGTTCCGCAGACCGGACAGTTCTTCCTCCACCCGGTCTTCCGCCACGTCGATGGCGTCGACCTGCACCTTGACCTCGCTCAGGTCCGGCAGGGTGAAGTCGGGACGCACGTCGACCTCGGCCACGAACTCGACCAGCGAGCCGTCCTCGAGCTTGGTCACCTCGACCTCGGGCTGGGCCAACGGGTTGAGCTTGTTCTCCGCGACGGCGGCGCCGTAGAACCGCGGCAGCGCTTCGTTCAGCGCCTCTTGCAGGATCATCCCCCGACCGAACCGCTGGTCGATGACCATCGGCGGCACCTTGCCCTTGCGGAATCCCGGGATGTTGACCGACTGCGCGATCTCGCGGTAAGCCTTGTCCACACTGGGCTTGAGGTCTGAGAACGGGACCTCGACGGTGATCTTCACCCGAGTGGGGCTCAACTGCTCGACGGTGCTGGGCACGCTGGATACTCCTGGACTGGTGGAAGGGATCGGCCGACCCGTACCGCCGCTCGACGGCTCCAGGTGAGCCGCCAGCCATCGTATGGTCGTCCGACAAGGCGGCCAAATCGGCTGTGCGAGGTTGGGGCGGCGGGTGCCCTACACTTCCTCAGGTCTCGTCGAACGGGGCGTAGCGTAGTGGCTAGCGCGTCTGCTTTGGGAGCAGAAGATCGTGGGTTCGAGTCCCGCCGCCCCGACGTTCTACCGACGGTTGTGATGAAGCAGTACCCGCGGGTGTAGCTCAATGGCAGAGCTCCAGCCTTCCAAGCTGGTCATGCGAGTTCGATTCTCGTCACCCGCTCCACAGCATCGACCCTAGTCAACGGCTATTTCGGAGCGCCTTACGCTCCTTGTATCCGAGGCACGCTGGACTCCGGGCCACTTCCCCCCTGATTCGCGTTCGATGCGAGCGCCGAGAGCGTCGGCGATCTCGCGATCGCGCTGACTGGTGGCGTGCTGATAGATCAGAGCCGCCCGCATGCTGCCGTGGCCCATCCGGTGCATGAGTTCACGCGTGCTGGCACCGCTCGAGGCCGCCAGATTGTTACCTGTGTGGCGCAGGTCGTGGAAGTGAAATCCCGCCGGGAGTCCGGCTTTCACTACTAGGTCCGCCCGACCCAGCTGCTGACGCCAGATCCGGATCGTTTGCGAGTTGATCTTGTCCAACGGACACGTCCCCAGATAGGGCACGATGTGATTCCGCAGCCGCGATTCGTACAGTTCGCGAGTGCGGGGCTGCAGACGGCGCTCGCGGACCCACCGAGTGGCGTAGTCAGCCAGAACCGCGCGGCCACCTTCCGGCCAAGACCACCGACCCCTGGATGATCTGACCCTCCAACAACGTCAGCCATCGCTCGGCATGTCCCTTGCGCTCAAACGTCATCGGAGCCGCATGCATCCTTCCGTCAGGCCGCGATACCGAGCCTGATAATTGCCCGAATCGCGCCGGCGGATGCTCCCGAACCGGCGACGCTTTCCCGTCATGACACCAACCCGAGGGTCATGGGCTCGACCGTGCCCGAGGCGACGAATTCGGCAACGGCGGACTCGGGAATGCGAACGTGCCGCCCCACACGGACAAATCGACTCCGGCGCTCAGCGATCAAACGACGAGGAAACCGCGCGGTCGTTCCGAACAGATCAGCCGCCTGATCGACTGTCAGCAGCCTTTCCATGATCATCTTCCGTCTTCCATGGCTGGCACCGGCTTGCTTTCATCTGTGGTTGGGGTCTCGGCCTCACCCGAGTGGGATGGTGTGGTCTCCGGACCGGTCGTCAAGGGCACTTCGTGTCCTGCGGATTCGCTGCGCGCACCCTGGACAGCCGGTCCTGCAACCAAGATCGGCTGGTCATCGGGTGAGGCCGAGTGTGGTCGGCTCTCCAGCGCGATCGCGGCCCGCCGGGGTCACGGTGGCCGGTCATCATTGCCGATCGAGTTATCCACAGCCGTCGCGGTCGCGTTCGCCGTCGTGTTTGTCGTCTTGGCCGACTCGTATTGGCTGCGCCAGTCTAGCCGTTCGCCGATCGAGGCCAGTAGTACGCGCGTGTAGCCGGCCGGGTCGGGTCGGCTGTCAGTCCAGACGAACCGCGGTGTGCCGTCGGGGAGGGTGACCTGGCCGCCATGCGGTCCAGCTCCGGGGTGACCATGCCGGCGTTGAGCAGGGTTTCGCGGACGACGGCAGCCCGGTCGGCCTGATGCTGGGTCAGGGTCTTGCCGGACCATTGCCGGGAAACGAGCACGCGGCGGCCGCCGCAGCCCAGGTTCTCCCGATCATGAGCGGGTCCGTCGCAGTAGCCAGGCTCGAGCCCGGCACGCAGCCGGCGGGTTGGATGCCGTAGCGCAGCCAGTTCGCACAGCCCGGTGTGCACGGGAGCCAGCGGAGCTCGGCGTGCAGCCGGTCGACATGCGCCCGGTACGCCCCGGGTCCAGGTGCGTGCCGGCGATCGACTTGGTCAGATACTTGGTCAGGTACCGCACGGCCCGGTCGGCGTCGACCGACGGGGCGATAATGCCGGCCAGATCCAGCTGCCGCCCGAGTCCCATCACGTGCGCCGGCGTCGCCTCCGGGTCGCGGCCGAGACGGTCCCGCGCGTCGGCCCAGGTGGGCAGTATCTCGCCGGTGACCGGGTCGACGTAGTCACCGTCGGCCCACACCGGCAGCCGATCGACATACACCGGCTCGTTGAAGGACGGCCACCACAGCTGCAGGTAGCTGCCCCGCACCACTTCCCGGATCAGCTGTCGCGGAATAGCACCCCGGAGGGCGGCGTGCAGATGCGGGGCGAGCCGGCGTTGCGGTTCAACGGCCGCGAAGTACTGCACCCGGTAGCCAGCGCACCGCCTGAGGTTCTGCCAGAGAACCGGTCCACCAGCTTCGGAAAATGCAGGGCATCCAGCGCCGCCCGTCGATAGTCATACGACCCCGGATGCGCCGGAGACCCACTCGCGGTGACCGGGCCGTAGGAGCCCAGCGTCAGGGTGAGGAACATCGAGGGCCGGTAGGTCTTGCCGTCCGGGGTGGTGAACGCCCGCCCCGACCGTCCGGTCCTCCACGGGCATCCGGGGCAGATCCGGTGCGTCCTGGCGCCGCCGGGTCAGCGGACCCGCCGCACCTGCTCCCCGTCATCGGGATGATCGTCGGCGTCGTCGGGGCCCCCGACTTGCTCGCCGTCGTGATCGTGCTCGTGGCCGTGACCGATGGCGGCGCGTTGATCGTCCTCAGGTTCGTCGCTGCGGTGCCTCCCTCCGCGCACTGCTGCATCCGCAACTTCCTCGCTTTCGCCGCACAGGATGGACACACGGTTTCCCTGGTGGAGGCGCACGGGATGGCCACCAGCTCCTCGAGGCCGGTCTGCCGGTCCTCCCGGACGCAGCACCGGTCGGCCACACACGTGTTGGGCCTCGGCGAGTTCACGGGCCATGTCCAAGGTGATGCCGGCCAACACGTCGAGGCTCATCAATCAGCCGTTTCAGTAGTCGCCGAGCATCAAGAACGCGCAGCCGCCGAAGCTGCTCAACCATTCACCCATCGAGACCACCAAGATCACGCCGCCCACCACCTGCGAGGGCGGATCACGCGGCCAGATAGCTGCGGCTCCACCACGCGACCCGCCCGGTCTGGGGTTCGCTCCCACCCCTCGATTTGGGTGGGGCACTCCGTGCCTGAGCCACAGCGCAGCACGAAGCCATGTCTAACCAAGGTCAGCGGCGCGGAGTTGCGTATCGATTTGAGCAGCTAATGATCTTGGATGGCCATCGGGCCGGGTTGGGGAGCCGACCCCCCTGGGTTCACCCCGTCATGTTGTGTGTTGCGCCATCAACGACGGTGACAGAGCCCACCGACACTCACCACCGCCAGATGCCGAAATCAACCTCATGACACCCAAACTGTTACAAACGGGGCCCGAGCAGATTCAGACCGTCCCAAGGGTCCGAGTCATCGGCGTCGCTGGCGACGGCGGAGGGCGAGCCCAAAATTGCTGCCTGGACGCCGCACTGACGAATTGACCTCTATAAATGATCAAGACGGCTTGCTGCGCTCGCCTGCGCGGCTCCAAAGTCCAGCAGCGACTGATTGGGCGCCGGATTCCGCAGGATCGTCGCTGAGCACATGCTGCTGCGAACCATCTGGGGTGGTCTCCACGACCACCAACGTCAGGCATTGCGGCGCCACCGAGATGGATCAACACGACATGGGCCAAAGGCCGCCGTGCTACCCCGGCATCCACGTCCTCGCTTTACTCGGGGCCGCGGGCGGCATGGAGTAGTGAACGACGACTGGCCTCGGCCTCGGCTCAGTGATGTCGTCGTCGGGCAACTTCGACTCGCCCATCCTGTCCTCCAATCCTGTAGCACGAGATGGCCCGACCGCTAATTGAGCTCCTCGTTCGGAGCGCCATTGACGCTTCAGCGTCCTGTCAGGGGAACGTCGCTGGATTGTCCGTAGGCGACCGCGGCCGAGCCACGGACGTACCATCGGGCGGTCGACGGGCGCCAGACCGCGATGTCAGTGAGGCCGTCGCCGCTGTAGTCGGCCGGGACAGGCTTGTCGGTGGACACCCCGTAACCGATCCCGCTGCGCCCCCGGACGTACCAGGTGCCCGTTGTGGGTCGCCAGACGGCGAGATCGGCGTCGCCGTCGCCGTCGTAGTCGGCGACGACTGGGACGTCTCCCCTGATCCCGTACCTGACCGAGGCCCTCCCTCGGACGTACCAGGTGCCGGTCGACGGACGCCAGACGGCGATGTCGAGGCTGCCGTTGCCGTCGTAGTCGCCGGGGACGGGGATGTCACCCTTGACCCCGTAGATGAGCGGTGTTCGGCCGCGGACGTACCAGGTGCCGGTCGACGGCCGCCAGACGGCGATGTCGGCATCACGATCGCCGTCGTAGTCGCCCGCGACGGGGATGTCACCCTTGACCCCGTAGATGAGCGGTGTTCGGCCGCGGACGTACCAGGTGCCCGTTGAGGGCCGCCAGACGGCGATGTCGGTGAGGCCGTCGCCGCCGTAGTCGGCCGGGATCGGCTTGTCGGTGGACATCCCGTACGCGATTCCGGTGCGGCCCCGGACGTACCAGGTGCCTGTTGTGGGCCGCCAGACGGCGATGTCGGCGTCGCCGTCGCCGTCGTAGTCGCTCCGCGTCGGGCGCTGCTCCGGGGGGAGCTGGATGATCTTGGCTACCGAGGGAACGCCGTCGCTGTCGGTGATGAGCAGCATGTAGTAGCCCGGCGGGGCGATGTTCGCGGTGGCTGGTGCGGTGGCTGTGATCACCGAGCCCGTCGCGGTGAAGGTGAGGGGAACGTAACGCTGCCCCTGGTCGTCACCATGGGTGGTCGCGCCGAGCCGCACGAGGCCGACCTTGGGGATCGATCCTGACTGAGCGGCTGTGGATCTGGAACGTCCGCGCATAGCGCCAGTGCCGCCGGGGCATCGTCGATCTCGGGTCGGGTTGCCGAGATCGTCCGCTGCCGTCTTTGTCGTACAGGTAGGGCGGGCTGAAGTACTCGATGTTCTTCTCCAGGTAGCCCTTCGTGGTGCAGTCACCGCAGATGCCGCCGCCGCCGGTCAGCACCCGGCCGTCCGGCAGCAGGGTGGCGGCCGAGTGGTATTGCCGGACTCGGTTGGCGCTGGAGAGGACGGTCCATGTTCTCGGTGGCCGGGTCCCATCGCTCGGCGGCGTAAACGGGGTTGTCGAGGTCGACCAGCCCGTTCTCCGTCTGGCTCTGGCCGCCGGTGGCCAGGACGCTGCCATCCGCCAGGACGGTGAGGTCGAACAGTCGTCGTCCGAGCGACATGGAGCTCGTGGACCGCGCCTGGGTCAGCGAGCCGGTGACGTCCACGATCGAGGCGGTACGGGTGGGCACCGTCGTCTGACCGTCTTCGGTCACATTGCCACCCCCGGCAACCAGCACCTTGCCAATGTCGTAGGTCGCGAAACTGCCGTACGTGCGGTCGATTCCGTCCCGGTCACGAGTCGCGGCCAAGGCGCCGGTGCCGGTCGTGCTCATCGTCTCCATGCGCTTGTACGGACCGACGAGCTCGACCTTCCCGTCCGGACGCGGCACCAGGAACGGATAGGATGCGTCGAGCGAAGCTGGAGAAGCCAGTCAGCCGGCGCAACGCGCCGTTGCCTCTGGTACACCTCCGCGGTGGCGAAGGCCCGCCACCGACGATGAGCGCCTCTCCATTGCCGAGTGCGGCGACCGACGGGATACCAGCGAGCGGCCTGCATGTCCGGGCCCCGCGACCAGGTCTCGGTGCGCCAATCGAACAGGTGGGTCTGGACGATTCCGTCGTATGCCGGGTTCTTGTTGCCCCCGGCGACCAGCACCCGCCCGTCGGCCAGCTGGGTGAAGCCGGCGCAGAAGATGTTGTAGCCGGACACGTTCACCTGACGGAAGGTGTCCTGCGTCGGATCCCAGACCGCAGCCCGCGTGAATGTCTGAGTTAGCTGAGTCTTGGTCTCGCTGTCGCCGACCGAGTCCCACATCAAGACCTTGCCGTTGGGCAGAACCACCTGAAAGACCGGGACCACCGGGGTCGGCTGCACCCCGCTCCACCGACCACCTGCACTCGGATCGGCGGACGCCGCGGCCGACAGCTGATCGTTGGCGACCGCCTGTCCGGGACTGCGCCGACCGGGTATCACCCCGGTGCGTTCGTTGACCTTGGCGGCGTTCGCACGTGTGTCTTTCTCGATCTTGCTCATGGACACCCCGGCAAGGTCCTGGACAGCATGGTCTTCGCCAGCCTCATCCGGCTCACCAGGGTGCGCCCAAGCAGGGCCCACCCCGAGCGTCACCGTGATGACACTCGCAACACCTAACGACGTGACGGCACGCCGAAACCGTGACTTCATTGTCATCTCCCCCGAGATCACAGCTCAGCGCAGACCTAAGGGCTGACGCCGGCTGCCCAGTCACTTTTGAAGTTAGCACCGGCGAACGGCCGCGACAGGAATCCCAAAATTTCCCCGACCGTACTTGAAGCTGTTTGCAAGCCAATACCGCTGGTCGTGATTTGGGTGGGACGCAATGTAATGAAGGGGCTCTGGAAGCGGAAGCGCGGACTGACCGAGGCCGAGGCACGACGAGTCGTACGCCTGCCGAGCCGTGGAGCGGATGCCGTGGATCGGATGCCGGGGATCGAACCAAGACCTCCCACCAAGCATCTAGAACTGACGGAGGTTCTTGACAGTCGGGTCTCTTGAACCTAGGAGATCTGCATGAGTGAACGCGAGTTGGAACGGCGGGCCAAGCGCAAACTGGCGATCCTGCGCCACGTCGAGGAAGTGTCGGGCAACGTGGCGGCGACCTGCCGCTACTACGGCATCAGCCGGCAGTGCTACTACGTCTGGCGCCGCCGATACGACGCCGACGGCGCTGAAGGGCTGAGGGACCGGTCGAGCCGGCCGCACGCCTCACCAAAGGCCACCCAGGCCGAGGTGGTCGAGAAGATCCTGTGGTTGCGCAAGCACTATCACTTCGGGCCGGCCAAGATCGCGATGTACCTGGTCCGCTATCACGACGTCACCATCAGCACCTCCGGCGTGTGGCGGATCCTGAAGCGGCTCGGGATGAACCGGTTGCCCGCCTCCCAGCGCTATCAACGCCACGACCGGCGTTGGAAGCGGTACGAGAAGCAACGCCCCGGCCACCAGCTGCAGGTCGACGTGAAATTCATCGAGCCACTAGGGCAAACGGGTCGGCGGCGGAAGTACTACCAGTTCACCGCCATCGACGACTGCACCCGTCTGCGGGTTCTGCGCGCCTACCCACGCTGCGATCAGAAGACCGCGATCCAATTCATCGACTCCGTGCTGTCGAAGCTGCCCTTCGCCGTCGAGCGGGTGCAGACCGACAACGGCGCCGAGTTCGGCGCCTCGTTCCACTGGCATCTGCTCGACAAGGGCGTCGACCACGTCAAGATCCGACCCCGGACCCCGCGGCTGAACGGGAAGGTGGAGAGATCCCACCGAATCGACTCAGAGGAGTTCTACCGCCTTCTCGAGGGCCAGGTCATCGACGACGCCCGTCTCTTCACCGACAAGCTTCAAGAATGGGAGGATCACTACAACTACCACCGACCCCACGGGGCCCTCGGCGGCCAAACCCCCTACGAGCGGCTCCGGCAGAAAGTCGACGACCCGCTGTCATAGGCCTTCGTCAGTTGCACATCCTTCGAGAGCGAAGAGGTCAGAATCGAACAGCGGCCATCCCCGAGCCACAGTTGGGCCACAAACTGGGGTCGTCAACGGTCACTCACGGCGTCACCTATGCGCGTTGAAGGACGCCGGTGGACGTGGGCCAGACCCCCGGCCGATGACTTCCAAGTTGGTCATGCGAGTTCGATTCTCGTCACCCGCTCCACACGCAGGCGAGTGCGGTGTTCGTGTGAGGTGCGGTCAGTTGCCGTCCTGGCTCGGTGCCGGCTCGCCGCCCATGAGCTGGTTGAGCGGCAACGAGAACATGAACTGGCTTCCGGCCTCGGTCACGCTGACGTAGGTGCCGCGCAGGTAGTCGAGGTAGATCGACTGGCCGTTGCCCCACGGCATCCGGAACCGGTCCTGCACCTGCCCGTCCCGCATCACCACCGCGGCATCGACCGCTCTGCCCCCCACGTGCAGGGCAGAGGAGTTGGCGAACGTGTACGGCCCGTACCGGGCAATGCCCTGGAAGCTCGAGCCGGGAATCGTCTGGGAACTGTTGCTGTGCACCAGCCGGCCGTCCTCGCCGAGGGTGTTGGTCAAGGTGAGAGCTTGGCCGGATTGGCTGGCGTTGCCGGTGAGCCGCCCGTCGGGTGCAGCGAGGTCGAAGCTCTGCAGCGTGGCGTGGCCCGCCTTCGAGTAGTCGATGCCCACCAACCGGGTCGGCACGGTCGTCTGGTCGAGCGACAGGCTGGACAGTCCACCGACGCCTGATGCCCGCCAGCGCGCCACCGCGGGGAGCACATAGTGCCCGTCGACCTTCAAGATGTCGTCGGCGTTGTACATCCACAGCTCGGAGTGACTCGAGGAGTAGAGGTACTGGCCGGCCCAGACGAGACCGCTGCCGTGGGAGTTGAGGGCGTGCAGCTTTCCGGAGGCACCAGGCCGCACGAGCTGAATGGTGTTGTAGACGCCTTGGTCCAGGTCCATCACCACGAGTTGGGTCGCGCTCGGTCCGGCCGCGTTGTACCAGCTGGTGAGGACGAGATTGCGCTCCGCCGCCGGCACGCCGTCGATCTGGTAGTGCTCCGTCGTCGCCGAACCGCCGACTCCCTGCGGCCGATAGCCCGATCCCAGCAGGCCGTTCAAGCATTGGTAGCCGGCCTTCGACCAGTCCAGCCGCTGGTCCTTACCGGAGGAACGCCAGCTCCTGGCGCAGCTCTTGCTCACGCCGGGCAGGGATTTGCCATCGGCGAGCAGATCATCCCAGCTCACTCGCCTGGCGTCGTTGGCCCGCAGGTACCGGTCGGGCGTGCGTAGCTGACCTGCCGTCGAGACGACGGCATCGTCACCGGGCGTCTGTCGGACGTCTGCGTGCGCCACCGCGCTGCCACCGAACACCAGGGCAGCCAGCAGCGCCACCGCCGCTGTCCAGCGGCGCCGACGCGTCGTCGACACGGCCAACCCTTCCCCTGCTCCCACCGTGGAAACTGGTACGCCATGCGCTGAAGCGATCCGGGGAAGTGGGACTGCGTCGATCTGATGGCTGATGACATGGTGACTGCCCAGCCGAGTCGACGCAACTCATTCGGCATTTCCTTGGGGTGTTCCTAGGTTGATCTGGAGCTCGGCTCAACCCGAGGAGCCGCCGGCTCGCACGTAGGACCAGACCTCGCTGTGCGAGGCGACCGGCCGAGGGGCTTCCCCACCGGCTCGCTCATTCGCTGACCGGTGGCCCCGGGCGAAGGACTCCGACGCCAACCAGGCCTGGAAGGCGGTCTCGTCACGCCACCGGGTGATGACGAGCCACTGGGTACGCTCATCGGTCGGCTGCAACAGCTCGAAGCCCTCGAAGCCGTCGGCGTCGTCGACCGCCCCGGCGCGCGCCGCGAATCTGTGGGCCAGCTCGTCCCCGGAGTCGGCGGGCACCGTGATCGCGTTGATCTTGATCACACTCATGGGCTGATCCTGCCAGGCACTTTCGATCGGCGCCGATCGGCCAGTCGCCTCCGCAGCCGAGGCACGCCCGGCCCCGTACACTCGGCGAGCGCCTCGACGCGGCCCGCCGCGGCCATCAACACCGCCTCCGCCGGACCGCGGATGACCCAGCCGCGGCCGTGATTCCAGTCGATGTCGTCGGCGACCAATTGCAGCTCGCGGAGCAGCTTTCTCGTGCCGAGGGTCGGCGAGGCGACGGCGATCTCGAGCGTGGCGCGGATCCGTTCGGCCGGGATGCTCCGCGGGCGCCCCAGCGGACGCCGGATGTCTTGTTGGTGGATCATCCCGTCGGTGAGCGCGATGCCGCCCCCGAAGCCGGCGGTGAGGCCCCGCGGGGTCGGCCGGGCTCGGACCCGACCCAGCAATTGCTCCGGGGTGTCACGCCGGAACGGTGCCAGGGCCAGATCGTTGATCCGGTCGAGGTTCATCCGACCCCTCAGCGCCAACGCCAGCACCTGCCGCGGCCGGAGATCCTCGAAGCTGTACACGTGCGCGACCACGTCGCGCACGGTCCACCCCTCGCACAGAGTGGGCGCGTCCCACTCGTCCGCGCTCAGTCCGTAGAGCAGGTCGGCGAACTCGCGGCGTTCAGCCTCTGCGAGCGGCATCAGGTCGGGACGGGTCACACTCTCAGGGCAGCGTCGATGCGCGCTGCGGTAGGCGAACCACATGCAGTGCCATCCGCAGCGACTGGCCGGCCGTGAAACGGTTGAGGCAGGGGTCGTCGCCGTAGCTCATGAAGTTGTGCACCGGGTCCTGGCCCGGCTGGTGTGCAGGTGTCGTCGAGTCTCCGTCGCATGAGAAGATATTGTCGCCGTCGTCGCTGGTACGGCGTGTCGGCAACCTGGTCGCCGGGAGCGACGCAGCCGTTCTCGAACGTGTGGTAGAGCCCGAGCCAGTGGCCGACCTCGTGGGTGGCGGTGTCGCCGAGGTTGTACGGCTCCGCGGTGCCGCCCGGGAGACTCTCGTTGAGCAGCACCACGCCGTCCTCGGTCACACGCGAGATCGGTCGGACGGAAGTTCGCGTAGCCCAGCAGGCCATCAGCCAGTCCGGCGATGTAGAGGTTGAGCGTCTCCGTCCCGCCCTTGATGCAGGGCCGGCCTTGGCCTCGTCGTCGTCGTCGTGGTCGATGTCGGGATCCGCCCAGTCGTACCAGTCGTCGTTGTTGGTGTACGTGATGCTCTGCCAGCCGGAAGCGGAACAGCGTCGCGCGCTCGGGCGGCGGTGCCGGCCGGCGAAGGCCTGGTTGAGCACGTTGATCTGCCGGGCGATCTGTCGCCGGGTCACACCGCCGGTTCCGTCCGCCCTGCCGGATCACGTGCACGTACACATCGACCCGTGACCCCGGAAGGATCGAGAACTTCGTGGCGGAGAGCTCCCTTGGCTGCGCATGCGGTCGCCGAGCCGCCGCTCGGCCGCAGTCGATTGTCGCGGCGCGACAGCTGCGTTCGGCTCGCTGCAGCCTGACTGCCCGGCCTGACCCGGGCGTTGGCCGGCACGCAGTCCTGGATCGTTGCTGCGGGGGCAGCCGCGTCCGGCGCGGCGGCCGCACCACCGACCAGGCCGGCGGTCGTCAGAGCCAGCGCCAGGGCGCCGAGCAGCGCTCCTCGCCGGACGGACGAGCCACGGTGCAACCAGGAATGCGCCATCAGGGACCTCCGAGTCGGACTTGCTGAGATTCGCTCAGGTCGAGCTCAGGCAGCACCCTAGCGGCCCGATCGAAGGCCCGAGCAGCGGTACGGGGATTCGCCGGCACCCGATAGCCTCACGACTCGTCGTACTTCTCGAGAACGTCCGGAAAGGTTCTCCACCTGATGTCGCCCGTGATCGAGAGCATCCTCGCGATCGCTCTGATCCTGCTGCTCGGCTTCCTCGCCCGGTTGATCATCGTCACGATCGTCAAGAGGATCGTTCGCCAGGCTCGGATGCCGCCGAGCGAGCGGCGCAAGTCCCGGCTGCTACGCCGGGGTGCGAACTTCGCGACGGCCTGGGCCGGAGAACGCGAGGCCCAGCGCTCGGCCGCTCTCGGCTCGCTGGTGATCAGCATCACGTCGGTGGTGGTGGGACTGATCTGCATCCTCGCCATCCTCTCGGTGCTCGGCGTCAACCTGACCCCGATCCTGGCCAGTGCCGGCGTTCTCGGCGTGATCATCGGGTTCGGTGCCCAGAATCTGGTGAAGGACCTGATCTCCGGCGTCGGGATGTTGCTGGAGGACCAGTTCGGCATCGGCGACGTGATCGACATGGAGAAGGCCAGCGGCACGGTGGAGGCGGTCGGACTCCGCGTGACCCGGCTGCGCGATCCGGCGGGGGTGATCTGGTACGTCCGCAACGGTGAGGTGATCCGCGTCGGCAACAAGAGCAAGGGGTGGTCGGAGATCCTGATCGACCTGCACGTCGACGCCGACGGCAACCTGGCGGAGGCCCAGGATCTCGTCTCCCGGGTGGCCCACGAGGTCTCCAGCCGGCCGGAGTTCGCCGAGGCGATCATCACTCCACCGGCCCTGGTCGGGATCGAGTCGCTGACCGGCAGCGAGGTCACGTTGCGTATCCACGGCACCACCCGGACCGAACAGAACGCCCCCATCGCGCGTGAGCTGCGCTACCAGCTCAAGCTGGCCTTCGACGAGGCCGGAATCCGGCTCGCTCCGACTCCGACGCCCTGAAGGGGCCCGGCAGTCATTCCCCCGTCTGGCCGTCGATGGACTCCCGGAGCAGGTCCGCGTGACCGTTGTGCCGGGCGTACTCCTCGATCATGTGCACCACGATCCACCGGAGACTCGGACGGGTGCCGTCGGACCACCCGTGGATCGCCAGCTGGTCCAAACCGTCGCGGCCGAGCGCGGCGGCGACGTCGGCTCGAGCCTGATCCACCGCCTGCCGCCACAGCGACCGCAGAGTCTCCGGCGAATCGTCCGCCGCCGTGCGCCACTCCCAGTCCGGATCGGCGTCCCAGTCGACGCCGGCCCACGGCTCGCCGGGGTCACGCCCGGACAACCGGTGCCCGAACCACGACTGCTCCACGAGGGCGAGGTGCTTGAGCATTCCACCCAGCGTCATGGTCGACACCCCGACGGTCGCGTTCAGTCCGGCCGGGTCGAGGTCGGCGGTCTTCCAGGCCAGCGTGGCCCGGTGGAACTCCAGGAACCCCAGCAGGGTTTCCGCCTCCTCTGCCGCGGGCGGTGGCTCCGGCCGGCCCTGTTCGTCGAACGTCCCCACGCAGGTCAGCCCTCTTGCCCTTCGGTCGCGTCCCGCGCGCCGGACCACAGGTCGACCCCGGCCTCGACCGCGTGCTCGTCAATGGCCGTCAGCTCATCCTCGCTGAAGTCGAGATTGCGCACGGTCGCGACGTTGTCCTCGAGCTGCTGCACGCTGCTGGCGCCGATCAGGGTGGAGGTCATCCGCGGATCGCGCAGCACCCAGGCCAGGGCCAGCTGAGCGAGGGTCTGGCCGCGGTCCTTCGCGATGTTGTTGAGCGACCGGATCCGCGCCAGGTTCTCGTCGTTGATCATCTCGCTGGACAGCGACTTGCCGGCGGCTGCGCGGGAGTCGGCCGGGATCCCGTCCAGGTAACGATCGGTCAGCAGACCCTGGGCGAGAGCAGTGAAGGCGATGCACCCCACGCCCTCGCGACCAAGCACGTCCAGCAGGTCGGTCTCGATCCAGCGGTTGAACATCGAGTACGACGGCTGGTGGATCACCATCGGCGTGCCCAGCTCCCGCAGGATCGCCGCCGCTGCAGCGGTGTGCTCCGCCGAGTACGACGACACACCCACGTAGAGCGCCTTGCCGGCCCGGACGAGCGAGTCCAGCGCGCCCATCGTCTCTTCCAGCGGCGTGTCCGGGTCAGGCCGGTGATGGTAGAAGATGTCGACGTAGTCCAGCTGCAACCGCCGCAGCGACTGGTCGAGACTGGCCGTCAGGTACTTACGGGAGCCGAGATCACCGTACGGACCGGGCCACATGTCCCAGCCGGCCTTGGAGGAGATCACCAGCTGGTCCCGGTAGGGCGCGAAGTCCTCGGCCAGGATCCGGCCCACGTTGGTTTCGGCGGCCCCGTACGGCGGACCGTAGTTGTTGGCCAGGTCGAAGTGGGTGACGCCGAGGTCGAAGGCCCGGCGCATGATCGCCCGCTGGGTCTCCACCGGCTTGTCGTCACCGAAGTTGTGCCAGAACCCGAGCGAGATCGCCGGCAGCAGCAGGCCGCTGCGACCGCAGCGGCGGTAGGGCTGGACGTCGTATCGGGCTTCGTCAGCTGAGTAGGTCACGAAACTCATCGTGCCCTACGGCGGATCAGCGCTGCGAGGATCGGCGGGCCATGGACGGAGCGACCCGCTTCGCTCGGTCGTGGGAGGCCTCGCGCTCGTCGCTGGGTACCGCCCTCGTCGACAGCACCATCAGTGACCGCCCGTCGACGGCGTGCCGTGAGCGGGCCCGCCAGCGTTTGGCGTTCGGCGGATCAACGGCCCCGGTGGTCGTGTCCAACCGGATCTCCCAGTTGCTGCCGAAGGTCTTCGGCGGCAGGGTGAAGCTGATTGGCTCCCAGTACCCGTTGAACAGCAACAGGAAATGGTCGTCGTAGATGGGTCGGCCCATCTGGTCCAGCTCGGGAATGGCGTCGCCGTTGAGGAAGACCATCAGCGTCCGGGCGATGCCGGACGTCCAGTCGCTCTCGTCCATCGGCCGCCCATCGGGCCGGAACCATTCGATGTCGCCCAGTTCGCTGCGGCCGCCATGGGCGGAGTCACCGGCGAAGAACCGGCGCCGACGAAACACCGGGTGTCGCTTCCGCAGGTCGATCAGGGCCGAGGTGAAGGCGAGCAGGTCGCGCTGGTCGTCGTCGAGATCCCAGTCCACCCACGCGGTTTCGTTGTCCTGGCAGTAGACGTTGTTGTTACCACCCTGGGTCCGGCCCAGCTCATCACCATGGGCGATCATCGGCACCCCCTGACTGAACAGCAGGGTGCTGAGGAAGTTGCGCTGCTGTCGCAGTCGCAACGCGTTGATGTCCGGATCGTTGGTCGGGCCCTCCGCCCCACAGTTCCAGGAGCGGTTGTGGCTCTCGCCGTCGTTCCCGTTCTCCCCGTTCGCCTGGTTGTGTTTTTCGTTGTAGGAAACGAGATCGCGCAGGGTGAAACCGTCGTGCGCGATGACGAAGTTGATCGATGCCGTGGGCCGACGGTCGGAGTGGTTGTACAGATCGCTGGATCCCGTGAGTCGCCGGGCGAACTCCCCGAGAGCGGCCTGCTCGCCGCGCCAGTAGTCCCGGACGGTGTCGCGGTACTTGCCGTTCCACTCGGTCCACAACGGCGGGAAGTTGCCGACCTGGTAGCCGCCGTCGCCCAGGTCCCAGGGCTCCGCGATCAGCTTCACCTGCGAGATCACCGGGTCCTGTTGGATGATGTCGAAGAAGGCCGACAGCTTGTCCACCTCGTGGAATTGCCGAGCCAGGGTTGCGGCCAGGTCGAACCGGAATCCGTCGACGTGCATCTCCAGGGCCCAGTAGCGCAGCGAGTCCATGATCAGCTGCAGCACGTGCGGGCTGCGCATCAGCAGGCTGTTCCCGGTGCCGGTGGTGTCGTAGTAGTGGGCCGGGTCCTTCTCCACCAGCCGGTAGTAGGAGGCGTTGTCCAGACCGCGGAACGCGATGGTCGGTCCCCGCTCGTTGCCCTCGGCGGTGTGGTTGTAGACGACGTCCAAGATCACTTCGATGTTCGCCTCGTGCAGCGCCCGCACCATGCCCTTGAATTCGGTCGCCTGCTGCCCGCGGGTGCCGGTGCTGGAGTACGCATTGTGCGGAGCCAGGAAGCCGATCGTGTTGTAGCCCCAATAGTTGGACAAACCGCGGCTGACCAGATGGGAGTCGTTGACGAACTGGTGTACCGGCAGCAACTCCACCGCGGTCACGCCGAGGTCGTGCAGATGGTCGATGATCACCGGATGCCCGATCGCGGCGTACGTGCCGCGGATGTCCTCGGGGATCTCCGGATGGGTCATCGTCAGGCCCTTGACGTGCATCTCGTAGATGATCGAGTCGTGGTACTGGTGGCCGGGCGGGCGATCATGCCCCCAGTCGAAGAACGGATTCACGACCACCGAGTACATGGTGTGCTCGAGGGAGTCGAGGTCGTTGAAGGCGCTCTGATCCCCGAACCGGTAGGAGAACAGGGATTCGTCGCCGTCGATCATCCCGTCCATCGCCTTGGCGTACGGGTCCAACAGCAGCTTGGCGGGATTGCAGCGCATCCCCCGGCTCGGGTCGTACGGGCCGTGCACCCGGTAGCCGTAGCGCTGGCCCGGCTGAACGCTCGGCAGGTAGGCGTGCCAGACCGAGCCGTCGACCTCGGTCATCTCGACCCGGATCTCGCTCAGCTCCTCCCCGGCCGCCCCGTCGATGAGGCACAGTTCCAGGCGGTTGGCGGCCTCGGAGAAGATCGCGAAGTTGACGCCGGTGCCGTCGAAGGTGGCGCCCAGGGGGTAGGGCTTGCCCGGCCAGACGTCCAGCTTCTTGTCGTTGTTCATGGGTGACACGAGCACATTCTGCTTCCTGCGCCGAGCACCGCCCGCGACGGGTACCGGCGGCGACCGCGTTCGAGCCGGATGATAGACGCCGGACCCACCGTCGGAGCCGCCGGGCAGAATGAGGCGGTGCGAGCGGAGTCGTCGATCCTGCACCTGGATCTGGACGCGTTCTTCGCCGCCGTGGAGCAGCGGGACAAGCCGTCCCTGCGCGGCCGGCCGGTCGTGGTCGGTGGGGTCGGTCAGCGCGGCGTGGTCGCCACGGCGTCCTACGAAGCGCGGGTGTTCGGGGTGCGCTCGGCCATGCCCGCGCACGAGGCACGCCGCCGCTGCCCGCACGCGGCGTTCCTGGCGGGGCGGTTCGGGGCGTACCGGGCGGCCAGTGACCAGGTGATGGCCATCCTGCGCGACCTGTCACCGCTGGTGGAACCGCTGAGTCTGGACGAGGCGTTCGTGGACCTGAGGGCTGCCACCCGGCCGGTGACCTTCGATCGCGCCGGTCTGGAGGTCCTGGCGACCGGCCTCAAGGCCGAGGTGAGCCGGGTGACCGGGGGGCTGTGCGCCTCGGTCGGCATCGCCAGTTCCAAGTTCATGGCGAAGGTGGCGACCGAGTTGGGGAAACCCGATGGGCTCTACATCGTCGCTCCCGGCGAGGAGGTCGCCCTGCTGGCCCCGATGCCGGTGGCCGTCATCCCCGGCGTCGGTCCCGTGACCGCCGAGAAGCTGCGTCGGATCGGTCTGCGCACGGTCGCGGACCTGCACCGCATCGAGCGGTCCGAGTTGGTGTCGATGATCGGTCGGGCGCACGCCGAATCGTTGCTGGAACTGGCGTACGCCCGCGACGAGCGACCCGTCGAGCCGGAGCGGGAGGCCAAGTCCATCTCGGTCGAGGACACCTTCGAGGTCGACATCGTGGATCAGGCGACGTTGCGCCGGCTGATCGAACAGGCCGCTGCGCAGGTCAGCGCGCGGCTCGGTGCGGCGCGACTCTTCGCCCGGACGATCACGCTGAAGATCCGGCTGCACGACTTCAGCACCCACACCCGGTCCCGTACGGTCGCCGACCCGACCGACCGGGCGGACCAGATCAACGACATCGCCGGGTCGCTGTTGGCCGGCGTCGACACCACGGGTGGCGTACGGCTGCTCGGCGTGGGCGTAGCCGGACTCACCGACGTGATTCAGGAACGGCTGTTCGAGCCGGAGCCACCGCTCGAATCCCCGGATTCCGACTCCCGCGCCGAGACGGCGCTTGCGCCGGTCGAGGCCGTCCCCGGTCGCCGGATCCGTCGCTGGCCGCCCGGAGCCGACGTGGAGCACGCCGACCATGGCCGCGGATGGGTGTGGGGATCGGGCCGCGGCCGGGTCACCGTGCGCTTCGAGACCCGCGACACCCCTCCCGGCCCGGTGCGCACCTTCGGCGAGGACGATCCCGACCTACGGGCTGTCTGAATTCTCTCGCAATGTCGCCGATGCTCGCGAATTGTGAAGTCAGCGGCCGCCGGCGGCGGCGACCAGGCCGCGGAACAGCCCGTGGTCGTCGCCGAACTCCGGATGCCACTGCACGGCCAACCAGAACTCGCGATCGGGGTCCTCGATGGCTTCCACGGTCCCGTCCGCAGCCCGGGCGGTCACCGCGAAACCGGGATGGTCGGCCACCGCCTGGTGGTGGTGGCAGTTGACCTGCAGCCGCTCGCCCACCCACCGGCGGACCAGGGACCCGGGTTCGGTGGTGATCGACACCCAGCCGAACGCGTCCCCGCCGGGCGAGTGCTCGTCGTGACCCACCCGGTCCGGTACGTGCTGCTCCAGCGTGCCGCCCGCGGACACCGCCATCAGCTGCATCCCACGGCAGATGCCGAGCACCGGCGTGCGCGCCGCCGCGGCGGCTTCCAGCAGGGCCACCTCCCAGGCGTCCCGGTCGGGCCGCCAGGTGCGGGTCAGTGGGTGCGGCTCCGCACCGTAGCGGCCCGGATCGACGTCCGCCCCGCCGGCGATGATGAGCCCATCCAGTCGCGAGACGACCGATTCCGCGCCGTCGATCTGGGGCGGCAGCAACACCGCCACGGCGCCCGCGGCCTCCACCGACCGGGCGTAGGTGGCGGGCAACAGATCCGTGGTGGTGTCCCAGACCCCCCAACGGGCGTCCTCGCGGTAGGTGGACAGGCCGATCACGGGACGAGACATGATGCTCATTCTGCAATCAGAGCGGCGTGACGTAGGCAGCCGAAATGCCGCCATCGACGAGAAATGTGCTCGCGTTCACGTAACTCGACTCATCGGAGGCGAGAAACAGCACCGCGTTCGCAATCTCCTCCGGTCGGGCGAACCGACCGATCGGCACGTGCACCAGGCGGCGGGCGGCCCGCTCCGGGTCGGCCGCGAACAAATCCCGCAGCATCGGGGTGTCGACCGGGCCCGGACACAGGGCGTTGACCCGAATTCCGTTGCGAGCGAACTGCACGCCGAGTTCGCGGCTCATCGACAACACCCCACCCTTCGACGCCGAGTACGAGATCTGCGAGGTGGCCGCCCCGAGCACTGCCACGAAGGACGCGGTGTTGATGATCGAGCCGCGCTGCTGGGCGAGCATGTACGGCAGCGCGGCCTGGCAGCACAGGAAGACGCTGGTCAGGTTGACTTCCTGCACCCGCCGCCACGCCGCCAGGTCGGTATCGAGGATGGAGTCGTCCTCTGGCGGTGAGATGCCGGCGTTGTTGAAGGCCACGTCGACCGCCCCGTACCGATCGCTCGCGATGGCGAACAGCGCCTGCACCTGGTCGGCGTCGGTCACATCGGTGGCCAGAAAGGCCCCACCCAGCTCGTCGGCGAGGGCCGGCCCTCGCTCGGCGTCGAGGTCGCCGATGACCACGCGGGCGCCCTCGGCGGCCAGCCGTCGGGCGCTGGCCAATCCGATCCCCGAGCACCCGCCGGTGATCACCGCGACCCGCCCGTCCACCCGACCCGTCATGGTCATCCCTTCTAGTCCTGGCTGATGAAGACGTTCTTCTCCTCGGTGAACGCCATCGGGGCGTCCGGTCCGAGCTCGCGACCCAGTCCGGACTGCTTGTAGCCACCGAAGGGCGTCCAGTAGCGCACCGAGGAGTGCGAGTTCACGCTGAGATTGCCGGACTCGATGCCGCGGGACACCCGCAGCGCCCGGCCGATGTCGCGGGTGAAGATCGAACCGGACAGCCCGTACTCGGTGTCGTTGGCCATGGCGATCGCCTCGGCTTCGTCGCGGAAGGGGAGCACCGCCACCACCGGGCCGAACACCTCCTCCCGCCACACCGGATCCGCGCTGGACCGCGGCAGCACCACCGTCGGCGGCAGCCAGAAGCCCGGTCCGTCCGGCGCCGATCCGGCGAACGCCACGTCCACTCCGTCCAGGTAGCCGCGGACCCGGTCCCGTTGCTCGGCCGAGATCAGCGGACCCATCTCGGCGTCCTCGCCGGCCGGATCCCGAACCCTGAGTCCGGTGACCGCCGGCTCGAGCAGGCCGAGGAACACCTCGTACGCCGATTCCTCCACCAGAATCCGTGAACGGGCGCAGCAGTCCTGACCGGCGTTGTCGAAGACCGCGTACGGAGCGCTCGCCGCCGCGGTCTCGAGATCGGCATCGGCGAAGATCACGTTGGCACTCTTGCCGCCGAGTTCGAGGGTGCAGCGCTTCAACTGGGCGGCACAGCCGGCCATGATCGCCTTGCCGACCTCGGTCGATCCGGTGAAGCAGATCTTGCGCACCAACGGGTGGTCGACGAACGCCTGTCCGACCACGGCACCGCGACCGGGCACGACGGTGAACACGTCGGCGGGCAGCCCGGCCTCCAGCGCGAGTTCTCCGAGCCGGATCGCGGTCAGCGGTGTGAGTTCGGCTGGCTTCAGGACCACGGTGTTGCCGGCCGCGAGGGCGGGTGCGAATCCCCACCCGGCGATCGGCATGGGGAAGTTCCAGGGCACGATCACGCCCACCACGCCGAGGGGTTCATGAAAGGTGACGTCGATCCCGCCGGCCACCGGGATCTGCTTCCCGGACAGCCGTTCGGGTGCGCCCGCATAGTAGTGCAGCACGTCCCGGACGTTGGCCGCCTCCCAGCGGGCACTGCTCAGCGGGTGCCCGGCGTTGGCCACGTCGAGGAGCGCGAGTTCTTCCCGGTGGGCGTCGACCACGTCCCCGAACCGGCGGAGCAGCCGGGCCCGGTCGCCGGGTGAGACGTCGCGCCAGCCGGGAAACGCGGCCGCGGCCCGCTCGATGGCCGCCGTGGCGCCGTCCCGGTCGGTCGAATCGATCTCGGCGATGCGCTTTGTGGTGGCCGGATTCACGACGAACACCGCTACATCCTCTCGAAGCCGCGGCGACGCTCCCAGTCGGTCACCGCGGAACCGAAGGCGGCCAGTTCGACGTCGGCCATGTTCGTGTAGTGATCGACGACCTCATCGCCGAGCAGCTCCCGGGCGACGGCAGAGGTCGTGAATGCGTCCCGAGCGGCCGCCAGGGTCTGCGGGATTGTCGGCAGCCCGGAGGAGTAGGCGTTGCCGGTCAGTGGGGCGGGTGGTTCGAGCTGCCGGGCGATCCCGTGGCGGCCGCCGGCGATCATGGCCGCCAACGCCAGATACGGATTGACGTCGCCGCCCGGTACCCGGTTCTCCATCCGCGCGCTCGGTCCGTGGCCGACCAGCCGGACCGCACAGGTGCGGTTGTCCTCGCCCCAGCCGATGGTCGTGGGCGCGAACGAGCCCGCGGCGAATCGCTTGTACGAGTTGACGTTCGGCGCATACAGCAGGGTGAAATCCGCCATGGTGGCGAGCACGCCGGCCAGGAATTGGTCGTAGAGTGCAGCGCGCCCTGAGCTAGTCGTTGGATCGGAGAACACGAGCGAACCGTCGGCGCCCCGCAGCGAGAGGTGGATGTGGCAGGAGTTGCCCTCCCGCTCGTCGTACTTGGCCATGAAGGTGATCGCCTGGCCGTGCTGGGCGGCGATCTCCTTGGCCACGGTCTTGTAGACGGCGTGGTTGTCGGCGGTGGTCAGGGCGTCGGCGTAGAGGAAGCCGATCTCGTGCTGGCCCAGATTGCACTCGCCCTTGGCCGACTCGACGTCCAGTCCCGCGGCGTAGAGCGTGTTGCGCATCTCCCGCAACAGGGGCTCGACCCGACTGGTGCCGACGATGGAGTAGTCGATGTTGTACTGGTTGGCCGGGGTGAGACCGCGATAGCCGGCGGTCCAGGCGCCCTCGTAACTGTCGTTGAAGATCAGGAACTCCAGCTCGGTGCCGGCCAGCGCGACGTGGCCGTCGTCGGCGAGCAGGCCCAGTTGCCGTTTCAGGATGGTCCGAGGGGACGGCTCGACCGGGCCGTGGTCGAGCCGGACCAGGTCGCACTGCACCATGGCGGTGGCCGGGAGGTGCGGCAGCAGCCGGATGGTGTCGAGGTCGAGCTCGAACTCCAGATCGCCGTAGCCCTGCTCCCACGACGACAGGGCGTACCCGCCCACAGTGTTCATGTCGACGTCGACGGCGAGGAGGTAGTTGCACCCCTCCGTGCCGTGCTCGAGCACGTGCTCGACGAAATACGCCGCGTGCATGCGCTTGCCCTGAAGCCGGCCCTGCATGTCGGTGAAGGCGACGACCACCGTATCGATCGTCTGCTCGGCGATCCGCCGCTTGAGGTCATGGGTGCTCAGGTGCCGGTTGTTGCGGAGCTCGGTCATGGTCTTCTCCTTCACCTCAGCGCAGCAGACCGCGCAGCAGGGCCGCGGTGTCGTCGCAGTGATCCTCCATCACCCGTCGGGCGCGTCCGGGATCGCCCGCCAGAATCGCGTCCAGGATCGCGGCGTGCTGCGTGTTGGAGTGCTCGATGTTGATCGGCAGCACCGGGATCGCCAGCAACATGTCGTGCAGATCGGCCTGCACTCCGGTGACGGCGTCGATCAGTCGGGGGGACCCGGTCACCGAGGCGATGGCCAGATGGAAACGGGAGTCAGCCTGCCGGTGCGCGGCGGTACCGGCCGCGGCGGTCACCGCATCGGCCGCGTCGGCGAGCTGGCGCCGCTCGGCCGCACCCAACGCCTGGCTGGCGGCCAGTTGACTGGCCCCCGGTTCCACCACCCGACGGAAACACAGCGAATCCATCAACTCGACCCACCGCCCGTTCAGGCTGTCCACCCCGGGCGATCCCGGAACGACTGGTTCGTAGTCGACCACCGTGCCGCCGCCCCGACCTCGGGTGGTGATCACCATGCCGGCACTGCGCAGCGCCGCGATGGCCTCCCGCAGGGTCGCCCGGGAGACTCCCATCGTCTCGGCCAGGTCGCGCTCGGGCGGCAGCACTCGGCCCGGCGGATAGATCCCCAGCCGGATCGCGGTGGCCAGCCGCTCGACGCAGTTCTCGAACGCGTGCCGGCTGCGGCCCGCCCCGAGGATTGCCTCGCCGAGGTCCGGCTCACTCATCCAGGACAGCACCGAGAGACTTCGTGGTGTGCTCGACGTCCTTGCCCTCCATGAAGGTCCGCTTGCCGCCCAGCTGCCAGAAGACCGTGGCAATGATCAACACCACGACCACCGCGACCGGCGCGTAGTTGAAGGTGTTGACCGTGATCGGGTAGGCCGGTGGCAGCACGAACAGGATGCAGATGAGCACTACCCAGCCGACGGCCATCCAGCCGATGATCGGGCTCCAGCGACCGAGGTGCCACGGGCCGGGCACGAATTCCGGAGTCAACCGACGCAGGAAGACCGGCACCACGTACGCGATGTAGAGCCCGATCACCGCGATCGAGGTGACGGCGAGATAGGCAGTGGAGCTGAACAGCGACGGCACAGCCAAGATGATCGAGAGCGCTACGCAGAACCAGATGGAGTTGGTCGGCGTACCCGTCCGGGGGTTGACCTTGGCCCAGATCTTCGAACCCGGCAGCGCATGATCGCGGGAGAACGCGAACGACATCCGTGAGTTCGCGGTGACCGAGGCCATGCCGCAGAAGTATTGGGCGACGCAGACGATGAACAGCAGGAACTTGGCGACGTCGGGATTGCCGAGGGAGTCGAGGAAGATCTGCGCCGGCGGCAGGCCGGTGTCGCTGGCCGCCAGCGCGGTCAGGCCTTCCTCGGAGTTGTCCTGGATCGAGGCGGTGATCGAGTAGAGCAGGATGAACCCGCCGATCACCGAGACCAGCACGCTGAGCACGATGCCCTTCGGGGCGGCGACGGAGGCGTTCCTGGTCTCCTCGGCCACGTGGGCGGAGGCGTCATAGCCGGTGTAGGTGTACTGGGCCATCAGAAGACCCATCAAGAACACATACGGCAGGAAGCTCCAGCCGGTCTCGTTGTGCCAGCCGGTCAGGGTCCAGGCCACGCTCTGGTGCTTGGTCGGGAGGATCCACAGCGCGCCAACGATGATCAGCACCCCGACGACGTGCCACCAGGCGGAGATCGAGGACAGCAGACTGACCAGATTGACCCCGAAGGTGTTCAGCGCGGCGTGGCTGACGATGATCACCAGGAACACCAGGAAGACCCCGCCTGGGGTGACCTCGACCCCCCAGACCAGGTTGGCGAACGCCATCCAGGTCGTGGCGCAACCGAAGTCGATGGCCGCGGTCACCGCGATCTCGCCGAGGAAGTTGAACCAGCCGACGTACCAGGCCCAGGTGCGCTTGTTCCTCTTGGCCAGCCGGCCGGCCCAGAAGTAGAGGCCGCCGGCGGTCGGATAACGGGAACAGACCTCCGCCATCGACAGCGCCACGGTGAGCACCATGATGCCGACGATCAGCCAGCCGAGCACGATCGTCGACGGTCCACCGGAGACCAGCGCGATCTTGTAGCTGGTGATGCAGCCCGCCAGGATCGAGATGATCGAGAACGACACGGCGAAATTGGAGAAGCCGGACATGCCGCGCTTCAGTTCCTGCTTGTAGCCCATCTCGGCGAGCGCTCTGGCGTCCTCGTCGAGTTCGTGATCGGCAGTCATCTGTTCCACCCCCGGAAGGTCTGGCCTGGACGAGCACGAGTCTGGTGACCTCACCGGCCGACTGTCAATGGTCTGGCCTCAGACCATTAATCCGCGGAGGAAAGGGGCCGCCGTCCGGCTGGATAGATTGCACTCTCGTGTGGATCGGTGCGATGGAGTTCGACCTGTTGCTCGGCGACGTGCACTCGCTCAAGGAGAAGCGGTCGCTGATCCGACCGTTGATCGCTGACCTGATCCGCACCTTCACCGTCAGCGCGGCGGAGGTCGGCGAACAGGATCTCCACCGTCGGGCGGCGGTCGGCGTTGCCGTCGTCGCCGGGGATCGGGCCCACGTCGTGGAGATCCTCGACCGGGTCGAACGCAAGGTCGCCAACCGACCCGAATTGGAGTTGATAGCGGCCCACCGGGTGCTCCGCACCATGTCGGATTGAGATCAGGGGCGGACTGACGAGCGGACCCGTGTCGGTCGCCCGGTTCAGCCGACCGGTTTGAGTACGATGTGCCAACCCCTACAGAACGGCGCACCGAAGAATCAGCCATGAAGCTCTCGCTTTGCACGACCTGTATGGGCAGGGCGCACCACCTCAAACACACCCTGCCGCGAAACCTCGCGGACAGCGTGGATTGGGCTCGGCCGAACGCAGTCGAGTTCGTGGTCCTCGACTACAGCAGCCCCGACGACCTGGCGGACTGGATCACCACCGATCCGCGGCTCACCCCCTACCTCGACGCCGGCATCCTGAAGTTCGCCCGGAGCAGCGGTCAGACCCACTTCCGGCATTCGCACGCGAAGAACATGGCGCACGCCCTCGCCACCGGCGACTTCGTCTGCAACGTCGACGCGGACAACTTCCTGGGTTTCGGCTTCACCGAGTACCTGCGGGCGGTGTTCACTCGAAGGCCGAACGCGATCGTCACCTCCAACCGGGTCGACCGGCGGCTGAACCTCGGGGTCTACAAGGGCTGCATGGGCCGGGTGGCGCTGTCCAGGGGCAACTTCGAGATGCTCGGCGGGTACGACGAGAGCGACCGGTTCAAGGGCTGGTCCGGCGAAGATTCCGATCTGGTGATCCGCGCCATCCGGAAGTTCCTGCGGCCCGTGGTGCTGCGGGATCGGCGGTTCCTCCGGGTGGTCCAACACAGTGACATCGAACGAATCCGGCTGACCGACTTCGAGGATGCCAAAGCCGAACTGGCCAAGGTCCATTCCCTCGACGGCTCGAGCATGAAACCGCTGATCAAATACGTGCTGGACCGCGCCGTGGCCCCGCGGATCGCCAACCGGGGCGTGGACATCGGCGCCGGCGACATCGTCTGGCCGGATCTGCTCGTGCCGCGCGACGACCGCATCTCCGCCTGAGCGTCGCCTCGGCGCTCAGATCAGTGACCTGACCGCCGACACCACCGCCTCGGGTTCGTCGATCATGATCATGTGCCGGGCCTGCGGCAACACGACCTGCTCGCCGCCGAAGATCTCCGCGAGCCGGCGCTGAGTGGCGATCCACTTTCGGCCGCCGGAGCCCGCGGCGGTGAGCACCACGGTGCGGGTCAGCGGCCACGGCCGCACGCGGCGCAGCTGTTCCAGATCCCACAGCTGCGCGCGATACGCCGCCTGCTCGGCCACCACACTGGCCATCGCGTCCCGGTTGCGGTAGAGGGCCCGGGCGACCGGCTCGGCGGGGTCACGCAGCCGCCGGCCGCTCTGCCACGACAGCAGCAACCGGTCGGCCGCCGAGCCCAGCAGGCGCAGCGGGGGCACCGCGGCCAACACATGCACCATCCGGGCAGCCACCAGCCACGCCGATTGCGATCGCTGCGGCCGGGCCCGCAGATCCACGCTGGCGTCCACCAGCACGAGCCCGAGCACCTGTTCCGCCCGCTCCGGGTGGATCCGGAGCAGGGCCTCGGCATGCGGTCCCGCCATCGAATGGGCGACCATGATCACCGGACCGGTCTGCTGGTCGAGGAGATCCTGCAGGGTTGCGACTTCGGCGGCCAGGGTGGGCAGCACGCCGGGCCAGGGGGTTCCGGTCAGGCCCGGCCGATCGAGCCGGACACTTGCGAGCTCGCCGAGAAGCTCCACCACCGGATCCCAGTGGTAGTAGGGCACGCCGCAACCGCCGCTCAGCAGCACCGTCGGGGCGCGGCCCGGTGTCACGACCAGATGGACCAGACGATCTCCGAGATCGACATTGCGACCCGCCAGGATCTCGTGGGTCACGAGCGGGGACGGACCAGGGGGAACGAGATCGTCTCCCGGATGCTGCTCTCGGTCAGCATCATGATCAACCGGTCGACACCCATCCCGAGTCCGCCCGATGGCGGCATCGCGTACTCCAACGCCATCAGGAAATCCTCGTCGAGTTCCATCGCCTCCGGGTCGCCGCCGGCGGCCTGCAGGGACTGCTCGGTCAGCCGGGCGCGTTGCACCACCGGGTCGACGAGTTCGGAGTAGGCGGTGCCGATCTCCGCTCCGAAGCAGACCAGGTCCCAGCGTTCCGCCAGTCGCGGATCCACCCGGTGCTGTCGGGTCAGCGGGGACACCTCCGCTGGGAAGTCACAGTAGAAGGTGGGCGCCACCGTCGGGTGCTCGGCCAGGTGCTCGTACAGCTCCAGCAGGATGTTGCCGCGGGTCCAGTGCTCGTCGATGTTGATCTTCAACGCATCCGCCAGCCTGATCAACTCCGGCTTCTCGGTGTCGGCGGTGATCTCCACTCCGGCACCCGCCGAGATCGCCTCGTTCACGGTGGTCACCCGGAAGGGTTCGGCGAGATCGATCTCGTGCTCGACGCCGTGCGCATCCCGGCCGCGGATCACGGTGGTGTCGTTGGCCGCCAGCGATGCGTTGCGGATGATGTCCTGCACCACTAGCCGCATGGTGGTGTAGTCGCCGTACGCCTGGTACGCCTCGAGCATGGTGAATTCGGGGTTGTGGGTCGCGTCGGCACCCTCGTTGCGGAAGTTCCGGCCGATCTCGAAGATCCGGTCCACCCCGCCGACCATCAACCGCTTGAGGTAGAGCTCCGGCGCGATCCGCAGGTAGAGGCCGAGGTCGTAGGCGTTGATGTGGGTCCGGAAGGGCCGCGCGTTCGCACCTCCGTGGATGGTCTGCAGGATCGGGGTCTCGACCTCGAGGAATCCGTGTCCCTGCAGGGTTTCCCGGACCGCCCGGATGGCTGCGGACCGCGCCCGGAGTCGGCGCCGGGCGGACGCGTTCATGGTCAGGTCGAGATAGCGCTGCCGGACCTTGGCCTCGGGATCGGTGATTCCGCGGTGCTTGTCGGGCAGCGGTCGCAGGGCCTTGGCCGTCAGCGTCCAGGAGCGGGCCTGGACCGAGACCTCCCCGCTCCGGGAGAGCACCATCAGGCCCTCGGCCCCGACGTGATCACCGATGTTGATCCACCGGCGGAACTCCGCCAGTGCCGGGGCTCCCGCCACCTCGGCCGTCAACATCAGCTGGGCGGAACCGGACCAGTCCTGGACCCGCACGAAGATCAGCCCACCAAAGTCGCGGACCGCCATCACCCGGCCGGCGGCGGTGACCTGCTCCCCCAGCCGGAGATCGGCGCACGCCGCAGTCGGCCGGAAGGTCGTCGGATATGGCTCGCCGCCGGCCGCCAGGAGATCGGCGCGCAGCTGCATCCGCAGCCGGGTCTGCTCTGGCACCCTCGGGCCGGTCACGGCCGGCGGTGTCACCGCGATCGCCGGCACCGCCGCGCCGGGCAACCGGGATGGTGGCTCCTGGTGCTGACCCAGGAATCCGGGCAGGTCGATGAAGCCTTCGGCCACCCCCGATGCGAGGCCGACCATCGCGATGTCCCGAGTCTCCAGGAAGCACAGGAAACGCGGCTTCCACTCTGGGTGGTACTTCACGTTGGCCCGGAACAGGGACTCGATCTGCCACCATCGCGAGGCAACCAGCAGTGCCCGCCGGAACAACCGGACGAACGGCCCCGCGCCGATCCGGGCGCCCTCCTCGAACGCGGATCGGAAGACCGCGAAGTTGAGCGAGACCCGCCGGACGCCGAGTTCGCGGCCGGCCGCCATCAGCCCAGTCACCAGCAGCTCGGTGACGCCGTTGTCGGCGTGCGGGCTGCGCCGCATCACGTCGAGGGAGTAGCCGTCACTCCCCCACGGCACGAAGGACAAGATGCCGGCGACGCCGCCGGCCGGCCCGGGCTCGGCCCGGTCCGCTGGGAACAGCGCCTCGACCATCAGGCAGTCCCCGTCGGCCGGATCGCCGAGCCGGCCGAGTGCCATCGAGAAGCCGCGCTCGGACTCGGTGTCGCGCCAGGCGTCGGTCTTGGCGATGAGCAACTGCAGTTCATCCGGGTCGATGTCACGGTGGTGCCGGACCCGGGTGTGGTAGCCGAGCCGTTCGAGTCGGGCCACGGCTTGGCGGACGGGGCGCAGCTCGCGACTGTCCAGGTGGAACTCTCGGGGGTCCAGCACCGCCTCGTCCCCGAGCCGGATGACCTTCAGGCCGGCCTGCGCGTACGCCGTTGCTCCCGCCTCGCTGGCGCCGATGACCGCCGGCGTCCAGCCGTACGTGTCGATCTGGGCGAACCAGGCCTCGATGGCCCCGGGCCAGTGGTCGGGCGGTCCGAGCGGATCGCTGCTGGCCAGGCAGACTCCCAGTCCGACCCGGTAGCTCACCGCGGACCGGCCCGTGGCGGCGAAGACGACCGACTTGTCCCGCCGGGTGTTGAAGTAGGCCAGCGAGTCCTCCGGCGACTGGGCCACCAGCGCTCGGACCCGCGGCTCGTCGGCCGGCGTCGTCCAGGCCGCGCGCTGTTGGGAACGCAGCAGCACGAGCAGCGCCGCGATCAAGGTGACGGCGATCAGGACCCCGAGAACGGCGTTGATCCAACTCGGCGGCCCCGGGTTGGACGGCGTCGCGGTCGACTCCTCGCCGAAGACGGCACCGAGGATCCGATTGAAGATCCAGCCCAGCCGGCCCCGCGGTCCGGCCAAGTCGCTGGGGAACAGCGACGTCAAGGCCAACCCGACCCCCACTGTCGCGACAAGTCCAACCGCCAACGTGATCAGGGCCTTGGCGAGGTTGCCGGGCGTACGCCGCGCCGAGAACTCGCCGCGGTAGACGATCATGAACCACATCAAGGCGCCGAGCGACGCGAGATTGAACGCGGCCCGGGCGAGCGCCGCCAGGTCGACGTACTCCGAGGTCACCAGGAGCGAACCGGCGACCAGCAACACGATCACGGCCAGGTCGGCGATCAACACGATCGTGCCGGCGACGACTGCGATGGTCCAGCCGACGCGTTTGCGCCGGTTCAGGGCGGCGCCGACGATGAACAGTCCCACCACCAGCCCCAGCGAGCCCCCGTCGATCGGGAAGAAGATCGTCGAGTAGGCGTCGACTGCCACCATGAGCCAGAAGACCCCGGGAAAGATCAGCCTGATCAACAACAGCGTCGCGGCCAGGAAACACAGCCGGGCCACGAACGACGGCAGCTTCGGCAACCGGCGGGCGGACTTGCGACGAGTGGCGGAGGGGAGCGCGACCGTCAGCTCCGTCATGCGGTCAGGATGTCAGACGGACCAGCCAAACCGTCAGCAACTGAGGGCGAGCCACACGTGGGCCGCAGAGATCGGGCCCCCCGCGCCGATCCGCTCGATGACCTCGAGACCGCGGGCGTCCGAGAGTTCGCCGACGGGGCCGCCGAACCGAGTTGTCCACCACGGACCGAGGGCATCGGGGACCAGCCGCAGCACGGCGAGCGTGTGGGCGATCTCGTCGAGCGGTGGACGGTTCGACGGTGGCTCCGGCAGCCGGCCCGGCAGCCCGGCGCACACCTCGGTCGCCAGCCGATGCAGCAGTCTGCTGACTCCGGGATCGGTGGTCAGGAACTCCGGTGTCCGGGTCGCGAGCAGGAGTTCGGCCTCCGCGAGGGTCTCCGGCTCCCCCGTCGGCACGATCCGCGGCGCGGGCGGGGGCGAGCGGCCGGCGAGCACCGACGCCACGGTGGTCCGCAGCACGGCCAGACCCAGTCCGGGGACCGGTCGGCCGAGCCCGGCCAGCACGTCGAGCGCCCTGCTGATCAGATCCGCGTCGCCGAGTCGGTCGTACTCGCCGGCGAGGTAGATCGCGCGCAACGCCGGATCCGGGCCCGCGTCGTTCAGCCGGGCGGTGAACTGGTCGAGCGCGTCGGCGGCGGCCCCGGCCGCGGGGAAGCCGGCGGTACGGGCGACGCGTTGGACGACGAGGGCGCTGGCCAGATCGGGCAACCGGACCACCCCGGCGGGACCGGCCGGGGCTGCCAGCGCCTGTTCGGCGGCGTTCGCGAGGAAGTCGGGCAGCGGGGTGACCCAGCTCAGGTCCAGGACGGTCGAGCCGCGCGCCGAGCGCAATTCCACCCGGTGCCGCCCGGGTTCAGTGGCCGCCAGGGCCTGCCGGTCACCGAGGTCCGTCGTCTCGACGGTGTCCGGGACGACCAGCGCGGTGTCGGGGTCGGCGGGCAGCCAGATCTCCTCCCCCACGGCGACGCACGGCCACCGCGGCAGGGCCGGCAACGCTGCGCTCAGATCGCTCGCCAGCCGGCGGGGGTGGCTGGCGGTCTTCCAGTCCCAGGACAGCACGAGCCGTTCGCCCGCGCCGATCCGATACGGCCCGATCTGCAGGCCTACCAGGTCGTCCGTCGGGTGATCGGGGTGATCGGCGGCCTCGCTGACCACCGAAGAATTTCCGCTGCGGGCGTACAGGATCGGCACGTCCGGCTCCCAGGGCAGCAGCGCGAACACGGTCGCCGACCCGGTGGCCAGCGTCCAGACCCGGTACCCGGGACCGGGCCGAACGGCGAAGCGGAGCGTGGCCGTCCAATCCGCGGCGGCCAGGTTCGCGAGCACGACCCGGGTCCGCCAGCCGGCGATGAAACTGTGCCGGATTGCGATCGAGGCGACATCCGGCGCGAGCCACCGCTGCTCGATCTCGTCGCTGTCGAGCACCGCCGGCACGGTGTCGCCGAGCACCGGCTCGCCGTTGCGCCGGAGTGCGCCGATCTCGAGTCGATCGAAATAGCCGCGGTCGGGACGCGCGGTCGGATTGACCGCGGTCAGGCCGCTGTCATCGAAGGCGACCCGAAATGCTCGGGTGGCGAAGGATTTCAACTCGGTCTCGATCGTCGTGGTCCCGCGGAGCGCGGTTTTAGGCTGACCACTATGTCAGCCGGTTCGGCCCCAGGCTCTGGTCACCATCACGATCCACGGGACCTGTGGCCACGAGATTTCGGACGTGACGGGGTTTCCGGACTGGTGTCCCCGTCGCGCGCGATGCGGGCCCGGGACGTGTCCCGCCCGGACGCCGACGACGAGGCCTTCGCCGCCGAGGTGATGGCCGAGTTGCTCGCTCGGGTCGACGGTCGCCGATCTCCCTGATCAGATCTGGCGCGCTCAGCCGCGTTCAGCCTCGTAGGTGGAGAGCTGGTCGATCCGCCGCTGGTGTCGCGGGTCCCCACTGAAGGGTGTATCCAGGAACAGCGTGACCAGGCCCAGCGCCTCGGCCTCGCTGTGCATCCGGCCGCCGAGGGCGATGACGTTGGCGTCGTTGTGCTGGCGAGCCAGCCGGGCGGTGTCGACGTCGTAGGCCAGCGCTGCCCGCGTTCCCGTGACCTTGTTCGCCGCGATCTGCTCGCCGTTGCCGGAGCCACCGATCACGATGGCAAGTGACCCCGGATCCGCCACCACGGCCTCACCGGCGGCGATGCAGAACGCCGGGTAGTCGTCCTCGGGGTCGTAGCTCTGCGGACCGTGGTCGACCACCTCGTGGCCCAACGCGCCCAACTCCCCGACCAGGAAGTTCTTGAGTTCGAAGCCGGCGTGGTCACAGCCGATGTGTACGCGCATGCGAAGAACTATGGCAGGGCATCCGATGCCACTGCGCGGGCCCCGTGCCCGCCTACGCTCGGTGGGTGTCCGACCTTCCCGTGAGCCGCCGGCAGCTCCTGGGTTGGGCCGGTGGCGCGGCGGCGGGTGCCGCGCTGGCGGGCTGCAGCCTCGACGGTCCGGCGCCGGCCCGTGAACGGGTGAGTTGCGTGGCCCGCGGTGCCTTGAGCCGGCACCTGAGGCTGGCCGGCCTGCCGTTGGTCTACGAGGTCAGTGGCCAGGGCCACGCGTTCTGGTTCGACGAGGACTTTGCCGACCGGTTGGCGGACTGGCTCGCTGATTTGCGGGAGGCCGGGCTGCGGGCGCAGCGACTGTGGACGTACGGGGCCTGGACCGACGGCCGAGCAGAACAGAACGGGGACGGCGGCTGTCGCTCCTGGCACCACGCGGGTCGCGCCTTCGACCTGGCTCGGATCGAGCTGGCCGGCGGCCGATTCGTTTCGTGCCGGTACGACCAGTGGCGCGGCCAGACCGGGACGGCGCTCCGGCGGGCGCAGCGGGAGTACTGGGCGCTGGCGGGGAGTTTGCATCGCCGTTTCGCGTACGTGGTGACCTATCCGTACAACGCCGACCATCACAACCACATCCACATCGACAACGCGCGATCAGGGCGCGGCCCGTCCGCGTTCGACCCGGGCTCGCCGACCCAGGTGCAGGCGATCCAAGCCATCAGCAGCCACGTCTGGGACCGGCCGGTCGAGGTCACCGGGCGATGGGACGCAGCGACAAGGCGCGCCACCGCCGAAGTCTTGAGCACGTTGGGCTCGGGTGGGGAGCTGACCGGCGAGTCGGACGGCCGGAGCAACTGGGACCGCTATCTCGCGGCGTCGGCGGCCCGCGTCACCGACTGACCCGGTCGCCGCCCGCATGGCAGGATCGGCGCCATGTATCCCGACAACCTGACCAGGGCCGAAGCCCGCGCGCGGTCGGCGCTGATCAGCACCGACCGCTACCGCGTCGACATCGACCTCACCGGTGCGGGTGGGGAGGACGCCGCCACCCAGTTCCGATCGGTGTCCACCCTGGCCTTCACCGGCCGCAGGGACGGGGCGCTGTTCGTCGACCTGATCGGGGACGCGGTGGTCGGCGCGCGGCTCGACGGGGTCGAGCTCGATCCGACCGCCTTCGCGGACTCCCGGCTGCCGCTGCAGGTGAGGGAGGGTGCGCACGAGCTCCGGGTCGAAGCGCTCTGCCGCTACAGCCGGACGGGCGAGGGACTGCACCGGTTCCTGGATCCGGCGGACGGCCGGAGCTACCTCTACACCCAGTTCGAACCGGTCGAGGCGCGCCGGGTGTTCGCCTGCTTCGACCAGCCGGATCTCAAAGCCCGCTTCACTTTCACGGTGCGGGCGCCGTCGGGCTGGACAGTGATCTCGAACGGTCCGGAGGTCGCTCGCCAAGAGGTCGGCGACGGTGCGGCACTGTGGGAGTTCGGCGAGACGAAGCCGATCTCGACCTACCTCACGGCGCTGGTGGCCGGAGACTACTTCCGGGTGGAGCAGCCCTTCCAGACGCAGTCGGGGGAGATCCCGGCGGCGATCTTGTGCCGGGAGTCGCTCGCGCGGTTCCTCGACGCTGAGCGGATCTTCCGGACCACCCAGGACGGCTTCACCGTCTTCGAGAGGGAGTTCGGTTTTCCGTACCCCTTCGGCAAGTACGACCAGGTCTTCGTCCCGGAGTACAACGGCGGCGCCATGGAGAACGTCGGCTGCGTGACTCTGCGGGACGAACACGTGTTCCGCAGCCGCGCCACCCCGGCGGCGTATCAAAACCGGGACGACACGATCCTGCACGAGTTGTCCCATATGTGGTTCGGGGATCTGGTCACGATGCGGTGGTGGGACGACCTGTGGCTCAAGGAGTCCTTCGCTACCTGGGCCTCCAACTTCGCGGCGAGTGAGCTGGCGGAGGATCCCGCGACCGCGTGGGCGTCGTTCACCAACGGGTTCAAGAGCTGGGCCTACCGCCAAGATCAACTTCCCTCCACCCACCCGATCGCCGCCGACATGGTGGACCTGGAGGCGGTGGAGCAGAACTTCGACGGGATCACCTACGCCAAGGGCGCGTCGGTGCTGGTGCAATTGGTCGCTTTTGTCGGCCGGGACGCGTTCCTGGCCGGGGTCCAGGGCTACTTCACCGAGCATGCGTACGGCAACACGGACCTGGCCGATCTGCTGCGGGCTCTCGAGTCAGCCTCGGGCCGGGACCTGTCCGGCTGGTCGGCGCAGTGGCTGGAAACGACGGGCGTGAACACCCTGCGGGCTGACTTCGATCTCGACGGGAAAGGGAAGTTCAGCCGGTTCGCGGTGCTGCAGTCGGCCGTACCGGAGCACCCGACCCTGCGTGATCACCGGATCGCGATCGGACTCTACGGGGCGGATGATCGCGGTTCGGAAGATCAGGGCAAGGGCCCGGCGCTGCGGCGGATCGATCGGCTCGAACTCGACATCGCCGGGGGGCGGACGGAGGTGCCCGGACTCGTCGGGCAGCCGCAGCCGGATCTGCTGTTGCTGAACGATGACGACCTGAGTTATGCGAAGGTGCGGCTGGACCGGCGTTCCCTGGCCACGGTCGTGGACGGTCTGCCGCGGTTGGAGAGTCCGCTGGCCCGCGCGGTCTGCTGGGCCTCGGTCTGGGACATGTGCCGGGACGCCGAACTGCCCGCGACGGACTACCTGGAGCTGGCGCTCGGCGGGATCGCGACCGAGACCGATCACACCGCGGTGGCATCGGTGCTGGCCCAGGCGGCGAGTGGCATCCGGCACTACAGCCCACCCGAGCGCCGGGACGGTCTCTACCGCCGCTGGCAGGCCGGCCTGGAGAAGCTGCTGGCCGACGCCGCCCCGGGTTCTGATCATCAGCTCGCCATCGCCAAGGCCTACCCACCGGCGGCGCACGACGCCGAGGCGGTCGCGCGGTTGCAGGGTTGGCTGCTCGGCGACGGGGTACCCGACGGACTGTCGATCGATCCGGAGTTGCGCTGGAGCGTGGTGCGCCATCTTGCTCGGCTCGGTCGGATGGACGCGGCGGGGATCGACGCCGAGCAGGACCGCGACCAGACGATCACGGGCGCCGAGCAGGCGGCCGCAGCCCGGGCGGCCCGGCCGACCGTCGAGGCCAAGGCGGAGGCCTGGCGCCTGGCGGCCGAGAGCGACGACGTGCCCAACGGCACGCAGCGGGTTGTCTGCCTGGCCTTTTGGCAGCCTGGGCAGGACGAAGTGCTCGCGCCGTACGTGGAGCGCTACCTGGGGACGGCGGCGGCGATCTCGCAGAACGAGGGCGGTTGGGCGACCAGGGGGACCTCCCTGCGGGCGAACGTGTTGCGCTTCCTTTTCCCGACTCCCCGCGAGCTGGCGCCGTTCGTGGCCCGGCTCGACGCCTGGCGAACCGAAACCCCCTTGATCGAATCGGTGCGCCGCGCCATCGAAGAGGGCCGCGACAACACGCTACGGGCGTTGCGCTGCCAGGCCGCCGGCTCGTGAGCCGTTCGTGAGTTCGACACTCAGTGTCGGGGACGTACTCGACGCCCTGGACGAGCTGTATCCTCCGGTCCTGGCCGAGTCCTGGGATGTGGTCGGACTGGCCATCGGATCCCGGTCCCGGCTCGTGCGCAAGATCAACTTCGCGGTGGACTGCACCGCGGCGGTGATCGCGGATGCGCGCGCCGACGGCGCAGAGCTGCTGGTCTGCCATCACCCGCCCTTCCTGCGGGGACTGACGTCGGTCGACGCCGACGAGCCCAAGGGGCGACTGGTGGCCGACGCCCTCTCGGCCGGCCTGAGCGTGATCGTCGCGCACACCAACGCAGACCTGCCACGGTTCTCCACGGTGGAGGCCCTGGCCGATCTTGTCCGTTTGGGTGAGCGGCGGCCGCTCGTGGCGCGGACGGCGCCGGCCTCGGAAGCGATCGACAAGATCGTCACCTTCGTACCGGCTGCGCACACCTCAGCGGTGATCGAAGCACTGGCGGCGGCGGGTGCCGGACACATCGGGCGCTACGAACGGTGCGCGTTCACCAGTCCCGGTGAGGGGACGTACCGGCCGACGGAGGGGGCCGAACCGTACCTCGGATCGGTCGGAGCCGTCGAGCACGTGGGCGAGACCAAGATCGAGATGGTGCTCGACCGGTCTCGGCGGCGCGCGGTCCGGGACGCCTTGCTGGCTGTCCATCCCTACGACGAGCCGGCCTACGACGTGTACGAACTGGTCGAGGTGCTGGACGCGTCGGTCGGTCTGGGCCGGGTCGGGGATCTCGTCGACCCGGTGTCACTCGGCGGAATGGTCGACAGGCTCGCCGCCGGGCTCCCCGCGACGGCCCGGGGTCTGAACATCGCCGGCGATCTGGACCTGCCGATCGCGCGCGCCGCGGTGCAGGCCGGGTCGGGCGACGACCTCTTCGCCGAGGCCCTCCGGTCGGGCGCGGACGTCTACATCACCTCGGATCTGCGTCACCACCCGGCCTCGGACGCACTGGCCTGGACGGGCGCCCCAGCCTTGATCGACATCCCGCACTGGGCCGCGGAGTGGCTGTGGCTGCCTGTCGTGCAGCGCGAACTCGAACGGGTTCTGGGCGATCGTCGGGTGCCGTCGTCGGTGTCCACCCGCTGCACCGATCCCTGGACCAGTCACCGCTGAATCCGCGTGCGACGATGCCGCCATGGACATTCCCACCCTCTGGCCGTCGCTGACGGCGGAGACACGTGCGTGGCTGATCGAGCACAACGGCGAGGGCCTCAGCCCGGCCGTGGTCGACGAGATCGCCGCCGCCAACGGTGGCTCGATCGACTCGAACTGGTGGTCCGAGGACGCTGAGGAGCCTCGGACGCTGAGGGACGACGCGGTGGACTGGATCGAGGCCGTCGCCAACGAAGAAGAGCCAGCGAACAGCGAGTAGAGCTCACTGCGCTTCTAGCACCTTGCGCCTTGAGCCTGTCGAGGGCCCGCGCCGTGAGCCAGTCGAACGGCCGATGGCGCTCGTGCCCTGAGCCTGTCGAAGGGCCGGTCAAAGCGGACAACACCAGCAGCGCTGCGGACAACACGTTCGTCCGCCGACTGTCACCGATCGGCGGTAAAGTGTACATATGTTCGATTCCGACGTTCGGGAGCTCGATACGGAGGCGACAATCGACGCTATCGAGGTCAACCAGCGGGTCCTGGTCGAAGAGTCGTGCCGCACCTTGGTGTTGGCGGCGCAGTGGGCGGATCTGCATCCGGCGGATGCGTGCGACCCGCACGGCCCGCCCGGCGGGGAGCGGCCGTCGGAGCCCGGTGGGGACGGCACCCCGAAGGTGGCCGGGTTCGCGGCGGCGGAGTTGGGTGTGGCGTTGGGGACGACGGCATGGGCGGCGTCGCGGTTGATCGGGGACGCCCTGGATCTGCGGCACCGGTTGCCGCGGTGTTGGGCCCGGGTACTGAACGCGGAGATCCCGGGCCATCACGCCCGGCGGGTCGCCGCCGCGACCCGGCACCTGTCCCAACAAGCAGCCGCCCGCGTCGACCAAGAAATCGCAGCGAAACTGTCGTCGCTGTCGTTCGGCCGGTTGGACTCCTGTTTGGAGGCGGCGGTGTACCAGGCGGATCCGGCCGCCGCCGAAGCGGAGGCGGAGTTGGCGTTGCGGGACCGGTTCGTCCGGTTGGGCCGCACCTCCCGGTTCGGGATGAAGCTGATCGTCGCCCGGGCCGCCGCCGGGGACGCCCTGTATTTCCACGCGATGATCGCCCGGTTGGCCGACATCCTGCGCGAACAAGGGGACCGGGACCCGCTCGACGTCCGGAAGTCCAAAGCGCTCGGCATCCTCGCCCAACCCGCCGAAGCCATGCGGCTGCTGTACGAACACGCCCAACCCGACCAATCCGATCAATCCGATCGACCAGACGAACCTGCTGAGCCCGACGAGTCCGGCGAGTCCGGGGAGTCCGGGCAGTCCGGGGAGTCCGGCGAAACTGTGAGCGAGGACCTGGACTCTCCTGCGGACGATCCGACTGGTCGCGAGCCCGAGCCCGGAGCCCGAGCCGGATTCGGAGCCGGATTCGGAGGCGGATCATCGGTCGGTCGAGATTGCGTCGCCGCCGTTCGACCCGGCGCGGGCCCGGCCGAGCACCGTGATCTATCTGCACCTGTCCGCCGAAGCCCTGACCGCGGGTGCGGGGGTGGCGCGGATGGAAGGGATCGGACCGGTGCTGCTGTCCCAGCTGCGCCGACTGCTCGGGGAACACACCCGGATCCGGGTGCAACCAGTCATCGACCTGAACCATCAACCGGCGCCGGTGGACTGCTACGAAATCCCGGACCGGATGCGGGAACACCTGATCCTGGCCAACCCGGCCGACCGGTTCCCCTACGCCGCCGGGATGGCCCGCAACCCCGACCGGACCTGCGACCTCGACCACACCATCCCCTACCGGGCCATGGCCGACGGTGGACCACCCGGCCAGACCCGGGTCGACCAGCTCGGTCCGTTGGCCCGGTTCCACCACCGGGTCCGCACCCACGGCGGCTGGCCGGTCCGACAACCCGAGGCGGGAACCCTGCTGTGGCGAACCCCGCACGGCCGGATCTACCTGGTCAACCAGTCCGGCACCCACCCGCTCGGCTCCGGGGCCTTCGCCCACGCCGTGTGGCGCGCGGCCGCACTCCGGGTGGTATTGGCGAGCTAGGGATGCGGGACGTAGGGATTGGCCGTGCGGCCTTCGGTCGCCAGCAGGACCACCGACGAGGTCGAGCGAAGACCCAGCGCGGCGGCCGCCTGCTCATCCCCGGCAATGGTGCGCAGGGCGGCCAGTGCGGCGGCGCCGCAGGGGCCGGCGTCGATCCCAGCGGACCAGAGCTCGGCCAGTGCGTCGGCGGCTTGATCATCGGACACGACGACGGTCGCATCGAGCCCATCGCGGAGTACGGGCCAGGCGCTGGCCGACGGGGTGCCGCAGTTGAGCCCGGCCATGATCGTCTCGGACGTCGCCACGGTCGTCCGTGCGCCAGCGGTCAAGCTGGCCAGCAATCCGGCTGCCGCAGCCGGCTCGACCGCCAGCAACGCGGGTGGATCCATCAGATCTGGAGCGCGGTAGTGCCGGACCACCGCTTCGGCCAGCGACCCGACCCCGACCGGGACCACCACCACATCCGGTTGTTCGCCGTGCTTGCTCAGCTCCGCATCGATCTCCCACAGCATGGTCGAGTAGCCCTCGACGATCCAGGAGGGAATCTCTTCGTAGCCGGGCCAGGCCATGTCCTGGACCAGCAACGAGCCCGTGGCGTCGCAATCGGCCGCGGCTCGGGCGACGGCATGATCGTAGTCACCGCCGGTGGCTACCACCTCCGCGCCTTCGTCGCGGATCGCCTGGACCGCCGCGGGGTGTACGCCGTCCGGGACGAAGATCTGGACCGGATGGCCGAGCAGCCGCCCGGTGCGCGCGAGAGCCCGTCCGTGGTTGCCGTCGGTCGCGGCTGCCAGCCCAGAGATCTGGTGACCGGCCGTGGCGCGATGTACCGCCCAGGACGCACCCAGGATCTTGAAGGCGGGCAGTCCGAACCGGTCCGACTCGTCCTTGACCAGGATCCGGCCTACCCCCAGCTCCGCTGCCAGCGCGCCTGGGAGCGGCCGCAGCGGGGTGGGCAGGTAACCGGCCAACTCGCGATGGAATCCGAGCGGATCGCTAGCCGGGGGCGCGGCCGACCGCCATGAGCGGGCCGTCGGATTCACGTACACGTTCAGCCGCGCCGGATCGGGGCAATCCGCGCGTCGGTGAGGGTGACGAGATCGCCCGGGGCCAGTTCGACCGAGAGACCGCGCCGGCCGCCGGAGACGGCGATCCTGCTGTGTTCCTGGGCGGAGTCGTCGACGACAGTGGCCAGCTTCTTGCGCTGGCCGAGGGGGGAGATGCCACCGCGGACGTAGCCCGTAGTGCGTTCGGCCAGGACCGGATCGGCCATCGCGGCTCGCTTCCCGCCCACGGCGGCGGCGAGCGCCTTGAGGTCGAGTTGACCGGTGATCGGCACCACCCCGACCACCAGTCGACCGTCGACGTCGGCCACCAGCGTCTTGAACACCCGCTCCGGGGGTACGCCGGTCGCCGCGGCCATCTCCTCGCCGTAGGAACTGGTGGCGGGATCGTGGTCGTAGCTGTGGGTCACGAAACCGACCCCGGCCGCGGTCAGGGCCGCGGTCGCGGGAGTCCCGCCGCCCTTGGCCCCTGCGGCACGCTTGGCCATCCGATCAAAAGGTCAGCGACCGTGCAGGGTGACCGGCTGCATCGCGGCCTCACCGAGTTGCTGGATCCCGTGGGCCAACCCGCCGACGATGTCGCCGCCGAGGAACGAACTCTTCATGGTGGCGATGGCCAGTCCGCAGGCCATGTCGTCCAGATTGCGCCGCGCCACCTCACCGGTGACGACCTCCAGGGACCGGAAGGTCGGATCGCAGAGCACCAGCACCGAACGGGCTGAATCGGGGAGCGCCGCGTGCAACCGGGCGGCGTACGCCCGCGAATCCTCCGCGGCGACGCCATAGAACACTGAGAACCGCAGGCCGGACTGCAGTTCGGCGTTGCGGACGGCCCGATCGAGCCGGATGCGATCGCTCGGACTCAGGTCACCACTTGGCACTGGCACCGCCGGTGTTTCTCTCCGCTGGGGCCTCGGCGTGGCTGGTGTCGATCGCGGTCGGCGGCACGCCTGCGGCGATGGTGGCCTCCGGGTGATCTCCCGACCAGGCCGACGAGTGCATCTGCGCGCCGTAGTCGCCGACCAGGCGGGCCCGGATGTTGACCAGCACGATGATCACCAACGCACCGAGCGCGGGGAGTCCGATCAGGAGTCCGAGCGAATGCAGCGGTGACGGATCGGGCGCAGCCGGCCAGCCTGCGAGCGTCTCCAGGGGCACTATGCTCAGCAGTTGATTCACGAGCCCAACGGTAGCCGAGTCCGGCTCGGCGTGGCTGCCCTGGAGGAGGTGCGGATTGTCGGAGCTTCCTGCCACCGATTCCCGGGTGGTGCTGGACGCCGACCAGATCTCCCGCGCCTGTGCCCGGATGGCCCACCAGATCCTCGAGGCCAATCGCGGTGCCAACGGCCTGGTACTGCTGGGCATCCCGACGCGCGGGGTCGCCCTGGCGACCCGACTCGCCGATGCGATGGCCGCCGTGGAAGGGATCACGATCCCGACCGGCTCCCTCGACGTCACCATGTATCGCGACGACCTCCGTCGCCAGCCAACCCGCGCCGTGGGTCACACCCAGGTGCCGATCTCGGTCGACGACGCGATCGTGGTGCTGGTGGATGACGTGCTCTACTCCGGCCGTACCGTGCGCGCCGCCCTCGACGCCCTCGGCGATCTCGGCCGGCCCCGTACGGTCCGGCTCGCCGTCCTGGTCGACCGCGGCCACCGCCAACTCCCGATCCGGGCCGACCACGTCGGCAAGAACCTGCCCACGGCCGGCGGCGAACGCGTTCGGGTCCGGCTGGCCGAGGTGGACGGCGTCAGCGAGGTCACGATCTCCCCCGCCGGCCCCCAGAACGCAGATCGCGGAGTTGCCTGATGCGTCACCTGCTGTCCGCCGGGGATCTGAGCTTGCGCGAGACCACCCGAATCCTGGACCTGGCCGAGGAAATGTCCGCCGTCCAGGACCGGCCGGTCAAGAAACTGCCGGCCTTGCGCGGCCGTACGGTCGTGAACCTCTTCTTCGAGGACTCCACCCGGACCCGCTCGTCGTTCGAGATCGCGGGCAAGTGGCTGTCGGCGGACGTGATCAACATCAGTGCGAAGGGTTCATCGGTGTCGAAGGGTGAATCCCTCCGCGACACCGTGCTCACGGTGGCGGCCATGGGAGTGGACGCCCTCGTCATCCGGCACCACGCGTCGGGCGCGCCCTGGCAGGCTGCCGCCTGGGTGGACGCCCACATCCTCAACGCGGGCGACGGCACCCACGAGCACCCGACCCAGGCCCTGCTCGACGCATTCACACTGCGCCGGCATTTCCGCGTGACCGAGCCCGACCGGGTCGATTTCACCGGGAAGACGATCACCCTGGTCGGCGACATCACCCACTCCCGGGTCGCCCGCAGCAACGTCTTGCTGCTGCAGACTCTCGGCGCCGACGTGGTCCTGGTCGCCCCGCCCACCCTGCTGCCGTCGGGGGTCGAGACCTGGCCCGTCACGGTGAGTACGGACCTCGACGAGGTCCTGCCCCGCTCCGACGCCGTGATGATGCTGCGGGTCCAGCGGGAGCGGATGTCGGGCGGTTACTTCCCCACCCCGCGGGAGTACACGGTCGGCTACGGCCTGACGCGGAACCGGCTCTGTTCGCTGAAGCCGCACGCCGCGATCTGCCACCCGGGCCCCATGAACCGGGGCCTGGAGATCTCCGCCGACGCCGCCGACGCTGCGAATTCGCTGATCCTCGACCAGGTCGCGGGCGGCGTCGCGGTGCGGATGAGCGTGCTGTACGAGTTGCTGGGCGGCGCCGACCATGACTGACACCCTGATCACCGGCGCCGACGTTCTCGGCCAGGGTCGCCGGGAACTGCTGCTGCGGGACGGTCGGTTCGCCGACCCGGCCGAGGTGACGGCGGACGCCACCCGGATGGACGCCGACGGCCTCATCGCCCTGCCGGGCCTGGTCGACCTGCACACCCACCTGCGGGAACCGGGCCGGGAGGACGCCGAGACCGTCGCGACCGGAACCCGGGCAGCCGCCCGGGGCGGATTCACCGCGGTACTGGCCATGGCCAACACCGACCCCGTGACCGACACCGCCGAGGCGGCCGCGCACGTCGCGGATCTCGGCCTACGCGACGGGTTCGCCCAGGTGGTGCCGGTCGGCGCGGTCAGCAAGGGATTGGCGGGCGAAGAACTCGCCGAACTCGGCCTGATGGCCCGGTCCCCCGCCCGCGTGAGGGTGTTCTCCGACGACGGTCACTGCATCGCCGACGGCCGGTTGATGCGCCGCGCTCTGGAGTACGTCCGCGCCTTCGACGGAGTCATCGCCCAGCACGCCCAGGACCCCCGACTCGCGGGCCGGGACGCGTGCTGCCACGAGGGCGAGGTCTCCGGCAAACTCGGCCTGCCCGGCTGGCCGGCCGCCGCCGAGTCCACCATCGTCGCCCGCGATGTCCAGTTGGCCGAACTCACCCGATCCCGGCTGCACGTCTGCCACGTCTCGACGGCGGAGAGTGTGGAGGTCATCCGGTGGGCCAAGGCCCGCGGCGTCGCCGTCACGGCCGAGGTGGCCCCGCACCATCTGCTGCTGACCACGGACGAGGTGCTGGGCTACGACCCGACGTACAAGGTCAATCCGCCGCTGCGTCCCGCCGAACACGTGGCGGTATTGCGCGACGCGCTGGCCGACGGCACCATCGACGCGGTGGCTACCGACCACGCCCCGCACGCTCGACACGACAAGGAGCACGCCTTCGCCGAGGCGGCCTTCGGCATGCTCGGGTTGGAGACCGCACTCGCGGTCGTCGTGGAGACGATGGTGCAGCCGGCCCGGCTGGACTGGGCCGACGTCGCGCGCGTCCTGTCCACTGCGCCGGCCGACATCGCCCGGCTCCGCGGTCAGGGTCGCCCGATCGAGTCCGGCGAACCCGCCCATCTCGTCCTGGTCGACCCCCTGGCCCGCACCACGGTCGACCGGGACAACTCGTACTCGCTGTCCAAGAACAACCCGTGGCACGGGCGCGACCTACCTGATCCGGTGGTCGCGACCTTCTGGCGCGGTCGACCGACCTACCGTCGCTAGCTCTCGACGAGGGTGGCGTCGAGGGAGATCTCGACCCCGGCGAGCGCCTGGGACACGGGGCAGTTCGCCTTCGCGTCCTGCGCCGCCTTCTCGAACCCTTCGGCGTCGAGGCCGGGCACGACCGCCTTGACGGTGAGCTTGCTGGTCGTGATGCCTTGACCGGGCACGAAGGTGACGTCGGCGGTGGTGTCGAGCGAGGTCGGCGGCGTGCCGGCCTTGTCGAGCCCAAGCGAGAGGGCCATCGAGAAGCACGTCGAATGCGCGGCGGCGATCAGTTCCTCCGGGCTGGTCTTGCCGTTCGACTCCTCGGACCGGGCCGCCCAGCTCACGTCGAAGGTACCGATCCCGGACGAGGCCAGCTCGACCTGACCGGCGCCCTTGAACAGCGAGCCTTCCCAGTGGGCGTTGGCGGTACGAACAGCTGCCATGAGACGTTCTCCTTCGGTTTCCAGAATGCGGTTGTTGCCAGCACGACCATCCTGCCAGCCATGATCTTCGGGGTTTGAGCGAGGCTGCGACAATGGCGCCCTATGACTCTGTTGGATTGTCGCGCTCCGCGCTCCGTGGTCACGAGCTGCGCGGCTTCTCGCTCGTGACCAGCCCGGCTCCGCCATCCACGTTCTACGACGCCGTCGGCGGCGAAGCGTTCTTCGTCGCCTTGGTGAAGCGGTTCTACGAAGGGGTGGCCACCGACCCCGAGCTCAGGGCGCTCTATCCCGAGGAAGATCTCGGACCAGCGGAGTTGCGGCTGCGGATGTTCCTCGAGCAGTACTGGGGCGGGCCGACCACCTACAGCGAGCAGCGCGGCCATCCGCGGCTGCGGATGCGGCACGCGCCCTTCACGGTCACCCCGGAGCAACGCGATCGGTGGCTGCGGCACATGCGGGACGCGGTCGATTCACTCGACCTGACCGCGGAGTACGAGCAGGTGCTGTGGTCCTACCTGGAGCGGGCGGCGTACTCGATGGTCAACACCCACCAGCATGACGAGCGCATCAATCTGCTCGGTGGTTGACTGAGTTCATGCGCTGCCGGGGTGAGGCGCGTAGCCAGCGCGTTCTTTCTGTCCCGGAAGGCAATCCGCATGCCCTCACCCACCCCCGATCGGGGAATCTCGCGCCGGCAGTTGCTGGCGGCCACCGGTGCCGCCGCGGTCGCCGGCGGCGCCGCCGCGACCGGAGCGACGTTGCTGGCGACCCGGAACGCCCCGGCGGCCGGTGCAGCAGCGTCGATCCCGCCCGGCTCGGGGCCGGTGCTGGCCTTCACCGAGCTCGGTAACGGGATCCCGCTGCCGAGCTCCATTCCGGCGGACGCGTCGCCGGAGTTCCGGGCGGTCGCCGAGGCGTTGTTGGCCTCGATGCGGCAGAGTCCGGTCCCGGGCGCCGCGCTGGCGGTGCTGCACCACGGCCGCGAGCAGTTCGCGTACTTCGGCATCGAGTCGCTGAACAGCCACGTCACCGTCGGACCGGACACCCTCTTCCAGCTCGGCTCACTCACCAAGACCTACACCGCGACGGCCGTCTGGCGGCTGATCGACGAGGGCAAGCTCGGCGTGAACGCGCGGGTCCGCGACTACCTGCCCGATCTGCGATTGGCGGACGAGGACACCGCCGCCAAGATCACGGTCGGCCAGCTGCTGGACCACACCGCCGGCTTCTACGGCAGCGACGGAGGCTACGCCGGTGAGGACGACAACGCCGTCGCCCGCTACGTCAGCGAACGGCTGCCCACGCTGCCCCAGCTGGCTCCCCTCGGGGTCAACCCGTCCTACAACAACGACGGCTTCATCCTGCTCGGGCGGTTGATCGAGGTCGTCACCGGCACCCCGTACCGCGCGGCGCTCGCGAGCCTCGTCCTCGGTCCCCTGCAGCTGGGCAACACCCTGCTCGATCGGCAGGCGGCGCTGACCCGGCCGCATGTGGACGGGCACTACGAGGGCCCGATCAACGGTACGGCCGTCCGCTTCGCCGTGCAGACCCCGCTGTTCGTACCGCGGGCCGTCGAGCCGGCCGGCGGTCTGTGGGCCACGGTGCGCGACGTCCTCGCGTACGGCCGCTTCCACCTGACCTTGGGCCGCGAAGGTCCGGGCCGCGGCACCGTGGCGACCGAGAGTCTGCAGCAGATGCAGACACCGGCGAAGACCTGGCCCGGACTCGATCTGAGTATCGGCCGCAACTGGTTCGTCCAGGAGGCGGGCGGGCGTCGCGCCTTCACCCACAACGGCGACACGGCCGGCTGCCACGCGGTGTTCCTGGCCGTTCCCGACGAGCAGCTGGCGCTGGCCCTGCTGGTGAACACCGGAGGCGGTTTCGCGGCCGAGCGGGCCGTACTGAACACGGTCGCGACCAGCTACCCCGGTCTCGCCGCGTTCAACGGCACGTTCGGGACGACGCAGTCGTTGCTGGCCGCGCCGAACACGCCGACGGTCACCCTCCCGCCGTCCGGGCTCGCCCAGTACGCGGGCAGCTACGCCGATCCCGGCCAGACGGTGACCATCACCGCCGGTGGGCCGCAGGGCGCACCACTGGCGATGACGCAGGTGCTGCGGGAAACGCCGAACGGCTTCCAGGCCGAGATCTCCGGCCCCGGCGCGCCCGCCGTCGGGCTGACCTTCGTGGGCAAGGACGCAGGATTGATCAACGGCATCGAACGGATCGCCTTCCTCCGCGACGACGCCGGTAACGTCGGGTGGCAGGCCCAGGGACTGCGGCTGACGCCGAGAACTCAGCGCCCCGGGTAGACGATCGGCTTCAGGGTCGTGGGGTCGCGCTTGGCGGCTTGCAGGGCGTCCTCGACTTCGGCCAGACCGAAGCGTCCGGTGACCAGTCCGTCCAGATCGACGACACCCGACGCCGCGAGCGCGATGGATGCCGGGTAGCAGTTCGCGTACCGGAACGTCCCGGTCACCTGCAGTTCCTTGATCTGGATGTCCGCGACGGGCAATTCCAGACTCGCCGCGCCCATCCCGACGAGGACGATCCGGGCGGCCGGCCCAGCCACCGCGAACGCCCCTTGCACGGCCGGCGCCGCCCCACTGCACTCGATGATCACGTCCACCGGATCGAGCTGCTCGGTCAACGGACCCGCGGTCGCGTCGACGACGGCGTGCGCGCCGCGCTGTTGGGCGACGGCGAGCCGGTTCGCGTTGGTGTCGCTGACCGTGACCTGCCCGCCGCGGGCCCGGGCGACGTCAGCACAGAGCAGCCCGACCGGGCCGGCGCCAGTCACGAGCACCCGGTCGCCGGGTTCGATGTTCGCCTTGTGCGCGGCCCAGACCGCGACCGAGAGCGGCTCGATCAGGGCGGCCGCCTCGTCGGAAACGTGGTCGGGCACGGGATGGGCGCGGTGCGCAGCCAGTACGACGTACTGGGCAAACGCACCGTGGATCGGTGGCGTGGCGAAGAACGCGACGTCCGGGCAGAGGTTGTAGCGACCGGCCTGGCACTCCCGGCAGCGGCCGCAGGTCTCCTGCGGCTCCAGCGCCACCCGCTGCCCGATCCGGTCGTCAGGCACCCCCGCGCCGACCGCACGGATGGTGCCCGAGGCCTCGTGGCCGAGCACCAACGGTTCCTCCACCACGAAGTCCGCGATCCGGCCGTGCTCGAAGTAGTGCACGTCCGACCCGCAGATCCCCACGGCCGCGACCTCGATCAGCACCTGGTCCGGACCCGGCTCGGGTACCTCGGTCTGCTCGAGGTCGATCACGTGTGGTTCCACGAGCCTGGAGCGCTGCTGGGTGGTCATGGTCGTCACTCTAGAAGGTAGGGCGCCAGGGCCGACCGGCGCTCGTCGTCCATCGGCTGGGCGGTCACGATGACCGTCCGGGCGGCAGCGAACACCCGGTGGTCCTGCGGGTCGCGGATCTCGGCGCCGAGGGTCACCGATCGGTTGCCGATCTTGGTGATCAGGGTGCGGACCTCGTACGGTTCGGGCCGGAAGTCGATCGGCGCCCGGTAGTCCAGGTCCTGGCGGACGAGGAAGATCTCGTTGCCCGTCGACTCCGTCCAGCCCAGCGCCTCCACGAACAGGTGGATCCGGGCCTCCTGCAGATAGTCGAAGTACTTGACGTTGTTGACGTGCCCGTAGGAGTCCAGGTCGGACCAGCGGACCGGCAGGGGGCTGCGGAAGCCGGCGTCGCCGCGGGGAACGGCCGGCAGCGGGGCGAACGGCTCGGTGTCGCGCTGAGCGGCGACCAGGACCGCGCGCTCGTCGCCGGACAGCCGCCGCAGCGTGTCCGTGGCGAGGTCGAAAGGCACGGCGGTCGTCCGCGCCCGGACCGCGAGCTCGTTCCCGTCGCGGACGTCGTACGCGAGACCGAACCGGCTCCCGCCGACGGAGGAGACCCAGAGTTCGATGTCGAGGCCACGGCGCTGATAGACCACCGGCCGCAGGTACTCGATCTGGTGGGACACGACCAGCACGCCGTTCGCCAGCAAGGCGGGCATCACCGCCGGGCCGCTGAGCAGGTAGTCGACCCGCGCCTCCTGCAGATAGTCAACGAACGCGGCGTTGTTGAGGTGGCCCTGCGCGTCCATGTCGCCCCAGCGCAACGGGCAGGTGTACCGGTGTGTCACAGTCGGGATAATAGGGTCGGCATCATGACACCGCGACGTGTGGCAGTAGTCACGGGAGCTGCCCGCGGCATCGGCGCGGCGATCGCCCGACGCCTGGGCGCCGACGGGATGGCGGTGGCGGCGGTCGATCTGGACAGCGCCGGTACGGCGCGCACCGCCAACGCCGTCCGCGAGGCCGGTGGCCGGGCTCTCGCCATCACGGCGGACGTAGCCGACGAGCAGGCGGCGGCCGCCGCGGTGGAACGGACCAACAACGAACTCGGCCCGGTCACCGTCTTGATCAACAACGCGGGCATCATCCGGGACAACCTGCTGTTCAAGATGTCCACCGACGATTGGGACGCGGTGCTCGGGGTCCACCTGCGCGGCGCCTTCTTGATGAGCCGAGCGGCGCAGTCGAGCATGATCCAGGCCAAGTGGGGCCGGATCGTCAACCTGTCGTCGACCTCGGCGCTGGGCAACCGCGGCCAGGCCAACTACGCCGCCGCGAAGGCCGGACTGCAGGGCTTCACCAAGACCCTGGCGCTCGAGCTGGGCAAGTTCGGGGTCACCGCGAACGCCATCGCGCCGGGCTTCATCGACACCGAGATGACCCAGGCCACCGCCGAGCGGCTCGGTGTCGACTTCGAGGATTGGAAGACCGCCGCCGGCCGGGAGATCCCGGTAGGCCGGATCGGGCAGCCGGCCGACGTCGCCGCGGTGGCGAGTTTCCTGTGCCGCGAGGAGGCCGGCTACGTCTCCGGCCAGGTCATCTACGTGGCGGGCGGGCCCAAGGCCTAGCGAGGATGGGGTATCGGGAGCGCATCGACGAGTTGATCGAGGAATACCGCGAGACCTTGCTGGCCAGTCTCGACGACCTGTCCGAGGAGGAGGCGCGGGCCCGACTGGTGCCGTCCAAGACCACGCTGCTCGGACTGGTCAAGCACGTGACGTACGTCGAGGGCGTCTGGCTCGACCAGGCGATCACCGGCCGCTCGTACGCCGAGATCGGCATCGCCACCACCCCCGACCGCTCCTTCACGCTGCAAGAGTCGGACACGATCGCCTCGATCCGGGCGGCGTACCGGGACCGCATCACGGAGTCCCGTCGCAACGTCGGCGAGCTGGACGGCGACACGGTCGTCGACGGCCGCGGCGCCCGTCCGGTCTACGCCCTCCTGCTGCAGGTCCTCCGCGAGCTAGCCCAGCACGCCGGGCACGCCGACATCCTCCGGGAGCAGGTGCTGGCCCGGCGCGAAAGCTAGTCGGAGTCGTACAGGGAATTCAGGACCGACTCGTACTTCTTCTCCACCGCCCGGCGGCGGATCTTCAGACTGGGCGTGACCTCGCCCTCCTCGACGGTGAGTTCGCGGTTCAGCACCTCGAAGCGCTTGATCGTCTCCCAACGCTCGAGCTGGCCGTTGGCCTGCGCGACGTAGCCCTCGAGCAACTCGCGGACCGGCGCGGACCGGACGAAGGCGTCGTAGTCGGCCGCATCGTGGCCATTGTCCGCGGCCCAGCCGGTGATGGCCTCCGGGTCGAGGGTGAGCAGCGCGCTGACGTACTTGCGGCCCTCGCCGTGGACCACGACCTGACTGATGTACGGGCAGACGGTCTTCAGCGCGTTCTCGACCTTCTGCGGCGCGACGTACTTGCCGCCGGAGGTCTTGATCAGGTCCTTCTTCCGGTCGGTGATCCGAACGTAGCCTTGGTCGAGTTCGCCGATGTCCCCGGTCGCGAACCAGCCGTCGTCGAACACCTCCGCGGTCGCCTCCTCGAGGTTGTGGTATCCAAGCATCACGCCCGGCCCCTTGAACAGGATCTCGCCGTCCTCGGCGATCTTCACCTCGGTGCCGGGGACCGGCGGGCCTACGGTGCCGAACCGGGTGGCGCGCGGATCGTTGACGCAGGTGGCGGCGCTCGTCTCGGTCAGCCCGTAGCCCTCGAGGATCAGCAGGCCGGCGGCGTAGAACCACTCCTGCACCTCCCGGCTGAGGGCCGCCGAGCCGGACACGAAGAACCTGATCTTGCCGCCCATCCGGGCTTTGATCTTGCTGAACACCAGGCGATCGGCGAGCGCGTACTGGGCGGCCAGCAACCCGGTCGGCTGACGTCCCGCCAGCCGGATGGGCACGGTCTTGCGACCGACGTCGAAGGCCCACTTGAAGATCTTGCCCTTCACCCCGTGCGCGGCACTCATCATCACCCGGGCGCGCACCTTCTCGAAGATCCGCGGGGCCCCGGCCATGAAGGTCGGCTGCACCACGGCCAGGTTGTCGACGATCTTGTCGATTCGGCCGTCGATGGCGGTGGTGAAGCCGATCTGCAGCTGGATCGTGATCAAGACCTTGCCGAAGACGTGGCTCAGGGGCAGCCACAGGTACTGCACGTCGTCTCGGGCGATGATGTCGAAGATCTCGATCGCTTTGCCCTCGTAGGTCCAGGTGTCGTGGGCCAGCCGGACACCCTTCGGCCGACCGGTGGTGCCCGAGGTGTAGATCAAGGTCGCCAGGTGTTCGGGTTTGGTGGCGGCGATCGCCGCGTCCACGGCGTCGGGGTCGGCCAGCAGTTGGGCTCGGCCGAGCGCGTGGAAGGCCTCCCAGCCGATCACGAGCGGATGGTCGACGACCCCGCTGATCTGGACGATCTTGAGCATCTCGGGCAAGTCATCGAGGTGGTCCAGCACCTTGGCCACCTGGAGTTCGTCCTCGGCGAAGACGACCTTCGACGAAGAGTCGCCCAGGATGAAGCTGACGTCCTCGTGCTGGGTGGTCGGGTAGACCGTGGTCGTGGCCCCGCCGGCACACATGATGGCCAGGTCGGCGAACACCCATTCCATCCGGGTGCTGGAGGCGATCGCAACCCGGTCCTCCGCCTGGACCCCCAGTGACAACAGCCCCGCCGCGAGTTCGAAGGCCACGTCCTTGAGCTCGTCCCAGGTCAGCGAGACCCAGCGCTCGCCGTCGAGGTAACGGAAGGCCTCCCGCGACCCGGATGCCTCGACTTGCGCCAGCAGCATCGCCCCCACACTCGGCGGCCGGTCGGCGAGCTGCGTAGCGACGGAATCGTCAGCGATCTGGGTCATGGCTGAGAGAGTAACGAAACCCTTGCCGAGGCTGGTCTGCCCGAGGAGGGAAATTCGCCAAATCTTAGACGCGCTGCAGGATGACCGCCATCCCCTGCCCGCCGCCGACACACATGGTCTCCAGGCCGAATTCGGCGTCCCGCAGCTCCATCGCGTTGAGCAGCGTGGTCATGATTCGGGCACCGGTGCAACCGAACGGATGACCGAGCGCGATGGAGCCGCCGTGGACGTTCAGCCGCTCGGGGTCGATGCCGAGTTGCCGGGCCGACTCGATCACCTGGACCGCGAACGCCTCGTTGATCTCGACGAGGTCCATGTCGGCCATGCCCAGACCGGCGAGGGCCAAGGCCCGCCGGGAGGCCTCGATCGGCCCGAGACCCATGATCTCGGGGCTGAGACCGCTGACCCCGGTGGCGACGATCCGAGCCAGCGGGGTGAGCCCGAGTTCGTGGGCCCGGATGTCGCTCATGATCACCACCGCGGCCGCGCCGTCGTTGAGTGGGCAGCAGTTGCCGGCGGTGATGGTGCCTTCGGGCCGGAACACCGGCTTGAGCCCGGACACGCCCTCGATCGTGGTGCCCGGTCGCGGCCCGTCGTCGGTGCGGACCACCGTGCCGTCGCCGAGCGTGACCGGCACGATCTCCCGCTCGAAGACGCCGTTCGCCATGGCCTTCTCCGCCCGGTTCTGGGAGCGGACGCCGAACTCGTCCTGCTCGGCCCGGCCGATCCCGTACGCGGTCGCGACGTTCTCCGCCGTCTGGCCCATCGCGATGTAGATGTCGGGCAGCTGCCCGTCGGCCCGCGGGTCATGCCAGGTCTGGTTCGTCTCCGCCGTTTGGACGGTTCGCTGCTGAGCGTCAGCAAAGAGCGGGTTTTGGTAACCCTCGACGCCCGCGGAGCGGAACCCGCTGTAGCGGGAGACGCACTCCACGCCGGCGGAGACGAAGGCGTGACCCTCCCCCGCCTTGATCGCATGGAAGGCCATCCGAGCGGTTTGCACGCTGGACGCGCAGAACCGGTTGACCGTGGCGGCGGGGGTGTCGTCGAGGCCGAGCTGGACCGCGATTCGCCGGGCCATGTTGCCGCCGTGCTCGTCGCGCGGCTCCGCGCAGCCCACGTAGATGTCGTCCAGGGTGGCCGGATCGAAGCCCTCGAGGCGGTCCAGCACCGCCGAGATCACCCCGGCGGCCAGGTCGTCGGGCCGCACCGAGACCAGTGAGCCCTTGCCGGCCCGGCCGATCGGCGTCCGGCCGGCCGCCACGATGACTGCCTCGGTCACGAGCGGAGCCTCGGCTCCAGTCCGAGGTCGCGACCGATCAGTTCCTTCATGATCTCGTTCGTGCCGGCCCAGATCTTGCTCACCCGGGCGTCGGCCCAGGCCCGGGCGACCCGGTACTCGTTCATGTAGCCGTAGCCGCCCCACAGCTGGACGCAGGCGTCGAGGACGTCGTTCTGCACGTCGGCGGTCCACCACTTCGCCTTGGCCGCGTCCACCGGGGTGAGCGTCTTCGCCGCCTGCTGGATGACGCAGGCGTCGACGTAGGCCTGGGTCACCTCGCACCGGGTGACGAGTTCGGCGAGCAGGTGCTTGTTGGCCTGGAAGGAGCCGACGGACTGCCCGAACGCGGTGCGCTCCCGGACGTACTCCAGCGTCTCGGTGAGGATCTGCTGCACATGCGCGATGTTGCTCACGGCGGCGCCGATCCGCTCGGCGACCAGCCGCTGCATCATGTAACCGAAGCCGGCGTCGACCTCCCCCAGCAGATTCTCCGCGGGCAGGAAGACGTCGGCGAAGAACAGCTCAGCGGTGTCGGACTCGGGCTGGCCGACCTTGTCGAGCTTCCGGCCCCGCTCGAAGCCCGGCATCCCGGTCTCGACGACGAACAGCGAGATCCCCCGGGCGCCTTTCTCCGGCGAGGTGCGGGCGGCGACCAGGACCAGGTCGGCCGAGTAGCCGTTGGTGATGAAGGTCTTGGAGCCGTTCAGGCGCCAGCCACCGCCCTCGCGGACCGCGGTGGTCCTGAGCGCCGCGAGATCGGAGCCGCCGGACGGTTCGGTCATGGCGAGCGCAGTGATCAACTCGCCCCGGCAGAAGCCCGGCAGCCAGCGCTGCTTCTGCTCCGGCGTTCCGAGGTCGACCAGGTATGTCGCGACGCAGTCGGCGTGGATGCCGACGCAGGAGCTGTACGCCACGGCGAGCTTGGACAACTCCTCGGCCAGGACCGCGGAATAGCGCGGGTCCCCGACATTGGTGCCGCCGTAGGTCTCCGGCACGTTCAGGCCGAGCAGATGCTGCTTACCCAGCTCCAACCAGACGTCGCGGCCGAATTCGTGGTTCGCGATGTGTTTCTCCTGGTACGGCCGCAACTGGCGGTCCACGAAGGTCCGGCAGGTGTCGCGGAACGCCTCGTGATCGGCGTCGAAGATGGTGCGCTGCATCGCGGACCTCACTCTGATAAACCCGGCTCTTGTTACTCGCCAGTAGGTTCGCCCAGCGTACCCCTGTTCGGCCGGCTCAGCGCTCGGTTTCGAAGGCCGCCATCATGGCCATGTCCTCGTGCTCGAGGTTGTGACAGTGCAGCAGGAACCGGCCGGTGTGCTCGGTGAAGCGGACCGCGACATCGGCCGTCTCGCTGGGTCGCAGGTCGAGCGTGTCCTTCCAGCCGGCGTCGAACGGTCCCGGGTCGTCGCGTCCTCGGCTCAAGACCTGGAACGGCGACAGATGCACGTGCACCGGGTGGTGCAGATCGCTGGCGAAGCGCCAGATCTCGGTCTCGCCGAGCCGTACCCGCGCGTCCATCCGCGCCGGGTCGAACGGCCGGCCGTTGATCACCCAATGGGCGTGCGCCATCCCGGGACCGCTGTGGCCACCCCCACCCGCCGCGAGGGCCCGAGCGAACCGCCACTCTCGGACGATCGCGTCGGGCGGCGGCACCAGGGGCTCGATCTCGGTCAGCCTGCTCGGCAGCGGGTCGGCATCGCGGACCCGGGCGCCGACGCGGAACTGCATGACGGCATCCGTGGAGCCCTGTCCCAGCCGGTTGACGAGGCGCACCATGGTCCCGGCCGGGTAGGCGGCGAAGTCGACGACCACGTCGAACCGCTCGGCCGGAGCGGCGACGATGTGCTCGTGGGCCAGCGGCGCGGCCAGCAGGCCGCCGTCGGAGCCGATCTGGGTGAAGGACACCCCGGTCGGCGGGGGTGGGTCGAGGGCGAGGTCATACCGGCGGGCGTTGGAGCCGTTGACGATGCGCAGCCGGTGCCGGGCGCCCGCAACGTCCAGACTCGGCCACGGTCGGCCGTTGACCAAGATCACGTCGCCCAGCACGCCGGAGACGTAGAGGTCCGTGACCCCGGGCGTGGTCGCCAGGCTCTGGTCGAGCGAGGGATAGCGGAACTCCCCGTCCGGGCCGAACGACCGGTCCATGATCAGCAGGGGCAGGTCCCGGTCGTCCCGGGGTAACGGCAGGGAGTCCTCGACGTCGTCGGCGATCAGGTGCAGCCCGGCGAGGCCACGCCAGACCTGCGGGGCGGTGAAGTCCATCCGGTGGTCGTGGTACCACAGGGTCGCTGCGGCCTGGTCTCCTCCGTACTCGTAGGTCCGCGACGTCCCCGGCCGCACCAGGTCGGTCGGATAGCCGTCGTGGTCGGCGGCCGTGTGCCCGCCGTGCAGATGCACGACGGTCGGCACGTCGAGGTCGTTGTGGTGGGTCACGGCTACGGGACGCCCGCGGCGGGTGGCGAGGGTCGGCCCCGGGAAGCAACCGTCGTAACCCATCACCTCGGTGAGCAGGCCCGGCAGGATCTCGACCTGGGCCTTGCGCTGGACGATCTCGTACCGATCGACGCCGCCGCGGGTGGTCGCCCGCTTCACCGGCGGCTTCTCGTACGGCACCGCGAACCGCTCGGGTAGGTCCCGGAGACTGGGCAGCAGCACGGCGGTCTGGTCCCGGGACGGCGAGGCGCAGGCGGCCAGTACGCCGCCTCCGCCGGCCGCCGCGGCCAGGGCGATCCCACCGAACAGGAGACTCCGTCGGCTGATCAACGGCCTGCTCCTCGCCGCGGCCCGCGGTCCCGGCCCGCCGAGCGCGTCCAACACCAACCGGCCAGAATCACCGCCCCGGCGACGATGGCCACCCCCAGCGGGATGTGCACCGCGAGCAGCCGGGCGTGACCCAGGCCGACCTGGATACCGTCGGCGACGACGAGCAGCGGGCCTACCGACGAGCAGCCACCAGCGGCCACCGGCGACCACGTACGCAACCGCCGCGACGGTCAGCACCATGGCGCTCGGGACGAGGACGCCCCCGCCGACCGCGTGATTGGTGAGTATCGGATAGACGCCGTCGAGGTACTGGCCGATCCAGACGGGCTGCAGGACGGCAATCAAGGCGTGCAGCCCCGCGAACAGGCGGAGCGCGCCAAGGGCGATCCGGAAGCCGAGCCGCCGGTTGGTCGAGGTCACGGCTGGCAGCTTATAAGTAGAGTGACTACTTATTGATGCGGGATGACCCTGAGACCATCCCCCATCTGGAGCCATATCCGTGGACGGGACCCGGGGCCCGCGGCGTAGGTTGTCTACTCATGAGGACCGAACGGGTGAAGGGTCATCTGGACGGCCTGCTGTTGTCGGTGTTGGAGTCGGAGCCTCGCCACGGGTACGCCGTGATCGAGGAACTGGCCGCGCGCTCCAACGGGAGTCTGGACCTCCCGACGGGAACGGTGTACCCGGCGCTACGCCGGCTGGAGGAGAGCGGTCTGCTGCGCGGTTCGTGGTCGGTGGTCAACGGCCGGCGCCGCCGCACCTACGCGCTCACGGCGGCCGGTCGCCGGAGTCTGCAGGCGGAGCGGTCGGAGTGGCTGCGCTTCTCCAGCAGTATCGGCCACGTGCTGGGCGGCCTGACGTGAGAGCGATCGAGCAGGCCGTCCGCAGTGTCGGCCGCGAGTTGCCGCGGGCAGCGGTGCTCCGCCGACGGGACCTGTTGGCCGAGATCCGCGACGGGCTGGAGGACGCGACCGAGCAGTACCAGGCGCGTGGCCTGTCCGAGACCGAGGCCCAGCGGCGCGCGGTCGCTGACTTCGGCGATCCCCGTGCCGCGGGCCGGGAACTGGCCGAGACCCTGGTCGCAAGTGCGACGCGGCGGGCCGCGACCGTTCTCGGTCCGGGCTACCTGCTGATGCTCTGCGGCTGGGCGGTGTTCGGCCGTGGCGGTGCTGCGCCGGCGAGCATCGTGCAGGCGACTGCCGGCGCCAGCTTCGCTTGGATCGCGATCGCCGCCCTGGCCGTCGCCGGATCGGCCCTGCTGCTCGGGCGACGCCGCTCCAGCCTGCTCGCGGCCAGGCTGGTGGGGCTCTGCGGCGTCGTCGTCGCGCTCGGCACCTGGGTCGCCTCGTACCTGGTGGCACCGTGGCCGTCGCTGCCGACGCACCTGCTGGCGGAGATCAGTCCCCTCGAGGCGGTGAGTCTCCTCACCACCTCGACGATCCTGCTGTGCTCGTCCTACTGCCTCTGGTTGGCCGCCACCACGGCGCCGCGGCTCACGGCCGCGGTCAGGCCTTGACGGCCTGGATGGCCAAGGTGATGTCGACCTTGTCGCCGATGAGCAGCTTGTTGCCGTTCAGCGGCACGTTGAAGGTGACACCGAAGTCGCGGCGGTCGATCGAGGTCGTCGCCTCGGCGCCGAGCCGGGTCTGCCCGTACGCGTCGACGTCCACCCCGAGGAAGTCGGCCTTGAGCTCGACCGATCGGGTGATGCCGTTGATGGTCAGCTCACCGGCGATGACGTAGCCGTCGGCGGACTCGCGCACGCCGGTGCTGACGAAGTGCAGCTCGCCACCCTTGGTCGGGTCGAAGAAGTCCGCCGAGCGCAGGTGGGCGTCCCGCTGCTCGTTGTTCGTGGTGATCGATCCGCTCTCGATCCGCACCTCGACCGAGGACGCAACCGGGCTGCCGTCGGTCGTGATCGTGCCGGTGTAGGCGCCGAACTGGCCGCGGACCTTGCTCATCAGGTGACGGACGGTGAAGCCGACCTCGGAGTGCGCCGGATCGATGCTCCATTGCGCGGTGCCGAGTTCGAGGGTGGGGAACGTGGTGCTCATAGGGGGCTCCTTGAAGTAGTTGAAAAATCAATTACATTCATAGTACGTCGTTGTATGTACAAGTCAAATCTGGGATACGATCTGGCCGTGGCCTCGCAGTCGGAGAGTCCGCGCTGGTTGAGCGACGATCAGCAGCGGGTGTGGCGTACCTATCTCATGGGTAGCGCCCGACTGCTGGAGCGCCTCGATGCGGAACTGCGGCAGCACGGGATGGACCTGCCGGAGTACGAGATCCTGGTCAGCCTGGAGGAAGTTCCCGGCCGGAAGCTGCGGATGTCGGAGCTGGCCGACGCCGTGCACCAGTCGCGGTCTCGGCTGACCCACACCATCGCCCGGATGGAGCGCCAGGGCCTGGTCGCCCGCACCACCTGTCCCAGCGACCGGCGCGGGGTCTGGGCCGAACTCACGCCGGCCGGCATGAAGACCCTCGAACGCGCCGCCCCGAGCCACGTCGCGGCCGTCCGCCGCAACTTCGTCGATGCCGTCGCCCCCGAGGACTACGAGGCCCTCGGCCGGGCCTTCGTCGCGGTGCTGGCCGCCAAGGACTGACCCTGGTGCTGAGGGCGGTCGACATCGCCTCCCCCGTCGCGGAACTGACCCAGCAACTGGGCCGGCGCGGGGTGGCCCACACGGTGGATGCCTCCGAGTTGACCCGCGCGCTGTATTCGACCGACGCCTCGCTCTACCGGGTTCCGCCGCAGGCGGTGGCTCAGCCCCGCAACCAGGAGGAGGCTGCGGCCGTCCTGGAGGCCGCCCGCGCGGTCGGGATGCCGGTGACCACCCGCGGCGCGGGGACTTCGTGCGCCGGAAACGCGGTCGGCCCCGGGCTGGTGCTGGACACCTCCCGCCACCTGAACCGGATCATTGGGCTCGACCCGGAGGCTGCCACGGCGACGGTCGAGCCGGGCGTGGTGCAGGCGTCGCTGCAGCGGGCGGCGGCTCCGTACGGGCTGCGGTTCGGGCCCGATCCCTCCACCCACACCCGCTGCACGATCGGCGGCATGATCGGCAACAACGCGTGCGGCCCGCGGGCCCTGGGGTACGGCACGACCGCCAGCAACGTCGTCGCCCTGGAGGTGATCACGGGCTCCGGCGAGCACCTGGTGCTCGACGGGCGGGACCTCGGCCCGACCTCGGCCGGTGTCCGCGGCCTGCAGCAGATCGTGTCGAGCAATCTCGGCACCATCCGGACCGAGTTCGGCACCTTCGGCCGGCAGGTCTCCGGGTACAGCCTGGAGCACCTGCTCCCGGAGCGGAAGTTCGATGTGGCGAAGTTCGTCGCCGGCACCGAGGGCACCCTCGCGGTCATCCTCAACGCCACCGTCCGGCTCGTGGCCGACGCCCCGTACAAGATCATGGTCGCGCTCGGCTACCCGACGATGGCCGACGCCGCCGACGCGACGCCGGGCACGCTGGCCTTCCGGCCGACCGCCGTCGAGGGGTTCGGCCGCCGGATGGTCGACGTGGTCGCCGCCCGCCGCGGCCCCGCCGCGGTGCCGCCGCTGCCCCGCGGTGACGGCTGGCTGTTCGTCGAACTCGTCGGCGACGATCCGGCCGAGATCACCGCGCGGGCGGAGGCGTTGCTGGCGGCGTCGGGCGGGGTGGACGGGTTCGTGGTGGACAACCCCGCGCAGGCGCTGGCGCTGTGGAAGATCCGCGAGGACGGCGCCGGACTGGCCGCGGTCAGCCTGCCCCGGCCGGCGTACTCGGGCTGGGAGGACGCCGCGGTACCGACCGAGCACCTCGGCGCCTACCTGCGCGACTTCGACCCGCTGCTGGATGAGTTCGGACTGCAGGGCATCCCGTACGGGCACTTCGGCGACGGCTGCGTGCACATCCGGATCGACTTCCCGCTGACCCGTCCCGGCGGGCAGCAGGTGTATCGCGACTTCGTCGAGCAGAGCGCGGTGCTGGTCGCGGGCTACGGCGGCTCGATGTCGGGCGAGCACGGGGACGGGCGGGCCCGATCGGCGCTGCTGCCCGCGATGTACTCCCCCGCCGCGATCGGGTTGTTCGGGCAGGTCAAGGCGGCGTTCGATCCGCACGACACGCTGAACCCGGGCGTGCTGGTGGATCCGCGGCCGGTCGAGGCGGACCTGCGCGCGACCGCGATCATCGGCCGGACCGACCGGTTCACCGCCGAGGTGCACCGCTGCACCGGCGTCGGCAAGTGCATCGCCGACAACACCGGGCAGTCTCGGCGTGATGTGCCCGTCGTACCAGGCGACGCGGGGCGGAGAAGGACTCCACCCGGGGCCGGGCCCGGGTGCTGCAGGAGATGATCAACGGCGGGGTGATCCAGCAGGGCTGGAAGTCGCCGGCGGTGCACGAGGCGCTCGACCTCTGCCTGTCCTGCAAGGGCTGCGCGCGCGACTGCCCGACCGGGATCGACATGGCGGCGTACAAGTCGGAGGTGCTGGACCAGACCTACGCGGGGCGGCTGCGGCCGCGCAGCCACTACGCGCTCGGCTGGCTGCCGCGCTGGGGCCGGCTGATCAGCGGGTTCGCGCCGCTGGCGAGGCTGGTCAACCTGATCACCGGGACGCCCGGCGTGCGCCGGCTGGTGCGCTGGAGCGCCGGGGTCGACCAGCGGCGGACGCTGCCGAAGTTCGCGACCCGGCGGGCCCGGGCGCGGGTACCGGTCGGCGCCCGGACCGGGAAGCCGGTGGTGATCTGGGTGGACTCGTTCTCCGACTGCTTCACCGGCGGCGGGGTCGAGGCCATGGTCGAGGTGCTGCAGCGGGCCGGCTACGCGCCGAGACTGCTGGAGCAGGACGCCTGCTGCGGGCTGACCTGGATCAGCACCGGGCAGCGCGAGGGGGCGCGGCGGCAACTGGTCCGGAGCCTGGACGTGCTGCACCCCATCGTGGCCGCGGGCACCCCGATCGTCGGGTCTGGAGCCGTCCTGCCTGGCGGTCTGGCGCAGCGACGCCGGCCGAACTGGTCGACGATCCGCGGGTCGCCGAGGTGGCCGCCGGCATCTCGACCCTGGCCGAGTTGCTCGGCCGAGACGACGACTGGCAGCCGCCGGACCTGACCGGGGTCGAGATCGTCGCCCAGCCGCACTGCCACCACGCCTCGGTGCTGGGCTGGCAGGCCGATGCGGCGCTGCTGAAGTCGACCGGCGCGACGGTGACGACGGTCGGCGGCTGCTGCGGGCTGGCCGGCAACTTCGGGGTCGAGCAGGGCCACTACGAGGTGTCGGTGCAGGTCGCCGAGCACGACCTGCTGCCGGCGGCTCGCGCGCACCCCGACGCCGTCGTGCTGGCCGACGGGTTCTCCTGCCGGACCCAGTTGGCCGAACTCGCTGACCGGCCGGCCATCACGCTGGCGGAGTTGCTGGCCGGCCGCTGAGTGGACGGGTCTTGATCCGCCGTCGCACCCTCCAGGCGCCGGCCAGCCGCCAGATCAACAGCACGCAGACGACGAACACGAGGGCCGTCACGATCCCGTAGTTCCACCACGCGAGGTTCGGGAGAGCGAACTCGTACTCCGGTCCTTCACCCCCCAGGTCGATGTCGATGAAGACCGGCAGCTGGAACGCCAGGGCGCCGGTCAGCACGATCAGCGCCAGCTCCAGGAAGATCAGGCAGCCGAGCAGCGAGGTCTGGAAGCCGAGATCCCAGCGGCCCTCGGGCGGTTGCTTGGCCCTGACGTCGGCGAACACCGCGGCCTCCAGGGCGTAGATCCCGTCGACACGGTGCCCGTGACTGCGGGCTCCGGTGTGGTCGAAGTCCTCCTCGGTCCACGGGTACAGGTTGAGCAGGGCCCGTTTGAGGCCGAACGGTGAGGTCAAGAGACCCGCCGACCACGATCAGTCCGATGAGCAGCACGAACAGCGAGCGGAGGGTGGGGCCGAGCTCCTTGCTCGCGAAGGCCCGGCCCATGTAGCTGACGTCTAGCCGGAGCAGCGCGCCGACGAGGTCGAGGACGTAGAACACGTTGCCCACCGCCTGCAGTGGCAGCGCAATCACCAGCGCCGCGACGATCGCCGCGAAGATCAGGTTCCGGTAAGGCGGGGCCGGCAGTGATTGCTGGAAGAACTTCACGATCTCCCGGCTGCCCTTGGTGGCGTCCGGATCGTCGGCGAGCGCGGCCATCGCCTGCAACCGCCGGTTCAGGGCGTTGAGGTTCCGATTGATGTGGTGGGACACGAAGAAGCGGAGGAACAGCCGCACGTACGGCACCTTGACGTGGCGGCCCAGCCCGGTGCTGTCCCACGACATCCAGATCACCGTCGGCATGTCGTCGACCCTCTCCAGCGTTCGCTGGTAGGCGACGATCAGCTCCTTGACCAGGCGCTCGGTGGTCGCGCCGGCCGACAGCTCCGGGGATGCCGGCTCGGGCGACGGTTCGACGTCTCCAGCTGACACCTGCTGGTCCTATTCCGAGGCTTGTGCCGGGGTCGCGGCGTGGCCGGGTCGACCCGCCGACCGCTCGTCCTGCTTGAGCCGGGCCTCGTACAGATGCCGACGCCCGTCCGCCAGCTCGTCGCGGGCCGCCTGCTCGAGGCGACGGAACACCGTCCAGTAGTTGTCGTCGTAGTCCTCGACGATCTGGAAGGTCCAGCGGCCGTGCAGCACGTTCCGGCCGAGCAGATCTTCCTGGAGCCGGCCCGCGACGTCGGCGTGCCCGGCCGCGCGAAGCGCGTCGACGGCCTCACCGAGCTCGATGTCGGCCGACCCGGTGAGCTGGTGGAACGAGTAGAGGTGCCCGCGGGCCCGCTCGCACGTCTCCAGTGCCTCCGACAGCTTGCCGAGGGCCTCGACGGTCTCGTCGCTGACCCCGGCCGGCGTCCGGTGACCGCGGGTCCGGCAGGTCCTCGCTCGGGAACGTCTGCTCACGGGATCAGGACCGGGTCAGCCGGCGGTGGGTGGCGCGGTGCGGGCGGGCCGCCTCGGCGCCGAGTCGAGCTGATCTTGTTGCCCTCGTAGTCGGCGAAGTTGCCCTCGAACCAGAACCACTTGGCCTGGTCCTGCGTCGTCGCCCTCCCAGGCGAGGATGTGGGTGGCGACCCGGTCCAGGAACCAGCGATCGTGGGAGATCACCACGGCGCAGCCGGGGAAGTCCAGCAGCGCGTCCTCCAGCGACTGCAGGGTCTCGACGTCGAGGTCGTTGGTCGGCTCGTCGAGCAGCAGCAGGTTGCCGCCCATCTTCAGGGTGAGGGCCAGGTTGAGCCGGTTCCGCTCGCCGCCGGACAGCACGCCGGCCGGCTTCTGCTGGTCGGGGCCCTTGAAGCCGAACGAGGCCACGTACGCGCGGGACGGCATCTCGAAGCTCGCCACCTTGATGTGGTCGAGGCCGTCGGAGACCAGTTCCCAGACGTTCTTCTTCGGGTCGAGGCCGGACCGGCCCTGGTCGACGTAGGAGATCTTCACCGTGTCGCCGAGTCCGGAGCGTTCCGGCGTCGGGGGCCTCCTCGCCGATGATCATCCGGAACAGGGTCGACTTGCCGACCCCGTTCGGGCCGACGACGCCGACGATGCCGGCCCGGGGCAGGGAGAAGTTCAGGCCGTCGAACAGCAGGCGGTCGCCGAAGCCCTTGACCAGCTTGTCGGCCTCCAGCACGACGCTGCCGAGCCGCGGACCCGGCGGGATGTTGATCTCCTCGAAGTCGAGCTTGCGGTTGCGGTCGGCCTCGGCGGCGATCTCCTCGTACCGGGCGAGGCGGGCCTTGCTCTTGGCCTGCCGGGCCTTCGGGTTCGAACGCACCCACTCCAGCTCGCGTTCCAGGATCTTGGCCCGCTTGGCGTCCTTGCGGCCCTCGACCTGCAGCCGGGACTTCTTGGTGTCGAGGTAGGTGGAGTAGTTCCCCTCGTACGGGTGGGTGCGGCCGCGGTCGAGCTCGAGGATCCACTGGGCGACGTTGTCGAGGAAGTACCGGTCGTGGGTGACGGCCAGCACCGCACCCGGGTAGGCCTTGAGGTGCCCTTCCAGCCAGTGCACCGACTCGGCGTCGAGGTGGTTGGTGGGCTCGTCGAGCAGCAGCAGGTCGGGCTGTTGCAGTAGCAGCTTGCACAGCGCGACCCGACGGCGCTCACCGCCCGAGAGGACATCGACGATCTCGTCCGGCGGGGGGCAGCGCAGGGCGTCCATGGCCTGCTCGAGCTGGGAGTCGATGTCCCAGGCGTTGCGATGGTCGAGTTCGGTCTGCACCTCGCCCATCTCGGCCATCAGCGCATCGAAGTCGGCGTCCGGCTCCCCCATCGCCGCGCCGAGCTCGTCCATCCGGGCCTGCAGCGCCTTGATGTCAGCGACCGCCTCCTCGACGTTCTCGAGCACCGTCTTGCCCTCGGTGAGCGGCGGCTCCTGCAACAAGATGCCGACGCTCGCGTCCTTGGCCAGCGTCGCGTCGCCGTTGTTGGGGATCTCCAGACCGGCCATCAGCTTCAACAGGGTGGACTTGCCGGTCCCGTTCGGGCCGACGACACCGATCTTGGCGCCCGGGTAGAACGACAACGTCACGTTGTCGAGCACGACCTTGTCGCCCAGCGCCTTGCGGACGTTGTGCATGGAGAAGATGAACTCGGCCATGGGTACAGGTGAACCTTCGCAGATCAGGGTGGGTATCGACCGTGCCGATCCGGCAGGCCGTAGTAAGAGTGCCGATACAACCTATCCACCTTGAGGCCGGCACCCAACCGGAACCTGATCGCAGCCTGCATAGCCGGGCAACGTAACGTCGAGAGATGACCTCTGACACCTACTCTCTCGCCGGACACTCGGTCGGTCGCGTCGGCTTCGGCGCGATGCAGTTGCCCGGGTCCGGCGTCTTCGGACCGCCCAAGGATCGCGACGCCGCCCTGGCTGTCCTGCGGCGGGCCGTCGAGCTCGGGGTGAACCACATCGACACCGCCCAGTACTACGGACCGGACGTATCGAACGAGTTGATCCGCGAAGCCCTGCACCCGTACCCCGATGATCTGGTGCTGGTCACCAAGGTCGGCGCCGTCCGTGATGCGCAGGGTGGGTGGCTGCCGGCCCAACGCCCGGAGCAACTTCGGTCCGGCATCGAGGACAACCTCCGCAGCCTGAAGGTCGACCAGCTGGGTGCTGCAAACCTGCGGATCATGGACCACCCCGTCGACGATCCGGCCCAGCTGGTGCCACTGGAGGAGCAGCTCGCCGAGATGGCCGCCATGCGAGACGTTGGCCTCATCGCCGGGATCGGCATCTCCACGGCCACGCTCGACCAGGTCCGATTCGCCCACGAGACCGTCGGCCTGGCCTGCGTGCAGAACGCGTACAGCCTGCTCGCCACCGACGACGATCCCGTACTGGAGTTCTGCGCCGAGGCCGGGATCGCCTACGTGCCCTACTTCCCGCTCGGCTCGGCCTTCCCCGGCATGCCGAAGGTCACCGAGCACCCGCCCGTGGTGGCCCTCGCCACCGAGCGCGGGGTCAGCCCCGCCCAGATCGGACTCGCCTGGTTGCTCGCCCGGTCGCAGAACGTGCTGCTCATCCCCGGTACGTCGTCAGTCGCGCACCTGGAGGACAACCTCGCCGTCGACGAGATCGGACTCAGCACCGAGGAGAGCCGCCGGATCGAGGCCAACCGCTGATGGAGCACCCGCCGTGTTACGTGGACTTCGGTCGGTAGCTCGCCTCCAGCACAGCGCCGATTATCGCGGTCACCAGCAGGATCGAGGTGAGCGTCCCGAGCGTGTCGTGAGTGGCCTGGGTCGCCCCGTTGCGCATGAAGTCGATGACCGTCGGCAGCGACACCAAGAACAAGACGAGCGGAACGCCTTGAAGGAAGAGCCGAGACAAGCGCCAGCGTGGCAGCTCGCCTCTGTCCGTCATGCCGCTCACCATCCCATTGTCATTGCGAGAAGTACTGCGTGTCTACGAAGGTGCGCCGGTTCCCATTGGGCCCGACGACGTCGTATGGCTTCCCCGTGCGGATGCCGATTGCCCTCACATCGCTGTTGTCCCGAGCCGTACCCAGCCAGATCCGGTACGTCCCACAGATGGCCGCGAAGAGCCCGATCGCCGTACCGACGGACTTGTCCTTGACGAACACCGACGTCGCAAACAGCCCCACGTACAAGGCGCAAGTCTCGTACCCGGCGAGCAGATTGTTGGTCTGGCAGGAGTTGAGGAAGACGGTCTGCTTCCAGCGTTCGCCGTTTGGGGTCGTGACGGTGGCGCTGCGACCGGTCCCGCACGAGGGGCTGGGCGGATCCTTCATCAGCATCCGGTCGCCGGGCGGCTGGTCGCTCCGGCACTGCGGACACCCGCCGTTGTTGAAGTTGGCGCGGATGATGGCGTTGACGGCAGCATTCTCCGCCGAGGAGATGTTGGTGATCCGGGCACCGCCCCACCGGGCCCCGGCCGCCATCTGCCGACGCCAGGACACCTCGTACTGGTTGGGTGCCGGGGCGAACGCCGTCCGCATCTTGGCGTAATTCATCACCGTGCCCGCGGTGTTCATGGCGTGGTCGCGCGCCACCCCTGCCCGCCCAATGAACGCCCGCTCGGCCGCACTCAGTTCGACTTTGCGCGTGGCGACTGAGGCTTCAGCCGTCTGCGGGAGTCCGCCCAGCGGTGCCACCGCCAGCAGGAGGCTCATGACGGTGAGCAACACAATCCGGATCGTCTGCATGATCACGCCGCATTCGCGTCGACGTCGCTGTCGTCACCGGCCTCGTCCGGTGTGGGCGCGGCGCTCTCGACCGTGTTGATCACCTCCGCGAGATCGTCCTCGCGATCGACCGGCGCCGTCGCCTTGGCCACGCGACGGAACGCCGAGGTGCCCCAGGTCAGGTCGTGCCCGACCGAGGTGGCCTCCAGCACCAGCCGCTCGTGGTCGACCCCGTCCTTGTGCCAGGTGTTGGTCCGCAACCGGCCCGTGACCACGACGGGATCACCCCGCCGCAGGCTGCCGGCGGCGTTGGTCGCCAGACCGCGGAAGCATGTGACGGTCAGCCAGGTGGTCGCTCCGTCGATCCAGTCGCCGGCCTTCTTGATCCGCGGCGTGCAGGCGAGTCGGAAGCTCGCCACCGGCACCGATTTGTTGCGGTACTCCACGTCGCCGCCGACGTTGCCCGTCAGATGAATGTGCGCATCCATTTGCTCTCTCCCTCTCGCGGTTGCTGTCAACGGGAGTCTGCGGACGACGGCGGAAATCGTTCGCGGGTCGATCATCAGTTGTGGACAACCGGCCGCGCCGCGAACGCCGCCTGTGGGAAACCCCCAGTCAGCTCCTGGCTCGGGCGAGCGCCTCCCGGGCCTGGTCGTACCGCTCGAGCTCGGCTCGGATCGGCTCGACGACCTGGGTGCCGGTGACGCCGTCGATGGCCCGCAACAGCGACCGGCGCGCGGCCGCGACCCGGCGGCGGGCACCGATCTCCACCCCGATCCGGCTGAGCCCGGCCACGAGCAGTCCGGCCGCGACGCCGCCGACGATCAGCACGAAGGGTGGCGGAAAGCCCCACCAGGTGACCTCCGGCAGCGGAGGCATCCGCAGGTAGGCCAGCAGGAACGCGACCGCCAGCCAGCCGAGACCGGCCACTGCGGCGGCCACCAGCAACCACTGGAGGACCCGGATCAGCTGCCACCAGCGACGGTGCCGGACCAAATCCAGATCGGTACCCGCGATGGCCCGGTCGAGTGCGTCGGGAAGGCTGTCGGCGTTCGTCCGCGCCGCCGTACGGACCGCGTCGGCCCAGCCCCGGCTCAGGGGTCTCGCGGCCTCGTCGGCGAGGATCCGAACCGCCGAGTCCGCCCGCGCTCGCTGCACCCCGGTCGCCCGCGGCAGGGAACTGCGACTCACTGGCGGCTCGAGTTCCTTCGGCCCATGGTCGGCGCCGAGGGCGCCGCCGAGCCGCAACCGACGTAGCGGGTCCGGCCGGAAGTTCGCCACCCAGGCGAGTACCGGCCAGCCGGTGGCGAGCCCGCCGCGCCGGCGCCAGGCGCCCCCGACGGCGTCCACCACGATGGGTACTGCGGCCGCCTCAGCGAGGGCGCCGTTCAACCTGTCGACACTGCTGCGGGCCAGGCCCAGCGACGCACCGGTACCCGACGCCTCGGTCAACCGGTGGGCGGCCTGTCCGACGTCGGCGGTCAGCCGGCGGATCGCGGCCTGCTTGTCGGCGACCTCGCGAGCCAGTCGGGTACGCAACTCGTCCAAGCCCAGACCCGGTCTCGGCCGAGACCGCGAGCACCCCGACGCGGCCGAGGCCTTCGCTTTCCAACAGCTGGCGCAGATCGGCGAGACAGCGCTCCCGGTCGTCCTCGGTGAGGGTGTCGGCGTGGTTGAGCACCACGAGCATGACGTCGGCGTGGCCAACCAGCGGCCGCAGGTAGCGGTCGTGCAGGGCGGCGTCGGCGTACTTCTGCGGATCGACGACCCAGACCAGCACGTCCACCAACGGCACGAGCCGGTCCACCTGGATGCGGTGGCCGACCTCGGTCGAGTCGTGGTCGGGCAGGTCCAGCAGGACTAGTCCGTCGAGGTCGGCGGGCCCGTACGCGGTGCCGATGCCGTGCCGGCGACCGACCTGCAGCCAGTCGAGCAGGTCCGCGGCCGACGGGTGCTCACCCCAGTGCGCCGCGAGGGGGACGGCGGTGGTGGGCCGCCGGACCCCGACCTCGGCCAGCCGGGTCCCGCTCAGCACGTTGAACAGGCTCGACTTGCCCGACCCGGTGGCTCCGGCCAGGGCCACCACGGTCGAGTCGCCCGAGAGTCCCAGCCGGCGGTCCACCTGCGCGACCACCCGCGCAGCCTCGGCCACCGCTTCCGCGTCCACCCGCCCCTCGCTGAGCTCGGCGGCCCGGCCGAGCGCGCGGACCCGCTGCAACAGGTCATCGCCCGGTTCCGCGGTCCGGCGGGGCGCCCTCAACGCAGCTCCTCTGGCATGGATCGGGGCGCGGGTTCGGTGATGACCTCACCCTCCAGCACCTCATCGGACCCGCGCGCGGCTTCCAGCGCCGGCGGCGCCGAGGCGGCCGACAGCGCCGCTGGTGCGGCGGACCCGGCCAACTGAGGCGCGCCCACCTCCTCCTCGGCCCGTGCGGCCGCGACCTCGGCCGCGGAGACCCGGATGGCCGCCGCCTGCTCCCGGGTACCGCCCCACTCGTCCAGGATCGCGTGGTAGCGCAGCAGCTCGCTCGCCATCAGGGTTTCCACCCGGGCGTCGAGGTCAGCCTTGGCGGTCTCGGCGAGCTTGCGTACGGCCTGGTCTCCGAACACCGCCTCCAGCACCCGCTGGGCCAGTACCGCCGTGCCGCCGGCGACCCCGATCTCGGCCCCGACGAGGCCGCCGGTGTGGGCGAACACCACGATCATCAACGCGACCCCGACCCCGTTGACCCCCAGCGCCAGGAACCGGGCCTTGGACCGCTTGCCCATGCCTTCGTCGGCGACCAGGTCGAGGACACCGCCCTGCCAGTCCCGGACGACCCGGGACGCGGCCGCAGCGAAGTCGGGCGAGGACCGGGCCAGGTCGCCTACAGACCCTGCGAGCACCTGCCGGCCGGCAGGATGCGCGTGCCAGGCGGCCTCGGCCCGTTCGGCGGCGGCGTCGGCCTCCGCCCGGAGCAGGGCCTCCAGGCCGGACTCGACGGCCACCTTCACGTTGTCGGCGCCCGGCGGCTCCCCACGAAAGACCGCGACGATCCGGTCCCGCAGCCAGCCCACCTTCTTCTCCAGAGCGCGGAAGAACTCCCCGGTACCGACGAACTCGTGCCAGCGGGCCAGCACCTCGCCGCGGAGCAGCGTCCCGTCCTCGCTCTGGACCTGGACCGTGCGGACCGCCTCGGCGTAGGAGTGGTCGACCTCGGCCCGCAACCGGTCGAGCGTTTCGGCCTGTCGGTCGAGCGCGTCGGCGATGTCGGGGGCCCGGTTCTGCAGCGCGGCGATGGCGCCGTCGAGCGTCTGCCGGACCACCCGCGCCCGGCTGGCCTGATCAGCAGCGAGGGTGGCGAGCCAGCTCCGGATCGGCCGGACCGCGGCGTCGGGCAGCAGGCCGTCAGCGCTGACGGAGGTCTCCGGTACGGCGAACAGCGGCGAGTCGGCCAGACCGCGATCGGTCATCAGCTGGCCGAGGTGCGGCGGCACGTCCTCCATCGCCCGCGGGGGCACCCGGTCGAGCACCACCGCAACCGCAGCGCTGCGTTTCGCCGCGGCGACGAGGAAGTCCCAGGGCACCGCGTCGGCGTACCGGGCCGCCGATGTCACGAACAACCACAGGTCGGCGGCGGCGAGCAGTTGCGAAGCGAGTTCCCGGTTCTCCACGACGACCGAGTCGATGTCGGGGGCGTCCAACAGCGCCAGCCCAGGCGGCAGATTCTCGTCGGCGACGAGCCGCAAAGACTGCGCGTCCGCCGGGCCGGAGCCGGTGGAGCGGGCGAGCCCGGGCAGGATCCGGGCGTCGGTGAACCAGTGACCGTCGGTGACGTGGTGGACGAGAACGGGGGCCCGGGTGGTCGGGCGGATCACCCCGGGCGGGGACACCTCGCGGCCGAGGAGGGAGTTGACGAGGGTGGACTTGCCGGCGCCGGTCGAGCCTCCCACGACGGCGAGCAGCGGGGCGTCGGCCTGGGCCAACCGGGGCAGGACGTAGTCGTCCAGCTGTTTGGTCGCCGACTTCGCTGCCGCCTGCTGCGTGGCCGAGCCGGGCAGCTCGAGCCGTAGCGTGACCGGCGCCAGGACGCCGCGCAGTCCGATCAGGGCCGCTTCGAGGGGAGGTATCCGCCGCCCGCCCCCCGTCGCAGTCTCAGTCGCACCCATGCGAACCTCCTGCTTGTCGGGCTGGCTGCTGATCAGGACGGCGGCGGCTTCCAGCCCGGGTCGACCTCGGAGTACTGGGTGGCAGTCTGCCCCAACGGCACCCCGCCGGAAACGGGGCCGATGGCCGGCGGTGCCGGGTAGTTGCCGCCCAGGCCCGACGGGCCGGGATAGCTGGCCGGTTGATAGCTCTCGACGGCACGGGGTCGGCGGCGCAGCGACGGGTACGGGGCCCGGCCGACGGGCTGGACCACAGCGGTGCCGCGCAGCAACCGGACCTTGGCCAGCAGGATCTTCTCCCGGGCCAGGCCGGCCTCGTCGACCAGGCCGCGCGCGATCGAGTCGCGCAGATAAGCGAGTTCCGTCGCGGCCCGCTGGAACCGGACGGTGTCGAGGAAGGCGTCGGGACCGGCGAACAGGCCGTGCCACAGCGCCCGTAGCCGGGTCCGCAGCCGGGAGAGCGCCTCCGGGTCGCCCTCGGGCAGCCAACCGACGCGGGTGTAGTCCACCAGCCGCTCCCGGATCAGCCGTCCCTCCCGGAACAGCTGCCGGACGACGAAAACGATCAGGCCGATGACCAGCGGCAACGCCACGAACAGGTAGATCAACAAGAGGTTGGTGCCGGAGACCAACGACGCCGTGGAGTTGAACAGCATGTGCAGGAACGCCGCGGCGCAGTAGCCCGCCAGTGGCGCGACCACCCGGACGATCTTGCTCTTCGACCGCAGGGCCACCGCGAGCCCGATGCCGGTCATCGCGGTGAAGAGCGGGTGGCCGAAGAACGTCATCACCCCACGCAGGAAGAACAACTGTTGCAGGGCCTCCAACGGGGGCACCTCGCCGAAGGTCCGCGCCGCATACCGGTACACCCGGCCGTAATAGAGGATGTTCTCCACGAAGGCGAAGGCTGCGCCGGACAAGCCGGCGAGGACGATGCCGCTGAGCCGGCTGACCCACTGATAGCGCATCAGGATCGCCAGCCAGAACAACACGGTGCCCTTCGCCGCCTCCTCGACCCAGGGCGCCACGTAGATCGCGGCCCGGGCCCCGGTGGCCGGATCGCCGTCGCCGATGATGCTGAGCTGTCCGGCCGCCCAGGTGTTGACCTCGGCGGAGACGAACGTGGCCACGCAGGCACCCCAGCCGAACGTCATCAGCCAGACCCAGAACCGTTGCGGCCGGAACCGGTCGGCCCAGAGGAAGACCAGGGAGAGCGGGATGGCGGTGATCGCGGCGTACCGGACGGCGATCGGGATGGCCTCCGTACCGATGCCGGGGAGGATGCCACCCGGCACCTCCTTGTCGGGGACGACCCGTTGGTAGAGCAGGGTCAACAAGACCGCGTACACGACCAGCAGCACCAGCGAGAGCCAGAACAGCCTCTTGCGCAGCAGGCGCTTCGGCCAGGGCTGGCTCAGGTCGGGCTCGGCGGGGAGGCCGGAGCGGACGCGACGCCGGCGCTCCTGCTTGGCCTCTGCCACCCGCACCGACATGGCGCCCAGGCTACCCAGTGCCAGGTCTGCCGGTGTCAGGTCAGCGGATGGCCTCGTTGAGGAACGGCTGGACGACGGCAGAGAACTCCCCCGGCCGCTCGATGTGCACGCCGTGGCCGGTGTCCAGGGCGACGTAGCGGCCGCGGGGGAACCGCTTGGCCAGTTTCTGCTGCTCTTGTTGCGGGAAGTGACTGCGCGCACCGCCGACCAGCAGAGTGCGACAGCCGATGCGGTCCGCATAGTCCAACCAGGCCGTCTCCGGTTGGTTTCGCCAGGTGGCCACCGCGCGTACGGCTCGCCAGTCGACCTGGGCGCCGGGCTCCGGCCCCTCCGGGACTTCCCGGCGCGGGTCGGCCGGTCTAAAGGACAGCGCGTCCTCCAGTACGAGGGCTCGGACCCGCTCGGGATGGCTCGCCGCGAGCACGTACGCGGTGAGCCCGCCCATCGAGTGACCGACCACGGCGGCCGCCAGCACCCCCAGCCCGTCCATCACGGCGAGGACGTCGCCGCACTGAGCCGTGAAGGAGTAGTCGTCGGCCCAGTCGCTGTCCCCGTGTCCGCGGGCGTCCGGGGCGATGCAACGGAATCGCTCGCCGATCCGCGGGCCGACCAGCTCCCAGCTGCTGCTGTCGGAGGTCAGACCGTGCAGCAGGATCGCGACCGGACCGTCGGCGCGGCCCCACTCGCGATAGCTGATCGCCCGGCCGGAGGGGAGAGCCAGCTGTTCACTCATGAGCGGGAGACTAGCGACCCCTTGATGCGGCGGTCACCGTGGCCGGATTTCCGCGAGTTTCGTACACTGCCCGAGCCAGCACGTCCGGGCCCCCGTAGCTCAGCGGATAGAGCAGCAGCCTTCTAATCTGTCGGTCGGTGGTTCGAGTCCACCCGGGGGCGCAAGGCTGGCCAGGCGTGGATCGCCGTCGAACAAGGTGGTTCCGCCGGTTCGCAACCGCCCCCATCGTCCTCTGGACCTACCGTTTCTAACCCTTCCCAACCCATCGTGAGGGTCCCGTTAGGGTCCCGCCGGGTCCTCGGTGGCGCTCAGAGGGAGTCCGCAGCCTCCCAGCGGGCGTCGCGGAGGATGCGCTCGCAGTCGGTGCATGTGAGCGGTGGTGCTTCCGGGTCGTCCAGTGCGTACGACGCGAAGACAGGTTCGTTGGAGTCCTCCAGCCGGGTGTCCTTGCCGCACGCGGGCTGCATGGCCGCCGCGAGAGTAGGCCCCATCTGGTTGACGTGGACCGAGCCGTTCGGGTGGCGAGCGATGACGAATGACGGACCAGCCACAGGGAAGCACCTTCCAAGGTGAGAGCGACCCCGAGCCGACGCAGCGGACCCTACCAAGCTTGATCTGCCCCCACCTCAGAGGAGGTCACAGGAGCTGTTCTGACGACCTCGGGCGACTAGGGAGGGTTGGCATACCCCCCTCGTTCGAAGCACTGGCGGGTGTCACGTCCACACGCGGGCTCCATGACAAGGGAGCGGGCGAGGTCCCCCACCGGGTCAGGATGTCGAGTGTCTAAGTCATCACCTGCCCGGAGAGGGGCTCGCATGTCCAACCTTGCCCCCCGACCTCCTCGCCTGCAACCGAACTGGTTGTTCACCCGTTATCGATCGGCCAGTGGACCGTCTGGTGCATTGCCAGGTTCGGTCCCCGGTTCCATCGCGTCGCCTGACCGCCGCAGCTCAGTCATCGAGGTCGATCCCGAGCAGGGCCGCTAGCTCGGCACGCTCAGCCGCCTCTTGCTCCAGCACGGCGGCATGCACCTCGTCATCCCACCAGTCGTCCACAGCGTTGGTGAGCAGCGCCCGCAGGTCGTTGGGGTCGAGGGCCTCAACCTCTACTTGGACAAGTCCACGTTGCGCCTGCCGATACGCCGTGAGGGTGCCCCTCCAGGCTCTGGGTGGAGCGAGGTCCGGCCAGTCGTAGTGGGCGAACTGCGGGTTCGCCACCTTGAAGGCCGGAGCGCGGGAATCGGTCACCTTGCCCGGCTGCATGATCAACCTGTACGCCTCGACATGGTCAGCAAGGACCGCCACGGGTTCGACATGCTTCCAGCAGGCGGTCTTGGCCTCGAAGTCGCGGAGGATGTCCTTGCCGCTTGCATCAAGATCACCGACGTAGAGCAGCACCGCTGGTCTCCCGTCCGCGTTCACCCGACTCACGACCTGCCGCTTGTACGCAGTGCTGCCGAATCCACGGGTGACCACGACGGGGATGCCGAGCGCCCCGAACCAGGACTGGACCTGCGCCGAGAGGGTGGCCTTCTCCACGCCGATCCATAGCTGGACATCCTGGCCCTTGGTGCGGTCACGCCGATACGAAGCCACGGCGTCAGGGGCAAATGCGTCCAAGCCGCTCCACGACGGGCGACGAACGATGATGCGAGTGGTGTCCGCTAGGGCGGGAAACTCGTCCAGCTCGATGCCAATGGTGGTGCGGTGAGAGAGCTGCTGGTAGTCGCGCGCCCTCGGCAGCAGTCCTTCGGCGAACAGACGGTAGAACAACTGACGGAGGGTCACCGCCGTGTCGTAGGACAGCACGATGTCGCGGCCTCGCTTCAGAATGCGATCCCACTCTCCGTGCTCCCGTTTCTCAGGCATTTGGGTCCCTCCTCTCCCTCTTGGACTTGTCCACGTTACGGGTCATTCCGGACAGGGTTCCACCAACGCTTGCCTGTTCGACTTCAGTACGGAGGAGAGCGCAATCCCTTTGTTCGTAACGGGTTTCGCTGAGACTAGCCGTAGCTGGAATGAGCTGGAATAGGTTAGGTTGGGTATGTCCGGCCAGGGTTCCGCCTGGCCCACACGCTTCCAAGGAGACCCGCTCCCACAACCGTGGGTGGCGGAATCGTTGCAGTCCCTACCACGGGCTGCTGACACCGAAAGGTGCTCTCCTTGGCGAAAGCGAAACCTGCGACCCATGTGGTCCCAAATGATCTTCACACGGAGCAGTACTACCTCGACAAGTACCCGGGGGTCTTGACCCACCGCTCCATCTTGTACGCGCGCGACCGTGGCCGCTTGCCCACCTGGAAGATGGGCCACCGAGTCTTCTTCTCCGAGGCCGACGTCGAGGCACTGTTCCGCGTCGAGGCCGAGCTGTCGTGGTCCCTGTGAGCGCCTCTGTCAACAAGACCCTGGATTGTTCGACGGGCTCGGCGGTGCGGCGATGACTCGGGAGCCGTTCGCGCCGAAGGAGCGCCCTTGGCAGGCTCGGCTGGACACCTTCCTGGTCGCGAGCACGGATGCCCAGATCCTCGGGCCGATGCACGCCTGGGTGATCAAGACGATGGGCACAGCCGCGAACTCCAGAACGGGCCGGGGTTCGCGATTGACCCTCACGACGTTGATGAAGCGGAGCGGCTGCTCGCGCCATGTCGTTCAAGAGGCAATTCGCCGGGGTCGGGACGTCGGCGTCCTCGTCTTGATCAAGCACGGTGGCGGTCGAGGTGACAGCGCCAAGGCGAGTGAGTACGACATCTGCGTGCCGGTGAAGCTGCCGTCAGCCGAAGGAAACTCAGCCACTCACAAGGGCTCAGTTCAAGAGGAGAACTCAGCCCGTCAGACGGGCTCAGTTCAGGAGCAGAACTCAGCCCGTCACACAGGCTCAGATAGCGAAACTGAGCCCGGTTTGGCACCGAAACTGAGCCCCTTAGAGGACCTACCAACTGGAGGTAAAGATGATCTGGATCGGGAAGAGACAAGATCTCTTCCCGCCGCAGCGGGCGAAACCGCACCGCCCGAAACGGCAGTTTCGGGGCCAGTTCTGGAATCCAATGAGGCACGCGGGGTTGACTTCGAAGAGCAGGAGCCCATCGCTGCCTCTGCTGCCGATCAGGTGGCCGACGAAGAGCGCAGCAACGAGGCAGAGTCCCCGCCCGCCGAGTCGGTCATCCGTCCAGCGGCACTCCACCCCCAGGACCTGACCCGGATCATTGCCCGGCTCCACGTTGGGCTGGAGGCCGTCGAGGCGGCAGCGGCGTTGTTGGCCGACGCCGGGCTGAACCCGTCGGACAAGCTGCTCGGCATCCAACCGTGTCGCGACTGCGAGACCCACCACGACCGGGAGCGATACCTCCAAGACGAGGCCGACCGCATCGTGGCCGAACAGTGGAAGGTCAACGACGAGCAGATGGAGGAGCGGGCATGGCCGGTCTAAGGATCGAGGGCACAGCCGAGGAGGTCGCGATCATCGCCGCCGCGCTCCGCGATGGGCTGCCGAACTACGGGAAGCGGCTCGACCCGCCACCCAAGTGGAAGCCGCACCGCCACCAGCACCGACCCGACCTTCGGCTGGTCGAGGAGCCGGAGCCACTGCTGCCGGGTTTCACGGCGGGCGGTGAGCAGCGATGAGCGACAACCCGCCGGGCGTGAACCCGTTCTCGGCCCACGTCGAAGCGCTTGAGGTTCTCTCCGAGGAAGCTCATGCGCATGTCGAAGCCCAACCTGGGCACGAAGCCGAAGTCCAGGCGGTCCGAGCCGACCTCGCCCTCTACGAAGCCGCGCAAGCGGAAACGACGGACTCGGTAACGCGGAGCGACCTCGAACCACTGATAGCGGCCACACGGAAAACACTCCGCGCCCTTGAGGACATGGGCGACGATGCGAGGTTCGGATGACTCGCTCGAAGGTCAACATGCCAGCGTTCCGCCGAGCGCAGCAGCGGATCGCTGAACAGCGAGCCAGGGTCAGGGCCAGCGGTCAAACTTTTGACCGACGAGCCCATGACCCATGCCTGGACTGCTCCACGGCCCCGGCGATCGAGGATGGTCTCTGCGCTCATTGCGCGGCTGTCGAGGAGCGTCGATGACTCAACCCCCCACCCCAGGACGACCACCAACCCTTGACCAGCTCCGCGCCGCAGCCCGCGCTGTGCTGGCCGAGCACCGGGTCGGGCTCCGTGACGGCAGCCCGTACCGGCTCACCCAAGACGGCCCCGATCCTCTGTTGCGCGCCGATGTCATCGCTTCGGTGGGGCTGCTCCGTCAGGTGGGTCTGCGGTGAGGGTCCGGACCTCAGAGGCCCTGCTCCTCACCGCTCCTGGCCACCGGACAGGGCCTAGAAGCCCCCAGGGCCAGTACCTCGCACAGCCCCAGTTCGACCAGCCCTCAGAATCGCTCCTACCGGCGAATCCGTTCATCGCTGGGAATCACACTTCTTGCCTTTCAGCCCCCGTGGGTCAGCTCGCTGGTGACGCCCGTCGATGGCTGGCCGAATCGTCAACAAGTTCAACCTTTCCTCGACGCACGGCCCCGAACGCCCACAAGAAGATCTCTCGTCCAGGTGGGCCGCCGTGACTGATCCCGGACCCACGGTCGATGTCGTCCACACCGAGTACGGCACCGTGACCATCATGATCAGCGGCGATCCGAGCGATGTCGGTGCTGTCTTGAGGGCGACCGCGCTCGACGGCTGGCCCTTGCCGGATCGAGTGCCCGACGACCTGTTGCAGCCCGCTGGGTGGTTCGGCGCGCTCCCACTCGCCGCGCAGGTCGCCCGCCTCACCCTCACCGTGAAAGAGGTGGGTGAGCCACCGCCGACTGTCCGGTGGCTGCTGAGACGACTGTCCCGCGAAGTCGCCCCGCTGTCCCGGCAGTGCATCTGTGGAGCCCCTGCTTGGACCTGGTGCCGCTCCTCGTCCGGCACACCAACGGGAAGTCATGCTTTCCGCCGCGCCATCCCCTCCAAGGAGGAGCGGTGACCGAGACCCCGAAGCCGCTCCCATGGGCGAACAGGTGCGTCAACTGCGGGACCCCGCTCCTCAACTGCCTCGCCACCAGCCGGGCAGCGAGCGACCCCAACGAGGGCCGCTGTTGCCCGCAACACCTTCACCATGACGCGGACCTGACGGGCGCTGAGCGCCGCCGCCTTCGCCACCGGGACTACCTCAGCGAACGCCGCGCCGCCGAGGCCGAAGCCCGCGCCGACGCTGAGCGTGCCGCCCGACCGAGCCCGCTCATGCTGGCAACCCGCGTCCATCGCCAACCCGTCCAACGACCCCGTGCCGTCGTCGTGTTCTCCAGCACCACTCCGACCACGAAGGAGAGCTAGTGCCCAGAACGTCGCTGTTCAACCGCAAGCCCAAACTGCCCGAGATCGAGATCCCGCCAGCCGGTTCCAGCACCTGCGGGGTGTGCGGGCTTGCTTGTGATCCACCGCCGGACCCTGATCTCCGCGACTCCGAGGGTCACCGGATGCCGATGCTCAACCCACCGAGGTTGTGGCCGATCTGCCCGGCCTGCGCATCGGTGATCAACAGCCACAGCGATGCCGGAGCCCGCGCCGTATTGCTCGGCCAATTGCTGGGCGAACTGCTCGCCGTTGACGACCTTGCCGCCGTCCGGGCTGCTGCTCGGCTGCCCCTGGCCCGCGACGTGCCGAAGCTCGGTCAACCAGCGACGGTGCGGATGCCGTTCGCCCCCCGCGCCATCGGTGACGAACCGGTCTCCTTGGAGGACCGCAAGCCGCCTACGCAACCCGCTGGAGCGGGAAGTGCGACACGGTGGCAGTTCGTGAGCAACGAGCAGCGCGACGAGCTACGCGAAGCCCTGGCCCGCGAACGGAGGCGCGAACGACCCCGCCGCCACTCGGGCGGTCCCTGCGCGTACTGCGGATGCGCCGAAGCTCTGCGCTGGCACAGCCCCGTCCAGGTCTCCACCAAGCCGGGAGCGCACCGCTGGCCGGTCTGTGCCACATGCTGGCCGTTGACGGTGAAGGCGTCCACCACCCTGGTCGATGACCTCGGGCTGTCCGAGCACCTCACCGGGGCCGCGTTCGGCGTCCAGCCGTCGATGGGCAGGTCCTGGGTCAAGCCGTTCGCCACGCTCCACGCCGACGCCGACCCGGCCACCGTCGAGGGTCTGCTGACGCCGTTCGGCTTCGTCAGCGAGAAGCACAAGCGGGAGGCCGCCCGTCGCTGGCCCAAGTACGCCGCCGTCGCACCGGACGACATCCGCCAGCGACTGGAGCTTGAGCGGCGGGCCGAGAACGCCCAGGCAGCGATGGACGCAGCGACGAGGCCAGCCCCCACGGCGGTCACCTTCGACACCGACGAGACCCGACCAACAGCGAGGAGCTGGTGATCATGACCCGTGACGCTCAGAGGTTCACCATGAATGCTCAGCCGCACGTCAGCCTCAGGTGCTCCGCTGCCTGGCGCAGGGCGCGGTGGCTGGCCAGCAGAACCGCCCTGTTGGCCTCGGCTGGATCGGCTAGTGATGAGCGAATCGCCCGCCGCATGTACATCGCTGCCCTTCGCCGCCTGGTGCATGCCGGATGAGCACTGCACATTGGGCGACGAGACCGGCTCCGCCCAAACCAAAGTGGCCCAAGCTGCCGCTGTCGCCAGCAGGACCACCGCCCCGCCGGGAGACAACGCCGCCGCGACCCAAGCCGAAAGAGCTGCGCCGCTGTGGCTGATGGTCTGAAGGACACCGAGCGCAGCGCGCTGGAGCGGGTGCGGGTCATCGCCGTCACCCCGCCGACCGTGGCGCGGCACGACGACCTGCGTCTGCTGCTGGCCCTGCTAGACCGGATGATCGCGGAGCCCCGAGACCTCAGTCCCAGGACTGGTCTGGCTTCGGTCACTGCCTCGCTCCGAGCCGTCCTCGACAGCGACCTAGATGCACCCGCAGCGATTCGTCAACGGCTCGTCGGTGCGCTGCTGATCTTGGACCTGCTTGCCGCTGATGAAGTGTCGATATGACGGTGGATTCCTAGACAGTGGGCGTATGAGAACCAAGATCAACAACGAGCCCACTGACCCGCTCAGAGCGGTCGGGTATCGCAGGGTCAGCACCACCGAGCAGGGTCGCTCCGGCCTCGGCCTCAGCGCCCAGCAGCAGACTATCGAGGACGCCTGCCGTCAGCACGGGTGGGCCCTGACCGAGACCGCCACCGACGTTGCCTCCGGTCGGTCGCTGGACAAACGCCCGGAGCTGCAACGACTCCTCGGGATGCTCGACAACGCCGAGGCCAACGTCATCGTCGTCGCCAAGATGGACCGGCTCAGCAGAAGCCTGTACGACGCCGCCGGACTCCTCGCCCGAGCACAGCGACGCGGCTGGGCCGTCTGCACGGTGGACATCGACCTCGACACCTCCAGCGCAGCCGGTCGCCTCACCGCGCACGTCCTGATGAGCGCGGCGCAGTTCGAGCGGGAGCTGATCGGCCAGCGGACCCGCGAGGCCCTGGCTGCCGCCCGCAGCAGGGGCGTGGTGCTCGGCAGGAAGCCGACCGTACCCACCGAGGTGGTGGAGCGCATCGTGATCGAGCGGGCCGCTGGGCTCTCGTTCGCCCGGATCGGCAAGCGGCTGGACGACGACGGTGTACCGACCGGCAGCGGCGGGCAGCGGTGGTGGCCGGGGACCGTCAAGGCCGTCGCGGAGTCGCAGTGGGCACGAGCGGCGGTGGCCCGATGAGGACCCTGTACACCGTCGAGACCGATGGACTCGGCAACATCCTGGTGCGCAGCACTGACAACGGGCAGCTCATCACCTGCACCGAGGTGGACCCCGACGACGACGGGACCCAGGCGGCCGACATCGTGGCCGCTGCGATCCGCGAGGCCGGGGTGATCTTGTGATCCGGCAGCGGCGCAGCTTCGGCAAGATCATCAAGCGTGACTCGGGCCGCTACGCCGCCTCCTACGTCCCGCCGGACCCTTCGAGCGCGGTGGCACGGGTCCGAGCACCGCACACCTTCGCCACCCGCAGGCAGGCCGAGGAGTGGCTGGCGAGTGTGCAGACCGACCTCGCTCGCGGAGACTACCGGGACCCGAACCTCGGCAAGATCACCGTGGCCGAGTTCGGCCAGCGGTTCCTCGATGACCACGGCCAGCGCCTCGCTCCACGCACCCGAGGCTTGTACGCGGGTCTGTGGACAACTTGGGTGAAGCCCACGTTCGGCACGGTGCTGGTCAAGGACGTGAAGCCCAGCGCGGTGAGGTCCTGGGTCGCTTCGATGACCCGCAGCGGGCTCTCGGCCAGCCGGACCCGTCAGGCGTACCGGTTGTTGAGCATGGTGCTCGACGCCTGCTTGGAGGACGGGCATGTACAGGCCAACCCGTGTGCTCCGCTGCGTCGCCAGCTTCCCCGCCTGCCCGAGCCGACCCCGCACATCCTCAGTCCCACTGAGGTCGAGGCGCTGAGGGCTGCGATGCCGGACGGCCGCGACCGGCTCATGTTCGACGTGCTCGCCTACACGGGCGTGCGGATCGGTGAGCTGTTCGGCCTGCGCCGTCGCAGCGTGGACCTTCTTCACCGCCGCCTCGTCGTGTCCGAGGCCGTGGGCGAGGACGGCGGGAAACAGATCACCGGGGACACCAAGGCGCACCAGACCCGGCGGATCGCCCTGCCTGGCTTCCTCCTCGATGCCCTCGCTGGCCATCTGGCAGCGTTATCGCCCGACATCGATGCGCTGTTGTTCCCGTCCCGGTCCGGTGCTCCGCTGAGGTACAACTCGTGGCGGAAGTGGGTGTGGAACCCGGCGGCGGTGAAGGCTGGGCTGGCGTTGCCGAAATCAGGTCAACGAGACCTGGGTTTCCCAGACGGAGGCGGGCAGCAGATCCATGTCGAGGACCGTCGAGCGTTCGAGCCCGGTCGTCCCGGCCCCAAGCCGAAGCCGAAGCTCCACGACCTGTGGACGGTCACGGTGACCCCGCACGCGCTCCGGGCCACGCACGCGTCGCTCGTGTCCGCGACTCACGGTGTCCTGGAGGCGCAGCGACGCCTCGGGCACTCCAGCAGCAGCGTGACCGCCCTGCACTACGCTCGCCCGCTCCAGGGGGGCGACGACGCGGTGGCCGAGTGGCTGGACGGGTTCGCGCCTAACTCAGGCGCTGCTTCCTCATCTCGACCGGCTTCGGCAAGTCCATGACGGTTGCGGTGACAACGCCCTCACCCACCACTCGAAGTAGGATCGTCACCCGCTGATCCCAGGTCAGCCGATACTCCTGGATCTCACTGGTCCCTCGCGCGTGACGGTCTATGTCGCGTATGACCTCCCACGAGGTGTGTGCCGCGATCCACTTCTCGCCTCGGATCGCGTAGGCGTGCTCGGCATGGGACTCAACCAGACGCACCAGCGGCGGGGGCGCGGAGACGAGGCCGCTGTCCGAGGGGTCAACCGCCATGGCCATGTCCAAGAAGCTGTGGATCCCGACTGCGTCCACCACCGCTCGCTTCACAGCTTCGACGTCAAGAAGGGCGGTGACGTCGAGGGCCACGTCCACACCCTGAGCGAACAGGTCGATCAGCGCCGCCACGTCCGGGCACAGCCGCACGTTGGCCCCCCGAGTTGCCGCCTCGTCCGCGAGCGCCTGATGAAGCTGCTTTCTGCCGAACGCACCGCCATCGTTCGACACCAGGTAGACCACGTTGCCCGACCCGCTGGAGACCTTGACGGCAGTCAGCCAGACCGCGACATCGCGGGCACCGGAGCCCTTCTTCTCATCGGTCGAGGCAGGAAGCTCGCGGTACGCCTCGCGTCGCAGGGCTTCGACGGCGTGCTCCGGTGCCAGCGGCACCAGCGTGAGCATCTTCTCGACAGCCTGTACGTCGGAAAGGAAGACCTCCTCTGCCTCGGGGTACCTCACGTCATCGTGGATCCATCGCTCGGCCTTCCGGGCGAGCCCCTCGTGTGCCGCCCTCGCCGTGGCAATCAACCTCTCTGCGTCCCGCAGACGGCGAGCCCTGTACTCGTCGTACGTCACCGACGAGATCCCGATCTCGATCCCAGCGTCTTCTGTGATTGCACGCAGCACCGTCCCGACGAGGCTCCTCGGCGGGATCGCGAACAACGCGTTGGTGTCGAGCAAGATCACCGGAGCCCCGCGCTCCTAGGGCTGAAAGGTCGGAGGATGACGCCAGCCGTACGCCAGCGCTGCTTCACCGCGTTGCCCGCAGCTCAGGCAGTGGAAGATCGCGTAGCCGTGGCGCTGCTCGGTCGGCTCATCGATCATGTCGAACGCCAGACCCTCGCTGCCGCACTGCTGGCAGACCGGTTCCTTCGTGGGCTCGCTCACCGTCCCCATGCTCGTGTCGTGGTGCCAGCCAAGTCGGGACCGACACGCAGAGCCCGTCCTCAAGCGGGCTCAGGCCGGTGCCTGGAGCGATAGTCAGTGAGCCGCCGAGTCGCGGCGAGCAGGGCTGGCGCGCCTGTCCGAATCCTGACTGATTCAGGCCTAGTCTCCGGGCACCATGGAAGCCGCCCTCATCGCTGCCGTCGCGAGCCTGGTGGTCGCTGCACTCTCGATCTTCGCTCCGCGACTGAGCGCCAAGCACCAGCGCGAGCTGGCACTCATGGAGGCCGAGCTGGCTGCCAAGTATCCGGACGGCTCCAAGACCGGTGAGCGGCTGAACTACGTCATCCGCACTCGCGTGATCCGCTGGGAGATGGCTGCGGATCGCCTCTACGGAGCCTCCCAGCTCGGTGGCTTGGCCTTCGCGCTAGCCTTCGGATGTCTCGCCGTGTACCTGGCCCTGGGGGTGGCGGTGGACCCGGCAGTGGGTGCCGAGGAAGTTCGTCGCACGCTGAACACGCTACGACCGGCGTTCATGGTGGGCTTCATCGTGCTCACACTGATGTGCTTGATCCTTTGGGTTGGTGGCACCATCGCCAGCGTCGTGACTTCTGTGCGGAAGCTTTCCGCCGCAAGGGCGACGCCGAAGGACACGGTGTCGCCTGACACCGCGAAGACTCCACCTGTGTCGTCTACCGAGGACTCGGAGACAACCTCATCGACCGGCGACGGTTGAGGGTCCCGCCGGGGTCCCGAACCCCTGTTGGGCAGCTTGACATCCCCAGCGAAACCGTGCCTCACTAGGGCGTTCAGAAGGGCACATCCGAAAGGTGACAGACGCTTCTAATCTGTCGGTCGGTGGTTCGATTCCACCCGGGGGCGCTCCGACTCCGCCCGTCGGGCGATGACGGACAGGCCGGCCTTGAAGGCGGCGTCCTGGATCCGGTCCGGCAGACAGCCGAGCAGCCAGATGGGGCGGGAACCGGCCCCGATGATGCGACGCGGCTTGGGCCGCCGACTCTCGACGGCTTGCACCATGAGCTCGGAGACCCGGCGGGGTGAGCTGGCCGGCTTCCCCGCGAACCGCTGCTCCATCTGCGAGGCGAAGGACAGGAACTTCCGTTGCACGGGGTAGGGCGTATCGCCAGGCACCCGGGACAGGTCCTGCTTCCCGGCTAGGGCCGAGCTGATTTCTGCGGCTTGGATGATGGCGACCCGTACGCCAAGTGGGGCGACCTCTCGCCGCAGACTGTCCGCCCAGCACTCCAGCGCGCTCTTCGACATCGCGTACCCGGCGCTGAAGGGGATCACGGTGTGCGCCATCAAAGCGGAATTGATAACCACGGTGCCGCGGGCGGCTCGGATCAGGGGGAGGAAGGCCTGGATGACGCGGACGGCACCGAAGTGGTTGACCTCCATCACCCGCTGCTGGGTCTCGACGGGGCAACCCTCGCAGGAGACGTCACCGCTGAACACCGCGATGCCGGCGTTGTTCACCAGCGCGGTCAGACCGGCCGGCCCGAGCCGGCCGGCGATCTCGTCGCGTGCGTCCGCGATCTGGGCGGCGTCGGTGACGTCGAGGACGACCGGATGGAAGCGATCCGGATGAGCGGCCAACGCCTGCACCCGTTCGCCGTCCTCGAGGCGGCGCACGCCGGCGAACACGGTGTAGCCACACTCGTTGAAGTAGAGCGCGGCGTCCTCCCCGATCCCGCTCGAGGTGCCGGTGATCAGCACGGACCGCTGCTGCGGCGCGGCGTTCATGGTCAGTCGAGGGGAATGGGTCCGGGGCTCGGGATCGGCCCAGGGTTGTCCGGCGGACCGACCGGCGGACTCGGCTGCGGGGTGGGAATCGGTTCGGGGCCGGGCGGAACAGGGCGCGGGTCGGGATCGGTTTCCATGGCGACTCCTCCGTACGTCAGGACTGCCCGCTTAGGCTCTCAGCCCGGTGAATTCCCACGGGGCGCGGGTACGGTCGGCAGGGCCCGCGGTGGTAATACCGCGGTAGCATCGCGGTATGAAACTCAGCGTCAGTTTACCCGGCGAGGACGTGGCCATCCTTGACGAGTTCGTGCGTACGACGGGCCTGCCGACCAGGTCGGCCGGGCTGCAACACGCCATCCGGATGCTGCGCCTGAGTGAGCTGGACCACGATTATGAAGCCGCGTGGGACGAGTGGGAAGCGTCTGGCGACCAGGCGGCGTGGGATGGCACCGCGGCTGACGGGTTGACCCGTGCTGCGCGGTGAGATCCGGCTGGCCGACCTGGAGCCGGTGCGCGGAAGCGAGGCCAACAAACGGCGCCCAGCAGTGATTGTCAGCAACGATCGCGCCAACTCGGTTGCCACCCGGCTGGGTCGTGGGGTGGTCACCGTGGTTCCGGTGACCAGCAACACCAGCCGGGTGTTCCCGTTCCAGGCACTGCTTCCAGCCGGCGCGACCGGATTGCGACAAGACTCCAAGGCCCAGGCCGAGCAGGTCCGCTCCATCGCCGTAGAGCGTCTGGGAACCGTCCTCGGACGCGTGCCGTCCCACGTCATGGCCCAACTGGACGACGCGCTCCGTCTCCATCTGCAGCTGTAGCCGGCTCGGTCGATCCCCTCAGCTCAGCTGGTAGAAGCGGAAGAAGCCGAAGTCGTGGATCGGCAGCACGGCGAAGGACTCGAAACCGGCCCGTTCGGCGTACCCCCGCAGCACCTCCGGTCGCATCACGGTCCCGGTCCCCTCCGAGGGCGTCGACGACATTCCGTCGGGCAGGCAGACGAGCAAACTGAAGCCGTACATGAAGCGTTCGACGTCGTCGCCGGGGGCCACGAAGTCCTCCGCCACCGCCTCGTCCATCACCACCAACGCGCCGCCTGGTCGCAGGGCCGCGCGGGCCGCCCCCAGGACCTCCACCGGACGGGGCATGTCGTGCACGCATTCGAAGGCGAATGCAGCGTCGAAGCCCGGTTCGCCTCCCAAGGTCCCCCCGTCGGCGGTCCGGAAGGTCAGGCGGTCGGGACCGATGCCCCGCTCGGCGGCGTTGGCGCGGGCCAGCTCGATCGACGGCGCGTCGATGTCGACCCCGATCACCTCAGACTCTGGGTACGCCGTCGCGAGTGCGATGCTCGACCAGCCCAGGCCGCAGCCCACGTCGAGGATCCGCGCGCCGGGCCGGCGCAGGATCGCGTCGAGTTCGGGTACGCCGTGCAGAGCCCCGGCCAGGTGGTGCAAGAACAGTGGCCGGTTCATCGCACCCTGGCCCTCCCGGGCGTCGGGACCGAGATCGTCCCAACTCACCCCACCGCCCGTGCGATAAGCGTCGAGCAATTCCGGCAGTCGCGGTCCAACCGCGGCCAGCATTCGCGCCAGCGGACCGAGGAAGGACAGGCTGTCGACGTCGAGAATCACCTCGGCGGTCGACGGCGGGAGAGTGAACACGCTCTCGGCATCTGACTCCTCGACCTGCAGCAGTCCGTAGACCGCCTGCTGCTCCAGCCACTCGCGCGCGTACCGTTCCGAGGTCGCCGTCCGGGCGGCGAGCTCGGACGGGGTCGCCGGGCCGTCGCGATGCAGGGCGGCGTACCAGCCGAGCTGATCGCCGAGGTAGATGCTGAGCGTCTGCATGGTGCCCAAGCCCCCGGCGAAGACCTGCTCGGCCACGTCGTCGGTGCTGCGCTCCGGTGCGGGACTCACGGCGATCATCCTGCCGTATCCGCTCGGGGCCGGGGTAGCGTCTGCCCGGTGCCCGCGCCGCCCACTGATCCGATCTCGTGGAGGCGTCTGGTCGTACCGATCTACGGGCCGACGGCGCTGGTGGCCGTGGGATACGGAGCGATCCTGCCGCTGGTGGCCCTCTCTGCCCGCGACCTCGGCGCCAGCGTCGCCGTGGCCGCCCTCATCGTCGGCCTGATCGGCCTCGGGCAGCTGGTCGGCGACCTGCCCGCGGGGGCCCTGGCGGCGCGGATCGGCGAGAAGCGGGCCCTGATCGGGGCCTGCGTGCTCGACGCCGCGGCGCTGCTCGGCGCCTTCTGGGCGCCGAACGTGTGCGACCCTGGCGGTCGCGGTGTTCGTCACCGGGCTGGCGGGCGCGGTGTTCAGCCTCGCCCGCCAGGCGTATCTGACCGCCGCCGTCCCCGTCGCGCTGCGCGCCCGGGCCATGTCCACCTTGGGCGGCACGTTCCGGATCGGGAGCTTCGTCGGCCCGTTCGCCGGGGCGGCGATCGTCACGCTGGCCGGGATCGCGCCGGCGTACGCGTTCGCCGCCGTGATGGTTCTCGCCGCGGCCGTCTTGACCGCCCGGCTGCCGGACCTGCCGGCGCACGAACCGCAGCCGGTGGCTACGGAAGACCGCCCGCCGCGGCGGAGCGTGGTGTCGGTGCTGGCCGAGCACCGCCGCGTCCTGATGACGCTAGGCGTGGGCGTCCTGGTGATCTCGGCGGCCCGGTCCACCCGGCAGTCGATCGTCCCGTTGTGGGCGGACGCGCAGGGGATCGACGCCGCCACCACCGCGATCATCTTCGGCATCTCTGCCGGCGTGGACATGCTGCTCTTCTATCCGGGCGGGGCGATCATGGACCGGTTCGGCCGGGTGTGGGTCGCGGTTCCGTCGATGATCGTGCTCGGCCTCGGCTTCGCGCTGCTGCCGTTCACCTCGAACGCGCTGACGATCGGTCTCGTCGCCGCCTTGATGGGGCTCGGCAACGGCATTTCCGCGGGGATCGTGCTCACCCTGGGCGCCGACCTCGCTCCGGCCGGAGAACGTGCGCAGTTCCTCGGCGGCTGGCGGTTGTGCGCCGACCTCGGCAACACCCTCGGCCCGCTGGTGATCAGCGCGGTCACGGTCGTGGCAAGTCTCGCCGTCGCGTCCTGGGCGATCTGCGGATTGACCTGGCTGGGTTCGGGCTGGCTGGCGAAATGGGTGCCCGCGTACGCCCCGGCGGCACCAACGCGCCGGACCGTACAGTAGCGGCGTGAGCGGGGAGTTGGTCTGGATCGACTGCGAGATGACCGGTCTCGATCTGATCAGCGACGCGCTGATCGAGGTGGCGGCCCTGGTCACCGACGGCGAGCTGAATGTGCTCGGCGACGGGGTCGATGTGGTCATCAAGCCCAGCGAGGAGATGCTGGCGCAGATGGGTGACTTCGTCCGTACGATGCACGCCGCCTCCGGCCTGCTGGACCAACTCGCCGCCGGGGTGAGCCTCGCGGACGCCGAGCAACAGGTGCTCGCATACCTGCGGCAATGGGTCCCGGAGTCCCGGCGGGCGCCGTTGGCCGGAAACACCATCGGCACCGACCGCGCGTTCCTCGCCCGTGACATGCCCGAGCTCGAGTCGTACGTGCACTACCGCAACGTCGACGTCTCCAGCATCAAGGAGTTGGCCCGGCGCTGGTTCCCCCGCAGCTACTACGCGGCGCCGACGAAGTCCGGCAACCACCGCGCCCTGGCCGACATCCGCGAGTCCATCGAGGAACTGCGGTACTACCGTGAGGCCGTCTTCGTCGGGCCACCGGGACCGGACACCGTCAGTCTGCGGGCGCTCGCGGCGCGGCACCAAGGCTCGCTGAGCCCTCAGCTGAATGGTTCGGCGGACTGATCGCCAACCGCTATGCTTTGCTGCTGCGAGCGGGCCTCATCGGGCCCGCCGCTCGCGCGTGGTGGGTGTAGCTCAGCTGGTAGAGCACCTGGTTGTGGTCCAGGAAGTCGCGGGTTCGAGTCCCGTCACTCACCCCACGCCCGTCCAACTCACATCGAGGAGTCCTGATGTCTGTGGACCAACAGTTCGAGAAGCTCGCGTCCCTGGGGGTACCGGCGTTGGCCGGCCTGTCCGGCGCAGCGTTTCGGGAACTCGCCGCGAGGCATGCAGGATCCGCGCACCGATCAGGCGGGCTCCGTGCTCGTCGTGCACCCCGACCTGGTTCCGGCCAGCCGACTGGCTCAGCTGATGACCCACGCCGGCAGGCCGGGATTCGTGGTCGAGGACATGATCGACCTCGACGAGTTTCGGCCGATCGACGGCCTGGAAATCCCCGACCAGCCGCTCTACCTCCTGACCGGGGTCGACCGCGGTGACGACCTGCTCAACTGGAGTCCGGACGAGGCGTTGCCGGAGTTCGCGACACGGGGCCGCACGCCGTTGACCATCTCCGAGGGCATCAGTTGGTTGCTCCAGGAGCCGGACCGACTGGAACCCAATCACTGCTTCATGTGCATCGGTTCCCGCCGGACCGGTCCGCGAGGCCGCCTGGACGCCCGGACCCCCGCGGTCTGGATCAGCGGGGGCACCGGACGCGACGGGCGTGAGCGTCGACATGCACCCAAGGTCGGCTGGTGTTGGGCCGGCAACCGGCACACCTGGCTGGGCTTCGCGTCCGCGGCGGACCGGGTGGGCGCCGCCACGGCCGACGTGGCCGACGTGGCCGGCCGCGCACTAGCCTGACGCTGGTGCAGACCGAGGTGGTGCCACGGCGGGTCACCGTCGTCGGGTCCGGGGTGGTCGGCCTCTCCGTGGCGTACCGGCTGGCCGGCGCCGGGCATCTCGTCACGGTCCTCACCGATCGGCCGGCGGCGGAAACCGTCTCGGCCGTGGCCGCGGCGATCTGGTTCCCGTACGCGATCGAGAACACCCCGGAGTCACTGGCTCAGTTGACGGCCTCACGCCGGCAGTTCGAAGCTCTGGCCGACGACCCGGCGACCGGCGTGCTGCTGCGGGACGGCGTGCTCGTCGAGCGCTCCACCGGGCCTGACCGGCGGTGGACCGAGGCGGTCGGCGAGGTCACCGAGGCAACGGCGGCCGAGCTGCCGGCCGGTGCGGTCGGTGGCGTCCGGGTGCGGCTGCCGGTGATCGAGATGCAGCCCTATCTGGAGTGGTTGGCCAGCTCGTGTTCGGCATCCGGGGTCCGGATCGCGCGTGCCCACGTGGCGGATCTGCGGGCTCTGTGCCACCAGACCGACGCCGTCGTCGTGGCCGCCGGACTCGGCTCGGGCCGCCTGCTCGGCGACGACGACACCGTGGTGCCGATCCGCGGACAGGTCGTCCGGCTCCGCAATCCGGGCCTGACCGACTGGGTGCTCGACGACGACTATCCGGGCGGGATGGTGTACGTGATCCCCCGTCGAGGGGACGTCGTCTGCGGCGGCACCGCTCAGGTCGCCAACACGGATCTGACCTGGAATCGTGACGACGAGGAGCAGATCCTCCGCCGGGCGATCGACGTCGTGCCGGCCCTGGCTGGCCAGCCGATCGTGTCGCGCGGCGTCGGGCTCCGCCCGAGCCGACCGGTGCTGCGGATCGAGCGGGTCGACGGTTGGCCGGTGCCCGTCATCGCGTGCTACGGCCACGGCGGCGCCGGTGTCTCGGCCTCGTGGGGCAGCGCCGATCTCGTCCGCGAGCTGGTGGCACTACCCTGACGACGATGACCAGCGCACCCTCGGCGGCCGGCTCGGAGGTCGTCGTGATCGGCGGCGGCCACAACGGGCTGGTTGCGGCCGCGTACCTCGCTCGGGCGGGTCTCTCGGTGACGGTGTTGGAGGCCGGATCGCGGTTCGGCGGTGCGGTGGCCAGCGGCGAGCCGTTCCCCGGGGTTTCGGCGCGGCTGTCGCGCTACTCCTACCTGGTCTCCCTGCTGCCGCGGCAACTCGCCGCCGACCTGGACCTCGACCTGGAGCTGCTGTCCCGTCGGGTCGCCTCCTACACCCCGGTCGGATACGGGCGGTCTGCTGGTGGAACGCGAGCCCGGTGCGGCGACCCGAGCGTCCTTCGACGACTTTCGGCGGAGCGGCGGCGTACGAGGCCTGGACCCGTTTCGAGGACCGCCTGCACCAAGTGGCCCAGGCGGTCGAACCGACCCTCATGAGCCCGCTGCCCCGGACCGCGGACGTTCGTGAGCGGGTCGGCGCCGACTTGTGGCACGACCTTGTCGAGCGGCCGCTCGGGGAGTGCCTGGAACGGGACTTCGCCGACGACACCGTACGCGGGGTGCTACTCACCGACGGCCTGATCGGGACGTTCGCCGACGCCCACGAACCCGACCTGCGGCAGAACCGCTGCTTCCTCTACCACGTGATCGGCCGCGGTACCGGGGAGTGGCAGGTGCCGGTCGGCGGCATGGGGCGGGTGGCCGCGCGCACTGGAGAAGGCGGCGCGGGACGCGGGAGCGACCCTGCTCGACGGCGCGGACGTCGTCGCGGTCGAGACCGAATCCGCCGGGGGTGCGACGGTGACGCTGGCCGATGGCCGGTCCTGGACCGCGCCCTGGGTGCTCGCCAACTGTGCCCCGCAGACCCTGGCCGGGCTGCGCGGGCTGCCGAAGCCCGAGCCTGCCCCGGTCGGCTGCCAGACCAAGGTGAATCTCGTGCTGCGGCGACTGCCGAGACTGCGCTCGGGTCTGGAGCCGGAGACCGCCTTCGCCGGCACCCTGCACCTGGGTCAGGGGTACGCGCGGCTCGCCGAGGCGTTCCGCGATGCGGCGGCTGGGCGGCTCCCCGACCCGATGCCGTGCGAGGTGTACTGCCACACCCTCACCGACCCCTCGATCGTGTCCCCGGAGCTGATCGCCGCGGGCTACCACACCCTGACCGTGTTCGGCCTGCACACGCCGGTCGAGCTGTTCCGGGCCGATCCCGACGGGTCCCGGCAACGCGCGGAGGCGGCCGTCCTGCGCTCCCTGCAGGAGGTGCTGGCCGAGCCGCTCGAGGACGTCCTGGCCACCGACCGCGACGGCCGGCACTGTGTCGAGACCCTGACCCCGCTGGATCTGGAACGGGAACTGCGGCTGCCGGGCGGGCACATCTTCCACGGCGACCTGGCCTGGCCGTGGCTCGACGAGGCGGAGGAGCCCGCCAGCGCGGCGGAGCGCTGGGGCGTCGGCACCGACCACCCCGGCCTGCTGCGGTGCGGATCCGGCGCCCGTCGGGGTGGCGCGGTCAGTGGTCTGGGCGGCCACAACGCCGCCATGCGCGGTGCTGGAAGGGTGCTAATGTTTCTCCTCGCGCGCCGCTAGCTCAATTGGCAGAGCAGCTGACTCTTAATCAGCGGGTTGGGGGTTCGATTCCCTCGCGGCGCACCAACTGGCGTTAGCCCGGCTTGTCGTGGGACGATGCAGACCAGCGTGACTAGCGCCGTTCGCAGAGCTGGACGGAGTTGGTGGCGGTCCGGCGTGGTCGGGTCCACGGTCACCACGAAGACACAGTCCAGATCGGCCGCGATCTTGCGCCGCTCCTCCTCCGTCATCGTCACCGGGCCGCGGACGACGGGCTCGGAGTCGCGCCAGGTGAGCAGCCAGGTGGGTCTGCCGGCGATCTTCCGGGCGGCGCTCGGCGTCCCGCGGGTAGACCAGCCGCAGCGTCGCCTGCGGGGTGCCCGGCTGCTGCTCGGGAGCCGACGGTAGCCTGCTTGCGCGCCACCTCGACCGCTTCCGCTGCCGACATCGTCGAGCGCGCCGTGCGGGCAGTGCCGGCGGGCAGCGGGTCGGAGACCAGCTGCTCGTCGTACACGATGCGGCGCGGGCTGTCGGGGTCAGCGAGCGGGCCGGACCGCTTGGCGACGGGGCGGGGAGACGGCGTAGCACCGATCTCGGGGTCACCGGTGGCGCACCCGGACACGAGGGCGGTCACCAGCCCGGCGGCCAACAGCACGGCTGCGGCAGCGAGTCGGCGAGTGGTGCGCACGGCCATCTATTTGGTCCAGACGGTGAAGGAGGTGCAGCTCGAGGCCGCGCGGCCCCAGCGGCTGGACTGGGTAGCCGAACTGAGGATACAAGGCATGGAGACCAGCTACTCCGTCGGCGAGCCGCTGCGCTCCCAGTCCGCTGTAGGCGGTCGGGGTCGTCGAGCGGCCTGGCACGTCAGTCTCCCGATGCCCCGTCTCGGCGAAGAACTGCGGGCTCCACGGCTGCCCACCCCAGTCCGTCTTCGGGTCGAAGATCGACCGATAGGACCGTTGTGCGTGTCGATGGTGGCGTTCGAGCCGCTTCGCCACCGGGTCGTAGAGCACCCGGAACGCGTGCCGGACCCCGATCTGGCCGGTCACCCCGTACGGGCTGTACCACGTGCTCAGCGAGTCGGCATCTGCTGAACTGGGCGAACCAGCGCAGGGTCTGGCCGTAGGTGCGCTCAAAACCGACCTGTCCCCAGTCGCGGTGCCCCGGACCGGCGATCATCACCCAGGCGTTGGTGAAGTTGCCGTAGCCGGACGACGCCCCGGCACAGCGCCCCGTCGCGCACCACGATGTAGGAGGAGGCGCCGGTGTGCTGGTACGTCGGGCTTGCCGTTCTGGTAGTAGCCGTTGAACCAGTTGCCTCGGGTGCCGCAGGTGCCGGCCGCCTGCGCCAGCGTGGGCGTCTCCAGGGCGCACCAGGAGACGGCCAGCAGACCGGCCAGCAGCAAGCCCCACAGCCGCTTCATGAACCGCTCTCACCTCTCCGCCGGCGACTCCCGCACCAAGGAGCCACCCAGATAGACCTGCCGTACGTCGTGCAGCGCCTCGATGTCGGTCGCCGGATCCCCACCGACCACCATGAAGTCGGCATCGTACCCGCTCAGGATGTGACCCTTCCGCCGCTCCGAGCCCCATCGCCTCGGCCGCGACCGAGGTCGCCGAGGCGAGGGCGCCGCCGGACCCGGGCCCGCCGCCACCAGAGCGGCACCGACAAGGCGGCGATGCCGTGCGGCTTGGCTCCCCCATCCCGCCGTCGCTGCCGGAGATCACCCGAACTCCGGCGTCGACCAGCCGCGCCGGACCTGGCCGGCCATCGGGCGAGCAGGAGGTCCGGGGTGAGACCCCGGGCGGCGAGCATGGCTGCGACCTGCGGGGTCGGGGGACCAGCGTCGGGTCTGGCCCAGCGTCGGGCAGACCGTGACGCCCGCCCGCGCAGCGCCGCCACCGTGGCCTCGGGCAGCCCGGCGCCGGCATCGTCAGCCCCGTACAGTGCTCGATCCCGTCCACGCCGGCCGCGATCGCCTGGTCCACCGACCGCGAGAGGGTGGGCGTGCGCGGTGACCGGCAGCCCTCGCCGATGCGCCTCCTCGACCACGATCCGCAGCTCGGCGTCGTCGAACTGACCGACGTCGATCCGGTGCCCGGGGTCAGGAAGCCGCCACTGGCCATGATCTTCACGACGTCGACGCCGCGCTCGGCCGGCTCGGCCACCGCGGCGCGGAGCTCGTCGGGGCCCGCCACCTCGCCGCCCATGTTCCAGCAGTGACCGCCGACGGTCGGTGATCGGCGGCCCGGAGCCGAGCACGGTGGGCCAGGCCCCGGACGGAGCCGCGGCCAGCCAGTCCAAGACGGCGAAGTCCCGGTCGCCGAGATCGCGCACGGTGGTCACCCCGGCCGCCAGGAGGCGGTCGAGGGCCGCTTCGATGTTGGCGGCACGATGCTCGGGCCGGGTGCGCGCCCAGCTCGATCGAGGGCCCCGACGCCGCCGTCACCGCACCAGATGGACATGGGTGTCGATCAGAGCCGGTAGCAGGACGGTGCCGGCCGCTTCGATGAGCTCGCAGTCCGGCGGGCGGAACGCGTCCGCGTACGACTGCACGCCTGCCACCGACGGCCCGTCGACGAGGATCAGACGCGCCGCCGGGCACGAACCGGCGGCCGTCGAAGACGCCGCTCGGCACGCAGCGCCCACATGTCGCTCCTGAAAGCAGAACCGGCGCAACCCGTGGGGTTGCGCCGGTGCTGGATGGTTCGGTCTTGTGTCGGTCGCCTACTTGACGCCGCCTGCGGTGAGGCCGGCGACGATGCGGCGCTGGAACAACAGCACCGCGATCAGCAGGGGCACGGTGACGATCACACCGGCGGCCATGATGGTGCCGTACGGGGTGTCGAAACCGGTGGTGCCGGTGAACTTGCTGATCGCCACGGTCGCGGTCTGCATGTTGGAGTCCTGCAGGAACGTCAGCGCGATCAGGAACTCGTTCCAGGCGCCGATGAACACGATGATCGCCGTGGTGAACACCCCCGGTGCCGCCAGCGGCAGGATCACCTTGCGGAACGCCACCCCCGGGGTGCAGCCGTCGACCATGGCCGCCTGTTCCAACTCCACCGGGAGTTGTTTGAAGAAGGCGGTCAGGTTCCACACCGCCAGCGGCAGCCCGAAGCTCAACCCGGGCAGGATCACCGACTGGTAGGTGTTGATCCAGTACGGGAACCAGGTGAACGGATCGGTGGAGGAGAACATCTTCAGCAGCGACGGCAACAACACGACCAGCGGGAACATGGAGCAGGCCATGATCACCCACAGCACCGCACCCTTGCCGCGGAAGTTCAACCGGGCCAGCGCGTAGGCGGCGACGATCCCGAACAACAAGGTGAGGATCGTGGTCACCCCCGACACGATGACGGAGTTGACCAGCGACCGGCCGAAGTTGTTGCCGGCCGAGAACACGCCGGCGTAGTTGGCCACCGACGCCGGGTTCGGCAAGAAGTCGGTGCTGCGGCCCTGGGTCGGCAGCCGCAACGAGGACACCACCATCCAGTAGAACGGGATGATGCAGTACAACACGATCAGCGCCATCCCGACATAGGACAGCGATCATCCCGATCCGGGCCTTGGGGCTCTGCTTCGGATGCGCCAGCTTGTAGATCTCGTCGGTCGGAGGTGTGTTCGGTCCGTTGAGCCTCGAGTCGTCGGTGCGACATCAGTGCGCCCCTCCCATCAGTTCCACGCCCTGGGCCGGGATGGCGGTCGCGTCGTCCTTGTCCTTCTTCTTTTTCTTCTTCGGCATCCCGGAGTCACCGATCACATCGGCGCCCAGCAACTTGACGAACAAGAAGGCCACCAACAACACGTACACGAACAAGATCAGCGCATAGGCCGCCGCCGGTCCGTACCGGTTCTGGTTGGCCTCCAGATAGGAGAAGACCGACAACGTCTCCACCCGGTACTTACCCGGGCCGATCATGCCGTACGGCAGATCGAACATCCGCATCGTGTCGAGGGTGCGGAACAACACCGCGACCACCAGCGTCGGCTTCACCATCGGCAACGTGATCTGGGTGAACTGCTTCCACGCGTTCGCCCCGTCCACCTTCGCCGCCTCATACACCTCCGCCGGGATGGTCTGCAGACCCGCCAAGGTCAACAGCCCGATGAACGGTGCCGTCTTCCACACGTCGGCGATCACCACCGCCCAAAACGACGACACGTCGTCGGCCAACCACAAGATCTGGGTGCCCAGGATCTTGTTCATCACTCCGGCCTCGTCGAAGATCAGCTTCCACATCAACGCCGACACAATGGTCGGGATCGCCCACGGCACCAAAATGCCGGCCCGGACAATACCCCGGCCCCGGAACGCCTTCGACATGATCAACGCCATGATCACCCCGAGCACCGTCTCGAACATCACACAGACGATGGTGAAGAACGTCGTGTTCAAGAACGCGTTCCAGAACCGATCCATCTGCCCATACGAACCGGTGACCAGATTGCCCTGCGAAAAGATGTCGGTGTAGTTCTTCAACCCGACGAACGTTCTCACCCTGAGCGATCAAACCCGTATTCGGATCGACCCCCGCGTTGGCGGAGAAGAACGACTCCCGGATCGACAACAACACCGGAATCCCGGCCACCACGATGATGACCAACAGCGTCGGCGCCAGCAAGATCCACGCCAACCGTCCCTGACCATCGCTCAGCGCGTTCTTCTTGTGCTTGTGACCGTCACCGGCGACACCGGAGCCGGGTCTCTTCTCCACAGTGGCTGTGGCCATTGCCTACCCCTATCTCACACCGGAGATCCCAGCGCAACCAACCGGTTGCGCTGGGATCCCACAATGGTGTGTCCGGTACTACTGGGTCAAGGACTCCAACTTGGTCTGCAGGCTGGAGAGTGCTGCCTCGGGTGCGGTCTGGCCCTGGAGAGCGCTGTAGGCGCTGTCCTGGATGGCCAGGGTGACGTCACCGTACTTGACCGCGATCGGCCGCGGCTTGGCGGTCTCGATCGACTTCTTCAGGGTCTCCGCCATGAACGGGAACTTCTTGTTGATCTCCGGCATCGGCGTAGAGCGACTCGAGCGTCGGCGCCGCACCAGTGGCCAAGGTGTTGGACTTCATGGCCTTCTCCGAACCCATGAACTTGATCAAGTCCGCCGCCGTGCCCTTGTTCTCGGCGTTGGTGGCGATCGCCAAGTTGTGGCCGCCCAGGCTGGACGATGCCCGGCCCGGTCAGACCGGGCAGCGGCGCCGCCGCGAACTTGCCGACGATCTTGGACGAGCCGTCGGTCTTGGACGCCAGGGCGTACACGTAGCGCCAGTTGCGGTGGAAGATCAGCGTGCCGTTCTGGAACGCCTGCCGGCCCTGCTCTTCCTGCCAGGTGATGGCGCCCTTGGGGATGGTGCCGTCCTTGAAGGCGTCGACCAGGAAGCCCAGACCCTTGGCGGCCTCGGGCGAGTTCACCGTGGGCTTGCCGTCCGGACCGATGATCGAGCCACCGGAGGAGTCGACGGCCTCGGCGAAGTTCACCGTCAGGCCCTCGTACTTCTTGTACTGGCCGGCGTAGCAGTTCGAGCTTGTCGTCGTTCTCGCCGGCCTTGATCTTCTTGCAGGCGGCCTTCATCTCGTCCCAGGTCGTCGGCGGCCTGCAGGCTGTACTTGTCCAGCAGATCCTTGCGGTAGTAGAGCATGCCGCCGTCGGAGCTGGTCGGGTAGGCGTAGAGCTTGTTGAAGTAGGTCGCGCTGGCGACCGTGGGCTTCAGCATCTTGTCGGTCGGGAACTGATCGGCCGGCAGTGGGATCACGTAGCCGTTGGCGGCGAACTCCGCGGTCCAAACCACGTCAACACTGATCACACCCATCTTGGCGTTCTTGATCTGGGTGTTCTGGATCATCTGCTGCCGCTGCTGGTCGGCGTTGTCCGGCAGCTCCTTCAGGGTGACCTTCCCGTTGGGATGGGAGTCGTTGAACTCCTTGATCAGGTTCTTCATGTTCCCGGACGTGTCTTTGCCCTGCCAGTACTCGATGTCGCCCTGCTTGGTCAGGTCGACGGCAGCGCCCGAGCCTCCGCCACCTCCACCGGCAGGAGCGCCGCCCCCACCACAAGCGGCGGCGACGAGCAGAGCGGTCAGAGAAGCGCCGGCGATTGCGACACGGCGCGCGGTTCGAACAGAACTCATACAGGCCTCACTTCGTTGTAGAGGCACCCTTTGGTGGTGCCACCTCGTCACACTAGATGTCTGCTGCCACACAACGGCAAGCCTTCTCACCAAACGTTAAGATTCGTTATGAAGGGCTAACACACAGAACCGGTCCAGGGAAGGGCCTGCCTAGAGGTAGAGCCCGGTTTTTCCGTCTTCCAGTCGCTCGGCGGCGACGGCGTGCAGATCACGCTCCCGCAGCAGCACGAAATCCTTGCCCCGCACCTCCACCTCGGCCCGGTCCTCGGGGTCGTACAGCACCCGATCGGCGATCTGCACGGTTCGCACCCCCGGGCCCACGGCGACGACCCGGGCCCACGACAGCCGCCGGCCCATGGCCACGGTGGCCGGAATGACGATGCCCCCGCCGCTGCGGCGCTCGCCGCTCTCGCCCTCGGTGGAGACCAGGATCCGGTCGTGCAGCATCCGGATCGGAAGCGAATCCGGTCCTGATTGCGGCCCCTCCTTCGACACGCTCAGTCGCTCCGGCCCCGACCGGTCAGGGAGCGGATGATCAGCACGAAGGCGATGGCGCCGACCGCGGCCGCAGCGATCAGCATGACGCGGTCGGTACGCAGATCCCCGCGGGCGTTGAAGACAAGAGACTTGGCCGTCTCGACCTCGGTGTCGACGAACCCCTTCACCTTCTCGATCTGGCGCTGCTTGATCCGATTGGGGTGCACCTGGTCGACCAGGGTCTCGACCGAGTTCGCCAACCGGTGCCGGGTTGCCGTGACGTCGGCTTCGATCTGGGACGGGTTGCGGGTCGGCTGGGCCGGCTCCGGGGCCGGGTCGTTGGCTGGGTTGTCGGCTGCCACGTCTCTCCTTCGTTCCCCTCTGAGTCCGCTCCAGACTCCGCGCGGGGCCGGGGCGGAGCGTGGCCGCTAGCGTATTCCAACCCACCTGGCCGGTGTGGCTGGTGGTCGCTTAGCTGCCCCTGATTGTCCAAGCCCGCCCCTCGGCCCCCGCGCCGGTCGATGCCGGGGCCCTCTTAGGCTCTCTTTCATGAGTACGCGCCTCAGCGCCGGCGACCCGGCGCCCCCATTCACCCTGTCCGACGGCCACGGCAAGGAGCACGCGCTCAGCGACTACGCCGGCCAGCGGGTGATCGTCTACTTCTACCCCGCCGCCATGACCGCGGGGTGCACCACCCAGGCCGTCGATTTCACCGCCGCTGTGGACGAACTCAGCCAGGCTGGGATCCACGTCCTCGGCATCTCCCCCGACGCCCCGGGCAAGCTCGCCCAGTTCGAGCAGCAGGAATCGGTCAGCTTCCCGCTGCTCTCCGATGAGGACAAGACGACCCTGGACGCGTACGGCGCCTACGGCGAGAAACTGCTGTACGGCAAGAAGGTCGAGGGCGTCATCCGCTCCACCTTCGTGGTCGACGTCGACGACTCCGGCACCGGCACCGTCGCCATCGCCCAGTACAACGTCAAGGCCACCGGCCACGTCGACAAGCTCCGCCGCGAACTCAAGGTCTGAGCACTCGGGCAGCCTTCCTGCGGTCTACCCCCGCGCCCCTTTTGCGGCAACTGCTCACAGTTTCCAGGATTTCGGGGCAGGGGTCGGCGTGTCGGGTGCGACTTCCCCACAGTTGCCGCAGCACGTACGTCACGGTCAGCACGTCACGTTCAGTACAGTTGGGCGCCAGATCGGGCCGTTGGGCAGATCTGCGGCCCAGGCGAGGCGAGGCCGACCCAGCCGGAGTGGTGGAACTGGTAGACACGCAGGATTTAGGTTCCTGTGCCTCAGGGCGTGAGGGTTCGAGTCCCTTCTCCGGTACGGTTTCGTCCTACTTCGCGCACGCTTCGCGCCTAACGACTCGGTCTTCCTCCCTCGCTCGCACGACCCTGGTCGCACGATCATCGCGACTGACAACGTGGGGTCGTGCTCCCTCGGTCGTCCAGACCGAGCCCGGCACTCCGCTAACGACGCTCGCAGGGGCGAGGGTCCCTCGTGGCGATCACGGATTCTGGGCGATGCCTTCGTTGGCTGCGTCCCGACCCGAGGCATGGCTACCGGCGGCGGTGATGGCGGCGTAGCTGGCGCCGGCGATGGCGGCCCCGATCAGCGGCGCGACGATGAACAGCCACACCTGGCTGAGCGCCGCCCCACCGGCGAACCAGGCGACACCGAGCGAGCGGGCCGGGTTCACCGAGGTGTTGGTCACCGGGATGCTGACCAGGTGGATCAGGGTCAGACCGAGACCGATCGCGATCGGGGCGAACCCCTTCGGCGCCCGATCGTCGGTGGCGCCCAGGATGATGTAGAGGAAGACCGCTGTCAGCACGACCTCGATCAGCAGGCAGGCCAGCAGGCCGTAGCCGCCGGGCGAGCGATCGCCGTACCCGTTGGTGGCGAAGCCGCTCTGCACCGCGCTGAAGCCACTCTTGCCGGAGGCGATGATGAGCAGCACCGCGCCGGCGGCGGTGGCGGCGACGATCTGGGTGACGACGTAGGCGGGCAGTTCCTTCCAGGCGAAACGCTTCGCGATGGCGAGTCCCAGCGACACCGCCGGATTGAAATGGCCGCCCGATACGTGACCGAAGGCGAACGCACCGGTCAGCACCGTCAGACCGAACGCGAGTGACACCCCGACGAACCCGATCCCGAGTTGCACCGGATCGGGGGCCGGGCTCAGGAACTTGGCGGCCAGGACGGCACTGCCACATCCGCCGAAAACCAGCCAGAAGGTACCGAGGAACTCTGCCCCCAACTTGGCGGACATGGGTGGGTTGGTCATGGCTCTCCCTTGTTGCGGCTCGTCGACCCCTCCGCCGACGCTTGCTTCGGAAAGGAACCTAATCATCGGATACGCCCTCTGCCCGGAGCGCGCCGGGGCGTTACCAGACCTTCTCCAACCGGCGTGTGTACGTAACGAACGCGAAACCCGGATGCTCCTCGCGCTCGGTCTCCGTCCACTCGACCGCCGAAATCTCCGGGAACGTGACGTCGCCGTCCGGGGTGGCGTCGACCTCGGTGATCTCCAGGCCGGCCAGCAGGTCCCAGGCCTGGCGGTAGATCTCCCCGCCGCCGGCCACGAAGATCGTCTCCGAACCATGTCGGCTCGCCGAGCTCGAGGGCCGCCTCGAACCCGCCCACCACCTCGACACCGTCGCAGGACCAGTCGCGGTCCCGGGTGACGACGATGGTTCGGCGCCCGGGCAGCGGCCGGCCGATGGAGTCGAACGTCTTGCGCCCCATGATCAGGGTCTGCCCATGGTCAGTCGCTTGAATCGTGCCCAGTCCTCCGGGATCCGCCACGGGATGTCGGCTCCCGCCCCGATCACGCCGTTGCGGGCCACCGCGGCGATGGCGACGACCACGATCCGCGGCATCAGACCGCGATCGGGGCCTTGATGGAGGGGTACGGGTCGTACGCCTCGATCATGATGTCGTGCATCCCGAACGCCGTCGATGTCGCGGACGGCCGGGTTGAGTCGCAGCGTCGGCAGCTGGCGCGGCTCCCGTTCGAGTTGGATCTCGCGCCTGGTCGAGGTGATTGAGATAGAGGTGCGCGTCGCCGAGGGTGTGCACGAAGTCGCCGACCTCGAGGTCGCAGACCTGGGCGACCAGGTGGGTCAGCAGCGCGTACGAGGCGATGTTGAACGGGACGCCGAGGAACACGTCGCCGGAGCGCTGGTAGAGCTGGCAGGACAGCTTGCCGCGGCCATTCGATGAGGGGGCGACGTAGAACTGGAACAGCGTGTGGCACGGGGGCAGTGCCATCTGGTCCAGCTCCCCCACGTTCCAGGCGTTGACGAGATGGCGGCGGGAGTCCGGGTTGGACCGGATGGATCCGATCACGGCTGCGATCTGGTCGACGTGACGGCCGTCCGGGGTGGGCCAGGAGCGCCACTGGTAGCCGTAGATCGGGCCGAGTTCTCCGGCCGCGTCGGCCCACTCGTCCCAGATCGTGACGCCGTTGCTCGTGCAACCAGCCGACGTTGGTCGACCCGCGCAGGAACCACAGCAACTCCGCCACGACGGAGCGGACGTGGACCCGCTTGGTCGTGAGCAGCGGAAACCCTTCCGCGAGGTCGAAGCGCATCTGGTGGCCGAAGACGCTCAACGTCCCGGTGCCCGTGCGGTCCTCTTTGTGCACACCTTCGGTTCGCACCCGCCGCAGCAGGTCGAGATAGGTCTTCATCGCTTGTTCATCACTGCATCGACTCCAGTTCCGCCAGGACAGCCACGATCGCCCGCACCGCCTGCCCCCGATGACTGATCGCGTCCTTGGCCGCCGGATCGAGTTCGGCGGTGGTCAACTCGTGGCCGTCGGGTACGAACAAGGGGTCGTAGCCGAACCCATTCTCACCCCGCGGACTACTCAGCAGATGCCCCGACACCTCCCCGCGCCGGGTGAATTCGCGGCCGTCCGGGAGGACCAGAGCCATGGCGCAGACGAAGCGGGCGGCCCGCCGGTCGGGATCGACGTCGAAGAGCTGGCGCAGCAGCAGGTCGTTGTTGTCCTGGTCGTTCGCGTCCGGGCCGGCCCAGCGCGCCGACCGGACTCCCGGCATCCCGTTCAGGACCTCGACCGCCAGCCCGGAGTCGTCGGCGAGGGACGCCAGTCCGGTCTCGGCCACGCAGGCCCGCGCCTTGAGCAGCGCGTTGCCCTCGAAGGTGTCCTCGGTCTCGGCTGGTTCGGGATAGGGCGGGCGGTCGTCGAGCCCGAGCACGGTGATCCCAGGCAGCTCGGCGCCGACGAGCCGACGTAACTCGAGGACCTTCTGGGCGTTGTGGCTGGCCAGGACGATCTTCATCGGGTCCCGAGGGCCTCCTGCTGGAGTTCGGTGAGTCGCCGGCAGCCGGCGGCGCCCAGTTCCAGCAGCTGGTCGAGGACGGCCCGGTCGAACGGCCGTTCTTCGGCGGTGCCCTGGACCTCGATGAAGCGTCCGTCCCCGCTCATCACGATGTTCATGTCGACCTCGGCGCCGGAGTCCTCGGCGTAGCAGAGGTCGAGCATCGAGGTGTCGCCGACCACCCCGACCGACACCGCAGCGACGGAGTCGGTGAGCGGCTCGCCGGCCAGCAGGTGCCGGTCGCGAAGCCAGGAAACGGCGTCGTGCAAGGCGACGTACGCGCCGGTGATCGACGCGGTCCGGGTCCCGCCGTCGGCCTGCAACACGTCGCAGTCGAGCACGATCGTGTTCTCCCCCAGGGCCTGGTAGTCGATCACCGCGCGGAGACTGCGGCCGATCAGCCGGCTGATCTCGTGCGTCCGGCCGCCGATTCGGCCCTTCACCGACTCGCGGTCGGAGCGGGTGTTCGTGGCGCGGGGCAGCATCGCGTACTCACTGGTGACCCAGCCCAGTCCGGAGCCCTTGCGCCAGCGCGGTACGCCCTCGGTGACGCTGGCGGCGACGAGCACTCGGGTCGAGCCGTACTCGACGAGCACCGAGCCCTCGGCCTGCTCGAGCCAGTTCCGGGTGAAGCGGACCTCCCGTAGATCGTCCGGCTTCCGTCCGTCTCCTCGGCTCGTCACCGAGTCAGCGTAACGGTCGCCTCCGACCCTGGCCGGATCGTCCACTGCTGCCCGGCGGCCGCCGTGCTGAGCGGTCCGGCGTAGTGCGGGCGGGCCTCGGCGAGCACCTGCGCGACGTCGTGCCAGGGCGGGATGTGGGTGATCACGACGGACCCGACCTCGGCGCGGGTACCGATCTCGGCCGCCTGGCGACCGCTGAGGTGCAGGTCGCGGCGGATTGTCGGACCGGTCCAGGAACGCCGACTCGATGAGCAGCAGATCGGTGCGCTCCGCGAGGGCGACGATCGCGTCGTTCGGTCCGTTGTCGCCGGAGTAGGTGAGGCTGGCTCCGGTGGCGGTCTCGGTGACCCGGATGGCGTACGCGGGGGTGGGGTGCGGAACGACCGCGGTCCGGACGGTGAACGGCCCGATCTGCTGCTCCGCGGACCAGTCGCGGAACCGGAGGTGCCGCTCGAAGTTTGTGTCCTCGGGCAGGATCCCCGCGGCCGGCGGCACCGCGTACGCCCGGGCGATGCGCTCGGCGGCGCCCGGCGGCCCGTACACGGCGATGGGTGGATAGGGAGCGAGCGGTGAGTAGGCGGCCGCGACGTACAGGGCGCAGAGGTCCAGGCAGTGGTCGGGATGCAGGTGTGAGAGTCCGACGGCGTCGATCGTCGCCGGGTCGAGGTAGTTGTAGAGGGCCCCGAGGCCGCCCGGACCGAGGTCGAGCACCAGCGAGAAGCCCGTCCGCCTGCACCAGGTAGCACGAGGCGGCCGAGGCCGGACCGGAGACCGATCCACTGCAACCGACGATCGTGAGCTCCATGGCTGGGTCCCGATCACGCGAACTGCTCGGCGCCGACAACCAGACCGCTGACCAGCCGACCGGCGATGACCTCGAACGTGTCCGGGCTGCCCGTGGTCAGATAGCGGTGACCGGCGTGTCGCGGTCGGTCGTGGGTGAGCCCGCGGCGGGTGAGCACGGCGTACGCCTCCTGCGCGCAGGCGTCGGCGCTGGAGACGAGGGTGACCTGGTCGCCGAGCACGTAGGAGATGACGCCGGTGAGCAGCGGGTAGTGGGTGCAGCCGAGGATCAGGGTGTCGATGTCGGCGTCTCGAAGGGGCGCGAGGTACTGCTCGGCGCAGGCCAGCAGGTCCGGGCCGCCGGTGATCCCCGCCTCCACGAACGGGACGAAGCGCGGGCAGGCCTTCGTCTCGAGGTCGATCTGCGGGGCGGCCGCGAACGCGTCGTCGTACGCCTGCGAGGTGGCCGTCGCCTCGGTGCAGATGACGCCCACCCGGCCGTTGCGGGTGGCTGCGACCGCGCGCCGGGCGGCGGGCAGGATCACCTCCACCACCGGAACCTGGTAGCGCTCGCGGGCGTCCCGGAGCACCGCCGCGCTGCCGGAGTTGCACGCGATGACCAGCATCTTCACGCCCTCGTCGACGAGCCGGTCCAGGCACTCCAGGGCGAACTCGCGGACGCTGGCGATGGGCTGTTCACCGTAGGGCGCCCGGGCCGTGTCACCGAGATAGACGATGTCCTCGTACGGCAGCTGGTCCATCACCGCCCGGGCCACGGTCAGCCCGCCGAACCCGGAGTCGAAGATGCCGATGGGTGCATCGTTTCCGGCGGTCACGATGAGTGAGCCTAGTGGCGGCTCGACCGGACCCAGAACCGAGGCAATTGTCCACAGTTTCCGCGAATACCGCGCGCACCGCCCCGTCCAGCTGCAGTTTGCCGACAGTTGCGGGATCCAGTGGTGGAAGACCCCTCGTACGAAGCGAGGACCATCAAACTGCGTGGCGGACCAGGTGAAGCCCATCACGAGCGCAGCGAGCGTCCGAAGCGAAGCGAGGACATTCAAACACTGCGTGATTCGCCCCGGGGAGTGAGGAGGAGAGAGCGGACACGCCTTTCGTCCGCGAACGACGACGAATCGAGTCAGGTAGAGCGAATCACGCCCAGACCTGGGTGTCCAGGAGATTCTCGGCGGCGTCCAGGTCGGTCGTGTATGCGCCGGTGGACAGGTACTTCCAGCCGCCGTCGCAGATGATCAGCGCGATGTCGGCGGACTCGCCGGCCCGGACGGCCCGGCCGGCCTGCGCCAGCGCGGCGTGCAGGATCGCCCCGGTAGAGAGGCCGGCCCAGATGCCCTCGCGGTCGAGCAGCTCCCGGACCCGGCGGACGGCGTCGCGGGAGCCGACGGAGAAGCGGGCATCGATGTACTGCGGGTCGAACAGCTCCGGCACGAAGCCCTCGTCGATGTTGCGCAGCCCGTAGACGAGTTCGCCGTACCGCGGCTCGGCGGCGATGATCTTGACCTCGGGCTTGGTCTCCCGGAAGTAGCGGCCGATGCCCATCAGGGTGCCGGTGGTGCCGAGCCCGGCGACGATGTGGGTGACCTCGGGCAGGTCGGCGGCGATCTCGGGTCCGGTGGTCAGGTAGTGCGCCTCGGCATTGGCCGGATTGCCGTACTGGTAGAGCATCACCCAGTCGGGATGCTCCGCGGCGAGATCCTTGGCCATCGCGACGGCCTGGTTGGAGCCACCCGCGGCCGGGGAGGAGACGATCTCGGCACCCCACATGGCGAGGATCTGCTTGCGCTCGATCGAGGTGTTCTCCGGCATCACGCAGATCAGCCGGTAGCCGGCGAGCTTGGCGGCCATGGCCAGCGAGATTCCGGTGTTGCCGCTGGTGGGTTCGAGAATGGTGGCGCCGGGCTGGAGGGTGCCGTCGGCCTCCGCCGCGCGGATCATGCTGAGCGCCGCCCGGTCCTTGATCGAGCCGGTCGGGTTGCGGTCCTCCAGCTTGGCCCAGAGCCGAACGGTTTCGCTCGGCGACAGCTTGGGCAGCCCGATCAGCGGGGTGTGGCCGACCGAGTCGGCCATCGACGCGTACCGGGCCACGCGAGGTCAGCCGCCGGCGACGGCTGGCAGCACCACGACGACGTCGCCATCGGCGGTCGGGGCCTGCAGACCACCGGTGAATCGGACGTCCTCGTCGTTGACGTAGATGTTCACGAACCGGCGCAGGGCGTCGGACTCGACCAGCCGCGCCTTGAGACCGGGGTGGCGGTTCTCGACGTCGTCGATGACCTGGAGCAGGGTCGCACCAGTCGCCGTCCACCGACTTCGCGCCGCCGGTGTAGGTACGCAGGATCGTGGGGATCCTCACTTCGACGGTCATCGGTATGTCTCTCCTGTTCGCGCTGGCAACTCTGCGGTCAACGCCCCCATCCGACCGATCATTCCAGGAGCTCGATCTCTTCCTCGGTGACCGCACCGTCGGTGATGCGGAACGAGCGCACCTCGACCGGACCTTCGTCCTGTCCCGATTCGGCCACCGAGACGAGCAGGTAATGGGCCTGCGGCTCGGCGGCCAGCGAGATGTCGGTCCGAGACGGGTACGCCTCCGTGGCCGTGTGGGAGTGGTAGACCACGACGATCTCCTCGTCGGCGTCGTCCAGTTGCTTGTAGAGCTGGAACTGTTCCTGCGGGTCGAAGCGGAAGAAGGTCGGCGACCGGTCGGCGTTGACCATCCGGACGAGCCGGCTCGGCACGTCGGAGCCCTCGGGGCCGACCACGACGCCACACGCCTCGTCGGGATAGTCCTCCCGGGCGTGCGCGATCATCTCCTCCACCTGGCCTCGGGGAATGGTCAACACGTCGGCCAGGGTAGGTGACGTCGCCAGGCACGCGACGGACGCCTCGCGAAGTGTGCGGTTCTCAAACCGGCTTCGGAGCTACACGAAGCGCGCACTTCGTCGCCCGCGCTCAGGCACCAAGCGTCTTGGCGAGGGCCTTGGCCTCTTTCGCCGGTCCGCGGGAGCCGAAGATGTCGCCGCCGCGGAGTCGGGCGCGGGAGAGATCCTCCAGCGCTGACACCAGGGCCGGACCGTAGCCGGCCAGATCGGCCTCCGCGCGGGGGCGCAGCAGCTCGACAACTCGCTCGTTCGCCGCCCGGGCCGCGCGCCGGTCGCCCATCGACTTGGCCTCGTTCCACTCGCGCTGGGCGACTGCGAGACCGTCCTCCTCTTCGGTCGCCTGCGCTCCCCGCTCACGCCTCGACCCGCTCCGCCTCGACCCGCTCCGCCTCGACCCGCTCCGCCTCGACCCGCTCCGCCTCGACCCGCTCCGCCTCGACCCGCTCCGCCTCGACCCGCTCCGCCTCGACCCGCTCCGCCTCGACCCGCTCCGCCTCGACCCGCTCCGCCTCGACCCGCTCCGCCTCGACCCGCTCCGCCTCGACCCGCTCCGCCTCGACCCGCTCCGCCTCGACCCGCTCCGCCTCGACCCGCTCCGCCTCGACCCGCTCCGCCTCGACCCGCTCCGCCTCGACCCGCTCCGCCTCGACCCGCTCCGCCTCGACCCGCTCCGCCTTCTCCTCCCGTTCGCGTTCGGATTCCTCTGCGTCGGCCCGTCCGGCGGCTGCTCGCTCGGCCTCCGCCTCCTCATCCGCGTGCCGAGCCTCCTCGGCCGCCTCCGCGGCGCGGCGCTCAGCCTCTTCCTGCTGACGCTCGGCCTCTTCGATGTCGGCACGCGCGTCGGCCGCCCGCTCGGCCTCCGCCTGCTCCGCCGCCAGCCGGGCCTCTTCGGCCTCCTCCGCGGCGCGGCGTCCGGCTTCGTCCTCGCGGCGCTCGCGCACTTCGAGTTCGTCCAGTTCGGCCTGCAGCCGCTCGAGTTCGAGACGTTCGATCTCGGCGGGATCGGTGGCGCGACGTTCGGCGACCCGGTGCTCGTACTTCGCCTGCTCCGCCGCCCGCCGGTCGGCCTCCTGCTGCTCCTCGAGCCGACGGTGCTCCTCGATCCGCTCGGCCCGGCGGCGCTTGCGCTCCTCCCGCTCGGCCTCCTCCGCGGCCACTCGCTCCTCGGCCTCGGCCTGCGCGGCCCGTTCCGCTGCCGCCTGTTCTCGGGCCTGTCGTTCCGCGGCCGCCTCCCGCTCCACCGCTTCAGCCGCCGCGGCCCGCTGCGCGTCGGCCTGAGCCGCATCGCGCAGCGCCGTCTCGGTCCGTACCGCCTCGGCCCGCGCGCTCGTCCGCCACGCCTGGGCTGCACCCTCCAGCGCTGCCTCGCGGCCCGACCGCGCGCCCGCACCCGTGGTCGTCACGTACGCGGCCGCGCCGGCCAGGGGCTCCCAGCGCACCGGTGCACCGATCGGGACCCGAGACCGCGACCCCGCCGCCGGCTCCAATTCGGTCGCCTCGGCCAGGACCGGCGCCGCCTCGACTTCCCGGCCCGCCGCCGCCAGGTCGGCGCCCAGACAGGTCAACGCCGTGGCCAGCGGCACCCGGGTCGACTCCGGCCACCGCTCCCCCAGCCGCCGCAGCGTCGCCACCAGCTCTCGGCGTACCGACAACGCCAGCTCTTGCTCGCCGACCACGACCAGCCGATCGGCCAGGTCCTCATGAATCCCGGCGAGCGGTTCCGCGAGCCGCTCCCGCAGCCCGTCGTTCAGCCGCGCGGGCTCGTTCAGCCGGCCGTCGACCAGCTCGTCGTACCGCACCTTCGCCGCGATCAGGTACCGCAGCGAGGCCTCCGCATCGCCGGCCGCCCAGCGCGCGTCGGAGCAGAGCCGGTCGGTGTCCAGCACCAGAAAGACCGAGTCGCCATCCTCGGCCAGTCCGGACTCGGCGAGTCGATCCTGCGCCGCATCCGCGTACGCGTTCCCTGCCGCCACGTCAGCCGTCGCCAGCGAGGCCCGCGCTGACGAAGCCAGCGCCCAGATCGCCGTCCGCCCCGACAGGCTGGCCGCGATGAGCTCCGCACCCAGCTGGTCGTGCAATTCCGACAGGGATCCGATCGAGCGGCCGGCGGCGTCGGGCAATCCCAGCCCGACCTGGACCGCGGCGAACTGCACGACCGCGGTCACGTACCGGACGGCGTCCTCGATCGCGGTGTACGGGCCGATGGGACCGTTGGCCGTCAGCAGCTGCGCCGACAACTTCACGGCCTCCTGCGCCTCAGCGGCGGCCGCAGCCCAGGCGTGCCCGAGCAGCCGATGCGCCGTCAGCTCGACCAGGGCGTCCGCCAACTCGGCGGTTCGCGAGGGATCCGAACCGACCCAACCGCGCACCTTCTGCGCCGTCGAGGTCAGCGTCTTGATCCGCTGCGCGTACGGGTCCTTGGCCGGCTTGCTCGGCTGCTGTGGTTGGGCCATCGGCGCGAGGCTACCTGAATTCGCGCCCGAAACCCTGGCGGTCACAGCGCCGAGATCAAGGTCTCCTGCGCGAAGCTGAGCCAGTCGTAGACACTCGCCATGAACGCCCGCGGGTCGTGCTCGTCGATCTCGGCCAGTTCCTCCGCCGCCGCCGCGTCGGTGATGCCGAGGCGGATGGCGATGGCGAGCCGCAGGCTGGTGAGCGTGCGCAGCCAGGCGTCGGTCTCGCTGACCGGGATCCGCAACTCGTGCCGGCCATACCGGGTCGACTCCAGCGCGGCCAGCACCAACCCGGCGTCGCTGATCTTCTTGACCTTGAGATCGCGTTCGGTGAACCGGCGGAAGTCCGCCGCGGCCGCGGGGTCGTTCGCGTACGCGTCGGGAAACATCCGCCGCAGCACCGGGTCCTCGGCCGGCTCGGGCCCGGAGTCCTCTTCCATTTCCTTCGACCACAGCTCGAACGGGTCGTCCCCCGCCGCGGGTTCGCTGAACTCCTCCGGTTCCCCGTCCGACACCATCTCGATGAGTTGGTTGACCAGGGAGATCAGCAGTTCGACCTCGGCCTCGCTCAGCTGGGTCGCGATCGTGCCGGCCTTACGCCGGAACTTCTTCACCGGACCCTCACGAGTCCGCCTTGTCGAGGGTCGCCCAGAGTCCGAACTCGTGCATGGCGGTGACGTCGCGCTCCATCTCCTCGCGGCCGCCGCTGGAGACCACCGCCTTCCCCTCGTTGTGCACGGCCAGCATCAGCTTGCGCGCCTTCGCCTTCGGGTAGTGGAAGTAGGTGACGAAGACGTGGGTCACGTACGACATCAGATTCACCGGATCGTCCCAGACGATCGTCACCCAGGGAGTCTGGGCGACGGGTTGCTCGGCCGTCTCCTCGGCCGGCCGCACCACGACCGCGGTGCCACCGCCGGGCTCGGGCGAACCCCCTTGCGTCGGCATGACCGCCATTGTGACAAACCCGGCCGCCAACCGGGGCATGAGTGCGTGCGCACTAACCTGAAACGGTGGGTGCCACCCCCTGGGGACCGAGCGAGGTCCCGACCACGGCGCTGTTGACCGATCACTACGAGCTGACGATGCTGCGCGCCGCGCTGCGCTCGGGCACCGCTCACCGGCGGAGCATCTTCGAGCTCTTCACTCGCCGGCTGCCCCGCGGCCGTCGCTACGGGGTGGTCTGTGGCGTCGGCCGTGCGCTGCGGGCCCTGCGCGCGTTCCGCTTCGACGACGAGTCGCTGCGGTTCCTGAAAGACACCGACGTCGTCGACTCCCCGACCGCGGACTGGTTGGCGGACTACCGTTTCAGCGGTGACATCTGGGGCTACCCCGAGGGTGAGGTCTACTTTCCCGGCTCGCCGCTGCTGATCGTGGACGCCAGCTTCGCCGAGGGGGTCGTGCTGGAGACGGTGCTGCTCAGCATCTACAACCACGACTCCGCCATCGCCGCTGCCGCGTCCCGGATGATCCTCGCCGCGAACGGGCGGCCCTGCATCGAGATGGGCACCCGCCGCACCCAGGAACTCGCCGCGGTCGCGGCCGCCCGGGCCGCCTACATCGCCGGCTTCGCGGCCACCTCCAATCTCGAGGCCGGCCGTCGGTACGGGGTGCCGACCCGGGGCACCTCCGCCCACTCCTTCACCCTGCTGCACGGCTCCGAGCGGGACGCGTTCGCCGCCCAGATCGCGGCCCTGGGCGAGGACACGACGCTGCTGGTGGACACCTACGACGTGCCGACCGCGATCCGAACCGGCGTCGAGTTGACGGCCGGTCGGCTCGGCGCGGTCCGGCTCGATTCCGGTGACCTCAACCTGGTCGCGGAGCAGACCCGCGTTCTGCTGGACTCCCTCGGCGCGCACCAGACCAAGATCGTCGTGACCTCCGATCTGGACGAGTACGCCATCGCCGCCCTCGCCGCCGCCCCCGTCGACAGCTACGGCGTCGGCACCGCCTTGGTGACCGGCAGCGGCCGCCCGACATCCGGCTTCGTCTACAAGTTGGTGGCCCGCGCCGACCACGACGGCGCCGACGCCCCGCTCGTCGCGGTGGCCAAGAAGAGCGTCGACAAGATCAGCGTCGGCGGCCGCAAGTACGCCCTCCGCCGGCTCGACGAGAACGGCGTGGCGGACGCCGAGATCATCGGGATCGAGCGCCCCTCGGCCCCCGACCACAACGACCGCGCACTCCTGGTCCCACTGGTGCAGCGGGGCGACATCGTGGCCGAGGAGCCGCTGTCGGCCGCCCGGGAGCGACATGCCCGCGCCCTGGCCGAGCTGCCCGACGAGGCCAGGAGGATGTCCGACGGCGAGCCGGCGATCTCCACCCTCTACATCGACTCCGCCGGCGATCAGCAGAATCCGTACCCGAGCAGCCGGGAGGGCCCCACCGCATGAAGGACACCGAGTTGTCGGCCGCACGGCCCTGGACCGCGGCGAACCTCCCGCCCCAGGACGGGCGCAGCTATCTCGTCACCGGCGCCAACAGCGGTCTCGGGCTGGCCGCCAGCAAGGCCCTGATCGCGGCCGGGGCCCAGGTGATCATGACGGCCCGAGACCCGGAGAGGGGCCGCGCCGCGCTCGCCGAGGTCGGGCCCAGGGCTGAGTTGCGACCCCTCGACCTGGCCGACCTCGCCTCGGTGCGGGCGTTCGCTGCGGGCTGGGGCGACCAGCCGCTGGACGTACTGATCAACAACGCCGGGGTGATGGCGGTGCCGAAGCGCGAGGTCACCGTCGACGGCTTCGAGCGGCAGTTCGGTACGAACCACCTCGGGCACTTCGCCCTGACCAACCTGCTGCTGCCCCACCTCCGCGACCGGGTCGTGACCGTCTCGTCGACCGGCCATCGGATGGGCAACGTCGACCTGACCGATCTCAATTGGCAGCGCCGCCGGTACGCGCGCTGGGCCGCGTACGGGCAGTCGAAGCTGGCCAACTTGTTGTTCACCCTCGAACTGGAACGCAGACTCGCGTCCGAGAAGGACCCCGAACGCTCCGCGGTCCGGGCGCTGGCGGCCCATCCCGGCTTGTCGGGCACGAACCTGTTCCAACCCCGGTTCGCCCCGGTGCAACGGATCGGCCGGGTCCTGATCAACGCCTTCGGCCAATCGCCGGAGATGGGCGCCCTGCCCCTGCTGTACGCGGCGACGCAGGACCTGCCGAGCGGCAGCTACGTCGGCCCGGACGGCCGCGGTGAGGCTACCGGCTACCCGACCCTGGTCGGCCGCTCCGACAAAGCCTGGGACGCTGCCGTGGCCCAACAACTCTGGTTGGTCTCCGAACGCCTGACCGGGGTGACGTACCCGATCTAAACCCGGCTCGCGCCCGCTCCGCGCCTCAAGACTCGGTCTTCCTCCCTCGCTCGCAAACGGAAAAGCGTTGTTTGCTCCCTCGGTCGTCCAGACCGAGCCGGCGCTCCGCTACCCGACGCTCGCCGGGTGCGCCCGACGCTCGCCGGGCGTCGACTCAGCTAGCGTGCGGTCCAGATCGGGCTGGCGGCGTACCCCTGGTTCTGCCGGAACATCCGCTCGTCGCTGCCGTCGCTGGCCATCACGACCAGTGAACTGACCTTGTCGGAGCCTCGCCGGAAGGCGATCTGGCTGCCGTCCGGGGACCAGGACGGGCCCTGGTCGACTTGCTTCGACGTCAGCCGGCGGGGTTTGCCCGCGCGCTCATCGCTCACCGCGACCGACAGCAGCTGCTGGGTGCCGTCCACGGCCCGCCGGTAGACCACGACGTTGGCCGTCGGGGACCACGCGGGGTCGGCCAGTTCGCCGTCCTCGCCGTCGACGAGGGTGCGCCGGTCGCTGCCGTCCACCCGGGCGATCCGCAGCCGGCCGCCGACAGCCCCCTCTTCGCCGGCCCGCCAGTAGACGACCAGCGTCCCATCCGGCGACAGCGTGGGATCGCCCATCCGGCCCTCATCGAGGGTCCGCACCACCCGGCCGTCGAGACTCATGACGTTGAGCTTGCCGGTGCCTCGTGGCTTCTCGTAGCAGACCACCAGCACTGTTCCGTCCGCCCGAAGCGCCGGACGCCCGAGCCGCGGGCAGTCCTCGCTCCCGTCGGAGAACAGGGCTTTGTCGGTCCGGCCGTCCGCCGAGAGCGCCCGCAGCGTGACGACTCCGCCGAGTTCGCGGAGATACAAGATGGTGCGCCGGTCCGGACTCAGCAGCGCGGCCCGGTTTTCCCGGGCTGTCAACAGGAGCTGGCCGCCGGTCCCGTCGATGGAGGCGGTCTCGATCTTCCACTGTTCGGCGTCGAAGTGCCGCCAGACGAAGACGTCGTCGGGCAGTGGCTGGTCGGACTGGGGTAGCACACCGGCGGTGGGCGAGGCGCCGCTCGAGCCGCTTCCGCCGTTGCTGGTGCTTCCGCCCGGCGAAGCGGTGGTACCGCCCTGCGGGCCCGCGCGCGGCCACACCACCACGGTCACGATCGCGGCCACGACCAGGGCGACCAGTACGGCGAGCACGATCGGCAGTCGGCGGCCACCTCCGCGGGTCGGATCTGCGACGAGAGTCGGGACCCGGGCCGGTTGGGACTGGGCGGCGACGGCCGCGGCACCCGGCCCGCCCGGGCCCGCGTAGGAGAACCCCGACACGAACTGCGTGGGCGCCGACGCGGAAACGGGTGAGGCGGGCGAGGCCGGGGACAGGGACGGGATCTCCACGGTCGGGTCGTCCCAGGCACCCAGGGCCTGACGGACGTCGCGCATCAGGGTCCGGCAGTCGGCGTACCGATCGGCGGGGTCCTTGGCGAGCGCCCGGACGAACACGCCATCCAGATCCCGCGGCAGGCCCGGCCGCAGCTGCGACAGCGGCGCCGGGACCTCGGTCATGTGGGCGTAGAGCCAGGCCGCCTCGTCCTGCCGGACGAACGGCGGCTGCCCGGCCAACGCCTCGTACAGCACGCAACCGTAGGAGTAGATGTCGGCGCGATGATCGCTGGAGTTGCCCGTGACCCGCTCGGGGGCCACGTACTTCAGCGTGCCCAGGACGCCCTGCTCGGTCGCCGTCGTGGAGTCGCCGTCGGTCGAGATCTTCGTGGTCAGGCCGAAGTCGCTCAAGTAGACGTGCCGCTCGGCTATCTCGCCGACGCCGGCGAGCAGGATGTTGCCTGGTTTCACGTCCCGGTGCACCAGGCCGTGGGCGTGCGCGGCGTCGAGGGCGTCACCCACCTGGCCGAAGATCGCGATCGCGTCTGCCGGATCCAGCTGGCCGTACTGCTTCAGCACCGCGCCGAGATGATCACCGGGCACGAAGCGCATCACCAGGTACAGGAGGTCGCCCTCCTCTCCCGCGGCGTAGATCGGGATGACGTTGGGGTGGTCGATCGAGGCCGCGAGCTCGCACTCGCGGGCGAACCGGCGACGGAAGGCCACGTCGCTGGCCAGTTCGGGCGCCATGACCTTGAGCGCGACGGTCCGCGACAGCCGCACATCCGTAGCGCGGTAGACCACGGCCATCCCACCGCGGGCCACGAACGCCTCGACGGCGAACCCCGCGACGCGGTCACCGACGTCGAGCAAACCTGACCCCACTTCGAACCTGCGCTACTCCTCACCCTCGGCCGCGCGTTCGGTCACCGACAGCGCTCGGTGCCAACTGAGGGCGTAGGCATGATCATCGCAGGCCGCCCCGGCCTCGCCGAGTTCCAGGGGCCGGAACGTGTCGACCATGACCGCCAGCTCGTCGAAGAAGTCCTTGCCGATCGCCGCCTCGGCGGCGCCCGGCTGCGGACCGTGACTGTGCCCGCCGGGATGCAGGGTGATCGAGCCGAGGGCGATGCCCGAGCCCTTCCGCGCTTCGTAGTCGCCGCCGCAGTAGAACATCACCTCGTCCGAGTCGACGTTGGAGTGGTAGTACGGCACGGGAATGGCCAGCGGGTGGTAGTCCACCTTCCGCGGGACGAAGTTGCAGATCACGAAGTTGTGGCCCTCGAACACCTGGTGCACCGGCGGCGGCTGGTGCACCCGGCCGGTGATGGGTTCGAAGTCGTCGACGTTGAACGTGTACGGGTAGAGACAGCCGTCCCAGCCGACCACGTCGAACGGATGGCTGGTCGCGGTCACGACGGAGCCGACGATGCCGGATGGGCCGTGTCCGCGGTGCTTGGTGTAGATCTCGACGTCTCCGGCCTCCTCCAGGAGCGGCTCGGTCGGCGGGTGCAGATCCCGTTCGCAGTACGGGCTGTGCTCCAGGAACTGGCCGAACTTCGAGAGGTACCGCCTCGGGGCCGAGATGTGGGAGTTGGCCTCGATGACGTACGCCTTCACCTCTCCGTACGGCCGCCAGCGGTGCACCGTGGCCCGCGGGATGAGGACGTAGTCGCGGTCTTTGAAGGGCAACGTGCCGAACACCGTGTCGACGAACCCGCGGCCGGCCTCGATGTAGACGCACTCGTCACCGATCGCGTTGCGGTACAGCGGGGAGGGCTTCGCACCCACCGCGTACGAGATCCGGACGTCGCCGTTGCCCAGCACGAGCCGGCGGCCGCTGACGTGGTCCACCTCCGCCGGATCGCCGGTGAACAGGTCCGGCAGCCGCAGATGGATCGGCCGCAGCGGGTGGTTGGCCGTCGTCGACAGATCGGGCAGAACCCACGTTCGGGCTCCGCTCATGGCGGACGGAATCCCACGGTGATAGAGCAGCGAGGAGTCGGCCGAGAAGCCCTCCTCGCCCATCAGCTCCTCGGAGTACAGCGACCCGTCCGGCTGCCGGAACGCCGTGTGGCGCTTCGGCGGCACCTCGCCCACGCTGCGGTAGTAGGCCATTTCGTCACACTACTGGCGAAGTGGCGGGGTTACTGGGTGAACTCTTGCCGGGAGTACCCGGCATCGTGCTACCCAGTCAGCGTCCGAGCCCGGAGATCCTGATCACCTTCCCGGTGATCGTGACCACGTAGGCCGTGTCGCCGATGAGCTCGAACGTCGTCGGTCGATCCAGTCCGGAAACCACGCTACGGAACTGCCCACGGCGATCGGCCAGCATCAGGTAGCCGGTGTTCGGCGCGGCCGGGAAGCCTTCCTTGCCCTCCTGACCCTCGTACGGCCAGTCACCTTGCGCGAGCCCGTACAGCCGATGCCGGGGGCCGACCTCCACGTCGACCAGCAGCGGCGCACCCGAGGCGAGCGGCACGACCCGACCGCCAGCGCGCCAGACCACGACGACACGACCTGTTTGCGGGGTGTGCGGCACCGGGCCCGCCTGGCCGACGAAGACGGCCGCCCCGGCGTGCTCGAGTCCGGTCGGGACGATGTTCGCGGCGAAGTCCTTGAACGTGCTGATCGCGCCGTTCCGCCGTACCCGGAGGACCCGGTTGTGGTGGCCGTCGGTGACGAGGAAGCCGTCGCCGTACGGTTCCATCGCGTACGTGAATCCAGTCGGCGCGAAGAACTCGCTCGCCGGCGGGTTCGCCTCGCTCCAGGTGGCGAGATCGGCCACCAGGACGGGGCGCGTCGTGCCGCTGCCGACGCGATCAAGCCGGTAGACGCCCTCGGTCGCCGGGGGTACCGGAGAGCCGATCAACTCGGTCCAGAACTCGCTCACCCCGGTGACCAGCACGTATGGGGTGCCCCCGAGGAACGCGATGTCGGCGACTCCGCCACCGACTACGCCGGCAATGGCCGAGGGCAGCCGGTCCGCGTACGTCGTCACGGTCCCGCGCCGCGGGTCGATCCGCTGGATCCGGCCGACGGTGGTGTCGGTCACGTACAGCGCTCCATCGGGCCCAACGGTGCTGCCCGTGCTGCAGATGTCGTCGGTGCACGGACCGTCGACGAAGGTCGCCAGCTCGGTCACCCTCGGCCGGTCGGGATGTCCCGTCGCCGCTGCCCCGGCCCCTGGCAGCGATGAGCGCGACCGCGAGCGCGATCGCGATGGCCAGTCTGCTGCTCCACGACATGTCCGGCTCCCTCTCGTTCTGGGAGGCGCGACCGTCACGCAGGACCCCAGATCTTGGCCAGCAGCATGGCGAATGCTGCGTCGACGGCGCATCGGCAAATTTGCCTAACCCTGCTCGCCGCAGTGGCCCGGGGTCGCTTCGCTCCGGTTGAGCTGCCTAACCCAATGAGCGGCGGGGTCCCGGAGTCGCCACCAATCCGGCGGCGGCGACCGCGGCCGTCCGCGAGCCGACTTCCAGCTTCCGGTAGATCGAGCGCAGGTGCGCGTGGATCGTGCGCGGACTCAGCACCAGCTGATGGGCGATGTCGACATCGCTGCAGCCGGCCGCCACCAGTTGGAGCACCTCGATCTCACGCGTCGACAGGCCGGCCGGCACGGCACGGAGATCACTCCGCAACACGATGAGCTCGTCGGCCGCGACATCGAGCGCACGGGCCGGCGCGAGCCGGCGGCCCGATTCGTACGCGTCGACCCAGGCCGATTCGCCGAGGTGCCGGCGGACGTCAGCGGCACGACTGAAGCGGGATACGAGGGGAAACCAGGACACCGTGTCGTACTCGGTGTGCCAGCTGGCGGCAGCGCCGTACAACTGAGCGGCCCCCGTCCACCGCGACAGTTCGACGCAGAGCCGCGCCACCGCTTCGAGGAGGTCGGCCGAGGTCGCGAGCAGTCGATTCTGACGCTGATGATCCAGGGCCCGACGACACGCATCCGCAGACTCGAGCAACTTGCCGCTCAGCTGGTAGGACAGTGCGAGCTCGATCTCGGAGTAACAGGCCCCGACCGGATTGTCCATGGCGGCGAACAGGGCGGCCGCTTGGCTCAACGGGACCGTCGCCCCGGCCAGGTCGCCGCCCAGCAGGAAAGCGGCACCGATGCTCTCCAGGCTCCACGCCACACCCTGTTCATCCCCACAGGTCCGGCAGCGAGCCAGACTGTCGAAACAGTCCCGACGGCAGCCCTGGTTGTCACCTTGCAACAGCCGCGCGTTGCCCCGGCCGCGGATGCAGGCGGCCACGCCGGCTGCGTCGCCGACCTGCTCGAAGAGCCGTCCTGCCTCCCCGAACCGCGATCGGCTTCGCGCCGGGTCGGTGACGAAGTCACGGAGCCCGAGGTTGAGGAGAGCTTGCGCGCGGGCGTGCGTCGCCCGGTCGCTGGCCGGGTCACCGGGTAGCGCCAGGGCCGCTTCCAGTCGTCCGACGCGGTGTTCGTAGGAGTGCAAGCAGAAGAGCCAGAAGTGGTCCAGCCCGACGGCAAGCCGCTGAGCACTTTCGGCGTCCCCGCAGTTCAGGGCCCAGACCAAGGCGGCATCGACGTTGGCGAGATCGCCGGCGATCGGGTCAGACCAAGTCGGTGCAAAGGGCGTGTTGCGGAACGCGCCCGTGGTCTCGACGAGGCCGACGAAGTACGCCAGATGCCGGCTCCGAGCCGCGGGGTGGTCCGCCAACCGGTCGAGCGCGTAGGCACGGACGAGTTCGTGGACCTGGTAGCGGGATCCGCCGTACGGGTCCGGGAGCCGCTGGATCAAGGCGAGCTGGCTGAGCCGAGACAAGGTGGCGAGGTCAGCTCCGGCCACCGCCTCCGCGGCGTCTTTGGTGAAGCCGCCGACGAAGACTCCGAGGGCCTCGATCACCGCACGGTCACTGCTTCCGAGCCACTGCCAGGAACTGTCCAACACGGCTTGGATGCTGCAATGCCGTTCCTCGACGAAGGGCGCAGCAACCGAGCCGACGGTGGCATGCGCCTGCGTCAACGAGGCCAAGAGGTCGCGTGGTGACAGGACGCGGATCCAGCTGGCGGCGAGTTCGATCGCCAGCGGCGAACCGTGCAAGGTCCGGCAGATCGCAGCGAGGACCGGACGGTTCAGTTCGGTCAGGGCGTAGCCCGCGGCGACCCCGGCTGCCCGATCCACGAACAACGCGACCGCGTCGGTCGCCCCGCCGTCGTCGACGACGGTCCCGCCCAGCGGAGGAAGGCCGTATATCTGCTCGACCGCGATACCAAGCGGAGCCCGGGTGGTGGTCAACACCCTCAGGTCACCGCATTGCGGCAGGAGCCGAGCGAGCAGATCCCGGCAGCCCTGCGCTACGTGTTCGCAGTTGTCCAGCACCAGGAGCACCCGTCCGGCCGCGAGTGCCGCCCCGAGTTGATCGAGGTTCGCGAGCCCAGCCAGGCCGAGCCCGTGCGCGATTGCGGACCCGACGCCTCCCGAGTCCAGCGTGCTGGCGAGGGGCACCCAGACCAGCCGCAGGTTCTCCTCGGCACCGACTCGCCGGGCGACCTCTACCGCGAGGCGGGTCTTGCCTGCGCCGCCGACTCCGCAGATCGTCACGACCCCTGGGGGGCGGAGCAGCTCGGAGAGCTCGGTGTTTTCGGCGTCTCGCCCGATGAACCGCGTCAGGTAGGTCGGCAGCACATCGCCGAAGAGCTCGGCGTCAACCGTCACGGCGTCTCTTCGCCAGGTGCCAGCAGGCGCAGTACGGTCGGCGGGGCGATCGTACGGAACGCGTCCAGCACGATGGCGTTCAGCTCGTCCTGTTCGAACTGGAGCAGGTGGACCCCGAGCCAGCCGCGGTGACCGACGTACGGCGGGCGGAAGAAGCGGTCCGGTTCGGTCTCGAGCATCTCGGCCTGCACCCCGTCCGGAGCGGCGCACCAGATCGCCAGCCGGCCGTCCTCGTGGTGGTTGTGGACCAGCATCACGAAGCACTTCTTGTCCCGGATGAAGAACGCGGGGCCGCCGTGACTCAGCCGCTCCGACGTTTCCGGCAGCCGCAGCGCCGCGGTCCGCACCATGCCCTGCACCCGGTCGACCTCAGCTTCGGTGAACTCAGCCACGTCCGCATCATCCCGCGCTCGCACGCTCGTGGCGACGCTGGTGCTGCCGGACGCGGAACCGGTTCCCGCAGTCCGCCGAACTGCACCAGCGCCGGTTCCGGGCGCGGCTCGTGTCGAGGAAGACCCACCGGCAGTCTCGGTCGGCGCAGACGCCGATCCGGCCGGTCACCGAGGTCAGCAGCTGCACGAGCTGCAGAGCCAGCCGCCGCCGTACGGTCTGCTCATTCACCGTGGTGATCCGCCAGCGGTGGACGCCCGAGTCATCCGCGATGAGTTCTCCATGTTCGAACGCGTCCAAGATCGCCGCCTTCGCTGCCGGCGGCAGCGCGCCACCCTGCTGGGCTCCGACGGCGGCCGCGACCACGTCGCGGAACTCCATCAGACCGTCGACGAGCAGCTTGCCGAGCTCGGGCCGCGCCAGCAGGAGGCGGCGCATCATCGCCGCCTCGTCGTTCGTGAGGACGCCAGCCCGACGGGCCCAGCGCAGGCACTCATCAGGCCCCCGAAGATGATCTTCGCTGCGCTGCGAATCCCCCCGCCAGGACACGGTGTTCACCAGGTCCAGGACCGCCATCCCGCCGATCAGCGGCACGGTGTCTACCCGCGACCGGATGCCTGTCATCCTGCAATCCTAATGGCCTTAATCGCTTTTGCCCATTTGACCTGCTTGAATGGCATCCATGGCCTCTCACCGGTTAGGTCGATTGTTCGACTCCTGGCCCCCCGGCCTGCGGGCGGCGCTCCCGCTGCTGCTACCGACCGCCGCGATCGGGATCAGCTTCGGCCTCGTGGCCGGGCCCGAGTTCGGCGCCGTCCCCGCGGTCGTGATGTCGGCTCTGGTGTGGTCCGGCACGGCGCAGTTCGCGGTGCTGAGCGCATTCAGCAGCGGCGGCGGTGTGCTGTTGGGCGCCACCACGGGACTGCTCGCCAACACCCGATTCATCCCGATGGGCTTCGCGATCGCCCCGTCCATGACCAGCGGGCCGGTCCGCCGCGCGGCGGTCGGAGCGCTGCTCGCGGATGCGTCGTTCGTGATCGGGCACCGACCCGACGGTCGTTTCGACCTCCGGGCCATCGCCTGGGCGGCACCGCCGCAGTACGTCGGCTGGGTCGGCGGAACTCTGATCGGCGTGCTGGGGGCGGATGTCCTGGGCGATCCACGGACCTTCGGACTCGACGTGCTCTTCCCGGTCTTCTACCTCAGCCTGCTGTTGCCGGAACTCCGCGCCGAACACGATCGAGCGCGGCCGATCGTGGTGGCGCTACTGGCCGCGGTCGTGACCCTCGTCCTGACGCCGGTCGCACCGGCCGGCGTTCCGGTTCTGGCGGCGGCCGCGGTGGCGCTCATCGGGCTTCGGCGGGCCCGGTGACGGACCCGAACGCGATCGGCCTGCTGATCATCGTCCTCGCCGCCGGCACGGTGCTGTTCAAGATCGCCGGACCCGTGCTGGCCGGTGGCCGCCAGCCCCCGCCGGCCGTCCTGCGGGTCATCGAGCTACTCACCCCGGCCCTGCTGGCGGCCCTGATCGTGTCCGGCACGTTCGCCCAGGGACAGCACGTCGTGCTCGACGCCCGGGTGGTCGGGGTGGGTGTCGGCGCCCTCGCCCTGTGGTTTCGACTCCCGGTCGTGGTGGCCCTCGTACTGGCCGCCGGGAGTTGCGCCCTCGTCCGGGCCGTCAGCTGAGCGATCCCGTGGATCCGGCTAGGGTGCCGAAGGTGGGCCTCTCGAGCGCGCTCTTCACCGGGCTGGTCGACGACGCGGCGATGTTCCCGCCGGGCAATGCCTCGGCCGCGCGGGCCGTGACCGAACACCGGCGGCACCGGACCTCCTGGTACGCACCGATGATCGGGCCGCTCGTCGTGCCCGACACGGCCCTTGCCGAGGTGGGCCGGGTGGCCGGCGACGAAGCGATCGACGTGAGCGTGGTCAACACCGGCGGCGCCGGCGGCCTGACCGCACTCGCCCGGCGTTCGGTCGCCGGCGTCAATATCGTGGCGGTGGAGTCCGCGCTGCGCGACCTCGACGACCTGGCCGGCAACGCGAGTCGGGTCGCCGCGGCCGCCGCCGAGTTGGACCCCGAGATCGCCGTCTTCGTCGAACTCCCGTACGCCCCTGGCTGGGTCCGGGCCGTCGAGGAGGTCGAGGCGGCCGGACTGCTGGGCAAGATCCGAACGGGTGGCGTCGAACCCGAGGCCTACCCGTCCGCGGCGCAGCTAGCCGAGCAGCTGTCGATCCTCGTCGAGACCGACCTCAGCTTCAAGGCGACGGCCGGGCTGCACCACGCCGGCCCGAACACCGGCCGCAACGACCGCGGCGACGCCTTGGCGCAGCACGGGTTCCTGAATCTGTTGATGGCCCTGGACGCGCTGGTCGACGGCACCGATCTGGCCGAGGCCGAGGATCTCCTCCGGGTGAGCGATTTGGACCGGATCGCCGCCGCCGTGGGGTCCTGGGACGAGTCGAGTCAGCGGCGGGTGCGGCGCCGGTTGCGAAGTTTCGGCTGCTGCGGTGTGCGTGATCCGATCGGGGACCTGGTCGGTCTCGGGCTGCTGAGCGCGCCGGCGTGAGCTGGTTCGAGGTCGCTCTCGACGCGCCGTTCGGCACCATCGAGTTGCCGTACGGGATCGTCCGAAGACCCGACGGGCGGATCCGGGCCGCGGTGGCGGTCGGCGACCAGGTGATCGATCTGGTCGAACTGGCCGAGGTCACCGGAGGTGATCCGGCGGTCTTCGACCAGCCGAGTCTGAACGCCTTCCTGGGCCTTGGACCGTCGACCTGGCGCGCGCATCGCAGCCTGCTGCGGCACCTACTTCGCGACGAGGGTTCGGCCGAGCTGGTGTCCGCTGTGTTGGTGCCGCTGGCGGAGGTGGAACCGCTGCTGCCGTTCGCCGTGGCCGACTACGTGGACTTCTACGCCAGCATCCACCACGCGACGAACGTCGGCCAGATCTTTCGACCCGACGGCGACCCGCTGACCCCGAACTGGCGGCATCTGCCGATCGGGTATCACGGCCGCGCCGGGACCGTCGTCGTGAGCGGCACCGACGTCACCCGGCCGGTTGGTCAGCGCAAGGACCGCACCGACCCCACACCGGTGGTGGGTCCGAGCCTTCGGCTCGATATCGAGGCGGAACTGGGCTTCGTGGTCGGAGCCCCCTCGCCGCTGGGCAGCCGGGTCGGGGTGGCGGATTTCGCCGAGCACGTGTTCGGCGTCGTCGTGGTCAACGACTGGTCGGCCCGGGACCTGCAGGCGTGGGAGTACGTGCCGCTGGGCCCCTTCCTGGGCAAGAGCTTCGCGACCTCCATCTCGGCCTGGGTGGTGCCGCTGGCCGCGCTGGCCGGTGCGCTGCACCCGGTTGCGGAGCAGCTCCCCGAGCCGGTGGACTACCTTCGCGGACCCGGTAACGGCTACGACCTCGACATCGAGGTGCTGCTGAACAACCAGCTGATCAGCACCTGCCCGTTCGCCCAGCTGTACTGGTCGCCGGCCCAGATGCTCGCCCATCTGACGGTCAACGGCGCGTCCCTGCGGACCGGTGACCTGTACGCCTCCGGCACCATCTCGGGCCCGGAGCGCAACCAGTACGGGTCACTGCTGGAGCTGACCTGGAACGGCACCCGCCCGCTGCAGCTACCCGACGGGCCGCACGCCTTTTTGGTCGACGGCGACGAGGTGGTCCTGCGCGGTATCGCCCGGACCCCCGACGGTCCGCTCAGGCTGGGCGAGGTCCGCGGCCGGATCCGACCCGCTATCTGATCTTGACGACCTGGGTCTTGGCGGCCAGGTCGTGCAGTGCCTGCCGCTTGGGTTGCCAGAGCGGGAACAGCGCGTCGAGCAGCCGGAAGATGACCAGATAGGTCGAAACCGTCGGCACGACCCAGACCAGGGCCCGCACGATGATCATGTTCCAGGGCAGCGGGCCGGTGAAGCGGCCCTGGTCGACCGGTACGACCCGCAGGCCGCAGATCAGCTTGCCGGGTGTGGCCTGTTTCCAGCGGAGGAAGGCGATCACGTACGCCATCTCGATCACGAAGGCGACGGCGGTCACGATCAACGTGTCCCCCACCGGCATCAGCGTCTCGGCTGCGGGCTGCGGCGGCAGCGGCAACCCCTGCTGTTGAGCCGCCATGGCCCGGTTGAACCAGTCGGCGATCCGCTCGAAGAAGCGCAGGTAGATCGGGGCCACGACCAACGCCGAGACCACGCCGAGGATGAGTCCGTCGATGAGGATGGCCAGCACCCGCCACCACCAGCCCGACAGTCGGACCCCGTCCGCGGTCAGCGCGACGGCTTTCCCCGGGGGCACTGGGTATTGCTGCACCGGGTACTGCTGTCCGGGGTACTGCTGTCCGGGGTACTGCTGCCCCGGGTACTGCTGCCCGGGGTACTGCTGCGGTGGTTGGCCGTACTGCTGCTGCCCGTACGGCTGTTGCCCGTACGGTTGCTGGGCTGGGGGCGGGTAGACCGGTGGCGGCGTCCGGCCCGGGGACTTCTCGTTCGGCCGGGTGTTCCGCGACCACTGCCAGCCGTCCCAGTAGCGCTCGAGCGACCCGTCGAGCGGATCCGGGTACCAACCGCCCGGGGCGGCATGGCGACCCGGCGGGACCGGCGGCGAGCCAATGGGAATATCCGTCACTCACCCATTGTGGCTGCTCGCGCTCGCTGCGCGCCCTCTGACTCGGCCTTCCCTCCTCGCTCGCAAGCCACTCGGCAGGAGTCGTGCCGCGTGAGCCGTTGACGAAGTGCGCCCCTCAAGTAGTTTCGCCGCCCGGATCGCAGCATTTGGCGCACAGTTCGCCTGACTGGGTCGCGGCACCCAGCAGATGCTCATGGTGTCTTCTCGCACCTCTCGCCTGCTCTCTCCGTGGACCACCCGCCTGTATCCGTGCGGTACACGGATACGCATTCTCGATCCGCCCCCCAGAGTCGTCACATGAGCCTCACTCAGCAACGGCCGACATCCAGCCCGAACGCAACTCACCCCGTGGAGGTCGTCCTCGATCCTCTTCCTAGCGACAATTCGCCCACTGCGGACTCAGCAGCCCGCCGACCGATCGCCGGCCCACGTCAGCCGAGCCGTGGCGGCCTTCTCCAGGCGTTGCGTGTCGTCGTCCAGGCGCTGGCCCAGGCTGGGGAAAGGCCTCAACCCGCTACCCACCAATTGCTGGTGGGGCCAAACGGCACACCGATCTGGACAGCCATGCGACAGAACGAACGAAGCTGGCGGGAATCCCCATAGGTCGAAACGCGTGACAGTCAATTCATCAACTTTTGGCGCGTGCGCCGGAAAGGATCATCGTGACGATCAAGGTGAGCGTGATGTGGGCCAACGGCGACGACGCCACGTTTGACGAGGACTACTACCTGCAAACCCACATTCCCCTGCTGGTGGAATTGCTCGGCGACGCGCTGCAGAAGGTGGAAGTCGACCGCGGGGTGGGCGGTCTCGGCCCGGGTGCACCGCCCCCATACGTCGCGATCACGCAGTTGCACTTCGACTCGGTCGACACATTCCAAACCGCCTTCGGCCCTCACGCGGACAAGATCACCGGTGACGAGCCGAACTTCACCAACATCGAGGTCCAGGTGCAGATCTCCGAGACTGTGCGGTAGGGCCTTCTCGCTGCAGCGTCGACTCCGCTGGCTCCGCGATCCCGACCATCCACACCGGACCGTTCGGGCTGGCCCTGATGGCCACGGACATCATCAGGATCGGCGGACTCTGGCTCAACCACGGCGAATGACGAGGGAGGGTGCGATCTGGAGGTGAGCGCTGTGAGGCCATCTGCGAGTGTGAGCATGGGCCGTTCCGGATCGGAGGAGCCAGATGACCGAACAGGTTCGAGTCGGCCTGGTGGGAACCAGCTGGTGGAGTGAGACATTTCATCTGGCTGGGTTGGCCAGCCACCCGCGCGCAGAGATCACCGCGATCTGCGGGCGGGACAGGGCTCGGGCCGAACAGTTGGCCGAGCGGCACGGTTCACCGACCGTCTTCACCGATCACCGCGAGATGATGTCGAGCGGCCTGCTCGACGCCGTCGTGATCGCCACTCCCGACGACACCCATCGGAGCATGGCGCTCGATGCCATCGCGAACCGACTGCACGTCCTCTGCGAGAAGCCTCTGGCGCGTTCCGCGAACGACGCTCGGGAAATGCTCGATGCGGCGCAGGCGGTCGACAGGGTGCACATGGTCATGTTCACCTGGCGCTGGTTGGGGATCTTCGCGTATCTCCACACTCTCATCGAGGCTGGCTACCTGGGCCACTGCCGTGACGCCCATTTCGCCATGTATGGCGACTATGCAAGCGACCCAACCTACAACTGGCGGTTCGATCCTCGACGTGGCAGCGGGATAGTCGGAGACTTCGGATCGCACATGATCGATCTGGCGCGCTGGTATCTCGGCGACATCACACAGGTCAGCGCACGCCTGATCAGCCATGGCCAGCGGGCGCGTCCCGACGGAGCGCCGATGACCTCGCTGGACGATTCGGCCAGCCTGATCATGGAGTTCGGCTCTGGTGCCCATGGCACGATCGACGTCAGCGGTGTTCGCCTGGTCGGCGAATTGCCCAGCTACCGAGTCGGGCTGTACGGCGACGAAGGTTCCTTGGAAGCCGACGTGGACGTACCCACCGCTCGGCTGCGGGTTAGGCGGCGCGCTGACCCAGGATGGACGGAGTTGGTGATTCCGGCAGACCTCTCCGGAACTGCAGGAGATCACCCGGCGATCCTCGGGTTTCCGCTGCTCGCCCCGTTGACCAACCTGCCCGTCGGTGACCGCCTGTTCATCGACGCCGTCCTCGGCGACAACCCGGCAGAGCCCACCTTCGAGGACGGCTGGCGGGCCCAGCAGGTAGTGGACGCGGCCGTGTTGTCCAATCGTGAGCGTCGGTGGATCTCGGTCGGGTGAGGTTTGTCCTGCTCCGTGCCATAGCCCGCGTTCGCACGCTATTCGAAGTTGGCCTGTTGCGGGTCAGCCAAGTCTCGGCGGTCGCCCTCTCCCAGACGCGGCGTGCAGAGTTATGCCGCAGTGCAACAGAATACGGTGGTGGCCGCAGATCTCCCGTTGGGCGGTCGTCAGGTCGAGCTCTCGGCCGTGACGGCTGCGATCAATGCCGCTTGGCACGGTAACGGTGAGGCGGTCCTCATCACGGGCGAGGCCGGGATCGGGAAGACGCGGCTGCTGAGTGAGGCTCGCGTCGAGGCGGAACGGCGGGGGCTGCTGGTGCTGAGCGGCCGGGCCGTGGAGTCAGGTGGTGCCTACCGACCGCTGGTTGAGGCATTCGCGCGACCATCCGCCTTCCTCGCACACGACCCCGACTTGGCTGCCATGCGACCAATCCTGGCTCGAGTGCTGCCCGGTTGGACCGGCGGTGGTGAGGCGAACGTGGCACCCATGGCCGATCACGCGGCCGTGCTCGCGGAAGCTCTCATCATGCTGCTGCCGGCGATGGCCCCGGCAGGCGCCGTACTCATCCTCGACGATCTGCACTGGGCGGACCGGGACACGCTCTCGGCGTTGGCGTCGCTGGTCGACTCGGTCGACACGTTGCCGCTGACCCTCGTGTTGGCAGCTCGTACAGAGCCGGTCTTGACCGCGGATCTCCAGCAGTTGAACCTGGGACGGGCGATCCGACGACTGCCGCTTCGACGTCTGACGCCGGCCGAGGTGGCCACCGCCCTCCAGGCGAGCCGGCTGCCTTCGCTGCCGGACACGGAGGTGGATGATCTTGTCGCCATCGTCGACGGGCTGCCCCTCATCCTGGACGAACTCGTTCGGCAGATCCGCGAGGGCGGGCTGCAGTCCGGACGCCTGGACGTTGCGCACTCGCCTCTGGCCTCCGCCGTTCAGCTTCGACTCGATGGCTTGCCTGCCGAATGCAGGAGTGTGTTGGACGCCCTTTCGATTGTCGGTGAGTCCGACGTTGACGTACTGGCCGCCGCTACGGACCTGGACCAAGGCCGCTTGCCGACTGCCCTCCGCGCCGGTCTGGCCTGCACCCTCCTGGTCACCGCCGACACCGCGCTCGGTGTCACCTGGCGTCACCACCTGATCGCGGACGCGGTGCGCGGGTTGCTGCTACCGCTGGAGCAGCGAGCGATCGCTCGCCGCGCCGCCGAGGAGTTGGTGAGTGGAGCGAGTCTTACCGATGGTCGGCTCCGCCAGGGAGCCACCATGTACGAGCTCGCCGGATACCCGCATCAGGCGGCCCAGCAGCTCATTGCCGCGGCCCGGGTCGCCGTGCGCAACGGCGCCCTGGGGGCCGCCGAACAGTACCTGAGCGACGCGCAGGCCCTGACCGGCGATCTCCCCCAGAGCGCGAGGGACGTGCTGATCGAACGCATCGAGACCCTCGTTCTGTCCGGACGGGCCAGTGACGGCTACGAGGCCGGAGTCGCGGCTCTGCGCGACGTTCCCGCTTCCGACGCTCGGCGGCTGCTCGTAGCGACGGCACGCGCGGCCGGCTCGGCCGGCTTCTACAGCGAGAGCCGGAAGCTCGTGGACAGGCTCGAACGCGAAAGCGCGACGGTGGACGGTCACCTTGCGCTGTTGCGGGCCCACGCCGCGCTGGCCGACCGACGAGCGGCGGCAGTCGGACTGGCCCAGGAGGCCGCCATCCTGGCCAAGCAGGAGGGACACGCGGAACTGGCTTGTGAAGCCCTCGTCGTCGCCGGCGTGGCAGCAAGGAGAGTGGACACCGAGGCAGCCGAGCGCGCCTTTCGCGAGGCGCTCAAGTTCAGCCAACAGCATGGCCTCGTCGTCTGGGAAGTACGAACTCAGGCTGAGCTCGGCGTGATCGACGTGACGCGTGATTCCGACTCCACGCGGTTGGAGCATGCTCGAGGCTTGGCGACTGGGGCAGGCATGGTCGGCACGGTCGCCGAGATCGACATGCGAATCGGTGAAGCAGCGGTCGGCCGTCACGGGTTCGTCGCGGCCTACCCGATCTTCCTCCGCTCCTACTCCCAGGCGCGCCAACTACGCCTCACCGGGCTCTGTGCCCGCAGCTACTCCCACCTCGTCGAGTGCGTCCTGTTGGCCGAGCAGCCGGTGCCGGGCTCGACCGGCCGAGCAGAACCCGCCGACATCGATGCGGTCTTGTTGGAGGTGAAACGACTCGCTGAGATCGCGAAGATCACCTGGACGAGCTCGCTCGGGATGCGCGCCTGGCTTCATGGCGACAACGCCACCGCGATCCGCAGAATCGACGAGGATGCGCGGGCGCTCGAAGGTGAGGTGAAGATCATGCCGTGGGTGGGGTTCGCCGGGTTGTTGCGTGTCCTGGACGGTACCCCTCCGGGCGAGGCCTTCGGCTACGTCGAGCTGACCGGCCATCACGCCAACTGGGCCTCTCGCGCGTACGGGATGGCGATCTGGGAGCTGCGGAGCGGCCGAACAGCAGAGCGGGCGTTTGCCGAGGCGGAGCAACACGTGCGCGATGCTCCCTTCTGGCGTCAACTGCAGCGAACTTTCGTTGCCGTGGCTGCCTACGAAGCCGGGTACGTCGCCGCCGAAGGTTGGCTCCGAGAGGCCGACGCCTTCTTCACCGCCGCCGGTGAGTATCCGCTGCAGCGGTACGTCCGGAAGGCGCTGGCCCGAATCGGGGCGAAGGTGCCCCGGACAGGTGGATCGACCGTGGCACCGCACCTTGCGCGATTCGGCATCACCGCTCGCGAGGCGGAGATTCTTGGATTGATCAACAGGGGCGAGAGCAATCCCGAAATCGCCGAGCAGCTGGTCATCTCGATCAGGACGGTCGAGACGCACGTCAGCAGCATGCTGCAGAAAACCGGGCGTGCGGGTCGCGATCAGCTACCGCTGGCCGTCGAAGACGGCGCGAGCTGAGGTCGGTTCCCAGCGCACCGCGTCAGCGGGATGGGCTAGTCGAACTGTTCTGCGCACAAGTCGGCGACGCTCAGATCACTGAGGGCGCTCGCGTAGCGCGGGAAGACGTCGTCCCAGAACGAGCCAGGAGTGGCGCGCAAATTGGGTATGAAGCCGACCGCGGTCGCCAGGCGCGTCGCGGCCGGCAACACAGCCAACCGACAGTCGATCTGGCACTGCTCCAGGGAGTATCCGCCAACACCACGCTCGACCAGTTGCGAGTGGTAGGTCGTCACGAGCCGATCCCACGCGATTCGGCGGTCGGCCCGATGAAGGCTGCCGCCCAAGAAGTAGCCGACATCGACGGGGCCACGTCCGATCGTCGCCAACTGCCAGTCCAGGAGGATCGCGGAGGGCGCGTCGCGACCGAGCAGGACGTTGTTGCCCTGGAGGTCGTTGTGGACGAGCGTGGTCGGGGCCGCACCGTACAGCTGCTCAGAAACGTGCGGAAGGTATCTGCCGGCGTAACGCCCGAGATCCAGAATCTCCGGGGTGAGGGGAACATCCAACTTCGACAAGAACGAGTCCCACTGCTGCTCGAACGCCGCGGCAACCTGGTCGTTCGCCGCCATTCCACGCAACCTGAGCCACTCCAGCCCTGGCAGGCGCTCGCTCGTCCACCACGCCGCATGCAGTGCGGCGATCTCGTCCAGTACGACTTCGGTTTCGGCGATGGACAACCCGCGCTGTGAGCTCAGTGGGGTCAAGTACGACAGGTCCTCCAGCAGCAGCAGCGATGCACCCGAAACCATGTCGACCCAGGCGAGATAGCACCTCGGTGTATGCACCGGGCTCCCCAGAGCCAGCTGCGTGTAGAAGTTCACCTCGCGTTCGTAGAAGCCCATCGAGTGCACAGTGGCCCGGGTCGTCGGATCGGTGGCCGCGAACTTCGCCACCAGTGACGCCGGTGCGCCGATCTCCTGGCGGTCGTACCCGAGCGACAGCCGACTGACCTCGCCGGTCATACCGAACTCACCGACGCTCGTGACCTCGATCGACGTGATCCGGGCATCGCGAATCACTCCGACCTCACGGAGCCTGGTCGTCAACCAGCCGGGGCCCAGCCGGTCAGCAGCCTGCGGTGGGTCCATGTGAGCGCCGATCGCGTTGTGACAGATCTCCTGACGCGAGCCATTGTGTCGAACCCGCCGATCGAGCCCCGCTGGCCCCACCCGGCGCTGGCGGTGGCGGGTGCAAGGGCCGGCTCATCTACTCGGCCGTCAGAGGTTGCCGCGACGCTCCTGCTCGCGCTCGATGGCTTCGAACAGGGCCTTGAAGTTGCCCTTGCCGAAGCCCAGGGACCCGTGCCGCTCGATCAGCTCGAAGAACACCGTCGGCCGGTCGCCGATCGGCCTGGTGAAGATCTGCAGCAGGTAGCCGTCCTCGTCCCGGTCGACGAGGATGCCGCGTCGCTGCAGTTCCTCGATGGGCACGCGGACTTCACCGATCCGGGCCCGCAAGGCTGGATCGGTGTAGTAGGAGTCCGGGGTGGCGAGGAATTCGACGCCCTCCTCGCGCAGTACGTCCACGGCGGTGAGGATGTCGTTGGTGGCCAGGGCCAGGTGCTGGGCGCCGGGTCCGCCGTAGAACTCCAGGAACTCATCGATCTGGCTCTTCCGCTTGGCGACCGCCGGCTCGTTGAGCGGGAACTTCACCCGATGGTTGCCGCTGGCGACGACCTTGCTCATCAGGGCGGAGTAGTCGGTGGCGATGTCGTCGCCGATGAACTCGGCCATGTTCGTGAAGCCCATCACCCGCTGGTAGAAGCCGACCCACTCATCCATCTGGCCGAGTTCGACGTTCCCCACGACGTGGTCCAGGGCCTGGAACAGCCGTTTCGGCCGTCCCGGGCGGGGCACGAAGGCGGACTTCCGGGCGACCCAGCCCGGCCAGTACGGCCCGGCGTAGCGCGATCGGTCGACCAGCGTGTGCCGGGTGTCCCCGTACGCGGCGAGAGTGGCCGACCGGACCGTCCCGAACTCGTCGGTCTCGTCGTGCGGCTCGACTTCGATCGTGGCCCCGACCCGGCGGGCGTGCGCCACGCACCGGTCGACGTCGGGGACCTCGAGGCTGATGTCCAGCACGCCGTCGCCGTGCCGCCGGTGATGATCATGGAACTCGCTCCGCGGGTCGACCCCACCCAAGATCACGAAGCGGCAGGACCCGCTGGTCAGCACGAAGCCCTGCCGGTTGCGATGACCCGTCTCGGGGCCGCTGTAGGCGACCAGCGTCATCCCGTACGCGGACTGGTAGTGCCGGGCCGTCTGCGCGGCGTTGCCCACCACCCAGACCACTGCGTCCCAGCCGGTGACCGGGAACGGGTCGTCGGCGGCGTCGTAATCGACCAGCCCGATCAGCTGGCGCAACTGCTCCGGGGTGAGGTCGGCCAGCCGCTCGTCGTCGGTGAGGAGGCTCGAAGTCAAGACATCGGTCATGCTTCATGCTCGGCTCGCCGGTCAATCTGCGCAACAGAAGCCTTCTGTACTGTACAAATTGTTCTGTCCGAGCCCATATCGCGCCACCAGCGGAGGTCATAGTGCCCAGCGCCGAACGCAGCGTCGACTCCCTCGACCGCGACCTCCTCGCACTGTTCACCGCCGAGCCGCGACTGGGGGTCCTCGAGGCGAGCCGCCGGTTGAAGGTCGCGCGCGGCACCGTGCAGTCCCGCCTGGACCGGCTGGAGCGTGACGGCGTCGTCACCGGCTGGGCACCAAGCATCTCCCCTGCGGCGCTCGGCTACGGGGTGACCGCGTTCGTGACCCTGCAGATCACCCAGCACAGCGGCCGGGACGGTCTCGTCCGGCGGCTGACCGCCATCCCCGAACTACTGGAGTGCTGGACGGTCACCGGCAGCGGCGACCTGTGGTGCCGAATCGTCGCGCACTCCAACGCCGACCTGCAGCGGGTGATCGACCGAATGGTCGTCGACGAGAGCGTCATCCGCGCGTCGACCCTGATCGGCCTCGCGGAATCGGTGCCCTTCCGCACCGCGCCGCTCATCGCCGAGGCGTGAGCCGCTCGGGGATCGGCGCAACTCAGCTCGGGAGCCGGGTATTGGACTGTGGCTGCTCGGCCGCCGATGCGGCCGATCCGTCAGCCCGGCTCAGCAGGGCCGCACCAACCGACCCCCACAGCGCTGCGAGCAGGATCCCTTCCGCACCGGCGAAGACCTGATTGGCGACGTCACCGAGCGGGAACGCCACGATGAGTAGGACGCCGCACCACCACGGCAGCAGCCGGGCCCTCAACACGGCGATCCCCAGCAGCGCCGAGCCGACCAGCAGCACCACGGCGGCGCCGATCCGCACCTCTTGCAGAATGCGGCTGCCGGCGATCATGCCGGCGACGATGACTGCGGCCACCGTCGAGTAGCCGATCATCGTCAGAGCGCTCCCGAGTCCGCCCAGGAGGCCGTACCTCGGCTGGCCCCGGTGCCGGGCCCGGAGACCGATCACGGCGACCATCACCAGCAGGTACGCCACGAGCAGCAGGACCTGGTGCGCGTAGTCCGAAGGCGACCGGTACACCATCCCGACCGGGGCGATCTGGCTGAGGACCGTGTTGATGATCAACATCACGGCGGCCAACACGCCGGCCCAGCCACCGGCCTGCACCCTGGTCACGGTGCTGATAGGCCGGCGTGGTCGCCGACCCGATCGGTGGGATTCACGACGCGCCGCCGAAGCAAGAGCCAGCAACTCAGCCAGCCGACGCCCAGCGCCAGGGCGATCTGATAGGGCGGAAACCCGCCGAGGAAGCCGAGAGCCCCGCCGATCGCGACCACGACACCGGCGAGACGCGGAAAGACGCCGGCTCGTGCGGTCGCGATACCGAAGAGCACCCAACCCAAGGCGAACACGGCGAAGGTGACGAAACTGCCTGTGGACACCGTGCGGAAGGCCGCCACCTGCCCGGTCGCCGCCTCGGTGAGCACCTCCGGAGCCGCCGCCGCCAACCACGGCACAGCCAGCCCCTCGTACCAGAAATCGCCGACCACCAAGGCGGTTCCGACTACGGCGGTGCCGAACGCCACCGCTCCCAGGACACCGGCGGCCACGGCCTGGCAGGCGTACAGCCCCACCAGCGCCAGCAACAGCAGGATGGCAGCGGCCAGCTTCGTGAGGTTGAACACCATGGCGGGCAGGGCCCTGAGGGAGCCGACCAGGTCCCTGGGGTCGATGGCGGCGAGGCCGAGGAGCTGCGATGTGACGGTCAGCGCGGCCGCCAGGATCCCGATCACCGCCGTCCAGCGCCAGAGCCGATCTGCGGTCATGTCTGTGCCTCTCCGTTTCCCTGGGCACGCGGTGAGCCCGTTCGGTACGGTAGGACCGTCGGTGCCGAACGGGGGCCAGTAGAACCACCGGTTCGGCTACCGGCTCTCTCACCGCGGTAGGAGCGACTCGATGTGACCCGGGCCCGACATCCCCCGGAACCGGAACTGGAAGCCGCCGGTGGCCAGCTCTTTGCCTTGCCGTACGCCCGCGCCGACGCCCGCTGGCGGAGCAATCTGCCGGCCCAATACAGCAGCTTCGTCGGGCGCCAACAGGAGTTGACCGCGGTTGCCCGAATGCTCCGCGATCACCGCATGGTGACCGTGACCGGGCCCGGGGGTGCCGGCAAGACGCGGCTGGCGCTCGCCGCGGCAACCGAATTGGTCGAGGTCTTCGACGATGGCGTCTGGCTGGTCGAGTTGGCACCGGTTGCCGATCCGGAGCTGGTGGCACAGACGATCTCCGCGGTCCTCGATGTCCGGGATCAGCCAGGGCGCCCGCTGACCGAGGTCCTGGCGGACTTCCTGCGGAACCGGAACGTCCTCCTCGTGCTCGACAACTGTGAGCACCTGATCGAATCGTGTGCCGAGGTGGCCGAGGCGCTGCTTCGCGGCTGCCCGCAGCTTCACCTCCTCGCCACCAGCCGCGAAGCGCTCAAGCTCAGCGGTGAGGTGGGCTGGCCGCTGCGGGGCTTGGCCGTACCCGAACCGTCCGCGGCGGACCTGCTGGCGGAGCTGTCCGAGTACGAATCGGTCCGGCTGTTCGCCGACCGCGTCGCCGCTGTCGACCCATCCTTCGAACTGACCGGCGACCAGGCCGCGGACGTGATCGCGATCTGCGCGCTGCTGGATGGCCTGCCGTTGGCCATCGAGCTCGCCGCGGCCCGCTCGCGGATGCTGACCGTGCACGAGATCGCCGCGGGACTCGACGACTGCTTCAGGGTGCTGGCCGAGGGCCCGCGGACGGCCGAGTCACGGCACCGGTCCATGCACGCCACGATCGGGTGGAGTCATGAGTTGCTGCCGGCGCCAGAGCAGATTCTGTTCCGGCGGCTGGCGGTGTTCTCCGGCGGGTTCTCCGGTCCGGCGGCCGAGGACGTCTGCGCCGGGACCGGCATAGAGCCCACGGCCGTGTTCGGGCTGCTCTCACACTTGATCGACAAGTCCCTGGTGACGGCCCGGACCGATGGAGATCAGACCCGGTACCAGCTGCTCGAGGTGGTACGCCAGTACGCCCGCCAGCTGCTCGCCGACTCCGGGGAGCAGCCGGTCGTGGAATCTCGGCATGGGGCCTTCTTCGTCGCGCTCGCCGTGGAGGCTGAGCGAAGGCTCGACGGACCGGACCAACTCTCGTGGTTGACCGAGCTCGCCCGCGAGCACGACAACTGCCGAGCGGCACTCAACTGGTCCCTCGCGGCGGATGATCGAACCGAACTCGGAATCCGGCTCGCCGGCAGCCTGACCGCGTTCTGGTTCATCCGCGGTCACCTGCGCGAGGGCCAACGGTGGCTGCAGCAAGAGATCTCTCGCTCCGGCGGCGAAACGACCTCGGAAAGGGCGAAAGCACTCCTCGGCGCCGCGCTGCTGGCCACGTTCCAGGAGCAGTACGAGACCGCTGAGCGGCAGGCGAGTGAGGGCCTGGAGCTCTACCGCGAACTCGGCGACATCGAGGGGGTGGCCTCCGCCCTGAACACACTCGGCACGATCGCGTTCACGGGACAGCGGACGGGCCTGCCGCTGGCCGAGCTGCTGGCCGAGGGACGCGCTCTGCGGCCGCGGCTGAGCAACCGCAGGATCGTCGCCCAGATGCTCGACCTGGAAGGCGGTGTCGCCCTCGGAGCAGGTGATCCGGGCCGGGCCACCACGCTGTGGCGGCAGAGCATCGCGATCTCCCGCGAGCTCAACAACGCGTACGCCGAGGCGTTCACGTCCGCGAACCTCGGCCTGGTGGCAGCCGCTCGAGGCGACTCCGACGCGGCCACCGATCTGCTGCGCGCGGGGCTACGACTCGCCCTGCAACTGGACTACAAACTGATCATCCAGTACTGCCTCATGGGGCTGGCCAAGATCGACGCGGCGGCGGGCCAGCTGGTCCGAGCCACCGTGCTGTGGGGCTCCGCAGATCGGATGAGTGAGGCGTTCGGCACCCAGATGACCCGGGCCGCTCGATTGGTGATCGACTACGAGGCGGAGATCATCGCGGCTCGCGCCCGGTTGGGCGACGACGCCTGGGCAGCCGCCTGGAGCGAGGGCCGCACGCTGACCCAGCAGCAGGCGGTCGCGCTGGCTCGTACCGACGGCGTCGATGAGCCCCGCCTCACCACCGGTTCTCGGGTCGGCGGATTGAGCGCTCGCGAGGTCGAGGTGCTTGCGCTGGTGGCGAGGGGCGCCACCAACGCCGAGGTGGCCAGAACGCTGTTCCTGAGCCCGCGCACGGTCGACTGGCATCTCAGTTCGGTCTACACGAAGCTGGGCGTCCGGTCGCGCACCGAGGCCGCCCGCTTCGCCGTCGACCACGATCTCGTCTGATCGCCCCACCGGCTGGCGCCGGGGCTCGGCACGACGAATGCGCCGGGCCGGTTGCGGGTGCCCCCAACGCCCGCGTCCGGTCCGACGCTTTCGGTGTGCCCTCCAGCTGAGTTCGACTCCCCCCGGCAGTCGAGTGCATCCTGGCTCATCGTCGAGGGTAGTGACGACGGCCTTGTCATGGTTGACCGAACTTGTCAGCCCGCTGTTCAATCGAGCGTTGCCCGCTCGGGGGCGACCGGGGGACCAGCGGAGGCCCGCATGCAGCAGGCGAGGTCGACGGGGGCGGGCTCGAATCCGAGCTTCGCGACCTTCGGCGACTGCTTGCGCTACTTCCGGCGCCGGGCCCGGCTGACCCAACGCGAACTGGCGATCGCGGTCGGCTACAGCCCCGAACACGTCAGCCGGCTGGAGAGCAACGCCCGCCGACCCGACCCCGCCACGGTCCGGGCGCTGTTCGCGCCGGCCTTGAAGCTCGACGGGCACCCGCAGTGGATCGAACAATTGGTCGTTCTGAGCCGGCCGCCGATCGCACCCGTCGAGTCGGCCGCCACCCGAACCCGGCTGCCGGCGAGCCTGACGCCACTGATCGGCCGCGAGCGAGAACTCGCCCTCAGCCACGCCCGGATCGCCCAGCCCGAGTGCCGGCTGCTGACCCTGGTCGGGCTCGGCGGCAGCGGCAAGACCCGGCTGGCGACGGAGCTGGTGGCGACCCTGCCGAGCGGGCCGCCGTTCCCCGACGGCGCGGTTTGGGTGCCGCTGGAAACCCTGTCCGGTCCGGAGCAGATCCGGGAGAAGATCCTCGGTGCCTTACGTGAGGCGTTCGGGCTGCCCCCGCAGCGGGATGTCCTGCACTTCGTCGCCGACCAGCAGGTGCTGATCGTCTTCGACAACGCCGAGCATCTCGTCGCCGACCTTGCCGTGATCACCGAACTGCTTGCGGCCGCACCCCGGGCCACCGTCGTGGTGACGTCGCGGGAGCGGCTGCAGCTGTACGGCGAGTGGGTACTGGACATCGGCGGTCTGAGTTCGACCGATGACGCGGTGGCCCTCTTCGAGCTGACGGCCGCCCGGCACCGCACGGATGCCGATCCCCCGGCGGAGGCTGATCACGACACGGCCCGGCGGATCTGCGCCGAGGTGGGCAGCCTGCCGCTGGCCATCGAGTTGGCCGCGAGCTGGGTGCGCAGCCTGCCCGTCGCCGACGTCGCGCGACGGATCGCGTCCCGTCCGGCCGGTCTGCGGTCCTCGCTCCGCGAACAGCCCCGCCGGCACCGCAGCGTCGAGGCGGTGCTGGCCGACTCCTGGTCGCTGCTGTCCGCCGCCGAACAGCGGGCCCTGATGGCGGCCGCGGTCTTCCGCGGCGGCATCGACCCCGTCGCGGTCGAGGGGCTGGTGCCCGACTGGGCCGACGTCCACGTCGGACTCGTCGACCGGTCGCTGCTCGCAATCGGAACGGCGCGACGGCTGGATCTGCACCCACTGGTCCGGGCGTACGCGGAGGAGATGGCCGAGACGGCCGGCGCACTGGACCCGATGCGGAGCGCTCACGCCGACTACTACCGCAGCTGGACGGCCCGGGCCGCCGCCGAGCTGGATTCTGGTCAGCGGGTGTGGCTGCCGCTGCTCGACGCCGAGCACGACAACGTCCGAGCCGCGCTCGACTACTACCTCCAGACTGGTCAGGTCGAGGGCGCCACGGACGTCTGTCTCGCCATGGCGGGGTTCTGGTCCATCCACGGTCACCTGACGGAGGGGCGCCGAAACGTTCGGGTCGTCCAGGAGTTGGCGGGAGTCAACCAGCGACGCCGGCAGCTGCTCAACGTGCTCGGGGAGCTCGCCTGGATCCAGGGCGACTACGCGCAGGCCAGGACCGCGCTGACGGAGGCGCTTCCCCTGCATCAGGCTGCCGGCGACCACGCGGCCACCGGGGACGCCCAGCACCGGCTCGGCTCGATCGCCGGCTATGAGGGCGACTACGCCGAGGCCGAGCGGCTGTACGAGGCGAGTCTGGCCACCAAGGCCCGGATCGGTGACGAGGTGAGCATCGCCAAGACCCTGACCAATCTGGCGATCACCGTCGGCCGGCGCGGCGACCTTGCGCGGTCCCAGGCCCTGCACGAACAGGCACTCGCGTCGTTCGAGGCGCACGGGCACGAGCACAACGCGGCGATCTCGCTGGTCAATCTCGCCGACCTCGCTGCGGACCGGCGCGCTGCCGACGAGGCCGCAGCCCGCTATCGGGCGGCGCTGCAGATCCTGCACGATCTCGGTGATCAACAACGGGCGGCCTTCGCGCTGGACGGTCTGGGCCGGGCGTGCGTGCTGCTGGAGCGGCCCGAGCAGGCGGCGAAACTGTGGGGCGCCGCGGCAGCCATCCGTTCCCGATTCGCGACCATCGTGCCGCCGGCGGAGCTGCAGATGTACGAGTCGGCCATGACCGAGGCGCGAAGCCTGCTGGGCACGGCCCGGTACGAGGCGTACTGGACGGCAGGCGGGGAACTCAGCCCGGACGAGGTGCTGGCGGAGGCCCTGACCCCCTGATCAGGACGTGCTCAGCTGGTCGCTCACGAGCCCGATCCGGCTCGAGACGGCCGTGGCGAGCAGCCCGACGACGCCCATGGCGGCCAGCACCGTGCCGAACGTCAGCGCCAGATTGCCCCCCTCGTGCAGTGCGGCGAAGATCGAACCGCTGATCCCGACGAAGACGCTGGAGCCCAAGGCGTCGCCAAGGTTGAGCGAGGCGGCGTTGCGGCCCTGGTCGTCGATCGGCGACAGCGACATGACGGCCAGCGAGGTGCTGGCCGTGGCGAGGCCCATTCCGAAGCCGGCGAAGATCCAGCCCAGCCCGACCAGGCCGAACCACAGCTGCGGCAGCGCGGCCAGCAAGCCGACGATCGCGATACCGAGGGTGACCGAGATCGTGCCGATCGTGATGAGGTGATCCCGCCGGACCCGCAGCCACGGCTGAGACTGCAGCCAGGAGCCCGCGGTCCAGCCGATCGCGCCGATGGTGAGGGTGACGCCGGCCAGGATCAGTTCGAGCGAGCGCTGTTCGACCAGCATCAGCGGGATGAACGACTCGGCCCCGAAGAAGGCACCCGGCAGCAGGGCCCGGACCCAGATCACCGACGGCAAGCCGCGGCCGATGCGGAAGAAGCCGCCGGGCATGAGCCGCGGCAGGGCGAGTCCGAGTCCGGCGATGCCGGCGGCCAGCAGGGGCAGCGACCAGAGGTCGAGCCGCTGCCCGGCGAGCTGGAGTGCGGCGGCGGCGAGGGCGACCAACCCGGCCGCCCACAGCGGCGCCGGTGCGGTCCGGGACGGCTTGGCGGCCGGGCGGAACGTTCGCAACAGGCGGAGAAAGGTCGGCGCCGACATGGCCCCACCCAGCACGACCAGCGGCAGGACGGCGAAGAAGACCCAGTGCCAGCTGAGGGTGTGGGTCAGCCAGGCGGCGATGGGCGGCCCGACGAAGGCCGGCACCACCCAGGCCGTGGAGATGTAGGTGAACATCCGCGGTCGGCGGCGGACATCGAATTCTTGGGCGATGATCACGAACGCGGCGGTGTTCATCGCGCCGCTGCCCAGGCCCTGGATCAGGCGTCCGATGATCAGCACTGCCATCGACTGTGCCGTGCCGGCCACGATCAGACCGGCGGCGAAGATCACCAGTCCGACGATGGCGGGGCGGGCCGGCCCGATCCGGTCCGCGAGTCGGCCGGTCACCACGGTGGCGAAGAGCATCCCGATCAGGAACAGCGAGAACGCCCAGGCGTAGTAGTCCAGTCCGTCCAGATCGCGGGCCGCGACCGGCATCGCGGTGGCGACGGCGATGGCCTCGAAGGCGATCGCGACCACGGTCATACAGAGCCCGATGGTCAGCGCGCGCAGCGAGACGGGGGCCGAAGTGGTGGTCGGGGTCGTGGACATGACGGCCTAGTCCACCACCTCCAGTCGGGTTGAGGTCAACCGTGGTCGGCGTGTGTACCCTGACGAACGTGAGCCAGCAGCCAAGTCCCGGCGCCCAGACGATCGTCGATGAGCGCACGAAGGAGCAAAGCGACTTCCGGCTGGACGAGGGGGATCACGAGCGGTTCTCCCACTACGTCCCCAAGGAGAAGCTGACCGAGGCGATGGTGATGGGTACCCCCGTCGTCGCACTCTGCGGCAAGGTCTGGGTACCCAGTCGCGACCCGGAGCGGTTCCCCATCTGCCCCGAGTGCCAGGAGATCTGGGCCACCATGAACGAGGACGAGTAGCCGTTCCCGGTCAGCAGTTGGACGCGTACACCTGGCGGGCGACGGCGTTGCTGCGCGGCGGCTCGACAGCGCAGTTGACCACGCCCAGCGCCTGATCGCCCTCGGCCCGAAACTGCCAGCGCTGTTCGCTACCCGAGCAGTTGACGACCACGTCGGCGTTCAGCGTGGCCGAGGAGCTGTACGTGACGTAGGTACCTGGCGTGGTGTACGGACGCTTGGACACGTCGGCGTTCTGATCCGGCGGAATGGGCCGCTGCAGCAACACCCGGTTGCGCGTGGCGGAGGCGATCAGGGTGGCGATCTTCTGCATCGTCGCCTCGTCGGTGTTCTGCGAACCATCGGGCGCGATGAGTACCGGGGTGAGGAAGTCGGTCTGCTCTCGGGTACCCGGGGTCAGATTTCGGCCGTCGGAGACCAGCGTGACGACGTCCAGGGCGCGACGCGGTTCGGCGCTGACCTTCTCCACCCGGACCGGGGTGACCTCGGTGCAGTTCACGGGTGCGACGCTTCCGGACGGCGTGCCGGATCCGCCGGGCAACCCGGTCGGCGTGGCGGGACTGCCACTCTCCGACGGAGCGAGCGGACTGCCGGTCACCGACCCGGACGGAGTGCCCGTCGGTGCCAGCGGACTCCCGGTCACCGTCGGATTGCCGCTCTCGGTCGGCGCGCCGGGCGACGGCTGTCCACCGCCGGACTGGAACAGGCTGCAGCCGCTCAGTGTGAGTCCCGCGATCATGGTGCCGGCCACCAGCCACCGCGCTGGCCGGCGACGGGCTCGCTGCGGCGCGGACGGCATGGGTGGAGCCTAGATCACGCGGCCACGGTGGGCACGGTTGCCTCCAGTTCCTCGTCCGCCACGTCACCAGTCCGGCCGGCGGCCACGGCGCGGCGGCCCAGCACGAACACGTACGCCAAAAACGCCAGCCAGACGATCGCGCCGATGGTGATCCGGGCCCAGGCCGGCAGCGTCGACGGCGTCACGAAGCCCTCGACCAGCCCAGAGATCAACAACCAGACCGCCAGGCCCACAGCGATCGCGCCGACGGCCCGGCCCTCGGTCGCCACCGCCTGGGTACGGGTGCGCGGCCCCGGCGCGATCCAACTCCAGCCGAGCCGGAGGCCGGCGCCGGCGGCGACGAAGATGATCGTCAACTCCAGCAGCCCGTGCGGCAGGATCAGCCCGTAGAAGACGTCGGCCCGGCCGGCGTCGATCATGAAGCCGGCGATCACGCCGAGATTGTTGATGTTGGACCACAGCACCACGATCACCGGGATCAACGCGATCCCGAGCACCAGGCAGACCGCGGCCACCCGGGCGTTGTTGAGCCAGACCTGCAGGGCGAAGTCGGCGGCGGGGTTCTCGCTGTAGTAGGAGGCGAAGTCGTGATCGACCAGCCGCCGGGCCGCCTTGTCGCTCAGCAGGGAGTCGGCGAGACCAGGCGTGTTGATCACCCGCCACGCGATCAGTACCGCGACGGCGATGTTGATCACTGCCACCGGGATCCACCACCGCCGGGCCCGATAGACCGCCGCCGGAAACGTCTCGAGGAAGAAGCGTGCGACCGTCCCCCACAACGGCAGCGTCACACCGGTCACGATGCTCCGGGCCGCCGCGACGAGCGCGGACAGCCGGGCCTCCAGGACGGGGTCGGCCGCGCTGCCGCGAATCACCGACAGCTGCGTCGCCACTCGGGGGTAGAGGTCCACCAGCTCGTCGGCCTCGGCCCCGGTCAGCGCCCCGCGTTTGCGCGTGAGTTCGGTGAGTCGGTCCCACTCCGGGCCGTGCCGGAGCAGGTACGCGTCGAGATCCACGGCGTCAGTCTGCCCGCTCCGCGGTTCGCCACCGTCTCGGGCTAATCTGCGCTACGTGAGCGTGACCCAGATCATCTGTCGCGCTCCGCGCTCCGGGGTCAAGAGCTGCGCCCCGTCTCGCTCGTTCGATCGCGATTCCGGACGACACAATCACGCGGAGCGAATGCCTGCGCGTCGCCCGGAATCTCTCCTCACTCTCGAGAGGCTCCGCTCGTGACCCAGATCGTCACGGGCGACGCGGTCGTCCTCGATCTCCGGCCGGCTCGGATCCCGACCCGGTTGCTGGCGACCGGAATCGATCTGACGATCATGCTGCTGGCCAATCTGGCGATCGGCTTCGTGATCGACCGGGTCGGCGGATCGCAGGCCCTGCAGCAGGCGGCGGCGATCGCCGGTGCGCTGATCGTGCTGTTCGGCTATCCGATCGTGACCGAGACGATCACCCGCGGCCGCACCGTGGGCGCGCTGGCGCTGGGGCTCCGAGTGGTGCGCGACGACGGTGGCGCCATCCGATTCCGCCAGGCGCTGTTGCGGGGCCTCGCGTTCTGGACCGTGGACTTCGCGCCGTGGACCGGATTCTGCGGAGGCCTGGTTGCCGCCGCGGTCAACTCCGATTCCAAGCGGCTGGGCGACCTGATGGCGGGCACGATCGTGGTCCGGACCCGTTCGCCCCGACCGCCGGAACCGCTGCCGGACGTGGACCCTGCGTTGAGCGGGTGGACGAATCAGCTCGAGCTCAGCCGGCTGCCCGACGAGCTGGTGACCGCCTCCCGGCACCTCGTGCAGCGCTCGGCCGGTCTGCTCGCGTACCCGCGGGACTCACTCGCCGACGCCCTCGCCAGCCAGGTGGCCGCCAAGACCGCACCGGCACCCCCGTACGCCCTGCCGCCGCTGGAATTCCTCGCGGCCGTGGTCGGCGAGCGCCGGCGACGCGAGCAGCAACGGTTGGCGCCCAGGCAGTGGGTGCCGACCGCGGCCGAACTGCCGGCCGGCTGGCGGTGATCAGATGAGGTGGTGCCCATGACCCGACGGCTCTGGCTGCTCCGACATGCGAAGTCGGACTGGGACACCGGCGAGCCCGACCACCACCGACCGCTCAACGCGCGCGGCCGCACCGATGCGTACGCCGTAGGCCAGCTCCTCGCCGAGCGCGACTGGCACCCGGAACTGGTGCTGTGCTCTTCGGCCACCCGGACCCGGCAGACCTGGCAGCGGGCGCTCGAGGGCGGCGCGACGGCCGATGCCGTGGACATCGAACCCCAGATCTACGGCGCGTCGGTCGGGGAGCTGCTGGGCGTGATCCAAGCCGTCGATCCGGCCGTCAGCCGCCTCATGCTCATCGGGCACGGGCCGGGGATTCCCGACCTGGCGGACCGACTCGGCCGCCGTCCGGAGCCGGCCGACGTGTGGCAGCGGATGGATGCGAAGTACCCCACCGCCGGGCTCGCCGTTCTGGACTTCGACGTGCCGTGGGCCGAGGTCGGCCTCAGCGGCGGACAGGGCGACCTGGTCGCCTTCGAAGTCCCCCGCGGATAACGGGCCGGCCACGAATCGCCTCTGGCGGAAACCGACGGCTCTCGAATCCCGTTGATCCCGTCGTGGACCGGCGGTATGCGATCAGTCGGCGGCAACTCTTGGGGCTGGCGGGTCTGGTCGGTGCCGGCCTTGCCCTCCCCGCACTGAGTGGGTGCGCCGCCGGGGCCGAGGCGAATCTGGTCCGGGCGGAGCTGGCCCGGCGACCACCCGGTACAGGGGCGGACGCTGCCGCGGCCGCCGCGATCAGCCGAGCCGCCGGCGGCTTCGCGGTCGATCTGCTGCGACTGCGGCTGCGGACTAATCCCGGAAACGTGGCGTTCTCGCCGTACTCGATCCTTACGGCGTTGGCGATGGTGCGCAACGGCGCCCGCGGCGAGACCGCGCGCGAGATGGACGAGGCGCTGAGGTTCCCGGATCTGGCGCGGCTCAACGCGGGTCTGAACGCGACCGACCAGGCTCTGAGCGGGCGGACGACGACCATCGAACTGGCCAATGCCGTGTGGGGCCAGCGGGGCGTGGCGTGGTCGCCGGACCTGCTGCGGGTGCTGGCCGCGGAGTACGACACGGGTGTCCGGGAGCAGGACTTCGGGGCGGCTCCGGCCCCCGCTCGGGAAACGATCAACCGCTGGGTGGCGGGGACCACGTCGGACCGGATCCGAAATCTGATGCCGGAGGGCTCGATCACCACGGACACCCGGATGGTGCTGGTGAATGCGCTCTATCTGACCGGTCAGTGGCGCCCGAACTTCACCTCGTTGGCGCCCCAGCCGTTCCGCGGCGGGTCGGGTCGGGCGGTTCCGATGATGGCGGCGACGTTGCCGCGCGGCGGGCTGGTCGGCGACGGGTGGCAGGCGGTGCGGATCCCCGTGCGCGACGACGAACTCGCGCTGACCGTGGTGCTGCCGGACCGCGATCTGGACGATCTCAGCACCCGGCTCGCGCGATCCGGATTGACGACGTTGCTGGGCCCCGAACCGACTCGGTCGGCGCGGCTCACGATGCCACCGTTCTCGTTCCGGTCCCCGTTCGCGATGCGATCGGCCCTGGAGGACCTGGGGATGCGGCTGGCGTTCGGGCTCGACGCCGATTTCTCCGGGCTGACCACGTCGGAACGGCTGAAGATCGACGCGGTCCAGCACCAGGCCTGGATCAAGGTCGACGAGCGCGGTCTGGAGGCCGCCGCCGCCACCGGGGTCAGCGTCGGGGCCGTGAGTGCCCCTCCGCCGCCGGAGCTCGAACTCGTACTCGATCGACCGTTCCTGTTCTGCGTCCACGATCTCGCCCTCGAGTTGCCGCTTCTGGTGGGCGTGGTGCAGGACCCGGCGGCGGATTGACCGCACCCGGCGCCGCAACTGTGGGGAAAGCGCAGTCGGAGAGGCCCGAATGTGGCCCTTTTGCGGAAACTGTGGACAGTTTCCGCAAATTCGGGGGCGGGGGTTCGGGGGGCGGGGGTTGGGGGGCGGGGTTCGGGGGGTTGGGGTGGAGGAGCGGGTCAGCCCACGGGGGCCATGTCGACGCTGACCTTCATGTTGGAGTGCTTGGCCTCGGTGAAGATCACGCCCTTGACCGGGGTGACGTCGGCGTAGTCGCGACCCCAGGCCACGGTGGCGTGGGACTCGTCGGTCAGCCGGTTGTTCGTCGGATCGAGATAGAGCCAGCCGGTGCCGGGTACCCAGCAGCCGACCCAGGCGTGGCTGGCGTCGGCGCCGACCAGCCGCTCCTTGCCGGGGGCGGGCGGGTGGCCAGATAGCCGCTGACGTACCGCCCGGCCAGCCCGAGGCTGCGCAGCCCGGAGACCATGAAGTGGGTGAAGTCCTGGCAGACCCCGGTCCGCCGCTCCAGCAGGTCGGCGACCCGGGTGGACACGGTGGTCGAGCCGGACTTGTAGGTGAAGTCGGCGTAGACCCGGTGCATCAGGTCCGTGACGGCCTCCCCGATCGGCCGGCCGGGGGTGAAGGAGACCTCGGCGTACTCCCTGATGCCGGGCGGGATCGTCCACCATCGGCGAGGGGAAGACGAAGTCGGCGGCGCGCCACGCGTCGGGCAGCTCGACGTGGTCGAGCGGCCGGGCCTGCTCCCAGGGCATGGGCCAGGGCCGCCTGCGTCGTAGTGCGGCGGCTCCACCTCGACCACGCTGACCGCGGTGACGTCGAGCTGGGTGTGCGGCTGGACCACGTGGAAGTAGGACTTGGTGTTGCCGTACAGGTCGGCGTGCCGGAAGAGGTCCGCCGGCTCCGGGTCGACGCTGATCTCGTGGGCCAGGCAGCGCTGCCAGGGCAGGTCCCGCGGGCGCAGGTGGAACTGGCCGTAGCTGCCGGTGACGTCGGCGTCGTAGGTCGTAGGTCGTGCTGTGCTGGATGCGGTAGGTGATCCGTCTGGTGTCTGCGGTGGTCGTCATGACGTCTCGTTCCACGACGAACGCCAGATCTGCGGCGGCGGCGGCTGCGGCTGGTACTGATCGCGGATCGCCTCGGACAGCGCCCGCAGCTGCTGCTGGCAGTCGTCCGAGGAACCGGCGCAGACTCGGCCCGTCGGCCGTCGGCGGAGACCGCCGAGAGCAGCGACGTCCAGGTGCCGGATCTGCTCGGTCAGCGGCGTCCACCAGCCGCAGCGGGCGGGCGGTCGGCGAGGTGTTGGGGATGGCGCGCAGGTCGGCCGGCGATCCGGTGTCAACTGGTAGGCGACCGAGCGCGGGTTGCGGGCGTCGAGCACCAGCAGCTCGACCACCGCCTCGGTCCCGGTCCCGGCCGCGGTAGCGGCGACGGAAGGTGACGATCGACTCCGACGGCCGTCAGCACGGCCTCGATCACCAGCCGTTCGGTGCTCGGCTCACGCTGCGGCACAGGGTGACCTGGAGCAGCGACAGCACCTGCAGCGCCCGTTCCAGCCCGCGGCCGGAGTCGAGCATGTACCAGCCGGCGTCGCGGACCATGTTCTCGCTGGCGATCCCGGCCAGGGCCAGCAGACCGGACAGCACCCGCTCGCTGGCGTCGGTCAGCTGCAGACCCTGGTCGTACGGGTTGGCCGCCAGCGCCGCCAGCGCCCGCTCGATGTCGGCCAGCACCATCCAGACGTCCTCGGACAGCTGGTCGCGGACGCCCTGGGCGGCCAACGACAAGGCCGCCGAGCGACTGCGCCGCGGTGCCCGACCGGTGCCGGTCGAGCAGCAGCGCGCGGAACTCCGGCATCAGATGGCGCGAATCGCCCGTCGTCAGAGAAGCCGGGATAGGTCGTGCTGACGTGGGTGACCGCCTGCAGCAGACCTCCAGCGCCCGGCCGGGGGTGACGTCGGAGTCGGTCTCGATCGGCGACCGTCCGGGTGGCCAGGACCAGCCGGAGCAGGTCCTCGGCCCGCTCGGCGTAGCGGCCGAACCAGAACAGGTCGCTGAGCACGCGCGGCACCATGGCCGCGGTCGTGCTGTCGAGCAGCGACGGCAGCGGATCGCCCTCGACCCGGCCTCCGCGCGGCGGCGCCGGCCGGTCGGCGGTCGACCGGGTGCTGACCGACCACCCAGACGTCCTTGGCCAGCCCGCCGCCCGGCGCGGTGACCAGCGCGCCGCGGGCCTCGTCGGCGTCGTCGTTGACCCGGGCCAGTCCGCCCAGCATCGCCGTGTACGAGCTCCCGCTGCGCACCGCGAACGAGCGCAGCACGACGTTGCCGCGGACCAGCCGGTCCTGCTCGCTGGTCGGCGCCGACGGACAGGTGCAGCACCTCCTGGCCGACGAACCGGTGCGGCGCGGCCGTGATCTTGGCCCGCAGCTGCTCGCGCTGCGTCGTGCTCAGCGCGGCGCCGCGCACGCTCCGGCCGTGGCCGCGGCTGATCGGCCGGATGACCAGATCGATCGAGGTGCGTCGAGCACGTGGCTCAAGCCCGTCCGGGTCGCCGCACCACCAGGTGTCCACCGACGGCAGCCGCAGCGGCTGGCCGAGCAGCCGCTCGCACAGCTCGGGCAGGAACGGCAGCAGCGCGGGGTTCTCCAGCACGCCGGAGCCCGATGTTGTTGACCACGCTGACCGTGCCCTGGCGGACGCACTCCAGCAGGCCGGTCACGCCGAGCCGCGAGCCCGGCCGGAGCTCCAGCGCGTCCATCCAGGTCGAGTCGACCCGGCGCAGGATCACGTCGACCTGCTCGAGCTTGCCGAGGACCCGCATCCAGACCCGGCCGTCGCGGACGGTGAGGTCGCTGCCCTCCAGCAGCGGGAAGCCGAGCAGCGAGGCGACGAAGGCCTGGTCGAACGCCGTCTCGGAGTGGGTGCCCGGGCTGAGCACGACCACCCGCGGGTCCTCGACCTGCTGCGGGGCGGCGTCGACCAGGGCCAGCCGCATGGCCTGGAAGAACGGGGTCAGCCGGTGCAGGTGGGCCTGGTGGTAGATGTCGGGCAGCACCCGGGAGACGACCCGCCGGTTCTGCATCGCGAAGCCGGCCCCGGACGGCGCCTGGGTCCGGTCGGAGATCACCTTCCACTGACCGTCGGCGTCCCGGCCGAGATCGGCGGCGATCATGAACAGCCGCTGGACTGGCCACGCGTCTCGGTGCCCGACCACGGTCCGCAGGTACTCGTCGTGGTCGAGGACCGCCGACCGGCGGGATGGCCCGCCGGGCCAGCAGCCGCCGGGCGCCGTACAGGTCGGCCAGGATCGCGTCGAGCAGCTCGGCGCGCTGCACCACCCCGGCCTCGAGCGCGGACCACTCCCGGTCGTCGAGGATCAGCGGCAGCGGGTCGAGCCGCCAGGGCCGCGGCTCGCGAGCAGCCGGCGCTGCCGGCTGACTCGGCCCGGTGTCGGTCGGCGATCGAGACCGACGACGCCGGGCTCGGGGTGTAGGTGACGTTGTCGTCCTCGAGCAGCCGGGCGACCTCGCGCTGGGCGTGCACGCAGATCGCGTTCGGCGAACTCGTCGAGGCCCGTCGAGCAGCGCCGACCAGCCCGTCGCGGACGGTGCCGTCGGGCGCGGCGAACTCGTCGAAGGCCGGCGGCCGGCTCGACCATGTCCGGCTGCCCGGCGCTCGGCCAGGTAGCGGCTCGAGCACGGTCACCACGCGACCCCAGCGCTGCGGCACCCGGCGCCGCAGGTCGAGGGTCAGCGGATAGTCGGTGCGGCGCCGCGGCGGCGCCAGGCCAGCTGGGCGTCCAGCGCGTCGACGTCGATCACCCCCGTAGTGTGGCCCATCGCGCTCGAACCGGCGGGCCCGCCGCGCCTCGGCCTCGTGGGCGTTGACCGGCGGGATGGTCGTACGAGCGGCCGCCCGGGTGCACCACGTGGTAGGTGGCGCCGCCGCGCGAGACCCGGCTGGCCCGGTCGACCAGGTCGAAGCGTCAGCGGGGTGTCGATCTCCAGCGTCGGGTGCAGCGACGACCACGGCTTCCAGGCCTTGTAGCGGACGCCGGCGACGAACTGCCCGGCGTCCCGGTCGGCGTGCAGCGGCACCGCGACCGCCGTTGCAGGTGAGCAGGTGCCGGCCGGGGTCGAAGCCGCTGACCGCGCACCTGCAGCCGCTCGGTCGAGGAGTCGACGTAGCGGGCCGTGCCGCCGGAGGTCGACTCCTCCCCGAGCACGTGCCAGGGCTCGATGGCCGACCGCAGCTCGAGCTCGACGTCCGGCGACCTCGGTCGACGCCGATCCGCGGGAACCGGAACTCCAGGTACGGGTGCGAACCAGGCCAGGTCGAAGTCGAAGTCGTGCGCGCGCAGGTCGGCGACCACCTCGGCGAGGTCGCGGCCATGGCGAAGTGCGGCAGCAGGAACCGCTCGTGCAGCCGGGTGCCCCAGCGGACCAGCGGGGCGCGAGTACGGCTCCTCGGCGAACCGGGCCACCAGGGCGCGGACCAGCAGCGCCTGGACCAGGGCCATGTCCGGGTGCGGCGGCATCTCGAAGCCGCGCAGCTCGAGCAGCCCGAGCCGGCCGCGCAGCGAGTCGGGGCTGTAGAGCTTGTCGATGCAGAACTCGGCCCGGTGGGTGTTGCCGGTGATGTCGGTCAGCAGGTGCCGCAGCGCCCGGTCGACCAGCCCAGCGGCCGGTGCTGCGGCTCCTCGCTCGTCCGGCTGTCGGCCAGCCGGTCGATCTCGGCGAAGGCGATCTCCAGCTCGTACAGGGTCTCGGGCCGGCCCTCGTCCACCCGCGGCGCCTGGCTGGTCGGGCCGACGAAGCGGCCGGAGAACAGGTAGGACAGCGCCGGGTGGTGCTGCCAGAAGGTCAGCAGGCTGACCAGCAGGTCGGGCCGGCGCAGCAGCGGCGACGGCTCGGCTCGGCGCCGCCGAGGGTGATGTGGTTGCCGCCGCCGGTGCCGCTGTGCCGGCCGTCGATGGCGAAGGTCTCGGTGCCGAGCCGGTGCCGCGGGCGATCCCGTACAGCGTGTGGGTGAGCTCGGACAGCTCGGCCCAGCTCGACGGTCGGGTGCAGGTTGACCTCGATCACGCCGGGGTCGGGGGTGACCATCAGGTCCTTGATCCGCGGGTCGGGCGGCGGTCCGTAGCCCTCGAGCGATGACCGGCGGTCTGGGTCTCGGCGGCGACCGCGCGTCGAGCAGCCCGATCAGCTCGACGAACTTCTCCAGCTTCTCCAGCGGCGGCAGGAAGACGTGCACGAAGCCGTCGCGGGCCTGCACCACCAGCGCCGTCCGCGACGGCGGTCTCGTCCGGGTCGACCACGACCGCCTGCGGGCTGGGCCGCGTCCGCGTCCAGCGTCGGCTCGCCGGCGCGGATGTAGCTCGTCCTCGCCGGCGAAGTCCGGGTCCTCCAGGACAGCGAGCCGAGCGGCAGCCGCTGCCCGGCCGGCGAGTCGCCGGGCACCAGCACCAGCCGGCCCGCGCCGGGTCCGCCAGCGCGGGCTGGCCCAGCCCGTCGCCGAACCAGGCCGGGATCAGCGGCAGCGCCCAGGCGACCGGGACCGGCTCGGCTCGTCGAGCTCGGCACCAGGCCGGATCGGCGACCGCCGGGTCGAGCTCGGCCGCGGGCCGTCCGGCTGGCGACCTCGCCGGCCAGCCGGCCAGCGGGTCCTCGAAGCAGGCCGCAGCTGGTCCGCCGGCAGCCCGAAGTCGGCGGTGATCGCCCGGGCCAGGGCTCGGCGCGGGCGGCCGCGTCGGCGTCCGCCGCGCTCGGTCGAACGGGTCGGCCAGCAGCGCCGGGTCGTCCACAGCGGCTCGCCGTCGGTCCGCCAGATCAGGCCGATCTGCCAGCGCGGCAGCGGCTCGCCCGGATACCACTTGCCCTGGCTGCGCTGGACCAGGCCGCCCGGGGCGAACGCGTCGGCCAGCGCGGCGGCCAGCTCGGTTGGCCAGCTCGCGCTTCTCCGGCCCGTCGGCGGCGACCGTCCACTGCGGGGAGGTCATGTCGTCGACCGAGACGAAGGTCGGCTCGCCGCCCATGGTCAGCTCGAGCCCGGCGGCCGCCAGCCGCTCGTCGACCCGCTCGCCGAGCCGCTGCAGCTGCGCGACCTGCGCCGGGGTGTACGGCTTGGTGACCCGCGGGTCCTCGTGGACCCGGCGGACGGTGTTGGCGAACGCGACGTCGTCTCGGCCGGCTCGGTGGCCCCGGTGATCGCGGCGCGGCGACGATCGGCTGCGGGGTCGCCGCCAGCGGGATGTGGCCCTCGCCGGCGAACAGGGCCGAGGTCGGGTCGAGCCCGATCCAGCCGGCGCCGGGGATGTAGACCTCGGCCCAGGCGTGCAGGTCGGTGAAGTCCTCGGTCGGGCCGCTCGGCCCGTCCATGCGCTTCTGGTCGGAGGCGAGCTGGACCAGGTAGCCGGAGACGAACCGGGCGGCCAGCCCGAAGTGCCGCAGCGCCGTGACCAGCAGCCAGGCCGAGTCGCGGCAGGAGCCGATCGCCGCGGGTCAGCGTCTCGTCCGGGGTCTGGACGCCGGCCTCCATCCGCACCGAGTAGGCGACGTCGCGCGTACACGGCGGCGTTCAGTCGACCAGGAAGTCGACCGTCGGCTGGCCGCCGGGGTCGGCTGTCGGCAGCCCGGCCAGCCAGTCGGTCGACAGCGGACCGGCCGCGCGCGCGCCTCGACCGGCGTCCAGGTAGGGCTCGAGGTCGGCCGGCAGCTCGGGCGGGTAGCTGAACGGGATAGGCTCGGCGTACGTCCTCGATGAAGAAGTCGAACGGGTTGATCACCCCATGTCGGCGACCAGCCCGACGGTGATGTCGAGCTCGTTGGCCTTGCTCGGGAAGACCACCCGGGCCAGGTAGTTGCCGAACGGGTCCTGCTGCCAGTTGATGAAGTGGTCGGCCGGCGAGATCGTCAGCGAGTACGCCTCGATCGGCGTCCGGGAGTGCGGCGCCGGCCGCAGCCGGATGACGTGCGGCCCGATGCTCGATCGGCCGGTCGAACCGGTAGGTCGTGCGGTGCTCGAGCGCGACCTTGATGCTCATCCCGATCCGCTCCAGGCCCGCCGTGTAGCAACTTGCCGAGTACGCGGCAATCGCTACACGTGACGGCTGGCCTCAGTAGCGGTAGTGGTCGGACTTGTACGGGCCCGCCGACCGGCACGCCGAGGTAGGCGGCCTGCTCGTCGGTCAGCTCGGTCAGCCGGACGCCGAGGGCGTCCAGGTGCAGCCGGGCCACGGCCTCGTCGAGGTGCTTGGGCAGGGTGTAGACGCTGAGCGGGTACGTCCTCGGGCTTGGTGAACAGCTCGATCTGGGCCAGCACCTGGTTGGTGAAGGAGTTGCTCATCACGAAGCTCGGGTGGCCGGTGGCGTTGCCGAGGTTCATCAGCCGGCCCTCGCTGAGCACGATGATCGTGTGCGCGGTCGTCGTCGTCGGCGTCGAACACCCACTCGTCGACCTGCGGCTTGATGTTGATCTTGCGTGCGCCCCGGGGAACTCGGTCCAGCCCGGCCATGTCGATCTCGTTGTCGAAGTGGCCGATGTTGGACACGATCGCCTGGTGCTTCATCCGGCTCATCTGGTCGGCGGTGATCACGTCGAAGCAGCCGGTGGCGGTGACGTAGATGTCGGCGATGGCCAGCACGTCCTCCAGGGTGGCCACCTGGTAGCCGTCCATCGCGGCCTGCAGCGCGCAGATCGGGTCGACCTCGGTGATGATCACCCGGGCACCCTGGCCGCGCAGCGACTCCGCGCAGCCCTTGCCGACGTCGCCGTAGCCGCAGACCACGGCGACCTTGCCGCCGATCAGCACGTCGGTGGCCCGGTTGAGGCCGTCGATCAGGGAGTGCCGGCACGCCGTACTTGTTGTCGAACTTGGACTTGGTCACCGAGTCGTTGACGTTGATCGCCGGGAACAGCAGGCTGCTGCTGCCGGAGCATCTCGTACAGCCGGTGCACGCCGGTGGTGGTCTCCTCGGTGACGCCCTTGATCGTCGTTGGCGACCTCGATCCAGGCGCGGCCCTCGGCGATGGACTTGCTTGAGCAGCTCGAGGAAGACCTGGCACTCCTCCGGGTCGTCCTCGCGTCGGCTCGGGCACCTCGCCGGCCTTCTCGTACTCGACGCCCTTGTGCACCAGCATGGTGGCGTCGCCGCCGTCGTCGAGGATCATGTTGGCAAGCTCGCCCTCGGGCCAGGTGAGGATCTGCTCGGTGCACTCCCAGTACTCCTCCAGCGACTCGCCCTTCCAGGCGAACACCGGGACGCCCGTGGGCTCGTCCGGGGTGCCGTCCGGGCCGACCACGATCGCCGCGGCGGCGTGGTCCTGGGTGGAGAAGATGTTGCAGCTCGCCCAGCGCACCTCGGCGCCGAGGGCGACCAGGGTCTCGATCAGCACGGCGGTCTGCACGGTCATGTGCAGCGAGCCGGCGATCCGGGCCCCGGCCAGCGGCTTGCTGACTCGCCGTACTGCGCCCGCATGGCCATCAGGCCGGGCATCTCGTGCTCGGCGAGGCTGATCTCCTTGCGGCCGAACTCGGCCAGGGACAGGTCGGCGACGCGAAAATCCATGCGCCGCAGCCTAGGGGCCGAAGCCGCGACTTCTAAATCGACACAAGCTACGGGTGTCGGGAGTCTCCCGCGCAGCTGGGCGCCGACGATCGAGGAGGAAGAGCACAGTCCGGAGCGCGTGAGACGCACGAGCAGCTCCCAATAGGAGCTGCGAGTGTCGGGAGTCTCACGCGCGACTGGGCTCTGACGACGAGGAGTCGACGCCCGTGTCGGACGAGGTGAGTCGAAGGCTCAGCTGGGCGTCGACGATCGAGGAGGAAGAGCACAGTCCGGAGCGCGTGAGACGCACGAGCAGCTCCCCATAGAATCAGTGGCCCGGTGCCTCTGGCCGGTCGGGCCGCGGGGCCGGCTGGTACGCGGTGTCGTAGATGTCGGGCTCGAGATAGAGCGCGGTGACCATCGGCTCGGCGGCGCGGACTGTTGACCTCGGCCCGGTTGATGGTGTCGGCGACGTCGCCGGCGGTGTCGCTCGCGTCGACCGCGATCTTGGCGGCGACCAGGATCTCCTCCGGTCCCAGGTGCAGGGTCTTCATGTGGATGACCCGGTCCACCCCCGTCGATGCCCGCGAGCGCGGCGCGATTTTGTGCCACGGCCTCCGGGGTGGCCGACTCCCCCAGCAGCAGGCTCTTGGTCTCGATAGCCAGGGTGACCGCCACCGCGACCAGCAGCAGGCCGATCATGGCCGTGCCGATGACGTCGAAGTAGCCGTTGCGGGTGATCAGCGTCAGGCCGACGCCGAACAGCGCGAAGACCAGGCCGAGCAGCGCCGCGAAGTCCTCCAGCAAGATCACCGGCAGTTCCGGCGCCTTGGCGGACCGGATGAACCGGACCCAGCTCTGTCTCCCCTCGGTCTTGTTGGACTCGAGGATCGCGGTCCGGAACGAGAGCGACTCCGCGATGATGGCCAACGCGAGGACGAGGAGCGGAACCCACCAGAAGCCGCCCTCCAGCAGCTCGTTCGGCTCCCCGGCATGGACCTCTTCGTACTTGTGGAACGCCTCGTACAGCGCGAACAGGCCGCCCACGCTGAACAGCACGATGGCCACGATGAAGGCGAAGATGTAGCGCTCGCGGCCGTAGCCGAACGGGTGTTCCTCGGTCGCCGCGCGCTGGGAACGCCGGCCGCCGACGAGCAGCAACGCCTGGTTGCCGGAGTCGGCGACGGAGTGCATGGCCTCAGCCAGCATCGACGACGCGCCGGTCAGCCCCCACGCGGCGAATTTGGTCAAAGCGATGAACGAATTGGCCGTCAGCGCCGCCACGACCGCCTTGGTGCCTCCCTCGGTGCTCACAGCTGGATTCTGTCACCTTCCGATCCAACGCTCCGGCTCGTGCGCGTACGTCGTCAGCTCCCAAGCCAGCCCGCTCAGCCGCACCCGCTCGACGGCCTCGGCCGCCGCGGACTCGGGCAGCAGTTCCCCGATCAGCCAGCGCGCCGACGTGGACAGCACCACCCGCCCTTCGACACTGGTCACCACGACGTCGACCGGCAGGTCACCGAGTCCGCGCAGCACCAGGGTCTCGAAGCGCGCCACCGGTACGTCCGCGCCCGCCACGCCGAGGAACGCCCCGTTCGCCAGCACCGGTTCGGTCAGCGTCAGCAGGTAGCGGTCGGTGCCGTGCACGTCCACGTACGGTCCGACGACATGGCGGCGGCCGGTCTGGCGCGGCACCGCGAACCACTCCGCGGCCGCGTAGTCGTAGAAGTCCAAGCTGTCGACACTGAGATCGACCTCAAGCCGGGTCGGCTCGATGAGATCCGCCGACGCCTGCCACCACTCCAGCAGCAGCGGACGCTCGGGGAGCAGTCCCGGTGCGACGATCACCCCCATGCCGACGGCCGCCGGATCCGCCGCCAACACCGAAAGCAACGGCTCGCGCAACGCCGCGATGTCGGCCTCGTGCAGTCCGCGCCCAACGCGGCGAGCCGCCCGGTGGCGGGCCGACAGACCAGCCGAGAGCTTCGACACCGACGCGAACACGCCCTCCACCACACCCTCCACCACGGCCGCCGCGACCGCCCCCGTCCGCCGGGCGGTCACGGCGCGACCCCGTCGCGCCGGGTCAAGATGACGTGCAGAGCGACCAGCCGGCGGGTCACCGAGTCGATGTGAGCCTCGGTCCGGGCTCGCGCCTCGTCGGCCTCGCGGTGCCGGATGGCGTCCAGCACCTGCTGATGGGCGATCGCGGCCGCGTCGATCTCCGCGGCGGAGCGGGTGACCGCCCACAGCACCTGGCCGAGTTCAGCCTGCATCTCGAACTCCTGCAGGGTCAGCCGGGCCGACTGCGCCGCCGCGGCGACGGCGATGTAGTAGCGGCCCTCGAGCCGGCGTTGGTCGCTCGCCCGCGGCGCGGCGGCGAACCGGCCGAGCAGATCCTGCAGGCCGAGGACGTCGCGCGCCGACGCCCGGGCGGCCGCCAACCGGGCTGCGGTTCCGGCGACCGCAGAGCGCAGGTCGCCGAGTTCGCGCAGGTCGGTGCTGCCGAGCTCGCGCAACCGGCCGCGCGCGAGCTCGTTCAGCGCCGCCTCGTCGGCCCGGACGAAGCTGCCACCACCGCGACCGCGCCGAGTGTCCACGAGTCCGCGATCACGCAACTCGGCCAGCGCGTCGCGCAGGGTCATCGTCGCGACGTTCAGCGAGGCGGCGAGTTGGGCCTCGGGCGGCAACTGTTCGCCCTCCTCGATGATGCCGAGCGCGATGGCGCCGGCCAGTCGCCGGACCACCGCCGCGCCGCGGCCTGCGCCGTCGTCCAGCGGACCGAACACGGCCCGCCGCGCATCTCCGGTCAGCCAACCCATCGGCCTGTCCGCCTCTTGTCGCCATAACCTCTGATCCCATATGTTAAATGCCTCGTGACGCGCACCACAGCCTGGTGGGAGGCCCCGTGACCCAACTCCACGACTCGTTGTCGCTCCCCTCCGGGCCGGACGACGCTCTGGCCGCTCCGTTCACGCCAGGCATGGCCGGCAACGACCCGGCTCTGGCCGACTTCGTCGACAGTGTCGCGGCCGGGCCGGTCGCGGTCGAGCTCAGCGATCAGCGGACCGCGGAGTTCGTCTCGGAGTGGCGCAACGCCTCGTACAACTGCTTCTCCTCGGGGCACAAGTTCTGCCGCGAGGTGTGCCCGGTGATGCAGGTGACCCGGAACGAGTCGTGGACGCCGACGGCATTCCACGCGAACGTGATCGCGATGGAGCGGGGCGAGTTGGAGATCGCCGACGTGGCGGCGGACTACGTCAACTGCACCCAGTGCGGAGCATGCGAGCTGCGCTGCCCCAACACCTTGTTCACCGGCGACTTCTACCGGTTCCGGACCCGCACCGTCGACGTGGTCAAGGCGGTCCGGGCGCTGGCGGTCGAGTCCGGGATCCACCAACCCCAGTGGCAGACCTGGAACGCGCGGACGAACGACCGTACGCATGAGCCGGTGCTCGGGGAAATGGACATCAGTCAGGACAAGGTCCGCGACTGGGCAGACGGGCTGGAGCTGCCGATCGGCGGCGAGACGGTGCTGTTCGTGGACTGCGAGGCGGCGTTCTACCGGACCTCGGTCCCCCGCGCGGTGGCCCAGATCCTGCAGTCGGCGGGGTTCGAGTTCGGGCTGATGGGTGAGCAGTGGTGCTGCGGCGGGCCGGCCGCGGAGATGGGGTACGTCGACCAGGCCAAGCGGTTCGCCAGGCACAACCTCGACAACTGGCGGGCCACCGGCACCAAACGGGTGCTGGTGTTGGACCCGCACGACTACATCAGCTTCACCGAGGACTACCCGAAGTACTTCGGCGCCGAGCTCGACCTCGAAGTCGTGCTGGTGGTGGAGTTGTTCGCCGAGCTGATCCGCGACGGCCGACTCACCCCGAACGTGCCCATCGAGCGCACGATCACCTACCACGACCCATGTCGACTCAACAAGCGCAAAGGGATCTGGCAGGAGCCTCGGCAGATCCTGCGGGCGATCCCTGGGCTGACGTTCAACGACGTCGACCGGGTCACCCAGTGGTCGTACTGCTCCGGCGGCGGCGGCGGCCTGCCGGTGGAGAAGCCCGAGCTGACCGCAGCCATCAGCGAGCGGCGGTTGACGAAAGCCGCCGAGCTCGAGGTGGACACCCTGGTCAGTGCCTGCCCGTGGTCGGAGCGACCGCTGTCGGCCGCCGGGGAGGCCCGGGACATCGATGTGATCGACATCCACGAGTTGCTCGCCGAGTCGCTCGGGATCCAGGTCGGCGGCAGTCGGGGTGAGGTCGGCGACCGGCGGTGCGGATCAGGAACGGGCGGCGGTGGGTCGTGCGGTGGCGGTGGCTGCGCGAAGGAGACGCGATGACCGTGTCTCATGGTCGCGCTCCGCGCTCCGCGGTCATGACCGAACGGCCCGACAGCGCGCAGATCGAGGCGGTGCTGGAGCGGCTGGGCAAGATCCTGCGACCGGACCAGATCCTGACCTCCAAGACCGACCGCTACAACCGGGCCCGGGTGCCGGCACCGTTCCCGGTCCATCGCTGGCGCGAACGCGTCCCCGATCTCGCGGTGCTGCCGGAGAGCACCGAGCAAGTCGCTGCCGTGGTCGCGGTGGCGAACGAGCTCCGGGTGCCGATCGTCCCCCGCGACGGCGGCACTGGACTGACCGACGGTGCGGTGCCGCTCCGCGGCGGCATCGTCGTCGACGTCAAGGCGATGAACAAGATCGCCGAACTGGACCTGGAGAACCGCACCGTCACGGTCGGCACCGGCATCAACATGCTGAAGCTCAACGAGGAGCTCGCCGTACACGGGCTGATCTACCCCGACGATCCCGCGTCCTATCCCTGTTCGTTGGTGGGTGGCCGGATCGGCACGTCCGGCTGGTCGCTGATCGGGGCCCGGTACGGCCACACCCGCGACCTGGTGCTGTCCTTCGACCACGTGCTGCCGACCGGTGAGGTGCTACACGTCGGCGACGGCGGCGGGCACCAGGTGTCCAAGTCCTCCAGCGGCTACCAGCTCAAGCATCTGTTCATGGGGCATCAGGGCACTCTGGGCATCGCCACCCGGGCGACGCTCAAGCTCTACCCCAAGCCCGAGGCCGAACTGAGCCCGTTCTGGGCGTTCGACAACTACGACGACGCGTACCGCTGTGTCGGGGCGCTGGCCCGGGCCGGGGTAGCGACCTTCGCCGGCGCGGTGCTGTTCGACGAGTACAAGGTGGCCTACCTGCGCCGCGACGACGAGGCGTACATCCCGCAGCCGTCGAACGTGCGCGCCCTGGTCTGTGCGGTCCTGTACGGGTGGGACGACGAGGTCCGGGTCGGCGGGAAGCGACTCTTTCGAGTGGCCCGCGAGCACGGCGCGCGCTACCTGGGCGACGAGATCTCCGAGGGTGATTGGGCGGCCCGGCACGACCGTTACGCCACTCCCCTGCACGGTCGCACCAAAGCCGGTCAGGTGGTACCGATGAGCTGGCACTGTGAGGACGCGGCGATCAACTACACCCAGCTGCCGGCGATCACGCGGGACTGGCACGCGATCGTCGCCGAACTGCGCCGCAAGACCGACGTGTTCGACGACTGGGGCATGTTCGCCTACACCTCCGCCGACACCGGGGTGGACTATCTGACCGAGATCGACGTCGGCATCTGGGAACAGCAACTGGGCGACGAGGCCTGGGCCCTGTGGGTGGACGCGAAGCGGAAGATCGCCGCGGCCGCGCTGCACCACCGGGGCTCGATCAGCGCCTGCCACGGATCCTGCCGCGAAGGCGAGGTGGATCTGGTTCCCACCGAGCTCGGCCGCGGCTTCGAGGTCATGGGCGACATCAAACGCACGCTGGACCCGAACAACATCATGAACCCGGGCAAGTACCACCTGGACCTGGCCTACGCCGGGGACCTCGACGCCGGACTGGCGGAACTGCGAGCCGGGATCGGAGGTGCGCCGTGAGCTACCGGTACTCCGAGCAGAGCACCCCGCCCGAGCCGGAGCGGGTGTCCGAGGTGGCGATCACGACCCATCCGCACGTGTACGAGGTAGACCCGCGGCTGATGCAGCGTTGGGTGCTGCAGCAGGAGTTCCCCAACTGGGACAGCCTGCGGATCATGAACGCCCGCTCCGACCACCTGGCCTGGATGCACCGGCACTTCGCGGGCTCGGTGGTCACCGGCTCGGAGCTGCTGGCCGACGTCGAGGCGGAACAGTAACGATGGAGCGTCCGGGGGCGCAGTCCGACGAAGATCAACTGGCCGCACTCGGCTACACCAGCGAGTTCAAGCGGGACATGACGCCGTGGGCGAATTTCGCCCTCGGCTTCACCTACCTGTCCCCGGTGGTGGGCATCTACAGCCTGTTCGCCGTCGCCCTGGCGACGGCCGGGCCGCCGATGTTCTGGTCGCTGGTGATCGTCGGCGTCGGTCAGTTCCTGGTGGCGCTGGTGTTCGGCGAGATCGTCTCGCAGTACCCGATGGCCGGCGGCATCTACCCCTGGGCCCGGCGGCTGTGGGGTCGGCGCTGGGCCTGGATGACCGGCTGGATCTACCTGTTCGCCTTGCTGGCCACGATCGCCGGGGTGGCGTACGGGGCCGGGCCCTACCTCGGGCTGCTGCTCGGCTTCGAGGCCGGCGTCGGCACCACCGTGATCTGCGCGTTGATCATCATCGCGCTGGCCCTGATCATCAACATGCTCGGTACGAAGGCGCTGGCGTACGCGGCCCTGATCGGCTTCAGCGCGGAGCTGCTCGGCGCCCTTGCCGTGGGTGGCTGGCTGCTGCTCACCCAGCGCCAGCACGGTCTCCGGGTGCTGTTCGACTCCGCCGGCGCGGGAGCGGACGACTACCTGCCAGCGTTCCTGGCCGCCGCACTGATCGGCATCTTCCAGTACTACGGTTTCGAGGCCTGCGGGGACGTGGCTGAGGAAGTGCCGGACCCCAGCCGGCGGATCCCCAAGGCCATGCGGATGACGATCTACGTCGGGGGCGCGGCGGCGATGTTCGTCTGCCTGTCGCTGATCTTGGCGGTCGCCGACTACGGCGCGGTGATCGACGGCAGCGACGCCGACCCGATCTACACCGTCCTGACCCAGGCCTTCGGGGGGACCGGCACCAAGATCGTGCTCGCCGTGGTGATGATCTCCTTCCTGTCCTGCGTGCTGAGCCTGATGGCCGCCGCGTCCCGGCTGATGTACTCCTACGCCCGCGACGACATGATCATCGGGTCGTCGGTGCTGAAGAAGATCTTGCCCGGGCGGCAGATCCCGCCGTACGCGATGATCGTGGCGGCGATTCTGCCGGCCATCATCGTGTTGGTCTCGATCATCTCCGCCGACGCCCTGGTCAAGATCATCTCCTTCGCCACCCTGGGGATCTATCTCGGCTTCCAGATGGTCGTGCTGGCCGCGCTCCGGGCCCGCGCCCTCGGTTGGCAGCCGGCCGGCGCCTTCCGGCTCGGGGCCTGGGCGTGGCCGGTGAACGTCGGCGCCCTGGTCTACGGCATCCTCGCCATGATCAACATCGGCTGGCCCCGCACCCCCGACGTGCCCTGGTACGACAACGCGATCGTGGTCCTCGGCACGGCCGTCGTGATCGGCCTCGGGCTGCTCTACCTCGTGTCGGGCACGCCGCACGAACGCAGCGACGCCGCCCACGGCGACGCGATCGACCGCTCCACCATTCGCTCCACCAACTCATCCCGCACCCCAACCAGCACAGGAGGCCAGTCGTGAAATTCAGCTACGTGATGCTCCCGGACTACCCGCTCACCGAGTCGCTCGCCTCGATCCAGTTGGCTGATGAGCTGGGGTTCTACGCCGTGTACGCGGCCGACGAGACCTGGCACAAGGACCTCTGGCTGCTGTTCGCGGCGGCAGCAGACAAGACCACCAACGTGCGGTTCGGCCCATCGGTGTCGGGGGTGGTGTTGCGCGAGCCGAGCCTGATCGCCCAGGCCACCGCGACCCTCGACGAGCTGACCGGGGGCCGGGCCGAGGTCGTGCTGTCCTCGGGCAACTTCGGTCTGCTCGCCCAGTACGGAATGGACTGGTCCGTGCAGAAGCCGCTGTCCCGGGTCAAGGAGGGCGTGCACGTGATCCGGACGCTGCTGGATGACGGCGCGATCACCTACGACGGCGAGTTCTTCACCTACAAGGGGCTGTTCACCTTCGCCCGGCCGGTGCAGGAGCACGTACCGGTGAAGATCGGCGCGATGCGCGGGCCGAAGTCGTTCCAGGTGGCGGCGGAGTTCTCCGACGGCTGTCACCACGCGCTGAGCTACACCCGCCAGGCGTACGAGTACATGGTCGAGAACATGACGATCGGCGCGAAGCGGGCCGGCAAGGACGTCCAGGATCTCGACATCGCCGCGTGGGTGGTGTTCGCCACAGGCGACGACTCCGCGATCGCCAAGGACGCGGCCCGCTCGATGGTCGGGCTGTACGCGTCGTCGATGCCGAACGAGCAACTGGTCCGCAACGGGGTGTCCCCGGACGACATGTTGCCAATTCTCGCCGCGTTCGGCGCTGGTGATCTCGCCGGCACCATCGACGCCACCACCCCGGCCATCGGTAGCACGCTGTCGGTGTCCGGCACCCCCGAGGAATGCGTGGCGAAGCTGAAGGAGATGGAGGCGGCCGGGGTGAACCACATGATCCTGGCCATCACCGACGCCGCCTTGGTGAAGACCTTCATGGGCCGCGACATCGAGGGCGTCGCCGACGTGGACACCCAGCTCCGGCTGATCGCGGAGAAGATCATGCCCGAGTTCGCCTGACTCCTTCCTCCGCTCCGAAATCTGCTCCACCTAGAGAAGTCTGCGTTCGCCGCAGGGAGCGCAGACTTCGCCAAGTGGAGCAGATTTCCGTTGCGGCAGCCCATCGCTGCCCGCGCGGTGTTGTCCGTACGGGCAGGGTGTCGTCCGGTCTCGCCGAGGGCTTCCGGGGCCGCAGCCGACGTGCTGCGCTAGGCGCCATGCCCGACGACGTCACCCTGACCCGCGAACTGACCCAGCGAGGTTTCGACGCGAGCGAGATCGCCCGGATGACGAGGGCCGGCGCCTTGGTGCACCTCCGCCGCGGGGCGTACGGAGAGCCGATGAGCAGTGATACCGACGCGCGGCTGGAACACCTGCGACTGGTCCGTGCATCGGTCCGCCTGTGCTCGGTGGACGCGACGGTCAGTCACATGTCGGCGGCGGCAGCGCACGATCTCCCTCTTTGGACGGATCGACTCGACCGCGTGCACTTGACCCGCGACCAGCCCGGCGGGGGGCGGCGCCGGCGCTACGTCGTGCTGCACGGCCTGCGCCTGCCGCCGACCGACAGGACCGCCGTCGGAGATCTTTCCGTCACCAGCGTCGCACGAACCGTGCTAGACCTCAGCTGCGAGCTGCCGATGCGGCAGGCGGTGGCCATCGGTGACGCCGCGCTGCGTCGTGGTGTCACGTCGGCCGAGTTGGAGGAGCAGCTGCGACAGGCAGTGGGCCGCACCGGCATCCATGCGGCGCGACGGACGATCCCCTTCCTCGATGCTCGCAGCGAGAGCCCGGGCGAGTCCGTGAGCCGGGTCGATCTGTACCGGATCGGCGTGCCACCGACGGAACTCCAGTACGACGTCTTCGACGACGCCGGGTCCTTCGTCGGCCGGAGCGATTTTGCGTGGCCGGAACACAGGACGCTGGGCGAGTACGACGGGCGAGGCAAGTACCAGGACCTTCTCCGGCCGGACCAGACCGCGGCCGACGTGCTCTGGGAGGAGAAGGCCCGCGAGGATCGGCTCCGTGATCTCGGCTGGCAGGTGGTGCGCTGGGTGTGGCAGGACCTGAAGGAGCCAGAGCGGCTCCGCCGGCGCCTCCTACGCGCCTTCGCCCGCGGCGACCGGATGGCCTGACCTCAACTAGGACCCCACCACCGATGATCTGCTCCACTTGCCCTGCTGCTGCCAATGCAAAGGGCGCAGATTCCACAAAGTGGAGCAGATCGCCTTCCAGGGATGGGCGGTCGGCTCAGAGCTCCAGGTAGCGGCCCAAGCCGACGGCCAGGTAGACCGCCGCGAACATACCCGTCTGCAGCAGGGCCGCATAGCGCTCCACGTCCGAGCCCGAGGGATGCGCGATCCGGCAAACCCGGATGTCGTTGCGGTCGGCGGCCGCGAGCAGCCGGCCCTGGGCGACCCGGATGGGGTCGTCGAGGTTGCCGTCGTCCAGCATCACCAGGGTCGGCCGCCGATCGGCTCCGAGCCCGTCCTCGAACGGGTCCGCGAACGGGTCCCGCGGCGCGGCGAGATCCAGCACCGGCAACAGCGCCTCGGCGTCTGCGGCCAGCGCGGTGCGGCCGGTCGCCGCCCGCAGCGCCTCCGCGATCCGGCGGCTGGCCCGCGCGGCCAGCACCGAACCGCCCCAGACCAGCGGCTGCGCTTCGGCCAGCCCCATGGCCAGGTCCTTGGCGGGATTCTGCGCCACGTCAACGAACGGCGAGCATTCCTCCGAGACCGCGTCCATCGCGTCGGCGACCAACTCGGGACGTACCTCTGGGCCGAGTTGCATCCGGTGCAAGACCGACAAGGCCACGATGGCGGCGGCCAACGCATCCCCGGTCCGGGTTGGCAGCATGATCGTGGACCGGCCCCCCGCGTGCTCCGCGATGGCCGAGATCGGCGGGCAGCTGATCACCAGCTGGCAGCCCCGGCGGACCGCCTCGTGCACACTCGCGATCAGGCCGGGCGAGGCGACGTCACTGGCGAGCACGACCACGACGTCCAAGGCGCCGACCCAGCCGGGCAGTCCGTACGCCGGCCAGGCCACGAACGGCACCGGGCAGACCGGTTCCAGCATGGCCCGGATGAACCGCGCCTCGGCGCCGGCGGCGATGACGGCCCGCGGCCGCGGCAGGTCGACCAGGTCCGCGATGGGCTCGGCGGCCTCCCCCATCTCGCGGCGCAGCCGTGCTCCGGACTCGGCCAGTCTCCGGAGCACGTGATCGGCGCCGGTCAGGGCTTGCCGGTCGTCCAGCCAGGCGTCGTCGAACACGTACGTTCTCCTGCTCCGGCCGGTCCTCTAAACACCCGGCGGTACGACCGGGGAGGCGCTGGGCGGGGCACTCGGCGGCGCGCTCGACGCGGTCGGTGGGGCTGAATTCGGGTCGACCCGCGGCACCGGCGGCCCCTCACCCGGCTCGGGCAGCACGGGCCGCCGGGCCTCGTCGATGAGCAGCACGGGGATGCCGGATCGCACGGGGTACGCCAGTCCGCAGTCGGCGGCCACGCAGATCAGTTCGTCCCGGTCGTGGTCGACCGCCAAGGCCCCATGACAGTTCGGGCAGGCCAGGATCTCCAGCAGTTCCGGGGCCAGGTCGATGACCATCGCCGTCCTCCGTTCAGTCACACGTTCAGGTGCACCGGGTCGTACGGGTGCTCTGAGAAGTTCTATCAGGCCCGGATGATGGCGAGTGCCTCGTCACGCAGTTCGGCGACCTGCTCGGCCGTCGGCGCCTCCACGTTGAGCCGCAGCAACGGCTCGGTGTTGCTGGGTCGGACGTTCACCCACCAGTCCGAGCCGCGAATCGTCAAGCCGTCCAGGCGGTCCACCTCACCGCGGCCCGCGAAGTGGTCGGTCAGCCGGGACAAGACGGCGGCGACGTCGTCGACCCGGGAGTTGATCTCACCCGAGCCGGCGAACCGGTCGTACCGAACCGTCAGCTCCGACAGCGGTCGCTCACCGCCCCCGAGTCCCGCCAGTACGTGCAGCGCGGCCAGCATGCCGGTGTCGGCGCCCCAGAACTCGCGGAAGTAGTAGTGCGCGGAGTGCTCGCCGCCGAACACGGCCCGGTGCTCGGCCATCGCCGCCTTGACGAATGTGTGACCGACCTTGGTGATGACGGTCCGTCCCCCGCACTCGGCGACGATCTCGGCCACCGAAGAGGACGTGATGGCGTTGATCACGATCGTGCCGCCGGGCTCACGTTCGAGCTCGGCGCAGGCGATCATCGCCGTGATCACCGACGGGTTGACCACGGTCCCGGTCTCGTCGATGACGAAGCAGCGGTCGGCGTCGCCATCGAAGACGAGTGCCAGATCGGCCTGGTGTTCGGCAACGGCCCGCTGCGCGTCGACGAGGTTCTCCGGCTCCAGCGGATTCGGCGGATGGTTCGGAAAGCTCCCGTCGAGTTCGGTGTAGAGCTCGATCAGGTCCAGGTCCAGCGGCCCCAGGATCGCCGGCAGGGTGTGCCCGGCCATCCCGTTGCCTGCGTCGACGACCACCGTCAGCCGGCGGATGCCGGACAGGTCGACCAGCCCGTGCAGATGCGCGGCGTAGGCGGCCAGCAGGTCCTGCTCGGTCAGCGTGCCGGGGGTCTCGACCGGGGACGGCGGCGGTCCGGCCAGCGCCAGCCGGGCGATCTCCCGCAACTGCTCCGGACCGATCGGGGCGGCGTCGCGAAGACAGAACTTCACCCCGTTGTCGCGACCCGGGTTGTGGCTGGCGGTGAACATCGCGCCCGGTCGGTGCAGGTGCCCGGAAGCGAACCACAGCTGGTCGGTGCTGGCCAGGCCGATGTCGATCACGTCGACGCCGCGGTGCCGTACCCCGTCGACGAACGCCCGGCTCAGCTCCGGTCCGGTCAGCCGCATGTCTCGGCCGACCACCAGGGCGTCGGTCCCCGGGGTCAGACCGAGCGCGGCCACGGTCGCGGCCCCGATCGCGTACGCCCCCGCGGCGTCCCACTCGACGTCCGGTCCACCCTCCGTCGCGGCCGCGACACCGCGGATGTCGTTGGCCTTGAAGATCTTCGGGCTGATCACGGTGGGGTTGTCGGAGCTGGGCGTCACACGTCGGGGTCGGCAAGCACGGTGAGGTGACCGCGACGTCCGATCTCCCTGATCCCGGCCCGCCCGCCCGGCTCGGATGTGCCTCGGGGTAGCGCCGGTTCGGGCTCGAGGTGGTCGTAGGCGAACCCGACCTCGCGGACCGCGTCGGCGAGGGCCAGCAGGTCATCGGGTGAGGGTCCCGGGTCGGCCTCCAGCGCGATCCGGATGACCTCCCAGCCGCGTGGCACCGACAGCGACTCGGCGTGCTGGCTGCACAGGTCGTACCCGTGTGGGTCGGCCCGCAAGGCCAGGGGTCCGAGGACAACGGTCGAATCGGTGTAGACGTAGGTCAGGGTCGCCACCGGCGGAGCGGGGCAACCTGCTCGCGAACACCGTCGAGACCTCACGCCGCGACGGTACCGGCGCCAGACCCTCCGACGTGGGACCTGAGCACTAGAGTGCGCGCTGTGTCCGTACGTCGCCGAGACCGGCATGCCCGGGGCCTGCGCGGGCCGCTGGCGCTCGCCAACCCGCTCACCCGGCGGCCGGCGAGCCCCGCGAAGCCGGCCAACCGCTCCGACTACTTCCGCGACGCCGTGCACGCTGCGGTGGAGCGGATCGCGCGGCAGTGTCCGGACGCGCTGGTCGGGGTCACGTTCGGGATCGAGGACGTGCCCTACCTCAAGACCGCCTGGTCCGGGGAGCACGTGCCGCTGGCCGCCGCCATCGAGGGCGACCAGGAGCGACTGGGTCAGGTGGTCGTCTACCGGCGGCCGCTGGAGCATCGGGCCGCGACCCGTCGCGGCCTGCGGATCCTCGTCTACCGCACCATCGTGGAGCAGTTGTCCGCCCTCACCGGCCGGTCGGTGGACGACATCGACCCCGAGGGCCGCAGCGAGGACGAGTAGCGGTCCCCGCGGGCGGGCATCGGGAGCCGCGGAACTCGCGTTTGGTCGGAAAACACGGGTCGGCAAGCCGCGGAACTCGCGTTTGGTCGGAAAAAGCGGCTCGAGCAGAACAGCTTTCCCGTCACTGCCCCAGGGAGGGGTCGAATGTGGCCTGCGGCGCCAGCCCGGCGCGGTCGGGTGAGGTGACGGGTACGGAGGTCAGCCCGGCTGCCCCACCGAGGGAGCCGGTGTAGTTCACCCCGCCGTACACCGCCGACCCGCTCGGGGCGCGGACCACCAGGAAGGCGGGCGCCGGCGAGGTGAGCCGGCGGGTTGCGGAGCCGCCGGGAACGATCACGATGTCGTCTTGGCGGAGCGAAGCGCCGGCGTAGCTGACCACCTCAAACGACACGTTCACCTCAGCCGGACCACCGTTGCCGAGGGTGAACTCGGCGTCGAGACCCGCCACGATGGCGAGCGGAACGATCCCGGCCCGGTTGACGGGTGCGACCGCGGGCTGCACCGCCAGATCCGGTTCCTCGTCATCCTCCGAACTGAGCGACTCAACCGCGGCCGTCACCGGCCGGGTGCTGGTCAGCCGGACGTTGCCCGCCTGACCGGCCAGACCCGCGGCGAGATCGACAGTCGCGCTGCTCTCCGGCGCGACGACCATCGCCTCGGCTCCCGCCGGGGCGAACGGGCCCTCGATGCCCAGCAGCTCGACGGCCACCTCGGCCCGTTCCCGACCGGGGTTGACCACGGTGAGGGAACGCCGACCGGCGCTCTCGGGTACGGCAGGGATGACCAGGCTGGTGGCCGGCGGGACCGAGCTGGGCTGCCAGTCCGCTCCCCGGGGGTCCAGGCCATCGCTGCGGCGACCCAGCGCCATCGCCGACACCCGGCCCACGCTGGCTCGCACGGCCACGGTCAGCGGACCCTGGGCCTCGACCAGGGCACGCAGCGAGACCGTACGCGAACTGCGGCCCTCGATCACCAGTCCCGGGCTGCCCGGGACCACCACCAGCCCGGTCCGGCCGTAGAACCGCAGGTCGACCTCGGCCTGGCCCTCATCGGGGTTGGTGAGCACCAGGTCGGTACGGAAGTCATCGGTCGCCCCGACGCCGACGAACCAATGCTCGGTGCTCGGCGGGCCGCACGGGGCGGCCATCAGCCCCGTGAGACTGCCCGAGTTGGCCCGGCTGAACATCATCGCGCCGGCTGCGGTGGCCATCACGCCCTCGCTCTGCACGATCGTCGGCTGGGCCGGCCCCGGCAGCAGTTGTCCCCGACCCTGCTCGGTGAGCCGTACGTCGACCGCGCCACCGCCGACCTGGGCGGCGGATACCCGACCCTCGCGGCCCGGCGCCTGCCGGATCGCCGCGACGGCCAGGTTCGCCTTGGCCCCGGGTTCGACGGCGGGCGTGCAGGTCGTACTCGTCCGGCCGACGAGCGGCGGCGGCGAGGAGCGGAAGGTGGCCGACTGCACCGGCAGCAGCGTTCCGCCCACCGCGAGCAGGGCCACCGCGACGACCGCGATCACCACGGTCAGGGTGCGCCGGCCGGCCGTGCCGCCGGTGGTCAGGATGCTCACCAGCCACCTCCGCCGACCGCGGCCGCGCGCCGGGCCGTCTTGGTGGGGTCACGGACCTCGGCCCGCCGGATCCCGGGGGCGGCCAAAACGGCTCCGACCGCCAGCACGAGGCCCTGACCGAGCAGCAACCACCGCAACGGGCTCGGGATGCTGACGTCGACGTCACCGGCCGCGGCGCCCGGCAGCTGGAAGCCCTGCTGCCAGCCGACCGTCACCGGCGCCAGCGCCGTGCCGGCCTGCTCGGCCCGCCACCGTGGGTCGGCCGGCTCGCCGATCCGCAGCACTCCCTCGACCACCGACTCCCGGGTGGCCGGCGGCTGCAGCTGCCAGACGATCGCGTCGAGGTTGCCGCTGGCCGCACCCAGACCCGGGGTGTTGTCGATCTTGGATCGCTGCGCCTCGGTGGCGCCGGAGACCCAGACGTAGGAAATGCCGAGATCGCGGAGCGCGGGCACGATGTCGGAGTCGGCGGTGCCCGCCGCCAGCCGGAGCACCACGACTTCGACATCGGCGTTCGCGCGGGCCGACCCGCCGTAGCTGAAGCCCCGGTCCGCGTCGCCGAGCCGGAACAGGTCGTCGGCCAAGACCGCGTACCGGGCCCGGTCGCCGTCCAGTTCCAGCGCGAGCGTACGGACGCCGGCTGGGGACTGCATCGCCACCCGGACGTACGGCGGCAGGGCGTCGTCCTGGACCCGGGCGATCGGCCCGTCGGCGCCGGCCCAGAGCCACCACCCCGCCCCCGCCACAGTGGTCAGGCCGACCAGCACCGCCCCGGCGACAGCCGTCGGCTGCACCCAGCTGAAACTGCGGCCCCGGATGCCGGACGCGACCCCGTCGATCCCGGCCGCCGCGGCCAGTACCAGCGCGGCGAAGCCGATGAGCAGGTAGACCCCGGTCCACGGCCGGACCTCGGTGCCGACCGGCGGCACCGCGACGACGAGCCGGGACAGCAGGATCGAGGCACCGAAGCCGATCAGCGCGGTCAGCCACGCCGCCAGCACCAGCGGGCGGCGGGGTCGACGCAGCAGGCCGATCAAGGCGACGACCCAGATGATCCCGAAGAGCACCGCGCCCAGCCAGAGCGGTGGCAGACCCGGTCCGGTCTCCCGGCCCAGCAGCAGGTGCCAGACGGGCGGCGCGGCCGGTACCGAGGTGGCGGCGGCATCCGGTCCGACGAAGAATCGGCCCGGCGCCAGCAGGAGACTCGGCCACCACGGCAGGAGCGCCAGCAGTGGCAGGCCGAGAGCGATCCCGATCCGTCCCACCTTGCGCGGGGTGCGACGCAACCGCACCGCGGCGATCGCGCCGACCAGCAGCGCCACCAGCATGATCGTCGGCTCGAACGCGGCGAGCACCACCAGCACCACACCGGCGCCCCAGCCGCCGCGCCAGGCCTCGGGCACCCTCGGCCGGCGCAGTGCCAGGGAACGAACGGCCAGCACGAGCAGGGGCAACAGCAGCGCGAACACGCTCAGCGAGAGGCGCCCCTGGTTAGTGCTGCCGAGCCAGACCGGGAGCAGCGCGTAGCTGGCCGCCGCCCACAACCGGACCCGCCGGTCCTCGATCACCGAGCGGAGCACGGGGTAGGCCGCGATCAAGGCGAGCGGCACCACCGCGCACAACAGCGCAGTGATCAGCCAATCGGGCTGGCCCACGAAGAGGGTGGCGGCGACAGCCGTCAGGGCCAGCCAAGGCGGCGGGATCTGCCCCGGTGCCCCCGCGATCGGATCCCAGGCGCTGCCCCACAGCGCGGCGAGCGAATCCGGCGCCGGCAGCAGCGCCGGGCCGGCGAGGTGCCCGAGCACGAACAGGTCGCGGGCGGCGAGCAGGCTGCCGAGGACGAACAGGGCCGCTACCAGAACGATCGGGGTCAGCCACGGACTCTTCCCCTTCTCCTCGGCGACGGAGGAGAAGTCGTCGCCGGTGAGTTCGTCGAGGGATGCCACCTCGACCTCCCCGGCCACCGAGCGGTACCGGTCGGACAGGGCGCCGGAGAACACCTCGGCCCCCACCCGCAGACTCGACCACCACGGCGGCCGCAGGCTCTTGACCACCGCGGGGGCGCCCGCGGCAACCTGCAGCGCACGCAATCGTTTCCGGTACGCCCGGATCCGGCCCGGGTGGGCGAGGAAGGCGCCCAGCGCGGCCATCTCGTCGCGCGCCCGGCCCGGAGCCTTGCCGAGCACGTACCCGATCGATCGCAGTAGGCAACTCCAGACCAGGCGCAGCCAGACCAACGGCAGTCGCCAGGTCGGCGCATGTCCGGCGACCACGACCATGCCCAGCCACCGGTCGGTTCTGCCCGGCCGTCGGCCCGCGGCGCCGGCCGGCCTGAGCCCGGCCCGGCCCACCTGCCGGTGACTGATCCGGGCGCTCGGGGTGGTCACGATCCGGTACCCACGCAGGTGCGCCCGCCAGCCGAACTCCACCCCGTCTCGGAACACCGGGATCGCCGGGTCGAAGCCCCCGAGTGCGGCGAACACCTCGCTCTTCAACAACATGCCGCAGGTCGAGACACCCAGCCGGTCCTCGGGAAGATCTCGCTGCCCCTGGTCGATCTCGCCCGGTTCGAGGCTCAGCTCGCGGCGACCGGTGCCGGAGATGGTGGCGCCGATCTCGCTGATCCGCGGTACGGCGCGTCGCCGCCGCGGCATCACCAACTTCGGGCCGGTGACATCGATCGAGGGGTCGGTGACGACGTGGGCCAGCAGGTTCTGCAGCGCGTCTGGGGCCGGCACCGCGTCGTCGTGCAGCAGCCAGAGGAAGTCGTTCTCTTGCTGCTCGTCCTGGGCCTCGCGCAGGGCGGCCGCGACGGCCTGCCCGAAACCGGAGCCGCGGGGGGCGTCGACGACGTCGTCGAGCAGGCCGTGGTCCTGCGCCCGCTGCAGCAGGGCTCGGGTGGAGTCGGTGCTGGCGACGTCGACGGCGATCAGACGCTGGGGCTTGCGCTCGAGCCGGGACAGTCCGGCGAGCGTGTCCGGCAGCCAGCTCTCCGCGTTCAGGCAGACGAGAACGGCGACTACCCGGCAGTGGCGGGTGTCAACCTGGGCGGCCTCGGGTCGCTCCTCCGCGGTCCACGCCCAGGGATCCACCTCGTCGGCGACCGATGTCGTTCGGTAGTCCGCCCAACTCGTGGACTCACTGCGTTGCTCGTCCATGGGCGTACGGGAGACCTCTGTGACTCGACGGCACCGACGTCTGATGCCGCCGGAGGGCCTGCCCACTGTAGATCGAGGCGACGCCCTCCGCCGAATTGCCCGTCGGACTCAGACGGCGCGTTTCTTCAGCTTGCGCCGCTCCCGCTCACTCAACCCGCCCCAGATGCCGAAACGCTCGTCGTGCGCCAGGGCGTACTCCAGGCACTCGCCGCGGACATCACAGGACAGGCAGACCTTCTTCGCCTCACGGGTCGACCCACCCTTCTCGGGGAAGAAAGCTTCCGGGTCGGTCTGCGCGCACAGCGCGCGTTCTTGCCAACTCAAGGCCCCACCATCGTCGGGCTCAGCCAGTTCGTACATCTGTCACGCTCCTCGACCCCACCCCCGAAGCGGTGAATAACAATGGCGTAATTACATGCCCGTCAATACTCCGAAGTCAAGCCCCCATCTGCTATGAGGACGGGTTTTATCACGAAATGGTGACGGGCATGAACGGAGAATCCAGCGCTGGAGGTCAGCGCGGTTCGGGTCGCGGCGGCTCGGCCGGACCCGGGATCGGCTGCCAGCCGGCCCCGCCGCCCTCTTCAGCCCAGCCCGATCCGGGCGCCCCGCGGGCGGCGTCTCCCGCCGTGTTCCAGACCCGCCCCGTGGCCTGCTCGGGCTGCCACGCCGCCGGGAGCGCTGGCGGCGGCTCGACGACTGAGGTCATCGGCGGCGCCAGGACCGGCGGCGCGGTGGACGTTGCGGGCGTGACCCGGAGCAGGGTCAACAGGCCGATGACGGCAAACACCGGCAACACCAGACCCAGCAGCAGGTAGATGGTTTCGATCCCCTTGCCGGTCGAGTCCGACAACAGGCCGATCAGCCCGTACCCGACCGACACCAAAACCGCCGCCGCGGTCTCGATCACGGCGATCGTGACGATCACCTTGGCGCGGGGGGTGGCCGGCGTGAGCAGGCACGAGCCCGCGACGCCGGCCGTGACCAGCAGGAGTACGAGGTCGAAGGTCCGGCCCGCCTGGAACAAGGCGGCGGTCGCGAACGAGCCGTATCCGTCGTCCGCCAGCACCGGCACCGCGGCGATGCCGACCAGCAGCCGGATCCCGGCCACGATCAGCAAGATCACGGCTAGCGGTTCTCGCCAGCGTCGCCATGGCTCCATGACCCCACCCTATTCGGGTCAGCGATCGGTGAGAGCCGCTCGGCTGCCGTGATCTGGGAGACTGGCGGGATGCAGGTGGTGATCTTGGCCGGGGGTGTCGGTGGCTCACGCTTCGTCGCCGGCGCCCGGCACGCCTTCCCCGACGCCCACCTCACCGTCGTGGTCAACACAGCCGACGACATGACGATGTACGGGCTGCGGATCTGCCCCGATCTGGACACGATGATGTACGCGCTCGGCGGTGGCATCGACGCCGAGCGCGGCTGGGGTCGGGCCTCGGAGACCTGGCGGATCCGCGACGAGCTGACCGGCTACGGCGCGGAGCCGTGGTTCGGGCTCGGCGACACCGACGTGGCCACCCACTTGTACCGCACCCAGTTGCTGGCCGAGGGGCGGACGCTGTCGGAGGTCACCGCGCGGCTGTGCGCGCGCTGGTTGCCGGACCCGCGGCTGACGCTGCGGCCGATGACGGACGACCGGGTCGAGACGCACGTGACCATCCCGGACGCCCATGGTGGCCGACGCACCGTGCACTTCCAGGAGTACTGGGTCCGGCTGCACGCCGAACCGGACGCGCTGGCCGTCGAGCAGGTCGGGCTGGCGGAAGCGCGTCCGGCGCCGGGAGTGGTGGAGGTCATCGCCGCCGCGGACCTGGTACTGATCGCGCCCAGCAACCCGGTGGTGTCCATCGGTCCCATCCTCGGCGTCCCGGGTGTCCGGGAGGCGTTGATGGCGGGACCGGCCCCGGTGATCGGCTTCGCCGGCATCCTCGGCGGGGCGCCGGTTCTCGGCATGGCCCACCGGTTGCTGCCCGCCATCGGCGTCGCCGTCGACGCGGCCGCGGTCGGACTCCACTACGGGGGACGGGCCCGAAACTCCGCAACCGGACCGCAGCCGAACGGCATCCTCGACCTGTGGGTGCTGGACTCCGTGGACGCGGCGTCGGCCGACGCGTTGGAGGCGGCGGGACTGCCCACCGCCGTGACGGGACTGGTGATGAGCGACCCGGCGGCGACCGCGGAATTCATCAGGCTCGCGGTCAAGGTCGTGAGCTGAGGACCGTGCTCGTCTTCGCGCCCGGTGGGATCGGGGAGATCGCCGCCGGTGACGACCTGGCCGCCGTCGTCGTCGCAGCGGTGGCCGCCGACCCGCAGGGGCCGCTCCAGCCGGGCGACATCGTCGTCGTCACGTCCAAGGTGGTCAGCAAGGCGGCCGGGCTGCAGCAGCAGACCGCCGACCGCGACGAGGTCGTCGAGACGGAGTCGGCGGCGACGGTGGCCCGCCGCGGCCCGGTGCGCATTGTCCGGACCCGACACGGGCTGACCATGGCCGCCGCGGGGGTGGACAACTCCAACATCGCCCCCGGGGCCGTCCTCGTGCTGCCGCCCGATCCCGATGCCGTCGCCGAGGAACTCCGCGGCCGGCTCAGCGAGGCCGCCGGCGGCCCGGTCGGGGTGATCGTCTCCGACACCGCGGGACGTGCGTGGCGGCTGGGTCAGACCGACCTGGCCATCGGGGCCGCGGGGGTCACCGTGCTCGACGACTACGCGGGCCGTCACGATCCGTACGGCAACGAGCTCCGGGTCACCGCGCGGGCCGTCGCCGACGAGCTGGCGGCCGCGGCCGATCTGGTCAAGGAGAAGGTGGCCGGCCGCCCGGTCGCGGTCGTCCGCGGGCTCTCCCGACTGGTAGCGCCGGACGGCGGGGCGGCCCGGCTGATCCGGCCCGTCGCGGAGGACATGTTCGCCCGCGGCAGCCGGGAGGCGGTGCTCGCCGCGGTCCTGGCGGCGATCGGTCAGGCCGACGCGTACGAGGATCTCGCCGCGTTGGAGGGGGGCGCTTTGGTCGCCGCGGTCATCGCCGGCTCCGGCCGGACCGGCAGGGAGGCCGAGCTGCTCCGCGCCGTCCTGGAGGCCGCGGAATACGGGTCCGGCTGAGGACTCGGGATAGAATCCGCGGGCTCATCCGTTTCCACGGGGACGCAGATCGAAGGAGTGACGGGCCTTGGCCAAGACGAAGCCGCCGAAAGCGACGGCATCGAAGTCGGCCGCGCCGACCGGGAGCAAGCGGGCCCAGCTCGCCTCGTTCGAGCAGTCGCGGAAGAAGGACCAGCGCAACCGCACCATCGGCCTCTTGGTGATCTGTGTGGTGCTGGCCGGGGCTCTGCTTGCGTACCCCGTCTATTTGTTCGTCCAGGACTCCCAGGCGCGTAGTGCGACGCTGGCCAGCATCGGGGTGCCGGTCGCCCAGGCCGGCTGCGATGCTGCGGTCGAGAAGCAGGCCACCGGCAACCAGGATCACGTCGCGGTCGGCACCAAGGTCGACTACACCGAGAAGCCGCCGTCGTTCGGCCAGCACTACGACACCCCGGCTCCCTTCACCAAGCGCTTCTACACGATGCAGGACCGGCCCGCCGTGGAGACGCTGGTGCACAACCTGGAACACGGCTACACCATCGCCTGGTACCGCGCCGACGCGCCGACGGATCAGATCACGGCGCTGGAGAACGCCTCCAAGACGTTCCAGGCCTCCGAGTACGACATCAACCAGAAGTTCATCGCCGCACCGTGGGCGTCCACCGACGGGGCCGACTTCCCGGCGGGCAAGAACATCGTGCTGGCCCGCTGGACCGCCGATCCCAACAACCCGTCCGCCGCCGCAGGCCAGAAGGGGGTCGAGCAGGCCTGCACCGCGGTGAGCGGCCAGGCGATCGCCGACTTCATGGCCAAATACCCCGCCACCAACTCCCCGGAGCCCAACGGCTCCTGAGCGGGCTCAACCGAAGTACGAAGAATTGCGTAGCGCGCAGTCGGGCTGACTGCCGCGGATCTGTGTTACGAATCTCCCACCAGGAGGTGGGTGGACAGTGATCACGCTCGGCGTCAGTGGTCGGCTGGCCCTGCTCGTGTGCCTGCTCGTGGGGAGTACGGCGATCTGGGCGCCGGAAGCGCCCACCGCCGCTGCCGAGCCGAAGCGCTCCGAGGTGGGCTCGGACTTCAACGGGGACGGGTTCTCCGATCTCGCCATCGGGGTAAAGGACGAGTCCGACAATTTTGTCGCTGCCGTCGTCGTGCTCTACGGCTCGCCGAACGGGCTGCGATCGTCGGGGCGGCAGCGGTTGGCCGGGAGGTGGGAGTCGACGGTGTTGGCGACCGGGAACTTCAATGGGGACGGCTACGCAGACTTGGCGATCGGTGACCCGGCCGGCGACGTGGGCCGGAGGTCGAGGGCCGGGACGGTCCGCATCTTCTACGGTACGGCCCGCGGCCTCGATCTGCGGCGCGCACAGGTCTGGCACCAAAATCGCCGAGGCGTTCCTGGCAAGGCCGAATCAGACGACAAGTTCGGCTCGTCGCTGACCACGGGAGACTTCGGCCGTGGCAGGCAGGACGACCTGGCGATCGGGTCGCCAGGGGAGAGCGGGTACGTCCGCGAGGCCGGGTCGGTGACCGTCTTGTACGGCTCACCCGAAGGGCTCACCTCGACCGGCAGCCGCGCCTGGACCAGCAGCACCTGGGGCGTGCCCGGTGTCGGTGAGATGTACGAAGAGTTCGGCGCTGAGGTGGCGGCCGGCCAGTTCTCGGCCAGCGGCTACGACGACCTGGCGATCGGAGTTCCCGACCAGCGCGAGAACGGCGCGGACGCAGCTGGGGCGGTGGTGGTGCTCCGAGGATCGGCGACCGGACTCAGCACCCTCGGCAGCCGGCGCTGGACCCAGCGCAGCCCGGGGGTCGTCGGCCGAGCCGAATCGTTCGACCGCTTCGGTTCGACGCTGGTCGCCGGCCGGTTCGGGCGAGATGGCCACGAGGATCTCGCCATCGCCGGCAACGAGCGGGTTGCCGGCTGGGAGGGCGCTGGAGCGGTCAACATGCTGTACGGCTCTTCGGCCGGACTCACCACGGCCGGCAACGAGATGCTCACTCAGCGCAGTCGAGGCATCGCCGGTGTGCCCGAGTTCGACGAGTTCTTCGGCGGGACTCTCGCGGCAGGCAACGTTCTTGGCGGCTACCGCGACGAGCTGATCGTCGGCGTCTCGCAGGAGTCCTTCCGGGACACGGCGTTCACCGGGCAGGTGCACGTCGTGCGGTTCGGCGCGAATGGGGTGGCCAGTACTGGGCACCAGATCCTCACGACCGCGTCCGCTGGATTGAGACCACGGGAGGACGACGCCTTCGGAGCGCAGATCGCCACCGGTCGCTTCGGCGGCCCGGGACGCGACTACACCGACCTCGCCGTCACCCTGGGTTCACAGGGAGGTTCGGCGAGACCGGAAGGCAGCCTCTTCGTGTTCCGCGGGTTGGCGCGCGGTGTCCAGACCCGCTCGGCCCAGATCTGGACGGTGGCCAAGGTCGACCCACCATCCCCCGACGGGCTCTTCGACGAGTTGGCGGCAGCCCAGCCGGAGCGCTGAGCGGCTTCTCACCACTAACGTGCACAGAAATGGGTCGACTACGACGCATTTTCGTCCAGCTTGTGCCGGGTTCCGCCGACGACCGAGGCGCGCCGACGCCCAACCACACCACCGTCAGGATGCGGTGAGCGGGCCGACGGCGCGCCTCGTGCCCCCCATGATGGGCCACCGTAGCGGCCCATCTGGTCGGGCGTGCGCTCCTTCGTAGAACTGCGTACATCGGATCCGCGCAGCCGCCGTTCGCGGACCCGGAGTGTGCACTTCGGGCCCTCGACACGCCGGGGCGGGGGGCGAGAAGTGCACACTTCCTCGCGCGCTCAGCCGTGGACGCGGGCTCAGGTGTAGTCGGTGCCCAGCCGCTCGGCCACCTCGCCGACCAGTTCCTTGATCCGCTCCGCGTCACGGAGCGGGCAGACCACGGTGATCTGGTCGGTCTGCACCACGACCATGTCGCGTAGCCCCACCGCGGCGAGCAATCGAGCATCCGTCGCCGCGTTGATCACCAGGTTGTCGCGGGAGTCGACGAGCACGTGGGTGCCGGAGACGGCGTTGCCGAACTCGTCGCGCAGGTACTGCTGCAGCAGGGATCCGTAGCCGCCGACGTCGTGCCAGGTGATCGGCAGCGGCAGCGCGACGACGTGCGCGGCGGTGTGGCCGAGCGAGGTCGGCTCCATCACCGCGTAGTCCACGCTGATCTTGATCAAGGTCGGATAGATCTCGGGCAGCCGCTCCGGCGCGGCCGCGAGGGTGGTCACGGCCGTGTAGGTGTCGGGCAGCAGATGCTGCACCTGGTCCAGGAACGTCCGTGCCCGCCAGACGAACATGCCCGAGTTCCACCAGTAGTCCCCGGACGCCAGGTACTGCTGCGCGGTGACTGCGTCCGGCTTCTCCTTGAACGCCACCACCGTGTGTGCGCCCGGGTGGCCCGGCACCGGCGCACCCCGGTGCAGATACCCGTAACCGGTGTGCGCCGTGGTCGGCACCACCCCGAAGGTCACCAGGGCGTTGTGGTCCTGCTCGGCCAACTCGAAGCCCTCGACCAGCGCGCGCCGGAAGTTCTCCTCGGGCCGCATGATGTGGTCGGAGGCGACCACCGCCAGCGTCGCCTCCGGATCCCGGGCGGCCAGCACCGCCGCCGGCCAGGCGATCGCGTTGAGGGAGTCCCGGCCCTCGGGTTCGCCCATGATGTTGGCCGGATCGATCTCCGGTAGCTCCGCCGTGACCGTTTCGGCGTAGTCGGCGCCGGTGCAGACCAGCACGTTCTCCGGCGGCACGACGCCGGCCACCCGCTCGTACGCGATCCGCAACAGGCTGGCGCCACCGACGATCTTGAGCAGTTGCTTGGGCATGCCCTGCCGAGACAGTGGCCACAGACGTTTGCCCGAGCCGCCCGCCATGATCAGCACGTAACGCATGCGGGTCAGCGTATCGGCGCCGGCTACTCCTAGGATCGAGTCCGTGAGTGCCCTCGTTGCGGATCGGCTACGACGCCGGGTCCGGACCGCGGGCGCGGAACCCCTCATCACTTACTACGAGGTGGAGACCGGCGTCCGGACCGAACTGTCGGCGGTCACCTTCGGCAACTGGGTCGACAAGACCTGCAACCTGGTGGCCGACGAATTGCTGCTGGCTCCGGGCGACGTCGTCGAGCTGGCCGCCGCCACCACCCATCCCGGGCACTGGGTCACCGCGTGCTGGCAACTCGCGTGCTGGCAACTGGGGCTCACGGTCTCCGTCGGCAGCGGGCTCCCGTCGAAAGTCATCGTCACCGGTCCGGAGTGGGGTGGTCACCGCGACGCTCAGGTCGAGGTCCTCGCCTGCTCGATGCACCCGTTGGGACTCGGGCTCGCTCCGCCGCCGGACGCCCCGGTACTGGACTTCGCCCTCGAGGTCCGCGGTCAGCCCGACGGGTTTGCGCCCCCGCCCCAATCGGGGCTGCGGCTCGCCTGGGCCGACGCCGAGCGCCAGCTGACGCAGGCGGAGTTGATCGAGCCGCAGGGACCGACGGCTCGCCGACTGGTCCGGGCCAGCGACCCGTGGGCGACCTGCCGCGACGGCGTCCTCACCGCAATCGTGACCGGAGGCTCGGTGGTCGTGGTGGTCGGCGGCGACGAGGCTCAACGGGCCAAGATCGCCGCCGACGAACGCGCGGAGGCGACGACATGAGGCGCCGCGACGGCAAGAAACCGGAGGCGTTCGTCCGGGCCCGCACCGCCGAACTGGCCGACCAGGATCTGCGGGCATCCCACACCGCCTTGCTGGAACTGGTCGATCAGCTCCGCGCGGAGTCCGCCAAGGAAGCCGACTGGGAATGGATCGAGGCGATCGCGATCGGACTTTTCGACGACGACGGAGGCGACGACCTCGCCGAGGACGCCGCCTTCGGCGACGACCCGGAGAAACAGGCGGCAACGATCACGACCGCGATCCTCGCCGGCCTCGCGTTGACCCACGCCGACCACTCGGAGTATCGGCCGGAGTGGTCGATCAAGGTCAGACGTTCTGGGGGAAGCCCAGGTTGAGTCCGCCGTGGCTCGGGTCGAGCCAGCGGGAGGTGACAACCTTGCCCCGGGTGAAGAAGTTGACGCCCTCCAGGCCGTGGGCGTGGGTGTCGCCGAACAGCGAGGATTTCCAACCCCCGAAGGAGTAGTACGCCATCGGCACCGGCACCGGCACGTTGATGCCGATCATGCCGACCTGCACCTCGTTGGAGAATCGTCGGGCCGCCCCGCCGTCGTTGGTGAAGATCGCGGTCCCGTTGCCGTACGGGTTCGCGTTGATCAACGCCACCCCCTCGTCGTAGGACTCCACCCGCACCACGGCCAGTACCGGACCGAAGATCTCCTCGGTGTAGATGCTCATCTCGGTGCCCACGTGGTCGAACAGGGTCGGGCCGACGAAGAAGCCCTCACCGTCGGCGTCCGCATCGATCTTGCGGCCGTCCACCACGAGGGTGGCGCCGTCTGCCTCGCCGGCGTCGATGAATCCGGCCACCCGGTCCCGCGCCTGGGCGGTGACCAGCGGACCCATGTCGCAGCCCCGGGTACCGTCGCCGGTCCGCAAGGTCACGGTGCGCTCCCGGATCTTCTCCACCAGTTCGTCGGCGATCTCGCCGACCGCCAGGACCGCGGAGATCGCCATGCAGCGCTCCCCCGCCGACCCGTACCCGGCGTTGACGGCCTGGTCGGCGGCGAGGTCCAGATCGGCGTCCGGCAGCACCAGCATGTGGTTCTTCGCCCCACCCAGGGCCTGCACCCGCTTGCCGTGCGAGGTGCCGGTCTCGTAGACGTACTGGGCGATCGGGGTCGAGCCAACGAACGAGATCGAGGCCACGTCCGGGTGGGTCAACAACCCGTCCACCGCGACCTTGTCGCCGTTCAGCACGTTGTAGACACCGTCCGGCAGGCCGGCCTCCTTCCACAACTCAGCGATCCACAGCGACGCGGTCGGATCCTTCTCGCTCGGCTTGACCACCACGGTGTTCCCCGCCGCGATCGCGATCGGGTAGAACCACATCGGCACCATGGCCGGGAAGTTGAACGGTGAGATGATCCCCACCACACCGAGCGGCTGGCGGACCGAGTGCACGTCGACCTTGGTGGAGGCGTTCTCGGTGAAAGCGCCTTTCACCAGATGCGGCATCCCGCAGGCGAACTCGACCACCTCCTGGCCCCGGCTCACCTCACCCAACGCGTCGGAGAGCACCTTGCCGTGCTCGGCGGTGATGATCGCCGCCACCTCCTTCTTGCGGGCGTTCAACAACTCGCGGAAGTTGAACAAGATCTGGGTCCGCTTGGCCAGCGACGTGTCCCGCCACTTCGGGAAGGCGTCGACGGCCGCGGCCACCACCTCGTTGACGTCCTCGGTCGAGGCCAGCGCCAACTGCGCACTGACCTCACCGGTGGCGGGGTTGGTGACGTCGGAGAACCGACCGCTGGTGCCCTCGAAGGTCGCACCGTTCTTCCAGTGGTGGAGCGTCGTTGCCATGATGGTGATCTTCCTTACTCTGCTGGGTGGTGGCTGGCTACTGGTCGTGGGTTGATCAACGGACGGCGCCCATGTCGATGGACACCGGACTGCACGTGGAGAGGTACTGCTTGGTGCGCTTGGCGATCGGCAGTGGGACCTCAGGGCCACACGGGTAGAGATCGTGTTCGATGATCCCCTTGATCTCCCGGTCCAGGCCGGCGAGCGCGGCCAGCACCGGTGGCATGTCGGGTAGGCCCAGCGGCGGCTCGGTCATCGCGCCCATCCGGACCGCCTCCGGCCACACCACGTTGTCCGAGCGGACCTTGGCCATCACGTCCGGATCGACCTGCTTGAGGTGGACGTAGCCGATCCGCTCCGGGTAGGAGGTGATCAACTCGACGCTGTCGCCGTCGTAGTAGGCGATGTGGCCGGTGTCCAGGCACAGATTCACGTACGTGGGGTCGGTCGATTCCAGAAACCGTTCGACGTCGTGCTGATGGCCGACGTGGCTCTCGGCGTGCGGGTGGAACTGCACGCGCAACCCGTACTCGGCCAGGATCCGCCGACCCAACTCGTCGGTCTGCGTGGTGAGCAGGTCCCACTGCTCCCCGGTCAGGGTCGAGGGCTCGAGGTCTGCGCCGGTCTTCTCGTCGCGGTACATGGCCGGGATGATTACGATGTGCTCACCGCCGGTCGCCTGGGTGAGAGCGGCGACCCGGCGGACCTGCTGCCAGACCGGCTCCCAGGACTCCGGCTGATGGAGCGCGGAGAACACGGTGCCGGCCAGCACCGACAAGTTGTGCTCGGTCAGCGCCTCGATCAATTCGGCGGGATCGGTCGGCAGATATCCGTACGGGCCGAGCTCGATGGCCTCGTAGCCGGCCTCGGCCACTTCCCGCAGGAACGTATCGGCAGGCACCTGGTCGGGGTCGTCGGGGAACCAGACCCCCCACGAGTCCGGTGCGGTACCGATGATGATCTTGGCCATCAGGCGGTCGGGGTGAGGAAGCTGCGTTGTTCGGCTTTCTTGTCCTCGTAGAACTTCCGGGCCGTCGTCGTCGACTCGAGCGTGGACACCGCGCTCACCGGCACGTCCCACCACGACTGCGACGATGGTGCGCCGATCAGCGGATCGGTCTCGACGTAGATCACGATCGAGTCCGTGGCCGCCTTGGCGGTCTTGATCGCGTCGGCCAGTTCGGCTCTGGTCGTCACCTTGATCACCTCCAGGCCGAAGCTGGCCGCGTTGGCGGCCAAGTCGATCGGCAGCCTGTCCCCGTCCAGCCGGCCACCAGCCCCGCGACGGCGGTAGTTCGTGCCGAAGCGCTGGCTGCCCAGCGACTCCGACAGCGACCCGATCGAGGCGAAGCCGTGGTTCTGCACCAATACCGTGATGATCTTGATGCCCTCCTGCACCGCGGTGGCGAGCTCGGTCGCCATCATCAGGTACGACCCGTCGCCGACCATCACGAACACGTCCCGGTCCGGGCAGGCCAGCCGGATGCCCAGGCCGCCGGCGACCTCGTAGCCCATGCAGGAGTAGCCGTACTCGACGTGGTAGCCCTTGGGATCGCGGGTCCGCCACAGCTTGTGCAGGTCCCCCGGCATCGATCCGGCCGCACAGACGACCACGTCGGCCGGCTCGGAGAGCTCGTTCACCAGGCCGATCACCGAGTTCTGGCTGAGCAGGCCCGGGGCCGGCTCCTCCTCCGCGTACGCCGCGGCGACGGTTGCGTCCCATGCGGCGTCCAGTTCGGCGTAGCGCGCGGCGTAGGCCTCCTCGACGGTGTAGTCGCCCAGGAGCGAGGCCAATGCCGTCAGCGCCTCGCGGGCGTCGGCCTGGACGGCCAGCCCGGCGTGCTTGACCGCATCCAGCGCAGCGACGTTGACGTTCACGAATTTCACCCGTGGGTCGGCGAACACCGTCCGGCTCGCGGTGGTGAAGTCCTCGTAACGGGTCCCGATGCCGATCACCACATCGGCCTCGCGGGCGATGGCGTTGGCCGCGGTCGTGCCCGTGGACCCGATGGCGCCCAGGCACTGCGGGTGGTCGTAGACCAACGTTCCCTTGCCGGCCTGGCTCTGCCCGACGGGGATCTTCGTCGCCGCACAGAACGCGGTCAGCGCCTCGGTTGCTCCGGAGTAGTGCACGCCGCCGCCGGCGACGATCAGCGGCCGCTCAGCCCCGCGGATGATCTCGGCCGCCCGCTCGATGACCGCGGTCTCCGGCAGCGGCCGGGATACGTGCCACACCCGCTTGGCGAACAACTCCACCGGCCAGTCGTGGGCCTGGGCCTGCACGTCCTGCGGGAAGCAGACGGTGACCGCGCCGGTCTCGGCCGGGTCGGTCAGCACGCGCATCGCCGAGAGCAGTGCCGCCGGCAGCTGCTCGGGCCGCCAGATCCGGTCGAAGTACTTGCTGACCGGGCGGAAGGCGTCGTTGACGGTGACATCGCCGGCGTACGGGAGCTCGAGTTCCTGCAGCAGCGGCGAGGCCGCCCGGTCGGCGAAGGTGTCGGCGGGCAACAGCAGCACCGGCAGCCGGTTGATCGTGGCCAGGGCGGCCCCGGTCACCATGTTGGTGGCGCCCGGTCCGACGCTGCTCGAGACCGCGTACGTCTGCAGCCGGTTCCGCATCCGGGCGAACGCGACCGCGGAGTGCACCATGGCCTGCTCGTTGCGCCCCAGGACGTAGGGCAGCGAACCCGGCTCGTCGAGTTCGGCCTGCAGCAGCGCCTGACCGAGACCGGCCACGTTGCCGTGGCCGAAGATACCGAAGCAGCCCTCGAAGAACTTGTACTCCACGCGATCGGACTCGCTGTACTGCGCGGCCAGGAACTTCACCGTCGCCTGGGCGACAGTGAGGGTGATCGTCTCGGGCATCAGTGCACCTCCGTGAGTCGAGGATCGGTCAGTCGGGGATCGGGGGCTTGATCGGCCCAGGTGCCGCGCACGAAGGCCTGTTCGGGGTGGTCGGTGATCTTCCAGGCCCGTTCCGCACCCGGTCCGGCCATCACGTTCAGGTAGTACATGTCGAAGCCCGGGGCGGCCATCGCCGGCCCGTGCCAGCCGTACGGCACAAGCACGGTGGCGCGGTCGCGAACCTCTTCCAGGATGTCGATCTCGTGACCGGGCGAGGACGAGGTGCGGAAGTAGCCCAGACCCGGCTCACCGTTCGGGCCGGCGGCGATCTCGAAGTAGTAGATCTCCTCCAGCACGCTCTCGTTCTCGCCCGGCTCGTCGTGCTTGTGCGCCGGGTAGGACGACCAGTTCCCCCCGGGCGTGATGACCTCGCAGGCGATGATCGCGGCGGCGTCCAGCGCGCCGGGGACGCCGAAGTTGCGCACCTGGCGACTGCACTGACCGGCCCCTCGCAGCTCGACCGGCACCGCGGCCGCCGGCAGGTAGCTGACACCGAGGTCCTCCTCGGTCCGGGCGGCGCAGAGGGCGAAGCGACCGCCGGCTGCTGAGTTGATGGCCACTGTGGTCTGTGGCGGCAGGTACAGCGCGTCACTCGGACCGGCGAAGACGTCCGCCCGCCCGCTCAGGGTGTACGCCTCGCCTCCGGCGGTCAGGTCGGCGCCGCCGGACAGCGGCAGCACGATCACCTCATCGCCGCGGGTGTCGAACTCGCCCGCCTCGCCGGGACCGAGGGTCACGATGCGCAGACCCGAGTAATCCCAGCCGGCGGATTCCGGGGTCACCTCCAACTCCAGACTCACCAGGCACCTCCGCGCACCATGGCCGCGGCCGTGTCGACCGCACCGGCCACGTCGTCATCGGGCGGATAGAGCATGGTCCGGCCGACCACCAGGCCGCGCACCGAGGGCAGCGCGAGGGCCTGCTGCCAGGACGCGTAGGTCTCCTCGGGCGCCGACGACGGGTCACCGCCGAGGAGCAGCGTGGGCAGCGTGGTCGCGCTCATCACCCGCTCCATCTCCGCGACCACCGGCAGCTTCATCCAGGTGTATGCGCTGGAGGACCCGAGCCCCTGAGCGATGTGGATCGAGGTGATCACGGCATCGGCACTCAAGTCGTTGACGATCTTGCCGTTGACCCGACTCGACATGAAGGGCTCGACCATGGCGACCCGCTGGGCGCGGTTGAGCGCGGCGACGACCTCGGCGCAGGTCTGCAACGTCCGCACCGTGGCGGGGTCGTCGAGATCGATCCGGACCAGCATCTTCGCGCCGTCGAAGCCGGCCTCGAGCACCCCCGGAACGTCGTAGCTGGTCGGGCGATCGTCCATCTCGAACGCCGATCCGGCCAGTCCGCCGCGGTTGATCGAGCCGAAGACGACCTTGTTCTCGAGGGCGCCGAGCAGCAGCAGATCCTCGGCGATGTCGGCGGTGGCGAGCAGCCCGTCCACGCCGGGCCGGCCGAGCGCCGTGACGAGGCGGCCCAGTAGTTCGGTCCGATCCCCCATCGCCTGCGGCCGGCCGCTGGCCGACAGAGCCCCACGGGCCGGGTGGTCGCAGGCGACGATCATGAGCCGGCCATCGGGTCCGCACAGCGGCCGGCGGACGCGGCTGCGGAGCAGTTCGGCGATCCGCTGAGGTTCGCGCATCCGCACCTCGGTGAGGTCGGCGATGGAGTCGACGAACCGTGACGACACCGGCACGGCAGTCTGGGTCATCTGCTCACCCGTTCCGGGGCGACCTGGCTCTCCAGCAACTCGTCGATCTCGGCCGAGCTCGGCATCGCGGTGGAGCACTCGAGCCGGGACGCGACGATGGCCCCGGCGGCGTTGGCCCGCCGCAGCACCTGCTCCAGCGGCCAGCCCGACAGCAGGCCGTGACACAGCGAGCCCCCGAAGCCGTCTCCGGCACCGAGCCCGTTCATCGGGCGGATCGCAAGCGGCGGTACCTCGACCCGCTCGGTACGGGTCTTGGCCAGCACACCCTTGGGGCCCTGCTTGACGATGGCCAGTTCGACCCCGGCGGCCAGCAGGGCGTCGGCCGCCCGTTCCGGCTCGGTCTCGCCCACGGCGACCTCGCACTCTTCCCGATTGCCGACGGCGACGCTCACGTACGGGAGGGCCCGCTGGATCTGCTCGGTGGCGTGCGCGGGAGTGTCCCAGAACATCGGTCGGTAGTCGAGGTCGAGCACGGTGTACGGCTTGCGGGCCCGGGCCTGCAGCACCGCGAAGTGCGAGGCCCGGCTCGGCTCCTCGCTGAGCCCGGTCACCGACAGCCACATCAGCCGGGTGCTGCGGACGGCGTCGAGGTCGAGGTCGGTCGGCTCGATCTGCAGGTCCGGCGCGGTGGGCTTGCGGTAGAAGTACAACGGGAAGTCGTCCGGAGGGAAGATCTCGCAGAAGGTGACGGGGGTCGCGTACACCTGGTTCACCACCACGTGCCGATCGTCGACCCCGAGCCGGCGGAGCTCCCGGCGGACGTAGCGCCCGAACGGGTCGTCGCCCACCCCGGTGATGATCGCGGTGCGCTCGCCCAGCCGAGCTGCGGCGACGGCCACGTTCGCGGTGGTACCGCCCAGGTACTTGCCGAAACTCTGCACGTCCTCGAGGCCGACCCCGACCTGGTGTGGATAGATGTCCACCCCACTACGTCCGAAGGTCAAGACATCGAGGTCTGTCATCGGCTCTCCTCTGCTCGGTCTACCCACCCTATTCAACAAATTGTCAGGACATACTGTCAAGTCGCACGAGCGAATCAGGCCCGGGGGCGGGCATGCGTCCCCGGGGAGGCTGGTGGCGTCACGCCAGCGGCACGCTCTGCTCGAACCGGAAGATGTTCTGCGGGTCGTAGGCGGCCTTGACCGCTCGCAGCCGATCCCGGTTGGCGCCGTAGTAGTCGACCTCCCAGGTCGCTGAGTCGGCGTTGGGCACGTTGACGTACGCGCCATCGACATAGGGCCGCAACGCCTGCGCGAAGTCGGCGACCCAACGAAGGGCTGCCGACGTCAGCTCCGATCCGTTCCACCCGGCTCCGGGTTCGCAGTAGAACAGGGCATCCCGGTGCGGGAAGACCGAGCCGCCCACCGGCTCCCGGCGCACCGCACCGCCGAAACTCGACATGAAGTAGTTGCTCGAGGGGCTGGGCGCATCGGCCATGAAGCGACAGATGATCTCGATCGCCTCGTCGGGCAATGGGCGCTTCACGAACTGCGAGAAGAACTTCCAGTTCGCCAGGCCGCCGGGCGCCTTGTCGACGTCGGCGTAGATCGTCGGCCAGTCGCCCTCGAGCGCCGAGACCTCCGGCCGGCCGACGGCCAACAAGGGCGCCAGCGCCGCCGCCAGCTCGGTGGCGGTGCCGCCGAACCAGACGGCCGCGAGCGCCACACCCTCGGTGCCGATCTCCAGGGCGCTGCTGAGCCGCTCGTCGGCGACGGGCGCCTCGGTCTGCCAGATCTGCACCAGGCGGGCCAGGTCGCCGTGGCCGGCCCACGTGACGTAGGTGAAGGCAACGTCGACGAGTGGCTCCAGCTCCATCGTGTACGACGTCGCGATCCCGACGTTGTTGCCGCCACCGCCGCGGCAGGCCCAGAGCAGATCCGCGTGGTGGTCAAGGGAGGCGGTGACCACCGACGCCGACCGGTCTCCGTCGGCCACGACGACCTCCGCCCCCACCAGCCGGTCGCAGGCCAGACCCAGCCGCCGGGTGAGCAACCCGAAACCACCGCCGAGGACGACCCCGCCGAGACCGACCCCGCCTTCGGATCCGGTGGGGATGGCCCACCCCTGCCGTCCCAGGGCGGCGACGGCTTCGGCCTGCGTCAGACCAGAACCCACGACGGCGGCCCGGGTGGCGGCGTCGACCTGGACCGACTTCAGCAGGCTGACGTCGATCACCACCCCACCGTCGACCGACGACCAGCCCTCGAGGTTGTGCCGGCCGCTACGGGCCCGGAACGGGAGGCCGTTCGTCCGCGCCCAGCAGACCGCCTGGACCACCTCGGCGGTGTCGCGGCACAAGGCGATCGCCGCCGGTTCGTGCACGTACAACTGGTTCCAGCCCTGGCGGGCAGCGTCGTAGCCGGGGGCGCCGGGTCGGACGACCGTAAAACCCGGCGCCGCGATGTCGGTCGTCATCCGATCACTCGTGCACGCCCGGTTCGGTCTCCAGCACCTCGCGTTTGAAGAACCACAGGTAGCCGAAGTAGACCCCGCCGACCGCGAGCAGCCCCCCGACGATCGCCACGGGCACCAGCGAGTCGGCGGGGGCGACGAGCACGAAGACGACGACGAGCATCCAGAGCAGCGCAGTGATGGCGATCGGCAGGTCGTACCGCCCGAGATCGAAGGCGCCCTCCCGGCGCTCGAACCGCTTGCGCACCACCAGGTAGAGCACCACCGTCATCCCGTACAGCAGAGCCGGCAGCAGGGTCGTCGACAAGATCAGCTCCAGCAACGCGGCCCCCGGTAAGGCCGCCATCAAGACGAACCCGACGACCAGGATCAAGACGGTGGCCGGAATCGGCGTCTGCGTCCGCGGGTTGACCCGGCCCAATAACCGCGAGGCCGGGAACCGCCCGTCCCGGGCCATCGCGAAGACGATCCGGGAACAGGCCACCATGGTCACCACGCCACCACCGAAGAACGCGAACACGATCGCCACCAACAGCGCGCTCTGGACGAAGGGTCCCAGCTGGTCGCGCATGATGACCGCGACCGGAGATCCGCTGCGGCTGACCCGATCGATGTCGTCGATCGCGACCGTCAGCGAGATGACGAACAGCAGGCCCAGCACCCCGGCCGCGACCACCGAGCCCACCATCGCGCGGGGCACGCTGCGGAACGGGTCCTTCGCCTCCTCGGCCATGTTGGCGGCGGCGTCGAAACCCTGCAGGGTCGCCAGTCCCATGATCATGGCCAGCATCAGACCGCCACCGATGCCGAAGTAGTTGGGGTCACCCTCGGCAATGCCGCGCGACGTCAGATTGGCCACCGAGCCGTGACCGGTCACCGCCACGGCGATCACCAGCGCCGCCCCCAACGCGAAGACCAGGATCAGTTCCAGCCCGACGGCCGCGGTGTTGATGATCGCCACGAGCCGGGTCGAGAAGATGGCGATGGCGGCCTGAAACGGCATGACGATCAAGGTGATCATCCGGGCGGTTCCTTCGTCGTCGGGCAAGCCGAGCAGCGGCATCAGGGCCTGACTGGCCATCGCGTTGTCGATGGTCACCACCACGATCGCGAGGTTCCAGGCCGCGAGCCAACCGAAGACCCAGCCGACCTTGGGGTTCGCCAACCGCGAGGCCCACTGGTAGCCGGAGCCGCTCAACGGGATCCGGGCCGCGAACTGGGCGTACACCAGCGCCACCAGCGTCTGTCCGATCACCGCGACGATCCAGAGCCAGATACCCACGGGCCCGGCGTTGATCAACACGTCGTCGTAGGTGCCGAAGATGCCCACCGCCACGGAGATGAAGGCGAAGGAGATCGCGAACACCTGGAAGCCGCCCAGGGTGCGTTTCAGCTTCGGCTCGTAGCCGTACTCGGTGCGGAACTCGTCGGCCGCCGGTGGCGACACGGTTGACGAGGTGGAAGAAGCCGATGATGCATCGGTCACGGAGATCTGCCGCCCATCTCCCCGAGATGCTGAGGGAAAGCTACCCGAGTGCAGAGCCCGATCGCCGACGAATCCCGGAAATGATCACAAACGAGATGATTCGGTGGCGACGACCCCGTCAGGCTGAGGGCGTGGTCAGGATGAGATGGGCGACGAGGGCGGTCCAACCGGTCTGGTGGGAGGCGCCGAGACCCATCCCGGTGTCGCCGTGAAAGTACTCGTAGAAGGTGATGTGGTCCCGCCAGCGGGGATCGGTCGACGGCCGGTCGTACCAGCCGTCCACCGGCCGACGTCCGTCGGGCCGAGGCAGGAAGATCGACACCAGCCGGCGGGCCAGGTCGTCGGCGGTGGCACTGAGGGACAGGCTGCGACCCGACCCGGTCGGATACTCCACCATCAACTCGCCGGGGTCGAACCGGTCGTAGTCGCGCAGCGCCTCCACCAGCAGCACGTTCAACGGCAGCCAGATCGGCCCCCGCCAGTTGGAGTTGCCACCGAACATGCCCGAGGTCGACTCCGCCGGCTCGTAGTCGACGGTGGCGACGGCGTCGCCGACTCGCACGGAGAAGGGGTGCTCCCGGTGCCAGGCGGAAACCGACCGGATGCCGTACGGCGACAGCAGGCCGGACTCGTCGAACACGTTCCCGAGCAGCCGGGCCAGCCGGTCCGGCGGAATCAAGGCGAGCAGCCGGTGCCGGACCCCCGAGATGTCGAGGCGATGGAACAGCCGGAGGTACTCCGGGTGGTTGGCCAGGAACCAGCTGGCGCGGGCCGCGAAGTCCGGCAGGGCGCTCGCGTCCACGGCGACGTCGTAGGTCAGCGCGGCCCGAAGTGGGATCAGTCCGACCAGCGACTTCACCCTGATCGGCTCGTCGACGCCGTCCGCCCGGTGCAGCACGTCGTAGTAGTACGCGTCGTCGTCGTCCCACATGATGCCCGCGTTCGCGGCCCCGGCGATGGCCAGGAAGTGTTCGAGGAACTTCGTGGCCACGTCCTCGTACGCCCGGTTGTGCCGGGCGAGCCGGAGAGCCATGTCCAGCAGGTCGAGGGCATACATCGCCATCCAGGCCGTGGCGTCGGCCTGCTCCAGGTAGCCGACCGAGGCGGGCAGTGTGGACCGGTCGAGCGGCGCGATGTTGTCCAGCCCGAGGAACCCGCCGTCGAACAGATTCTGACCGCCGCGGTCCTTGCTGTTCACCCACCAGGTGAAGTTGATCAACAACTTGTGGAACACCCGGGCCAGGAATTCGAAGTCGGTGCGGCCGTCGATCTCGAACACCCGGATCGCCGCCCAGGCGTGCACGGGCGGGTTCACGTCGGAGAAGTTCCATTCGTACGCGGGCAGCTGACCGTCCGGATGCAGGTACCACTCCCGCAACAGCAAGATCAACTGGTCTTTCGCGAAGTGCGGGTCGATGTGCGCCAGGGTGACGCAGTGGAACGCCAGATCCCAGGCCGCGAACCAGGGGTACTCCCACGGGTCCGGCATCAAGATCACGTCGTGGTTGTCGAGGTGTCGCCAGTGGCCGTTGCGGATCTCACCGCGGCCCGGTGGCGGTGGCGGCTGACCGGGATCGCCGGACAGCCAGCGGGACACGTCGTAGTGGTAGAACTGCTTGCCCCACAGCAGACCGGCGAAAGCCTGGCGGGCCACCCGGTACTCCTCCCCGGCGGGGTCGCGCGGAATCACCGCTGCGAAGAACGCATCAGCCTCGGCCCGCCGGGCGGCCAGCACCGAGTCGAACCCCTCCGCCAGGTCGATCGGCGCGGCACTCACCGCGCCGGGATCGGCGTCCAGCGCCGGGTGCGGAACCCCGACCAACCGGACCCGGATCCGGGTCGTCTCACCCGGCGCCACCGTCACCGGGTAGTGCAGCGCGGCCTTCGTGCCGTGGTGTTCGGGATCGACCGTCGCTGCCCCGGAGACCACGTGGTCGTTGATGCCGTCCTTCGGGTACGGCGTGGAGTTCGGCACCCCGAACAGCCGCTCCGCATTGTTCTCGTTCTCGCAGAACAACGGCTCGGGCGACCCGTCGCCGACCAACACCAAAGGTCCCGACCGGGAGTGATCCGCGACGATCCGGCCGGCGGTGAGACGCATCGAGGGTTCGGGGTGGTCGGCGTACTCCCAGGACCAGGTGTTGCGGAACCACAGCGTCGGCAACACGTGCAGGGTCGCGGTCTCCGGACCGGCGTTGGTCACGCTGATGTTCATCAGCAGATCCCGGGGGGCGGCCTTGGCGTAGTCGACCGTGACCACCCAGTAGCGGTCGTCGTCGAAGACGCCGGTGTCGAGGAGTTCGTACTCGGGATCGAGTTTGCCCCGCCGGGCGTTCTCGGCGATCAGCTCTTCGTACGGGAACTCCCGCTGTGGGTAGTGGTAGCGCCACGTGTTCCAGGAGTGGGTGGGCGTGCCGTCGAGGTACCACCAGTACTCCTTGACGTCCTCGCCGTGGTTGCCCTGCGGTCCGGTGAGCCCGAACATCCGCTCCTTGAGGATCGGATCGACGCCGTTCCACAGCGCCAGCGCCAGGCACCAGTTCTGGTTCTCGTCGCAGAAGCCAGCCATGCCGTCCTCGTTCCATCGGTAGACCCGGGAACGGGCGTGGTCGTGCGGGAAGAAGTCCCAGGCGTTGCCGTCGGCGCTGTAGTCCTCGCGCACCGTGCCCCAGGCCCGCTCGGACAGGTACGGGCCCCAGTCCCGCCACGGTTCGACGCCGGCGTCCGCCTCGGCCAGCCGGGCAGCCTCAGACCCTTCGTTCACGAGGCAACCCCAGCAGAAAACCGGTTCCCCAACTCAGGTGGGTGACCGCCAGCACGACCGGGAGCCACGCCCGGGCGGCGATCGACAAGGAGGGTGGCGCGGTCGCGCTGCCCGCCAGGATCAGACCGGCGTAGCCGGCGGGGGCGAGCAGTCCGACCCGAGTCAGGGTCCGCCGGCCGGTGACCCGCCCGATCACGGTCAGCGCCGTACCGATCCCGATCGCGGCGACGGTCGCGGGCGGCGCCAGGTAGCGCACACTGGCGGTGTCGGGGTGCCGGCGGACGACCTCGCGGCGCCACCGGCCGGTCTCGAACATCTGCCGCGCGAGGTCGCGGACCCGAGACCGGGGCCGGTAGGTGACCCGCAGGTCCGGGGTGAACCAGACGAGCTGGCCGGCGCGACGAAGCCGGTAGTTCAACTCCCAGTCCTGCGCCCGCCACATGGATTCGTCGAAGCCGCCGACCAGTTCGACGGCGGACTTGCGGAAGACCCCGAGGAACACCGTCTCGGCGGGACCGGCCGGTGCGTCGCCCAGGTGGAAGGCCGAGCCGCCGAGTCCGAGCCGGGTCGTGTACGCGTGGGCCACAGCCTGCTCGAACGGGGTCACCCCGCGGGCGTCCATGAAGCCACCGACATTGGCCGCGCCGGTCTCGTCCAGCACCTCGACGGCCCGGCGGAGGTAGTTGTCCGCCAGTTCTCCGTGCCCGTCGACCCGGACCACGATGTCGTACCGGCTCGCCGCGAAGGCCAGATTCAGCGCGTTCGGGGTCTTGCCGACCGGGTTCTCGACGACCGAGACCCGATCGTCGCCCGCGGCCAGCCCGGCAGCGATGTCGGCGGTCCGGTCCTCGCTGGGTCCGACCGCCATGATCAACTCGACCGGGCCGGGATACTCCTGGGCGAGCACGCCCGCCACCGCGGCCGCCAGGTGCCGCTCCTCGTTGCGGACCGGCATGATCACGCTGACGCCGGGCCAACCCCTCATCGAGCCGAGCACACAGCCTTGAGGTCGTCGGTGTCGGAACCGGCGTTCGGGTCGGTGTCGGCGGCTGGCTTCGCCTGCTTCTTCTTGGCGGTCTGATCGGCACCCGGACTCGGGCTGGCCTTGGGAGTCGCCGAGCTGTCCGGCTTCGCGGGCTTCGGCGCATCCATCGCCTCCGACGCCGCGATCCGTTTGGCCACCAGCTTGTGTGCCTTGGCGAAGTTCGGATTGCCCGGCATGATCAGCGGCGGCACCAGGGCCAGGGAGCCGACCGGCTTCTTCCTGGCCTTGGCGCTCAGCTCGATCAACTGGTTGATGACCGACGCCGGGATGTTGGTGTCGAGGATCCGCTTGCCGGCGGCGGCGATCTTGTTGAAGTCGGTCAGCACCGTCATCGGATCGAGTTGGTTCAGCATGGCGTTCATCACGCACTTCTGCCGCGCCATCCGGTCGTAGTCGCTGGAGTCGTGCCGCGACCGGGCGAACCAGGTGGCGTGGAAGCCGTCGAGATGCACATTCCGGCCGGCCTCGATCCAGCCCGACACCGGGCTGCCGCCGCCACCGATCGGTACCCGGCGGTTGATGTCGAGGGTGATGCCGCCGACCGCGTCGACGAGTTGCCGGAAGCCCTTGATGTCGATCAGCACGTAGTAGTTGATCTTCAGCCCGGTGGCGCCTTCGACCGCCTCCTTGGTGGCTTGGGCGCCGGGATCCTTGACGCCCGGATAGAGGTTCTTGTGCTCGGTCGCGTACGTGTAGACCGCGTTCAGCATGCAGCCGAAGTCGGGGCAGTAGAAGCCCTGCGGGAACTTCTTCCGCATCGGGGAGCCGTCGGGGAACGGCACGTGCTGCATGTTGCGGGGCAAGCTGATCAACACCGTGCGCCCGGTCTCCTCGTTGACGCTCGCCACGGTCATGCTGTCGGGCCGCAGACCGGGTCGACCGGTGTCGGCGTCGCCGCCCATCAGCAAGATGTTGTACCGGCCCGCCTTCGCCTCGGTGTCGCCGCCGCCGGAGAAAACCGAGGCGACGAAGTCACGTTGGGTGTCCACGATCGAGGCCGACGCCAGCAGGCCACCGACCACGGCCAGTGCGACGCCGAGGTTCAGCACCGCAAAACCGAGGCGGTGCCGTCGCGCCAGGTCCGGCGGTCGGGCCAGCCGGAACGCGTCCAACAGGAGGGCTCCCCAGCCGATGCCGAGCACGATCAGCCCGATCTGGACGCCGCGGAGCACCGATTCGGTGGTGAAGAGCGAGATCGCGGCACCGCGCGCGACCAAGACGAAGACGCCGACCCCGATGGCGGTCAGCCACAGCGCCGCCCAGACGGCCAGGGCGATCCGACCGACCGTACGATTGCCGGCGCGGATCTGGGTCGAGCCGGGCAGCAGCAGAGTCATGCCGAGATAGCTCAACGCCCGCCGAAGCTGGACCCGCTCACTTCTCGCGACGCAGTCAGGCACCGGACGCCTTTCGAAAACGGGGAAGGTTTGACTCGAAATCTCCGTCAGTATGTCTCTCGCACCGGCTCTGCCCACCGTGCCACGCCGAGGTGGGGCTGCTTTCTGACGGGTACGCTCTTCGTTCATGGCGCCCCGGCAAGACGACGATCTCAACTGGCTGTACGGCCGGGATCGTCCTGCTGCCGAACCGGAACCCACCAAGGTGCTGCCGAGCTTCGACGCCCAGGCCGGCGGTGGTTCTGGCGGACCGTCCACCAAGCCCCAGCCCGCCGTCGATGAGTCCGGCCGGCCCCAGCAGCAGGCCTACCAGGCGCAGCCGCAGGCGCCGCTGCCGCCGCCGCAACCGGGCTGGGGTCCGCCACCCGGATCGCAGCCACCGGTGGGTCCGGGCGGACCGGGTGGGCCGCCACCCGTACGGCCGCAGCAGCCGCGCAAGCCCCGCTCGCCGGCCAAGACGACCTTCGCGGTCATCGGCATCGTGCTCGGCGTGATCCTGGTCTGGCTCATCGCCGTCCCGGTCATCGCCTGGACCCAGATCGCCAAGGTCGACGCCGAGCCCACCGGCGACCGGCCGGCGGACCAACCCGGCACCACCTTCCTGCTGGTCGGCTCGGACTCCCGCGAGGGGTTGAGCGAGGAGGACCGCAAGCGGATCCGGGCCGGCGGCGGCAGCGGTCAGCGCACCGACACCATCATGTTGTTGTACGTGCCGCCGGGCGGGCGGCCGGCGCTGATCTCCATCCCGCGCGACTCCTACGTGCCCATCCCAGGCCGGGGCAAGAACAAGATCAATGCGGCGTACGCGTTCGGCGGGCCGGAACTGCTGGTGCAAACGGTCGAGCAGTCACACCGGGTTGCGGATCGACGGCTACACCCAGATCGGCTTCGGCGGCTTCGTGCACGTGATCGATGCGCTCGGCGGGATCCAGATGTGCCTGCCGGCGGCCATCAAGGACAAGGACTCGAACCTAGATCTGCCCAAGGGCTGCCAGATCCTCGACGGCGCGAACGCCCTCGGCTACGTGCGGATGCGCAAGGCCGATCCGCGGGGTGATCTGGGCCGGGTCGAACGGCAGCGGCAGATGCTGGCCGCGGTGGCCAAGGAGGCGGCATCGCCACTGACGATCATCAACCCGGTCCGGTACTGGAACGTGTCGATGTCGACCGCCCAATCGATCGCGATCGGGCAGGACACCACGTTCTTCGAGATGGTCACGTTCGCCAACGGGATGCGCCAGGTGTCCGGCAGTGGCGGGCTGACCCTGACGGTGCCGATCTCCGATCCGGACGCCTCCACGCCGGCCGGTTCGGCGGTGCTGTGGGACGACGACGAGGCCAAGGAGATGTTCGCCGACATCGCCCGCGGCGACACCTCGGCCCTGGACAAGTTCGTCCGCTAGAGGTTAGGACTGAGGGATTCCCCGACAAGGAGACTCCCCCGATGCCCCGTCCCTCCCATCCCGCCCGTGGTCTGCTCGTCGGCCTCGCCTCGCTCGGATTGACCGCCGCCTTGCTGGCCCCGGTACACCCCGGCGCAAGGCCGACCCGACCGAGCGACCCACCGCGCCCCGGACCTTCAACACCACGAAGGTGCCGACGGCCGTCGGCTACGGCGGTGCGGTGTCGAGCGTGGATCCCGAGGCGACGGCGGCAGGCCTGAAGGTGCTCCGGCAGGGCGGCAACGCCGTGGACGCGGCGGTGGCGACGGCGGCAGTCCTGGGGGTGACGGAGCCGTACTCCGCCGGGATCGGCGGTGGCGGCTACTTCGTCTACTACGACGCCCGGACGAGGCGGGTACACACCATCGACGGTCGCGAGACCGCGCCCGCAAGCATGCCCCCGAACGCCTTCATCGACCAAGCCACCGGAAAGCCGTATCGGTTCACCCCCGAGCTGGTGACCAGCGGGGTTCGGTCGGCATGCCGGGCACACCGGCCACGTGGGAGCGCGCGCTGCGACCGCTGGGGTCGCAACTCCCTGGCCGAGAACCTGCGCCCGGCCATCCGGCTGGCCGACCGTGGCTTCGTCGTCGACGCGACGTTCCGCAACCAGACGCTGGACAACGCGCACTCGGTTCGCAGCGATCCAGCCCACGAAGGAGCTGTTCCTGCCTGGCGGTGACGCGCCGGCGGTCGGCTCGATGTTCCGCAACGGTGATCTCGCCGACACCTACCGAGCGATCGCCCGTCGCGGGGTCGACGCCATGTACTGCGGAGCCGATCGCCGACGACATCGTCGACACCGTGCGGACCCCACCGAAGGTGCCCGGCACGACCCTACCGGTACCGCGTGGATACCTGACTCTGAAGTGACCTGGCCGAGCTACCGCGCGCTCGACCAGCGACCGACCAAGATCCGGTACCGCGGTCTCGACGTGTACGGGATGGCACCGTCGTCCAGCGGCGGCACCACGGTCGGCGAGGCGCTGAACATCCTCGAGAACTTCGAGCTGCGCCGGCATCCGACCAGGTGCAGGCCCTGCACTACTACCTCGACGCGTCGGCCTTGGCCTTCGCCGACCGCGGCAAGTACGTGGGCGACCCGGCCTTCGTCGAGGTGCCGACCAGAAAACTGCTGTCGCAGCGGTTCGCCGACAACCGGGCCTGCAACGATCCCGGCGACGGATGCACTGCCGACGCCGACGCTCGCCGGGCGACGTGAACGCCACAGGCTGCACCCCGGCCGCTCCGGTAGCCGCCGTCGACAACGGCAAGTCGACCACCCATCTGTCCACCTCGGACCGCTGGGGCAACGTCGTCTCGTACACCCTCACCATCGAGCAGACGGGTGGCTCCGGCATCGTCGTACCGGGTCGCGGTTTCCTGCTCAACAACGAGCTGACGGACTTCGATTACGACCCCGCCGACGGCCCGAACCGGATCGAGGGCGGCAAGCGACCGCGGTCGTCGATGTCGCCGACGATCGTGCTGCGCAACGGGCGACCGTACTGGCGGTCGGGTCCCCCGGGGGGTCGACCATCATCACCACCGTGCTGCAGACCCTGGTGAACCGGATCGACCTCGGCATGATCGCTGCCACAGGCGATCGCGGCGCCGCGCGCCTCGCACCGGAACAACGGGCGACCGTGCACGGCGGAGCCGCAGCTTCATCGAAGCAGTACGGGCCGTCAGCTGACGGCCCGCGAAGGCTACACCCTCGTATCGGCGGGTGACGCGCGCACCAGCGCGGCCGAGATCGGCGCGGTGGCGGCGTTGGAGTTCCGCCGCGGCGGACTGGTGGTCGCGGCGGCCGAGCCGGACCGGCGAGGCGGCGGGTCCGCGGGGGTGGTCTACCGGGTCAGGTGATCCGCGCTCAGCCGGGCAGTCCGGCCAGCAGCTGGCGGGCCATCACGATCCGCTGCACCTGGTTGGTGCCCTCGTAGATCTGGGTGATCTTGGCGTCGCGCATCATCCGCTCGACCGGGTAGTCACGCGTGTAGCCGTAGCCGCCGAGCAGCTGCACGGCGTCGGTGGTGATCTCCATCGCGACGTCGGAGGCGAAGCACTTGGCCGCCGCGCCGAAGTAGGTCAGGTCGGCGTCGCCGCGCTCGGACTTCGCGGCGGCGGCGTAGGTGAGCTGCCGGGCCGCCTCGAGCTTCATGCCCATGTCGGCGAGCATGAACTGCAGGCCCTGGAACTCCGCGAGCGCCTTGCCGAACTGCTTGCGCTCCGCCACGTAGCCGAGGGCGTAGTCCAGCGCTCCCTGGGCGATGCCGACGGCCTGGGCGGCGATGGTGACCCGGGTGTGGTCGAGGGTCCGCATGGCCGTGCCGAACCCGGTGCCCGGCTCGCCGATCATCCGCTCGCCCGGGATCCGGACGTGGTCGAGATAGACCTCGCGGGTCGGCGAGCCCTTGATGCCGAGCTTCTTCTCCGGTGCCCCGAAGGTGACGCCCTCGTCGGCGGTGTCCACCACGAAGGCGCTGATCCCCTTCGACCGGGCGTCCGGGATCGGTGACGGCGAAGACGGTGTAGTACTCCGAGACGCCGGCGTTGGTGATCCAGCGCTTGACCCCGTTGAGCACCCAGCCGTCGCCGTCGCGCACTGCGCGGTCGTCTTCATGCTGACCGCGTCGGAGCCGGCGTCCGGCTCGGACAGGCAGTAGGAGGCCATCGCCTCGCCGCTGGCGATCGGCGGCAGGTAGCGCCTGCTTGAGGTCGTCCGACCCGGCCAGCAGCCAGGGCAGCGTGGCGAGCTTGTTGACCGCCGGGATCAGCGACGACGACGGCGCAGGCCCGGGCGATCTCCTCGATCACGATGACCGTGGCCAGCGCGTCCGCCCCGACCCCGCCGTACGCCTCCGGCACGTGCGGGGCGTGGAAGTCCGCCGCCCGCAGCGCCTCGTAGGAGGCCTTGGGGAACTCCCCCAGCTCGTCGGCCTCGGCGGCGTTCGGCGCCACCTTCGCGTCGCACACTTCGCGGACCGCGGCCCGGAACGCCTCGTGCTCCTCGGTCGGGGTGTAGATCTCGTCGAAAGCGCTCACCCGCTCAGCCTAGACCCGGACCCTACTGGCGAGTAACAACGCGATCTTGTTGCCGCAACTTAACCGGTCAAGTAGCGTCCGGACGCGTGACCGCCACCGCTCCGTCATCGATCACGACCCTCCGCCGCACTCCGCTCCACACCGGGGTGGACCCTGCTCCCCGCTGACCGAGCTCCCCGCCGAGTGGAGCGCGATCGGCGACGCGCCGGTGCCCGCCACCGTGCCCGGCGAGGTGTACGGCGACCTGCTGGCGGCCGGACTGATCCCGGACCCGTTCGACGGCGCCAACGAAGACGCGCTGCACTGGATCGGGCGGACCGACTGGTCCTACCGCACGGCCTTCGCCTTCGAGCCGGGGAGCGAGCAGCGGCACGACCTGGTCTTCGCCGGCCTCGACACCTTGGCCACCGTCCTGCTGAACGACGTCGAGATCGCGCGGACGGCGAACAAGCACCGCAGCTACCGGTTCGACGTCACCGACCAGATTCGCGCGGGCCGAACGATCTCGAGGTCCGGTTCGAGGGTCCGGTCGCCGGCGCCGAGCGGTTGTCCGCCGCGCTGATCCCCGGCCGCACACGAATGTCCACCCGTACAACGCGATCCGCAAGATGGCCTGCCGCGTACGGCTGGGACTGGGGTCCCGACCTCGCCGGGGTCGGCATCTGGAGGTCGGTCGGGATCGAGTCCTGGAGCGGCGTCACGGCTGGGCTCCGTGCGTCCGTTGGCCCTGTCGACGGCACGCAGGGCCGGCTGGAGGCCCACGTCGAGCTGGAGTGGGCCGACGGCGCGGAGCCCGCCGACGGTGAGCGTCACCGTCGCCGGGAGCACCGCGACGGCACCGGCGCCGACCCGGTCAGACCGAGGTCGTCGTCTCGGTCGAGGTCCCGGGGCGTCGAGCGGTGGTGGCCGATCGGGTACGGCGCGCAGACCCGCTACGGCGTGACGGTCGAGGTCGCCGGTCAGTCGTATCGCGCGCCGCAGGTGGGGTTCCGGACGGCCGAGCTCGAGATCACCCCGGACGAGCACGGCACGGTTTCTCGCTGGTGGTCAACGACACCCCGATCTACGTCAGGGGCTTCAACTGGATCCCCGACGACGCGCTGCTCACCCGGCTCGACCCCAGACGCTACCGCACCTCGATCAAGGAGGCGGTCGCAGCCGGGGCCAACCTGATGCGGATCTGGGGCGGCGGCATCTACGAGAGCGACGACTTCTACGACGTCTGCGACGAGCTCGGGGATCCTGGTCTGGCAGGACTTCCTGTTCGCCTGCGCGGCCTACAGCGAGGACGAGCCGCTGCGCAGTGAGGTCGTCGCCGAGGCCCGCGAGGCCGTCACCCGGCTCGGTCCCGGCCGAGTCTGGTGGTCTGGAACGGCAACAACGAGAACATCTACGAGCTGTCGGAATAGGAGGCGATTGA